>NZ_JAVDVX010000001.1:0-1160652 GCF_031457055.1 Cellvibrio fibrivorans | reverse complement strand
TACCTGAAGAGGCACGCGGATATCTTGGTGAAATGAATTTGACAAAGAGCAAAATGTTACGTGCTATGCTGCTGAACAAACTTAACCGCTAGGTGGAATTGTTTATCTAAATAACCTATTGATGAGTCGTTAGTGATGAAAAATAATAGTGTCAAAAAAGTCGTAATAGCGGGTGGCGGCACCGCAGGTTGGGTTGCCGCGGCGGCCCTTTCCAAACAACTTGGAAAATTACTGGACGTCGTGTTGGTTGAGTCCGAGCAAATTGGAACTGTTGGTGTAGGCGAGGCCACTATCCCGCCGATGAGGACCTTCCACTCCCTGTTGGGAATTGATGAACAAGAGTTTATGCGTGCCACCAATGCCGTGTTCAAACTAGGCATTTCATTTAAAAACTGGGGCCAAATCGGTGACGAATACATTCACCCTTTTGGCTCTACCGGGCAAGGCAGTTACCTCGCCGATTTCCAACACTTTTGGCTGCACGGAAAAAGCAAAGGTATCCATGCGGCATTTGGTGAATACAGCCTGGAAGTGCAAGCCGCTAAAGCGAATAAATTCGCCATATCAAAAAAAGGCAATATTAATTATGCCTATCACCTTGATGCCACCCGTTACGCCCAATATCTGCGGCAGTTTAGCGAAAAATTAGGGACCACACGGATTGAGGGAAAAATCCAACAGGTCCAACAACATCCTGATGGCGATATCAAAGCACTGCTATTGGAATCAGGGGAAGTGGTTGATGGTGATTTATTTATCGATTGCACGGGCTTTACTGGCCTATTGATTGATAAAACATTAAAGACACCTTACGAAGATTGGTCGCACTGGCTGCCGTGTAATAGTGCTATCGCAATACAGACGGAATCCGTTGAACCGGCTAAACCCTATGTAACCTGCACTGCCCATCACGCCGGCTGGCAATGGCATATCCCCTTACAACATAGAGTCGGTAACGGCAATGTTTTTTGTAATGATTTCATGTCCGATGACCAGGCAAAGCAGCATCTGTTGAATAACGTTAAAGGCAAGGTGTTAACCGAGCCCAGAGTCATTAAATATAAAACGGGTCGGCGCAAAGCGTTTTGGAATAGAAATTGTGTTGCATTAGGATTGTCGAGCGGATTTGTTGAGCCGCTAGAGTCAACCAGTATTTATATGTTTATGATTGGGATCGTCCGGCTAATGAAGATGTTTCCATTTCACGGTGTCACTCAATCATCTATCGATGAATACAATCAGCAATCTATTGCAGAACTGGAAAATATCCGCGACTTTATCATCTTGCATTATCACGCTACGGCGCGTGAAGACAGCGAGTTCTGGCGTTACTGTAAGAATATGAGTGTCCCGGACTCCTTATCGCATCGCCTTGAGCTGTTCAAAGAAAACGGCTTTGCTTTTCCGCGTGAGCCGGAATTGTTCCGGCTTGATTCGTGGTTGCACGTTATGCTGGGGCAAGGCCTTATGCCCCGGAATCATCACTCGATATTCAAGACGATGTCGGATGAAGAGTTGGTGCGGCACCTAACCAATACCCGCAATACAATTGCGGATGCGGTGAGCAAGCTACCAAACCACCAGGAGTTTGTTAATCAGTATTGCAAAGCGGATATGTAATTATTTTCTGCCAGCAAATAAAAATCCCCGCCAGCTTACACTGGCGGGGATTTTTATTTTAACGTGACAGCTATTTTCTTACGGACAAGCAACATCTTTACCCGCACCTTTCACCACACTGACTTTGGCGAACGTAATATCCAAAGTGCCGCTGGTGATGAGCGAGAATGGTTGCAGGATTTGCGTCCAGTATTCTTCTGGTGGTTGGCCAATACCAAAATTAGCACCGGACGTTGGGTAGCATTTGAAAGGCACTGTGACAGTTTGCCAGCCTTGACCGGCGAAGCCTTTGAGTTTTTCACTCAGGTCGATATCTGATGCGCAGTAAGAGCCGCAACCCAAACGCAAGTAAGTGGTTGCACTGGGTGCTGCATCAACTTTGATATCAAATACCAATGCGGAATCGCTGCTGTAGTAATTGATAAAGTCCTGGCGGTTAGCGACTGACAATGCCACTTGACCACTGCCTGAACCATTCCATTGCACGCGGCGTGCATCTTCTTGCACATCGCGGTCAACCGCTTGGATCATCAGCGATGAAGCTTTAACTGTGTTGCTGTTCATTGGCACTACATCGTTTTGGTAACCAATAATTTCCAATTGCCAGGGTTCCATCGGGCGACGGTTGAAAATTTCCAACACATCCAAGGCTTCTGCTGCTTTTAATCCGTCTTCAGGCAGATTGTCTGCAAGTGTATCTTTGTCGGCATAACTTAAGCCGAAACCGTAAGCAAAGAGTGGATCGTAATTTTTATCGCCACGGTTAAGTGGAGTTTGGTCGGGGTGCTTGGGCCAGGAGAAACTCAAACGGCCTTTCATATCGTAATTAATTTCACCGGCTGCATTTTTGAAAATCACATCTGCCACACCAGCACCTTCCGTACCCGGTTGCCAAATGGCGACAAATGCATCTGATGCATTTAATTCGCGATTGACCCACAGTGGGCGCCCGGTGATAAACAAAGACACAACGGGGATATTTTGCGCGCGCAATTTTTTCAGCAATTCCAGATCGCTTGGGTTGCGTGGCTTATAAGCAAGCATGCCCACATCGCCCTGCATTTCTGCGTAGGGATCTTCACCAAACACAACAATCGCAACATCGGGTTTTTCGCTGAATGAACCATCGACACTGAGTGTGGCTTTGCCGCCTGCTGCGCTCACGACTTCATTGATACCTGCGTAGACAGAAGTTGCGCCGGGGAAATCAGAATTCACGTTGCCGGTACCTTGCCAGGTTACTGACCAGCCGCCCGCTTGTTTGCCGATATTATCTGCGCCATCACCTGCAACCAGAACTTTTTGGTTACGCGCGAGTGGCAACAGATTGTTTTTGTTTTTCAACAGCACCAGCGATTCGCGCACAGCTTGACGCGCAACGGCGCGATGTTCTGGCGCGCCCAACAATTCTTTTTTGCCGGCAAGTGGGCGAGTAGATGGAGCGCCTTTTTCAAATAATCCGGCGCGGATTTTTACGCGCAAAATCCGGCGCACGGCATCATCCAAACGCTCGGCAGTAACTTCACCGGATTTAGCTTGCGCTAATAAATTGTTGTACAAATCTTTCCAGTTGGGTTCGGGCACCATGTAAATATCCAAACCGGCCATAAGTGATTCAGGGCAATCTACGGCGGTGCAACCGGGAATAAAACTGTGGCCGCTCCAGTCGCCGACGACCAAACCATCAAAACCCATTTGGCCCTTGAGCACATCGGTGAGCAAATATTTATGGCCGTGCATACGTGTGCCGTCCCAGCTGGTGAACGAGGCCATTACCGCCTGCACACCGGATTCCAATGCGCTGAAATAACCGGCGCCGTGAATATCGCGCACTTGCTGTTCATCTCCCTGGGTCGGCCCGCGATCCACACCGTTTAAGGTGCCGCCATCGCCAATAAAATGTTTGGCGGTGGAGATCACGTGTTCATTGGATAAAAATTTCTCGGAACCACCTTCACCTTGCAGGCCTTCCACCATTTTTCCAGCGAAGGCGCCGACGATTTGTGGGTCTTCCGACCAGCTTTCATAGGCGCGGCCCCAGCGGTCATCGCGCGCTACGGCAACAGTGGGGGAGAAATCCCAATCCAGGCCGGTGACAGCGATTTCACGAGCAGTCGCCCAACCGATTTGTTTTAGCAGTTCGGGGTTGTTGGTTGCACCCAGGGCGATATTGTGAGGAAAGAGGGTGGCGCCGACGACGTTACCCAAGCCATGCACCGCGTCAGTGCCCCACATAATCGGGATGCCAATACGGCCGTTGGATTTATCGATGGAGGCGTTGTAGAAGCTGTCGGCCAGTTTTACCCAGTCTTCCATGGTCGCGTATTTGTTGCTGCCAGGGGTGCTGCCGCCGCCGTTGAGCACGGAACCCACGTGATACTGCTTGATATCTTCAGGGGTCAGGAATTTGATTTCTGGTTGGATCAGCTGACCGATTTTCTCTTCCAACGTCATTTTTGCCAGCAGCTCCTCAATGCGAGTTTCCACTGCCGGGTCTTTTTTAACCGCGCTGGTAATCGCCGGCCACTCCACTTTGGCCGCCGTGGTTGTGCTCGCAGGAGGCGTAGTCGCTACTGGAGCCTCCGTTTTTTGGGCATCACACCCGGCAAGCAGCGAAAGTAGAACGGCGCCTGATACCAGTGACCGAAGCTGTACTTTATTGTTCATAGTGGATGACCTGTTATTCAAATAAAGAGTTGAAACAAAGAAATGCCAATTCGATTAATCGCAACAATTAATTCAACTGCATCAATGGGGCGCAGGATGATAATCAATATTGGTTATATGCAGTAGTCAAAACGACAGCTGCGCAAGTATTCGCATATAAAAGGTAGCAGTTGGTGACCATCCTGCGAATAAACTTTACCTTTTATGATGCAAATATCAGGTTTGGAGGGATGAACCATATAAGGAAATATGAATAATCGAGCCGTTTTTTTATCAATAAAAGATGTATGCATTTTTAAAGTGCATATCCGCATATGCTCATATGCGAAAAGATTGCAATGAACTCCTTGTGTTACAGATCACAAATTCTTGATCATCTTCTACACTAAAAAAGCTAACTCCCTCTCAGGTTAATTTCTGAACTATTCATTAAACGGCTCGAAAAATCATGCGGTTGTAGTTTTGGAGGCATCATGTTCAAAAAAAAAGAGCTCACGCGCTTAGGCGACATCCTAGTCAGTAAAGGACTTATAACACCCGCACAACTTGATCTTGCGATCAAAGAACAATCGCGACGCAAACGTTTGTTAGACCCCGCTGATACTACTGCCGTAGTGACACCGATCGGTGAAATATTGATTGAACTGGGTTTTATTGACCAGTTGCAACTAAAACGCGGTTTGAATTGGCAGCAGCGTTTGCGCCATGCCTCCATCGCTATGGCACTCTGCGCTCCATTTATGATTTTTGCACCCAGTGCAGCCGCCAATGTGGTGCGAACAGCCCCCACCACGATTGAAGCGGAAAACTACACTGCGATGCAGGGTGTAATTGCTGAAAATACCACTGATATCGGTGCTGGAAAAAATATTGGCGGTATAAGCACCGGTGATTGGATGTCCTACAGTGTCGATCTACCGGCGGCAGGTACCTACAAAATTACCTACAGGGTCGCATCGCCTAACACGACGGGTAGTTTGATTTTGCGCTCTGCAAATGATGCTGATTTGGCAACACTCAAGGTGCCTAAAACTGGCGGGTGGCAAGTGTGGACCAGTGTGGACCAAATGGTCACTCTACCAAAAGGCGTGCAGACCTTAAAAATCTTCGCCAAAACGGGTGGCTTTAATCTCAATTGGTTTCAATTGGAAAAAATTACGTCAATTAACGCAGCGATTGAAGCAGAAAACTATTCTGCCATGAGCGGCGTTATTACTGAGGCCACAACAGATATCGGCGGTGGGCAGAATGTAGGCGGGATTAGTACTGGCGATTGGATGAATTATGCCGGGGTGGATATACCCGCAGATGGCACTTACAAAATTACCTATCGCGTCGCCAGCCCTTATAGCACAGCCAAAATCACCCTGAAATCCGGTGCGGATGTAGAAATAGGCACAGTATCGGTTCCCAAAACCGGAGGATTTCAAGTCTGGAGTGATGTTGTGCAAACAGTCACTCTGCAAAAAGGTGTGCAGGATTTAAAAGTATTCGCCAAAGCCGGTGGATTTAATATCAATTCATTCAAAATTGAGGCAGATACCGCAGCGGGGATTACACCACCTGTGGTCATCGCTACCGCCCCAGCACCTATTGTAGCTGCAGCAACACCCACCGCAGCAGTGCTGCCCGGCGCACCCTTGACCCTTCAGGCGGAAAGTTATTCGTCGATGAGTGGAATTATTTCTGAGACCACTACCGATGTTGGCGGCGGCAAAAGTGTAGGTGGAATTGGCACTAATGATTGGCTGCTCTACGACGGTATTAATATTCCCATCACTGGTGAATATAAAATCACATACCGTGTAGCCAGCCCTTACACCACCGCAAAAATGATGCTCAAGTCAGGCACCAACGTTGATTTGGGTTTATTGGCTATTCCCAAAACCGGTGGCTGGCAAATCTGGACTGATATCAGTCATACCTTGACCCTGCAACAGGGAGTACAAAGTTTAAAAGTGTTTGCGCAGACCGGTGGATTTAATTTCAATTGGCTGAAAATTGAAAGCCTGGTTCCGGTCAGCCAGACTATTGAAGCAGAAAGTTATTCATCCATGTTTGGTGTTTTTAACCAAACTACAACCGATGTTGGCGGCGGTCAAAATGTCGCCGGCATAGCGACAGGTGAATGGATGACTTACAGCGGCATCAACGTGCCAGCAGATGGTAATTACAAAATTACCTATCGCGTTGCCAGCACCGTCAGCACTGGCAAAATTGCACTGCACTCAGCGGCTAATGTTGAGTTAGGGCGTGTATCAGTGCCATCTACGGGCGGCTTCCAAATCTGGAAGGAGGTTGAGCATACAGTGGCACTGAAAAAAGGTGTGCAGGATTTAAAAATAGTTGCAGCAACCGGCGGTTTTAATCTCAACTGGTTCAAAATGGAGTTCGCAGGGGCAGCAAATGCTTCCAGTGCAGCCAGTTCGTCGGCACCAGCAGTATCTTCTTCCAGCTCATCCAGTTCCGCACCTGCAGTGAGTTCATCAAGCTCTTCAACATCGTCTACACCGGCGATGAGTTCGTCGAGCTGGTCAAGTTCATCAGTAGCAGCTCATGTGGCGGGGCCTGTTGCCATTACCTGGATGGCGCCGGATAAACGCGAAAACGGAGCGCAACTCTATATTGATGAACTGGGTGGTTATGAAATTCGTTATAAAAAAACGGCGGACACAAAATACACCTACGTCTCTATTAATGACCCCTGGACGCAGTCGTACAAATTTGATTGGCTCGAAGGCGATTATATTTTCCAAATCGCCGCGTTTGATAAAAACGGTGTCTACAGTCCCTTTGTAGATATCCAGCGGCAGTAAAATTTTTAAACTGTGCAATAAAAAAATGGCAGATTTTCTGCCATTTTTTTATTGGGAAATTGTTGTGTAAGGGATTATCGCCCACCACTTACATCCAGCAAACTGCCGGTGATGTAAGAAGCTTCATCAGACGCGAGCCATAAAATCGCGTTGGCAACCTCATCAGCCTCACCTGCGCGCTGCATAGGAATGGTTGGTGCGATACGATCAATCCGTCCTGGCTCGCCACCTTTTGCGTGCAATTCCGTATTGATAATGCCGGGGCGCACACAGTTGACACGGATGCCTTCGGCAACTAATTCTTTGGCAAGCCCCATGGTAAATGTATCAATTGCGCCTTTGCTTGCGGCGTAGTCGATATATTCAAGCGGCGAACCAAAACGCGCGGCAATAGATGAAACATTGACAATCGCACCGCCATTTCCTCCCTCAAGTTTACTCATGCGTTTAATCGCTTCACGCGCACAGATAAAACTGCCAATCACATTTACCGCAAATAATTTTTCCAGCTCGGCAACCTGGGTATCGCGAAATAATTTTTGGCGCAAAATGGCGGCGTTGTTCACCAGTACATCCAAGCGGCCAAACGTATTATCGATTTGCGAAAAGAGATTTAACACATCGCTCTCAATTCCCACATCCGCTTGTACGCATAAAGCGTTGCGCCCGAGTGCAATAATTTTTTGTGCAATCGTTTCAGCTTGCGCGCGTTTAGTTAAATAAGTGATGACGAGATCGTAACCGCGTTCGGCTGCGAGTAGTGCGGTGGCTGCGCCTATGCCACTGCTGGCGCCGGTGATTAGCATAACGGGGTTCGACATCTCAGCTCCTTGCACCAAGCCGGTTAATTTTTTTGCGCCACAGCCAAGCGTTTCAGCGCTTTATCCATTTCATCCAACAGCGCAACATAAAGTGCGTCGGCACTCGCCACATAGCCTTCGGGGCTCATATGAACCAGATCCGGACGCATAAACGGCGTTTTTTGTTTGAGCCAGAATTGCGCGCCACAATTGCCGCCCATCATCGCGCTCCAATCCCAATAGAGTGTGCCTTCCTGTCGGGCGATGCGCCGTTGGCTGTTCTGCACTTTGATCAAACTCGGCGGCAGCGGTACACGGCAGCCAACGTTGATGTGCGGTGGGCGGGATTTTGCGGAACTGGGTGCTCCTACTAACAAAATAGCTGCTTCCGGAGCGGCGCCGCGCAGAGATCTAATCGCCTGGCGCAATTCGGCCTCGTAGGTCTCCGGCACCAGATCTTTGCCAAAGGCTTCATTGGTACCGTAGGCGAGGATGATCAACTGCGGGTTGCGCCATTGCAGTTGGTTGCGCAGAGTAGAGGAATCCCAGCGGTTGATAACGTTGGCGACCGAGCCGTTATTGCCCAGTGCATCCAGCGTAATGCCGGGCGCCATGCGATCCAAAATAACGCCGCCCAGTTTTCCACCCGAAGGCGCGAGCAGTTTCAGTCCGCTCACCTTGTTTGCATCCAGCTCTTGGGTACTCAACCGCCATGGTGCTTTGGCATCACCTTGCCCCGGTAACTTGTGCACTTTGCCGCCGGGCAGCGCGAGGCTCCAGGGCGTTTGGCGGGAGTTCTGCCAGATGTTCAAACGCCATTGCCCGGTAGCAGGCACTTCTTTGACTTTGATTTCGAGGATCGAGTTACCAGCCGAGGTATTGATAAATCCGCCGACCGGAAACACACCCGAATGTTTGTGCTGTTTGGCGTCACTGAGTTTCCAGCTGCCAGTGCTGCGCAGCAATACCTGGCTGGAGCGCTGGTTGGTGATGTATCCCGGTGTAAGCCAGCCGATACCGGCGTTGCCAAACTGGTTTTGCAGGCGCTGGCGCAGTTGGCCGGTAAAGTAGTCGCCTGCGGTATGGGAGTCACCCAATTGGATAATCCGGATCGGTTCCTGCCGCTTTTTATCTTCCAGATCGCGCAAGCTTTGCCAGAGCGCCGGGGCTTTGCGGTCGCCATAATCGAGCAGCGGTGTGGTTTTGTTGGCTGCTACGGCAGGCATCGCCTTGGCTAAAACCAGCAGCCATAAGCAGAGGGTTAAATACTTCATCGTTGGGTGATCTTGTTGTTGGTGGCGGTATTGCCGGTATCGGTACCGTCAGTTGCGTTGGCAGCGTCTTCCACCGGTTTTTCAGCAGGTGGTGCAGCACCAAATTGGGTGAGCGTCAGGTTCGCCAGCAGGCGATGACCTTGGGTAGTGAAGTGCACGCCATCGTCAGTGCGCACCATAACACTGCCGCGCTCGGGCAGTTCGAGAAATTTGGTAAAGCTACTGCCATCGGCGGTGAGGGTTGGGTCAGTGGCGACAAAACGGGCAAACAGCGGCATCTTGCTCGCTTCCTCGGCGTAGATAGCATTGAGTGTCGGCGCTTTGCCGATCAAATCTTCGCGCCCTAACGGCGGCACGCCCAGCCAGACCAAGCGCGCGCGATGTGCCGCAGCGGTGTTGATAATGCGCGCGACCCGCTCGCGATACACCGCGGCCCAAGGCTCCGAACCAAAACGGATGTAGCGCCCCTGAATGGTCATATCCCAAGGATCATTGGCGCCGAGAAAAACGATCACCACCGAGTAGTCTTCCAGCTCAAATGCATCTTCCACTGTGGCTGGCCAATCAAAAAATGCTGGATAGGTTAGCCCCGTGCTGTGCTTGCTCAAGTCCATGGATTCGACTTTGTATTTGCGCTTGAGATTGGTGATCAAATGCGGCGCCAGGCCCTGCATCAAAGAATCGCCCACCAGCAAAATGCGGTCATTGGCACCCAACAGGATTGGCCCTTGCGCGGCGGTAATAGCTTCAGGAGTTGCTTCGGGCAGTGGTTCACCCGGTTGCGATTCGTCCGGCGTATCGATTGATTCGGTAGTTGTGTTCGCGGCCGCGGTATCGATTGCGATGCTGGTTTGCGCGCTGGCAACTGTAAGCGTCTCGGCCATCGCTGCTGCTGGTGTCTCGTAAGCAACCGGCTTTGGCGGGGCGACAGGTTCGGGGCAAGCCTGGGTAATCACTTCCTGTTTTGGGCACACAGGTGCAACGACGACCGGCAACTCTGGCTCGGGTAGTGCCTCATCTCCCAACAGTAACAGTTGGCCAGCAAGCAGCATTCGGCTTTCACTTTGATCGATGATCCCGGACCAATACTGCTGGGTGTTATCCCACTGGCGTTTCCATTCTTTGATTAAGCGTGTATCGGGCAGATAACTACTGGCACTGGGCAGACTGCCGAATTCCAGCAAAATATGGTGCGTCTGCTGCCAATATTGCAACAAAGCGCTGCCCTTCAACGCCACTAGCAATAAGCTGGCGAAGGTGATGCCGAGTAAGGCTTTGGTGTGTTGGGATTCCATATCCTGTGTGCTACTCATAACGTCGTGGTCCTGAAAACGTTAAAAACCGAAATAGATAAAACCCGGCATACCCGCCGGTGCCAATTCCATAATCAGCAAGGCGCTGGCGACTAATGCTAATGCCTGGCCCCACCAGGGCAACACGCGCAGGGCAGCGGCTGATTTTTCCATCATAGGTTCAGCACGGCGCGCGAGCATAAAGAACACTACCATGGCTGCCAGCAAGCCCATCCAATTCAAACTGGGCAAAGTATCCCAACGGCTAAAACCGGCGACGTAAGTGGTTACCGATTCCCAATCTTCCGCGCGAAATAGCAGCCAGCCAAAACACACAAATGCAAAGGTCAGCCACTGCGTGATCGCATCGGGCAAGGTGAATGAAGTAATTTTTTGCCAGCAATTTTGCGCGATCAAACCCAGCCCGTGCCATAAACCCCAAACTATAAAGGTAGCGCTCGCGCCGTGCCAAAAACCCGAGAGAACCATCGCGATCAATAAATTCATCTGCGTACGCCCCCAGCTCGCGCGGTTGCCGCCGAGGCTGATGTACACATAATCGCGAATCCAGCGCGACAGGGTGATATGCCAGCGCCTCCAAAAATCGCTCAAGCTGGTAGCGAGATAAGGCTGGCGGAAATTCACCGGCAAACTAAATCCGAGCAGCAGCGCGAGCGCAGTGACCACATCGGTGTAGCCGGAAAAATCAAAAAACAATTGCCAGGCATAGGCCATTAAACCGCACAGTAATTCCAACGAGTGGTAAGCATCCGGGTTGGCAAACACCGTGTTAACCCACTCCTCCGCCAGCCAAGCTGAGAGCCAGACTTTTTTTATCAGCGCGGAGATGATCAATAAAATTGCAACTTCCGGCGCGGCGATTTTACGTTCGTCCGGCGATTGGATTTGCGTTAATAACTCATTCGGCCGGCAAATCGGCCCCGCTAACAGGGTCGGAAAAAACGAGAGGTGCAACAAGCCGTCGAATAGGTTCGCCGGTTTACATTCGCCGCGCCCGACACTGATCAAATAGGCCAAACCCTGGAATGTGTAAAACGAAATCCCCACCGGCAATACAAATTCCAGCACAGGTAAACTCGCCCCGTTAAACAAGGGTGTTAGCAGCGCTAAAGACTCTTCGCGGAAAAAATTGTAGTACTTGAATATGCCAAGGTTAACCAGCGCGAGCACCACGCCAGCAATCACCGGCCAGCGCCGCCGATTGCCATGGTGCCCCTGCACCGCTTGCGCCAAGGCCAAAATCACCAGCGAGAAATTCAGCAGCAGAAACGCAAAGCGCCAATCAAAGCTGCAATAAAAAAGGTAGCTCGCCACCAACAGCAACAAGTTCTGCGCCTTCACCCCCCGCGCCGAACCCAACCACCAGTAGAGCCACAAAAAGCCAACAAAAACGAGTCCGAATTCCGGCGAGAGGTAATGCATGTACAACATCCATATAAACGTTTAACGGGAACACAGTTAAGCAGGTGGCCATCATAGCCAAACTGGCGCGTAAAATCTGTGAGGGGGATGACGGACGGATTATGTTTTGATAATTGCTTTGCGGGTAATGCGCGCATGCATGAATGCGCCGGCATACATCATGCAAAGTTCAGACGCGTGACTGAAGTGGCCAGCGCCCCAGAATTTCATAGCGACTCTGTCCGATCAGACTACGCACAAGCACGAACTCCCTTGCCGTCCAGCTGATGGGCACAACATGCTCCTCCACCACTGGGCCGTCGTCATATAACAAAGTGAGGTGCGCAGTGAAGCCCGAGGGACTCGCAGGTTTCAGCCCTTGATAACGCATGGCGGTAACCAAGCTGCGTTGAAACTCGTTCACCGCAGTGGCGACCTCTCCTCCCCGCAAGACGACGGCACGTTTGTCGTGACCAAACTTCTGCACACGATCAAACGTCACGTCGAACGGTGTGCCCTCGAAGCGCTCGCCCGCGACGACGGCATTCGAAACAACGGTCTTTGGCAGACCGGCAAAAGAGCCAATGAAAGCCAGCGTCACGTGCAGTCTCTCGCTGGGTATCACCGCGCCCTTAAGGCGGTGATCAGCGCGCAGCCGCCGCGCCAAATCGACAATCTGCCCTGCGCTCTCTACATCGGGCAGCAGCGCATAGAACAGACTATCCGTAAGTACGGGAGAGTCGAAACCGTCTAGAGAAAGCTGAGCGCTCATTGTTAATACTCACCATTTATACGCTGCACCACAAAATGCAAAATAACTTTCGAGCTCTCCAACGCAAACAACACATGGACATATAAACATTAGAGAGCTAAAACATTTTTACTTCGCCCCAACCTCAACCCAATACCCCTTAGTCTTCGCATGTATTTTTTCATTGTACATAGCGCTGGTATGCCAACCAGGTAAATAGAATTTACCGGCATAACTCGCGTTTAAAATAATGCGCAGACTAACGCTGGTTTGATTGTTTTCCTGATAGCGGTAGTACCAATAGTAGTCGCGCCACAAACTGAAGTAGGCGAGTACGCGGTCGTCGCGGATATCCATGTAGTCGATGCCTTTGGGCATTTGCGCGCCCTCAAGGCGTTCGTTGCGGATTTGCCAACCGCTCGGCACTACTGCAGTGAGTGCAATGTTTTCGATATTGCTGGTGAGCAATTTATCGAACTCACCGGAGATAGTAACTTCCGCAACAAAATCCTGACCCTGTGGTAATTGTTCAACACTGAGCGGTTTGTTATCCAGCGTTAAAAAATCCACCTTCATTGCCAAGCCATCGTTACTCGGCTCTTCAAGTAAATTGGCAGGAGTGCCGCGATTACTTACTAATACGCGGATGGGTTTGTCGTGATCGTTGCGTACACTCACTTGCGGATCATTAATCGCAGTGCGGAAAAATGCATTGTTGCTGGCTTGCGTAAGCCAACTGCTTTCGCCCGCTTGTTGATAGGCGAATTTCACGCCGTTGCTGCTAACATTGGCCGCTGAAAATTCGCTCATGGCCAATAATGCCCAAGCGATACTTTGCGTGGAATACCAGCCCTCCCCAGATAAATCTTTTGCAACTTGTTCAGCCACTTGCCAGGTGAGATCTTTATCCGCGTTCAAGCTCACTAAAGTTGCGAGCAACAAACCACGGTCGCGCATATCCGAGCCGTAGGTGTAACCTGCATCTTTATAAATGGGTACGTTGTTGGAGAGCGGGCCCATTACATCTTGCGCGGCATCTTTTAATCCCACATGTTGATAGGCCATTGCGAGCAACCAGCGCGCGGGCATGCGGTAATCTTGTTGGTTGCTATTCACATTGGTTTTAAATGTTTCGCGCAAACGGTTCATCGCAGGCAATTCGGCTTTATCGGCCAAAGCGAGGGTGTAGAGGCGATAAGACAACACCACTTCATCGTAATAATTGCCGTTAATTTGCGGATTGCGCGCAGCGCTCGCCTGGTATTTCACCCAATTATCGAGCAAGGTTTTTGGAACAGAATAACCAGCGCGTTTCGCTTCTAATAAAAAATGCCCCGCATAGCTGGATGCCCATTCATTTACATAACCATCGCCCGGCCAGTAAGAGAAGCCGCCACTCGCATGTTGGAAACTGCTGAGGCGTTTGATGCCGGCGTTAATGTTGCTTTCTATTTCTGCTTTTTGCGCATCGGTTAAATTCACCAACTTTGCCAAACGCAATTGCGGAAATACTGCCGAGGTTGTTTGTTCAATGCAGCCGTGTGGATAGCCGATCAAATATTCCAAACGTTGTTCAAGGTTAAGCGGTGGCAGCGTGCTGACTTCAAGGCTGGCTTGGTTAGTGCCGATCATGCCATTTTCTTGCAGCGGCGATTTCCAGGTCTCGCCTGGTTGCAATAATTTGGATTCCCATACTGTGGTCGGTGGATTGGCAGCGCGTGAGTCGATATAAATTTCTTGCGTGGCCGATTCTTCGCCAGAGCGGGCAGTAATTTTGACATGACCTTTGCCGATGCGATCATTCACTTTGAGTTTTAAACTCGCAATCGCATCGCCCGGTTCGCTAAAGCTCAGTGTTGCTGACCCTTTTTCTACGGTGAAAATTTCATTGGCTTCAACTGAAATTTCGACATCGCGAATATTGGCTTCACTCACAAACACATTCACCGGCAAATTTACCGACTCACCCGGGCCAAGCACGCGTGGCAAGGTAGCAAAGAGCGTGACTGGTTGGGTAACCGTTACGGTTTTTTCAATGCTGCCGTAGGCCGTAATGGCTTCGGTTTTCTTTTTATCGTTGGCCGTGTCACCGCTCACCAACATCACGCGCACCGCACCCATATAAGGTGGCAGGGTAATTTTATGCTCGCGTGTTTCACCGGCTTTTAATTCAAACGCACCAAGGAATTTTACGACGGGAGGGAAGCGACGTTCACGGCGTTTGCGTTCGGCTTCCAGTGCCGCATCGGAACCACCGACGGCCAATACACGCTCCAATGATGCGCCGTAACCACCGACCACTTGATCAAATAAATCCCAGGTGCGTACGCCCAGTGCTTCGCGCTTGTAAAAATAATCGTGTGCATCGGGCGCGTGGAAATTGGTGAGGCCGAGCAAACCTTCATCCACCATCGCTAATGTATAAGTCATCGCACGTTGATTTTGCTCGCTGACTTTAATCACAAATTCAGATTCTGGGCGCACTTTTTCCGGTACATCCAATTGCGGTTGCAAGCGTGTGGCCGGGTCTTCCACCAACAGCGGCACTATGCCGTACAAACGCATAGGTGCTTCAGCTACGCGTTCCTGATGCGGCAACAACAACGCCACGTTTGCATACACGTTGGGCGCCATGGCTTGGGTAACGGGAATTTCAATTTCGGTTTGACCCGGTTGCAAATCTAACCAACGCGATTCCAATACCTGGCTGCCATTTTCAATGCTGAGCAAAATGCGGCCTTCGCGCGCTTTGGGTAAACGCACTTTGGCGATATCGCCGACGTTGTATTTTTCTTTGTCAGTCGAGAGCATTAATTGCGTAGCGGAGTCGGCGCTTGCCGATGAATCGTAACTCCAGCCCAAATAAACAACCTCGCCAGAGCAGTGGCCATTGTCACCGGCGTCGCTATCGCACACACGGATAATATGGCGGCCCAGTCGTATTTATTTTTTTCGAGTTTCCAATTAATGCGGCCGTTCTCATCGCTCACTAATGTTTCAGTCGCCACCGCGCGATGGGAGGAATTATTAAAATACTCCGCGAGATTTTCGCTCTCTTCATCCCACCACCAGCGCCAGCCGATTTCATACACATTCACTTCAACGGTGCGTTGCGCTTCTGCTTTTCCTTCTGCATTTAATGTTTGGATCAGAATCGGGTGATCTTCATCGCGGCCAATCGCATCCATATAGCCGCTGCCTTTGGGGATATTAATACCGACCCAACTATCAAACGGCAGCAATTCGTAAGGGCGCAAAATAGTGCTGAAGTTGCCACTCTCTTCAAATACGCGGGTCATAAATGAGGCGGTGAGTTTGCCCGGTGGTGGCGACGACAGGCTGACATTGACGGGGAAGCTGGCGTTGCCGGTTTCATCCAATTTGCCATCAAATACTTTTTGCGCACTGCCGGAAAAGGTTCGCACCGGATCATCAAAATTAAATTGCTCAAAACCGGCAAATACGGATTTGCGTGAACTGAGTTTTAATTCGGAATCGGCTTTTAAATTTTTTGCGGTTGCACCTTGCAACCATTGCGCAAACAAGGTGACTTGCGTGGGCATATTGCCAATGCGCAGCGGCGTTTCTGCTGGCGTTAAATCTACTTTGATGCGATTAGGTACAACCATTTCGATTTTTAAAATCTGGTCAAAATAGCGATTGCCCACATGCACCACCGCGCGATAATTTCCTGTTGGTGCGGTTTCTTCGGTTTTCAAATTAAAGGTATAAAAATCCTTAACCGGTTGTACATTGGTTTGACTCAGCACTTTTTTGCCGCTCGGATCAAATAAATCCAGGGTGACCGGGTGATTCGCCGGTAGCTGTTGGGTTTTATCTTCAAGAATAAAGGTGAGGAAAATATCGTCGCCCGGGCGCCACACATCGCGCTCGCCGTAGAGGAAACCTTTTAAGCCACCTTTGATATGTTCACCGCTCACATCAAATTGGTTGGTGGGTAAAGCTTCACTGGTGCGCACGCGCAAATAACCAATTTGTTTGCCATTGCGCGCTTCAAGATAAAAAGGCACACCATCCGTTGTCATCTGCAACATGCCGTAACTATCGGTAGTGCCTTGGCCTATTGGTTGGCGTTGATAGTTGTAAGCGGTGATGTCAGTACCGCTCATAGGTTTAGCGCTGCCGAGTTCAGTGCTGATCACATGCAGCTGATTGCCATCGCCGCGCTTGGCCATTAACCCGATATTGGACACAATAAAATTGCGCGCTGATGCAATTTCATCGCCGTAGTAATAATAAGTATCGTCGCAGGGATTGTTGCGCTCGCTGTAATTGTAATAACCGCTCGATTGATAATATTGTTGATACCATGCCGGTTCTTCAACGCGGTCATAATAATTTTCGCCCTCGGAATCTTCAGGCATTTTTGCTACGGGTTCGGTGGGGCGTGTTTGCTCGCAGCTATAAACCGAATTACTGCGGTCGATGCGCAATTCCAAACGAATCAATCCATCGGGATGCTGCGCCATTAATTCACTCAGATCCAGATTAAAACGCTCGACACCTGCGCGTGGAATTTCCGGTAGGCGATAGGTTTTACGCCAGAGATAGCGGCCAGTATCGGTTGCTGCTGTAGCGGCGGTCAGCTGGTAATCTTGCAAGTATTGACCAACATTATTGGCGAAAACTTTAAACGCAATGACTTGTACTGAATCGACACCTGCCGCTTCAAAGGGCACGGAAATTTGGCTGGCCGGTGGCAGGATGGATGTTTTGCCGACAAAACGCACCAGCGGCTTCACTAAATTCAATACGATTTTTTGTTGATAGTCGCTACCAAGACTTTTGGAATTTTTGCTATTGACGCTGCCGCTTACCACTAAATCCAATTCGCCCGAATCCAGATTTTCCGGTGTGTAGCGCAACACGCTGCCGTCGATTACGGCATTGACTGTTTTACCGGCGAGTGTCACTAAACCACTGAGATTTTGTGTGCTGTCGAGTTCTTCGGAAAATTGTATTTCAACGGCGGTATTGGGTTCGCGAATCACCTGTACGCCGGTAATTTGAAAGGTTTTTTGCGCGGGAATTTCCAGATCGCGCGAACCCTTGTCTTTCGAGCCGATGGCTGCACCATCCCACTCCAAATGGATGTTGCCGGTGGTTTCACCACGCATAATGCCGGTAATTAAAAACGAATGGGTTTTATTGTCCAGCTCCTGCGTCCAAATCGTATCGGTAATGAGTTGGTCATTAACTTGAACGCGCAGAATTTTTTTCACTTCATCCAACGCAACGGTATCAGCAGTGGTAATTACACCGCTAAGCCGCATCAGCTCATCATCGTCTTCATCCGCGCTTAGGCTGTTCACGCGCAGATCAAAATCCTGTTTGATGGTGCGCACAGTAAATTCAAAATCATCGAGCGACTGCTCAATACCTTCAAGGTCATTGGCACTCAAGCGGATGCGAATTTCGGTATCGTTGGGCAAACGCTCAACGGGTTGGATGCGCAATTCGGTGGTTGAGGTAAATGTGAGGTTCACTGGCGTTTTGGTATCCAGCGACAATTGTTTGGGGTTGAACGCGGTGTTCACTTCCGCTTCGCTAATCACCGGGTGAGTGAAGCGAATGTACATGGGTGCTTCAGCAGCAATCCAGCGCTTCGGGTAATCCGCAATATGCGCCTCCCAACTCGGCGATATCGCCTCGGCTGCGGCCGCTGCATCGGTTGCCGGTTTGTTTTGCTCGGGGGTGGATTTATCGCAAGCGCCGAGCAATAAACTCAACAAAGCAACAGCACACCATGAAGACCAATGAACACGCATAATATTTCCCTGTTTGGTTGTGATTTTTTTGGCTTTCTGAAAGCCTACAAAAAAGCCACCCCACTTGCGCGGGATGGCCTCTCTATTTATAGCATCGAGTTGATGAACCCGGGCTTTATTGTTTTACGCAGTCAACAAAATAATCGCGTTTGCCATCCACTTCACGTTTTACCAAGCCGTGGACATCTGTCTCAAAGCCGGGGAAGCGTTCGTTGAAATCGCGCGCGAATTTTAAATAATCGACGATGGTTTTGTTAAAGCGCTCGCCTGGAATCAACAGCGGGATTCCCGGTGGATAGGGCGTTAACAAAATCGAGGTGATGCGGCCTTCCAATTCATTGATAGGTACGCGCTCGATTTCGCGGTGCGCCATTTTTGCAAAGGCATCCGACGGTTTCATCGCCGGTTGCATATCGGACAAATACATTTCGGTCGTCAAGCGTGCAACGTCGTAGGCTTTGTAGAAATCATGGATCTGCTGGCAGAGATCGCGCAGGCCCATACGCTCGTAGCGTGGATTGGCTTGCGCAAACTCGGGCATGATTCGCCACATCGGCTGGTTCTTGTCGTAGTCATCTTTAAATTGTTGCAGCGCGGCTACGAGAGTATTCCAGCGGCCTTTGGTGATGCCGATGGTGAACATAATGAAGAAGGAATAGAGGCCGCACTTCTCGATGATTACACCGTTTTCTGCCAGATATTTAGTGACAATCGATGCAGGGATACCGGTATCGCTGAATTGGCCATTTACCGACAAGCCCGGGTTAACGATGGTGGCTTTGATCGGGTCGAGCATGTTGAAATTCGGCGCGAGTTTGCCGAAGCCATGCCAGTTGTCATCGCTGCGCAGTACCCAATCTTCGCGGGTGCCAATGCCTTCTTCAGCAAACTCTTCCGGCCCCCAGACCTGGAACCACCAATCCTGACCCCATTCTTCGTCCACTTTTTTCATCGCGCGACGGAAATCGAGCGCTTCAAAAATTGATTCTTCTACCAGCGCGTGACCGCCAGGTGCTTCCATCATCGCGGCGGCGATATCGCATGACGCGATTATCGAGTATTGCGGCGAGGTGGAGGTGTGCATCAAATAGGCTTCATTAAATGCATCCTGATCGAGTTTTACTTTCTCGGATTCACGCACCAACACTTGCGATGCTTGCGATAAACCCGCAAGCAATTTGTGTGTGGATTGGGTAGAGAAAATCATCGACTCTTTTGCGCGCGGGCGATCTTTGCCAATCGCGTGCATGTCTTTGTAGAACTCATGAAAAGTGGCGTGCGGCAACCAGGCTTCGTCGAAATGCAGCGTATCGATTTTACCGTCGAGCATATTTTTCAGCGTCTCTACGTTGTAGAGCACACCGTCGTAAGTCGATTGGGTAATAGTGAGGATGCGCGGTTTTTTGTTTACGGCTTCGCGCGCAAAGGGGTTTGCTTCGATCTTGCGGGCGATGCTTTCAGGCGTGAATTCTTCCAGCGGAATTGGGCCGATAATGCCGAGGTTGTTGCGCGTCGGCATCAGGAACACGGGGATCGCGCCGCACATAATGATGGAGTGCAGGATCGACTTGTGGCAGTTGCGGTCAACGACAACGATATCGCCCGGTGCAACGGTTGAGTGCCACACCATTTTGTTCGATGTGGAAGTACCGTTAGTCACAAAGTAGCAGTGGTCGGCATTAAAGATGCGTGCGGCATTGCGTTCGGACGCGGCGATTGGGCCGGTGTGGTCGAGCAATTGGCCGAGTTCTTCCACCGCGTTACACACGTCGGCGCGCAGCATATTTTCACCAAAGAACTGGTGGAACATTTGGCCGATAGGTGATTTCAAAAAGGCCACGCCGCCGGAGTGGCCGGGGCAATGCCAGGAATAGGAACCGTCTTGCGCGTAGTGCACCAGTGCGCGGAAAAACGGCGGTGCCAAACCATCGAGGTAGGATTTGGCTTCGCGGATAATGTGGCGCGCCACAAATTCCGGCGTGTCTTCAAACATATGAATGAAGCCGTGCAGCTCACGCAAAATATCGTTGGGGATATGGCGTGAAGTGCGGGTTTCGCCGTACAGATAAATCGGGATGTCGGCGTTTTTGTAGCGAATCTCTTCCACAAACGCACGCAGGGATTTGAGCGCGTGGTCAGTCTCTTCGAGTGAGCCGCTGCCAAATTCTTCGTCGTCGATCGATAAAATAAACGCAGAGGCGCGCGATTGTTGCTGCGCGAATTGCGACAGGTCACCGTAGCTGGTAACACCAACTACCTCCCAGCTTTCTTTTTCAATGGCGTCCGCGAGCGCGCGTATGCCTAAACCCGAGGTATTCTCGGAGCGAAAGTCTTCGTCGATGATGACGATGGGAAAGCGAAATTTCATGGAGTCTCCATAAAAGTATAAGGCTGGAATTTCACTTGCTGGCGAGACGCCTCTGGGTGGTGCTTGTTAGGTACTGCAAAGACTGGTTGCGTGGCGCATCGTCCGGCCGGCGCACCTGAGGGGCAAACCGAGGAAAACCGGACGCGATTTGGAGCCATTTGGCCGCGCATTGCCCGGTAGTGAGTCTAGTCCCAAACCGGTGCAACTGCGGCGGCGATTGTAATCCACTTGGGCAAATTCAAACACCCATTTATTACAATCAAAAGTCGATCAGAGGAGATTAGTTATCCCCGGCGCCACCCTTTTCGGTTGCTACGTTAGCCGGATGTTTGATCGCATCATCTGCAATCACCTGCAAGGCAGCGGGCATGGCCTGGTCGATCTGTGCCTGCTCCTCCGCTGTAGGTACTTTATAGCCGCGCGGCCAAAGACCGTCGAAATAGTCCCAGCCGTAACCCCAGCGGTAATGGTTCATCCAATAAGGGCTGCCGCCCCAGCGCACATTGTTGTAAATGTAGTTGGCCATGCCCGGGCCTTGTGCTGCTTTGACGCAGGCCTGGATGCGCTCGTCGGATTCTTTGCGCGCCTCCTCACTACCGCCTTTCCAATAATCCAGGTCGTGGGCAACACAGCAGTGGCGCCAAAGGTTGGGCTTTTCCGGTGTACCGTCAATCCAGAGTGAGCAACCATCGGTAGTGAAGGGTTTGAGTTCGTTGGCCTGGCTGGTGCTGGCGATGAGCAGTGCGATGGGGAGTGAGATGATAAATCCGAGGGCGCGCATAGGCTGTTCCTTCCTCCGCTGTCGTATAAGTGATGACCAGGGGATATGAATCGATAGTGGCGGGGATTTTACGCAATGAGCATTGAAAAACTATCAAAATTTTCCTTCTGACGCTTTAATCCGGCACTTGTTCCTGCCAAATCACAACCCAAGTGCCGCTGTGCAATGTCCACCCAATGCCAGTACAATGCCGCCACCCTGCCCGCTTGGGTTGCCTGCCTTTGGATTCCACTATGAACGATAAAAAAACCACCCACTTTGGCTTTCAGGAAGTGCCTGTTGAAGAGAAAGCCGAACGTGTCGCCGAGGTCTTTCACTCAGTCGCCGCCAAATACGATGTGATGAATGATTTGATGTCGGCAGGCATTCATCGCCTGTGGAAGCGTTTCACCATTGAAGCTTCGGGCGTGCGCGCCGGGCATAAAGTATTGGATATCGCGGGTGGCACGGGTGATTTAAGTTATCAATTCGCCAAGCTCGTCGGCAGCAATGGGCAAGTCGTGCTCGCCGATATCAACGCGTCCATGCTCGGCGTGGGGCGCGACCGCCTGACCGATCGCGGCATTGCCGGCAATATCAATTTCGCCCAGTGCGATGCGCAATTTCTGCCCTTTCCCGATAACACCTTCGATTGCATTACCATCGCTTTCGGTTTGCGCAACGTGACCGATAAAGATATGGCGCTGCGTTCCATGTTGCGTGTGTTGAAACCGGGCGGCCGTTTGTTGGTGCTCGAGTTCTCCAAACCGCAAAGCGAAATACTCAGCAAAATTTACGATACCTATTCCTTCAAAGTGCTGCCGTTTATGGGCAAGCTGGTGACCAACGATGCCGAGAGCTATCGCTACCTCGCCGAATCGATCCGTATGCATCCGGATCAGCAAACCTTGAAAGAGATGATGGATAACGCCGGTTTTGTGCGCACTGAATTTCACAATATGACCGGCGGCATAGTCGCGCTGCACAAAGGCATCAAACCCTAATGGCCAACACCTTAACCATCGCTGCACTCGCCAGCGCCGAAAAAATGCTGAACGCCGCGCTGCGTTACGACCCGGCCACGCGCATCGGCCTTGCGCAATTGGAAGGAAAAATTCTCGCCGTGCAAATTACGGCACCCGCGCTGCAGTTTTTTATCATGCCGATGGATGACGAATTGCGCCTGATGGGCAATTGGGATGGCGATGTGGATACGCGCATCACTGGATCACTGCTCGCGCTGGCGCAATTGTCGCAAACCGAAATCCACAATTTAAAAGGCAGCGGCGTCACGGTGATGGGCGATTTGAGTTTGCTCGCCGACCTGCAACGCCTGGTGAAAAATCTCGATATCGACTGGGAGGAAATGCTCAGCCAATTCACGGGCGATATTGTTGGTCATCAAGCTGCACAACTGATTCGCGCAAAGTTAGGTTGGGCAAAAGATAGTGCTAAAAATGCACAGCGTCTCACCGGCGAATTCCTCACCGAGGAATTAAAAATTTTACCGGGCAAACACGAATTGGAAGATTTTTATCGCCAGGTCGATGACTTGCGTTTGGCGGTAGATCGCGCAGCGGCGCGTGTTGAAACGATCATTAATAGAAAAAACATTAAAGAGAAATCAAATCCGTGATTGTTTTTTTCCGGTTATTAAAAATCCTGCGCGTATTTGCACGTTATCGCCTTGATCAATTGCTGCCTGCCAATTTGCCTATGGCAGCGCGATTCCTGTTATTTTTCTTTGGACTCTTCCCCAAACCACTCTCTGCCAGTGGTGAAAAAATGTCGCGCGGTGAATGCCTGCGTCGCGCCTGTGAAGATTTAGGGCCAATCTTTGTAAAATTCGGCCAGCTGCTGTCTACCCGCCCGGATCTGGTTCCCGACGATATAGTGCAGGAACTCAATCACCTGCAAGACAATGTAGCGCCTTTCCCGAACGAAGAATTCCAACGCATAGTAGAAGCCTCACTGGGTGCAAACGTCAGTGATATTTTTGCCAGCTATGATCATGCGCCACTGGCATCTGCATCAGTCGCACAGGTACATACGGCGGTGCTGAAAGATGGGCGCGAGGTGGTCATCAAAGTTGTGCGTCCCGGCATTGAAAATATTATCGCGCAGGATGTTGAGCTGTTACTGCTGGTGGCGCGCTGGGTTGAAAAAAATACGCTCGATGGTAAGCGCTTGCATCCGGTGGAAATTGTGCAGGATTATCGCACCACGATTTTTGATGAGCTGGATCTACAGCGCGAAGCGGCTAACGCTTCACAACTGCGCCGCAACTTTTTAAATTCTCCGCTGCTGTATGTGCCGGAAATTTACTGGGATTACACGCGCGCTAATGTATTGGTGATGGAGCGCATCTACGGCATTCCGGTGACGGATGTAAATGCATTGGCCGCGCAGAATACCGATATGAAAAAACTCGCCGAGCGCGGCGTGGAGATTTTTTTCACCCAAGTGTTCGAGCACAATTTTTTCCATGCCGATATGCACCCCGGCAATATTTTTGTATCTCGAAAAAATCCGCAGCTGCCGCAGTACATCGCGGTGGATATGGCAATCGTCGGCTCGCTCACGCGTGAAGACCAATATTATTTAGCGCGTAATTTGTTGGCGATGTTTCGCCGCGATTACCGTCAGGTGGCCGAGCTGCACGTACAAAGCGGTTGGGTTCCCAAGACGGTACGGGTAGAAGAATTGGAAGCAGCAGTACGCACCGTTTGCGAGCCTATTTTTGCCAAGCCGCTCAAAGATATTTCCTTCGCCAATGTGCTGCTCAGTTTATTCCGCACCGCGCGCCGTTTTGAAATGGAAGTGCAGCCGCAACTCGTGTTGTTGCAAAAAACCTTGCTCAATATTGAAGGCCTTGGTCGCCAGCTCTACCCGGATCTGGATTTGTGGGCCACTGCCCATCCGTTTTTGGAGCGCTGGTTGAAAAACCGTTTCCATCCCAAATCCCTGTGGGGTGAACTCAAACGCTACGCACCCGAGTGGATGGAAAAATTCCCGCAAGTGCCTGACCTTATTTTCAACAGCCTGCAGCAAGTGCCGCTCATCGCCCAAAAACTGGATGCGCTGGAAGCGGATGTTGCGCATCGCAACCTTCACCAACATCGCGGGCGGCGCAAGCTAATCGCATTACTGGCTTTTGGTGCCGCCGGTTATTTCTTATATCAAGACTTGCAAGGTTCTGCCGTGCTGCGCGATTGGATTATCACCGACGTATCCCCCTCGACTATTGTGCTGGCCGCGCTCGGCATGGTGGCGCTCTGGTTTAGAAAATAGCTAAATGGCCGGGGGCTGGAAGTCATCCTCCGCAAGCGCAGTTCAACGTTAAAACAGTGCTGGAGTCGGGCACTGTTTTGGCTCTTAGATCATCAATATCCCTGGTGACGATTTGCCCTAACAAATCTTCATAACCGGCGCGTAGCTATTCCTTTCCCGTCTGCTATTATCCGATGACAACAATAGTTAAGGACTTTATTGTCATGTCGAGTGCGACGCGTATCCTGCTGGTCGATGATACCCCGGAAAATCTGGATGTCCTCAGTGGCATTTTGGAGGATCTGGATTGCCAACTGATTGTCGCCACCTCCGGCGAGCGCGCGCTGGAGCTTGCCGCGCGGCGCCTGCCAGACCTGATCCTGCTCGATGTGATGATGCCGGATATGAATGGCTTTGAAGTCTGTACCCGTCTCAAGGCTGAACTGGCCACCACCGAAATCCCGATTATTTTTGTCACCGCCCGCGCCGACGATATCAGTCAGGGCTTCCGTGTCGGCGGCGCCGACTACATCACCAAACCCATAAATGCCGACGAAGTGCGCTCGCGCGTGCGCCACCAGCTCGAACGGCAAATGATGTTGGCGGAACTCAAATCCTTTAACCGCGAACTGGAAGGCAAGGTGCGCGAACGCACCGCCGAACTCACTATCGCCAACCGCCAGCTGCGCGAGGAGATCAACGAGCGGCGCTATATGCAAGACCGCCTCAACTACCTCGCCACCCACGATTTTGTCACCCGCCTGCACAACCGCAATGCCCTTGAAGCCCATGTATCCGAACTGCTTGCCCGTATCCAGGTACAAGACATCAGCGCCTCTTTTTTATTGATCGATATTGACCGCTTCCGTTTGGTCAATGAGAGTTGTGGTTGCATTG
Source organism: Cellvibrio fibrivorans (assembly GCF_031457055.1). Taxonomy (NCBI): domain Bacteria; kingdom Pseudomonadati; phylum Pseudomonadota; class Gammaproteobacteria; order Cellvibrionales; family Cellvibrionaceae; genus Cellvibrio; species Cellvibrio fibrivorans. The sequence goes on along the minus strand of NZ_JAVDVX010000001.1, from coordinate 1,134,926 downwards.
CTGGCGATGAATTATTGCGGCAGTTTTCCGATAGCATCGCCGGGTTATTAACGCGCAATGATTTTTTTGCCCGGCTCGGCGGCGATCGGTTTGCAGTAGTGACCTATTGCGATGAAGGTGATAAAGGCTTGGCGCTTGCACAAAGTATTTTAAAACATCTGGAGCAATTTAATTTCCAATGGGAGGACCGCCAATTCAAACTTGCGGCCTCAATCGCCACTGTGCCGCTCACGCGCATTATGGTGAGTTACGATCAAGTGATGCTCGCCGCTGACGAAGTCATTTTTGTCGCCAAGCGCGAAGCGCGCGGCGGCATTTTCAGTTACGAGGAAGCAGCCAAGCGCAGCAATTTGCATAAAGATAATATCAACTGGGCCTCGCGTTTGGTCGATGCGGTGCATAACCAGTTATTCCGCGCCTGGTTCCAGATGATCGAATTTTTACCCGCTAGTGCGGGTAGTGCCAAACCACAATACCGATTGGAAGTGTTAATGCGGTTATGGGACGCAGCTCACCAGCGCATGATTTCACCGGGTGAATTTATCGGTCCGGCTGAGCGTTTGCATTTAATTCCCGAATTGGATAAATGGATTGTAGGATACACCTTGAATTTATTTGCCCAGCACCCGCAATTGCTGGAGCGGTTGGATATGGTGTCCATTAATCTGTCTGCCATTTCCATTCGCGAACCACAGTTTGCACAATTTATTATCAATAGTTTTACCACCTACAATTTGCCTGCACATAAATTCTGCTTTGAAATTACCGAAACCCAGGCAATCGTCAATCTCGATTCGGCGCGGCAGTTTATGCAAACCCTGCGCGAACTGGGTTGTCATTTTGCGCTGGATGATTTCGGCAGCGGTTTTGCCTCCTATGCCTATTTACATCAACTCGCGTTCGACAAAATAAAAATCGACGGTATTTTTGTGCGCGATATGGACACCGATCCCGCGCACTATGCGATGGTGAAATCCATTGCGGAAATGGCCACATCGCTCGGCAAAGAAGTGATTGCCGAGTTTGTCGAGACCGCAGAAGTCGCCGCGCAGTTGCATAAACTCGGAGTGAGCTGGGGGCAGGGCTATCATCACCATCGCCCGGAAGCAATGAATTATCAGGCGCTGGATAAATGCTTGTCGTAATTAACGCCTGACCTTCACAAGGTGTGTGCCGGTGCTAAAGCTCTCCCGTAAATCGCTTTATCTATTCGCTAAATTGCCACTGCTGAACCTGGGTTTTGCGGTGGTTTATTTTTTATTGGTTCAATTCGGGATGGCCTGGAGTTCGCTGACCTCCCAGGTCTCGTTGGTTTGGCCAGCAGCAGGCTTGGCATTGTTTGGGTTTTTGTTATTTGGCCTGCGCGTGTTGCCAGGGCTTTTTTTAGGAGCCCTTTTCGCCACCCAATTTTTACATTTTGATCCTCTTATCGGACGCAGTTATACAAACTGGGGGGCTGCAGCGCTTATTGCTGGTGGCGATATGTTGCAGGCCGTCATTATCGCGCGCATTAACCGTGGTTTATTAAGCCGCAACCTGTTAGTTAATTTGCGTCGCACGCTGATTTTTATCGCCAGCATTTTTTTCTGTGCGCTTATCTCTTCCAGTATTGGTGCTTACACATTGAATGCGCTCGGCATTGTGCCTGCTGGTGAGCTGGGAAAAACCTGGGCATTTTGGTGGATGGGCGATAGCGTCGGCATGTTGATTGTGACTGCATTATTTGCGTGGTTATTAATTCCGCGCATTCGCCAGAATACTCATGCGCAGGCATTTTTATTATTGTGTGCAGGTGTGGGGCTGGTATTTTTTCTGGTCTCGGCACTCGGGTATATCGAACACAGCGAAGCGCAACGCCTTGCTGCCACCGCGCGAGAAATTACGCTCGCTGCACAACTCGATCCGCGCCCCTGGTATCAACCCAGTTGGTTACAATTTTCGGTACTCGCGATAGGTTTGACACTGATAGGTTTGTTAACCGCGTATATTCGCACGCGGCAGGAGCATGATGAACTCTTGCGCGAAAACCAGACACGTCTTGAAGCAGAAGTGTTATCGCACACCCAGGCGCTGCGCAAAGCCAATGACTGGTTACTTAATGAAGTAGTGCAGCGCCAGCAAACCCAGGAGCAATTGCAGGAATCGCAAACGGCGTTGCGCGCGCGCGAACAACATCTGCGCAGCCTGCTCGATAATATTCCTGATCCGGTGTGGTTTAAAAATCTGGAGGGCGTTTACATCAGCTGCAATAAGGCCTTTGCCAAAATGTTGGGGCAGAGCGAAGACTATATTATCGGCAAAACGGAAGATGAGTTAGTCGGGCGCGACCTTGCGGATTTTTTTCGTCACAATGATCAGCAAGCCTTAAAAAGCAGCGAATTGCATCGCTACGAACAATCGATAAAGGTCAGCGAACAAGATGAGTACCTGTTAGATACCTTAAAAGTCGCCGTGCGCGACGAGCAGGGCAATGCCGTAGGTATTCTCGGAATAGGGCGCGATATTTCCGCGCAAAAAGAAGCGGAAAAACAATTGTCGCTCGCCAAGGAAGTTGCGGAGGAGGCGACACGTGCAAAAAGCCGCTTCCTTGCCAATATGAGCCATGAAATCCGCACCCCGCTTAATGCGGTATTGGGTTACACCCAACTGCTGATGCGCGACGAAAAATTTACCGGCAACCAGCGCGAACGACTGCAATTAATTCTGGTGTCCAGCCAGCGGCTGCTGGGTTTGATCAACGATGTGCTGGATTTATCCAAAATCGAATCCGGCGTGCTTAACCTGCGTAAAGAATATTTTGATTTGCATCAGGAAGTTGCCGATATACAAACCATTATGGCCGAGCGAGCGCAAAATAAAGGTCTGAATTTAATTACCCAAGTTGATTTACCTGATCCCTACATCGTGAAAGGTGACCGCCAAAAAATCGGCCAGATATTGCTAAATTTATTAGGCAACGCGATTAAATTTACGCCCGAAGGCAGTGTAAGTTTATATGTCGCCCTCCTCGCCGGTGAAGTCGAGTTTGTCATCGGAGATACCGGCCCCGGAATTTCCGAGCAAGAATTAGCGGAATTATTTGCGGCATTTAAACAGGGGCAAGCAGGTGAGGATGCGGGTGGTACTGGCTTGGGCCTCACACTCTCGCGCCATCTCGCGGAAGGCATGGGCGGCAGTTTGCAGCTCTCCAGTATCCTCGGCCAGGGTACGCTCGCGCATTTGCGATTGCCGTTGGTGAGTGAAAATATTGTGTTGGATGAGCGCGATTCCCACCAACAAACACAGCATCTGCAACCCGGCACGCAATGTAAAGTATTGGTCGTGGAAGATGACCAGGCTAGCTGCGAAATTCTGGTCGATCTACTGCAACAAATCGGCTGCGAAACCTACGCTGCACACGATGGTCGCGAAGGTCTTGCAATGTGTCAGGCGCAGCAGTTCGATATTATTTTTACCGACATCCGCATGCCCCATTTAAATGGTTTGGAAATGTTGCGTCGCCTGCGTGTATTACCTGCTTATAGCAATACACCTATGGTGGCAGTATCAGCCTCCAGTTTGGAGCATGAACGTACTTATTATCTCGCGCAGGGATTTCAGGAATTTATCGGTAAACCCTACGCGTTTGAGGATGTGTTTAAAGCCTTGCAACACTATGCCCAGGTTGATTTTGATCATGCGACAGAATCAGAAAACGAAGATGATGTCATAGAAGATGCTAATGTCGATTTAACTATTTTCAAACCGAGATTGCAGGAATTAGCCACAGTCGCGGCAAGTGGTGATATGGCTGCCAGTAAAAAAATTATTGGTGAATTGAATGTAGGACAACTTGGCAAGCAGCGGCATCAACAATTGGTTAATGCGTTGCGCCAGTATGATTTGGAGAAGGTTGAAAAAGTGGTGCGCGGATGGTTGGGCGAGTGATGCTATAGAACATACTTATAAATCATTTCTTCCAGATCACATCACTACGCGTTTGGCAATCGTCTTTTATCATAATCAAAACGGACAATTACTTCGCCCGCATATTTTCTCCCCCGTCACCGGATGATCAAATTCAAGCGTTGTTGCGTGCAACATCAAACGTGGCGCCATCTGAAAAGCGTCTTCACTCGCATATAAATCACACCCCAAAATCGAATGGCCGAGTTCGCGGCTGTGAATCCGCAATTGGTGTGTTCGACCCGATACCGGCGTAAATAACACCCGCGTGGTCGCTGGCGAACTATTGCGTTCGATTACGGCGTAATGCGTTAACGCATTTTTCCCCGAATCAAAACAAATTTTTTGCAGCGGAAAATTGGGTGGATCTTTGGCGATAGGTAATTCAATGTGGCCGCTGTCTTGCTCGACATGGCCGTGCAGAAGCGCGGTATAGGTTTTGGTGATCGTCCCTGACTGAAATTGTTTGCCAATATGCGCGTTTACATATTTATTCAGTGCAACAACCATAATTCCCGAGGTGCCAAAATCAAGCCGATGCACAAGCGTCGCAGTGGGGAAATTTTTCACCAAACGAAAATGCACAGAATCTTTATTGAGCGGATTTTTCCCCGACAAACTCAACAAGCCGCCCGGTTTATTGATCAAAAGTAAATGCTCGTCCTGAAATAAGATACTGATTTCATCAAGGCATGGCGGAGCAATGAAAGTGTCTAGTTTTACTTGCATGATCTATCCATACGCAACCTTACAACACCCGCTCATATAAAAATGTCGCTACACCATCTTTATGATGTGCTTGCGCACGCTGTGCAGCAGGAAATAACTGTTTGAGTTTTTCGCTCGCATTATCCATCACTATCGGATGAGCAACTGTCTGGAACATCTCCACATCATTAAAACCATCACCGAACGCCATGCTGTTGGCAAGTGGCCGTTGTAGATGTTCCATTAATGTTCTCAGTGCGTGGCCTTTGGAAATAGCCTGCGGCATAGCTTCCAGATAATATTCATCGGAAAACGTCAAATGAATTGGCAGGGTTAGCGCAGCCAGTATTTGCGTCTTGAGTTGTTGCAGCATTGCATTTTCACCGTAAAACAAAATCTTTAATGCCGGTGTGGCGAGCATTTCTTGCAATGCAATTTGGCGATAAAAAAATTGCGATTGTGCGTGGGCATCCAACATGGATTCGCAGGGCGCATTCACCAGCCACTCGGAATCCGTATACATATTCAAATGCACACCACATTTTTCACCCAGCGGCAGCAAGATCTCATTCACCGCAAGCGGCAAACAGGCGCGCTGAATTAACTCACCCGCGCCGTTATGAATCATCGCACCGTTACAGGTAATCGTCGCAATTCCACCGCCCAACTGTTTCAGGTAAGCGCGGATATCCATAAAGTGCCTGCCAGTCGCGATAACCAGATGATGACCGCGCTCGCGCAGTTCATTTAATGCGCGAATCGTCAGCGGCGAAAGTTCGTGGTGTTCATTTAGCAGGGTGCCATCCATATCAAACACAAAGGTGCTGGGCGTTTGTGGTTTTTCAAACATTAAAAATTCCAAGGTAAAATGAGTGATGTGTAGCCTGTATGAAGCCTAGCGAAATACGGGAGCTTTTGATATTAACCTTGAATTTTATCTAATGCCCCGAAATACACCAACACCATGCCCCAAACCCCGCATTCCGTTAAACTCCATGTGGGCCACATGCTAAAACCCTTATGTTTACTGGTGTGGCGGGCGATTGGCAGGTGGGTGGCGTCACCTAATTAACAACTCTTCAGGTAATTTGCTCCACATCAATTCACTTGGATGAATACACCTGGAGTAATGAAAGATGGATATGAAAGCAAAATCGTCACTGATTAGAAAATACCGCACCGAGCGTTTATGGTCGCAAGAACAACTTGCCGAAATGACGGGCCTTGGGCTGCGCACCATCCAGCGATTGGAAGCGCGCGGCAGCGGCTCGCAAGAATCGATCAAAGCCCTCGCCGCCGTTTTTAATGTAGAAGCCGATACATTGTTCTGGCGCGATGGTGCTTATCAGGCTTACAAACATAAGCAATGGGGCTTTGTTACCCTTGCCGGTATATCAATGGTTGCGGCATTGGTATTGGCGATTAATGATCTTGCCGTGGCGCTCCCTGCGGCAGGTATCGGCGTTCTGTTTGGTGTACTCACGCTGGTCGCGATTGCGTTCAGCTCCATGACCATCGAAGTCAACGAAAGCGAAATCAGTTGGTACTTTGGCCCCGGCCTATTCAAGAAGAGTTTGCCACTGGAAGAAGTTGGCCAATGCAAAAAAGTAAAAAATCCTATCTGGATGGGGTTCGGCATCCACGCCTACGGCACCGGCTGGATCTACAACGTCTCGGGTTTGTTGGGAGTTGAAATCGAGTTGAAAGGCGGATCATTTATCCGCCTCGGCACCGACCAACCCAATTACCTGATTCAAGCAATAGAAGATGCAAAGGACAATGTCGAATAAAACCAATACGTAGCCCGTATGGAGCCTAGCGAAATACGGGTTACCGTTTCCCCCGAAATTCCTGCAACTGCTCTTCCAACACAAAAGTGGATGTTGGTGGATCTGTCGTGGAGTGTTGGTCAGGCAATAGAGACATAAAAATTCCCTGTAAGTGTTAAAGGTGGACGGGCCGGTTTGATGCGGCTGGCGCGGTGGTCGTATTGATTAATTCAGGTTCATTTGGAATTTAAGAGGGGGATTTTAGGGGTAAAGGATTAATTGTCGTGAGCATAAAATCCTCATTTTTATTCAAAGCGAGGATGAAGTCTTTTGCTTCAGTGATGGCACTTTCTATACTGAAGGCCAAGTCAGAATGCAGCATCTCATCATCTTTACAAACTGACCATTCATAACCACCACGATAATGGTCAGGATTATTTTCGATATAAATCTCGTAGCCTTCAAATTCTTCTTCAATGCTACCAATTAGATGTTCAACTACTTGATGACTTGTCATTACGAATCCTCGTTAATTTTTAGTTATTATGGGATTCCATTAATATGTAGTCTACAGACTATAAGTCACATCTTTCCTTTAATTTCTGCTGATTGAGAATCGTATAGAAGCCAGTTGGCGGTGGTGTGGACAACTTCGTTAAGATTGCGACGAAATTTTCCTTTCAATGCACATTCCCAAATTACCAATACCTTCCAACCCATAGCTGTACATGCTTGAGTATTTCGTTCATCACGGATTTTGTTTGTACTTATCTTTTCCTTCCAAAACTCAACGTGAGTCGATGGCCATTTGAATATGTGACAACCGTGTGCGTGCCAGAAGCAGCCATTAATAAAAATAATTGCATGATGTTTTGGAAAAGCGAGATCTGGTTTTCCTGGTAAGTCTTTTCTGTGTAGCTGGTAGCGGAACCCCAGCTTGTGCAATCCCTTGCGGATAGCAATTTCTCCGCGAGTATTTTTGCCCTTTATTCCGGCCATCATTGCGGAGCGTTTTTGCTTATCGACAACATCCATCTTGATTGTATTATGCTGCTATAGCACTAGTTTTCTTTATGGTTGCTTTCGTTTTCCCTAACTTATTTTTTGCAGCTAAAATTCTGCTCTTCATTAGTTGTGCCACAGCTTCAAAAACAGGTACAACTACAGAATTTCCAAACTGTTTATATGCTTGAGTATCTGATACTGGGATTCTAAAGTCATTTTCATTTGGCTTATCAAAGCCCATCAATCTTGCGCATTCTCTTGGCGTCAATCTTCTTGGTCGCTTATTTTGATTGACTGAGTCATCAAATTTTATTTCACCTAATTCGAGGTCCCAGCCTCTATCGACGAGAATTTCGGAGCCATCTTTGTGATACCTCGCGGATAGCGTTCTGGCACAGGATTTTTTATCTTTTGGATTTACAAGGCCATATCCAAACCCATTACCTTTCTCTTTATGTTTTTTCGAGTAATTGTAAAGATACTCCCAAAGCTTTGGAGTAAGGATGTACTTTTTATCTACTCTATTATCAAGAATGTCTTTAAAAGAAGGTTTTATTTTTGGATAGAATTTTTCAACGTCTTTAAGAGTGAAATCTTCATGAACATTGAGGTCTTTTCTGAATCCGACTAAAACAATTCTTTCTCTATGCTGAGGAACAAAATTCTTCGCATCGATAATCTTTGGATCATTGGAGGTCATAATTTCTACATCAGAAATCCAATAGCCAAGGTCATCAAGTGTATCTGTTATGACTTTGAATGTTTTGCCTTTATCGTGGCTTTTTAAATTTTTCACATTCTCCAGCAAAAAAGCAGCAGGTTTTTTGGCTGCAATAATACGGGCTACATCAAAAAATAATGTACCTTGCGTTTCGCATTCGAAACCATGCGTTCTTCCAAGTGCATTTTTCTTGGAAACACCTGCAAGAGAGAATGGTTGGCAAGGAAATCCTGCAAGAAGGACATCGTGGTCTGGAATATTTTTCCTGATGTGTTCGTAAGCCTGCTCTATATCGACAGATTCATCATTACTTAAAGTTACATCGCGAATATCAGAATTAAAAGTATGCTCTGCAGGATCACAGTAATGATTTGCTTTGTAGGTTTTAACTGCATAGGGGTTCCATTCGGAAGTAAATACACATTTACCTCCAATATTATCAAACCCTTTTCTTAGCCCGCCAATACCAGCAAATAGGTCAATAAATTTGAATTCGTAGCTGTCTTGTTTTGGGCGAGAGGGAAGTAATGATCGAAGATGATTCAATTCTCTACTAGAAAATTTGCATTTTGCCTTTCCGTTGCACCATCGATTTATAGATTCTCTGGACCACTTATCATCGCCAAGACTATTTAAAGTGTCAGCGATGAATTTTTGATCATAAATTTCGAGCAAAGTATTTAAAAAGGAAAGGTCATCCTGTGGGGAGATCATTTATTGATCCTCTCTGGGTCAAGTGTGTGAAAAACTATCACATACTTGACCCAGAGAGTCAAATGATTTGTATGTATATACAGTATTATGTATGTTGTTTCTACGTAACGCAATATTGTGAGAGTAAAACTTAATCAGATGAGGCGCCTTGACTCAGTTTAAAAGATGCGTACTCTTCAAAACTATTGTTTATAGTTGAATACTTAGGATTGAATGATGGTTGATTGGAATAAGGTGTTCGATAATTTTGGAATTAAAAAAGTAAGTAAAACGGATAAAACGAAAAGTGCATACTTGCCTAATGAAAAACAACGTCTTGCAATTGAGGCAGCTGGCATTTTGCCTGCCGATGAAAGGCCAGCACCGAGCTTTGAGGTTACTGTACTTTTTGATCCAGCTACTCCAACAATATTGTCATCATATTATTACTCCGAAAGATCGCCTGATGCAGAACGCAATCCAGAGCCGCGAATGGGGCATGGAATAATCAGCTCATGGTTAGCTCAGGGAGACAAAGTTTTAATCGGTAATATCGGATCCCAGCTTTTTGTAGCTAAATTGGATTTTGCCCCTATCTCTCAGGTTGCAGCATCTCAAGAGATCATAAAGCGCGCTAACAGGCAGGTCATTTTTGATCGTGCAATAGCTGCAACAGGCAAGCCACCAAAGCGACCTGTAGAAAGAGCTGAATTTATTCGGAACCCTTATATTGTTGCTGCAGTGTTACTTCGATCGGATGGAAAATGTGAAATGCCGGACTGTTCTCGTGAGTTGTTCACACGTGATGACGATAGTACTTACCTAGAAGTTCATCATGTCGTGCCATTAAGTGAGGAGGGGGATGACACATTTATTAATGCAGCTGCTCTTTGTCCACATTGTCATCGAGAAGTGCATCATGGAAAGAACCGGCATGCACTGCGTAATAAATTAAGAGTGTATATTGAGGCCATGGAAGCGTGAGCAATGAAGATTAAAGTTACAAGCTTTTGGTTTGCTCGATAAAGTTGCTTAAATTAAGCAGCTCGCTTCTTATCTCTTCAGGGAATGTTTTACGAATGGGTTCCGGAATTACCAATGTAACCCCTTCATGTTTCATCTCTTTATATTGGTTAACAGAAACCCCTTCCTGAAGTGTAAAAAGGAAGGGGTTTTTAATCCTGTGTGCTTCATTAAGTAGCTGGCGCCATCTATCTTTGCAGGTTGTTTTAACTGCAAGCATCCGCAGTTTATCGGTCGGAAAACCTATATTGTGATATGCATCATGCGAAGGAAAAATGAAATCCGGCTTTTTGTTGTTTTCTGTCACACATTGTGAACTAAAGTGGATTAACCCCTCTTCTGTAAAGATTTTTTCCAAATGAATTTCCAAAGACCTACCAGATCTTGATTTTCTTCTATTTGTAATCGAGTTTGCTACAGCAATAAAATCTTCAATATTATCAAAGCCTTTGCTAACTAAAGGTATGCTGTGAATATTTTCAATGGTTTTAAATAGGTCAAATTCCTTTGATCTGCGCTGCATTAGGCGTTCGTCAGGTGCGATATCAAGAAAGGAATATTTTTCAAAAAGGAAATTAAGAATATCTTGTCCACTAGGAAACGTGTCTTTCCAACTGGATGGCAGTACATTTGGGTTTTGTAGTTTTCCATTCGGAAGCTGAAAACCACCAAAAATATTCAATGGTCGCCCAAAAACCCCATTGCCTGGAATCACCTCTCCTAATATTAATTCAGCGTAAGCCTCTTCCTCGGGATCTTTGCAGACCCATATTTTTAGATACTCGGAATTTTTTTCTTCTTGTTCTTTTAAAAATGCAAATAAAACGAGAGCCCCAGTATTATCTGAATCTTGTAACGGCGTAGTTTCAGCCGATTCTTTCCAGCGTGTAATTCTTTTTTCATTTCTTGTTCCATCACCTCTCAGCTTTCCATTGTAGTAAATTACCCTTAACTCCTGTTCGGGCAAGCTATGAGAATTCACAATTGCTTTAAAAAAATAATCAGGATTGTGAATATCAGTACGGGCTATTTCGGGAAACACATCAGCCATTACCTTATTAGGAAAATAAATACCAGCCTGATGCGATTTGGTCGCACCTGTGTCATTTCCAGATAAGCGTTTCGCATAAAATAAGCAATTGGTTGTTTTTATTTCCTCAAGCCATTCTGCAATTTTTTGAATGCCTGCTCCAAGATACTCTGCAGGATGTGGCTCCCTTATACCTTGTTCAAAGGTAAATTCGTTTTCTCTATCTGCCAGTGTTGGATAGTTCTTGATCATTTTTGGCATTTCTTCCTGAATGAGAGAGGCGGTTTAATATTTTTTCAAATAATAGCTTGGTTGAATTTTTTATCGCGTGATTGTTGTATGAGCTGAATGTAAATTGTCGGATTCTCCACTATAGACGATGGTTTTGGGAATACACGATATTACATTCGCTGTTCCCGATCATTTTCCTGAAGTCACGAAAATGGTCGGTTCGGTTTAAAAACCCCCAAATATGTATAGTCTGCCTATACAAATCCACCAAGACTTAAACCATCTAGGTCTTTGCTCTATCTAAAACCCCGACCCCGGCTCCTTCAAAAACTCAATCTCCTCAGGCGTAGATTCCCTGCCAAGAATCTTAATCGGTTAATGATCGTTTGGTGTCGAAGCTCAAAATCCAGATTATTTTCCATCCCCGGTGCGCTAAATAACATCACGGCTACTTTATGGATTTCTGCAGATTCGCTGTGCATAAACGGCATGTAGAGAAAACTGCGTTCGGTGGGAGACAATGCTTTGTCGGCGTCTACGGCCAGCGCTTCTTGCGCGAGTGCCAAAGCTAATGAGTCATTGGCGAAGGCTTGGGGAGTATCGCGGAAGATATTGCGGGAGAATTGGTCGAGAATAATAATTTCTGCCAGGCGCCCTTTTGCGGCCATGCGCCAATCAAATAATTCGCAGCGAGTTGCTTGGTTATGAATAGCGGAAAAGCGTTGTTTAATTTGCTCGTCCAACTTTTCATCTTTCGCCCACCATTGCGCAGGGGTGAGTTCGTTAAACCAGAAATTGAGAATGTCTTCGTACATATCTATTTCCCTCTAATGAAAACGGCAGATTACCTTGATTTTAGGGGGACTTCAGTGGGGTGAGCCCTATGTAGGGGAAATTAAGAATCTGAGCTCACTAAATAAGGAGGTTGTATGTCAATTATTGTGAATCTGGATGTGGTGCTTGCATAGCGAAAAATGCGTTTGAATAGATTAGCCGAGTTAGTGGAGATCACCCCGCAAATTTTTGGTGCTCAAAACGGGTAAAGCGAATCCAAAGAGGCGGGTGAGATGAGTACACCCGCCTGATTGAATTCTGACGATTTATATGTCGCGTGCACACCCTGTGCGGATTAATGAGCGGCGTGATGCTTGCAACAGCACTAGCATCAGCAAGCCAAGGCAATACCATAAACTTGCTGCACCCCCACCACCTGAACTTGATCCGTTTGAATTTGAAACACTGGTATTAGAACCACTGGTATTTGCAGTGCTGGATTTAGCACTACTTGATGAGGCGCTGGATGATTTTGGTTTGGGAGAAATAGTCAGCGTGACCGATTTTTCGGCTTGGTAGCCTTCATTGTCGGTCACATGTAATTTAAAAATAGCCAATAGAGGAGCTGTGCCCGTCAGTGCGGGGGCTTTAAATGATGCAATGGCTTTATTGCTGTTTTCAATGACGATGTTGTTCGGCCCTGTCCATTGGTAGGTGGTGATACTACCTACGTTGTCTACCGAAGCAGACGCATCCAGCGTGACCGTATCGCCTTCCAGAATAGTTTGCGGCACTGCGATATTAATTTTAGGCACGTTGGGATCAAACACGTTGAAAGCGATTTCTCCACTGGTAGGTGTGGCAACAAGTGATTCGCAGTAATGGGTAAAACGCGCGTGGAATTGCGTGAGCAGATCCCCTTCATTTTGAATACTTAATACATTAAATGAACCATACGAAGCATTGCAGCCAAAACCGTTCGCCGAAAAATCCAGCCCTGCCGTTGCACCTGCAAAACGCCGCGCATTTTCATAAAGACCCGGTTGCAGATTCTGATTTTCCGGTGGATTAATAGAGACACGATATTCAGGAGGTGCGGAAGTGCTCGTGCTTATGTCAGCCATTACGCCCCAACTGCCGCCTACAGCGTTAATTAAATTGTTTTGGCCGATATAAAATTGCCAATTGGTATCATTGGTTGGGAATTCGGTTCCCGTCACACTGCGAAAAAATGATTGTGGATCGCTTTTACTATCGACGTGAATACTGGTTTGAGCGGTTGCGCTATTGCCCGCTGTATTCGTCACCGTTAATTGCAGCAGAATATCGGCACCGCCCAAGGGCAGACTTTTTGGCAGGGTAATTAATGCAGTCTCCTGTGTTGCATCGATAAATGTCACCGCTGGGCCAGATACCTGACTCCATTCATAACGAATAATTTCACCTTGCTGCGCGCGGGAGTTTTCGCCGCTTACCCGATATTGTTTGCCTTCAATTGCTTTTGGTTCAGGTAAAGAAATAGCGGCAAGCGGTTTGGAATCCTGTTTTGGGAAGTTGGAATTGATGCGCAATATGCCGCGTATTTGTGCTTGATTGCCGAGCACACAATACTGGGTAAAGTTAATGGCATAGCGGGGTGGTTTTGCTGTTGGCTCAAATTCATAAACAACGAATTCACCGGTATTCGATGAGCAGCCTCTGCCTGCGCCAATCAAATTCACATCCAATGCCGGTTCGATTTGACCTTGTAGCCAACCTGGCCCCTTGGTATTTAAATAGGGGCCAACCTGGAATTTTTTATCTGTGCCCGAGAAAAAGGTTAATTGAATGTTGTATTTATCTGCAGCGGGTGTGCTCCAGGTAAATCCACCCGATAATTGATTGGGCGCTGAATAAAATAACGCAAAATCACCATCATCGTCGCTGACATTTACATCTTTACCCTGAAACAGAAACTCACCCTCATCGGTATCTATTTCCAAAAATGTTGCTGCTGTCGTGGTAAGGCTAAATTGCGTAAGCAAAACAAACAGGCAAGTGGTAAAAGGTTTATAAGAAGCATCTTTTAAAAGTGTCATGGGGAAATTTCCAAATAAGTACAGCTGTCCAATGAAATGATTAACAGGGTAATGTTCTATAGTAAGACAACCAACACCACTATCACCTCCGTTATTGTTGCAGGAATGCTTGATTGCATCTGCGATATATTCATCATCGTTTTCTAACCGTTTTCATTTGCGTGGATCTTGGCCAAAAAAAACGGCCCCCGAAGGAGCCGTTTTTGGTAAATCTAAATCTGGTTTATTTGCGCGCTTGACGACGAGCAAAACCCAAACCGATCAAACCCAAAGCAAACATTGCCAAGGTAGCTGGCTCTGGAACATCCGCTTTGCTCAAGGAAATGTTGTCGAGCATGATGCCGATATTATCGCCACCAGCGTGGTTGAAAATGATGTTGTTTGCACTGTTACCCACTACGGTGAAGGTGCGGGTAATGGTTTGCCATGGTGCAGTAGGAACAAGACTGAATGATTCATTCAAAAATCCGCCTAATGCCAAGGTGAAGCTGTCAGCTCCGCCGCCGCGTTGGTTGCCGGAAATATCAAAGCTCAGGGTGTAAGTGCCCGCGCCGAGCGACAACAAAGAGCTGGTGAGTATGCCGGCGTTACCGCTTGATCCGTCCAGATCCACACATTTGCCGCTACCACCGGCACAGGTGATGCCCCAGCCGTTGCCATTTGCGACTACATCGACAGTACCGTTAGATACGGCCCAATTGCTGAAACCGGTGTAGTTGAGGCTGGAAACTCCTGCAGCTCCTGCTTCAGTATTAAAATCGTCTTCAAAAATAATGCCGGCATTAGCCCCAAGGCTGATAAGGGTGGCGGCGAAAAAACTTACTACGTGCTTAGTGAACATGTGTTTTCCTAACAAGATGAATATGACGCCATCCGTATAGCAATTTTGGCGCCAAATCACTAAGTGATTGAATTATAACAATTTCTTAAATCACAAAACGCTATACATGTTAAATTAATCGACACTTTCGATCGATTAATCGCGTTTTACGCAGGCAAACCATCAAAGATTAGCGAGCGATGTACTGCAAACCCTGCCAGCGCACCATCGCCAATCGCAAAGGTTACGCTACCCATCGCCCGGCCTAGATCACCACAGGCGTACACGCCGGGAACAGTGGTTTGTTTGAATTCGTCAGTTTTTACATAAAAGCCGACCGGGCTTTCGGCCAGCTCGCAGCCCAGATCATAGGCGATGGGGCTGGCGGGTTTGGTAAGTGACGCAACGAATAACCCGGCTAGCTCGACCAATCGACCATTGGCGAGTTTCACAATGGCGGATTGCTCGCCGGCAATTTCGCTCACGGCTTCGGTTTCGATACGCACATTGCGCGCGGCCAATTGTTGTTGGTGCAACTCACTCGGCGTAAAACAATTATTGGTGAACAAGGTGGTTGGACCCCAATCGGGAATCAACAGCGCTTGGTGTACCGAGGCTTCACTAACGGCGAGCACGCCGAGCGAGCCCTGGTTCAGTTCGTAACCGTGGCAATAAGGACAGTGAAAAACGGTTTTGCCCCAGCGGTCTTGCAGGCCGGTAATGGCGGGCAAATGGTCGCTCACGCCGGTGGCGAGCAGTAATCGTTTGGCGTTCAGGGTTTGATTATCGCTAGTGATAACCGTAAATAAATCGCCCGCTTTTTCTGCCGACTCAACTCTGCCTTCAATCCAGGTGAGGTTGGGATACTCAAGCAACTGTGCTTTTGCTTCTGCAGCAATTTGCGCAGGCGGCTTTCCATCCTGCCCCAATACGCCATGCGAATGTTCGGCAAAACGGTTGCGGCGAATACCCGCATCAATCACCGCGACATTGCGCCGCCCGCGCGCCAATTGCAGTGCGCCCGCCATACCGGCGTAACTGCCGCCAATCACAATCACGTCGAAAATTTGCATGTGTTATTCCCCCGAAAAAATGGAATGTTCGTGGTTGCCGGTGAACCCGTGGGCCTGTTTGCGCTGGTGGAAATCGGCGCTGAGTTGCGCGAGGGTCACGCTGCGGAAGCGTTCCAGCAGCAGGTTTTCAGCTTCGTGAAAGGCTTGGTTGAGCGCGTTGTTCACCGCTTCTTCCACCAGACAACCGGGTGCCTCGGTGCGGTTGCCCATGGCGAGCAAGGTGGGTTTATCCAGTGCGAGGTAAATATCATGCAGGGTGATGGTTTCCAATTCGCGACAAATCTGCCAGCCGCCACCGTGGCCTTTGGCGGAACAGACGAGCTGGTGCTCACGCAAACCGGCGAGCACACGGCGAATCACCACCGGGTTGGTTTTCATCATGTTGGCCAAGGCTTCCGATGTCATGGGGACATTGGTTTCGGCCATATGCAGGAGGACGTGGAGCACGCCCGACAGTCGGGAATCGCGTTTCATAAGCAGCACCTTTTCACGTAATACTATTTGTTACGTGAAAAGATACTGCATGCTTTTAGCTTATGCAACTTTTAATGTTACTTGATCGATTGTTGCGTGATGTGACCGGAGATTGTTAGCCTGCCAAACGCTGCGCATATTCCTGTTCCAGACGTGTATGCACCTTCCAGAATCCTTCCGGAGTTTTGCCCTCCAGTCGATCGCGCAAGATATTGAGATGGGTATGCCAGCCACCGGCGACACTTAAGCGCTCGTCGGGATTACTCAAGCGGCGATGGGTGACGGTGAGTTTTACCTGATCCTTGATCTGTGCGAGTTCAAAACTCACTTCCGATTCACCCTCAGATCCGGCATTCCATAAATAGCTGAGTAAGCGCAACGGCTCGCAGGCGGTGACTTTACCGAGCATGGGTACATCACCCGCGCAGTTGGAATATTTGGGTGGTGGAATATCGTGTTCGGGTGACAACTCGGAATTGCGGAAAGTGTGCTCCACTTTGCCGCCGATCTTTTGTTCGACGCTCCCCTCAGCTAGCCAGGTGGAGCGTTTGTCGGAATCGGTCAGATATTGCCAGACCCGTTCAATCGGGCCGGGCAACATGCGTTCAATGCGCAGGGTATCCGGTGCAGTTAATACGCCGTAGTCATTCATCTCAAACTCCTTTGGCCAGTGGCCTGTTGTGGACGATCAAGGGTCTGACTCGGAGAGCGGTGACCCGGTTTAATCCTTGCTGTTGCGCGTTTGATCCTCTGCGATCAACACAGCGGTCAGTGCATCCAGCCGTTGGTTCCAGAACTGTTCATAGTGGCGCAGCCATTCAATGCCACCGTGCATGGGGCGGGTGTCGAGTTGGCAGGTATGGTTGCGCCCCTGAATATTGCGCACTACTAAACCCGCACCTTCCAATACTTTGATGTGTTTGGAAACCGCTGCGAGCGTCATATCAAACGGCGCAGCCAGTTCGCTAATGCCGCAGGGCGCCTGTGCCAGCCGCGCGACCATCGCCCGCCGCGTAGGGTCGGCAAGGGCATGGAATACGGCATCAAGTTGTTCGCTTTGATTGTTTACCATATGGTTAAGTATTCTCCTGAACAAAGCCATTGTCAACCATTTGGTTGAATAATTTTACGCAAGCTGATTTTAACACCGGCAGTTGGTATGAATCAGGGTGGTTAGATGATGAAGGGGAGACTAGTGCCCGTAATCTGCAGCGGGAGGAATTAGATGCCTTGGCCGCCCGGATTTATAAAGTGGCGGCCAATGTTCAGGTTTGGAAAATGTTACTCGATGTTTTGCACCTGCTCCCGCATCTGCTCAATCAACACCTTCAATTCCACCGCCGCTTGTGTCGTCTCGCTCACAATCGATTTTGATGAAAGGGTATTGGCTTCGCGATTTAATTCCTGCATTAAAAAATCCAGGCGACGGCCGAGGGAGTCGGTTTGTTTTAGGCTACGTTTGACTTCAATGACGTGCGTGTCTAGGCGGTCGAGTTCTTCATCGACATCGGCTTTTTGCGCGAGCAATACAATTTCCTGCTCCAGGCGTTCGGGCTCCAAATCCACTTGCAGTGCGGCGAGCTTGGTGTGCAATTTTTCGCGCTGCGCCGCGAGGATTTCCGGCATGCGTGCACGCACATTAACAACCTGTGCCGAAACGCTATCCAAGCGGTTAATAATTAATTGTTGCAGCTCTGCGCCCTCGCGCGAGCGGTGTTCGATCAAACCTTCGAGTGCGAGATCAAACAATTCGAGCGCGGCTTTGTGCATTTGCTCGCGATCCAATTCCTGTTTTTGGATTACACCTGGCCAGCGCAAGATATCCAATGCATTCACGGGCGCAGCGACGGCGCCGAGGAGGCTATTAATTTGTTGTGCGGCCTTGGTTAATTGCGCGATCTTGTTGAGGTTGATGCCCAAATCAGACTCACCTTCCTGCTCCCACTGCACGCTCAGGCTGGCTTCAACTTTTCCGCGCTGCAGGGCTTTGCGCATGGCATCGCGCAGGTGGGGTTCAATTTCACGGAAATCTTCCGTCAGGCGGAAGCTGGGTTCAAGGTAGCGGTGATTCACACTGCGGATTTCCCATACCAGCGTACCCCAGGGGAGTTTGGCTTCACGGCGGGCAAATCCAGTCATACTACGTGGCATAAGGGCTCCTGGAACTAAGTCGTTCTATGCAAGGTGGATACTGCGCGGGGCGGTTACTTCTACGGGCGAGAGCTGGTAGAGTTCACCGGCAACTTAACAATCATCAACAGATGGGGGATGGTATCACACCTTCCCATAGATCCATTTCAAGTAGTAAGGATTCCTTTTATGCAACGTCCTAGTGGCCGCACACCCGACCAATTACGCCCCATTCGCATCACCCGCCGCTATACCAAACACGCCGAAGGCTCGGTTCTAGTGGAGTTTGGCGACACCAAAGTGATCTGCACCGCGAGCGTGGTCAATTCAGTTCCACCTTTCTTACGTGGTCAAGGGCAAGGTTGGCTCACCGCCGAGTACGGCATGTTGCCACGCTCTACTGGTACGCGTATGGATCGCGAAGCAGCGCGCGGTAAACAACAGGGCCGCACGGTAGAAATCCAGCGCTTGATTGGTCGCTCGTTACGCGCCGCCATCGATTTAACCGCACTCGGTGAAAACACCATACATATCGATTGTGACGTTATTCAGGCCGACGGTGGCACCCGCACGGCCTCCATCACCGGTGCATGGGTTGCACTTGCCGATGCTGTCGCCCATTTGAAAGCCACTGGCAAAGTCGCCGGTGAACCAATCAAACGTGCTATTGCTTCTATTTCAGTCGGTATCTATCAAGGCGTTCCTGTGTTGGACTTGGATTATCCTGAGGACTCCGCAGCAGACACTGATATGAACGTAGTGCTGGGTGATGACGGTGGCATTATCGAAATTCAAGGTACAGCGGAAGCCGAGCCGTTCAGCGAAGCGGAATTTGCGGCCATGTTGAGTCTGGCTAAAAAAGGGATTGCGCAATTGCATGAGTTACAGCAGAAAGCATTAGCCAGCAATGAGAAATAAGTTTCTCAATACCGGGCAGCCAGGTTTTCATTCACTGAGAAAGATTGGTGTAGTTCTGCGTGGGCTCAAATTCGCAGTAGTTAATGATTTCTCTGTCGCCTATAAGCTGGTGCTGTCCTTGTTTATGTTGATAGCCTGTATTGCGTTTCGTGATTGGATTGATGTGGCGGCGGTGTTAATTGCTACCGCATTGATGTTGGTCGCGGAGATATTTAATACCGCAATCGAAGCCCTCTGTGATTTTGTCGAGGCTAGCAATAATCATCGGATAGGAATCATTAAGGATATTGCGGCGGCGGGCGTCGGCATAAGCATTTTTCTGTGGATATTGATTATGGTTGGTGAGGCTTACGCGCTGCTGCACCACTTTTAAAAACCCGTCAGTCTTAGAGAATGAGTGCTGTTGGAGGATCACAGATATGAAAGAGCAGAATGAACAAAAGCTGTTAAACGTGATGGATCGCATCATTCATAACTGCGCACTGGTCATAGCTTTCATCATGGTGCTGGTCATCATTTGGGGTGTGGCAGATATTCTTTATGTGCTTTATCACCGTTTGATCGCACCGCCAGTAATGCTGCTTGAGATAAAAGATATCTTTGCAACCTTTGGTGCGTTTATGGCCGTATTGATTGCAATCGAGATTTACCACAACTTGATTCTCTATACCAAGGGTGATCACAATCCACGTTTAGCTGTTGAAATTGTTCTTGCCACTGCACTCATGGCAGCAGCGCGAAAAGTGATTATTTTTGATTTTAACGAAATGGAAGCTGCCTATATTTATGCGACTGCGGCGGTCATTCTTGCTCTGGGGCTTGCGTATTATTTGATAGTAATATTGCCAAGCAGGGCCAGCAGGATTATAGCGGAAGAGTCGAACCGACCTGAGTGAGGTCAATATCGTATTGGTATTTATCCAGGGCGCATGGATGTGAAAACATGCGCCCGTGCGTATACCCACGCGGATCGGCATGCTCATCCGAAACGGGTGTGCTAGCATTTGCACCCGGCAGCCACCGCGGTTAATCACCATTCTGCCTCTTGTATCCCGAATAAATTCTTTGTTTTCTCAGCTTGTTGATTCCTTATGGAAGGGGTTTTGTATGTCTGGAAGTTTCTCGCGCATTTTCCTGAGTAGCTTATTAAGTCTTGCACTGGTCGCCTGTGGCGGTGGCGGCGGCGGCGGCGGCGGCGGCGGCGGCGGCGGCGGGGGATCTAAACCCACTCCACCGGTAGACACTGACGGCGACGGCTATGCCGATACCCGCGATGCGTTCCCCAGTGACCCTAAAGAGTGGCTGGACACCGATAAAGACGGGGTGGGCGACAATGGCGATGCCTTTCCTAATGACGCGACTGAAACCAAAGACACTGACAAGGACGGCGTTGGCGACAACAAAGATGCGTTCCCGAGTGACGCCAGCGAAACCGTGGATACCGATAAAGACGGAAAGGGCGACAATGCCGATCCCGATCCTCTGGGGCAGGCTATCCCAGCCTGGCCGACGCATCAGGGTAACAGTCACCACAACGGGTATGTGGATGTGACCCTTGCCCCAGCCAACTTCAAAACGCGCTGGGAAAAGCCAATAGAATTGGCGAGCCTCAACCAGGGCGCTGCTGGCGATGGTTATATCTTCTTCAATAATGCCGGCCAACTCTATGCTGTGGATGCACGCACAGGGACTACCCTGTGGACCCAATCCATTGCGGGCACACACAATTTTAGTGTGTACAACCCGCCCGCTTACGCCGACGGGATTGTCTATGTGCAAACCGGCGGCCATGCCGATGCGTTTCTCTGGGCATTTAATAGTGCTGATGGTCGCTTGTTATTCAAGACCCAGTTGGAAGACCAGTGGAGCAATCACTATGCGCCGACCGTTGTGGACAATATTGTCTATATCGGCGGTGGTTACTATGGTGGTATGTACGCTATAGACGCTAAAACCGGCGCGCAAAAATGGTGGCAAACCCTTAACCAAACCGACCAGTTTACACCCGCTGTCAGCGGTGACTATGCCATCGCCTACACCAGCGGTTATTCACCCCGATTGACCGTTGCCAACAAAACCTCAGGCAATGTGGCGTTTGAAATTGACGACCCGGATGCCCAACACTGGGGCGGAGGCATGAACTTGGCGCCGGTAGTCGCGGGCGACTTGGTACTTGCCAACCATGCCGGCCGGGTAGTGGCGTTTAATCTGGCCAGTAAAACCCGCGTCTGGCAGATGAAAGCGGAATTTAGCGGCGATCCTGTCATCAGGGGCGAGCATTTTTATATCGTCAATAATACCGCCATTGAAGTGCGCAAACTGAGCGACGGCAGTCTGGTATCCAGCATCCCGGGCGCGGCTACCTTTACCAGTAACCTGGTACTCACCAACAACCTGTTGTTTGTCAGCGATGACCAGAATACCTACGCTTATCAAGTGGATAGCGGCGCTCTGGCGTGGACCCTCAACGGTGTCAAAGGCAAGCTGCTGGCAGCGGAAGGTGCACTGGTTGTATTTGGCAGCACGGGCATTGTCACGCTCGATCTGGAGGGTGACATAGATAGCGACGGCCTGCCCGACTGGTGGGAAAAGCGCCTTAAAAAGAACGTCAATGCCACCGGCGATAGCGACAATGACGGCTTGACCGGCCTGCAGGAATTCGCGCTGATGACTAACCCCAATCTGGCGGATACCGATAGCGACGGCCTGACCGATGGCGAAGAAGTCATCGCCAAGACCGCCCCGTTGATTGCCGATAGCGATGCAGATGGCTTACTCGATGGCGCTGAAGTAAAAATCCACAAAAGCGCCCCCGATAAGGCTGATTCGGATGAAGATGGCCTCACCGATGGCGAAGAAGTAGCGGCCGGACTCAATCCAACCGACAGTGCCGACGCCCTGCAAGACAGCGATGGCGATGGCTACTCTAACCTCCATGAAGTGCGCGCCAACACCAGTATCAGCGATGCCAACCAAAAGCCCGAGATAACAAACTGGTCCATGCCCGGCGGCACCAGCATGGGCAACAATTACATTCCCCTGCTGTTAGACGAGAGTAAATTCAGCGAGCGCTGGAGTAAAACCAGCTCGGTTTCACTGGCCACTGCGCCTGTCGCCACCAGCCAGCGTTTGGTGGCGCGCATCAACAACCAATATCAAGTGTGGGATACCGGCACAGGGCAAGAAACCGGGACCACCGCCATCACCAATAATGGCCTCTCGCTACCCGCTAGCAGCGGCGACAAGCTGGTTTTCTTGTCCCAGAGCACCAATAGCGGTACCAACCTCCAGGTATTTAATGCCAACTCGGGCGCCAGCCTGCTTAACAAAGAACTTAGCTCGGCCGGGTATCTCTCAGTCAACCAACCACTGGTGCGTGGCAATACACTCTATTTGGCCAATTCCAGCCGCAGCTTTAAGGCCTACAACCTGGATACTGGCGATCTGCTCTGGACCAGCGGTTTAAGCAACGGCTTTTTCGCTACCGACTGGCGCCCTCTGGTATCGGCTAAACATCTGGTGGGGCTGAGCAGCAATACCCTGGTGGTTTACTCCGCACAGGACGGCACCCTGCTCAGAAACATCAGCCTGCCCGCTAATAACTATTTGCAAACCACAATGCTCGGCAGCCGCGACAATATCCTGATGCAACTGAGCGGCACCCAGATGGCCAGCATCAGCCTCACCGATGGAAGCAATCAGTGGAGCAACAGCAGCTGCAACAACGCCAAACTCGCGCTGGGTAATGGCAAAGTCTATGCCCTGACCGAGCAGAAACTCTGTGTGCTCGACGAGCAAACCGGCCGCTTGCTGTGGGAAATGCCCGTCAGCAATAGCTGGCAGGGATCCAATCCGGTACTGACCGCCAACCATCTCTTTTACTCGGATAGCGCCACTACCTATGCCATCGACCTGCGCACCCAGCAGGTGAGCTGGTCGATTAACAAACCCGCCCGTTATCTGGCGATGGATGATAATGGCACTTTGTTTATTCAGGATAGTTTTGCGCTTACCGCCATCGACACACTGGGCGATACCGATGCCGATGGCATTTTGCAGTGGTGGGAGCGCCGCTACGGGGGCAACCTGCAGGCCAATGCTGATGAAGATGCCGACGGCCTGACCAATCTCGATGAATTTACGGCCAAAACCAGCCCGCTGCTGGCCGATACCGACGGCGACGGTCTCAACGACGGACTGGAGGTTAACACCCATCAAACCAGCCCCATAAATAGCGACACGGATAACGACGGGCTGAGCGACAGCATCGAGGTAAACACCCATGCAACCAACCCGCGTCTGGGCGATAGCGACAGCGATGGTATGGACGATAGCCTGGAACTGGACTTTGGCTTGAACCCGAATGCCAACGACGCTGCTGCCGATGCCGATAGCGATGGCTTCAACAACCGCGATGAAATCTACGCCGGCACGCTGCCCAATAGCGCCGCCAGCAAACCAACACCGACGGATTGGGTGCCACGCCAGGGTAACGCAGCTCACAACGCCTTCCAGCCCTATAGTGTCAACGCCGCCAACTTCAACCTGCGCTGGAGCAAAAGCTTCAACCAATACCTGAAACCCATGGCCACGGGTAGCAAAAGCGCATTCCTGATTTATGGCGATAAAAACCTGGTATCGCTCAACGCTATCGACGGCAGCAGCCAGTGGCAACAAAATCTGGGGGATAACAACCGCGCCCCGGGGGTAGCCTATATGGATGAGAAGGTGATCCTCAGCACTAATGCGCCTAACGCCCTGCAAGCATTCGCGGCGGATTCAGGAGCTTCCCTGTTCAGCGCTAGCTTCAGCAATTACAACTCGGCGGATTACACCCCCAGCCTGTTCGGCAATCGCGCATACACCAGTCTGGGCTATAGCAGCGGCATAGTCGCCAAAGACCTGGCTAGCGGCGCCACCCTCTGGAGCACCGCCAATCTGCAAAGTACGCGCGATATTGCGGTCAATGATGCCTATGTGTTTGCGGTGAGCAACCGCAGCCTGGTGGCCCTGGATCGCGCCACTGGCAGTGAGGCGTTCAGGATCGATATCCAAGGCACCAGCGCTGAACACCCGGTATTGGGCACCCGCAACAACTTGTTGTTGGAGGAGCCGGCTGCATCCGGCCAATTATTGGTCAACTACAGTATTGCCAAGCGCAGCCTGACCTGGAGTAAGTTCACCGGGCAGATTACCGGGCATCCAGTCGCGGGCAATGGGCGCGTCTATTTCATCAATAACGGCCAGTTGCAAAGCCTCAGCGAACTAAACGGCGAGCTGCTCTGGAGCTGGCAGCCCACCAACCAATACCTGAATAGCAATATTCTGGTCACGTACAGCCATGTCTTTGTCAGCAGCGAGTCAAAAACCTATGCGCTCTCTGCCACTAATGGCGAATTGCTCTGGACTTACGATGCCGGCGGACAACTCGCATTAGGCGCCGACGGTGCCCTTTATATCCAGGGCAGCATCACACTGACGGCAATTAACCTGGAAGGGGATTCTGACGGGGATACTATGCCCGACTGGTGGGAGCGCCATTACAACCTCAATCCTGCCAGCAGTAGCGACACCAATCTCGACAAGGACGGCGACGGCTTGACCAACCTGCAGGAATTCAACCGCAAGACCTACGCGGATGACACTGACTCGGATAACGACCAGTTGTCTGATTTGGCCGAGACAGGAACCCATAATACGGATCCTCTCGCAAGCGATTCAGATAACGACGGCATGCCCGACGGCTGGGAAGTGGCCAATAGCTTGAATCCGCGCAGCGCCGCTGACCGGGACATAGATAGCGATGGCGATACCGTACCTAACTACTATGAATATGCCCAGGGGACTAATCCGAATAACGCCCTGTCACTGCCAGCCTTCTTCAGCCCCGGCCAGTTTTCGTTTGAAGACAGCCAACTGCCCAGCGGTTGGAGCCTATCTAATGAAACAACAGATGTGAGTATCAGCCTGGGGGTTGCCAGCCATGGCACTAAGGCCCTGCAAGCGCGCAATTTTGCCAATATCCAGTTCACTGGCTTTTTTGCCGCCAGCGACCTTTCGCTCGACATCAGATACGGCTGTAGCGGCAGCACCGGGGTTGAGGTTTACATCGACGGCTCTCTGCAAGCCCGGGTGCAGTCTACCGGTGAGTGGTCAACACTGAAGACACTGATACCACTGGGACAACACACGGTCTCTATCCGTACCAATAGCTACAACTGCTCCGTGTATCTGGACAATGTTGTGATAGCGGCCGCCAAAACCAACGCAGAGATGGGTGTACAGTTTGCCAGCACCAGTAACAACAATATCCAGTTCTACGATATCAAGGGCACGCTGAAGCGCGAGTTATTGGCGCGCCTGCCGGATACCAATAGCAGCCTGCGGGGCATTGCAACCATCGGCAACGACTATCTGGTCGTTGCATTTGGCAGCAACCCAACACATTTAGGGCTGCTCAATCTGGCCACCTTTGATTGGCGTTATGTTGATGGGCTGGAGGCATTCAATAGCATTTACTCCTACGGTAATTACGCGCTGGCCGCCACCGGATCGGTCGTCTACCTGGCCTCTGTGGATCCATTTAACCCCATCAATAAGATTGCCAGAGTGGACCTGTTGACCGGCGCAGTGGATTATTTCGGCGCCCACACGTATAACTCAATCGCCCTCGACAGCCAGGGATTTATTTACGCCCATGCGAATTACACCGGCGTAGTTTACAAATATGACCCAGTCACGCTGGAATTGGTAAGTGAAATCCATGTTGCCAGAGCAACCCAAATCATGATTGACCAGCTCGACCGCTTGGTGGTGTTCGCAGACAACAATGAGATCCTTCGCTATAACGCACAACGCCTGGTTGAGGCGCGTCTCGAATTACCCGAGACTATCTACTCTATGAGCACCAATAGCCGCGGTGATTTGTTCCTCAACATCCAAAACAACACGCTGTTGCATTACAGCCCGGATTGGCAGCGGGTGAAAAGTCTCGCGATTACCGCGAACTACATGGCCGGCTTCCCACAAGCGGATAGCGATAGCGACCAGATTCCCGATTGGTGGGAACAGGCCTATGGCCTTGCGGCTAACAACGCAAGCGATGCCAGCAGCGATACTGATAGTGATGGGCTGACAGCACTGGAAGAATTCAATGCCGATACCAACCCTGCCAACCCCGACACCGACGGCGACCTGCTCAACGATGGTGACGAAGTGGAGGACTACGCTACCGATCCCAATAAACAGGACAGCGATGGCGACGGACTAAGCGATGCCGAAGAACTACTCGATCACCAGAGCAACCCGCTCAAAGCAGACAGCGATGACGACCTGATCAATGACTATTTGGAGATAGTCCAGTACCACACCGACCCCATGGACGCCAACAGCAAACCTGCCGCCCTGAGCAATTTTGTTGAATCCTTTGAGTCAGGAAGTAGTGGCTGGGTACAGCCATCCGGCGGAGCCGATGCGGGTTGGTCAGTCGTCAACAGCGCAGCATCCCTGGGGAGCAAAAGTTTACGCGCGGGCGCGATCGGCGAGAACCAAACTGCCGAAGTGGAGTGGACTGCCGTTTACACTGCATCAACACTGAGTTTCGATGCGCGAGTGTCAGCAGAATATTGTTGCGATTATCTGCTCGTGTATCTGGACGATGTAGCAATGCTCGATATACGCACCAATGAAAGCTGGCAAACCCATCAAGTGAACATTCCCGCCGGAGTTCATACACTGCGCTTTGTATACCGCAAAGATGGCAGCGGTATCTCCGGCGAAGACAGCGCCTGGATCGATAATATCCGCGTAGACTAATCTCGCACCAAGCGACCTAGGGTTCCGACCCGCTGGGCAACCCCAACAAGGGTTTTTATAAAAGATAAATAGTTTATTTTTTTGAAAAATAAAAAACCGATCCCACAAGGATCGGTTTTTTTGTTTTAACGGTAGGAATAATAAAGCAGTGATAAATCAAACATAAAAATAGGTTGCTTATTGTAAATAATACATCGCCGTATTGTTGTGATCACCCAAGATCAGACACAGCCGCAGGTGCTTCGCGAAGCAGGTTTTGTTTTTACCGCAGTTGCTTGTTATACATTTTTTTGGAATTACTTAATATAGGGTTTGGCGAAAGTAAATGCATGTTCAGTTGGTCCGTGTTCCTCAAGATGGAGCAGTCTTGCCTCACCCTCTCTAACAGTAGGTATATGCCCAACAGGAACATGCCAAAGAACTTGATGAGGTGTATTCATTTTATGAAACCATTCATTCTTGCCACGAATTAATTCTACATGAACAGACTTATAAACGTAATTTCTTAAAGACTCAATACTCTCCCAAACGCTCATATTCAATATAAGACTTGGGTCATCAAATATTTTAAATGACGTAGCGTCACCTTCTTCAGTTTGTAACCGCCAGACAAACCCAAGCGAATCATCTGCTAACGCATTAATTTCATTCAAACGATCAACGAATCCCTTCATAACAATAGAGGTAAGTTCATCTTTAGCTTTTGCAATATTGAGCTGAGCTAAGTGAAAATGAGACATAATTAGATTTTCCCTAAATTGATATTAAATGCTGTGGAAAGATTTGTATAACGTTAAGGTTTGCGGCGCAGGTATTGATTTTTTAACACAGTCGCTTGTTAAGCACTGAACCTTTCTATGATGGATTTACAATTAGTCAAAGAAAACTCCTTTGCCCAGTTAATAGATTGCTCTATTTTAAGCTCGTGTTTTTTAAGAGCTTCTTGAGACCAATATTGCCGAGCTGTTCCAAGCGGAAGATGGTCAGTTTCCGAAGCTACCGCCGTAAAAGCAAGAAAGTCAGAGTCATTTTCAGGAAGCCCAATTTCAAACCTTAACGAGGACAATTCAACGGCACCCTCTAAGTAATGAATTGAACCGTAAAGCATTCCACGAGCAACTGCCACCGCGCGATTGCGTTGCTTTTGGATGTATTCTTCGTGGCTCATTTTCATAATTTGTTTAACGTTGCATTCACCTGCGAATTGTAAGTAGCGCGTTGCGATAAACTTCGCGCAGCGATATTGCATAAGCGCTACTTACAATTCGTCAGGTGCAATGTTTTGTTATATTATTGATAGCGTATTTGATAGTAGGTTTGTGCAGGCTGAAGATACATTTCTGGCGTGAATTCTTTTACTCCCTTGCTAACAATAAAGCTATACCATTTCTTTGTAAGATCTCCATCAGCAAGCTGCTTATTTGGCGACATTGTGATAACCACTAAATCTTGTTTTGATACCAATTGAAACTGATGCAGCCTAATTTTACTTTTGTATCCAATTTTCTGTATTTCGTTAAATTTTATAGATTTTGATATGTGTTCATTTTTAGCTTTCCCTTGCTCTTGAGCCATTACTACAATTTCGCTATTTGTAATTCCGCACACACCCGCAACCTGTGAATTAAATGATGGTAATCCGTAAATAAAACAGTTATTCACCTCAACGAAATTTTCAGATAACTTATGTTTTTCTTTTAATGACTCAACAGAAGTTTGCGGCACAGGAACTGCTGCGCAACCAACCATTAGCCCAACCAGACACAGCAAATTGAATTTATTCATGACATCTCCTATTAATATAACAGTTTATTAAATTGCACCGACTATATAACCCGCTGAAGGATATTCCAACTAATTTGGTGTTCCGCCGTATAATTCCCAAAGTAGACGAACCTACTATCGATTTAACTCATTACAAATCAACAACTTAATCATCACTCCAAATTAATTAAGGAGTTATACAGCACAGGCAACCTCAATTAATTGCATATTCAAATTCGGGTAGATACACTGAACAATTACTGGTTATCCAAACAGGTGCAATTATGGAAGATGTGCGCATTCCTTTACCCCCATCACCTACTAAATTCTTAGACCAATTCCGTGTCTTTATTCGTACGGATGGAAAAAGTTACTCAACAGAAAATATATATGTCTATGGTGATGCCCCATAAGCTATTGGCTCAACTAATGTATGGTGGTGGCCTTCGGGTTTCTGAGGCTTTGCGATTGCGCGTTAAAGATGTTGATTTCGCAATGGGTTAGATTGTTATTCGAGATGGGAAAGGATTTAAAGACAGAACAACGTTACTTCCCAAAAGTATCATTCCTGATTTAAAAAAGCAGATTGGCATGGTTCAAAACCTGCTTGAGTCTGATAAGGCCAGTGGCATTGCGGGCGTATATATGCCTAACATGCTTGAAAAAAAATACCCTTCAGCAGGGCATTCCTTAGGTTGGCAATTTTTATTCCCAAGCAATGAACCAAGCAAAGACCCGCGATCCAACGTAATTCGCAGGCACATATATATCCAACTACAATCCAGTTACATGTAAAGCAAGCAATAAAGAAAGTCCGTATCCATAAACAGGCTAGCTGTCACACGTTTCGCCACTCCTTCGCTACTCGGCTATTACAAGCCAAGTATGATTTAAAGCAAATTCAAACATTGATGGGCCACACTGACATTCGAACCACCGAAATCTATTTGCATGTGCTGGATGATCTCGGGGATCGGGTCAAAGGCCCTCTAGATGCCTAGCACAGAAATCGTGATTGATCGTTGATAATGCCGCTGGTGTAGAGCGGAAAGCTAATGGCATCATGCAATTACTTTTTGCACGCAACACGTTGGTATGCCCATGACGACCCAAGCCTATTTCAAAACCTGCCATCATCCCATCCCCACCCAAACCAATCCGCTCGCGGAAAAAAATACCCGGCGCGCGTTAATGCTCACCGCGGCGATGATGTTGATCGAAATTATCGGCGGTTGGTACTACAACTCCATGGCTTTGCTCGCCGACGGCTGGCATATGAGCTCCCATGTGGTGGCCTTGGGTTTAGCGCTGTTTGCCTATGTGATTGCACGCAAGCTTGCGCAAGATGGCCGCTTTAGTTTTGGAGTGTGGAAAATTGAAGTGCTCGGCGGTTACACCAGTGCGATTTTATTATTGCTGGTGGCAGTGACAATGTTTTATCAATCCGCCGCGCGTTTGATTACACCGGTAGCAATTCATTACAACGAAGCAATCACTTTGGCGATTGTCGGTTTGCTGGTGAATTTAATGTGCGCCTGGTGGCTGAAGGATGGTCATCACCATCATCACGAGCATGATCATCACCATGAAGATGACCATGCACATCACCACGAACATTCGCACGCGCATGAAGATTTGAATTTACGCGCGGCGTATATGCATGTGGTGGCCGATGCAGCGACCTCGATGTTGGCGATCATTGCACTGTTCGGCGGAAAATTATTCGGCGCTGACTGGCTTGATCCGGTAATGGGCATTGTCGGTGGTGTTTTAGTGGCGGTGTGGGCGCTGGGTTTGTTGCGCACTAGTGGCCGCGCGTTGCTGGATGCCGAGATGGATGCCCCGGTGGTTGAAGAGATTCGCGCAGTAATTGCAGCGGGGACGGTGCCTGCCGAAATTCGCGATCTGCATGTATGGCGGGTGGGACGCAATCAATATGCCTGTGTATTGTCGTTAATAACGCAGGCAGATGTTGATGCTGATTTTTTTAAACAACAAGTACAAGTGCACGAAGAGTTGGTTCATATCACTATTGAAATTGCTAAAAATTAAGCTCAATAAATACTCATTTTTTTGATGTGGTGTAACACGCTGAAATAAAATTTGTCGCCAAAATCATCTTGTCTGTTTTGTGATCTGGTCTGTATTAAAAAAAGAACAAGACGTGAATTTTTTTTGTGCTAACATCCCCAAAACCATAAATTACAAAATATCTGTCAGGGGTGTGGGTTGATCCAGGCTGCCATGAATCATTTAGCGACCCAGCTAAATGCCTACCTCAAGCGCACCAATAATCTCACTGAAGATATTGTCGTGGTATCCAGTTTGGTGGAAAGTGATGGCAGTGCTGCACCGCACACCAACAATAAATTAATTTTACTGCTGACCAATATTGAAAAAGATACTGTGCCGCAATCTGGCGCAGCCCGTGCCACCGGATTTGATGGCCGCGCCCTGGTTGGCAGTCGATCTGTGTATTTAAATTTGTATGTGATGCTGGCGGCGAATTTCAGTGGCAGCAACTATGCTGAAGCACTCAAGTTCATTTCCAAAGCCATCGCTTTTTTTCAGATGCAGCCGGTGTTTGATAAACATTCAACACCGGATCTGGACTCCCGCATCGATAAACTCGTATTGGATATCGAGAACCTGAACATTCAGGATTTAAGTAATCTCTGGGGTTTGTTGGGCGGGAAGTACCTTCCCTCCGTGTATTACCGTGTGCGCATGGTAGCCATCAATCCTGATAACGTAGTGGCACAATTGCCCTTGGTTAGCAAACCGCAAGGTGATCTGCGCGGTTAAAGGGAGTCAACATCCATGGCACATTTCAAACCGATATTAACCCTGGCGATTGAACATCTTTTTTTTTCCGATGGCCGCTGCACCAATTTGGTATTTACCACTACGCCAGCTACCCGGCGGGTGTTGCAACAATATCAATTAGCCGTCAAAGCGGAAGATACTGGCATTGCTATTTTTGCCGATCAGGAATGTTCAGTCGCATTCGATAGCGAAGCGTTGCTGCGGTTTGAGGTATTTGCGCAAGACCCCTATTTTAGTTTCTACACGTTGGAAACCCAAAATAAAAAGTTGCCCTTGTATTACAGCAGCAAAAATATTACAGCAGATAACAGCAGTCTTGTGTTACTGGACGAACAACCGGCAGAATCCCACGACGCGCGACTTGTGCGAACAAAACCCGGCGATAGAACGCCGTTACTCAGTGTGGATATAGATTTAAGCGGAGCTGAATTTGCAACCGTGCGCCAAGCTGAAGCAGCTCCCGTCGCGCGCACAATCAAATTCAACACGCGCGATATTTACTGGAAATACTATTTTTTCGGTGAACTTGCGAAATTGGAATTGGACATCCATGATTTAAGCTCGCAAGTGGCAGTGGCTTTTGATCCTAGCGATGAAGTTGTCGCCAAAAATGGCAAGGCGTTTATTTCGCAAATCCCGATTGCAATGAACAGTGCGCCAAAGCAGCGATTTCAGTTAAAAGATAAAAGCAACGCAGGCAAGATCCTGATCAAGCGTTTACCCAACGCAGGAGTTAACTTGATCAGCAAGAGTAGGGATCTCAGGGGGCAGCAAATCCTTGTTGCAGAAATTTATGTAAATCAATAGCACTTAAAGGAACAAATATGGCTGGCGCGTATAAAACTCCCGGCGTCTATATTGTTGAAAAAGACGCTTTTCCCAACTCCGTTGTTGAAGTAGCTACCGCCGTTCCGGCGTTTGTTGGCTACACGGATTTTGCCGATAATAAAGGTAAAAGCCTGCTCAACAAACCCTGGCGGATTTCCTCAATGGCTGAATTTATCAGCTACTTCGGAGGCCCGCCGCCAGCCACCTTTAAAATCGCCCGCAAGGGTAGCGCGGCACCAACACCGGCGGTTTTCGCCGCTGCGCCCGGTGCGTCGGACGATGAAAAGAAAATCGCTACCGAGATCAATAATGCGCGCACAGCCGTTGCGGCTATCGCCGGAGTGGATAAAAATCCCGATCCATTCAGCAGCGCCGATGAAGATTTTTCACTCGGCAAAGACGACAAATTTTTTCTCTCACTCGAAGGTTCCTACTACTTGCTGTACCGCAGCATGATGCTGTTTTTCCAAAACGGCGGTGGTGCCTGCTATGTTGTTTCCGTTGGAAACTACAGCAAAGGTATTGAAGAAGGTGAGCTTTCAGAAGGCATCCAACTGCTGAAGAAAGAGCAAGAGCCAACCATGTTGGTGATTCCTGATGCAGTGT
The DNA here is from genome assembly GCF_031457055.1 of Cellvibrio fibrivorans. Classification (NCBI taxonomy): domain Bacteria; kingdom Pseudomonadati; phylum Pseudomonadota; class Gammaproteobacteria; order Cellvibrionales; family Cellvibrionaceae; genus Cellvibrio; species Cellvibrio fibrivorans. The sequence goes on along the minus strand of NZ_JAVDVX010000001.1, from coordinate 1,101,695 downwards.
CATTGGCAGCGGCAGATTGTTATAAGTTGCAGCAGACCATGGTGGCGCATTGCGGTTATGAAATGAAAAACCGTTTTGCCATTCTCGATATCTACGGCGGCTTCCAGGATAACCGCGATAACGAGTGTATCGATAATTTCCGCAATAAAATGGCCACCAACTTCCCGGCGTTCAGCGCAGTGTATTACCCTTGGCTGAACAGTTCGATTGTTCCTGTGAGTGAATTGTCATTCCGCAATATCCACGAAGACAGCTTGCCTGACGTAGTGAATTTGCTGACGCAAGAAGTGCGCGAAACTATTGCCTCCTTGAAAAAACAGGAAAGCATTATCGCCGAGATCAAAAAACTTCCCGATACACCCAGCAAAAGCAGTGCAGAAAATAATGAACTGCACAAAACCCTCAGCGCAGTTTGCCCGCTGTACAACAAAATTCTCGCTGGCCTGCAACACAAGTTGAATTTGTTACCACCGAGCGCGGCGATGGCCGGTATCTACACCATGGTGGATAACACTCGCGGTGTGTGGAAAGCGCCAGCGAATGTCAGCTTGAGCGCAGTATCTTCACCCACAGTGAATATCAATCACGAGGAGCAGGAAGACCTCAACGTGAATACCGCGGGTAAATCCGTCAATGCAATCCGCACCTTTATCGGCGAAGGCACTTTGGTGTGGGGCGCGCGCACCCTCGACGGCAACAGCCTCGATTGGCGCTATGTAAACGTACGTCGCACCATGATCATGTTGGAAGAGTCGGTAAAACTGGCAAGCAAGGCTTATGTGTTTGAGCCAAACGTGGCCAATACCTGGGTTACCATCAAAAGCATGATCGGTAACTTCCTCACTGGTGTATGGAAGCGCGGTGGTCTTGCTGGTTCCAGCCCCGAAGATGCTTTCAGTGTGCATGTTGGCTTGGGCGAAACCATGACCGCAGAAGATATTCTCGAAGGTATTTTGCGCGTGACGGTATTGGTTGCCTTGAGCCGTCCAGCAGAATTTATCGAGATTACTTTCCAGCAGCAGATGCAAAAATCCTAAGTACCTGTTGGTCATTTACCAGGTATATAAAAATTAACGCGGGGTTTTTGTCATCAATTTGCTGGGCGATTAAATGCGCATAGCAGATAAGGACTTCGCAAATTTTTCCATCCATAGATAAATTAAGGTAGAGATTACTATGGCAGAAGACGGCTCAACACAATCAGCCAATATTTGGCCACTGCCCAAGTTTCACTTTGAAGTGAAGTGGGATTCGAATGTCATGTCCTTTCAGGAAGTGAGCGGGTTGGATATCCAATCGGAAGAAATTAAATATCGCGCGGGCGACAGCAAACAATTTTCTGTGATCAAAATGCCGGGCATGAAAAAATTCGGCAACGTCACCATGAAAAAAGGCGTGTTTAAAGGTGATAACAAGTTCTGGGATTGGCTCAACCAAATCAAACTGAACACCATCAAACGTGTTCCTGTCACCATCAGCTTGCTGGATGAGAGCAGTGCTCCCACTATGGTGTGGACCCTCACCAATGCTTGGCCAACCAAAATTTCTTCCACCGACTTGAAAGCGGAAGGAAATGAAGTAGCCATCGAAAGTATTGAAATCGTCCACGAAGGCCTGACCATTGCAAACAGCTAATGGTTTAGGCGGGCACTAGTCGATGTCTGCTGCAGCAACTACCTCAGAAGGCGGTTTATACCCGCCTTCTGCGTTTTATTTCAAAGTGGTTTTTGGCTCTGGCAGCGAAGGGGTCGATTCATCATTTCAGGATGTCTCTGGCATTTCGTTTGAAATGTCTACTGAAGAGGTACCTGAAGGCGGCGAAAATCGGTTTGTGCACAAATTGCCCACGGCGATCAAGCAAAGCAATCTGGAATTAAAACGCGGCATAGCACCAGCATCCTCACCGCTGGTGGCTTGGTGCAAAGAAGTGATGGAGGGCGATTTTATCGCCGCCATAGTACCGCGCACCATCAGCGTGTATTTGCTCAATGAAAATGCCGAACCTATTCGCGGATGGACCTTTGCTAATGCGTTTCCTATTAAGTGGGAAGTGGAGGGTTTTAACTCCACCAAAAATGAAGTGGCAATCGAAAAAATTGTGTTCAGTTACACCTATTCCAATCGCGTGATGTAATTTTTATTGGACGACTGACGTAAAAATTTCTTTGCTAAACAATCACTCTGCGATAAACCCATCATGGCTATAGAAATTAAACAACTGTTGATTAAATCCAATGTCGTGGATGATGCGGATGACGAGAGCGCCGAAGAGCGCGACGCTATGAGTGCAAGTATCAAACAGGATGTGATCAATGAATGCCGGCGTTTAGTACTTGAAATGCTCAGCGATAAAGGGTTGCGTTAAATCATGACCATCGCCAACGGCACCAAAATAAAATTAAAAATTTCGCCCTGCGATGTCAACGACGGCATCGCCACCGTCAATGGTGACCCGGCTTTTGAAGCGCTGATCAACCCGGCCGGCTACACCCATAGCTCATCGATTATTTATGCGGAAAATCAGGCGCTCGGGCCAGGTAGCGAAAAAAAATACAGTAAATCCAAGCCGGACAAAATTGAATTCAAAGAATTGGTATTGGATGGCACCGGTGTTGTCGAAGGCACAACAGGCAGCGTGCGCACCCAGATTGCACTCTTGCGCAAAGTAGCCTACGACTACAACGGCTCAGAACATGAACCACCCGTGGTAGAAGTTTCCTGGGGGCCATTACTATTCAAAGCGCGTATGGAAGCCTTGAAAGTCAATTACACGCTGTTCAAACCCAGCGGCGAACCATTGCGCGCAAAAATGGATTTAACATTTACCGCGTACAAAAGCACCGAAGAAGTTTTTCGCGAAGCGAGCCTCGAATCGCCAGACTTAACCCATCTGGTCGAAGTTAAAGCAGGTGATACTTTGCCTATGTTGTGCTACCAAATTTACAAAGACAGCTCTTATTATCTCGCCGTTGCACGACTTAACCAGCTCAATAACTTTCGCCAGCTGCAACCCGGTCAGCTGTTGCGTTTTCCTCCGCTGGTGTAATTCATGGCCGATTCTCCTCTTAAAAGCAGCGATGGTGTAGTCAGCTTTAACGTACTCTGCAGCGGCAACGCCATTGCAACCACTGTTGAAGTTGTATCGATAGAAATTCAACACTGCATCAACCGCATCTCAACCGCCACACTGGTGATCAATGATGGCGATATGCCCAATGCCGATTTTCCGCTGAGTGCCGGAGCCACCTTTAAACCCGGCACGGAAATAAAAATTCAGTTGGGTTATGACCAAACACTGACCGATGTCTTCAGCGGCGTCATTATCAAACACTCGATTAAAATCAATGGCAACAATGCCGCACGTTTGATTATTGAATGCAAAGACAAAGCACTGGCGATGACGGTGGGGCGTAAAAACGCAAACTACATCGACAAAAAAGACAGCGATATTATGTCGCAACTCATTGGCAACTATTCCGGGCTCACCGCCAGTGTCACCGCAACCACCGTGCAACACAAAGAGCTGGTGCAATTTTACTGCAGCGATTGGGACTTTATGCTCGCGCGTGCCGAAGCCAACGGCATGCTGGTAACGCTCGACGCTGGCACCGTTACTGTAAAATCACCCGAGGTTAGCGGCAGCGCCGTACTTTCACTCACGTATGGCATCGACATCATCGATTTCAGTGCTGACCTGGATGCACGTCATCAATTCCAAACTGTCACCAGCAATGGCTGGGATCTCGCCAATCATGCGCTGCAGCAAGGCACCGCCGCCACTGCCAGTTTAAATACCCAGGGTGATATCGATTCTGCCACACTCGCCAGCGTAATCGGTTTGAGTGATTTCCGTTTGCAAAGCAGCGTCCCGCTCGAATCGGGTTTCCTCACTAATTGGGCTAAAGCGCAACAATTAAAATCCGGCCTCGCACGCATTCGCGGCCATGTCAGTTTTCAAGGCAGTGCGTTAGCCAAACCCGGAACTCTGATTGAACTCGCCGGTGTTGGGACGCGCTTTAATGGCAACATTTTTGTCAGCAGCGTCAATCACTCCGTTGTCGATGGCAACTGGACGACACGGGTAGAATTTGGCATGTCGCCCAACTGGTTTACCGAAACGGCCGACACCATGGCACCTGCAGCCGCAGGTCTGACCCCTGGCATCAGTGGATTGCACATTGGTATCGTAAAAAAACTGGATGCCGATCCAGAAAGTCAGCACCGCGTGCAAGTATCGATTCCGGAAATGAGCGCTACTACGGATGCTTTCTGGGCGCGGCTCGCCAATTTTTACAGCTCCAATAGTTTTGGTGCGTTTTTTATTCCCGAAATTGGCGATGAAGTGGTACTCGGTTTTTTCAGCGACGATCCATCGCATCCGGTCATTTTGGGCAGCCTTTACAGCAGTAAAAATCCTCCGCCCTATACACTCGCGGCAGAAAATAATACCAAGGCCATAGTCACACGCACCAAAATGAAAATGGAATTCGATGAAGAGAAAAAAATCATCACCATCATTACACCGGGTGCCAACAAAATTGTGATCAGCGACGATGGCAAATCAATTTTGTTGCAAGACCAGAACAGCAACAAAGTCACACTCGATTCCGCCGGTATCACACTCGATAGCCCCAAAGATATTACCCTTAAGGCGCAAGGAAAAATTGTGCTGAATGCCACGGGCAATATTGAGGCCACGGCGCAAATGGATATCAAACAAACCGGATTAAATATCACCAGCACCGCCAATATCGGTTTCACCGCAAAAGGCAACGCAACGGCCGAAGTTTCCGCATCGGGTACTACCACCATCAAAGGGGCGATGGTGATGATTAACTAGTTATTTAACAAACCCACACATTAACGACCAAACAGTTTTAGCGATAAAAAGGAAATTAAAAAAATGCCACCTGCAGCACGAATTACCGATATGCACGCCTGCCCTATGTTTACTGGCCCGGTCCCGCATGTAGGTGGGCCGATTAGCGGCCCCTGTGTTCCCACTGTGTTGATTGGAAAATTACCTGCGGCAGTAGTCGGGGACATGTGCGTCTGTGTCGGCCCGCCCGATTCCATCGTCAAGGGTTCGGCCACGGTAATGATCGGCGGCAAACCGGCCGCACGCATGGGAGACACCACTGCGCACGGTGGCAATATCGTGCTGGGATTACCCACCGTCATGATTGGTGGATAACGAAAACCATGAGCAATAAATCGTTTCTTGGCACTGGCTGGAGTTTTCCACCGCAGTTCACTAGTAAGGGGTTGGTGACAGTCGCAGCGGAACAAGACATTCACGAAAGCCTGCTGATTTTGTTATCGACTACACCCGGCGAGCGTGTCATGCAACCGCTCTACGGCTGCGGTTTGAAAGCCCATGTGTTTGACACACTCAACGAAAGCAGTTTTGCTGTTATGCGCGATACGGTTGAAAAAGCGATTTTATTTTTTGAGCCACGCGTTATCGTCGAGCGTATTGACGTGCGCGATGATGACTACCGCGAGGGCAAGGTACAAATCCATGTGTATTACCGGGTCCGTGCGACAAATAACCGCTACAACCTGGTATATCCCTTTTATTTTAATGAAGGCAGTAATCTTGCAGGCTAAGTGTTTTATTTATTCATGCATATCTGCACACCGGCAGGTAGCGCCATGAGCCAGACGCAGGCCACGCCCGGCCTTGTCTCGCAATTGCATGTGCGCGATGGCATGAGCCAGCAGCGCCGCGCTTTGCCGGCGCTGGAAAAAAATTATTTCAATGTCGATGAAATGTCATTCGAGCAACTGCTCACCCAAATGCAGGACTATGCGCGCTTGGTGCAACTACCCGGCGTGGAATTTTTACCCGGCGATATAGAGCAACTATTGTTTGCACGCGACGAAATTGTAGTGATGGCACAAATACTCGCGCTCAATATCGATAGTTTGGAAACCCAATTTAATCTACGTTTGCAACAGGAAATCGACAATGAAGAATGGGCTTTGGGAGAAACCCACAATCCCGCATCAGTAGTTGGGCTAGCACGGCTTTTAGATCGCTGGTTAAATTTATTGAAGCACCCGCAAAGCAGTGCGGGCGAAAGTCTTTATGGATTGATCGAAAGTGTAGTACTGGGTTTAGCCAAAGAACTCTATCGAGTTCATGGGTTTATGCCCGACCGGGTTAAACAAACGCAGCAATTTTCAGAGCAATTTATGACGCTGATTACTGCGGGGGGCCAGCCTGATGAAATTGCTGCACCAATCAAAACTCCGGTTGCACTCAATATCCACTCACTTTATGCATCGCTGCTAAAAGCAGCTGATATGGTGCAAGCCAGCGCCCGGCAATTATTGCCCGATTCCATGCACAGCAAAAATCACGATCCCGCGCTAGCGCTGCGTATTGCGTTTGTCACGCTCTACCAAAAACTACAAACGCGGCTGAATCATTTTACACTGGATTTTATCGATTTTTATTTTACCCAGGTGCTGCAAGCCAAAACACGACCGATCCAACCGGACCATGTTTATCTGGTATTTCAACCGGGCGCCAAAGAGCGGGAAATTCACTTACCCAAGGGCACAGAATTTTTTGCCGGTTTGGATAACAATAGCCGCGATATTGTGTACGCCTCCATTGAAGATGCGATTGTCAACGACGCCCAGGTACAGCAGCTATACAGTTTATTTTTTCCGCGCACCACTTTTAATTTAAAACAAAATCCCAGCCCGCGTACCAGTGTTACACTCGCGGATGGGTGCTGGCTGAATGCCTTGGCGATACAACCCAATGCCGATAAAAAACTGCGCGATAAAATAATTGCCCAACCCTTTTTTGGCGCCGGTCGCCAACGCACTACCAGCGATGGCCGCGCGAGTGACGCGGCCACCAGTGCACGCCTCGGCTTTGCCATCGCCAGCAATGTACTTTTGCTGCGCGAAGGCCAGCGCTATATTTGCGTCGATTTGGCCTTTGAAGAAGTGGCACGTGAGCCCTGGAGCAAGCTACAGAAAATTCTGCGTCACTTACCCAATATCAAAGACAGTATTGCCGATGATAAAGCCAAATTTTTTGCCTATTTCAGCAAATTATTCCAATTATCCTTAACCACCATAGATGGTTGGTTGGACATCAGCGAATACAAACCGGCCTACTGCGACACCGACAACAGCGTCAAATCCAATTGCCTGCGCCTGGGTTTTTATTTACCCGAAGGCTGCCCGGCCATTACTGCTTACAACAGCGCGGTGCATGGCGATTCACTCACCAGCTCGCTACCCGTATTGCGTTTCACACTCAAAGAAAATTATTTGCAGTATCCCTATGACATCCTCCGGCGTTTAGTACTGCGCGAAGTGCGTATCCAGGTAGATGTCAAAGGTTGCCACGATGTGCTGTTGCACAATAACATCGGCCAGTTATCGCCGCTCGCGCCCTTCGCCCCCTTTGGTCCACTTCCTGATATAGGCTCTTATTTTATTGTGGGCCACGAAGAAACGCGCACCAAACAATTGCTCGATCTCGATGTGGATATTGAATGGAACAGTTTACCCACGAGCGCTGGCGGCTTTAACAGCTGGTATCGCGGTTATACCCTGGCAAAAGATAATCAACAATTTGTTGCCAGTGTTAGTGTGCTGGTAGATGGCCGCTGGCAACCCGCAGCAAATGACTCCGGCCGCTACCAACCACTGTTTGATTGCGGATTAAAAAACGGTTCCCCGCAAGTCAGTGCACATAAAAAATTGTCGGCCGCCGCCGCAATTCCTTTTTACAAAGCACAAGACCAACAACAAGCCAAGCGACCATTTAGTTATTCGCCGCTCACGCGCGCTGGATTATTTAAATTCACCTTGCAAGGGCCGCTCGGTGCATTTGGACACCGCGAGTACCCCAATTTACTGGCCGATGTATTGACACACAATGCACGCGTAAAACATCCCCGTTTTGCCAAGCCCATTCCCAATGCACCCTACACCCCGGAGATCAGCTCGCTACGGCTAAATTATTCTGCAGTATCTACACTGACATTGGCCGATACCGGGCGCGATGACGATCCTTTCTACAAAGATCAATTTTTTCACTTGCATCCTTTGGGATGGGAAGCCATATCACCACTGCGCCACCCGCGTTTGTATTTGTTGCCCCAGTATCCCGACAACGGCACGCTCTACCTCGGGGTCGCTGCGAGCGATATCCAACAATTGAGTTTATTTTTTCATTTACAAGATAATTCACTACCGCTCGATGAAGAATTACTTGTACAAGCACAAAGCGAATATAAACAGCGCGCACTCACACCCGCTGCCTTGGTGAGCTGGTCTTACCTGAGTGACAACCAATGGCGCCCGCTGAATCCACGTTACATCCTCGGCGATAGTACCGAAGGTTTTATGACCTCCGGTATTGTCACACTGACGATGCCGGAAAAAATGACGACGGCCAATACGATCATGCCGGGCAATTTGTATTGGTTAAAAATCAGTGCCAACAAAGCCCTCACTCATTTCAGCGATATCTACAGTGTGTATGCGCAAGCGGTGCAAGCCTCCTGGGTTTCCGGCACTCACCCCGCCAGTGAACAACCCATGCAATTACCACCCGATACTATCAAACGCACGCGCCAGACTATTGCGGGAATTACCGGCGTCAGCCAAATTACCCGCTCCTTTGGTGGAGTACCCGCTGAAAATCAAGCGCACTTGCGCACGCGTATCAGTGAACGCTTGCGCCATAAAAATCGGGCGCTAACACCGCTTGATTACGAAATGTTGATCTTGGAAAAATTTCCGCATATTTATAAAGTGAAATGTTTTGCGAACCTGCGCAGTAATCACCACAACCCCATTTGCCCCGGGCATTTGTTGATCATTCCCATTCCCCATCACCCGACCAACAATGCATCGGATTACAAACCCTGTTTTGACGGCCATTTGATGCTGGCCATCAAAGAATTTATTCAGCCACTTACACCTGCACGTGTGCAGGTAGCGGTGGAAAATCCGGTTTATGAAGAAATCCAGGTGCGCTGCGCGGTGCAATTAAAAAAAGGCTTGCACACTGGCCGTCACCATAATTTATTAAATCAGGCGCTGTGTGATTATCTTTCGCCCTGGCAGGCGCAGGGCAATGCTGTGCATTTTGGGTGGAGCATCAGTGAGCAGGAAATAAAATCCTTTATTCATAATCTGGATTACATCGAACACGTTACCGATTTTTCGCTCTTGCGCATTGCGCCGCAGGGCGATGGTTTTTTTATTTTGGACGATACTGCCAGCAGCGACACGCATCACTTGCAAACCCTGCATCCGACTTACGCCTGGAGTACCGCTGTACCGCTACAGCATCATTACATCCAAGCCCTTGACCAACCGCTCCAGATCCGCGCCCAGCGCACCGGTGTGGACGAGCTGGAAGTGGGTAGTACTTTCATTATTCCCGAATAGGCCATGTGATGGAAAAACTAGACAGAAATGCGCTGAAAAATAAATTTAAAAAAGGACGTATGCCCTCGGAGCAGGACTTTTCCAATTTGATCGATTCCATGGTCAATATTCTGGAAGAGGGCTTTGATAAAACCAGCCGCGATGGTTTAAAAATTTCGCAGCTCATGGGTTCCGGTCGACTGTTGAGTTTCTATAAAAATATTGCTGTGGAAAGTCCGCAGTGGTTTTTGGAATTGAGCACCAGCGAAAACAAATTGCATTTTGGGACGCCGCAAAGCCCACGTGTACTTAGCCTTTATAGTCAGGGCAGTGGTAGTGACGGACAAAACAATCTACGAGTTGCAGTGGGCATTAATAAAGAAAATCCACAAACCACACTCGATGTGGAAGGTACCATTGCCTCCAGTGGGCGTATGGGCAAAGTGGGCGATATGGCTGCGCCCGCTGACGGCGAATGGCACGACATCACCAGTGCACTCACCGGCTGTGAAGCTTTTGAAGTTGTCGCCGGGGTAGGTGGGCAAGACGCCGATGGAAAATACGCGCTGGTACATGCAATTGCATTAAATACGTTTAATGGCAAAAGCAGCATCAATACCCAGGACGCACACTTCGGCAACAAATGTAATCGCCTTGAATTGCGTTGGCAGCCAGTACCCGAGCAAGGCCAATTCCATTTCAAATTGCAAATACGTGCGCAGTGCTCCTACGGCAAAAATATTTGGATCAACTATCACATCACCCGTCTGTGGTTTGATCCTCTAATGCTTGAAAGCAGCCGTGCACCGGAATAAGGACAGCTATGATGAACGCATCCAGTGAATTGCATTTTTATCTGACACTCGAGCAGAGCAGCCTGTTGTTAGAAGCGCTAGTGGAGCAGCCATTTAAAAAAGTATTTGACATCATCGGCCAGTTAAATCATCAGGCGCAACAATTCTATCAAACGGGGGCAGTACAACATGCACCAGCACTGTTTGTTATTAGCGCAAGCGATTTCAGTGTCTGTGTGCAAGCATTGGGAGAATTGCCGTACAACCGCGTCTGTACGCTAGTCAATTATTTACACCAGCAATTGCAGGCGCAACACGCGACCGATGCAAAACAAAATGCCAATTCGTTAGCATCAGGATCGCAGTAATGAGTTCATCCGATGTCATCCAGCGTTTGCAACAGGATGCAGACGGCCTCGACTTCGCCAGCTTGCGCGCCGATGCGATTGCGCGCGCGCAAGAACTCGCCGGCAATATCTGGACGGATTACAACCTGCACGATCCCGGTGTCACCATCCTCGAACAACTGTGTTTTGGATTGACTGAACTCGCCTATCAAACGCGCGTGCCGGTCGCGGATTATCTTGCCAATGAACGCGGCTTGATTGATTTCAATCACTACGCACTTTATAAACCACACGATATTTTTCCCACACGCCCAATTACCGCCGAAGATTATTGTAAACGCCTGCTCGACGACATTCCCGAAATTGACGCACTTCAGGTTGCTACCCTCGCAACGGGAGAGGGTTACCAAGCGTGTTTGTACAACATTTCTATCAAATTGCTGGAACCACTGACTGGCCCTGCTTATAGCGATGAACAAAAGCAGCAAGTTGTACGCCGTGTGCGCAGCGTGTTTGTCAAACATCGCAACCTTGGTGAAGATCTCGCAACTGTCAGTATTGAAGAAAGCAAACCCTGTTTTTTACGCGGAGTGATTGAAACCAACGGCAAACGTAACCAGGCTGATATTTATGCTGATGTTTTTTTTCAGGTTGCACGTAAAATTTCGTCCAACATCCGTATTGAACGCTATGAAACTATGGCGCAACAAATGGATCTGGCTGATATTTTTAGCGGTCCGTTAACACAACACGGCTATATCTATAGCGAACACCTTAACGCCCATAAAAGCACGAAAGCACTGGAAGAATTGACTGGCCTAGTCGCTGCTATTGAGGGCGTTAAAAAAGTATATCGATTGGAATTAGTTGATGAACTAGGCAAACCTCTGGACACCCAGACAATTGATAACCAATCATTTTTTTTAAAATTTCCCGCGGAAGCTCAACAGCAAGAATGGCTTAAGATTGATTTCAATCCAGGTAAAACGACAGACCCCGCCGGAGTTGTCAAAACGCGTGGCGACAATATCGAACGGTTAATGGAAGAAACCCGGCGCGCACTACAAAAATTGGAATTTGAATACCGTGCCTTCCGCAACAATAAAACTAACAGCACACATTTTTATCCCTTGCCGCAAGGGCGTACACGCCGGAACTCGGCTTATTATTCTATTCAGCACCATTTCCCCAGTGTCTATGGCATCAATGCAGCTGGTGTGCCTAACCATGAAACTGCAGCGCGTAAAAAACAGGCACAACAGCTCAAGGCCTATCTCTATCCTTTTGAACAACTCATGGCCAACATGTTGGCGCATATCCAAAACCTGCAGCATTTATTCAGTTTGGGTGAACGCCCCAACCACAGTTATTTTGCCGAATTTCTGGACAACCAACATATCCCTGACTTTGCCCTGCTCTATCACAACAAACGTATTGGGTTAAACGATATTCAGGATATACAAGCGCGCCACGACCCGGCAACCGACCGCAAAAGCCGTGCGCTGGATACCTTACTCGCGATTTATGGTGAAGAGTTTTCGCAGGAAGCCCTGCTGCATTTTAATTATTATCATGAAGCGCAACCGGACTACTGGGCCATAGATAATAAAATCCGTTACTTGCAACATCTGGTCGAAACCAGTAGCGGGCGTTCAGCCGCATTCGATACCAGTGAAGCGCATTGGCAAGCGAGCAACCTCAGTAGTTTGCATAAAAAAATCAATATTTTATTAGGTATACAACAGCTCGATAGCCTGGTTCCGCTATCACAGTGCTTTAACAACAACCAAATACATCTGGTCGACGACCAATTACTCGATCAGGTGCCAGATCCAACTGAAACAGACGCGTTAACCCCTAACACTGACGCACAAACAGTACCTGCGCTAAAGGCAAAGCAGCAAGAAAAATTATCGCAGTGGAGTTATACGCCCAATAAAAGTTTGACGCTCTGCCCGGCAATGATTATCGAAGGTACCACTATCGATGCCTATCGGTTGCAGCCGGTGGAATCCGGTGAGGCAGTTGCGGTGTATTTTTATTCGCAGCGGCTCAATCGCCGCCGCGAATTAAAAAAAGCGGATGATCGGGTGCAAGCCATTTCCTATGTGCATAAATTTAAAAAAATTATTACCGATATCAATGCCGGAGCCGAAGGTTTTTATCTTCTGGAGCATATTTTATTGCGCCCACGCGGACAGCAAGTAAACGCCGAAGACAGTGATTTTTTTGATTGTCGGGTGAGCTTTATTTTCCCGAAATGGACCGCGCGTTTTGCCAATCCCGCCTTTCGCCAGTTTGCGGAAAAAACCATTGCCAACCATATGCCGGCCCATTTATTTCCGCAAATTTATTGGTTAGATCTGCCCGCAATGACAGATTTTGATGCCTGCTACCAGCCTTGGCTTGAAAGGCTACAACAATATGAACAACAACAATTGCTACACGAGGACGGCAACACCGAACAACTTGACCGTTACGCACAACAGCTGCGCAAGTGTTTGGCGCAATATAAACCCTCGGCCGCCTACTGGATTTAAACCATGCATCCCGAGCATCGCATCGACGAATTCACTCTCGACCTGTCGTTCACTACGACCAGGCTCGCTCGTCGTGAAAAAGCCGGGTTAGTTAGTTGGATCAGCGAGGAGCTATTGCCCGCACTCGATAGATTATTTTCACAGTATTCGCCTCACACTCAGGTGCTGCGATTTGAAACCCTCGAATTTGATTTGGGCAAGCTGGATGCGCGTCACTACCAACAGCAGATCCGCGAGCAATTGCTGGAACAATTCACGCGTTTGTTAAAAAGCCAGATGCTCGCACTCGACCCTCGCGCGCTCAGCAATCCACCACTGGTGCCATTGATTCCAGATGCGCATGCTGCATTACAGCAATTAATTGCCTATCTCTCCACCGGCAATATCACAGCGCACTATGCATTTAGTCGCACCGGTAATGAAAAAGACAAGGGGCAGTCGCGAGGAAAAATTCACCAGCAATTATTTGAGCAAGTTATTGCCCAACAGGATATAGCCGAATTATTGCGCCAATTTCCTGCACGCGAATTATTGGTAGCGCGCTTGGTAAAACAATTTAGCGCAGCGCAGCGTTTGGTATTATTGCGTCAGCTGGCACCACAACAACTGCTGCAAGTACAAACGCTGTTGGATTTATTGGAATTTATCGGACAGCAGCAAGCATTTTTGCCGATTGTTACCTCACAAGTAAACGAATTTTTAACAAATCATGTTTCGGCAGCTGTTTCAATAACGGCAGCCCAAGTATTTGCATCCAACCCGACAGCATTGCAACAACAACTCTGGCACCAGGTATTACTGCTTGCATTGGAATCTCCTGGTGCCAGTGAAACCGTTTGGTTAACTCGTTTACTGGACAAGCTCGCCACCAGTTTGTCAATTAGTAAGGTGCAACTGGGCGAATTTTTTCTCGCCATCCCGTTGCCGAAAGCCTATGCACATCCTCTTAAACACCTGCAGGCGCGCATCGCTCAGTTAATTCAGTCGGTCAACTCATACAGGGAAACACAGCAGCATGAAACGGGCAATACCGACAAGCTTATCCTCGATACCACGGCTGATGTAAACACTGGAAGGCATTTTAAATATTTACTCGTGCCGCGTAAGCAGCAGCTCTCTGCCCAAACCAACCCGCTAAGGTCATTGATTTTTAGGGGCACCCGCGTTCGCGAGTACGACAATCAGTTTATTTTACAAAGTGTCCCTGGCAACGCCGACGTTAATGCCCAACAAAATTCCATTGCATATCTACCAACTGGAAACTCGCCCGCTGATTTATTACCGGAGAATGTAGTAAATATTCCACGCACATTGTTGCAACAGAAAATTTCACAGGCATTGGTTAGTGCTGATATCCATTTATTAGAAACCATCTGGCCAACGCTGGTTGCACGGGAACCGGCGCTATTGCTCTCCGCGTTGCAACACTATTTGCCCCAAGCTGAAATTCGCCAGCAGTTGATGATGCAACTACCCCTGTCAATGCAGGCCGATATGATTGGATTTTTAGCAACCGACATAAAACCCCTATTTTTGCGCTTACAGCAAATGGCTGACCAGCTGGTTAGCACGCTGAATGTACAGATCGGTAGCGACAATAATTTTGTATCGATTGACCCAGCATTGCCTGATGACGCTGATAAAATCAGCAGTGAATCAGCAGCACATTTACAACGTCGCTTGTGGGAATTAGCGGTGGGCGTGTTATTAAGCCCCTCTCCAGCAACAAGCTCAGCAGTTATTAACGCAAATCCTGAAGTTTTTTTACACCGGCTAATAGAAGACTATGCCCATATAAATTCACTGAATGCTCAATACCTCCAGCAGCTATGGCGTCAGGTAATACAGACAGTGTCTGTTGAACACACCAATACTTCCCAATACACCGTTGCCCAGCGGACGAACGAAACGCGCATCGATAATCAGCAACCTTTTTCCGCTGTTTCGCTAACCAGTTTATCCGCCGAGCCACTACCGGAAAATGCTTTGCCGCGCATCGCATCAGCACACCCGGATTTACATAATGTTAGCGACCATCAATTATTTGATCTCTGCCTGCGTTTAAAAAGCGGAGCAGTTTCCTGGCCGCAAATTTCATTTGACGTTGCATTGTTACAGCGCATGATCGATAGCTACATTCGCGTGGGGCATAGCGCCACCGCCGAAAACAGCCGGGATTTTATTGCTGCTATCGATCATCAAGCTGCAGCAACTCATGCACCGGTGGACTTTTACCGCGCCGTGCTGCAGGCATTGATCGCTGATAAATTGGTGGACCTTGAAGCAATTGCCAGCGCGATAGCAAAATCATCACCGCCAATCGACGCTATCAGCAGAAGTGAAATTAATCCCCCTCAAACACCAACGGCCAATACAATAATAGCAGCAGAGGTTGTTCGCGCTGATAGCGATGATGCACAGACGCAGTTTACTGATAAGCAATTTTACGCAACGGAAGCTGCGGGGACCGACGTCAAATTGAGCGTCAGCGATGTTGTTGAAGAGAAAGCGGTATTAACAATAGATACTGCCGTTACAAATAACACTTACTCTTTGCCACTAGAAATAAAGGAACATGTACCGACCAATATCACTGCAATTAACGAGTCGCTGGAAACAAATAAACAACCACATAAACAGCTGCAACAATCGCCTGATTCTGAATTGTTTGTTAACGCTGCATATACCAATGCACAATACAGTTCTCTTGCTTTAACTGCATCCACGGATACCGGCGCTGCAACCACTGATCAGACAATAACAATTAACCCACTGGCTACCACGGCTGTAGGGCACATCAATCAAAATCAGAATAATGATGGCAATAAAGATTTGCAAAATGTTCAAGCCCAGATGAATACAGATAGGACAACGCAGTTATCAAGCATGGAGAGCGCTCTACTCAAAACCCAATACGTGCAAATTCAACCGTCGACACTACAAACTCATTTGCAATCCCTTTTGGCCACCGCACAACCATTTCTACACTTACAACAACTGCACTTAAGTAAAGATCAATGGCAGGAAGTTTGTAGTGAATTAATTGTGCACCAAGCCATTATGGATAATGACGCTGCGGTTGATTTACTGCAGTCAATTAAAACCTTTGCGCAGCAGGCACTAAATACTGCAGGTTATTATCGCAAAGTTGTGCACGCGCTATTGCAGCAGCAATCGCTTGATCTTGAATTATTTGCCAGGGCCCAAAGTGACAATGTACAACACAGTTCTCTTGTTTTAACTGCATCAACTGGCCTAAGTCAGGCAATCACAGACGCTCAAACAGCAGCAAAACCGGTAACCTCAACAGCTAACGGGTACGCCAGCCAAAATGCAGATATTGCTAGCGACAAAGATCTAGCAGCAAACCAATCACTAATCGATACTGAAAAAACACCGGTGTTATCAGACAACGACGATAATGCTCAACTCGAAACACAACACACACAAGCTCTGCCGTCGAGCATACAAACTTCCGTGCAAACCCTTTTGGCGGCTGCACAACCGCTTGAACACTTGCAACAACTGCACTTGAATAACGATCACTGGCAAGAAATGTGTAACGACTTAATTTCTCGTCAAGCTATTATTGGCAAAGACGCTGCTGCTGATTTATTACAGTCAATCAAAACCTTTGCACAGCAAGCACTAGATTCCGCTAACTATTATCGCAAAGTCGTAAACGCCTTGTTACAGAAGCAACCTATTGATCTTGAATTTTTTGCTACATTCTCTGGTGATAATGCACAAGCGCATGTTGACGCTTTAACAAACTCCGCAACGATGGCAGCTGACCGTCAAACAACTCACAACCAAACAATTAATTTGCATAACAGGACGACCAATCATCTGGCTGCTGATCCTGATATAGATTCCCGGGACAATAGGGATGGACCATCTACAATCCGGCCGCCAGAAATTTCACCAATAACTAATACACAGATTCCGCAATTAACAGGGGGCGATGATTCCTTGCGCAAACCCGTTATATCCCTTGCCCAATTATTGAGCGTAGAAGCCACATTCACGCGCGAACAACTACTCGTCTTACAGCAACATATTAATTTTTTACTTCAGCACGCAACTACAAATGTTGTTAGTGAATGGCTGGAATTATTGGGTGAGATAAAACATCACTCACCATTAATCCGCGCAGTGCCAGCGCATTTATTGCATCAAATTGTCATGCGCTTGCAACCCAAGAGTTATCCACCTTTGGATGCATTGGTAAAAGTGGTAAATGAGGCAATTGCACTGATAGCGGTTGATACCACTAGCCTTTCTCTTAAACAGGCCAAATGGGAATTTATTTTCCGCACTCTGTTTGTTTTACGCCCCTCGACATTGGATAAAAAACAAATTACTGACTCTCTGTGTCAGATTTTTGCAACAGCTGTTGGTATCGACGATGTGCAACGCCTGCTCAATCTGGCTGAGCGGCGCGCGGCACTGTTAACGCCACCGGCACGGCAACAACCAGCAATACGATTGCAAGATCTGCAGGTCGCGCAAAAAACGACAGAAAATACTTACCCTTGGGAAGCTGGGATTCCCGTCAACAACGCAGGCCAGGTATTGGCGGCTGCATTTATGCCACGGCTGTTTGCCATGCTGGAATTAACGCAGGAAGGAAAATTTGTGCACCCAGGAGCAGCAGACCGTGCTGCGCACTTGGTGCAATTTATGGTGAGCGGTGAAACACATACGCCGGAATACGAACTGACCTTAAATAAAATTTTGTGTGGTATCAGTACCAGCTTGCCAATCAGTGAAGGTATCCAGCTCAGCGAGCACGAAAAAAATATCATCGAGCAAATGCTCACCAGTATGATCCAACATTGGAAAGTGTTGGGTTCAACATCGATTGCCGGTTTACGCGAAACTTTTTTCCAGCGTCAGGGCTGGCTATTACTGGAAGAAGATTGTTGGCGCTTGAAAGTGCAGGAGCGCACCTTTGATATGTTGCTCGACCGTTTACCCTGGAGCATTTCGCTGATCAAACACAGCTGGATGGATAAACCTTTGCGAGTGTCCTGGCGCGATCAATCTTGAACAAAATGTTAATCCAATTTACATGAGCAGACCAAACACCATGACCATTAGCCAAGCCAATGCCATCACACTCGAACAGGAACTTGCCTGGTTTGATGCTGTGTTGAATTTGCGCTTTACCCATTATTTTGGTACGCCAGAGACGCAACACGCAACCGCAGATGTACGCAGCCTCGCACCACCGGATTTGTCCAATGACCCATCACCTTACGCGCAGATTGTGCGGGACTATGCGATGGGCTTTGATGAGCGCTTGGTGTTTTTATTGTGTTTGATTCCCCATCTGCGCCCACAAGCGCTGGATATTTTTTTCACCCAGAGCCCAATCACTGGTCGTACCTATACAGAATTTGGCGGTTGGCGCGGTAAAGCTCACAGCGGTTTTTTGCCCACCGCGGAGACGGCTGTCTTTATTCTGGCCGGGCAGGAATTACAACGCCGTTTTGCCACTTTGCAATTATTTGATGACCAACATTATTTTCTTAAACAGCGGCTAATCAAACTGGAACATCAAGCCAGTGGTGAACCTTTTTTAAATGCCACGATTTCGGTCACCGCCGAATTTTTGCATCGCTGCACACATGGACAAGTGCACAAACCCGATTACAGCATTGAATTTCCAGCAAAATTGATTGCCAGCAAACTCACCTGGGATGACTTGGTGCTGGGGCGCGATGTAATGGATGAAATAGAGCATTTGCATACCTGGTTGCGCCACAGCAAATCGCTGGTAAAACACTGGCGATTGGAAAAATCGATTAAAGCGGGTTATCGCAGTTTGTTTTTCGGGCCACCCGGCACGGGTAAAACACTTACCGCCACACTGCTAGGTGCGAGCGTGGGCGTGGATGTCTACCGCATCGATTTATCCATGGTGGTGTCAAAATACATCGGAGAAACAGAAAAAAATCTCGCCGGTGTATTTGATCAAGCCGAAAATAAAAACTGGATTTTATTTTTTGATGAAGCCGATGCACTGTTTGGTAAGCGCACACAAACTAGCAGCTCCAATGATCGTCATGCTAACCAGGAAATTTCCTATCTGTTACAGCGGGTGGAAGATTTCCCCGGTGTGGTAATTCTTGCCAGTAACATCAAAGCCAATATCGATGAGGCCTTTGCACGTCGCTTTCAATCGATTATTTATTTTCCACTGCCCGATGAAAGTGAGCGTTTGCGGCTGTGGAAAAACCTATTACCGAATAACGAACTGCTGGCGCAGGATGTGGATTTACCTTTTCTCGCCGATAAATACGAACTCTCGGGCGGTTCACTTACCAACGTTGTGCGCTACGCGGCTATCCGCGCCACACGCATGAACCGCAACCGGCTTGAACAAGCCGATCTGTTGCAAGGCATCAATAAAGAACTTCTCAAGGAGGGGCGTACGCTCTAACTGCCATGACCAGTGCTTTTTATATCAAATGGCCGCTCTTGCTGCTCGGGTTGATATTCCCGCTTGCATTAGCTGCGCAAACATTGCCCGAGGGTGCAACACAAAATAAAGATAAATGCCTCGGTTATGAGCTGGAATATAAACGCTATCCCAAACCGGTGATTGCACAGGTACAAGCAGATATGTATCAGCTGTATCATCAGGAGAGTGATTGGCAAACCGATGCCAGCCGCAAAGGAAAACCGCTTAACGATGGCATACTCGGCCCAATTACCTGGTCGTGGATGCAGCGCTTTTGTAAAAACTTTGCATTGGATAGCACCCATGATGTCGTCGCAACCTTACCGCTGCGCGCGCGCGCAATTGCAACATTTTCTTTACAGCACCGCGACGATGTGACAACCCTAATCAGCATCCCTTTTGCACAATGGGCAGTTTCGCATATCACCGCGTGTGAATTGGATACCCAACAAACACTTGCGCAGGGAAGCGATAGCGATTTGCAAAAACTCGTGCGCTGCTACCTGCAACCCGAGCCTCAAGCTGCAGCTGAACCAGAACCACTGACAGTTATTGATCCCTATCAACTTTATGTATTGCGCGCCGATGATTTTGAAGCTATGGCGGGCGCAGTTGCAAAAGTGTCCGCCGCCGATATGGCGATAACGGCCATCGCGGGAAAATCATTTCCCGATAAATTATCGGCCATTGCAGAAATCAATGCACAACTTGGCAAATTATCTCCCGATGAAAGCAAAAACATTAGCGCTAAACTCAGCACTCACATTCTTGCGCACAAAGAATATGTAATCACCGATAAAGTACTCAATAATTTAAGTCAGCAGGGCATTAGTGATGCGCTGTTTGAAAACCTGACAACACTGCGCGATAAAACATTTACCGATCAGAAAGAATTCAGCAAGGCCATCACCGCAGCGATAAAAACAGCAGCATCTGCCGTTGCTTCTATAGCGGCAACATCAAGTGAGGTATCCACGAGTTCCTCCCCTGCGGCAGACGCAGCACCAACACCAAATGTCGATAAGCTGTTATTGCAAATCCAGTTGGCGAGCGAACAAGAGTTTTACCGCTTGGATGAAGCCGCTGCACAGGCACTGCTCAGCACCAGAAAACCCGTAGCGGCTGCGGTAATCAAGTTATTGGAAACACTTAAGGATATTGAATACCCCAGCGCCGAATTATTGGATCTTGCGATCAAAAATAAAATTCTCAAAGCCGCGGGCATTTGTAAGCTCGATAAATCCAATACACTTGATACCCAATTGGGTAATCTGGAACCATCTGAAACGGCGGCGCTTTTTAATGACATAAATCAGCATATCGCCAGCGAAGCATCGGACACTATCAAATATTGTAACGAAGACCACATTCATAAATTGGGGAATTATTACCGCAGTCAACTGCAGCCCGTAGTCGCACCGCTCTACAGCGAACCCATGCCCCCCTATACCAGCAAACCCCTGTTGTGGAACGGTGGAGGCAAAGACTGTGGTTGTGTACGCAAAGAATTACAAACCACTGCTTATGGCATTTATCCTTACTGGAAGACCGGTGCTGCTACACAAGCATTTGATTTCAGTACATTCAATCGCGTTGCCTATTTTGGCTTGAGTGCGGGCGATAACGGCAAGCTGATACAAATCAATAGCCGTCCTGGCAGTAAAACCTTGCTCGATGATAATAGCGATCAGGCCAAGGCATTTATGCGCGAGGCGAGGCGCTATGGCAGTAAAGTGGATTGGATAATTGAAAAAGAATTTTCGTCTGCACCTGATTTGCAAACCGACGCTGGTTTAAAAATATTTTTTGATAATTTAAAAAACCAACTTGTGCAATTACTCGGCACACCGCTTACCGATGCGGGTTCGCGCTTGCGTCCATTGATGACGCTTGGTCTTGCGGCACAACCGACGAATGGCGATGGAGTTACTTTCTATTTTAAAAATTTCCCGAGGGACGCTTTTGCCAAAGACAGATTTGATGTTTTTTTTAAGGAATTGAAAAGAGAATTGGCAAAGTTGGATGAGACGCGCGATCGCTGGAATGGGATAAAAAATCACACTTACGTCAATATCATGACCACGCAATCCGAGTTCTTGCGCGCTGGTTCTATATTTGGCGCAGGGCATATCGATTTCTTAACCCAGGTTAGTAAATATTCTGACGATAACTTGTCGATCCCGGAAATTCAAGAATCTGTCAAAACCTTGGTAGTCCTGCTACTGGAAGATCCCTATTACAATGCGCTCGATGAAATTTATGCGGTAACCACTAGCACCGACCGCACTATTATTGCACCGCTGATGTTTACCGATTATTCGGAGATGGATGTAAAAGCTGATGGCAATTCCACGCGGCATCAGATTGACGAGCGACAAAAACGCCTTGCCTACATTCACGAAAGTTTTGGCGGCGGCGGCTTCTGGCCAATGATCGAATATGCCAACAGTAGCGACGGCAAAGATTATTCGGTTTTCAATAGTTACATCGGTAAACATTTTTCACCTGGCTACAACGAATCACTCTGGAATGAAACCCTGTGTGGCTATCGCTGGTTACTCATTGCAACAATGAACATTTGGCTGTTATTGGCGCTCGCTTATTTAGTCATTATTTTTTATGTGTATCCACATCGTTGTAAAAAATTACCGGTTTATATTCGCTGGTTATCACATCCACTTGCAGTTATCACGTTGCTCCTGCCACCTATAGTGTTGTGGGAGTATTTAATTGTGGTGGATCCATTATTTAACATTCTGAATTTATCCAGCCTGTTAGGTTTGGTTGTCGTCGGCTTGGCACTCAGTGCAGGTGTGAAAGCCATTAAAGCGCTTAAAGAACAAAGACCTAACCGTCATTTATTGCAATATCAAAAAACCGCCGCTGTTCCACAGCGACAACCCGCATCCACCGTTGAGGCGAATGATGTGGAAGATAGTGAAACAGTACAGGATGTTGAAAAATAAGTTGCACACTGCAAGTGTTTTGAACTTTACTCACATTAATCAGATGCAAGGAATAACCCGGGAGCAAAACCATGGCTTACACCAGTAAACAAACGGCACGCGAAACCCAGGCAGCGGAAGATGCTGCCGCAAAACAAACTGCACCGGCCTTTACTGACCAGCGCGTATCCACCGGTGTTCAGTTACAGCAGCAGCAGATGATGCACACAGCACAGGCCAAGTTCGCAACGGCGCAACGTGCAGGTGTTGAAGAGGAAGAACCCTTACAAGGAAAATTTGCACCAGTACAACGCGCTGAAGAAGAGGAATTGCTGCAGGGTAAATTTGCAACTGCACAGCGCGCGGGAGTGGAGGATGAAGAACCGCTACAAGGCAAATTTGAAACTGTACAGCGGGCCGAAGAAGAGGAGTTATTACAGGGAAAATTTGCAACCACCCAGCGCGCAGGTGTCGAGGAAGAACAACCACTGCAAGGTAAATTTGCGACCGCGCAATTAGCTGCCGAGGAAGAACTATTGCAGGGAAAATTTTCAACAGACATAAGTTCACAGGCTATCGCCCAACGCGAAGAAAAACCCAATAACACTGGCCTACCCAATCAACTCAAAAGCGGTATTGAATCCCTCTCCGGTATGAGTTTGGACAACGTAAAAGTTCACTACAACTCCAGCAAACCTGCACAATTAAATGCACACGCCTACGCGCAGGGCAGCGACATCCACGTCGCCCCCGGCCAGGAACAACATTTACCGCACGAAGCCTGGCACGTTGTACAACAAGCGCAGGGCCGTGTAAAACCCACGACGCAAATGAAAGGCACATCCGTGAATGACGATGTGAGTTTAGAAACCGAAGCGGATGTGATGGGGGCTAAAGCTGCTCAGTTAAAATTGAAGAAAGTTGATACTTTTGTAGACATTCCCTCAGGAAAAGGGACTGCTCAGTTGTATGATGTTGTGCGCGGTGGAACCTGCTTGGAAGATCAATTTGTAAAAGGTTCTGGAGTATCTGTGGGCGACGAAGGAAAACTAAGTGGTGTGTCCACGCAAAGTAAAGATGGGGTGGACCGGAATACGCTTTGCGGTTTTTTTAAAAATGGACAAGTAGGCGTCGCGGACAGTTCTGCCGTAACAGCAGCTGGTGGAGAACTAGTACATGATGGACATGCAAAAAATCCGAACCATGCAACGATTAATGGTTTGACAGGAGCAAAATTGGAAACGTTGTTTACACCAACAATCCCCAACCCGAACAAAAAAAAGTAATAGAACAAAAAATCAGCTTTAAAAAAGGGAGAGATCTATGAAACGAGCAAAGTTATACGTGGATTTTAATGAAATGCTTGATGACAACTTATGCCTGCTTTCTAAAGAAGACAAAAAATTAGACAGCGAAGGCAATATCGTACAATTATTTGAGGGATTAGAAATTGATGTTTATATGGATGATTGCGACGAAAGTGGTATGCCTGATCCTTTGATTGCCAGTGGCAAGGTAGAAATGAATACGAGCACTGATTGGTCATCTCATGTTAAGTGGTGCGTTCGCATAGATGAAAAAGGCATTCAGCGATCGTCTCAACAATAGCCTTTCAAGTATCATTTCCACAAACCTAGTTTCCAAAATCAAAAGGCCAAAAAGGAATTCCTTTTTGGCCTTTTGATTTTTAAATCCTATCCGATAGGATTAATTACATACTACCCCACCGCCGCCAGTGCCCTGGCTATTGCAGGTGCTGGTGGTGATACAGTTTCTGTTGTTCTCCCAGCCCCAACCACTCGCTGTAGCGGTGCAGATTGGGTACCGAGTGCCCCACCAGTTGCATTGGCAGGCGCCGCCGGTGGCAATACTGCTGCTGGCGCGACTGCTGGATGCGGGTGTGCTGCTGCGGCTACTGCTGCTGACCGCCGGAGTACTACTGCGGCTGCTGCTTGAAACAGCAGGCGTACTGCTTGCTGTACCGCCAGATGGTGCCACTGCACGACCGGTACTCGCATCAATGCGGCCCGGGCACAAGCCTTTAGCGCGCAGGCTGGAGGCGATTTGGGCGATAGCCGCATTGGTGTTGGTGTAGCTGCCGTCGTGCATCAATATTACCTGACCATTTTGCAGGCGATTTGCCGCGCTAGCGATTGCAGACGCGGTGGCGCCGTTCCAGTCTTGTGAGTCCACATCCCAGGTAATTACCCGCAAACCCAATGCCTGGGCAGCTTGTTGAATGGTGGAATTGACCGTGCCGTAGGGCGGACGGAACAAGGTTGGTTTGGGCGCACCCGCATTTTGAATCGCCTGATTGGCGCGGTTCAGCTCATCGTAAATCTGCTGGTAACTCATGCTGCCCATCTGCGGATGGCTGTAGCTGTGGTTATGTACTTCGCCGACACTTAACTGCTGCGCCATGAAGTTAGCATTAGCGACAACATTATTGCCCTGATTGAACCAGGTAACCGGAGTCAGGTTGTTTTGCTTCAGCAGGTTAACCAAAGTGGGAGTATTGGCGGTAGGACCGTCGTCGAAGGTAATGCCCACATAGCCAGAACAGTTGTTCGCGCTGCTACTGGAGCCAGCACCACCGCCGGAACTGCTGGTGCCACCACCAGTGCTGCCACCGGAACAGCTGCCACTGAAGCAGTCGTAGGTGAAACCAAAACCTATCACGCCGTTGCAATGCATCAACTCGGAATTGCCGCCACCACCACATGAACCGTTAGCGTAATAACCCGTGTTGTAGGTCATATCCTCCGCCTGACGGGTTTCGCCGTTGACGCGGATATAGTCCACCACTACGTCGCGGCTGCCGCCGTCATTATCAAACTGCACCTGGATATCGCCCGCAGCCGTGCCGGCATAAGTCAGATCCTGGAAGCTGGTGGTCAGGTCCCAACTGGCTACCGTAGCGCCACCAATACGCAAGTTAATGTGCTCGCCGCCCGCCACACCGCGCGCGCGAACGGTAACGCCGCCGCTAACGCTGGGAGTTGAGCTAGCCACTGAACTGCTCGAAACCGCCGGAGTAGAGCTGGCCGGTGTACTACTGGTAGTAACGGTGCCTTGGCTTACGGTGATATCCGAACTGCCGCGGCTTTGATAGCCCTCGGTCGCCAACACCTGATAATCGTGATTACCCAGTGCCAGACCTTTGCTCGCCCAAAAGTTTGCGTGATTGGCAAAGGTAATGGTGCCGGAGATTGCACCAAAGCCCTTCTTGGGATTACGCACACTGAAGTATTGATAGAAGGTCTGGGTACCATCAATCGATGGTTGTTGGGTACGCAAGCAGCGACGCACATTGTAAGTCGCGCCATCGCTTTGGAAGCTGCCGTAGTCGGTACCACCCGAGCAGGAGGCCGGGTTGTACGAACCGTAACTTTCAATCACGTAATATTCAATCAGTGGGCTTCTGGTCCAGCCATAAAACGCAAGATACGAGTTTTGGCTGTTATCGACCCCAAAATTGCCTGAATAGCTGATAACTCTGGTGCTATTGCCAGGATTCCAGCCCTTACCACCCACCCAGTTGTTGGTACTGTTGGTCCACTGCGAGGTATAGCGGCCAGCGGCCTGCAGGCCCATAGAAGCATCGCCGGAATCCTTCCAGAAAGTATAGTAAAAACCGTTATTGGTTCCCGTTGAGTTTGCCGTCAGGGTTTGTGCGCTGGCGCTAGTCGCATACAAGGCTGCTGCGCAAGTCAGTGCCGTAGCGACACTCTTGCCGATTGTCGTTAATTTCATTATTAATCTCCGATACGCCTCTCAACCTATACCACCGATAAAGGAGGAGGGCTGTTGGAAGGCTTCTCCTGTTCATTGCGAACAGGCGTTCTTTCCGGGCGCCATACTGCTTGTGATTATTGTGTAAATTGGCGCGGTGATTCCGAAGTGCACGGTATACATCTGCTTTTTGATATTGTCAAATAAACCATATGCATATTGTCGATGTAACCATTTACAATTTTATTTTTAAAATTTTTCGTTTAAGGCGATATTTTTTAATTATTTTTTGCATTGAATCTTGCACAAATTTGAAGAGGGATAAGTATGAAAAGACGTTTACCTGTAAACAGAAAATAAACCAAACGCGCTGACAAACAGTAGTGCACTACCGATCACCCGATAAAAAATCACCGGATCAGCACTCACCAGTCGTGCGTGAAATTTCAAACCAAAATAGTGGCCAATGGCTGTCGCGGGTAACAACCACACATGCGCTTGCAACTGCAGATCCACCCCGGCAATTAAAAACGCCACCATCTTGATACTCACCAAAATAAACCAGAGGACAAACAGGGTATCGCGCAATTTTTCACGCGCGACATGCACCATATACACTGTCATAATTAGCGGCGCACCAATCAATGAGGTGCCACTAATGTAAGCGCCGAGCGACAAAAAAATACCATCGCTCACCGGATGCGAACTCTTAAAAGGTTTGTTCAAAATATAGGTGATGGAATACACCGAGATAATCACAAAAATAATCGCACTCATAATGTTCGCCGGAATCGTCAACAGACCGGCCACACCAATCAGCTTGGGGATAATCATTATCTTCAGGGATTTTTTCAGATAAACCCAATCCACTGTCGATGACTTTTTTTCATCCGTCGCTGCGCGTTTACGATTGTTTTGCCACACCGTAAGCGTCGAAAAAATTAATAGATGCACTGCAATAATCGGCAAATACACCAGCGGGCGATTATCCACCAATAACAACAACGGCAACGCCATCATCGCCCCACCAAACCCCAAACCGGTGCGAACAAAACCACTCCAGACGAAGATCAATAAGACGAGGATGAGTTGGGAGAGGGAAAGATCGGTCATGGGAGAAATCCAATCGTTAACGGCGAGACCAACTTAAGCTGAACCCTAGTTCAAATTAAAAGGCGTTTATCAAACGGATACTGTCTAGCACTAATAATTTCTGCATTGGCAGCAGCGACATGACGTGGATTAAACAGATAGTTGAAGCTGTGCGGCACTACCGCGCTGGGCACGCGCAATAACAGCGAGCTGCTGCCCGTTAACCATTCATCGCCAATCGCGCGAGTGAGTTCGCGATCATCTTGCCAATCGTCGGGCAGGGCGTTTTTGTGCAGATGAGACATGCCGGTACGCTGGTTGTAATCCACTTCCAACAATTGATAACTCGCGGGGATTTCACTGAGATCCAACTCAAAATGCACCAACACTTCCAACATCGCCAGTGCCGGGCTTTCCGATAAATAGACAATAGGAATGCCGCGATTATGCCAGCGGCCCGACGCTTTCAGGCCACCTTTTCCCTGTAGATCGGGATAGTTACTGATTCTCCATAACTTCATGGGTGGCGATTACCTTAAAACAGCCGATAAGACCGAAACAGCGTTTATCAGAAGTAGCCTTCATCTAATTGGATAAGGGTTTCTTCAACCAAACTCGCACCCGGCTCGGTTTTTATCAGCTCCATGGCTGACAAACCATCAAATACCTTGCGCGGTTTGTTTAGCCACGCCATGGCTTTGTCTGCGCCTAATACCTCTTGTGCCAAAGCCGAAATTTTTGCCGCTCGCAACCAGCGCTCGGTTTCATCGGTCGTCAGTTTTTGGCCTTTTTCACGGCGATGGGTGAGCGTGCGCAGCGGAATGATCCAATCCAGGTCGCGCCGGTTAAACCCCTGATCGACGAGCAAATCTACCGCCGAGGTGACAATACCCTCGCGGCTGACTCGCACGACATCCAACGGGGTCTTAAGACCAATATGGAGAATGGAACCCACCCGCGCCATTACGCGGGCAGATACGCCTTTATTGGCTTTTTCAGGAGTAAATTCGCTGTGTTGCATAAAGCCCTCAACCAATAAACGGCAATTTGCCTAATTGTATATGGCAAATTGCCGATTTACCAGTTATCAGCCTATTCGACCGTCACCGACTTGGCCAGGTTTCTCGGCTGATCCACATCTGTACCCTTGATAATCGCCACGTAGTAACTCAGCAACTGTAACGGCAAGGTGTAGAGAATCGGTGCCAACCAGGGGTGAATATGAGGGACGTTGATGACGCGCATGGTTGCGTCCGATTCGAATTTTGCATCTTCATCGGCAAAGACATACAAGATGCCGCCGCGCGCACGCACTTCTTCTACGTTGGATTTTAATTTTTCCAACAAGTCGTTATTGGGTGCAACAACGATGATCGGCATGTGCGCATCAATCAATGCCAATGGGCCGTGTTTTAATTCACCGGCGGCATAGGCTTCAGCGTGGATGTAGGAAATTTCTTTTAATTTCAGCGCGCCTTCCATTGCGATGGGATATTGATCACCGCGGCCTAAAAAGAGTGCGTGGTGTTTATCGGCAAATTCTTCAGCGAGCGCTTCGATTTTTGGTGCGAGTGCTAATGACTCTTCCAATTTTGCCGGAAGGTTTTTTAACGCACTGACCATTTCTTTTTGTTGTTCAGTTGAAAGGCCGTTGTATTTTCCAATCGCTAATACCAGCATCGCCAAACCAACCAATTGCGTGGTGAACGCTTTGGTGGATGCAACACCAATTTCGGCACCGGCGCGGGTCATAAATGCTAAATCTGATTCGCGCACCAATGATGAGCCGGCCACGTTGCAAATACTCAAGCTGCCTAAATAACCTAGTTCTTTTGCTAAACGCAGCGCCGCAAGCGTGTCGGCAGTTTCACCGGACTGGCTGATAGTGACTACCATGCTGTTAGGTTGTACGAAGGATTTGCGGTAGCGGAATTCGCTGGCAATTTCGACGTTGCAGGAAATGCCGGAAAAGGTTTCCAGCCAGTAGCGCGCAACCATTGCGGAGTGGTAGCTGGTGCCGCAAGCGACGATTTGGATGTGTTTTACTTTTTTGAATAAATCAGTGGCGCCATTGCCGAAGGTTTCGTCCATCACTGATTCATTACTCAAACGACCTTCCAGCGTATTCAGTACCGCGTTAGGTTGTTCGTAAATTTCCTTGAGCATGAAATGACGGTATTGGCCTTTGTCGCCCGCATCGTAACTCGCGGTAGATTCGTGAATCTGGCGCTCAACGGCTTGGCCATCTTTATCAAAAATGCTAATTGTCGTGCGGGTAATTTCGGCTACATCGCCTTCTTCCAAAAAGATAAAGCGGCGTGTTACTGGCAAAAGCGCTAACTGATCAGACGCGATAAAATTTTCGCCGATGCCCAAGCCAATCACTAGCGGGCTACCAGAACGCGCAACCACTAAACGCGATGCATCGTTTTTGTCCATCAACACCGTGCCATAAGCGCCGTGCAATTGTTTTACGGTTTTTTGCACAGCCGCTAACAAACTATCGGTAGTTTTTAATTCTTTTTGCACCAAATGCGCGATTACTTCAGTGTCGGTATCGGAAGTAAATACGTAACCCTCTTCTTGCAACAAACGGCGCAAATTTGCGTGGTTTTCAATAATACCGTTGTGTACTACTGCGATATGCTCTTTGGAAATATGCGGATGCGCATTGCGCTCGCTCGGCTCGCCATGGGTTGCCCAACGTGTATGCGCAATGCCCGTTCCTCCGGGTGTTGGCTCCGCTTTGACTGCATCGGATAGTTCCTTTACTTTTCCCAAGCGACGTACACGTTGTAATTCGCCGCTGCTGTTTACCACTGCCACACCGGCAGAGTCATACCCACGATATTCAAGGCGGCGTAGTCCTTCCACCAGAATATCCACCACATCACGTTGCGCTACTGCGCCGACAATTCCACACATAATTAACTCCTTGAGCTTTAGTAGTAGTAACAATTTATTTCTTGTAAAAAATTTTGTTTTTGTAAATCCTGGTCTTAACGCTTTTATAAATAGTTATGCGGATGCGCAAATCACTTGCACACCCTGTTGTTCAATTTTCTGTTTATCTTTTGCATCAATGCCATCATCAGTGACGAGCACTTTTATCGCCGACCAGGGTAATTCCAGGTTGTGAATTTTGCGGCCGATCTTGTCGGACTCGGCCATCACGATCACTTCGCGTGCAACGTCCGCCATTACACGGCTGAGACTATAAAGTTCGTTGAAGGTGGTGGTGCCGCGCTCTAAATCCAAACCATCCGCGCCGATAAAAAATTGGTCGAAGTTGTAGGAGCGCAGGATCTGCTCGGCGAGTTGGCCTTGAAAGCCTTCAGATTTCGGGTCCCAGGTACCGCCGGTCATCAAAATCGTGGGTTCGTTTTCCAGCTCGCGCAGGGCGTTGGCGATGCTGAGGGAGTTAGTCATTACCACCAGCCCCTGCTTGTGCGATAACTCTGGAAGTAGCGCCGAGGTGGTGGAGCTGCCGCTGTCGAGGATGATGCGGTTGTGGTCGCGGATCAGTTGCGCGGCGGCCTTGGCGATGGATTGCTTACGAACCGAAACTTTTTCGATTGGATCGCTCATCAACTCTTGGGGAACTGGAACCGCGCCACCGTAACGACGCAAGAGCAAACCATTGGACTCCAATGCGGCCAAATCCTTACGAATAGTGACTTCTGAAGTAGAAAATTGCTCGGCGAGGGTCTCGACACTGACTTCGCCACTGGCATTTAACAGATCTATAATCGCTCGGCGGCGCTGTTGGGTGTTTCGTTTGGTCATTATTGAATCGCCAATAAGTTTCGTTATGAAAGTTATTGTAGCCTTTCGAAACTTATTGGCAAGGTTTATTTGGTTAAAAAAGCAACTTGGCGCTAGAAGAACAGGCGTGCCAAGGGCATGCCCACCTGCCCAAAATCCCAGAATTCTTCGACATTGGCGTTGATCATGACGGCAACCACCATATTTCGCTGCGGAATTACCATCAGCCAACTTTGGCTACCACGCGAAACACCGCCGTGATTGGCATTTTTGATGATCCCTTTGCCATCGTCATACTCTGCCCAACGCCATCCGAGCGCATACTTTTGCGGATTGATTGAGCCATCTGATAATGATTGGGGTTGCCAGAAAAGCGCGCGGGTTTTCGGTGCGATAAAGTCATCATTCAGCCAGGCTGATCCCAGCTTGGCCATATCGGAAGGTGTGGAGATGAATCCCCCGCCCGCGAGCCTATGGCTTAAATCGACCGTTTGCCACACGCGAAATGCGGAGTGTTTGCCATCTCTATTCCAGTAGAAGGTCGCCAGAGAATTGGGTTGCGAAAGCTCGTATTCAGCGCCGGTGGAATCCATGCCCAGCGGCGTAAAAATATGGTGACGCATGGCGCTAAGAAACGGCTCTCGCACAACAGCCTCAAGCACCACACTCTGCAATACCGTGTTGAA
This sequence comes from Cellvibrio fibrivorans, assembly GCF_031457055.1. Classification (NCBI taxonomy): domain Bacteria; kingdom Pseudomonadati; phylum Pseudomonadota; class Gammaproteobacteria; order Cellvibrionales; family Cellvibrionaceae; genus Cellvibrio; species Cellvibrio fibrivorans. The sequence continues at coordinate 1,069,914 of NZ_JAVDVX010000001.1, read as the reverse complement.
ACTGGTGTAGTGAAATTGGCTGCCCGGCGTAAATAGCAGCGCTGTATCATCAAACACTTCCAACGATTCACGCACGGATGTGTAGCGTTTATCGAGCTTGAATAAATAATACATTCCCCACAGATCGCCATAGTTATCCAAATAATCCGGTAAGCCGCTGGAGTGGGATGCCAGTTGCCGCGGTGTAATTTTATTCCAGTGCGGATTGGGCAGATTAGGAGCGTAATGTGCGATGGGTTTATCCAATTCGATTTTTCCATCTTGAAACAATTTGGCTAGTAGCGTTGCCGTCACTGCTTTAGACGTGCTGCCAATCCGGAATTGTGTTCTATCGGTTGCAGGTATTTGTTGTTCGATATTTTCCCAACCCACTGCACCCGTCCAAACGATTTTTCCATCCACCGCGACTGCGGCGGAGATTGCGGGTGCGTGAATTTCTTCCCGATGTTGCGCCAATAATTGCAACGCGGCGGTGGCTTGCGGATGAGCAGAAAATGCCGTTGTTTGAGGATAAGCATCCGGTGCCGCTATATCGGCTGGGAACCACATAGGCACCTTGCCTTCATAGGCAAGGAATTGGTAAATCGGGGCGGCAAACCAAATAAATGCCATCGCACCGGCGAGCAGGCTGATTTTTTTGTAGGAAATATTGCGCATTGTTTTTCACCATCGTGTGTTTATCAAAAACACGCACTTTGGTGAAAGATTTGGAAATTGGCTTAGCAAAATCAAAAAAAGCTGATCAATTTTAAAATTGACCAGCAATATTCAATATTATTCAGGTGAATTCGACTGTTGCGCTGTAGTTCGATAAACCGTCGGCGTAGTGCCCACAATGTCTTTAAACGCTCGATTAAAAGAGGCGATGGAACCGAAACCTATATCCAGCGCAATCGTGAGTACCGGTAATGACGTTTCCACCAAGCGTTTGCTCGCCGCCTCGATTCGGTAGTGATTCAGGAACGCGTTGAAGTTGGTGTAACCAAGCGATTGGTTGATCAATTTACGCAAATGGTGATCTGGACATTCCAATTGTTCGGCTAATTTGCTGATGGTGAGATCGGGTTGTAAGTAACCTTCATCCTCAATAAAGCTATGCAATTTTTTAGCGAGCGCATTTTCTTGAGGGATTAAACGTGAGTAGCGCGGTGCCTCCGGTATTGGATCTGATATGAATACTGATTCTGGTTTTATCGATAACTCATGAAAAAATATCAGCCCAGCCGTCACACTGGTTCCAATTAAACAAATAGATGCGTTCATCAGCATAAAAATCTGGTGGCGATTTAACCGGGTATTGCTGAGTTCGACCAGATCCAACATCAGAAAAAATAATCCCACCAGCAGCACAAACCAGAAGCGCGCGACACGCCGCTGTTCCACCAAGTCATTGCGCCAGGTCAGCATCACGCTCGCCAGGAGATGCACAATAAACACCAACGCGATGACATGGCTAGCCATTTGAAGATAGCCACCACCGCCACGAATCAAGAAAACATAAATATAAAAACAGGCCAACAGCACCAAGGCTGCTTTTCCAAAAATTGGCCAGCGCTGTAAATTGAATTCGTCATCAAACAATTGTTTGCCATACAACCATAAAAAAACCGGCATGGTGTGGGTAAACATCAACAGAATGCTGCGAATAAATCCCTGTGGGCGCGGTGAGTAAGGCGCGGTCAGCAATAAATACGCAGCAACACCCAACGCCAACATCAACGGAATAATCTGCGCGCGAAAAGTAGATTGTGAGCGATAGGGTTTATAAAAAAGATACGCGACCAATAGCAGCAACTGACCTATACAGGCGTAGCGGATAAAAAAATCAATATGGGAGATAACACTGGTTTCTATCACATCAGCCCTGACTAAAGAATCAAAATACCGGGCGGTGATTATGCGGGGAGTTGGAGGGCATTGGTATGCCCTCCGTAAACTGACGGGAGATTAATTAATTCACAAACTTGGACAACAAGCGGATATAAGCGACCTGATAGTCGTTATGGTTCTCGGTGATCTGCCACGAATTGAGCGGCCAGCTTGTATTAAAGTCCAGATAGGCTTTCATCGCCGGTTGGCCTTTGGGTGGATTGGGCGCGGCAGCGCCACAACCGGCATTCGGGCTACCCGAAGTGCAATTGCCGTCCCAATCGTAAGAAGGGTTGGGACCGCCCACTAAAAACCCTGGCGCCGGACCGTAGGTAGAGCTTCCAACACGATCCCAGAGCGCACTGCCATTGGTAAACCAGGAGTGGTAGAACTCGTTGACGGAGCGGTGCACACCGAGGCTGTACATATTGGACAGGTAGACCATGCCTTGCGGGTTAACACCGTGGATGTAGTTGAGGTAAGCCACTGTAGCGTTGCGCACTTCGGCGGTATCTGTGCCGCTGATGTTGTAATCGATCAGGTTGTTAAACGTCAGCCCCTTGCGCGAAATAGTGCGGTTGCTGCCCCAGGTGAAGTTGCTGGTGCCGATATAGGCGCGATAGGGATCTTCGCCATTACGCACCGCAGGCCAATTGTGATTGGCGTTGAACGCCGACTGGTATTGGCTTTTCAGGGTGTTGGCGATAGCGCTCGTGGCGTCCGGTAAATTGGCGTAATAGAGCCAGGCCGTTAACTCTGGCTCGCCCCAGACATCTACCCAATTGGTCGCGTTATTGGCATTGGCATCGACATGGTCGCGATAGGTTGAAGCGCCGGTCGCTGCAAATAGGTAGATCGCAGCGGTGGTTTTTTTCGTTGCACGCCCGGCATCATCAACTTCCTGCTGGCCAGCCCCCAAGCCCGCCGATGTGCCTTCGTTATTGCGGAAGGTGATATTGGGGTTGGCCACTGACCAAACCCAGGCTTTTTCGGCGCGGGATTTCAGATCAGCAGCGTAAGTATTCAGCTCAGGGTTATCCAAACTAGCCAGGATTTTACTGCCGAGCGCAAATGCACCCGCGCTAGTCAGTGTTGCTGAGGTGCTGGCCGGGCCGTAATAGCTGGGGCCGGTCGCTGCAGACGGCGGGCTGGCATGAGCAAGGCCGAGAATGGACAACACAGAACCATCGGCATTCTGCATTTTCTTCAGCCAATCAAAACCCCATTTGATCTCGTCGATAATATCGGGGATGCCATTGCCAGATTCGGGGATGTTGTAGTCATCTGTCCACACCGTCGGGTTTTCCGCATAGGCGTGGAGCAGGGCGACCAGATAATAGGCGTGCCAATTGGTGTACTTATTGTAATCGCCCGCGTCATACCAACCGCCGGATAAATCTTTTTCCGTTGCGGCGTTATTTTTGTCACTAAACAGGCGCGCGTTTTTATCTTGCCCCGCACCTATGTGGCTTGCGCCATCCGTCCAACCCGTTTCGGCAAACGGCGCTTGTTTGGCAAAACCGGCGCGCTGGTAAAAGAAGCTGCGCATGGCGTGTTTCAGCACGGGTTTATAAATATCAGCCCCGATTTTAAAGCCGGGTGAGCGCACATTTTTTTCCACATCCACCACCGCGAACGTGCCTGGAGTAGTGACGCTGGAGAAGTCGAACCACCAGGCTCTATCGCCGGCGGCTTCAAAGGTTGCACCGGATTTCCAACTCACCGCGCTGCCACTGAGCACCACCGTGTTGGTATCCAGATTGATTAGTTGGTAAGTCGCACCGGGAGTAAAGCTGAGCGCCGCGTCGTAACCAGTTTGCGGATCGCGAACTACCGCGACTTTCTTCGCATCAGGCAGATAGCCAAACTGATCTACCACAATAAAGGCACTAATCGTTGGCGCTCCGCTGGCGACAGAACTGGCGGCAACCGATGCAATTGAACTGGCAACCGGAGTTGATGAAGCAGCAAGGGAAGAAGCTCCCATCGACGATGGCGCCACACTACTGGCAGGAGCTGCTGAGGAAGCCGCTTTGGATGCTGGCGTTGATCCGCCACCCCCTCCACCTCCTCCACCGCAGGCCGTTATTAATCCACTCAGGGTAACCGTCAGAAGTAGTTTGGACGTATTCATAAATCGCTCTTATTAATTATCTGATTTAATTAGCGATACTACCGCTTAGGCGGTTTCTATACATCATTTTCTTGTTATCTTTTTAGATCTTTACCTTTGTACCACGCTGGTCGATTGAGTTTTCACCCATAAAAAACCCAGCGCAAGGCTGGGCTTTTGACTAACTGATCTAAATTATTATTTTTTTCTGATTAGCGAACACTTCAGCATCACAGCAAACAATCCTGCTAAAAGGAGCAACAATGACGATGATTCCGGGACAGGTACTTGACCCCCATTAATCGTGAACTTGTATGTTTCTCCGTGGTAGAGACCGTTAAGTCCAATAAGGATTTCATTGTTAGTGAAATCGAGGATATTAACGTTATCCACACCTATCAGCTCTCTGACATCACAAGAGAAACCCGTAGATACACATGAATAGCCTGTTAGCGCGAGGCTCTGAACGGGAACACCCCAATCCAGATCAGTAAAACTAAACTTCAATACGCTATAGACGCTATCGCTCATACGAACATTTGCCCAGTCTGATGAGCCCATGATGTTCAGTACTAGCGAGTCGCTGTCAAAATCCACGTTGAAATTCCAGATAGAATTAAATACGTCGGTGTAAGTTCCCGTAAACTCGGTATTGCTATCAACAACTGCGTTTGATGAAAATTGTTGATCAATATTTCCACCAAAATCATTTTGGATTTCTCCGTTTATGGTGTCGCTGATCAGGCTGGCATGAGCCGATAGAGATACGCAAAAACTCAACGCTATTAACGAAATCAATTTTTTCATTAGTAATAATCCTTAGTTTTCAGTTATTTAAAAATGCCACTTCATCATGTCCTGTGGCGCCTCATACTATACCCGGTTGCCCTCTGATCGACTATCGCACGACAGCCTTTTTCCCCAACAGGTACGGTAGAAATTACATTATGCTCGTCACTTTCTATTCCACATTCGCCACAATAAATTCCAGAATCTGTTTTGCCGTGGTGACATTATCCAGCTCGGTGTAAAGCGAACCATCCCTACCGGAATGATGTCCATGGCCGACCAGGTTAAATAGATGCTGTCCCGGTTTTTGTGAATCAATAATCGATTCATAAATCAGCGAAGGCTGGCCTGATGAACCTGTACCAGAATAAATTGCATCATCAGGAAAACGGGTCTTGCTGTAGAAGTCGTTAAAATCATAGGTGCGATTAACCTCAACCATTAATTTGTAGCGCCCCATACGCGGTGCAGACATAGTGACTTGATAATCCACTTTCGGCGTAGCGGCGGCGATGCCGTCCAAATCCGAATTGTGTTGATCAGGGGTGTAAAGTCCGTCAACCGATTTAATGCCACGTTTATGGCTCCAGTAGGGCAAGGCCTCCGGACGGCGCACTACATCAATCGCCGGATCTTTTGAGCGGTAACTGGAATCGGACGTTTTGCCAGTGATGTACAGCGTATCGATATATTTGCCTTCCAGCGTTTCCATCCACACCACAATTTGCGGCGTGCTGGTGTAAGTCAAACTCAAAAATAGCTCTTGAGGTGCAGAGTGATACTCGCGGCCTGCTTTAAAAAACACATGCAATTTTGGCGCAGCGGGATCAGCACTTAAATCGATGAGTGTGTATTCGCGTTTATCCTGCTCAGCGGATTTTTTCAGGTTGTAACCAAAGGTCGCAACCGATGAGACCGGCGGCAAATTAAAAATCAGCCCCATCACCAGCGGGACTATGCCCGCAATCGCCAAACCCATCGACCATTTTCCCGGACGTTTTTGCATATGATTTTTGTAAGTTTTTGCATTGTGTTTAATGTGCAACACAATGCAAACCAGAAATAGCACCGCGCCCCAGATATGCAGTGAGCCGACAAAATAATTGTAAGGTGTTGCGTACAAAAGCACGCCAGTAATCAGCAATACGGCAAAGGCAACGGATAAGGTAATGGTGGAAATAGTGCGTAAGTTCATAATATCTTCCAGCTGGATTTTTCAATGTAATTTGTGCGATGACAATCAATTAGGACTGGAAACGTCTAACTAAAAAGCCAATCACGCTGATTAACAATCCGACAATTGCCCAGAGGTAGGCCAGTATAAAAATGGCAAATTTAATTACTGCAAAACTGGAGTAGGGATACACCAACCAATCAGCAAAACCTTGTGCATCGGCGATAAAAAAGAACGAAACCAGATTTTCCACCGCATCAAACAATGCAGCTGTCGGCGCGATAAATACCATCACACACGCCAAATCCTTTAGCCATTTCACATTCGGCAAGCTGCGGTAGACCGCTGTCATCAGCGCAAAAAACGACACAAATACCGTCACCATAAACAGATAATCTGCCATCTGTACCCAAAAATAATCCTCCAGTGTTCCCTTGCTAATGAGCACTGCGTAATAACCTTTGAGTTCTTCCGCATTAAAGGTGGTTTGGCCAATATAAAAAGGGACAGGAAATTGGCTATCAACATAAAGCCCGTCCAACCACACCTGAGTTAACTGACGGATGACAACCAACACTATGGCAATACACCACCATTGCAGTGGCGTTAACGATTGAGCAAGTCTTGTAGCGAAATGGGTAAGGGTATTGAACATGATGAATACCGTTTAATTTTTATGTGGCTGTGGACTGACCGGGAGGCATTACTCCCGGTATGTAATGAATCACCAATCGATGCAGTAGTAGAGGTTTACGCGTTTAATGTTTGTTGCTGCAATTGCTGGCGCAGTTGCATCAATTCGCTATCAAAGGTCTTGCGGATTTCCTGCCGCAAGGATTCAGGCAGTGGTGATGCGGGAACTTGCTGAAGTGATTGTGGTTGGCTGTATGAAAATGTCATGAAGCCGAATTTTTTGGTTTTGGCCCATTCAGCAAATGACTGTTTGAATTGCGCCAGTTCTTCCGGCGTTAAGAGCGCGGCTAATTCCGTTTCTTTTTGCGCAAGAAATTCCGGAATTTTGTCGCTTTGGTTGGTGAAGTAGAGCTTGGGTACTTCGCGATATGAGTCGAGGATAGCCGACATTTTTTCGGCACGTTCGGCATCCAGATTTAACTCAGCAACAAAACGCTGATGGCCAGCCGTCCAATCATTCTTGCTATTCCAGTTAGCCTCGCCGCTCCAATCTTTTGCAACAACAAACGATGCACAGGCGATACTGCCAACAATCAATCCAGTGATAATTAACTTTTTCATAATATTGTTCCTCTGTGGTTGTGGTCTACAGGTGCCAATGTAGGCCTCAAATGAGGAAGCAAAATGTGTGAATTGTGAATGAATTGTGTCTTTTGCGCGGGTAGGGCGGTGCGCTGGTTTGCTCGGCTAGGGCGCTTCGTATTTGTAACCGGCACCGTAGACTGAGCGGATCAACTCAACCTGATCATTGGCATCGTTGAGCTTTTTGCGCAATTTTTTGATGTGCCCATCTACTGTCCTGTCACCCACGATGCGGTAGTCCTGATAGATATTGTCGAGGATATACTGGCGGGAAAATATTCTGCCGGGTTGGGAATAGAGCAGGGAAAATAATTGAAATTCCACGTTGGTCAATTCAACAACTTGATTGAAAACTCGCAGGCTCATGCTCTGCTCATCAACAACAACCGGCGCTGAAACAACAGAATGTTGTGGTGTGTGAAGGCTGCGGCGCAACACTGCCTTAACGCGCGCGACCACTTCACGCGCGCTAAAAGGTTTGCACACATAATCGTCCGCACCCAACTCAAGCCCCAATAACCGGTCAATTTCTTCTACTTTGGCAGTCATCATAATAATTGGCACCGCCGAGTGTTGGCGCTGGTGCTTACAAATTTCCAAACCATCCATACCGGGCAACATCAAATCCAACAAAATTAATGCAGGTTCATTTTGCTGCAACCAGCGATGCGCTTCATCGCCGCGATTAAATACAATTGTTTGGAAGTTGCTGGCGTTCAGATACTCCACCATCAATTTTGCCAAATCAACTTCATCTTCAACCAAACAAATCAATGGTGATGTTTGCATCTTTACATCCTTAATAAACGCGATGGATATTTATTGTTGGGCTTTGGGTAACTCGATGCAAATTTGCAATCCACCAAATGCCGAAGTACCCGCCCTAATATTGCCTTGATGTGCATTGACGATATTTTTACAAATCGCCAAGCCCAAGCCCGCGCCGCCCGTTGCGCGACTGCGTGAATTTTCCAACCGGAAAAGTCGCTCAAAAATTTTGTCATATTGCTCAGGTGCCACGCCGGGCGCACTGTCATCAATAGTGATGAAAACTTTCGTATCGCTGGTGCTGATGCCCACTTGAATCTCACCACCCGCATCAGTGTAGCGTATGGAGTTTTCCAACAAGTTGCTGAATAACTGTTGCAGTCGGTCGCTATCAGCGACTATTGAGTAGTCTTGAGTTGCATCGATATTGTCTTTTAACGTTAAATCCGCCGCTTCCGCTTTCACTTGAAAATGTTGAACGCAGGTTTTGACCAAAGGTGCGAGAGAAACAGTTTTTTTGTTGTAGCTAAGTGCCCCCACGTCAGACAATGACAGTTCAAATAAATCATCGATCAAATTGCTCAACCCTAGAATTTTTTCATAGAGCAATGCAAGGTTTTCATAATTAGCGGGTCGAATTCCATCCTGCATCGCTTCTATTTGCACTTTGAGCACAGAAAGCGGTGTGCGCATTTCATGGGAAATATCGGCAACCCAAAGTGCACGCGATTGTTGGTTTGCCGCCAGCGCTTCACTGAGCTGATTAAAACTATTGCAGAGTTGGCCGATTTCATCTTGGCTAGTAACCGGAATTGTTTGCGAATAATCGCCAGACGCCAATGCATGGGCCTTTTGAGCGAGGGTAGTCAACGGCTGGCTGATTCGTCGCGCGAGTAGGGTTGCAACAATCGTCGCAATCACCAACACAAATAAACTGATAATGCTGAAGATTTTAAACTGGTGCTGGATAAAATTTTGGTCTTGCTGCCTACTCACAACAGTGGGTTTTACAAAGCCGATAAAACCAACCAGCTGGTTTGCATTGGTCACTGGAATCCAATCCAATGTTTGGTTGGGTTTGTTAACACCCAGCAATAATTTTTTATCCGCGTCATGCAAACTGATACTACTGACAAACTCGCGATAATAGGCACGCGGAGCGCTCGCTTCAGCCTCTGGTGTTGCCGGAAGGCCTTCAAACAGGGACTCGCTTTCAGCAAAAATTATGTCTTTTAACTCAAGCCAACGCGATGGATTGGTTTCAAGTGCATGGAATGAATTGTCTTCGCGATACACATTAGCCAGGGCACTGCGTAATATTTCCAAGCGCTGCACAGATTGTTTTGATGTGTAATCCAGGAAACCCTGGCGCAAGCTGTTATGCAATAAAAGATAGAGCGCCAACACGCACAGCGTTATGGTGCCGACAAAAGCCAACCAGAGTTTGGTGCTTACATTCATGCGCATAAAACGCTCCTTAAATATTAGGCAGGTTCCATAAAAAACGAGGCGCTTGGCCTCGTTTTACACTTTATCTACTTCACACTTTATTTTTTTGTCGGACGCTCCCACCCTTGGATATTGCGCTGCTTGCTGCGCGCAATCGCCAGCTCTGCAGTTTCAACATCTTTGGTGATAATTGACCCTGCACCTACGGTGGCGCCCACCCCAATTTTAACCGGTGCAACCAATGCCGAGTTGGAGCCGATAAAGGCGTTATCGCCAATTTCAGTTTTGAATTTATTTACGCCGTCGTAGTTACAGGTAATAGTTCCCGCACCGACATTCACTTTGCTACCGATAGTGGCATCGCCGATATAACTCAGGTGATTCACTTTGCTGCCCTTGGCAATCACAGCTTTTTTGGTTTCGACAAAGTTGCCAATCTTTACGTCATCAGCGAGATTTGTACCGGGACGCAGGCGCGCATAGGGGCCAATATCGCAATGCTCAGCGAGCACTGAATCTTCAATATGACTAAACGCTTTGATATGGGAATTATTACCAATTTTGCTATTGATGATGATGCTGTTAGGTTCAATGACAACACCATCACCAAGCACGACATCACCTTCAAATACACAATTCACATCGATAACCACATCTCGGCCTGCGGTTAGGTTGCCGCGAATATCGATGCGCGAAGGATCGAGTAAAGTCACACCTGCTACCATCAACTCATTGGCTTTTTGTTTTTGATAAAAGCGCTCAAGTGCCGCCTGTTGTTGACGATTATTTATTCCTTCTACTTCTTCAACTGCATTGGGTTGTTCAACATGGATCGCGATGCCATCGGCTTTCGCCATAGCAATAATATCGGTCAGGTAAAATTCGCCCTGGGCATTATTGTTTTTTAATTGCGGTAACCATTTTTGTAAATGCACTGCTTTGACGGCCATGATACCGGTATTAATTTCAGCAATTTTTTTCTGTTCATCGTTTGCATCTTTGTGTTCAACAATCGCAATCACTGCACCGGAATTATCGCGCACAATTCGACCGTAGCCGGTTGGGTCTTGCATATTCACGGTGAGCAAACCCATTTGGGTTTCATTCACACCGGCGATAAGTTTTTGAAGGGTTTCGGCGCGGGTGAGCGGCACATCGCCGTAGAGGATTAATACGGTTGCATCATTTCTAAGTTGGGGCAGGGCTTGTTGTACCGCGTGGCCAGTGCCGCGTTGCTGCGCTTGCAGGACAAATTTCACATCGGGCGCGGCCATTTTTTCTTCGACCTTTTCAGCGCCATGACCAACGATAATCAGGATCTGTTCTCCACCCACTTGCCGCGCCGTATCGACCACATGTTGCACCAGAGCTTTGCCGCCAATTGGGTGCAAAACTTTGGGTAAGTCGGAACGCATGCGGGTGCCTTTGCCAGCGGCGAGAACGAGGATGTCGAGCATGATAGAGTCCTTTGGAGTTTCGAAGAGGAGTGGTGTTCAGCTTATCGATTGTTAGCACTAAGGTAATTGCTGCATTTTAACGATTTAAGTCACTATTGAAATGGCAATGTCTCGTTAAAACAAAAAGCGCATCCAATAAAAAAGGCGACTCGAAAGTCGCCTTTTTCAGGTTCAACACTAACCGCTTACTTACCTGCTTTGCGTTTAATCGCTTGCAGGGTTCGCAATTGGGCAGCAGCTTCTGCCAATTGGGCGGCAGCGCGTTGGAAATCAATCTCGCTGGATTGCTCCGACAGCTGTTGTTGCGCCAGTTGCTGTGCTTCTAATGCCGCAGCTTCATCCATATCGTCGGCACGCAAGGCAGTATCTGCCAATACAGTGACGTGATAAGGCTGAACTTCAAGGAAACCACCAGAAACGAAATAAATTTCTTCGGTGCCGCCTTGTTTGATAAGACGCACAGGACCTGGCTTGATACCGGTCAGCAATGGCGCGTGACCATAGGCAATACCTACTTCACCCAGGCTACCGGTGGTAATTACCATCTCCACCAAGCCGGAGAAAATTTCACGCTCAGCACTGACGATATCGCATTGAATAGTCATGGCCATACTTGTGTCTCTTCACTGAAATAACGCTGCCCTGCAACAGGACAGCAGACAACCCCCGCGGTTTAACACGGGGGTTGGCGATTACTTGAGTTTGGCAGCTTTTTCGACCGCTTCGTCGATAGTACCTACCATGTAGAAAGCTTGTTCTGGCAAGTGATCGTAATCACCGGCCAACAAGCCTTTGAAACCGCGAATGGTTTCTTTCAGTGGAACGTATTTGCCCGGTGAACCGGTAAATACTTCAGCTACATGGAAAGGTTGTGACAGGAAACGCTCGATTTTACGCGCACGGGATACGGTTTGTTTGTCTTCTTCTGACAATTCATCCATACCCAAAATCGCGATGATATCTTTCAACTCTTTGTAACGTTGCAGTACGGTTTGTACACCGCGCGCTACTTCGTAGTGATCGTTACCAATGATCATTGGGTCCAACTGACGTGAAGTTGAATCCAGTGGATCGATCGCCGGGTAAATACCTTTTGCAGCGATATCACGGCTCAGTACTACAGTTGAGTCCAAGTGCGCAAAGGTGGTTGCTGGCGATGGGTCGGTCAAGTCATCCGCTGGTACGTATACGGCTTGAACAGAGGTAATAGAGCCAATCTTGGTAGAAGTAATACGCTCTTGCAGAACGCCCATTTCTTCCGCCAGAGTCGGTTGGTAACCTACTGCTGAAGGCATACGACCCAGCAGTGCAGATACTTCAGTACCAGCCAGGGTATAACGGTAGATGTTGTCTACGAAGAAAAGAACGTCTTTACCTTCGTCACGGAATTTCTCCGCCATGGTCAGACCAGTCAAAGCAACGCGCAGACGGTTCCCCGGCGGCTCGTTCATTTGGCCGTATACCATCGCAACTTTATCGACTACGTTGGATTCTTTCATTTCGTGGTAGAAGTCGTTCCCTTCACGGGTACGCTCACCTACACCGGCAAACACCGACAAACCGCTGTGTTCTTTAGCGATGTTGTTGATGAGTTCCATCATGTTTACGGTTTTGCCTACGCCCGCACCGCCGAACAAACCGACTTTACCGCCTTTAGCAAAGGGGCAAACCAGGTCGATTACTTTGATACCGGTTTCGAGCAAATCGTCTGACGCTGACAGCTCTTCGTACTTGGGCGCAGCGCGGTGAATCTGCATACGCTCTTGTTCGCCGATTGGACCAGCTTCGTCAATTGGATTGCCCAACACATCCATAATACGACCCAGGGTTTCTTTGCCCACAGGTACACGGATTGGTTGGTTGGTGTTGGTCACAACCAGGCCGCGACGCAAACCTTCGGAAGAGCCCAAGGCAATAGTGCGCACAACACCGTCGCCCAATTGCTGTTGAACTTCGAGGGTCAGGTTGCCATCGGTGATGACCAGTGCATCATAAACTTTAGGCACTGCATCGCGTGGGAATTCCACATCGATAACCGCGCCGATAATCTGAACGATACGTCCGCTACTCATTTCCGGTTCCTCTTTGTTCCAGAAATCTCAGATCCCTTTTATTAAATATAAGGGAGCTGAAAGATTAAACACAAAAACAGTTTGGCTTGCTGCGCACGGATGGGAGCAGGGTATCAAGATACCGCTGCTGCACCGCCGACGATTTCTGACAGCTCTTGCGTAATGGCTGACTGACGCGCTTTGTTGTAAATCAGTTTCAAACTATCAATCAATTCACCGGCGTTGTCGGTTGCGCTTTTCATCGCAATCATACGCGCTGCCTGCTCACAAGCCGCGTTTTCAACTACCGCTTGATAGACTTGCGATTCAATGAAGCGAGTCAACAAACCTTTCAACAGGAACTCAGCATCCGGCTCGTAGATATAATCCCAGTGATGTTTCAACTTGGTATTTTCTTCGGCCACCAGAGGCAACAACTGGCGAACTTTCGGCGCTTGCGTCATGGTGTTAACAAAATCGTTGCTCACCATAAACAGTTTATCGATCTTGCCTTCTTCAAATGCATCGAGCATAACTTTCACACTGCCGATAAGATCAGCAACCACAGGGGCTTCGCCGATATCGCGTGTGGAAGCAACTACATTGCCACCGAAACTTTTGAAAAACTGGGCCGCTTTTGCACCCACCAGACACAGATCAATGGCAATGCCCTTGTCGTTCCAGGATTTCATATCTCTAATCGCTGCTTTAAACAGATTAGTGTTTAAACCACCGCAGAGACCGCGATCACTGGATACCAGAACATAACCAACGCGCTTCACTTCGCGCTCTTTCATAAAACGGTGTTTGTACTCGGGGCTGGAGTTAGCCAAGTGCCCGACTACTTCGCGGATGCGATTGGCGTAAGGTTTGCCCAATTGCATACGGTCTTGCGCACGACGCATTTTACTTGCAGCGACCATTTCCATCGCGCTGGTAATTTTCTGCGTGCTTTTGACGCTCGAAATTTGCGTCCGGATTTCTTTAGTGCTTGCCATACTCTCGAACTCAGGTTAACGGCCTAAGACGCTTGAGGTCATAAAAGCCAATGAATCACCGGCTTTTATTGACCGCCAAATTACCAGGTGCGGCTTGCTTTCAGCTTGGTGATCAGCTCTTTGAACTTGCCTTCCAATTCGCCATTCCAATCGCCAGTGGCATCTATGTGAGCCATAGTGTCTGCGATTTCTGATTTTGCGAAAGAGAGCAGGGCAGCTTCAAAATCCAGCACCTTGTTAACGGCGATATCTTTCAGATGACCTTCGTTAGCAGCAAACAAGACCAGCGCCATTTGCGAAACACTGAATGGAGCAAATTGCTTTTGCTTCATCAATTCGGTAACACGTTGACCGTGTTCCAACTGTGATTTGGTCGCTTCGTCCAAATCGGAAGCAAACTGCGAAAACGCAGCCAGTTCGCGGTATTGCGCCAGTGCGGTACGGATACCACCAGAGAGCTTTTTAACCACTTTAGTTTGTGCAGCACCACCTACGCGCGATACCGAAATACCGGCGTTCATCGCAGGACGAATACCTGAGTTGAACATGGACGATTCTAGGAAGATCTGTCCATCGGTAATAGAAATCACGTTAGTTGGAACGAATGCAGACACGTCACCTGCTTGGGTTTCAATGATTGGCAGCGCGGTCAAAGAACCGGTTTTACCTTTCACTTCACCCTTGGTGAATTTCTCAACATAAGCTTCGCTTACACGAGAAGCGCGCTCAAGCAGACGGGAGTGGAGATAGAATACGTCGCCAGGATAAGCTTCACGGCCCGGTGGACGACGCAGCAACAGAGAAATTTGACGGTAAGCCCAAGCTTGCTTGGTCAAGTCGTCATAAATAATCAGTGCATCTTGACCACGGTCGCGGAAGTATTCACCCATGGTGCAACCGGTGAAGGCTGCAAGGAATTGCATAGCAGCTGGATCAGAAGCAGTCGCTGCGATCACAACGGTGTGATCCATAGCGCCGTGCTCTTCGAGCTTGCGTACAACGCTTGCTACAGAAGATGCTTTCTGGCCGATAGCAACATAAATACATTTAATGCCAGAACCTTTTTGGTTGATGATCGCATCAACCGCAATGGCGGTTTTACCGATTTGACGGTCGCCGATGATCAGCTCACGCTGGCCGCGGCCGATAGGTACCATCGCATCAATGGCTTTCAAACCAATTTGTACTGGCTGGTCAACCGACTTACGCCAAATTACGCCGGGCGCAATTTTTTCGATCGCGTCGGTCATTTTGGTGTTGAGTGGACCCTTGCCGTCAATCGGGTTACCCAATGCGTCGAGTACACGACCCAATACTTCCGGACCAACAGGAACTTCCAGAATACGGCCAGTACACTTACATTTTTGGCCTTCGGCCACACCGCGGTAATCGCCGAGAATTACTGCACCTACAGAGTCGCGCTCCAGGTTCAGTGCCATCCCGTAGATGCCGCCTTCAAATTCAATCATCTCACCGTACATAACATCGGCGAGACCGTGAATACGAATAATACCGTCTGTTACGGAAACGACAGTACCTTCGTTTTGTGCTTCTGTTGAAAACTCAAGGCCAGCGATGCGCTGCTTGATAATTTCACTGATTTCAGAAGGATTCAGTTGCTGCATGCTCTGTTCCTCGACCCTAACATTAGGATTTCATTGCTTCGGCGAGCTTCGCCAAGCGACCACGTACTGAACCGTCAATCACCATGTCGCCGGTGTGGATAACAACACCACCCAGCAGGCTCTTATCAACCGAGCCTTGAACACTGACTTTACGATCCAACTTGGCGCTCAGTGCTTGAGCCAATTTGTTTATCAAGTCAACCGGCAACTCATAAGCTGCGGTCACCTCAACATCGATGGTTTTTTCTTGCTGGGCTTTCATTCTGGCGAAAAGCTCTTTCACAAACGGAAGAAGCGCCAGACGTTTATTGCTCGCAAGGGTGCGGATGAAATTCTGTTGATTTTCATCCATCTTCTCACCACAAACTTGTACAAAGATGGAAGCTTTCTGTGCGGCAGACAGACCAGATACGCCCAAGGCTTTTTTCACCTGATCTTGTTCTGCTACAGCGGCTGAAACTTCCAGAGCTTCAAACCATGACTGCAACTTGTTTGCAGCCAAGGCGAATTCAAATGCTGCTTTGGCATAAGGTCTAGCCAAGGTGGTCAGTTCAGCCATATCTACCTCTCTTAGAGCTCGGCAGCGAGTTTGTTTACCAACTCGTTGTGAGCATTTTGATCGATAGAAGATTCGAGAATCTTTTCTGCACCAGCCAATGCCAGGGTTACCACTTTGCTGCGCAGTTCTTCGCGCGCACGGCTGGTAGCCTGTTCAATTTCAGCTTGGGCAGAGGCTTTCAGACGATCACCTTCCAAACGGGCTTTCTCTTTTGCTTCTTCAACAATTTCGATAGCGCGCTTGTTGGCTTGATCGATAATGATGGCCGCTTCTTTCTTTGCAGATGTCAGTTGCTCAACCACTTTCTGTTTGGCCAATTCGAGATCTTTTTCAGCTTTATCCGCAGCCTGGAGACCATCAGCGATACGCTTGGTACGCTCAGCCATTGCCGCAACAATGGGTGGCCATACAAAACGATGTGTCAGATAAATAAAGATGACAAATGCCACCATCTGACCGATAAAAGTTGCGTTCAGGTTCACGTTTAGATGCCTTTGTTAGAGGGATTAATCGCTAACGCGACTACTTAAAATTAGGCGCCTGTAGCAAACAGGATGTACATGCCGATACCAACACCAATCATTGGAACCGCATCGACCAGACCCATAACAACGAAGAATTGGGTACGCAACATTGGGATCAATTCTGGTTGACGAGCGCCGCCTTCCAAAAATTTACCACCAAGAATACCTACACCAATCGCAGCACCTACAGCACCTAAACCAATTACCAGTGCACCTGCCAGATAAATCAAAGCTTGAGCTTCAGTCACAGTGTTTTCTCCTACTTAAGTTGATAAAAATAAAAAACGAAAAACAAAAACTTAAAAAAACAAACTAAAAAACTTAATGCTGCTCATCGGTTTGGTAAGACAAACTCATATAAACAATTGTCAGCACCATGAAAATCAACGCTTGAAGATAGATGATCAAAATATGGAAGAGTGCCCATACTATCTGGATCAAACCAGCAACACCTGCGAACAAATATCCAGCGCCGTACAAAATCGCAATCAGGATAAAGATAATTTCACCAGCGTAGAGATTACCGAACAGACGCAAGCCGAGCGATACCGGCTTGGCAAACAAACCAGGCAGTTCAAGCACCAGATTTACTGGAATAAACAAGGTTTGCACAATGGGATTACTGCTGCTGAAAGGGTGTAAGGTAAATTCTTTAATAAATCCTATTACACCTTTTTGGGTAATGCTGTACCACAGGATCAGAATGAAAACACAAGATGCCATACCCAGCGTGATGTTAGGATCAGTTGAGGGAACGACTTTAAAGAACACCGCGTGAGGATCAGCGCCAAGTGAAACACCAACTAATTTAGCAATTTCTGGCAGAAGATCGATGGCAATCAAATCCATCGCATTCATGAAAAATACCCATACAAAAATCGTTAGCGCCATAGGCCCAATCATTTTGTTTTTGTAAGGGAACATACTCTTTACATTGCTATCAACAAACTCGATAGCGAATTCAACTGCGTTTTGTGCACCGGTGGGTACATCGGAGGTTACTTTCTTAGCAACGCTGCGGAAAATAAAGAAAAACAGCGCACCTAAAAATAACGACCAACCCATGGTATCTACGTTAACAGCCCAAAAGCCCATTTGTGCGGCTTCGTCGCTATTATGCGCAAATCCCCAAGTACCATCCGGCAATTTGCCATAGGTGAGGTTGGTAAGGTGGTGCTTGATATACTCTGAAGATGTTAGAGCTTCTGCGTGTTCAGCGGATGACATCGTTAAATCCCAAATGACCAAAGTTGAAATCGGTTCACACTAGTGGCGCCCATCGGAGCTGCGGACTAGCGGATATAGCCAGGCAATTACCTGAACCATCACATAAGCCAGAATCATGGTTGCGGCGTAAGCGGCTTCTTTAAGAAGCCCAATTTGCTTAAAGGCCAGCAAAAACATCAAGGCTGTGATTACAAATTTTCCAAGCTCACCAGTGTAAAAAGCGGCGAGTATCTTTTGGGGTGGCGCGCCCAATTGGGGACGAAACGCCACAAGTGCCAGCCACAAATTGGCTGTCACACAAATAATTCCACCGGCAAACAACGAAATTGCGATCTGCTTATTGATCGCAAGACCCAAGGCACTGATTACCAAGGTTACCAATAGCTGGATTGCCACTGTCTGGAGAGCAAAGTCACGCCCTTTGAGATAACGCGACATTCTGGATTCCGCCCTCATTTTTTGCGGCGGCATTCTGTCACAAAGAGCTGCTTATTACCATTAGTAACATGCTTATGTTCCAGACGCCCAAACGTGGCGCATTATAGAGATTAAGCCCCCCAGCAGCAACCGTCGGGCTAACACCAAACATAAAAACTGCCTAGTAAATTTGCTGTAAATTTAGCAACCAATTTATCGATTACTGCAATTTGTGTTTAGAGTCGGGATCGGTAACTAGATGTAGGGAAATGGCACCCTTTGCACAGGTGCCAGCAAAGCGGGAAAAGGAATAAATTTATTTGATATGGCCAAGGATACCATCCAGTTCATCGAGCGAATTATAGCTAATCACCAATTTACCCTTACCCTTGGGGCCATGCTGGATTTCAACTCCTGCACCCAACGTATCGGAAAGCTGATCTTGTAAACGGCGAATATCGGCAGAGACGGTAACTTCGGGTTTTACTTTGTCGGTATCTTGTCCTTCCTGGTGCAAACGCACCAAGGCTTCCGTCTGGCGTACCGACAGCCCCTTGGCGACGATTTGCCGTGCAATCGCGCGCTGGGTTTCATCGTCGAGGGTCAACAACGCCCGCGCATGACCCATTTCCAAATCGCCGTGTTCGAGCAGGGTTTTGACTTCGTCGCTCAAGGCAATCAGACGCAGCAAGTTGGTGATAGTTGTACGCGATTTACCGACTGCTTGCGCCACTTCCGCGTGGGTCAATTCAAATTCGTCTTGCAAGCGTTTGAGCGCAACTGCTTCTTCAATCGGATTTAAATTTTCACGCTGGATATTTTCGATCAGCGCCATCGCAATTGCGGCTTCATCGGGGACATCGCGAATCACTGCAGGGATTTTATCCAAGCCGGCAATTTGGGTAGCGCGCCAGCGGCGTTCACCGGCGATAATTTCGTAGCGGCCTTCACCAATCGGGCGCACCACAATCGGCTGCATCACGCCTTGGGCTTTGATCGATTCCGCCAACTCTTCCAGAGCTTCAGTGTGCATATCGCGGCGCGGCTGGTATTTGCCGCGCTGGATTAATTCCACCGGTAAATGTGCGAGCTTGCCATCGCGATAATCGAGTTTGCTATCTACTTCCGCAGGATTGATCGGCATTTCGGGCGCTGGTGCAGTTACACCCAAACCAGCACTCAAGAGTGCATCCAAGCCTTTTCCTAATCCTTTGCGTTTTGTCGACATCTCAACCAGCCTTATTTCAATTTTTTGTTAGAGGGTTTCTGCCGCAGCGGCGGATTGTTTGGGCGTTTCGTTGCGGCGCAAAATTTCTCCCGCCAGCGCGAGGTAGGCAATTGCGCCTTTGGATTGACGATCAAACGCCAACACCGGCATACCGAAACTCGGCGCTTCCGCAAGACGTACGTTGCGCGGGATGCAAGTGCGGTATAAGCGATCGCCAAAATGCTGCTGCAACTGCGCCGATACATCGTTGGTCAAACTGTTGCGCGGATCATACATAGTGCGCAGTAAACCTTCGATTTTTAAATTGGGATTCAATACTTTCTGAATTTGATTAATGGTACCAACCAATGCCGATAAACCTTCCAATGCATAATACTCACACTGCATCGCAATAATGACGCCGTCACAGGCGGCAAGTGCATTCAAGGTGAGCATGTTAAGCGAAGGAGGGCAATCGATAAGAATATAATCGTATTGGTCGCGCACCTGATTGAGTGCATTTTGTAGACGGCGCTCTTTGTTATCCAGCGCGAGCATTTCAACTTCGGCCGCAGTTAAATCGCCATTGGCGGGCAGCACATGGTATTTACCGCTTTCCGAAACCACTATGCAATCTTTGATCGCAGCGCGCTCGGTCAACACATCGTAAATATTTTCTTCAATTTCATTTTTGTTGACACCACTGCCCATAGTGGCGTTGCCCTGTGGGTCGAGGTCCACCAGCAAGACACGCTTTTTTGTCGCTACCAGTGATGCAGCTAGATTCACGCAAGTGGTTGTTTTACCGACTCCACCTTTTTGATTGGCAATGGCGTATATCTTGGTCAAGTGAAAATCCTATAACCACCCAGTGGTTGAAAAATTTTTATTGTTTCGGCTGCAAGACTAACAGGTGGCGCTCGCCATCTGTTTCGGCAACCAACAGCTTTACACTTTCTAGTAATTCAATTTTGCCAGCGATAGGTGCAAGTTCATCTTGCGGAAATATCCCTTTCATCGCCAGAAAAATTCCGCCCGGCACCAACATATGTGCACAACCGTCGGTCATATCTTGCAAACTGGCGAAGGCACGGCTTATCACTGCATCAAATTTTTGCTCGGGTTGAAATTCTTCGACCCGCCGATTCTCAACCGTTACATTGGTTAACCCCAGCAGGGTTTTAACATGAAATAAAAAGCGGGTTTTTTTACCGTTGCTATCGAGAAGGGTAAATTGTTTTTCCGGGAACATAATAGCCAATGGAATTCCCGGCAGGCCACCGCCGGTGCCGACATCAATTATCCGCGTAGCGGAAAAATTTTTATTGGCAGTAAACCAAGGCACCACACTTAAGCTATCCAGCAGATGACGCGCTACCATTTGGCGAATATCGCGCACCGCCGATAGATTATAGGCTTTGTTCCATTTTTCGAACTCGCGCACATAGGCCAACAACTTTTCAATTTGGCCTTCACTCAGCGCAACCGACATCTCAATGGCGCCGCGCAACAATTGCGCGCGTAATTCAGTGTTTAAATCCGTCACTCGTCTCTCTTTAATAAATTCGCTATAGGCTTTTTGTAGGATGGGTGGAGCCTAAGCGATACCCATCGATTTTTCACAATTACGATGCTTGTTGTTCCGGAGCATCTTCCTGCAAGCGTTTTAACACACCGCGTTTTTTCAGATAAATCAACACCAGCGAAATCGCCGCTGGCGTAATGCCGGAAATTCGCGCTGCACGCGCTAGCGTTTGTGGCCGCGCAGCGGTCAATTTTTGTTTGACCTCATTGGACAGTCCATCAACCACCGAATAATCAAAGTCATCCGGAATAATCGTATTTTCATATGCACGCAAACGATCCACATCTTCCTGTTGACGTTCGATATAGCCAGAATATTTTGCTTCAATTTCTACTTGTTCAGCCGCTGCTTCATTGGCGATAGCTTTACCTTTAAGCGAGGCGATATCGGTGTAGCTCAATTCCGGGCGGCGCAGCAAATCCATCAAACTGTATTCGCGTGTCAGTTTAGTCTGGATTTTTTGCTCTACTTGTTCTGCTTCAGCAGAACCCGCTTGGATCCAGGTGGAGCGCAGACGCTCTTGTTCAAGTGCGATTTGTTCACGCTTGTCGCAGAAAATTTTCCATTGCGCATCGCCGATCAAACCAAATTCGCGCGCTTTTTCGGTGAGGCGCAAATCGGCATTGTCTTCGCGCAACAACAAACGGTATTCGGCGCGGCTGGTAAACATACGGTAGGGTTCTTTGGTACCGAGGGTAATCAAGTCGTCCACCAATACCCCGACGTAAGCTTGATCGCGTGTCGGGCACCAGGCCGCTTTTTCTTGCGCGCGCAGCGCCGCATTTATTCCCGCAAGCAAACCCTGTGCACCGGCTTCTTCGTAACCGGTGGTGCCATTGATCTGGCCGGCAAAAAATAAACCGCCGATCACTTTGGTTTCCAGACTGTGTTGCAAATCTTGCGGATTGAAATAATCGTATTCAATCGCGTAACCCGGTCGCAGGATATGTGCGTTCTCAAAACCTTTCATCGAGCGCACGATTTCCAACTGCACATCAAACGGCAAGCTGGTGGAAATGCCGTTCGGATAAAGCTCGTGGGTAGTCAAACCTTCCGGCTCGATAAATACCTGGTGTGAATCCTTATCCGCGAAGCGGTGAATTTTATCTTCAATTGACGGACAGTAGCGCGGGCCAATCCCTTCAATCACGCCTGAGTACATGGGCGAGCGATCAAGGTTGCGGCGAATCACATCGTGGGTTTTTTCATTAGTGTGAGTGATGTAGCAACAAATTTGTTGCGGTTGCATGGCGCGATTGCCCATCACCGACATCACCGGACGCGGCTCATCGCCGTATTGTTTTTCCAGCACATCCAAATTGACGGTGCGCGCATCAACCCGCGGCGGCGTACCGGTTTTTAAACGATCAACGCGCAGCGGCAATTCACGCAGGCGTTTTGAAAGTGCAATCGACGGCGGATCACCCGCGCGGCCACCAGAATAATTTTGCATACCGATGTGGATCAAACCACCAAGGAATGTACCAGCAGTCAAGACAACTTGATTGGCCATAAATTTCAGGCCCATCTGCGTAACCACACCGCGTACTTGATCGTTTTCCACAATCAGGTCGTCAGCGGCTTGTTGGAAAATCCAGAGGTTTTCCTGATTTTCCAGGGTTTCACGGATCGCCGCTTTGTAGAGGACGCGGTCGGCCTGGGCACGGGTCGCGCGCACGGCAGGGCCTTTGCGCGCATTCAATACACGGAATTGGATGCCGCCTTTGTCTGTTGCGAGTGCCATAGCGCCGCCCATGGCATCGATTTCTTTTACCAGATGGCTTTTGCCAATCCCGCCAATGGCCGGGTTACAAGACATTTGGCCGAGGGTTTCGATGTTGTGCGACAGCAGCAAAGTCTTACAGCCCATACGCGCGGAAGCTAAGCAAGCCTCAGTACCAGCATGGCCGCCGCCGATCACAATCACATCAAAACGATCCGGGAAAATCATCGCTTACTACCTTGCAGCCGGGCTGCGTACAAATACCTTGGGAAGGCGAGGGACAAAAGGGGCGACATTATAGGGCTTGTCAGCGGTTTGCACAAAACTTGTACAGGGATTAATCAATATAAATTTTAACCCTCCATATGGGCTCAACAGTGAACTCCTGCCGCTAAGCGTTTCAACTCAAATACCTAAGTCCTGTTTGTAGATCGCATGCGTTTTTAGTTATTCAAAAAAACAGCTCGCGTTACAACAAAGGAAAATATTTTATGAAATGAATATATGTATTGTTATTTAGGTATTTAAAAGATGTTGTTATATATATAGCGCGATATTTCTGTGGATAAGCCAATAAAGTCATTATTTTTCAATAGGTTAATTGTAGGATAAGGAACTGGAAAAGCATCGCGCAAGCTGGTCTTAAGCTGCTCGGAAGCTGGTTGTAAAAGCCTTTGTTATACAGAAGTGGAGAAAAAAGGGACTTATCCCCAAAAGCCTGCCCAGCTTTTGTCATACACACCCACAGGTTTGTACACATGAGTGTTTGATCACAATCAAAATAGTATTAAAAACAACTATTTACACCATAAAACTCGATTTAACTGTGGATAACCTGTGTAACTGTGTGGAAAAACATGAAGATAAGCCGGTATTAAGGTGTCTTTTACTGGAAGGTTAAGGAGTTAATGTGTAAATCTGAATGCAGGAACAAAGAGGTAAACAGGGAGGGAAGTTTTGCTATTCAAGACGCACTTACCACATCGGTATCCGGGTCATTGGCGAGTGATTCATCCAACCATTGGATAGGTGAAGCCTGGGCATCAAGCCAACATAAAAGTAATTCCCAATCGTTGCGATCGCGCGCATGGCTCTGCTGAGGGTAATCGGCAATACCGCGCCCTTCACTATAGGCGCGTACATAATGCTGAGTGTCCCTCAAGGTCGCGGGATAGGGAATATTCAAACTGAGCAGGAATTTTTGTAATCGCTCCCAGGCATTTGCCTGTTGTTTAACGCGGTTGGCAATTACGGCGATAGGGCGACGCTGGCGGCGCATGCTGCGGGTTAACAGGAGTTCGCCAATAAAACGGGCGCTGGCGCGGATATCAATATCCGAGGGTAGCACCGGCACTATGATGAGATCGTGGTTCTGGATGATATCGTCCAGTGCCATATCAGTAAGGCCGGGTGCGGCATCGGTTATCAACCAGCGTGTCGATTTGGGCGCTCGCCATTGGAAGCTGCGCGTGATGCGGCTATTGAGTTCTATTTTTACGCCGAAAATTTTTGGGAGTTCGGGTCCGCGTGAACTTAGCCAATGGCTGGCTGAACCCTGGGGATCTGCATCGACCAGTACGGTGGTATCCCCACGTTTTGCTAACCAGGAGGCAAGGTTGGTACTGACGGTGGTTTTACCCGATCCGCCTTTGCCATTAATTACCAAAATCCGGCAAGCAGAAAGTAACTGGATGGCAACCAGAGGTTCTGCATGGGTTTTGGCAATCCTGGTTTGCGGTGGGGTATTCATCGCGTAGGTCTATATTGTTTAATTAATAAACAGTATAGACATAGCGCTAAGGCATTGTTGGCAGGGGTTCACACAAGGCGGATTTGAGTGGAAACAGGCGACTGGATAATAGGTTATTTGCCGATACAAAAATTGCTGAAGATGCGCCCAAGTAAATCATCCGGGGTAAATTCGCCGGTTATCTCATTGAGCGAGTATTGCGCCTGGCGTAAATCTTCAGCCAGCAATTCGCCGGCGGCATAACCTTGCAGCTGGGTTTTGCCGGAAGCGAGGAACAATTGTGCGCGTTCAAGTGCATCCAGGTGGCGGCGGCGGGCGGTAAATCCTCCTTCACCACTGCCGCTAAAACCCATAATGGTTTTCAGATGGTTTTTTAGATCATCAATCCCGGCACCGGTTGCAGCACTAATACCTATATATAGGTCATTCGATGTTGAGTGAAACAATCCAGCTGCTTCAGCGCTAAGATCAATTTTGTTGCGAACCAGAGTGATTTTGCTGGGATCTTGCAGTTTTTCGACAAACTCAGGCCATATTTCGTTAGGCTTAGTCAGCTGACTTTGGCGGCTATCGACTAATAACAGCACCCGGTCGGCTTGTTGGATCTCCTGCCAGGCGCGTTGGATGCCGATCTGTTCAACTTCATCCGGGCTGTCGCGTAAGCCGGCGGTATCAATAATATGCAACGGCATGCCATCAATATGGATATGTTCGCGCAATACATCTCGGGTAGTGCCTTCAATACTGGTGACAATGGCTGACTCACGTCCACTCAGTGCGTTAAGCAAACTGGATTTTCCGGCATTAGGGCGGCCGGCAATCACCACGCGCATACCGTCGCGCACTAACACACCTTGACGCGCTTCTTTAAATACCTGCTCCAGTTTTCCGATGATGTTATCCAGATCGCGCGCAACTTTGCCGTCACTTAAAAAGTCGATCTCTTCTTCGGGGAAGTCAATTGATGCTTCAACGTAAATTCGCAAGTGAATCAAGGCTTCAACCAGTTCATGGATACGTTTGGAAAACGCACCTTGCAGTGAGTGCAAAGCATTGCGTGCCGCTTGTTCGCTGGTGGCATCGATCAGGTCAGCAATAGCTTCGGCCTGGGCGAGGTCGAGTTTGTCATTTAAAAATGCGCGCTCGGAAAACTCACCCGGACGGGCGAGGCGGATACCGAGCTGGGTGATTTCGCGCAGGAGTAAGTCAAGAATAACTGGCCCGCCGTGGCCCTGGAGTTCAAGGACATCCTCACCGGTAAAAGAGTTGGGGCCTGGGAAAAATAGGGCTATGCCTTGGTCGAGCACATCGCCAGCGCGGTTTTTGAAATCGCAATAATGGGCGTGGCGCGGTTGGAGTTGGATGTTAAGCAGTTGTTCGGCAACCAGACGGGCTTTGGCTCCGGAGATGCGGACTATACCGACACCACCGCGGCCAGTGGCGGTGGCGATGGCGGCGATGGTGTCGGTAATGATCATAGCGTTAACTTATTTAGCGGCGGGTTCGGCGTCGATTTGTTTGGTAATGATGTACTGTTGGATAATCGACAAGGTGTTGTTAGTCACCCAGTAAAGTACCAGCCCAGCCGGGAACCAAAGGAACATAAAGGTAAAGATCAACGGCAGCATCTGCATGATGCGCGCTTGCATAGGATCAGTCGGCTGTGGGTTGAGCTTCTGCATAAAATACATGGTGATACCGTAAATAACTGGCAGCACAAAGTAGGGGTCTTTTACCGAGAGATCGAAGATCCAACCGAAGAACGGTGAATGACGCAGTTCTACCGATTCCATCAACACATAATAAAGAGCGAGGAATACCGGCATCTGGATCAGCAGCGGTAAGCAACCACCAAAAGGATTTACCTTTTCGGTTTTATACATTTTCATCATTTCTTGCGAGAACTTCTGGCGGTCATCGCCAAGACGTTCTTTCAATTCAGCCATTTTCGGCGCTAACTTGCGCATTTTCGCCATGGATTTATAGCTGGTTGCCGAAAGTTTGAAGAACAAGGCTTTTACAATCAGGGTCAAACCAATAATGGCCAAGCCCCAGTTGCCTACTAAACCGTGAATCCACTTAAGAACAAAGAACAGCGGTTTGGCTACCCACCAGAGCCAGCCGTAGTCTACGGTCAGGTCGAGGTAGGGGGAGATTTGTTCCAGACGCTCGGTGTCTTTGGGTCCTGCGTAAAAACCGGCTGAGATACTAGCTTGGGTTCCCGGAGCAACTTCATTAACCTTGCCGGTAAAACCCATCAAATAAAGGTCATTGTCGCCTAACTTGCGCAAATGATAGGTATTTTGACTGTCGGCATCGGGAATCCAGGCACTGATAAAGTAGTGCTGTACCATCGCCACCCAACCACCTTGAACGCCCACTTTTTCTTCTTTTTCAGCCATATCGGCAAAGGTGATTTTTTTGTACTTTTCTTCCGCGGTGGTAATTGCGGCACCCAGGAAAGGGTTCATTTCCAAAGCGCTGACTTTTACAAAGTTTTGGCTATCGCGTTTGATCTGGCCGTAAAGCTGTGCTGACCAGGGATTGGCGCTTTTGTTATCGATCAGGTATTCAACATTGATCAGGTAATCGCCACGGGTAAAGGTGTAGCGCTTGGTGATCTTGACTTCGCCCTGTTGCAATACTAGGTCAACGACCAACTGCTTTTCACCATCGGCCAGGATGTATTCATTTTTCTCACTGCTAAACAGTGGGCGACCTTGGGCGGTATCGGTTCCGTTGGTGCCAATCAAACCGCTTTGTGCCAGATAAGTGTGGTTGTCGCGATTATCGAGCAACACAAAAGGTTGGTCGGGAGTGTCCAGTTTGAGAAAGTGACGTGGAAGTGCAAGCTGCACAATGTCGCCACCCAGAGGATTTATGACCAGATCAAAACTGTCTGTTTTCACGTTAATCAGTTGGTTTGCAGCCAAAGTAGTTTTTTCTGCTTCAGACAGACTATTAGCAGCAACTGGAATATCACTGTTGATAGCCGTCGCTGCGGGGATTGAACCCGTGTTAGTGGTGGTTTGGGTGGCTACCGGTGTTTGTGTGGGTAGCTGTTCCTGATATTCATGCCAGCGAATAACCAACATCAATAAGGTAGCGAGAATTGCTGCAATTAATAGGTTTTTTTGCCAATCCATCTTAATGACTGCCATCAGTAGTGTGTGAGTGAATAGAAGAACAACAGGTCTTGTTCAATTCCGGTACCGGATCCAGGCCACCTTCATGCCAGGGATGGCATTTTAGTAGGCGTCGCAGGGTTAGATAAGACCCTGTAAAAAATCCATGCCGCACAATTGCTTCTTCCGAGTAATGTGAGCAGCTGGGATAAAAGCGGCATTGGTTGCCAATCCAGGGGCTTAAAAAATAGCGATATCCGTGCAGTAGTTTGACTGCCAGCCAGATCAGGCCGGAATGGCCGTTATTGATCAGTCGCTTTAGCATCTGCATTGACCTTTTACTCTGCCCCTTGATTTTGCGCCTGCGATGTTAACCGATGATGGCGCACTTTTTTGAAAATTCGCTGCCATTGTTGATTTAATTGCTGGCTAAATTCGCTATTGGACAGGCTATCCATCCCCTTGCGTGACAGCACCACAATATCCAACCCGGCTAACTCCTGCTGCTGCAGGCGAAAACTTTCGCGGATCAAGCGTTTCATGCGGTTGCGTTCCACTGCCAACTTCATGTGTTTTTTGGCCATCACTAAACCCAAACGCGGCTGGGTCTGTTGGTTGAGGCGGGCGAGGATCAAAAAATACTGATGCGAAGCGCGAAAAGGAGCGTCATCAAACACGGGTTTGAAATCAGCGGCGCAGAGTAAACGCAGGGATTTGGTAAAACAAAAAGAAGCGGAGTTGGAACCTGGACCAAAGCGGACATCGCTTTGGGGTTGATTCGAACTAGCAGACTGTTGAAATTCTATTTTGGCTGGCATAAGTGCGCTAAAAATAGTCTGGGAATGACCGTTATCGACTACTTTGTCTCACGTTTGCCAATAACAAATTTCAACAAACTGCTAGTGAACCAAGAAGCGCGAACGATTAAACGCGAGTCAGCTCGGCACGGCCTTTGGCGCGACGACGAGCCAATACCAAACGACCACCTTTGGTAGCCATACGAGCACGAAAGCCGTGGTTACGAACGCGTTTTAGATTGCTGGGTTGGAATGTTCTTTTCATGATAAACCTGTTAAAAATCCTGAGTTAATTCACACGGCGTGCGAAAAGAGGCGGGATTCTAATGAATGCCACTGTCTAAAGCAAATTATTTTGAGCAAATAATCTACAAAAAGTGGCAAATTGAGCTGTGCACATTTTCTACCAGTTTTCCCCCAGTTAATTCATATATTATTCACAGGTTTATCCACAGGTTTGTCGTTTTATTCATTCTTTTTGCCGCCCCGCGGGGCTCTGTTATAAGCTGGTTGATATGGTGTAACTAATTGAATTTTAATGGCTAAATTTTAGCCCGTTCAAATTAATTTTGACTTTTGTTGTGGATAACTCTGGGGGGCGGGAGTAGACTTAGCTCCCCCGTATAAATCTGGGTTTAATCCTATCCAGAATTCATCAAATAGTAGCGGGCCTCAGTCTTTATCTCTGTTTATCAACACATCAATGAACAATAACCGCAATTGGCGTTTCGGGAGTTTTGGTTTTGCTGCAATCGATTTGGAAATTATGTGCCGCCAGCCTGCAGGATGAATTGCCTTCACAGCAGTTCAATACCTGGATTCGGCCATTGCAAATTGATGAATCAGCCTCTCCCCAAGAATTGCGCTTGCTAGCACCCAATCGATTTATTTGCGACTGGGTCACAGAAAAATTTCTCAATCGTATCCGCGAACTGGCCAGTCACTACCATCAGGACAATAACCTGCTGGTGGCGGTGGGTGTTGCGCCGCGACCGGCAGCAGGTTTTCAAGCGAACCCGGTAAACCAGCGCTCGGTGCCCAGCTATGAATCCGCTGCTTTAGCTCCAGCTTCAGTTGATATGAAGGAGGACAATCTCGCGTTTGGTAGTCAAGGTGTGGTGCAGGAAGTTAATAGTGATAGCTATTCAAATTCGTCGAATAGGGCGAAATCTCCGTCTAAAATCATTGAATACGACACAAAGTCACGCGATATTCTTCTAGAAACTGGTTTTGATAGCACTCGTGTAACGCCCGAGTTGGAAGTTGAAGGCGGCCTTAAGCACAGCAACTATTTAAATGTGTCATCTACTTTCGCTACCTTTGTCGAAGGAAAGTCCAACCAGCTAGGTTTGGCCGCCGCGCGCCAAGTGGCGGAAAATCCGGGCGGTGCCTACAACCCTCTCTTTATATATGGTGGAGTTGGCTTGGGGAAAACCCATTTGATGCAAGCTGTCGGCAACGCCATGGTGGCGCGCAACCCTAATGCGAAAGTGGTTTACTTGCATTCCGAGCGGTTTGTTGCCGATATGGTAAAGGCGCTGCAGTTGA
Source organism: Cellvibrio fibrivorans (assembly GCF_031457055.1). NCBI lineage: Bacteria > Pseudomonadati > Pseudomonadota > Gammaproteobacteria > Cellvibrionales > Cellvibrionaceae > Cellvibrio > Cellvibrio fibrivorans. Next base: position 1,039,884 of record NZ_JAVDVX010000001.1, on the reverse strand, counting down.
ATGCGATAAATGATTTCAAACGATACTACCGTTCGATGGATGCGCTGCTGATTGACGATATCCAATTTTTTGCTGGTAAGGAGCGTTCGCAGGAAGAGTTTTTTCACACCTTCAACTCCCTGTTGGAAGGGGGCCGCCAGATCATTCTGACATGTGATCGTTTCCCGAAAGAAATCAATGGGTTGGAAGAGCGATTAAAATCCCGCTTTGGTTGGGGTCTGACCGTGGCGGTAGAACCGCCAGAGTTGGAAACGCGGGTGGCAATTTTGATGAAAAAGGCCGAGCAGGTGAATATTGATTTACCGCACGAAGCTGCCTTTTTTATCGCTCAGCGTATTCGCGCCAATGTGCGCGACCTGGAAGGCGCCTTAAAACGCGTCATCGCCAGCGCCAATTTTACCGGCCGTCCAATTGATGTCGAACTGGTGCGCGAAGCTTTAAAAGATTTGTTAGCCCTGCAGGATAAACAGGTCGGTATCGACAATATCCAGCGCGTGGTATGTGAATACTACAAAATCAAAATGAACGATATGATTTCCAAGCGTCGCAGTCGTTCAGTGGCGCGCCCGCGCCAAGTGGCGATGGCCTTGGCGAAAGAATTGACCAACCACAGCTTGCCGGAAATTGGCGAAGCATTCGGCGGCCGCGACCATACCACGGTATTGCACGCGTGCCGCAAGATTAAGGATTTACAGGAAGAGACCGCAGATATCCGCGAAGATATGAAAAACTTGCTGCGTTCCCTGACAACTTGATTTATAAACGTTGTTGTTTTGTGCATCATCCCGTAGCGATAAAAACACCATAAGTCCTGGAAGATTACTTAAGAGACCATCACATGAAATTTGCCGTATCCCGCGAAGCCCTGCTCAAACCCTTACAACTGGTAGCTGGTGTGGTGGAGCGTCGTCAAACGCTGCCGGTGTTGTCCAATGTGTTGATCCAGCTCAACGGCGATCAACTCTCGCTCACTGGTACTGATCTGGAAGTTGAGATTGTCGGGCGTATTACGCTGGAGCAAGCGGGTGTGTCGGGTGATATCACAGTTCCTGCACGTAAGCTGCTAGATATCTGCAAATCCCTGCCTGATGGTAGCAATATTGAGTTTTTTCTGGAAGAGAGCCGAATTATGGTCAAGTCTGGCCGCAGCCGGTTTACCCTCTCTACTTTACCGGCGGCAGATTTCCCCAATGTGGAAGACACACCCGGCAACCTGCGTTTCAGCTGTGCCCAGCAAGAAGTTAAACGTCTTATTGAACGAACTGCCTTTGCCATGGCACAGCAAGATGTACGCTATTACCTGAACGGTATGTTGTGGGAAGTTCGCCAGGATCAATTGCGTGTAGTGGCTACCGACGGTCACCGTATGGCCATGTGTACCCGCATAGTAGCGGTTAATACCAGCGATGTTATCCAGGCAATCTTGCCGCGCAAAGGTGTGTTGGAATTATCACGCTTGCTGGATGATTCCAGTGCGCAAGTGGAAGTGGTACTCAGCTCCAACCATATTCGCGTCACTTCTATGGATTACACCTTCACCTCAAAATTGGTTGATGGCAAGTTCCCCGAGTACGAGCGGGTATTGCCGCGTGGTGGTAATAAAGTCGTGATAGGTTCACGTCTGGAATTGAAACAAGCGTTTGGCCGCACAGCGATTTTGTCGAATGAAAAGTATCGTGGTGTGCGCCTGTTATTGTCGGACGGCACCCTGACTATAGTGGCCAACAACCCCGAGCAGGAAGAAGCAGAAGAGCAGGTCACTGTGGATTACACGGGTGAATCGCTTGAAGTAGGCTTTAATGTGAGTTATCTGCAGGATGTTACCAACGTCATCAGCAATGAAAATGTGAAGATCACCCTCTCGGATGCCAACTCCAGCGCCCTGTTGGAAGAACCCGAAAATAGCGATTCCCTCTACGTAGTTATGCCGATGCGCCTGTAATGGCGCATTGGTAGTTCCTGTCTCGCTGGTCGTATGACCTTAAAACGCCTGCTTATCCAAAACCTGCGCAATCTGGAAGGAGTTGATATTGCTCCTTCGTTGCAGGTGAATCTTATCTATGGCGAAAATGGCTCTGGCAAAACCAGTATTCTAGAAGCCATAAATCTGCTCGCTCTCGGTCGATCCTTCCGTAGCCATAAACATAAACCCCTGATCAATCACCAGCATCAGTCATTTACCGTGTTTGGCCGCGTCCATGCAGACGATGGTTCTGAAGTTCCAATTGGAATAAGCCGAAGTCTGGATGGTGACGCTAGTTTTAAGGCCAATGGTGTACTTGTACCATCGGCCGCAGATCTTGCGGCTTACTTACCAGTGCAAGTGATTAACTCCGATACTTTTTTATTATTGGAAGGCAGCCCAAAAGTCAGGCGACAATTTATTGATTGGTTAGTGTTTCACGTGGAACCTAATTTTTTCCCGGCGTGGAAAGCTATCCAGCGCTGCCTGAAACACCGCAATAGCCTCTTGCGCCGTGATAGAATAGACCCCTTTGAATTGGCCACTTGGGACAAAGAATTAGTCGGTTTAACCGATATAATCCATGAGTTTCGCACCCAATGTATGGCGCAGTTTCAGGAAACCTTTGCCGAATTGTTAAAGGAATTTATCAATATTGATGGTATTGCCCTTGGCTACTATCGCGGTTGGGATAAAGATAAAACCTATGCCGATGTGCTCAATGCGAGTTTTGAACGGGATAAGCGCCAGGGTTTTACCCACTTGGGTAGCCATAGGGCTGATTTAAAAATAACGGTGAATGGTTTGGATGCCGCAGAAGTCCTCTCGCGTGGCCAACAAAAGCTGCTAGTCTGTGCGCTCAAAATTGCCCAAGGCTATGTATTTACGCGGATAACAGGGCGTAAATCGATTTATTTAGTAGATGATTTACCTGCAGAGTTAGATGAAAAACACCGTGCTCTATTGGTTCATTGGTTGGATACCATGGGCACCCAGGTATTTATTACCGGGGTAGAGCCAGAAACCCTGGCATCCAGCTGGCGCGACAAGACGAAAATAACCCCAAAAATGTTCCACGTGGAACAGGGTAGGGTGACCGAGGTGAGTTAATTACCTGGTTATTATCGAAAGAGATATTACCTAAAAAGAGATTATGCACAGCTTGTTTATCCAAGCTGCTACTGAACAAAAAAGCGGAGAAATGCTATGTCAGAAGAGAATGTTTACGACTCGTCCAGTATTAAAGTCCTTAAGGGCTTGGATGCGGTGCGTAAGCGCCCAGGGATGTACATTGGTGACACAGATGATGGCTCAGGCTTGCATCATATGGTGTTTGAAGTGGTCGATAACTCTATCGATGAAGCGCTCGCTGGTCACTGTGATGAGGTGCGCGTGGTTATCCACCCCGATGAAACAGTCTCTGTCTCTGACAACGGCCGCGGTATTCCTACCGAGATGCACGAAGAAGGAGTATCAGCCGCTGAAGTAATCATGACAGTACTCCATGCGGGCGGTAAGTTTGATGACAATACCTACAAGGTATCCGGCGGCCTGCACGGCGTGGGTGTATCGGTAGTAAATGCCCTGTCTGAATACCTGAAGCTGACGATCCGTCGCGGTGGCAAGATCCACGAGCAGATCTATCGCCACGGTGTACCCGATGAAGCGCTCAAAGTAGTAGGCGATTCGAGCACCACCGGGACTGAAATCCACTTCAAACCCTCTGCCGCCACCTTTACCAATATTGAATTCCACTTCGAATTGCTGGCCAAACGCCTGCGCGAGCTCTCGTTCCTGAACTCGGGTGTGCGTATTGTCTTGAAAGACGAGCGCAGTGGTAAGGAAGAGGTTTACCAATACGAAGGTGGTTTGCGCGCATTCGTAGACCATTTAAACAAGAACAAAACCACCATTAATAAGATGGTGCACTTTGTATCGCTCAAGCGCGATGATGGTATAGGTGTGGAAGTAGCGCTGCAGTGGAATGATTCCTTCCAGGAAAACCTGTTCTGCTACACCAATAACATTCCGCAGCGCGACGGCGGTACCCACTTGGCCGGTTTCCGCGCCGCGCTAACCCGCGGTTTGAACACCTATATTGAGAAAGAAGGCATTGCTAAAAACGCTAAAGTCGCCACTACCGGTGATGATGCCCGCGAAGGTCTGACCGCGATTATCTCGGTAAAAGTACCTGATCCTAAATTCTCCAGCCAAACTAAAGACAAACTCGTTTCTTCTGAAGTGAAAACTGCTGTAGAACAAGAGATGAACGAGCACTTCGGCGCTTACCTGCTGGAAAATCCCCAAGAAGCTAAAGCGATTGTGGGTAAGATGATTGATGCCGCCCGCGCCCGCGAAGCCGCGCGTAAAGCGCGTGAGATGACTCGCCGCAAAGGTGCGCTGGATATCGCCGGTCTGCCCGGCAAGCTGGCCGATTGTCAGGAAAAAGATCCAGCGCTTTCCGAACTCTACCTGGTAGAGGGAGACTCTGCGGGTGGCTCAGCTAAACAAGGTCGCGCGCGCAAGACCCAGGCGATCCTGCCGCTCAAGGGTAAGATCCTTAACGTGGAAAAAGCCCGTTTCGATAAGATGTTATCCAGTGCGGAAGTGGGCACCCTGATTACCGCACTCGGTTGCGGTATCGGTAAAGAGGATTACAACCCGGAAAAACTGCGCTACCACAGCATCATTATCATGACCGACGCCGACGTGGACGGTTCACACATCCGCACCTTGTTGCTAACCTTCTTCTTCCGTCAAATGCGCGAGCTGATTGAGCGTGGCCACATCTACATCGCCCAGCCACCGCTGTACAAAATTGCCAAAGGCAAGCAAGAACAGTATCTGAAAGATGAAGCAGCGATGACCGAGTTCCTGACTCAGGCAGCGCTTGAAGATGCGAGTCTTTACGTCAATCCAAGTGCGCCACCTATCGCCGGCGAAGCCTTGGAAAAGCTGGTGTATGAATACCGCAAAGTGATGGCCACTATCGATCGCTTGTCGCGTCTCTACCCGGCTGATGTATTGGAAAAGATGATCTACTTACCGGCAGTCCGCCCTGAGCATTTGGCTGACCAAGGCCATATGCAGCAGTGGTGTGACCAAATGGCCGCGCATTTCAGTATCGATGCGCGCGCCGGCAGCCAGCGCTACATCATTACTGTGCGTGAAGATACCGAGCGCCACTTGTTTATGCCGCAGGTTGAAATCACTGCTCACGGCATTGCAACTCCTTATCCGTTTAATCATGATTTTTTTGCCTCAGGCGAATACGCATCGATCGTTTCACTGGGCGAGAAGCTGGAGAGCCTGATTGAAGAGGGTGCCTATATCCAGCGCGGCGAGCGCAAACAACCGCTGTTCAAGTTTGCTGAAGGCCTTGAATGGCTGATGAAAGAGTCGCGCAAAGGCTACAACATCCAGCGCTATAAAGGTCTTGGCGAGATGAACCCGGAGCAATTGTGGGATACCACTATGAATCCGGAAACCCGCCGTATGCTGCGAGTGACTATCCAGGACGCGATTGCCGCCGACCAGATCTTCACCTGTCTAATGGGTGATAACGTGGAACCACGCCGTGAATTTATCGAGACCAATGCACTCGCGGTGGCAAACCTTGATATTTAAAAACTATTAAAATTTATTAATTAATAGTTAATAAAATATATGAAAAAGAAGGCCGAATTTTTGCGAATTCGGCTTTTTATATTCAGAAATGAAATAAAAATTGTCGTCAAATTCACAAATTTTCGATTTTTGCTGGTCTATACTCAGGCCGTAGTGAGTGGTTTTGATGAGATTAACTGCGTAGCGAGATGACTTTGATGACGACCGATAAAAAAACTCCCAAGGTATTATTAACCCAGATTGAAGATGCACTTGAAGAGCGTCAGCGCCAAGACCGGCGCCAATACCGTGAAGGTATTCCACAGGATGTACCTCACGAACGTCGTCGGGGCGACCGCCGTGAACGTAAAGCGGCAAAATAATCGATCAACAATAAAGGGGCTAACAAGCCCCTTTATTTTGCCTGCGAGAAACTACTATTTAGCGCAAGAGGTGTTTATCTCAAGAAAGTCCCGTTAGTACCTATCTTACCGATACCATTCAACACATAAATCCCCGCCGAATAGCTGGCCACACTAAAGCTGATAGTGCCGTTGGTGACGTTGATGCTAGTACCGGTCACCGCATCGCGATAGGTGCCATTCTTAACACCATTGACAGTAATTGACTGGCTACTGCTGGATGCCAACCCCACCACCACATAACTTCCCTCAGACGACAAATCGCGTACAAAACTCATACCTGCACCCCATTCGCTAACCTGTGTACTGGGCGCTTTTTGTAGCGCGGGAATGGCGCTGCGGATCTGGTTAAGGCGTTTTATGTGCTGATAGAGCGGATGGCTTTGGGTGGTTGCCAGATTGTCCAGATGGGGACCGAAATAAGCGCGGCCAGTCTGGTCTATAGTATCGCTGTTGCCGGCGATATCCTGTGGCAGGCCGCCCTGGAACATAATCTCTTCGCCGTAATAAAGAGTGGGGATGCCGCGGTTGGTCCAAAGCAGGTTGTAGACCATAGCCGCGTTGCCCATCTCGCCGCCGTAGCGATATTTAAAATCGTTGTCCGGGCCGACATCGTGGTTCTGGAAGAAGGTCACTAACTGGGTGGCGTCGCCGTAGACCCAGTCCATCGCCATCACCCCACCAATACCGCCGAAGTTGCCGCGGGTAACGTTATCGCGGAAGGTGGAGAAGACCGAGAAATCCAGTACCGAGAAACCTGAATCGCCGCCCGCGCGTGGGTCGGCCGGGTTACTGGTGGTGCGCGTATACCACCAGGGGCGGATCACTGCGCTGGCGTTATCGTTGGCGATTTCCGAGCCAAAGCCGGTACCTTTCACCAGATTCTCACCGAATACAAACAGACCGGGTTTATGCGCTTTCCAAGTATTGACGTAACTGAGCAACTCATTGCGCTCGATGTGTTTCACGGTGTCCAGGCGAATAGCATCCACGCCCATATCCAGATACATTTTCATAGCGCCGTTGAGGTAGTCTTTTACATTTTGGCGCCCGGTGGCCAGGTCGATAGTGTCGCCCGCCATATGTTTGCGCTGCAGCGCGAGTGGGCTCTCCCAATCGCCGCCCGACATAAAGCCATCCAGGTGATACCAGTTGGGGTCGAGGCTAGTGGCATCTATACCGAAGAAGCGATTGGCGTCATAACCCGCTTTAGGCACAGTCACACCGGTTTTGGGGTCAACTAGTGGGGTTATCCCCGCTGAATCGCTAGTGTGGCGCTCCTTGAACCACTGGGGAGCGACCGGATTATCGTTATCGTCGCGGAAAGTGCTTTTATAATCGCCTAAATTGCCGAGATAAGGTCCGTTAACGATGTTCCCTTGCACCCCGCCAGCTGGTACGTAGTATTTGATTGGCAGATGATCGATCCAGACCGCATTGCGCAAACCATATTGGCTCGAGTGGTTGATCACCACATCCTGGATCACTTTCAAACCTTTGGAATGGGCTGCATCGATGAAGTTTTTGTAGCTGGCATCGGGAGATTCCAAACGCGGGTCAACTTTGTAAAAGTCGTAGGCGTGATAGCCGTGATAATCCAGGCCAGAGCGGTTCTCTACCGGCGGCGTAACCCAGATGGCGGTAAAGCCGAGATCCTTGATGTAATCCAACTTTTGAATCAGGCCTTTAAAGTCGCCGCGCCAATGTGGATCGCCCGCTTTGTAACGGTCGCGGTTGTAATAATTGTTGCTCGCATCGCCATCGTAAAAACGCGCAGTGAGTAAAAAGTAAATTGTCTCCTTGCGGAAATCGCCATTCACAATCCCGGCGATAGAACTCGTTGCGCTGCTATTAGCGCCGCTGGAATGTATTGAAGAAACCGAAGATGAAGTTGACGATAAAACCAAAGACGAACTTACAGAAGATTTTATGCTGCTTGTACTGCTGGAAACATTACTGGAAGAGACAGAGGTAGTGACGGGTGTCAGCGTATACGCAAGCGTTGCGTCATTTACCTGTACGCGATAAGTGCCCACCAAGTTAGTGAAAATATCGCTGCCATTTTGATTCAAAATTCCATCGCCGTTGCTATCGCCGTAATTCACCGCCCAGTTAGTCGCGGTATCAAATTTAAAGCGCTGGCTGGCTTGCCCGTCCAATACAATTTGTGTTGACCAGATGTTATTGGCCACCAAATTCATGGGTGTTGTTGACCATCCATTCGCCGTCCCGCGAAAATTCAGTGCAGAAAAATTCTTGGTAAACCCAATCGAATCGCAACTGCTAACGGATTGGAGTGCGATATTTTTGCTGTTCGAATTAAACGTAATTTTGTATGACTGATTAGCAGCAACTCTGTAATCGTTAGCGGGATAACTTTCACTCCAGTTGCCGGTGCGATCAATTTTAAAACGTGGATTGGTACTGACCGCACCAAATGTTTGGCAGGTGGAAAATTCCGTGCTGCTGACTGACGTCAGTGCGGTGGTTGCCCAATTATTGGGTGTGCCGCGAAAATATCAATCGGCATGGCAAAGATTGCTGGCCAGCAGTGCACCTGCTGCAACCAGCTTGAGCGGGATATTCATAAAAACCTCGGGTGTTTGAGTCTAAAAATTATTGTTATGGTTAATGGCTCAACGCATAAAAACCACATCCCTGAGCCACACCGTCAGGAATTAACTGCATAGAAAAATAAAAATAAAAAGAAAAACAGGGAAACTAAAAATTCGGGCGCCTAGATGGCAAAGAATCTATAAAGCATTATTGTTGTTATGGCCTGCGGTAATGACAGGAGTATGTGCAAGGAAAAACACCAAGCAAGACTAGTCGGTGGGATTGTGGCAAGACAACAAACTGCATACGTATGCAGTTGATGAATACGTATGCAAATAGAAAATAGTAAAAATGAAAAAACTAATAGAAGTAATAACTACCCCACTGGCAACGAGGTTTTATCAATCGGTGATTTCAACACGAACGACGAGTGCACCCCGCTCACACCTTCAATCCGCGTGAGTTTTTGCAGCAAAAACTGTTGATAGGCATCCATATCTTTTACGATCACCTTCAATAAGTAATCGGCCGACTGCCCGGTAATCAAATGGCACTCCAATACTTCGGGATAAGCACTCACTGTTTTTTCAAACAAATCAAACCGGTCGGGTGTGTGTTTATCCATGCTGATCTGGATAAACGACACCAGAGTCAGCCCGAGTTTGCGGGCGTTGAGCAGGGCGACATAACCATCGATCAACCCCGATTCCTCCAGCGCGCGCACCCGGCGCAAACAGGGGGAGGGTGAAAGGCTGATGCTGTCGGCCAATTCCTGGTTGGAGATGCGACCATTGCGCTGCAAGGCTTCCAGTATCAAACGGTCATAGCGGTCGAGTTCCATAGCGGAAAATCTCAATTGATCGATATTAAATTTCACTTAAAAGTACTTTTAAGCAATAATATTGTTCTATTGTCGATATTAACACAAGCTTCGCAATCATCTGCCAATCATGCCTGCCTATACTAAACACATGTTGATAAAAGCCGTGCGCTATCCGTGCCGGTGCGGGGTTCCTGTCAGTGCGACCGCACATCAGGGAACCGGTAGCCGATAACCCTCAGCTGCCAATCCAGACCAGGCTTAATCAACCAAAACCACAAGAATTACTACAGCTCATGGGAACCTCTGGATAATTGCTCACCCGGCGGATTAGTCAGAGGTTCTCCATACATCTCTTCATACAGCTGTTGATTTTTAGCCCAGGCACAAAATTCCGGAGTCGATCATGCTTTCCAACCCATCCAGCAAATACCAGCGTTTTGTCGGCGTCTCCTTACCCGACCGCCAATGGCCGAATAAGCACATTGAAAAACCGCCGATCTGGATGAGCACCGACCTGCGCGATGGCAATCAGGCGCTGATCGACCCTATGTCCGTTGCCACCAAATTGCGTATATTTAAAGAATTGGTGGCGATTGGCTTTAAGGAAATCGAAATCGGGTTTCCCTCCGCCAGTGAAATTGATTACAACTTCACTCGCCAATTGATTGAAGAAAATTTAATTCCCGACGATGTCGCCATCGAAGTATTGGTACAGGCGCGTTACGACTTGATCGAGAAAACCGTTGAAAGTTTGCGCGGCGCCAAGCGTGCGATTTTGCATATGTACAATCCACTCGCACCCGCGTTCCGCAAAATTGTGTACAACACGGATGAAGCAGGCGTAAAAAATATCGCGATACAAGGCACCAAATGGTGCAAAGAATTAACTGCAAAAGCACCGGAAGTGGATTGGACTTTCCAATACTCGCCGGAAGTTTTTTCATCGACTGAAATCGAGTTGGTAAAAGACGTATGCGATGCAGTAGTGGAAATCTGGAATCCATCGCCGCAAAAGAAATTGATTATGAATTTGCCTGCAACGGTAGAGATGAATACGCCGAATACTTACGCCGATCAAATCGAATGGATTCATCGCAATATCAATCGCCGCGATTCTATTGTTATCAGCGTGCATCCGCACAATGACCGCGGTACTGCAGTGGCAGCTGCAGAGTTAGCAGTGATGGCCGGTGCCGATCGGATTGAAGGTTGTTTGTTCGGCAATGGCGAGCGCACAGGCAATGTGTGTTTGGTAACCTTGGCGATGAATTTGTACTCGCAAGGCGTTAACCCCGGTTTGGATTTTTCTGATATCGACCGCATTCGTAAATTGCATGAAGAGTGCACGCAATTGCCGGTGCATCCACGTCATCCTTATGCGGGTGAATTAGTATTTACAGCTTTCTCTGGTTCGCATCAAGACGCGATCAAAAAAGGTTTCGCGGTACAGAAAAAAGATGCTTTATGGGAAGTCCCTTATTTGCCAATTGATCCGGCCGATTTGAATCGCAGTTACGATGCGGTTGTGCGTGTCAATGCGCAATCGGGCAAAGGTGGTGTGAGTTTCTTGTTGCAACAAGAAGCCGGGTTGCAATTGCCACGGCGCTTGCAAATTGAATTCAGCGGCGCCGTGCAAAAGGTGAGTGATAGCACTGGCAAAGAAGTGAAAGCTTCAGACATTGTGAAAATTTTTAACGATGAATATTTATCCGTAACTACACCCATAACTTATCAATCGAGCAAATTCAGCGAGCAGGACGATACGCATCAGGTTGATATTGTTATTCACGCGCAACACCAGGATAAAACCGTGCAAATCAGCGGCAGCGGTAACGGCCCCATCGATGCAGCCGCTCACGCAATCAGCCAATTTATCGACGGCGAAGTGAGCGTGATTGACTACCACGAACACTCAGTGGGCGAAGGCTCGGATGTTGCTGCGGTCACTTATGTAGAAATCAAAGTGAAAAATGGCAAACCGGTTTACGGTGTAGGGCAGGATCGCAACATTATTACTTCAGCAGTAAAAGCGCTGATTAATGGTGTGAATCGCAGTGGGGCGGTTAGTTAATAATCTCTGCCATAAAATTCGAAAAGCGCTGCCGGTGAAAATTGGCTGCGTTTTTTTTGAATCCAAAAACAACAATGCTGCATCCAATCAATCGAGAAAATCATATTCCCATACCCCCCCAACCTGGGAATCTGGTTTTCTTCTTAACCCCGGTAGCGGTAGCTGCCGGGGGTTTTTACCTTTGGTAAGCCATAGCCTCCGTTGATAATCGTCTGGCACCGCTGATAGTCAAAAATACCCAGATAGCGAACTCTGTGTTAATTTGCCGTTCTTACTCGCGCGGCATATAAGTCTGCCGCAAATAATATTTGGGGAAGTGAATCCAACAGGATGAAGGGCGCGTCAAACCTGACAAGCTCCTGCGCACTCACCGCCACTCGATTGGGAAATCATATGGATAGCCTGCAAGAAATCCTTTACACGTTGCGCCAGAACAAACTGCGCACCGGGCTGACGGCCTTTGGTGTCTTCTGGGGCATCCTTATGTTGATCCTGCTGCTCGGTGCCGGGCGGGGGATGGAAAAAGCCTTTGCCGATGGTTGGAGTAACGATGTTGCCGATTCCATCTGGATATTTCCCAGTACCACCTCTGTTCCTTACCTGGGGTTGCCGGTTGGCCGCCAGATCGAACTCAACGAACGCGATATGGCTGCGATCCGTCAGCAAATTCCCGGGGTCCGTTTTCTCTCCAGCGAAAATCCGCTCGGCTCCTTTATCAACTCCGATGTCTCGGTCACCTATGGCCCCAAGTCCGGCAGCTTTGGTGTGTTGGGTGTGGCCGACCAGTATTTCAATATCAAAGAAAAAGTGCGCTTTGATGATGGCCGCCGGTTAAATCGTCTGGATGAAGATAACAACCGCAAAGTGGTGGTGATAGGCACACGGGTGAGCGAACGGTTATTTACGACCCATGCAGAGGCCATCGGCAAAGAAATTCAAATCAATGGTATTTCATTCAAAGTGACGGGATTGTTTTTTGATAAGGGCAACCAAGGGCGGATGTCCGAACGTGTTTATATTCCCGTGACCGCATTTAAAAAAGCGTTTGGCGGTGGGCAGCGGGTAGATTTGATCACCGTGCGACCAAAGCCCGGGGTCGATGCGATAAAACTCGAAGAAGAAATCATGGTCCTGCTGAAACAGCGCCACAAAATTGCGCCAGATGATGTGCGCGCGATTGAAGTCAGCAACAAAGCGCGCGATGCCGCTGAACTCAATGCCATGTTCGCTGGCTTGAATATGTTTATCTGGTTAGTGGGCATTGGCACTTTGCTCGCGGGGATTGTCGGCGTCAGCAACATCATGATTATCACCGTCAAAGAGCGCACCCGTGAAATTGGTATTCGCAAAGCGCTGGGTGCAAATCCCGCATCGATTGTCGGCAGTTTATTATTTGAATCTGTTCTGGTGACCGGTATTGCTGGTTACAGTGGCTTGGTACTGGGCGTGGCCATTCTTGAAGGTGTTTCGGCGTTGCTGACCAAAATGAATGTTGAGTTACCCTTTTTTCGCCAGCCAGAAATTGATATGGGTGTTGCAGTCAGTTCACTGCTGCTGTTGATCAGTGCCGGTGTTATTGCCGGGTTAATGCCCGCCTTGCGTGCAGCGCGCATCACACCCACTGAAGCCATGAAGGCCGAATAAAGGAATTCGTTATGTTTGATTGGGATAAGTGGCAAGAAATTATTATCAGCTTACGTAAACAGAAATTACGCACCGGCTTAACTGCCTTTGGTGTTTTCTGGGGCATTTTTATGCTTGTCATTCTCTTAGGGTTTGGCACTGGTTTTGGAACCAAAATTGAAAATATTTTTGGCGATGCAAAAAGTGTTGTTATTTTTTGGCCATCCAATACGACCCAACTGGCATTTGAAGGTTTGGGCAAAGGCCGCGCGATCAAGTTTACTCCGGAAGATGTAGAGGCGATTCGCCAATCTATTCCGGCAGTTAATCTGGTCGATGGTAAAAACAATCTCGGCAATTTTGGCGCAGCGCAATATATTGTCTATGGCAAAGAGAGCGGTTCATTTTCGGTGGCGGGAACCCATGCCGGTTGGGAGCCATTTGAATTTATTAAATTGCTTGAAGGCCGGTATATCAATCCATTGGATGAAAAAGAAAAACGAAAAATCGCGGTGATAGGAACACGGGTAAAAGAAGTGTTATTTAAAAGCGGCATTAATCCGATTGGCGAGTCGATTGATATCGGCGGTGTTAAATTCAAAGTAGTTGGGATTTACAAATCCAACGAACCTGATGGCTCCCAACAGGCTAATAGCCGCATCTTTCTGCCTAATGAAACCCTGCGTCAAGCATTTAACCAAACGGATGCTTTCCAGGTGTTGTTCTTTTCGCCCAAGCCGGGATTTAGCGCGTTTGATCTGGAGCGCGACGTTAAAAAATTATTGTATGAACGCAAAAAAATTCACCCGGATGATAGCGGTGTAATTGGTGGTTTTAATATGGAACAGAACTATCAACAAAACCGCGGCTTGGTAATGGGAATTTTGGGCTTTAGCTGGATGGTGGCCATAGGCACAATCATCGCGGGTGTTATCGGTGTGGGCAATATCATGTTGGTGGTAGTGAAAGAGCGCACCCGCGAAATCGGCCTGCGCAAAGCCATGGGTGCGACACCGACAAATATCAGTTTAATGATTATTCACGAGTCACTCATTATTACCATGATCGCGGGTTACGCTGGTTTGGCCGCAGGTGTGTTCCTGTTGGAAGGCATTCGCGCTTTACTGGCAAAAATGGGGCAGGCAGATGGCATGTTTTCAGCGCCCTATATCGATATAAAAATTGCGCTGATGGCACTGGCGGTGCTGGTGGTTACCGGTGTATTGGCAGCGCTCCTACCTGCAATCAAGGCTGCGTCGGTTAATCCCATCACTGCACTGCAAGACGAATAAATATTTTTAACCGGTTGAATCCAAGCCGCAAATTAGTGCATCAAAGTTAGCAAGAGTTATCGATAGTCACCAACGGTGACAGTTACGGATAGTGAATACTGACACTTGTCATCAGAGTGTTAAGCCCGGGTAAAAAAGCCGGTAAGCGCTTGAAAAATCATTAAGCTGGCCTGTGCAATCACCGCGCACAGCAAAGGAAACGAGCATGATCAAATTAACGAATATCCATAAATACTATCATTCTGGCGAACAGCCACTGCATGTATTAAAAGGCATCGACCTGCATATCCGCGAAGGCGAGTTGGTATCGATTATGGGTTCCTCGGGTTCGGGTAAATCAACCCTGCTCAATATACTCGGTATTCTGGATACGCACGATAACGGAGATTATTTTCTCGCCGGGCGCGAAGTCAAAAACCTCAAAGAAAAAACTGCTGCAAAAATGCGCAATGAATTATTGGGTTTTGTTTTCCAGTCGTTCAATTTATTGCCGTTTAAAAACGCTACGGAAAATGTGGCGCTGCCACTTTATTACCAGGGCGTTGGTCGCAAAGAGCGCAATTACCGCGCCGATCAATATCTGGAAATGGTTGGCTTGAGTAGCCGCGCTAAACATATGCCGAATGAATTATCCGGTGGACAAAAACAGCGTGTGGCGATTGCACGTGCATTGGTTACCAAACCGAAAGTCATTCTCGCCGACGAACCTACCGGTGCGTTAGACAGCCAAACTACACAGGAAGTGATGGCGTTGATGAAAGAAGTCCATCAGCTGGGTAATACGATTGTGATAGTCACGCACGAACAGGATATTGCTGACCAAACCCAACGGCAAATTATTTTAAAAGACGGCCTCATTATTTCCGGCAAGCATCACCATTCACATATTGCCGACGAAATTGCCGATCAGGATGAAGAAGAGATTCTTGGCTAAGAAAATAAGATTGGGTAAACAACATGCTCGATGGTTTGCAAGAAATTCTTTATACCCTGCGCATGAACAAATTGCGCACTGCACTGACGGCCTTCGGCGTCTTCTGGGGTATTTTTATGCTGATTCTGCTGCTCGGTGCCGGGCGCGGAATGCAAAATGGTGTCTATGAGGATTTTGGTTCTGATGTGCTCGATTTTATCGTCGCCTATACCGGCACTACATCTGTTGCCTACAAAGGCATGGGCTTGGGTCGGCAAATACAATTGACGCTTGAGGATGTGGAAGCCATCAAACAACAAATTCCCGGCGTGCGTTTTATTGCCGCCGAAAGTCAGCGCGAAGGTGTGTCTATTGTTTATGGGCGTAAAAATGCGAGCTTTGCGGTTTTGGGTGTGCCCGATGAATATTTCGATGTAAAAGAAAGCATTCCATTTAATCTGGGGCGCAAAATAAATCCGCTCGATGAACAGGAGCTGCGCAAAATTACGGTAATTGGCAGTGTGGTTGCCGAGCGGCTATTTGGCAAGGACGTCGATCCGGTAAATAAAGATGTGCGCGTCAACGGCGTGATGATGAAAGTGGTTGGCGTTTTTTATGATAAAGGCAATCGCGGCCGTGATTCAGAGCGCATTTATATTCCGCAGCCCACTTTCCAGAAAATATTTGGTGAGAGCAATCGTATCGGTTCGATTTGGTTGCGGCCAGAAATAGGTTTGGATGGTTTTGCTTTGGAGAAAAGTGTTATTGAATTATTGCAGCGCCGTCATTCGGTATCACCGGAAGATAAACGCGCAGTTCGCTCATTCAATATGGCGGAACCGGCAAAAATGGTGAACGGATTATTTTTCGGTATCAATGCGCTGATTTGGTTTGTCGGCTTGGGTACCTTGATGGCAGGTATTGTCGGTGTGAGCAATATCATGATTATTACCGTCAAAGAGCGCACCCGTGAAATTGGTATCCGCAAGGCGCTGGGTGCTACACCTTTTAGTATTGTTGGCACCCTGTTGTTTGAATCGATTTTAGTCACTGGTATTGCAGGTTATGCCGGGTTGGTATTGGGTGTGGGCTTAATTGAATTGATTTCGTTTGGCTTAAATTCCGCGGGCGCACAACTGCCGTTCTTTAAAGATCCGGAAATTAATTTTCAGGTAGCGATTACGGCTATTGTATTGCTGGTGGTTGTGGGTGCTTTAGCGGGCTTAATGCCCGCACTGCGCGCGGCGAAAATTATGCCCATTGAAGCCATGCGTGCGGATTAACAGGAGCCACTGATGATTATCGATACGGAAAAGTGGCAAGAGATTTTTAAAACCCTCGGCCAACATAAATTACGCACCGCCTTGACCGCGTTTGGTGTGTTCTGGGGCATTTTTATGCTCACCTTATTGCTCGGTGCTGGCAAAGGTTTGGAAAACGGTGTGAATGAAGGTTTTCCGCGTGTGCCCAATATTGTCTGGGTGTGGGTACAGGGCAATACGCAATTGCCTTATCAAGGCATGCCGATTGGAAGACAAATTGCGTTCAAACCCGAAGATGTGGCCGCGATTGAAAAAAATGTGCCCAGTGTTGGTTTTATCCGCGGGCAAAATTCAGTCGGCATCTGGAGTGGTACACCACCCTATGCAGTGCACAAAGATAAAAACGGGACTTTCTTCGTAGAAGGTATACATGCAAAGATGGAAAACATCAACTCGCTGGCGATGATTGAAGGCCGTAGCATAAATGAGTTTGATGATCGCGAAAAACGGAAGACCGTCATTATCGGAACACGCGTGCGCACGCAATTATTTGCTGAAGGTGAAAATCCGATTGGCGCAGACATCACCATTAACGGCATCAGTTTTAAAGTGGTGGGTGTTTTTAAATCCCTCGCCAATGGCAACCAACAGCAAGAAGAGGAAAAAATTTATATTCCCAACGATACCTTGCGCTACGCCTTTAATCAGGTGGGCTGGATTGGCAGTTTTGTTATCCAACCCAAGCCCGGTTTGCATGCACGCGTCGCTGAGGAAGATGTTAAAAAATATCTGGCCGAACTTAAAAAAGTTGACCCTAAAGATGTAGGCGTATTTGGCAGTTTTAATTTACAAAATGAATTCGACAAAATTGAAGGCCTGTTTACCGGCATTCAGGTATTTAGTTGGGTGGTGGCAATAGGCACCATCATGGCGGGTGCAATTGGTGTGGGCAATATCATGCTGATTGTAGTGAAAGAGCGTACCCGCGAAATTGGTTTGCGCAAAGCGCTGGGTGCAACTCCTGCATCTATAACTGGAATGATCGTACAAGAGGCCGTGTTTATCACCACAGTCGCTGGTTATTTCGGTTTAGTGATCGGGGTGTTGATTCTGGAAGGCATCGCAAAATTATTAGAGGCCGGTGGCGGTAAAGCCGGATTCTTTGGTAAACCAGAAGTGGATTTTGCTACGGCATTTACCGCGTTGGTGGTGTTGGTGATATCGGGTTTACTCGCTTCTTTGATGCCTGCGGCCAAAGCGGCCGGGGTAAATCCCATAATCGCTTTGCAAGACGAATAACCATTTTTTAAAACACACAATTTTTTATCAGCAATCGTAAGAAGGACACCATGAAAAAGTTTATCTGGTATGCAGTGTTGGGTTTGATCGCCGTAGTGTTTATTGGTACCGCCGTGTTTTTGTATAACAAATCCCAGGAGAAGCCGGTTACTTACACCTCGGATGCCGTGTTTAAAACCACTATTGTGAAAAAGACGGTAGCAGTGGGTAAAGTTATTCCACGCCGCGAAGTGGAAATTAAATCGCAAGTATCCGGTGTGGTTGAAAAGCTCTATGTGGTTGCCGGCCAGAATGTGAATAAAGGCGATATCATTGCCAAAATTACCTTAGCGCCCAATATGGTGATGTTGAACCAGGCTGAATCGCAATTGGAAACTGCCAAAATTAATTTGCAAAACGCGACCGATGAATTTGAGCGCCAGAAAAAACTGTTCGCCGACAAATTAATTTCTACTTCGGAGTACAACAAGTTTTTGCTCAATTATGATTTACAACGCGAAGCCGTGACTTCAGCGGAAAATAATCTGCTGTTGATGAAATCGGGCGCCACCAAAAAATCCGATAAAGTCTCCAACATGATTCCGGCTACCGTTACCGGTATGATTTTGGATCTACCCTTTAAAGAAGGTGCGTTTATTGTAGAGACAAGTTCGTTCGGTGCAGGTACTACTATTGCTACACTCGCCGATATGAACGATATGATTTTTGAAGGTATGGTGGATGAATCCGAAGTAGGCAAAATCCGCGAAGGTATGGAGTTGGTATTGGATGTAGGCGCATTGGAAGGGGAACCCTTTACCGCGATTCTTGAATATATTTCTCCTAAAGGTGTAACGGATCAAGGGACCATTAAATTCCAGATTCGCGCCGCCGTGAAACTGAGCGAAAAATTATTCCTGCGCTCCAACTACAGCGCCAATGCCGATATCGTATTGGATAAGAAGGAAAACGTTGTAGCGATCAACGAAGGTAACTTAATTGTGGAAGAAAAAGCCCAGTTTGTTGAGATCGAAACCGGCCCACAAAAATTTGAAAAGCGTGAAGTGAAAACCGGTATTTCCGATGGTATCAATATTGAAATTCTGGAAGGCTTGAAAGAGGGCGATAAGATCAAGCATCGCTAATAAGCAATTGCTCCTAAAGCCATGGTTAACATGGCTTTAGCATTTTCCTAATACTTACCTCTTCATCGCCTCAAACATTTTCAACTCCCAAGGGCGCATCGCTAGCAGTAAACCCAAATGTTGGCGTTTATCCAGCGGCAATTTTGCATCTGCCTGATTCAAGGCTGCTGCCTCCTGGGTCAACTGGTTCAGACGATTTTTAATAATAGCTGCCGATGCTGCCGAATAACTGCCGCGCATATAAAAACGAAAAGCCTGTTCCTGGCTGAAATCTCCCTCCATAAATTCCACAATTACATCGCTGCTCATAAACTGTTCCAACGGTCCGCCGGGAATCCAGCGAAAATCTTGCGCAATCAGCAATTTGTATTTATTGCCGGGCAAAAGCTGCAACATTTTTAATTTGTCGAGCCGCGCCAGTAGTCGGATACATTCGTGTTCTGTGATTTGGTAGTGGTTTATTATGTCGTTGAATGACCAGCCATCGCGGGCGCACACCGCCACCAACAATAATTTTTTATCGGCAATTAATTCTTCTTCCTGTTCTTGCGTCAATTGCGTAAGGCGGTGTTCTTTTTGGGTATTTAATAAAAATAAATCCGAAAGGCTCAATTCCAATAAACCGCAAATTTGTTCGAGCCGCTCCAGCGTAAAACTCTGGCTGGAAAAAATGCGTTTGATATTGGCTTCACTTAACTCCAGCGCCTGGGCTAAATCTTTGTAAGTGAGATTGCGGGCCTTGAGCAGTTGTTTGAGGGTATCGCACAGGGTGGTAATTTGGCTCACAGTAGCGGATTCCTATACTTTTGGTTTCGCAGCAGTCTAACTTATCCAGAAAAATTTACACCAGAGTCTGCGTCGATCACCAAGGAATACAGGCTAACAATTAAAGTCTATCGTCATTAATCGCAGAATAAACTGCTTACCTGAAATAAAAAGAGCCGCAAACGCGGCTCTTTTATTTCCAGTGGGTGCTTGAAACCAGAATTTATTTTTTAGTGGCTGCTACTTCCAGCTCCATAAAATAAATCGTTGTAGTACCTTCAAAACCAGAATCTGTACCCATCAGCACCCAAAGACTGCCTTTGTCATCAGTCACAGTTGAATAGGCGCCTTTTTCGGTAATCAGGGTTTTCTTCAAATAGGTGGTTACCACATCGGTTGCGCTGCATTCCTGGCTGTTGGCAAAATCCCCGGCGATAATTGCATCGCTACCACCGGCTGCCTGGTTGCCTTTATCCCAATTCAGCAATAAAAACCCGGTGCCGTCGTTGACTGCTTTAGGTTCATTTTTTGTCGCGCCGACTTTAATCCACACACTATTGCCTGGTGAGCCACCAATGCCGACGCAATTATTTTGCGCGTTAGTGCCAAAGGTTACTTTAAAACGCAGATCGTAGCGGGCGTTGGGTTCAAGCCCATCTACTTGCTTGGTGATAAACATAAACAAATCGTCGCTATGGTTATTGCCAGTGACTTTAAAACCCTTACGGGTAGTTGTTAATGCAGCTGGCAAATTAGCGTGCCCGGAACCCAACTCATAAAATTCTTCTTCACCTGCCGGGTAATCCGCAAATCCTGCCTTCCAACCGGTAATGCCCTCATTGAAATCGATATGTAACATTTTGGTGTTTGGATCTGCTTTGGGAAGATCGTCACTGCCGCAACCGGCAATAAAAAGCACCCCTGCTAAAATTGCGACCAACGGTAATGATTTCTTCCAGTTTCTACTAGCCATAGTGATTTCCTCAAGGGTTATTAGGCTATCTATCCTGAGGGGGCAAGGGGTAGCAAGTCTGTTGGTAAAGTGTTGCCGGTCGTTAAAATTTGTAACTGCCGTTAGATTCACAGCAGGTGCACAGGGCTTAATTTGGGTTCATCTGGGGACATATGCTAATCTAAGCGCCTTTTTCATGAGACTATTTTCCCCACTCTCAAAGTTTTTACTAATAAAATCTTTCTCCGTTTTCGGAAAGGAATACAGGTATGTTGAAGCAATCCCTCCGTTTATTCGTTGTCCTGAGTTTTGCACTTTTTGCCAATCTTCTATGGGCGGCTAAAGCTGTCGATTACACCCCACCCGATTTTATTCCTGACCAAGTGGTTAGCGACGAAAAGATTATCTACCTGCTCAGTAAAAGCAATAAAGCGGTTTATCGCTGGTCTATTGCCACCTCGGCGTATCTCAGTCCGCTTACGGTTGGGTTGGTAAAAGATGATGTTGAATATTTACCGACAACTATTGAGGTTGCACCAGGCCATAGCCGGTTATATATCGGTTATGAGACGGGCGATATTCGCTACCTGGCACTCAGTGGAACAGCAACAGAAAGAAGCTTTGCAACAACTGCTATGCCTATCAAGGAATTGGCTGCGGCGGGAAAATATTTGATTGTTGTAGATGGTACTTCGAACTACGTCGGCAATCGTTATTCATTCAATAATCGCGGTACTATTATTGAGCAAAGCTCGTCTTATTTGGATTTGGTTGATCACCATATTTGGAGCCCGGCAGATTCCAAAGTTTATCGTGTAGATTCGAGTCAGGTCGACGCCACGTCAATCGATCAAAAGACTGGCAGATTTGGCATACGTTCATTTCTATTTTCCACCCATAGCCTTGGCACAAACGGTCCAATACTAAGTATCTCAGCGGATGGGCGTTATTTACTGACACACACCGGGACAATAGCCGCCCCTTTGAGCCGCAATATATTTCTTGGGAATATCGGTGATTGGATAAAAGCAGGAAAATTTTTACCCGATGGCAGTATAGTTTCACTGAGAGGTGTTTTTTATTCCTGGCCCTCGAAAGCCATGTTAAAAATGCACGATGCCAATTTACGCGTAGTAGAGCAGCGCGAATATGCGGGTGAAGTGCTAAATATTTATGGTACTGCGAGCAAATATGCGGTGCTAATGGTGAATAACGAAAAACTGGAAATACATACTTACGTTCCCAACCCTGACAGCGATGGCGACGGAGTTGCTAATGCCACAGACGCATTTCCATTAGATGCAGCAGCCTCGCGCGATGCTGACAAAGACGGTTATCCCGATGCGTGGAATAAAAATCAAAATGCTTCGTCTAGTCCAACGGGGTTAGTGTTGGATGCTTATCCAAAAGACGCCGAGTGCAATTCATTGGCGCAGGGGGATGGCAAATTGTGTAACTATACGGCCACTACACCTGTCTTTACCCCGGATGCAGTGACATCCGATGCTAAAACCGTTTACTTGTTAAGTATTTATAATAAGAAAATATATCGTTGGTCGGTAGAGAAAGGCACTTATATCAGCCCATTAAAGCCGGGCATTACCAGCGGTTATCAACAACTTTTCCCCACGACTATGGCGTTCGCTGAAGACCAGAATCGTTTATATCTGGGTTATTCCAGTGGCGCTGTTAATTATGTCCAACCTTCCGGGTCTTCTACCGTAACTGAGAAGCCCTTTGCCACTGTTGATTCGGCAGTCTCGAAGCTGGTTCCCGCAGGAAAGATGCTGGTGATTCAAGATCAAATTAGCCGTTATAGCTTTGACTCAAAAGCTGTACAGAAAGATAAAAAACAACAATATCCGGACTCGGCAAAATATACATGGGATAAAGTTAACAGTCGTTTGTATTTTCTGAGCTCCAGTTACACTAATTATCAATTTTATTATTTTTTGGTAAATCAAACTTCCGGAAAACTGTCTGAATATAAATCGTCAGCTTTTAACATAAATAATAGTTTGGGAAATTTACTGACCCTGTCACCTGATGCGCGCCAAATCCTGTTGGGTAATGGTGACATCTTCAAAGCGGAGAATCTCAGTCTTTCCCGCTCTCTGGGGCGTCGATCCGATGCGGCAAAATGGTTGGCGGATGGGTCAATTGTGCAGGCGTATTCGCTGGGGCAAAAAATTGTATTGTCGCGCATTGATCAAAGTAATCAGCTGCTTGAAACAACCTCGTTTGATGGCGATTCGCTGGTGGGTATCTTCGGTACCGATAAAGCTTTGGTTGTACTTGCCTTTAGATTTGGCAAGTTGGTCAGCTACGCTTACACACCAAAAGACGATATCGATGGTGATAAGGTTCCTAATGCGCAAGATGCATTTCCCAATGATCCAGCGGCCTCAGTAGACAGTGATAATGACGGTTATCCGGATAGTTGGAATCGTGGATACAATCAATCCAAAAGCACGACCGGATTAGTGCTGGATGCTTATCCAAAAGATTCCGCATGTGCGTTAATAAGCGATGGTAACGGAACGATTTGTGATTACGCTGCAAGAGTGCCTGCGTTTATACCAGATCAAATCATCAATGAAGGCGATATTGTTTATTTGTTGAGTAAAGCCAACAATCGCATTTATCGTTGGTCGATCACTGCGGGTAATTATATTAATCCGCTGGTAGTTGGAACAAAGGAGGGAACTAATACACTGGCGCCAACCTCGTTTGCCATAGTTGCTGATCATCAGCGCGTATATTTGGGTTATTCAAATGGACAAATAAATTATATTAATTTGGATGGTGCCAAAGAAAATTCTTTTGCTATTAAAACCGCCGGGCATCAACAATTAGTTGCAGCAGGAAAATATCTACTCATTAATTCAGCCTATCAATATTCCTCTTCGGGTGAGCTCGGAATTTATGACAAGAGCGGCGCTGCAATGTTCAACGGAGGCAGCTTTTACACCTCCTATACATTCGGTTGGGATGCTGTTAACTCAACAGTTTATTCATTTCGCGATAATACGTCTCCGAATGATTTATTGTTTCGTGTAATTGATCAGGCCACTGGCAATGTCACCGCGAGCGGTGAATCTCCGTACCACGGTGATTACCTTATTAAATCCCCTATTAGGCCATCAACCGATGGCAGTCTAGTCTTACTGGGTAGTGGTGATTTGTACGAACAGAGTCAATTGAAGTGGGTTGGTTCCTTGGGAACGCAAATCGATGACGCGAGATGGTTGGCTGACAACTCGTTAGTGACGATTAAAAACCACGATAGCCTAATCAATCTTCAGCGGCGAGACACCACACTAAAACTGGTAGAAGAAATCAGCTTTGCAGGAATTGGTTTGGGCATTTTTGGTAGTGATAGCAAAATGGTGGTGTTAGCGCTTGATGATGAAGGGAAGTTACAAGCGCATGTTTACTCACCATCTAACGACACTGACGCCGATGGAGTGAGTAATACTGCTGATGCATTTCCAATGGATCCTGCAGCATCGGTTGATACCGATAACGATGGTTACCCGGATTCCTGGAATTCAGGTAAAGACGCTGTTGATAGCACCAGTGGTTTAACGTTAGATGCTTATCCTGTGGATTCTGCTTGTTATCTGTCGGAGCACGGCGACGGCAGCAATTGCGATTACGCAGCGACTATGCCTGAATTTATTCCTGATCAGATTGTCAGTGATGGCGATATAATTTATTACCTCAGCAAAAGCAATGGCAGAATTTATCGGTGGTCTATCGCTGATGAGAAATTTATTAATCCCTGGATTGTTGGTATTACTCAAGGCTTTACTCGTGTTTCACCACGCAAAATGGCCTTGTCACAGGTTCACGGGCGCATGTATTTGGGCTATGAAACGGGGCAAGTTCGGTATATCAATTTAAGTGGTGTTAAAGAGAATGATTTCACTGCAGTAGCTATGTCCGTTAACGGTCTTGCAGCGGTGGGTGATCACTTATTGGTTCAAGACAGCAGCGGTGCTTGGGCAACTCACTATATCTATGATGCAGCGGGTGCACTCACCGATAGCAAAGACTGGAATTATTATTCACACGAATACGCGTGGGACTCGGTAAATTCTAAAGTCTATTTTTTCCGGGATGATACCAGCCCTAACGATCTTCATTTTGAAGTTATTGATCCAGCCACTGGTATGATCACTCAAGAAGGTGAGACGCCATACCATGGTGCATACAACACCTCGGGGGTCATTCGTGTTTCGGGTGATGGAACGCGAGTCTTGCTCGGCAGCGGCGATATCTATAACGGTGCAGATCTGACTTGGGCCACGTCTGTGGGTGCCATGGTTGATGCGCGCTGGCTTGCGGATAGCTCTCTGGTCACAGTAAAAAATAGTGGTAATCAATTTGTCGTTGAGCGGCGCGATGCAAGTTTGAGATTGGTTGAACAACGAATTTTTGCTGGCGAAGTATTGGGTATTTTCGGCTCGGATACTGAGATGACTCTGTCCGCTTTTATTGATGGCAAGCTTGGCGCCTATGCTTATGTGCCTAGTGATGACAGCGATAATGACGGCGTAGAAAATACGCTAGATGCGTTTCCGCTTGACCCTGCTGCTTCTGTTGATACCGACAATGACGGCTATCCCGATGCTTGGAATGTTGGTTATACCCAAGCGGATAGCACCTCCAATTTGAATCTTGATGCCTACCCTCAGGACTCTGCCTGTTATCTGCCAGCTCATGGTAATGGTACCGATTGCGACTATGGTGCGACCATTCCAAATTATGTGCCTGATCAGATTGCCAGTGATGCGGAATACATTTACCTGCTAAGTAGCACCAATCAACGAATTTATCGCTGGTCATTGGTGGATAAAAAATATGTAAATCCTTTTGTGATTGGCTACAAACAAGGTTTAGCTACTTCCTTGCCGAAAAAAATGGCACTGTCTGAGGCACATCAACGGATTTACTTGGGTTATGAGTCAGGCGCGATTCGCTATGTGGATCTGGCAACAGGGCAGGAACTGCCATTCGCAAACACCGCAATGGCGGTGAATGGTTTGGCTAGTGTGGGCAACTATCTATTGGCGCAGGATTATAGTGGTGCTTGGGCTGCTCACTATATTTTCGATCAAACTGGCACCATGACAGACTACAAGGATTGGAACTACGCATCAACGGAGTACACGTGGAGCCCGTTAGATTCCAGAGTCTATTACAGTGGTTATTGGGAGGCGGTTGATCAAGAAACCGGAAAGATCACCAGTCAAGGTTCATTGCCTTATGCCTATGGTTACGACCAGCTGGGTACTCGCGTATCGCCAGATGGGTCAATGGTGCTGTTAGGAAATGGCGCTATTTATTCATCTATTGATTTGAGCCTCCAAAAAAATCTTTCTACTTCGCTGCGTGACGCTCTTTGGACAGGCTTCGCTCTCACTACCTTGGAGTATAACCAGCTGAAGGTGCGCAGCCCGATAGACTTCTCTGAGTTGCAAAGTCATCCAGTGACAGGAACCGCATTGCGTATTGCCGCTGATGGTCAATATGCCGTTGTTGTTCATGTCGTAAATGGTGCGGTCCAGTTCAGCCAATTCGCGATTGGCGATAGCGATGGCGACGGCCTGCCAAAATGGTGGGAAGAGTCTAATGGATTAGATGATGACTATGCCGGCGATGCAGCGTTGGATTCTGACGGCGACACTTTAACCAATCTGGAAGAGTATCAAGCCAAAACTAACGCCAATCTAGTCGATACTGATGGTGATGGGATCAGCGATGGTGACGAAGTGAAAACCCATTTCACCAACCCGATTAAGACTGATTCAGATGCCGATGGATTAACCGATTATGTGGAATTGTTTGATCACCAAACTGATCCACTTAATCCGGATACAGATAACGACACTTACAGCGATTATGCAGAGGTAAGCGTTTATGCCACCGACCCTAAAGATGCGACCTCTGTTCCACCCGCGATAACGACAATGCAGGAATCTTTTGAAGCGGACACCTTGTCGCCCCTTTGGGTGGCTGGCACCAACAACAATGCAAACTGGACCGTCGATATTTCCAGCGCCTTTGCGGGGGCAAATAGCATCCGCTCAGGCGCGGTTGATCATAATCAGCGCAGCTCGATAGTATTTAAAGGATTATTTGCCGCAGGCACTTTAAGTTTTCATGCGCGAGTTGACGCGGAGGGTTGCTGCGATAAGCTGCAGCTTTTTGTGGATGGCGAATGGCGTCTTGAAGTTAGCGCCTATTCTTCACCGTGGGCGCAATACTCAGTTCAACTGACAAGTGGTAACCATGAAATTGAATGGCGCTATAGTAAAGATAGCAGTGTCGTCACCGGTGCTGATGCGGCTTGGATCGATAAAGTAGAATTTACAGCGAACTAAAAAGAGTTAGGTGGATGTAGTGTGGGGCCCCCAGGGTATGAAAATAAAAGTGATTTTCTTACTGGCAGGTTCAATAGCTGTGCTCTTGGCAGCCTTCTATTACCTGCGGCCCGTGCCTGTGGTTCAAGATAATGGTGCTATTGAGGTAAAGGCTCTCCCCCTCGCGGCGGTTTCTAGCTCGACCTCATCTGCTTCTATCGCAATAAAAAATAACGCCGCTTTTGTATCCGAGCCCCCAATAGCAGGAGCCCCGAGCGGCGGATTTGATGCTGAAGCATTAGTCGCAAAGTTGGCATTGAGCGAGGATAACGGGAAGATTGAGTTTGTTAAGAACACCCAGGGGGTGATAATTAAGGAGTTAGATCAGGATCCGGCTAGTATTTCATTCCAAAAACCGCTCCGAGAGTATGGATATCTGAATGGAAAAGTTAATTCGATGACTCGGTATGAGTACAGTTCAGGGAAAGTTACCGCTTATAAACTACATGTTGCATATGACTCAGCCGGTGAAGTGTCGGATTATCGGGAGTCGTCAACTACTCATGATTTCCAGTGAGCCTGAAACAAATAGCGAATCCTAGCTACAAATCATTACAGTCTCTTTTGCTGATCAAGACTATAAATAGACTATCCCCTTTTTTCTCCGTACATTCTCTATATGAGCCTTACTCACCGATTGATTACCTGTGTCTTTCCCATGGCCTTCGCGCCTTTGTTGGCGATAGGTGCGTTTGCCTGTGAGCTGGAAACTGAAGACTGCGTTGAAATCGGTAAGTGGGAATTGAGCCTGGGCGTGGGTGCGGGTATACGCACTAATCCGCTGGAGGCGACACCCGATATCCCGCTATTTTTAATTCCGGAAGTAAACTACAACGGCGAGCGCTTTTTTATCCAGAACCTCGATTTTGGATTTATTCTCTGGGAGAGCGAAACCCAGCAGCTCAATTTGTTGGCCACCCCAAGCTATGACCAAGTGTATTTCCATCGCTGGAGTCCTAGCAATTTTTTTATTGATTCCAATGGCTTTGCCACTACTGGTAAAGGCAGCACTGATGATGAAGATCTGCCAGTGATTGATACCGGTGGTGATAAAGAACTGATTGCGCCCGGTTTTAAAGATGTGCAAACGCGCCAATTACGCAATCGTCGAATGGCCGGTTTGGGCGGAATTGAATACAGTGTTACTACTACACTGGTTGATTTGCAGTTGCAGTATGTTACTGACTTTACCGGTGTTCACGACGGCGATGAAGTACGTGTAGCCCTCGCGAAATATTGGTCAACTGGCCGCCACCAGATTTCAGCTTCGGTTGGCGCAATCTGGCAAAGCAGTGAAGTCATCAATTATTACTACGGAGTTACTGGGCCTGAAGCTGACCTCCGCGGTACCTACAGCACTGATGCCGTCCTGACGCCAGTGGCGCGAGTGGAGTGGAATTATCAAATGACCGAACGCTGGGATTTGCGTTTCTTGGCCAATTATCGCCAGTTACCCGATGAGATCTCAGCCAGTCCACTAATAAATGACAATAAAGTGATCACTGTTTTCATTGGGGGGGTGTACCATTTCTGATGGGGACCTGCTGAGCGCACGCGCCATAACACTTCTGACGGTATTCCTTTTCCTGGCAGTCTTACTGCAGGGAAGCTATGCGCTCGCCGATAATTTATCGCAAGCGAGTTCATCATCATTACCGCTAATCCAGTTTTCAATCAAACCGCGCTTGTGTGTATTAAATGCGGGCGAAGAGATGTGCCGCGATGAACTGGAAGTAAAATGGATATCGGCGCAAGCGCGTTCGTTGTGTTTATACCAGACCGATAAAACCGAACCCTTGCGCTGTTGGCAAGATGCCACCAAAGGCGAATACCAATTTGAATTGACGGCGAGTGTCAGCACCGATTTTCAATTACGCGAATTGGACAGCAGTACCTCGCTGAGCGACCAGCGCTTTCAAGTTGTATATAACGAAAAAAAATACCGCAAAGCCAGGCGTAATCCCTGGAGTTTTTTTTAGCAATCACGCCTGATAACCCACGGACTTTTTAATAGGGTGTTAACCATGCTGCAAACGCTTATCAAAAAAATACTGTTCTGCTTTCTCTGTATATCCACTCCGGCTTTTGCCCAAACTGCGCTGTTTCATATGCAAGGAGAATCGGGCGATAGGGAAATGTATTTTGCCGATTTCCGGGTAGTTTCAGATCGTACGCCGATGAATATGATCTTTGGACCGATCAGTGTAAAAGAGTTGGATGTAACGGCCGTATATGAAAGTGAAGCCAAACCTGAATATGTTCTAATGCGCTTGCAGTTTGAGTGTATGGTTAAGCATACCTTTGACGGGAAAAATATCCCCAAACAGCCTGGTTTTAATGATCCCGTGACTATGCGCATGGCAGAAAATAGCTACATGTTGCGCCGATCAGATTTAAAAAGCCAAGCGGTTCCCAGTAGTGAATGGAAGAAAGCAAATTCACCCATGCTGTTGAAAGCTGCAAAAATCGCCTGCAATGATGATGTTATGCACAGCGCAGTTAAGGCTGCGTTAAATAAAAGGACGGAACAATTTGAAATGGAAAAATTCAACAAAAAAATAAATAAAATTGGGTTGCCATCGGATTTTTATATGGTCAGCTACTCGACCCCGCCTGAATTTCTGGATTTCGCATGGCAGGTAGCCTGGTGGCCAAAAAAACGCCCTGATCCTACGGGTAGATGGTCGAGTTATCCCACAAAAAAAGAATGGGCTGAGTACCAGAAAAAAATGGCGGAATTGGAAGGAGGTATCCAATCTGCAGCGCAAACGATAAAAGAAGATTTGGAGGCGAATCTTGCCGATATGCAAGCCGAGTTTGATTTTAAAGACGAAGCAGCAAAAGTCCAGGGTAAGCGGAAGTTGAATCGTTATGAAGTGAATTTAATTCAAGTCTGGCTCGGAAAAACGGAAGCGGATGTCGTGAGAAAAATGGGCAACCCTGCCGTCAATGAGGCGGGCAATATGCGCTTTTTGGATTATGCAAATGAATTCAGCAATAAATCAGTAGTGATGGATATGAAGTCCGGCGCTGCTTGGGAGGAAGGTATTTATTCGCGCTGCAATTTCCAATTCATTTTCATTCCGGACAAGAGTTCGGCTTGGCGTGTTGCCGATGTCCGCGTATGGGCTGAGGGCGACGCCAGTTTCACCTGTAGCGGTTTTGCGGAAGTTCCGGATTAATAGGAGATAAAATGAAATACCTAACCAGCATTTTAAGCACAACGTTTTTCGCCGCCCTTATTTCTACACAAGTAAGCGCAGCCAGTTGCCCGGGTGGCATGATCGCCCAGGGGAGCACTTGCGTAGCTGATCACAAAGCAAAAACTGCTGCCGCTGACAGCAATTTTGACGTCCTTGGCGGCATTATGGATACCAGCAAAAAGGAAATTAATGTTAAAGAAGCCATTGACAGCAATGTTAAAAATTTCCTTGATGACCCAAAGCACAAAGCTTGGGAGCAGGGCAGTTGGGAATTTTTTCAAGCTAATTCCAATGCAAAAAAAGGTGAATATTGCACAGCATTATTCAACAAACAGGGAAATATAGTTGCATTAATGGGGCCTGGTGGTTCCTATAAAGGTGCGCTTTTGGCCTTCTCAAATATTGCTGAAGTGGCAAACGGCGGAGGTAAATTTCCGATACCGGAGAAGCCCGGGACAATTGAGCTTGCCCTTTATCAAAATGATGAGCCACCGGCAAAAGTGAAAGCCTTTCATTGGGATCTTGGTCAGGAAAATTTAGTGGGCGATGAAAAACCCCTGATTGTATTTGCGGTACCTACCATTGAAGCAGCACTGGAGACGATGGAAGAGAAAATTAATTTCCGCCTGGAATATAACGGCGAAATTATTGAGCAGGTGGAGTGGCACTCGGGCCAAATGGCAAAACAAAAATTACAGGCTTGCCTATCAGGCAAATAGTTTTTCTTGCGCACAAGTAACTTTTCTAGCATACAGGTAGCTTGGTTAAAAACAATGTTACTGCTATAAACCCGTTAAATCGTTTTATCTCTTTCAGCAGGACTCAAGTCGATGTCGCAAAACAATTTGATTTTATTGGTTGAGGATGATCGCCGTTTGGCACAGCTGGTAAAAGATTTTCTGGAGAGCAATGATTTTCAAGTTGCGATCGAGGAAAACGGCAATCGTGTTATTCGTCAGACGCAGAATTTAAATCCTGCATTAATTGTGCTCGACTTGATGTTGCCCGGTAAAGATGGTTTGACGTTGTGCAAAGAATTGCGTCCGCAATTCAAAGGCCCGATCCTAATGCTCACCGCGCGCGATTCAGATTTGGACCAAGTGCTTGGCTTGGAATACGGCGCAGATGATTATGTGATTAAACCGGCCGAGCCGCGTGTGCTGCTCGCCCGCATCCGCGCGCTAATGCGCCGCTACTATCAGAATGATCCGCGTGAGCAAGAGGCTTTAATATTTGGTGAATTGTGTATCCAACCCACAGCGCGCAAAGTATTGCTTGGTGGAGAAGAAGTTGTGTTGTCCAGTCACGAATACGATTTGTTGTTAGCGCTTGCGGCACAAGCGGGGCAAATCCTCAGCCGCGAATTTTTGTTTAACCATATCTACAACCGTGAATACGATGGTTTGGATCGCACCATCGATGTTCGTATCTCCCAGCTGCGCAAAAAATTAAACGATAATCCGGATAATCCAACCCGTATTAAAACCATTTGGGGCAAAGGGTATTTGTTTATTGCTGATGCCTGGAAATAATCGTGGACTTTTAATCCAACCATGAATCGCGCCTTTATTTCCCTCTACTTTTTTATCGTCGCCTCAGTGGTTTTAATCGGCTGGGGTCTAAATCAGTTTTGGGAAAGCGTGGCACCCGAGCAGGAACCGACAGCGGAAATTCATGCACTCTTCGCGCTAATTGAAGATAATCTATTAACGCAACAACCACAGTCTGATACAGGCTATACACAAGCTGCGCAGCAATTGAGTAGACAACTCAATCTTACTCTCGAATTATTAGTACTTGATGATCTGGCACAATCGGCAGCTATGCATGAATTGCATGCAGGAAAAATTCTTGCGGCGAGCAGCAACGGCGACATTATCTGGTACAAACGTCTCGCCCAAACTGATCAAGTCGTTATGCTCAGCATACCAGTGAGCGATGAAAGTGAATCACCGTTTTATCGCCTGCTGTTAATTGTGTTTTACCTTGCAATCGCACTAGTCATTTATTTATGGGTATGGCCACTCTCGCGCGACAGTAAAAAGCTCGAAAGCCAGACCCGAACTCTGGGCAAGGACGGTGTACCGGAAACACTCAAAATTTCCCCGACTTCTACACTCTATCCGCTCGCACAAGCCTTCAACCATATGGCGCAGCGTTTGCGCGAATTAATTGCATCGCACCGCGAAATGACCAACGCTGTCTCCCATGAATTACGCACACCTTTAGCACGGATGAAATTTGCCTTGGCGATGATTGAAGAGGAAAAACTCAACGATAAAGACCGTCGCCAGTTGCGCAGTGTGGAACAAGATATTGCCGAAATGGAATCGCTAATCAGCGCGCTTTTGGCCTATGCCGGGTTTGAGCAAAAAACCCAACAGCTGAAACAAACCAGCGGCCATATGCGCGACCTGCTCGATGAATTGCAACTGCGCTTTGCCCGTCACAATCAACGTCATTTACAGTTGGACATTTGTGACCTCAGCAATAATGAGAAATTTGTTTGCGAGTGGAAACTGATTGAAACTGTATTGCAGAATTTCATCAACAACGCTGCGCGCTACGCCAAATCGCGCATCCGTATTGAACTCATGCAAACGCAAAGTGAATACATTATCGCGGTAGAAGACGACGGCCCCGGCATCCCCGCCGATAAACGCGAGCGAGTGTTTGAATCCTTCGTTCGTCTGTATCACGAAGAGCAAAATGAAAACACAGCCGGCTCCGCCACTGGCGGTTTTGGTTTAGGCCTGGCGATTGTCAAGCGCATCATGCAATGGCATCATGGCACTGCGCAGTTTGTGGAGCCGGAAGTATTGGGTGGTGCGAGGGCGCAGATTCGCTGGCCGAAAAAACTCCTTAATTAATCGATTCATCCAACGCCTTAATCTGCAAAATTATTTCCACCACCTTGTTGCCTTTCTCCGTTAAATAATATTCCGTGCGCGGCGGTAATTCGTTGAAGCTTTTTTTATCGAGCAAACCGTACTCCACTAATTTGCGAAAACGTTCGCTTAATACTTTGGTAGAAATTCCTTCGATGCTGCGTTCCAGTTCGCCGGGGCGGTGAATGCCTTTACCGACATTGGTTAATACCGACACTGACCATTTACAGCCGATCACATCTTCCAGTTTTTGATAGCTAGAGCGGCTGCGGGATGAAATATTTTTTGCGTTGTCCATCAACAATTTACCCCAAAAAGTAACCCGGGCACCAAAAAGTGCCTGCTGTTTTTTGCGCGTGGCAATTCGTAAAGTGAATCCAGTCGTTCATTCAAACGGCGATTTTCTTAACCCTAACAGAGAGAGTAGTTTATGAAAAGCCAAGCGATTTTTTATCATGCCGGTTGCCCGGTTTGTGTTGCCGCAGAACACCAGTTGCTGGACTTGGTTGATGCCAACCGTGTTCAAGTTGAGGTAGTGCATTTGGGTGATGCCCAACAGCGTGTGGCAGAGGCAAAAAAATTGGGTGTTAAATCTGTGCCCGCGTTGGTGGTGGATGGCCAGGTGTTACATATCAATTTCGGTGCGGCGATTGAAGCCTTGGAATAAGGTCCAAGCGGGCGAGTGCTTGAAGGCTTGCCCGCCCCCATTTGTCGCTATATTCCATATTCGTTTAATAATTAGTCGCATTCAGGGGTAGCGCTTGCCAAAACCTTGGGTATAGAATGCGATCACCTTCACAGAAAGGTAATAAGAGACGTCATTAACCTGCTTTATCGTCATGCATCAATAAGTTTAATTTCGCATGTTGGCTTGGTTGGCGGACTCGACAATAAGAGGCAAAGCCTCAAATCCCCGGCAAAGTGTATTCCTCAATCCAGTAATCCATCTCGATCAATCCAATAGGGATGGGTTCGGGTATTCGCTATTTTTTGCATAGATTTACAGCCTTGAGCTGTGGCCGTCAGTTGCGCTTTTCCGCGGCGATGGACCTGATAATAAACGTTAAATATCGGCAGTGATTTTCAGTAAACGGTTGGTACCAGAGGCTATCGTCAGCCCTGCTGGTGGTGGTTCTTTGTCTGAATTTGGCGCAGGCCAGATCGAAGAATAACTACAACTGTGAGAGCACCATGAAAATCCATCTGCTAGTCGCTGTTTTACTCTCTGCCTTGCTTAGCGCCTGCGGCGGCGATTCCAAAAAAGGAACGTCGCCGGCCAGTTCATCGCCAGTAGGCATCCAAAAATCGAGTGCGCTGGTACAAACCAGCTCTACCCAAACCGCAAGTAGCCAGGCCACTGCACCGA
The DNA here is from genome assembly GCF_031457055.1 of Cellvibrio fibrivorans. NCBI lineage: Bacteria > Pseudomonadati > Pseudomonadota > Gammaproteobacteria > Cellvibrionales > Cellvibrionaceae > Cellvibrio > Cellvibrio fibrivorans. The sequence goes on along the minus strand of NZ_JAVDVX010000001.1, from coordinate 1,005,328 downwards.
CTCCGGTGGTCGGGGTGTTAGTAGATGCGTTTGTGGCGGGGATTGGCTATCGCACCGCGACCCAGTCCGGCGTTACCAATGCGCAGGGAGAATTCAATTATTTGCCCGGTGAAACGGTGACTTTTTTTATCGGGGCGCTGGAGTTTCCACCCGTGCCAGCCAAGGCGATAGTGACGCCGCTGGATATGGCACGGAGCCTCAACCCCAGCTCGCCAGTGGTGCTCAATATCGCGCGGTTACTGCAATCGCTGGATACCGACGGCAATCCCGCCAATGGCATCAGCATCAGCCCGGCCGCGGCGTTGGTTGCGACCCAGGTGGATTTCAACCTCGGCCTGAGCCAGTTTGCCGCATCCCCGGCAGTGTCCAATCTGATTGCCAATTCCGGCTCGAGTACTACAACTATAGTGCCGGTGGAGCAGGCATTGGCGCACTTGCGCGATACCCTGCAGTTGGCGGGGGTGCCGGTTGATGAGGGCTCCAGTTCCAGCCAGAGCTCAGAGCTTCAGGTGCCGGCGAGTTCGGCAGCGCAGTCTTCTGCAGCCGCCAGTGTGCCGGTGGTGCCATCACCGTCCAGTGCCGCAGGATCGAGCGCTGCCCCGGCGAGTTCACTAGCCGCAAGCGCCGCTGCTTCAAGTGATGCACAGTCGAGCGAGACCTCAAGTGCGGCGCCCGCTAGCTCAGCAGTATCGAGTGCGCTGGTATCGAGCAGCGCACTTTCAAGTTCGATAGTGCAATCCAGTTCAGCGCTCTCCAGCAGAGCAGCATCCAGTTCACTAGCCACCAGCGTCGTGTCCAGCAGTGTTGCATCGATCGGCACATCAGCCAGCGCAAGCAGTCTGGTGATATCCAGTGCACCGTCGAGTGCTTCGGCGTCCAGTCACTCAAGTTCTTCGCTGGCAACGGCAGCACCTGATTTCAACACCGTCTACGGCTATGCCTCGGTTAATGGCGGAACTACCGGCGGTGCCGGTGCCAATGCGGTGGAAGTGGCAGTGTGTAATGGCGCGGATTTAACGGCCGCGCTGACCAACCCTGCCTATGCCGATAAACCTCTGACCATCTATGTGGATGGTGTGATTACCTGGCACAACTCAGGCAACAAAGATATCAAACTCAACCGTCCCAATGTATCGATCATCGGCCGCGGCAATGACGCAGAATTTTGGGGCACGGGTATCCATATCACCGCCAGTAACGTGATAGTGCGCAACTTGAAGATGTACCACGTACCGCAAACCCGCGGGCAGGGCGATATTATTACCATCGATGGCCGCAATGGCCCGGTGCGCAATGTGTGGATTGACCACAACGAGCTGTACAACGATTTGGACGTGGCTGTGCCCGAGGCCATCACCGACCCGGTTGCCCAGGCGGAGTACAAAAAGGATTACTACGATGAGTTGGTGAGTGGTCGCAGCGATGTGGCAGATATCACTATCTCCTACAACTACCTGCATGACAGCTGGAAAACCTCGCTCTGGGGTTCGTCCGACGAAGACAACTTTGACCGCCGTATCACCTGGCACCACAACTATTGGCACCACGTGAATTCGCGCTTGCCGCTGTTCCGTTTCGGCAAGGGTCATATCTACAACAACTACTATCACAACGTGGATACCTCGGCGATCAACTCGCGTATGGGCGCCATTATCCGCGTAGAGCGCAATGTGTTTGAAAACACCAAAAATCCGGTGATGTCGCAGGACAGTAGCGCCATTGGCTATTGGGAGTTGATAGAGAACCAACTGCGCGATGGCATTATCTGGTCTGACAAAGAGGACACGGCGACCACCGTTAATATCATCGCCGATGAATTGCTGGCCGATAACACCTCCACCGGCACCTTGACCCTGCCACAGGATTACCTCTACGCACCCAGCCTGATTCCGGTGGAAGATGTGCCGGCGCATGTGCAGCAATACGCCGGTGTGGGCAAGATCACCACCGCCCCGGCTGAACTCGCCTGTACTCGCCCCGAGTGGGATATAGAGCCGCCGCCACCACCGACCAATGAGCCAGTCACGGCTGATCCGGCCTCGGTTAGTTGGAACCTGTTCAACGGCAATGCCAGCCCGTTCGATGCCAATGCCATCACTTTAGCTGATGGTGTTAACAATGCGCCGTTTGTAATCCAGGGCAGCGCAAGTGATTTCACGCCAACCGGCGCAGGTGCTGTGCTGTTTGACTCCACTTCGCTCGGCACCAAAAACAACCGTGCCCGGATAAGCAATGTGGGCCGTAACGATGGGGTTTACCCCAAATATTTCACCCTGATTGCCGGGGTCAAAGGCTTTAACCCGCCCGCCAATGCGCGCGTCCTGGAACTGGAAACCACCTTCGGTGGCACGGCCGATACCGCCGCCAGCCGGTTAAAAGTCGTGTTGCGTGCCGATGGTGCCAGCAACTATGGCGTTCAGTTTGAGGGTGCACCAGCACCTAACACCGCTTATGGTTTGGCGATGGACGAATACCGCGTCTACCACTTTACCGTGGCGCTCTCTAGCCCCACGACTGGCTGGGCGCGCGCCTACCTGAACGGTTCTGACACCCCGGTACTGAATCAGGAAGAGGTGCAATTTGCTACCACTACGGCGACCAACAACTATCTGCAAATTGGCGATGGTGGTAGCAATAGCTACAAAGCGCTGGTGGATTGGATGGTTTGGACCGACGCGGGGGCTTATACCCCGGCGCAGTTGTCCGGTTTGTTGCCCGCCAATATTGGCTGCGTGAAAGGTTATGGCCCTTCCGAAAACCTGCTCGACTGCGATTTCAGCGCGGTGGGTGTCAGTTCATCTGCTGCTAGCTCCTCAGCAGCCAGCACTACTTCCGCTGCCGGCTCTTCGGCGGATGCTTCATCAGTGGGTGTAGTGGTGGGCAGTTCCACCAGTGCGGCCGCGTCATCAGCGGCGGCAACGTCGTCCAGCACCGCCAGCGCGGCTACTGTCTTTGCTTGCGCGAACGAAGCGGGGCTGTATTTCTGCGATGATTTCGCCAGCGGTGCAGGCAACTGGGATCTTCTACCAGCGGGCACCACAGCAAATGGCGTGTTTGATGTGCTCAACGACGCTGGCAACAACAATGTATTGCGCTATACCGCTGCCAGCAGTGGTGCGCTTGGCGGCTTGGTGGCGCTGATCAAACCGGAGCAGCTTGCGGCAGTTACCTCGGCCGATTACTACGTGGAAGCGCGCATCCGCCCGCGCCTGAATTCCAGCGGCACGGCGCAGCGCAGTATTTATGTGATGGCGCGCTACCTGGACGTGAACAACTGGTACGGCATGGGCATGATCGCCCATGAAACCAATCAGCCGCGAGTAGAGATTGTGGAGCGCAGTGGCACCGGCAACCCGGCCAGCACCGGCACCATGCGCTACAACACGGCAATTAGCCTCGGCACCGCCGGCGCCACCAATGGCGAATGGTACAAACTGCGTCTGGAGTTGATCGGCACTGAAATGAAGCTGTACCTGAATGACTTGCAGGTGGCCAGCTTTAGCGATGTGAGCCTGACCGAACGCGGTTCCATCGGTATTTTTACCAGCAACCGCTCGTTTGAAATCGACGATATCAAGGTCGGCAACGCCAACGACAAACCGCCAGTGCCATCCCAGTTAACCATTTCGCCTACTGCTAGCTACAGCGCCGAAGTGGGCGATGCCGCGCGCGTGATTACCGTCACCGCCAAAAACCCACAGAACACCGACGACACTTTTACGGTGGAATCGAGCAACCCGGCTGTGGTGGCGGTGAGTACGAATGGCTATCAAGTCAGCCTCAATCCGGTGGGCGAGGGCACTGCGACTATCACCTTTACCAGTGGTTCCGATGCCAGCCTGACGCGCACTCTCACGGCGACTATTGCGCCCCAGTTTGTAATGCCAACCGCGAGTTACAACCTGACCGGCTTGGTATCGCCCGCCGCGAATGAAGCCAATGTCTATGCCGATACCAGCCTGAGCCTGACGTTTGACTCACCGCCTACCCTGGGCACGGTGGGTGCTATTCGCATCTTCAAAAGCAGCGATGATTCGGTGGTGGATACCATCAAGCTGGTGGATCACAAAGACACTATCGGCTATGGCACTTACCGCACGCTGAATACCCGCCCGATCAGTATCTCGGGCAATACTGCAACCATCGCCCTGCAAAGCAAAAAGCTGGAGTACAACACCAGTTACTACGTGGCGGTAAGCGCATCGGCTTTTACCGGCGCGACCCTGGCGACCCTGCCATTTGAAGGGATCGGTAAAAACGCCGGTTGGACCTTTACCACCAAACCGGCGCCAGCGGCGGGTTTGACCTCGCTCACGGTGGATGACACCGGCAACACCGCCGACTTCCGCACCCTGCAAGGCGCGCTTAACTACGTGATGCAGAATTTGGCCAAAACCGATGCGGCGACTATTACCGTCAACAAGGGTACTTATCCGGAGCTGCTGTATCTGCGCAATAAAGACAACCTCACCATTACCGGCGAGAGCCGCGATGGCGTGTTAATCCAGTACCAGAACTCGGAGGGTTTGAACCCGGGTTCTGCCGGTCGTCCGGTATTTTTAGTCGAGTTGGCGGACATGTTGACGATGGAAAATCTCACCCTGAAAAACACCACCATCAAAACTGGATCGGGCGGTCAGGCGGAGACGATTTACTTCAACTCCACGGGTCGCTTGGTGGCCAAAAACGCAAACTTCATTAGCGAGCAGGATACTTTGCAGCTGAAAGGCTACAGCTGGTTCTACCGCACTTTGGTGGCGGGCAATGTGGATTTCATCTGGGGCAATAACAATGTATCGCTGTTCGAGGAGAGTGAGATTCGCTCGCTGGGTGACAGCAGCAATGCCAATAACGGTGGTTACGTGGTGCAGGCGCGCACCCTGACGGCGGCCGATAAAGGTTTTGTGTTCCTCAATTCCAATCTGACCCAAGGCCCAGGTCCGGTCGGCCACACCATTCCCGCTGGTGCGACCTATCTTGCGCGCAGCCCCGGCGGTACCACCACTTGGGATAACGTGGTCTTTATCAACAGCCGTATGGATACCCATATCAACGCAGCCGGCTGGGCAGGGGCAGGCGTGAACGGCCAGCCAGCACCTAACCCGGTTACACCAACCGCCACCACCGGCTGGCGCGAATTCGCCACCATGAATGCCAATGGCGACAGCATCAGCCTTGCCAGCCGTGTGGGTGGCTATGAGTTGACGCTAGGTGAGGTGATGAACGATTACTGCAATCGCGCGCAAATTTTTGCCGCTTACAATTCCAGTGCCGGTTGGAACCCGCTGCCGGGCGACACTACCGATTGTGCCAACTTCGGTCAGGCAAGCAGCTCGTCCAGTAGTGCAGCCAGTGTGGCAAGCGAGAGCAGCAGCTCGGTCTCTAGTGCGAGTTCTACGGCATCTAGCGATGTTTCCAGTTCTGCATCGAGCGAGAGCAGTTCGAGTGTAGGTGCTAGTAGTGAAGCCAGCTCATCAGTTAGTTCAGCCTATGTTCCCAACACCGAGATCTGGACACCGACTTTCGCGGCCCTGCAATCGGCAGTGGCAGCAGCACCGGCCGCCAATGCCAATGCAAACTTCAATGTAACGGCGACGCCAATCACCATCGACGGCATTACATTTTATTCAGCAACAGCAGGCAGTTTGCGTTTGCATCTGAATAGTGCGGGCACTGAATATGCGATTAACTACAACGGCACTTCCGTAAAAGATGACACTGCCGGCACACCCGTCACTTTTGTTGAGGGTGGCAATCAAGTGAATCCAACTGCATTGAATATTGGGGGTGGTGTGACTCGTTTTATCTCTGTGCCATTTACACCCAGCGCACTGCCTATAACTTTAACGGTTACCTATTCAAATGGCAGCGCAACCGCTCCCGGTGCTTGTCAAAATGGCCAGGTTGCGATTGTTGACCAAAATGGCAAAACCTGGAAAGTAGGGTCCTCTTGCAGTAACCCGAATAAAACCACTTTAACCGCAACCATTACTGACCCGACGGTTTCGGAGTTATTTATTCTGATGAGCCGCAACGGCGATGGCGGTGGTGGCATCCGCATTTGGCAAGTGGAGGTAACCCAATAAATCTGCGTAAACAAAACGACCGGCCACTATGCCGGTCGTTTTGTTTTGGTTGAAAATTCCAACCGACAAATTGCGTTACCAGAAGGACACCATAAAAAAATTCAATCGGACAATGCTATCCATCAATACCCCACTTTTTTAATTATTTTAATAACAGGGGTACGCTATGAAACTGAATTATTTTAAATCTATAAGTTTGCTGTTTACGTTTTTATTCTGTGTGGCCAATCCGGCCAGAGCCGCGCTGATTACGACAGAGTTTTCTGAATTGGTTGGCAATCAGGGCATAGTGGATATTAATCTATCGCTCGCTAGCGGTGAAAACTTTAGCGGCTTTTCGCTGTATTTTTCTGAAACTTTGTTTGCCAATCTGGATATTAGATTCAGCCCCGCAGCATGGGACAGCATTGTTGTGCAACCCGATGCACTGCTCGGTGCAGGCCTGTTTGATAGCTACAACCCGGCAGGTTTGAGCTCGGGTGTTGCGCGCGTGTCGTTTACTTATCTCTCCACACTTCCGTTCGATGTGTTGGCCTATGATTTTTATGATGCAGATTTTTCCATCGTTGAATCAGGATCATCCACGAACGTCACCACTCCCGTGCCTGAGTCTTCGTCGATTATTTTGTTGCTGCTCGGCTTGATTGCAGTGGCGTTGCGTCAGTCCACCAAACGTCAGCAGGTGGCCGCATGAAAAATTTATTCTCGCGTTACTCATTGAGACATTTATCGGCGCTCTGTGCGCTCGCATTTTCCGCCGATAGTATGGCGTTGGATCTCAACGTCGTCACACTCAATAAGCTGAGTGAAACCCGTATCGACCGCACCACTTACGATTATGTATTTTCTGTCACCGTACAAAACGGTGCGCAAGCCGTTAACAACGCGGCGCAAACATTAACCGCGAGCGGTGCAGGCACTACCATTCTTGATGGCAGTGTGTTGCTCGGTAATCTCGCTAGCGGTGAACAAGTAACGCCAGCGGACACCATCAAAATTCGCCATAACCGTGCGCAGCCATTTGATCAATCGGCACTGGTGTGGTCTGCCAGCGGAACATTGGTGGCGTCATCGTCCAGCGCGGCAAGCAGTGTTGCAAATCGCGTGTTATTGAACGAGCCATTTAATATTGATAAAGCGACTTTGTTCAGTGCGGCTTATCGCTCCATTTCAACCGATTCATCCGCGCCATTATTGTTTGTGACCGGTGGCAACAGCGGCATTACGATTGCTAATAATCAATTAACGTTGGCAGCGGCACGCTTTACCATTGGCAATAAACCGCCGCGCACTAACACCTCGTCAGGTGATACCAGTGCCAATGGCGATTTTGATTTAAGCAAGCCCTATCGCATTTCATTTCGCGTCGTTACCGCGTCGGGTTCCGGTGCGCTGCAAGTGATGGTGGATAACAATACCACCAGCGGCGGCAATTCATTACACGGCAGTGCATCGCGCATATTTAATGCGAGTGCCAACAGTTTAGTGGCAGGGCAAGTGATTGAATTGTTGCCCACCATCGGCACAGCAAACTCATTTATTTCGCTGCGCACGGAAAGTTCTGCATCGGTAACGATTGATGATTTGGTCATTGAATATCTGGGTGGTGCGGTTACCAGTTCTGCTGGGCCTTCATCGCTAGCGGCATCATCAACACCTGTATCAAGCAAAAGTAGTACGCCGCTGATGTCCAGTTCAAGCGTGGCGACGTCAATCAATACTTCATCCAGTGTCGTTGCATCGGTTGCGTCAAGTAGCATAGCAACCAGCCAATCTTCCAGTAGTGTTGCTTCCTACAACGGCGCACTGCGCCCGGCAAAAATGGAAGGCTTTGCAGCCCATGCGGGTGTGACCGGTGGACAAGGTGGTGCAGTGGTAACCGTGACTACCGGCACGCAATTAAATGCAGCACTCTGCGCGCGTTCCACTATGAGTACACCGATTACCATTTTGGTGAACGGCACTATCAGCCACGCCAATACCACAGCGCAAGGTTGTAATACGCAAGCTGATGTGATTGAAATAAAACAAATGAGTAACGTTTCAATTATTGGTGTAGGTACAAACGCTTTGTTTGAAGAAATTGGCATTCATGTGCGCGATGCGTCCAACATCATTTTGCAAAACCTGCATATCCGCAATGTGAAAAAAAGCGGCTCACCTACCTCTAACGGTGGTGATGCAATCGGTATGGAAACCAATGTGAATCGCGTGTGGATCGACCACAATCACCTTGAAGCATCCGGCGGCGAAAAAGATGGATACGATTCATTGTTGGATATGAAAGCGGGCGTGACTAACGTAACCGTTTCTTACAATTTGTATAACGATTCCAGCCGCGCCGGTTTGATCGGTTCCAGTGATAGCGACGATAAAAATACCAACATCACTTTCCATCATAACTGGTATAAAAACATTGAACAGCGCACGCCGTTAATTCGCCATGCGCTCGTGCATATGTACAACAACTATTGGTCGAACGATCGCATCGATTATATGTTCCATGCGATCAACTCGCGTATGAATGCGAAAGCCTTGATAGAAAGCAATTATTTTTACAATGTGAATAATCCACTGATCGCCTCCGACGATTCGGATGTTGCCGGTTGCTGGCAAACCAATGATGACAATACCGTACTGCCGTCGATTTACTACAGCCGCACAGTAGGCAATGGTGCCTTGGTAATTCCCGAAGTGGTGGATGGACAACTGCAATCAACCTGCAGCGTGACCGTGCCTTACACGGTTGAAATGGATCACTCATCCACAGTGCCGGAAATTGTGATGGCTAACGCAGGTGTGGGGAAAATTACTCCCTTCGTTAATGGCTCCAGCAGCAGTTCAAGCCCTGCCTCATCGAGCGCTGCGTCGCTTTCGTCCATCACCAGCAGCTCTTCAAAAAGCAGTTCGTCTGTGGTTAGTTCTTCAGTTACCAGCTCTGCAATTTCATCGAGTATCAGCAGTTCATCATCAAGCGCACCTTATATTCCCGGCGATGTAAACCTGAGCGCGGATTGTATTAATCTTGCAACTAATCCCCACGTCAACTGGCGCGATACCGCTTTGCAAACCGATCAGGAAATTGTGGAGTGTTTATATAAAACCCTCGGTACTCCAGTGGGCTATGGTGAAAATGCCAAAGGCGGATACGATCCTAACGGTAACAGCAAACTCACTATCATCACCAAAAATTCCAACACTTCGGTTGAGCAGCAAGTGTTGGATGCAATTAGCGGTGAAGCACACAACTGGATTGTGTTCGACAAAATCCAATTCGCTCAACCAACAGAAATTGGCATGTACCGTTTGGGTTGTAGCAATGCGACTGTGCAATCCATTCTCGGTGCAACCGAAGCAGAGTGTGTGAATTATCAACAATGGTGCGTAAAAAACAGTGTGAGTGAATCGGCGTGTGTTAGCACTTTCTTTAACACGGCGATGAATAAATCCAACAACCCGATTCGCAATCCAGTGATTGGCTCCAACAAAAGTATCGATGGTCGCGGCAGTGAAGCTCACTTCCTGTTCAGCGGTTTTGCGATTGGCAAAGATTCCAATGGCCAACCGACACAAACCGCAACCAGTGTGATTCTCACGCATTTGAATTTTAAAGGCGCAGGCCACACCGAAGACCATTATGTTGATCCGGATATGATTCGCTCCACCGGCGCATCACACGATATCTGGATTCACAAAAATACTTTTGATACCACTGGCGACTCCGCGTTTGATGTGAAAGTCGGTGCCTACGGCATCACCATGTCTTTCAATGAAATTCTCGATGTGAAACGTGCAACGCTACACAGCTCCAGCGATAGCCACACAATCGACGCGCAAATCCGAACCACTATGCACCACAATTTATTTGTGACACGCGATGCAAGTTATATGGCACTGGGTAATACCCTGCGCCGCGTACCGCTGATCCGCCGTGGTACATCGCATATGGTGAATAACGTGTTTGTGAATTATCGCAAAGACCTGCTCAGCATTCGTGTGGGGGCGAGCATATTGCAGCAAGACAATATGTTTGTAGTTAACCGCATTCATCAGGAAAAAGCGGATCTGGCTTCATCACTTGCTGAGCTACAGACGAATCTGATTCGCGATGTGACTGGCGGTAATTATCGCGGCGAAGGCAACTTCGTCTGGTTCGGCGATGCAGCGTGTAATTTGGATGAAACCACCAAAACCGGCTTTACGATCAGCTCGGGTACAGTGGCCAATCTCGCCGCAAATTATTCAGCTGGCTCACAAGCCACCCTCAATCACTGGCGCTTTGCGGCAGGCCAGGAGTTAGTGGATTACCTGAGCGGTACCGCCGGTAAATACGGCCAGGCGCCCTTCAATTCGCCGTTGGCGGGCGACAAGTATTATGTGTTGGGCTTGGGCAAGGTAGCCTGCCAGTAAGCCATTCGCAGTAGTTGTTTTATGAAACCCGCGCTGGCTACACCAGCGCGGGTTTTTGCATTCCAGTGGTGCACCAACCGTAAATTTAGGCAAATAAGCTATTGATTCGCTTGTAAAACTTTCGTTTCACGCCCATAAACCCCAATTCAAGTAAAAATATGAACAGGGCGAGGTACACATGATCCCGGGAATTAAGGCATTTTTTAAACTGGAAGCAGCGAGTGGTATTTTGTTGATATTGGCGGCCATCTTGGCGCTAATCGCGGCTAACTCCAGCTTAAAAATCTATTACGATCAGTTGCTGTCAGTGGATGTAATCGTCGCCGTAGGCAGTTTTTCTATCGCCAAACCCCTGTTGCTTTGGATTAACGATGGCCTTATGGCGCTGTTTTTTCTGATGGTCGGGCTCGAACTCAAGCGCGAAGTATTGGTCGGTGAGTTAAACCAGCTCTCCAAAATCGCCCTGCCGGGTATAGCAGCAATTGGCGGGATGCTGGTGCCCGCGTTGATTTATGCATTTATCAATCGCCATGATGCCTACGCTCTGCACGGCTGGGCGATTCCCACCGCAACTGACATCGCCTTTGCGCTCGGCATCCTGAGTCTGCTCGGCTCGCGCATTCCGGTGAGCTTGAAAGTCTTCCTCGTCTCGCTCGCGATTTTTGATGATATAGGCGCGATCATTATCATCGCGCTTTTTTACACCGATAACCTCTCACTCACCGCGATCATCAGCGCGGGTATAGGTATTGGTGTGATGGTGCTGATGAATCGCCAGGGTGTGGTCAGCAAAGCGGCTTACCTGTTTGTCGGCTTGGTGGTGTGGGTGAGCCTGCTCAAGTCCGGCGTACATGCGACTTTGGCGGGCGTCGCCATCGCCCTGTGCATCCCTTTCAGAGGCCTGGATTCCGAAGGTAAAGTGCAGAGCCCCATGCACGACATCGAAAAAGACCTGCACAGCCCGGTCGCCTTTGCGATCCTGCCGCTGTTCGCCTTTGCCAACGCGGGTTTGTCGCTCTCAGGGCTGAGCATCAACGATGTCTTCTCGCCTGTATCGCTCGGCATTTTGCTCGGCCTGTTTGTCGGCAAACAATTGGGCGTGATGCTATTTACCTGGTTCGCGGTCAAACTGCGCATCGGCAAACTGCCGGACGATGTTAACTGGGCGCAGCTCTACGGCGTTGCGGTCATCTGCGGCATCGGCTTCACCATGAGTTTATTTATCGGCTCACTCGCGTTTGAACAAACCATTGAAAATCAGGCAATGAATGACCGCTTGGGGATTTTGGTGGGTTCGTTTTTGTCGGCGCTGGTGGGCTATGTGTGGTTGAGATATGTGGCCAAGCCGAAGGTGGACGTGGGGAGTCATGATCAGGTGTAATGATTTGAATATCTATAGGCAGCATCTTTTTTAACAAATTAAAGGAATTCAACGAAATGAAAGTTTTTCTAGCTGCAAGCTTATTTTTTTTATCAAGCATCACTTTTGCTGAAGATCCACTACCCGAATTGGAAATTAAGAAAATCGATGACGGTGTTTATCTGTACACCGCTTACGAAAAAATCGAAGGCTGGGGGCTGGTTGGTTCTAACGGATTAGTCGTGCTTGATAACAAAGATGCGTATCTGATTGATACACCCATTTCAGCCCCGAACACTGAAAAATTAGTGAAATGGATTGACGCACAGGGCTTTACAGCCAAGGCAAGTATTTCAACACATTTCCACAGCGACAGCACAGGCGGTATTGCATTTCTCAATTCAAAGTCCATTCCAACTTATGCCTCCAAGCAAACTAACAAGTTGCTTGAAAATAAAGGCGAAGTTCAAGCCACTCATTCATTTACCAAAAATCCCTTTTGGTTAGTCAATAAAAAAATAGAAGTGTTTTATCCCGGTGCTGGTCACACACGCGATAATCTAGTGGTGTGGATGCCAGAGAAGAAAATTTTATTTGGTGGTTGTTTTGTCAAACCGGAAGGTCTTGGCAATCTAGGTGATGCAGTGATAGAGGACTGGCCTGCTTCTGCCGAAAAACTTATCGCCCGCTATAGCAGTGCAACATTGGTGGTTCCCGGTCACGGAAAAATTGGCGATGCATCGCTACTGACAAAAACCAAGCAGCGTGCAGTTGAAGCTGTTGCCGCTAAAAAGTGAATGTCAAATAGGAGCGAGCAATGAACACCCATGAAAAACTCAATTACGTCGAATTTGCCGCGTGGTCGGAAGCAACAAATTAATCGCTGTAACTAAATGGCACTGGTTTACGCAGTACCAATTTCATACGAGTACAAATAGAGCAGCCCAAAACACGGATTTCATTTAGTGCAGGGTGATTATCGCGCGCTTTGGGCTGCTCTCTTGCATATCGAAATTATTAACACTAATTCTGCTCCGCGCTGGTGAACGGGTGGCCGATGTCCCTCCTTTTACAGCGAGCCACTCGTTAACTTTGCGTTTCATTTCATGCTTGGCGGCCTTACGTTTAGCTTTTTCCGTTTTTTCATGCACACCACCTTTGCTCATAATGGGGTGAAATGCATGACCGTTGCGCCGTTCCTGTTTCTTACCTTTTGTGTTCCTGTCGTCTTGCTGATTGGGCATGATTGCCTCCTGTTAACTGGCTAATAAAAACCACTCTGGATTGTTCGCCGATTTTAAGCGGCGTTTTGCTTTTGTGTTATTTGCGATCACTTCATTATCCTTTGATACACAAGACTTGTTTGAGTGTATGAACCACCTCTATCAAGTCAGATTGGTTGTGCATAACCTCGTCAATGTCTTTGTATGCAGCAGGGATTTCGTCAATCACTGCTTTATCTTTGCGACATTCAACGCCTTTGGTTTGTGCGATTAAATCCTCTTTGGTAAACGCGTTACGTGCAGCCGTGCGGCTCATTTTTCTACCGGCACCATGGGCGCAGGAACAAAACGAATCGGTATTGCCTTTTCCACGCACGATAAAAGATTTAGCGCCCATACTGCCGGGAATAATTCCCAGCTCACCTTCGCGTGCACTAATGGCTCCTTTTCGTGTGACCAATACGTCAGCGCCGAAATGATGCTCGCGGCTCACATAATTGTGGTGACAGTTAATCGCGTGGCGATCGGCGTGAAACTTAGGCAGAAATGGCGCTATCGCACGCAATACCAAACCCATAATTTCATTGCGATTTAAACGCGCATATTCCTGTGCCCAATTGACTGCCGTTACGTAATCCACAAACTGCTCACTGCCTTCGGTGAAATAAGCCAAATCTTTATCGGGCAAATTGTGAAACTGTTTGCCCATATCTTTTTTGGCGAGGGCGATAAAATACTGCCCAATCGCATTGCCTATTCCACGGCTGCCAGTGTGCAGCATTATCCACACGTCTTTATTTTCATCCACACAGACTTCAATAAAATGATTGCCGCTACCGAGCGTGCCCATTTGTTTAGTCCACAGGGTGTTCGGTTGCTTTAACATTTTCATTACTGTTGGATGCTTTTCAAAAAGCCACTCCACACCCGCTGCCATCTGTTTACATGCACTTTCACGAATGCTCACCGTTTTATGCGCTTGCAAACCTACCGGCACTGCACGTTCGATCGCACTGCGCATTGCGGCGAGGTTATCCGGCAGTTGCGATGATTTAACCGAAAGCCGCACGGCACTCATACCGCAACCAATATCCACACCTACGGCAGCGGGAATAATGGCATTTAAGGTCGGTATCACCGCGCCCACGGTTGCACCAATGCCTAAATGCACATCGGGCATAGCCGCTATATGTGAATAAATAATTGGCAATTCCGCAATTTTTTTCAGTTGCGTCAGTGCCTCATTATCAATATCGCGGGTGTAAATTTTTACGGGTTTATAACCATTTCCCGAATTTTTGTTTAATTCAATTTTTACAGGCATAGAAATCCCTTAAGTGACTTTTTTGAGAAATCACTTTGCGTTACTAAAAAAATGAAACCTTCGAGTTGGCTTTTTAAATCGCAGAAAAGAAAAAGCCCCGATTAGTTTCCTAATCAGGGCTTTAGTGTTGCGCCTGACAGGAAGGTTTTGTTATCACCTTCCAAGTCTGAATACTCAAAAGGGTTTTAGCGGTTGGTATAATTCGCGTAAGTCATAATTGAGTACTCCATAAGTTGTGACAAACAAGTTGTCGGGTTGAAAAACAAAGTGCTTTTAGCACCTTGGAAATTGGGCGCGATAATACGCCGTTTTTTTGAGCTGTCAATAAAACGCCTAAAACTTTTTTAGAAACGCTGTATGCTTTCCTAGCGATTTTTTTAAGTATGTTGTCGAATCATTTTCAACGTATCAATCTATTCAATCTTATATCCACTCAACCCCCCAATCGCCTCCAACGCCAACTGCGCCGTATCGCGTCCTTTTAAATTTATTGCGATGGGAATTTTTTTGCCGTCGTGGTTGAGTGCGATAATTTTTACAAATGTCGTGTTAGTCGTTTGCGCTCAGTAGTCAGAGCGGGCTTGTTCGGCAGTGGCAAACATGGGGATCTCAAATTCGCGCCTTAGGTTCACACCCGGTAAGCGGGCGGCCAATTCCAGTCGCCAGAAGCGATAGTCAGTACTCATAGGTTCGGACGCGGGCAGATTATCGGGGATGTCAAAATGCAGGCTTAACGCTGTGCCACCCAGTGCGGATGCTTGGCTATCTGCCAGCCCCTGTGCTTGCCAGAGGATAGTTTCCGTGAGGTGGCGATTTTTGTTGGAGCCGGTTGCATAGCTGTGCACACATTGCAGGCGGACGTGAAAACGTTGCTGGTTGTTATAAGCCAATGGTAGTTCGAGTGTCCCCCCAAACTGTCCGCCGATGAGGCAGGGATAGGGGTGAAGCCTCAGTGTCAGTGGACCAAAGCGACGCCAGTCAAGCGTGGTGTTAATTGCCTGGTAGAGCAGGTAAATCCCTATCAATGGAAACACCAGAATAAGCAGGAAGAAAAAATTTCCCGCCGCCAACTCACGTGGAACTGCCGTAACACCCAGTAGTGAGAGTAGGTTCCAGATCAGGGTGAAGCCCCAGGTAAGCCAGAGCCCACTTTTGCTATTGCAGTTTACTTCGGGGCTGGCGCGCCGTTGTCCGCGCCAGGGCTTGTGCATCGGAGTGCTGCGCAACAGGTTGCTTAGGGCGGAGTATGACAAGCCAATTCCAACGCTGCCGAACATCACTACAAATATCATCTGGAAACCCACCATGCCCCAGTGCATATCGCGATTGAGCACTGCCTCGGTGGGGTTGGACGGGTTTACCCAGGCGGGCACGGATTGCTGCTGGCGCCAAGCCTCTTTCAAGGCATAAGCCAGGTTGTATTGGAAGTCACCGATATTGTCGCTACCTTCCATGATTGATACCCGCTCGCCGGTGTAGTGTTTTCCCTGATATTGATAGAGGTACCGGGCCTTAGGCGAATAGGTGCTGCTGTCGCCACTATTGTCTATCACCAGTTCGGCGTGCTGTAACTGGGCGCTTACCTGAGGCCAGGATTTCATCTGCTGCCATACAAACAGGTTGGGAAGAATACTCAGAAACAAGGTTATTAGGCCGACACCGGCGAAGGGCAATCCCAGCAGCAACATCATCCAATAAACTTGTAGGTTTTTATTCATATGTGCGAATTTCCCTGGTGATCCGAACCTATGGTGGATTGCCATTTTGAGGGCTATCTAAGCCCGATTAAGATCAGAGAGTGTAGCGGTTAAGGGGCCCCTGGGGTACATCGGTACCGGCTGCCTTAAACTAAGTGTTAAGGCAAATGAAAACGATTACACCTGTTTTATTAAAATAAAGTAATCGTTATCAAAGAAATTTTTAGTATTTTTATCACAAAAAATAGCGATTTCTGTGATTTCCCAACTTGACGATTTTCCTGCCGGCGCGCACTATGTTTGCCTTGGCAAGCGCTGCTTGGTCAAGGCGGGAATCATTCACAGGTTCCCGAAAAGGGTTCCGGTACCAACAACAATAAAACCGGTCACCCGGGATGAGTTTTCAGGCGGTTCATCCAGTGTTATTTCCCAAGGTTTTATCCCAACAAGGCTGCGTTCTTTATTGGTTCTCCAAGTCCAGCAGCCATGGCGCCTTGACGGCGTATCGGCGTTTTCGGTCTTTATCCCTGCTGCAGATCAGCGGCATTGTTTTGCACATAACAACAATCCGAATAACAACGATATAGCTACGACAAGGTAACCAAGATGAAATCTACGACTATTACCCGTCGTATTGGCCAGTACGTGTTTTGCGCGGCTGCCAGTACGCTACTCACCTGTGCCGTGCAGGCACAAACTCTCGGCGCTAACCTCGCTATTACCGGCCCCAGTGCTGCTGCCGACGGTTCCGGTTTTGACAACACCAAGCTGGTGCGCGATGGCAGTACCAGCACCGTTTCCCTTGCCAGTGGCACCAGCAACCAGCGCGTGTCGGTGAAGTGGGGCAGTGCGGTGACGTTTAATACTGTGATCCTGCGTGAAGCAGGCAGCAAAGTGACGACCTGGAGTTTGGTGGATAACGATACCGGCACAGTATTGGCGACAGGTACCGGGATAGGTGCGCAGCGAGTGGTAAATATCGCCAGCCGCAGCACCAAAAAAGTTAATCTGATTGTGAATGCGACCAGTGCGCCCGGCATTGCGGAATTTGAAGTCTATAACGCGACGGGCACTGCTTCATCAACGCCAGCGTCCAGCGTTGCCCCATCCAGTACACCGGCAAGCAGTTCATTCAGATCGTCTGTGGCGCCTAGTAGTATCCCGGCTTCCAGCAGCCGCTCTTCAGTGGCACCGAGCAGCGTGCCTGCATCCTCGGCAGCACCGAGTAGCATTCCAGCGTCGAGCAAATCGAGCAGCAGCGTTTCATCGGTTGTCGATAACGGCACCATCAGCGCTGACTGTATCCGTGTAGCGACTAACCCATCGGTTAACTGGCGCGATACCTCGTTGAAGACCGATCAGGAAATCGTTTCTTGTTTGTCAAAAACACTCGGTAAACCAGTCGGCTACGGTGAAAATGCCAAAGGAGGATTTGATCCTAACGGCAACAGCAAACTCACCATCATTACCAAAAATTCCAGCGTGTCAGTTGAGCAACAAATTCTCAACGCGATTACCGGCGAAGAACACAACTGGATCGTATTCGACAAAATCCAATTTGCGCAGCCGCATGAAATTGGGATGTACCGTTTAGGTTGTAGAAGTCCGACGGTGCAATCCATTCTCGGTGCAACCGAAGCCGAGTGTGTGAACTACACGCAATGGTGCGCAAAAAATGGTGTGAGCAGTGCGAATTGTGTTACGCAATTTTTTAATAACGCGATGAATAAATCCAATAACCCGATTCGCAATCCAGTCATTGGCTCTAACAAAACCATCGACGGCCGCGGCAGTGAGGCTTACTTCCTGTTCAGTGGTTTTGCGATTGGAAAAGACCAGACAGGCACGCCAACGCAAACTGCTAACAGCGTGATAATGACCCACCTGAAATTCCAGGGCGCCGGCCACACGGAAGACCATTACTGTGACCCGGATATGATCCGCTCCACTGGGGCATCAAAAGATATCTGGATTCACAAAAATACCTTCGATACCACTGGCGATTCCGCGTTTGATGTCAAAGTCGGCGCACACAATGTGACTATGTCGTTCAATCGTTTGGTGAATGTAAAGCGCGCGGTGTTGCATGGTTCCAGCGACAGTCACACCATCGACAAACAAATCACCACCACCATGCACAACAACGCGTTTGTCACCACCGACGACAGCTACATGCTGTTGGGTAATACGCTGCGCCGCGTCCCGCTGTTGCGCCACGGTAAAACACATATGTTCAACAATGTGTTTGTAAATTATCGCAACCAGATTTTGAGTTTGCGGGTGGGCGCGAGTGCGTTGATGGAAGACAGTGTATTTGTGGTAAATGCCGTACATCAGGAGAAAGCGACAGTCGAAGCATCGCTCGCGGAAATCAGCGCGAATTTATTCAAAGATATTAGCGGCGGCTCTTTCCGCAATGATCGTAACCTGCTCTGGTTCAGTGACGCTGCGTGTAATTTAACGGCGTCTACCCAAACTGCATTGACGGCGACTAACGGCACAGTCGCTAACTTGGCCAGCAATTACAACGCCGCATCACAGGCGACTATTAATAGCTGGCGCTTTGCTGCCGGTCAGGATCTGGTGGATTATGTGAGTGCAACAGCGGGCAAACACGGCCAGATCCCTTACAACTCACCACTCGCGGGTGACAAGTACTACGTGTTGGGATTAGGGAAGGTCGCTTGCCAGATTCGCTAAGTTATTGGTTCTAACGCGTTAAATAAAAACGGCCGATCTGGAAACAGATCGGCCGTGTTGTTTCAAATCTACTACGCTTATTTCATATCAAGATCGGCATTAACACTCATTCGCTTTCCATCTTTTCGTGCTGGTGTCATTTTCGCAATCTCACCTTCAATCCAATTTTTTACTTCTTCCGTTAATTGCTTGCGGTCTTTGCCTTCGGTTGCGAAAGGTTCGCTGATCACAACGCGAATAGTGCCGGGGTATTTTATAAATTGTTTGTGCGGCCAACATTCACCCGCGTTGTGTGCAACGGCGATAATCGGTACTCCTGCGCTGATGGCGATATCGGCACCGCTGCGCGCGTAGTTGCCAATCTGGCCAACAGGTGTACGAGTGCCTTCAGGAAAAATCAATAAGTTATTGCCTTGCTGTAAACGACGCAGGCCTATGCGTTTAATTTCTTTTAAGGCTTGGATCGGGTTGCTGCGGTCAATGGCGATGGGGCGCAAACTCGCTAAACCCCAACCAAAAAACGGGATGCGGAATAATTCTTTTTTAAGGATGGTGCTGACCGGGCCAAAATAATATTGCAGGAACATGGTCTCCCAAGTGCTTTGGTGTTTGGCCATTACGACACAAGGAAATTTATCCGCGTGTTTGCTGCCAATAATTTCAAAGCGCACACCGCAGCACACTCGGATCCAGAACATTACGAAACGGTTCCAACAAGTGACAATGCGCCAGCGCCAGCTGTAGGGAAGTATCGGCCAGATAATAACGGCAACCAGACCAGCACCGGCGCTGGTAATGTTGTAGCCAATACTGAATAAAATACTGCGGAGTTTGAGCACGTTAATTCCTGTTATCTGTTCCGTTAATGATTAGATGCAAGAATAAAATCTGCAGCGGCGGCGAGGTTGTCAAACACTTGCACTTGTTCGGGTGTGACTTGTGGTGAATCTGTTTGCAAACCGGGAACTGCTAATTGCGCCAGTGTGCGCACGCCATTGCCGGTTCTTACCAGCGCCGGTTTGCAACCCTTTTGTACGGCGGCTTGTAAATCGCGCAGGCTGTCGCCCACGAAATAACAGGATTCTACGGACGTATTAAATTCGGCTTCAATCGCATCCAACATACCCGGCATAGGTTTTCTGCATTTGCAGTTGTCATCCGGGTGATGGGGGCAATAAAAAATCCCGCCGAGTTCTCCGCCGTTTTCTTCTACCAGACCAGTAATTTTCTCGTGCATGGCCTCCAGGTCCTCCAGTTCAAATTTACCTTTGGCGAGGCCAGCCTGGTTAGTGGCGATAACAACGGTAAAGCCCGCTTTGTTCAAGCGCACAATGGCATCGATGCTGCCTTCAATCGGAATGCATTCATCGGCGGATTTCACATAGTCGTCGCGGTCGTGATTAATCACACCATCGCGGTCGAGAATAATTAATTTCATGGATAAATCCGATAGATCTGTATGCCCTCGTCATACCCGCGAACGCGGGTATCCAAAAGCTGGATTCCTGCGTTCGCAGGAATGACGGAGGGGGATGAGATTAGTTCTTGGCAGGAACCAAATAAGAAATATCCGCCACTTCCAAAAACAATCCGCGCAGTTGTTGCAATAACGCCAAGCGGTTTTGTTGCAGCGCCGGGTCATCGCTCATCACCATTACGCTGTCAAAAAAAGCATCAACAGGTTGTTGCAAATCGGCGAGTGCCGCGAGTGCTTTGGTGTATTCGCGTGCAGCAAACAGTGGAGCCACTACAGCGGCTTTTGCGCTTACTGCTTGCGCCAAAGTTTTCTCTGCATCTTCTTGCAACAATGCAGGATTTACTTCGGTGCTCAGCGTCGCATTTTGTTTAGCAAGAATATTGGATACACGTTTGTTCGCCGCAGCGAGTGCCTGCGCTTGCGGCAACTTGCTGAATTCATTGACCGCGAGTACACGCTGGTTAATGTCCAGTGGTTGCGACAATTGTTTTGCGGTTACCGACTGGAAAACTTCTGCGGGGATATTGGCATCTTCAAAGAAAGCGCGGAAACGCTCCAGCATGTAAGCCAATACTTGCTCGACCAACTCATCACCAACAGTGAGATTTTTGTGTTGGTTTTTAGCGAAGGTCAGCAGCTCACGCAAATCGAGCGCGAGATTTTTTTCCACCAGAATGCGTAGGACAGCAATACTTGCACGACGCAAGGCAAACGGATCTTTGGAGCCCGTAGGCTGTTGGCCAATACCAAAAATACCAGTGATAGTATCGAGGCGATCAGCAAGCGCTATAATCGCGCCGGTCGTTGTTGCAGGCAATTGGTCGCCCGCAAAGCGCGGCATATATTGCTCGTTCATCGCAGCGGCAACTTCGACGTTTTCGCCATCGTTAACCGCGTAGTAATAACCGGCGATACCTTGCATATCGTCGAACTCGCCGACCATATTGGTTACGAGATCAGATTTACACAATTGTGCGGCACGTTCCGCTGATGCGGCATCCGCATTTAATTTACCGGCAATTAATTTTGCCAGGCCAGCAACGCGTTCGGTTTTATCGTAAATGGTGCCGAGCTGCGCCTGGAACACGATAGTTTTTAAACGATCGCGCAATGACTCGAGCGTGGTTTTCTTATCAGTTTCAAAGAAGAACGCCGCATCGGAAAGACGCGGGCGAATTACACGTTCGTTGCCGTCGATAATTTGCGATGGATCTTTACTTTGAATATTTGCCACGGTAATGAAGTTGTTTTTTAACTTGCCGTTAACATCCACCACATGGAAATATTTTTGGTGTTCTTTCATGGAAGCAATTAGTGCTTCAGCTGGAACAGCGAGAAAACGCTCCTCAAATTTTCCGGTCAGCGCGACTGGCCATTCAACCAAGGCGGTAACTTCATCGAGCAGGGCAGGGTCGATAACCGCAACACCGCCGACTTTTTTCGCTTCGGCTTCCACTTGTTGTTTGATGGTCGCACCGCGCTCAGCAAAATCCGCGACAACAAAACCGGTATTTTTTAATACGCTGGCGTAATCGCTCGCTTTAGCGAGGTCGATAGTGTTGTTGTAATGGAAACGGTGGCCGCGTGTGGTGCGGCCAGCGGTTAAGCCGAGCAAGCTGGCGTTGACAACATCGCTACCAAACAACATCACCAACCAATGAACAGGGCGTACAAACTCTTCGCGTTTCGCGCCCCATTTCATGCGTTTGGCAATCGGCAATTTTGCCAAGGCATCGGCAACAACTGCTTCAAGTAATTCAACGGTTTTTTTGCCTTCGGCAGTAATACGCGCAACCAGTTTTTCCGCTTTGCCATCGTTCTCGGCTTTTAATTCAGAAGCAGCGATACCATTTTTTTCGGCAAACGCGAGCGCTGCTTTGGTGGGCTGGCCTTCTTTATCAAATGCGATGGCTGCCGGTGGGCCCCAGACAACCAATTCTTTTGATGGGGTTTCGCTGGCGAGATTTTCTACCAGTACCGCCAAACGACGCGGTGCAGCAAAAGGTTTAATTGCGGTGAACGATAATTCCGCCGCTTTTAAATTCGCTTCGATAGTGTCGGCAAACGAAGCCATCAAATTTTTCAATGCTTTTGGCGGTAACTCTTCGGTTCCCAGTTCAACTAAAAAATCAGCAGACATTATTTTTCCTCCGCAATGGCAGAAAGCATTTCTGCTCGTAAGGCTTCAGGCGCAAGTGGGAAGCCGAGGGCTTTGCGGCTATCGTAATAGGCTTGGGCAACAGCGCGGGATAGTGTGCGCACGCGCAAAATAAAACGTTGGCGCTCGGTGACAGAAATCGCGTGGCGCGCGTCGAGCAAGTTAAAGGCGTGCGAGGCTTTCATCACCATTTCGTAGGCGGGCAGCGGCAGATTTTTTTCCATCAGGCGCTGACTTTCTTTTTCGTAGAAATCGAAATTGCTGAACAAAAATGCAGTGTCGGCTTCTTCAAAGTTGTAAGTGGATTGTTCCACTTCGTTTTGATGGAACACATCGCCGTAGGTGACCTTGTCGCCGTTCGGGTTGATCGTCCATACCAAATCAAAAATTGAATCCACACCTTGCAGGTACATGGCGATACGCTCGATGCCGTAAGTGATTTCGCCAGTAACGGGGAAACATTCGAGACCGCCAACTTGTTGGAAGTAAGTGAACTGCGTTACTTCCATTCCGTTCAACCAGACTTCCCAACCCAGACCCCAGGCGCCGAGGGTGGGCGATTCCCAGTTGTCTTCCACAAAACGGATGTCATGCACGTTGGTATCAATACCCATTTCGCGCAGTGAACCTAAATACAAATCCTGAATATCGGCGGGCGAGGGTTTCATCGCCACCTGGAATTGATAGTAGTGTTGCAAGCGGTTGGGGTTTTCACCGTAGCGGCCATCTTTCGGGCGGCGGCAGGGCTGCACGTAAGCGGTATTCCAGGTTTCCGGGCCGATAGCGCGCAGGAAAGTGGCAGGGTGGAAAGTACCGGCGCCGACTTCGAGGTCGAGCGGTTGCAAAATCACGCAACCCTGGCGCGCCCAATAATCTTGCAGGGCGAGAATCAAACCCTGGAAGGTGCTTACGTCATAACGTTTTTCGGACATGGTAGACCTGATCTTATGAAGGTAGAAAAATGCGGCGATTATAGCCATCAAACCCGCGCAATGGCAGCGCTTGGTCAAGTTCTGTAAAAATACCTGTGCGACCGGAACGATTCGCTCAACAACAGGACAAAAGCGCGCAGACCGCTACCTTGCTTCCAGGGCACACAACAACAAAAATCGATTAGCAACCAAGGAACACCTATGGATACCCAAGAAAAACTAAGCCCCCTGACCACGGCCCTGCACTGGGTTGTCGCCCTGACCCTGATTGCCCTTATCGGGATCGGTTTTTATATGTCGTGGTATGAGGTTTACCCGCTGTACGACTGGCATAAATCTTTCGGCGTGCTGATTTTTGCGGTGATTCTGCTGCGCGTGTGGTGGCGGATCAAAAACGGTTGGCCAACGTCCGTGCGTGAATACCCGAAACTCGAACATCGGTTGGCGCAGGCGACCCATTGGGTATTGATTGTTGGCACTGTGCTGATGCCGATCTCGGGCATGATGTATTCCGGTCTGGGCGGTTACGGCATCAAAGTCTTCGGTTGGGTGATGGTGCCGGGCAATAAAAATGCGGAAGGCCAGACTGAACCCTTCCATGCGGGATTGAGCAGCTTGGGTCAATTTACCCATGAGTGGCTGGGCTATTTACTTGTGGCGGCGATCATCCTTCATATTGCTGGTGCACTCAAGCATCACCTTGTCGATAAAGACCGCACCCTGTTGCGCATGCTCGGTCGTAAAGGGCATTGAAGTGGTGCGTTTTGGTTGTAGATTTGCGCGCCGAGTAAAGCCCACGTAAACACG
This sequence comes from Cellvibrio fibrivorans, assembly GCF_031457055.1. Lineage (NCBI taxonomy): Bacteria > Pseudomonadati > Pseudomonadota > Gammaproteobacteria > Cellvibrionales > Cellvibrionaceae > Cellvibrio > Cellvibrio fibrivorans. Next base: position 981,154 of record NZ_JAVDVX010000001.1, on the reverse strand, counting down.
GAGTAAATCCAGCGTAAAAGCCCGCCTGTGCGGGTTTTAATCAGCCCCGGTAAGGCCTATGTTGTTATTACAGAGAGAGCGCCAGGAGGGCGATCAAGTCGCCGGATGCATTTGAAACACGCGCTCCTTCTGGATTACTCATTTTCTTATCGGGGCTTGTTATGAAAAATTTAAACGTGTTTGCGTTAGCGGCGAGTGACCATTTGGTGCAGCCAGAAGAGTTTAGCGATGTTCAGGCCACTACCTCCGCGCTGGCGATTCTCACGGATTTCCGCAGCCATAAACCTCATATGGTGGATAGCCATCTGGAAGCGACTGAAGCGCTGGAAGTGATGTTGGCCGAAGCTGTCAAAACCAAAATTGTGGTGGATGACAGCAAAGAATTTATCGGCGTGATCAGCGTAGACGACCTGGCCGACCACAATATGCTGCTCAAACAAATGGCGCTGCACGTCAAACGCGATGAGCTCTTAGTGCGCGATTTAATGCACGCCCGCGCCAATATCCGCGCGGTGGAATACGATCAATTCAAACATGCGACTGTGGCCGATATCGTTTCTACCCTGAAGAAAACCCATCAGGAATATCTGTTGGTTGTGGATAAAGATGCGCATCATATTCGCGGCATAGTGTCTTCACGCGATATCGCCAGCCGTTTGCATGCCCCAGTGGAGATCGAGAAAGAGCTGACCTTTGTGGATATTTTTACTGCGGTGAAAGTGCACTAAAACACGGCCTACTTACTGCTCGCTTATATTGCTTCATCGTTAACACTCCCTCGGCGCCCTGTGGCGCCTTTTTTTGCGTCCCGTTTTTATAGGGCTGTCCCAAGGCCGGCAAATACCCCCCTGCGTGCGTTGAGACAGCCTCTTCCCGTAGCAGCTGTTACTTCTTGTAACTCTCACATCTATTTGATTTTATTGACTTATTTTTCATCTTGGTAGCCTTTGTTCGGGATTGGATACCACCTTGCAGGCACTTGGCAAACTGGGACGACGCAGGTCATGGGGTGGTAGATCCTGTCGCTTAAGGGGTCTTTCCGGGCATGGGAATGCAGCGGTCTCGCAAGGCAGGTGGCCCCTCTAATAATCAATAACAACATTTGTCTTTTGAGAGGTTCACATGAAAACCATCTTATCGGCCGCTGCTTTAATGCTGACGGCAGCGCACTTATCGGCACAGGTACCCAATCCACCACCCAGCACCACACCCACCAATAATCCGGTAGCTGTGGGCGCGGGTAGTTATCTCACCAATTGGGATGGGCGCATCGATGCGGCGATTCCTGACAACCGCGATGTGCAAGTGACCAAACACATCACCACTAATCTCGCTAACCAACCTATGCCCACCAATTCCTGGTGGAGTTCGATCCTATGGGCGGGTGTAAATGACCCCTGGCAGGATTGGGGCACACGCGGGTCGCACAATGTCAGTTACGCCCACCCATTTGCGATCAAGCCAGAGCTGAATGGGGTGCGCCTCTATTCGCCGCGGCAGGAGGATTTTTGGGCGATAGATTATGCCTTTGTCGGCACTATGCCAGCGCCTGCGACCCAGTGGATCAATGGTGTCGAGCATCCGATGCATGAGACGGTGTACTTTAAAGAGTTGGATTTTGTGTTGGGCAATACGGCGGCGAGCGGCAACTTCAGCGCTAAAGTGCACGACTACAGCGACTGGTTTGTCACCACGCGGATGGAGGCGGGCACAGGTGCTATGGATCTGACCTTCGGCCACGGATCGCCCTATGTGTTTGCCAACTACACCAACGGTAACCCCACCATCAGTTTTGCCAGTCACAGCACCGCACCGGTTGCGGCGAAAACCCCGGAAGTCTGGTCAGGCACCAGCAGTTCAGCGGTGATTGGATTTTCGGTGCAGGGTCGCAACTACGCGGCATTTGCACCGGCGGGCACCAGTTGGACCGGTTTGGGAACCTCCAAAATCACCGCCAATCTACCCGCGGGCAAAAAATACTTTTCGGTTGCAGCATTGCCCAGCCGCGCGGCACTCGCGCTGATGACCCAATATGCCTACAACCATGTCACTGGTTCGCAGGTAAGTTGGAACTACCGCGCGAGCGACAGTAAGTTGCTCAGCACCTACGCGGTCACTACCAACAATTACCCCGAATCGACCGGTACCGGCACCTTGATGGGGCTCTACCCTCATCAATGGCGCAAACTGGCCAGCGGCGCGACCCTTACCGGTGAAAGCTATTTCACCCCGCGCGGCAGTATGAAACTGGCGCAAGGCAGTTCATTTACCACGGCGATTACCTACCAAGGGGTGATTCCCGCCATGCCCGCGCTGACCGATACAGCCGATAAGACCCGTCTCTCCACGCTGGTAAACAACGTGCGCAACGAGACCTTTACCCATCGCGATACCTATTACACCGGCAAGCGTTTGGGCAAGGTGGCCTCGCTAATCCCGCTGGCACAGCAAACCGGCAATACCGCCGCTGCCACCCAGTTTACGGATGAGCTCAAATGGCGCTTGGAAGGATGGTTAAAAGCCGATGTCATCGATGATTTGGAGCCATCGCCGTTTGCCAAAAACCTGTTCTACTACAACAGCAACTGGGGCACCATGCTCGGTATTGATGGCAGCTTTGGCAGCCTGAAAGAGCTGAACGACCACCATTTCCACTACGGTTATTTTGTGCGTGCGGCGGCAGAATTGGCGCGTAACGACAAAAACTGGGCGCAACCCCAGCAGTTTGGCGGCATGATCGAGCTATTGATGCGCGACTACGGCAACTGGGAGCGTCCGCGCCATCCGGCCACCAGCGCCACCGGTAAAATGTTCCCCTTCCTGCGCAACTTCGACATCTATGCCGGTCACTCCTGGGCATCTGGCCATGCGCGCTTTGGTGCGGGCAACAACAATGAGTCATCATCCGAGGCGATGAATGCCTGGACCGCGATGATCCTTTGGGGAGAAGAGACGGGTAATACTGCGGTGCGCGATGCCGGTATCTTCCTCTACACCACCGAGATGACGGCGATCCAGGAATACTGGAACAACGTCTACGGCACCAACTATCACCCCACTTACACCAAACCTATGGCGTCATTGGTCTGGGGTGGCAAAACTGACTATGCCACTTGGTTTAGTGGCCAGGCGGAGGCCATGCACGGCATCATTTTGTTGCCGATCCAGTCAGGCTCGCTCTATCTGGGCCAATTCCCGGACTACGCCAAAACCAATTTTGACTTTATGGCTAATGGCCGCACCATGTTTACCATGTGGGACGCGATTTTTTATGCCTACCAAGCGGTTTATGATCCGGTGACGGCACTGGCCAATTTCAATGCGAATGAAGGCCGGATGCGCAACTCAATTGCCGGGCCTGCCTGTGCAACTGAAGAGGGTAACTCACTAGCTAATACCTACGCCTGGATCAAAACCTTTCACCGTTTTGGGCGCATCGATAACCAGGTAGTCGCAACCAATCACGCCAGCTTTGCGGTATTCCGCACCGCTAATGAGCGCACCTACGTGGCCTACAACGCAAGTGCTACCGATGCCAAAAACGTGACCTTTAACGACGGCACCAGTTTGCTGGTCAGCCCGAGAGAACTGAAGGTTTATACCAGTGTGGTTGTGCCGGTATCGTCCAGCAGTGTGTCTAGCAGCAGTTCAGTAGTGCCCAGCACTAGCAGTTCGGTGCCTGGGACATCAGCTAGCAGTCGGTCGTCATCAAGCCACAGTACTCAGTCGTCCTGCAGTTCAGGCTTCTGTGGTCCATCGTCGGTTAGCTCTTCATCACGTAGCTCGTCATCCGTATCCAGCTCCTCCTCGTCAGTAGTGACTACGGGAGTGGTGCAAATGACCGCTTTGGCCAACGGCGGCATGCAGTTCAGTGTTCGTGTTAACGAGCGTAAGCAGCAAGTACATTTGTTTGCGCGTCGCAATGGCGGCCAGGACTTTGTGGTGATCGACCTGCAGGCGCAAGCTGGTGGTGAAGTAAATAATGGCGATGGAACCTACACCTACCAAGCTAGCCGCACCGGTGCTTATGTAGCGGGCGATTTGGTTGAGGCGCGCTTCTATACCTTTACTCCTGCTAGCGGCCAAGTGTTCCTGCCTGGTCCAAGTGAAAATAGCTGGAGATCAGTGACCTATGGGGCGGCGTCATCCTCATCGGCTCCATCAAGTATGTCCAGCTCGTCGATACCACCCAGCAGTTCGTCAGTGTCATCAAGTAGGTCGTCAGTCCCATCGAGTCTGTCCAGCTCTTCAGTGTCATCCAGCAGTTCGTCGGCATCGACTACCGGGTACACAGCGACAGCGGTAATGCCCAATGGTGCACCTGTGGCCTACACCACCACTGCGACCTATGTTAACGGCGGGGTAAAAATCACCTTTACGACCAGTGAAAATCTCAACTGGGCATGGTGCTTTACCCCTGGCTGGAACAACATGACCCGTGTTGTCGGAAACAGTTTTGAGGTCACTATCCCTAATGTGACTCCCGGTTCTGCTATCAACTACTACTTCACCGTAAATACAGCAACGCGCGGTGAAGCCAACAATAACAACCAGCCCCATCAGTGGACGGTTCAATAACCTTGTAGTGAATTGATCACCAGGGACTAGTGCGTCGACAGGAGGGATCTTGTGAATTACCAACCGGCACCTGCAAAGGTGCCGGTTTTTTACGTTAAGGCACTGCTGGAATACTGTGTCCATCGCACTTTTCCGGTAAGCTGCGCGCACTTTTAGTTGTACTGGCGCAGGCTCCATGAAAGACCATCTGGCTCCCCTGATTTTTAAACTGCTGGCCTTGCTACCGCTTGGCGTGTTGCGAGCGCTGGGTAGTGCCGTTGGTTTAATGATGTGGTTGCTTAATGGCCGCGCCGCCAAAGTAACGCGCGAGAATATCGCACTCTGTTTTCCTGAATTATCTCCCGCTCAACAAACAACGCTAACCCGCCAAAGCTTGCAAGAAACCGCTAAAACGGCGATGGAAGCCGGTGCCATTTGGCGCAATTCCTGGGCGTGGTTGCAGGGCAAGATTGTGGCGCTGGAGGGCGATGAAATCCTCCGCGCAAAGCTTGCGGAGGGGAAGGGGGTGCTGGTGCTAGCGCCGCATCACGGCAATTGGGAAGTGGTTGCGCCTTATCTGGCCAGCGTCGCCAACCTGACTGCTATGTACCAGCCGCTCGATAATCCGAAAATGGACGAGCTGGTGTTGGCCGGGCGCAGCAAACTCAATATCACCATGGCACCCACCAACCGCAAAGGCGTGATGATGCTCTTCAAGGCACTGCAGAACGGCACTATTGTTGGCATCCTGCCCGACCAGGTACCGGGGCGCGATGCGGGCGGGGAGATAGCCCCCTTTTTTGGTCAGCCAGCGCTGACGATGACACTGGTGCATGGGTTGATCCAGCGAACTGGCTGCGCTGTTTGTTCCTGCTATGCCGAGCGTGTGGCGGGCGGTTTCAAGCTGGTGGTGATGGCGGCTGACGACCAGATTTACAGCGAAGAACAGTTCGCTTCGGTTACGGGTTTGAATGCCAGTGTGGCCGCCTGTGTGCGCCGCGCGCCTGCGCAGTACCAATGGGAATACAAGCGTTTCCGCCGATTGCCGGAACCTTATCCCAAGCGCTACCAGTTCAAATAGGCGGCTAAGGTTAAATCCAGCTGCAGTGGTGTCTTAGCGGGTTTCAGCGGCTACAATTAGCCCACTGTTTTTTTTAATAACTATTTTCCTGATATTTCTGGTTGTTGTGATGAATAAAAAATCTGTTTTGATGATGCGCCATCCCTTGCGCAATCTGGCGTTGGTGACACTGGCGATCACATCGCTCGGTGCCTGTACCCAGCAAAAAGCACAGCAGCAATTGCAGGCCGAGTTGAACGCCTCCAAAGCCTGTATCGCCAAGCAGGAGCTGCAGGCCCAGCAAGTCAGCGGGCAGCAGGTTGAAATCCTGCGTCAGCTGCAGGCAGTGCAGCAACAACTGGTGGTGCAGCAACAGGCAATTGAAGCCAAACCGCAGATTATCGAGCGCGCTGCGCCGCAAGTAGCCTGCCCGCCAGTACCGGCGGCCAACAGCAAAAAAAATCAGGCGAAAGAACAACCGCAGACCGATAAACAAATCGTGGGCTTGCGCGAGCAGGCATTGATCGCGGGGTTGAATATAGTGATGCAAGCGCGCATCAGCACCAATGTTGCCAACTCGGTAGTAGACGCGCGCAATATCCAGATGTTTGAGCGCAACGGCGAAGAGTGGGTACGTTTCACGATTTACAATCCCGAGACCAAAGAGCCCCATGTCCTGGAGCGCAAGCGTCTGCGGTTCCAAACCGTGCAGACCGCCAACCCCACACCTGACCGCCGCCCGGTAGTAGAGATTCGTTTCACCATCGGCAAACTCACCCAGAAAGGTGAATTTATCCTCGCCGACCGCAGCACATCTGAATATCCCATCCTGATCGGCCGCAATTTACTGCGCGATGTGATGTTGGTGGATGTGAGCGGCAATAACCTCGCGCCGCTGGTGCGGGTCGATGACGCTGCCAGCAGTGCCAGCTCATCCGCCGCGAAAAAATAATGTATCAATACTAGCGCCGGCCATCCGCGCCGGCGTTGCAAGGCCCGCCTTTAAGGAAACCGATTCATGAAAAAACCTTCACGCGCCCCCTTTTACGCCGTTATCGGCCTGCTTGCGCTGGTCGGGCTGACCACTGCCTGGATGCGCCATCACCAGATGGAAATTCCCTTCACCCCCGGGGTGCAAAAACCCGTGTGGCTGATCGAGGCGCGCATCGATTTTGATGCGACCGGCGAGCCGGTTACCGCGCGTTTGGGTTTGCCCGATGATCCACCCGGCTATCGCAGCTTCAGTGAGCAGGCTGCCGCACCTGGTTACGGCTATTCAGTGGTGAGCGAAAACGGCGTGCGTCGCGGTGAATGGTCCAAGCGCGAAGCGGTAGGTCCGCAGACGATTTATTACAAAACCCAATTTATCGAAGTGGATTCAAGCCCTGCTGTGCCCGCGCCCTTTGAAGTGCCCAAAGCGGCCCACGTCGATTGGGACGGTTCCTCGCAGGAGACTGCTGCCCAGCAAGTGCTGGACACCGCCTACGCCAAGTCCAGCACCCCGCAAAGTCTGGCGCGTGAACTGATCAAACTGCTCAACTCAGACACCCTCGACCAAAACTCGGCGCTGCTGCTCTCCGCGCAAACCGAAAAATCGGCGCTGCTTGAAAAGCTGATTAACCAAGCCGGCATAGCCGCGCGTCCGGCGCTGGGTTTGTATTTGGAAGATGCCCGTCGCCACCAAAACCTGACCCGCCTGGTACAGGTGTACGACGGTGAAGACTGGGTGTTGTTCAATCCCTACACCGGCGAGCAGGGCGTACCCGAGAACCTGTTGCTCTGGCATACCGGCGGTGAATCGATTCTGGATGTGGCAGGCGGCAACCGTTCGCGCGTGAGTTTCTCGATGATCCACCAAACCGTACCGGCGCTGGATCTGATCAAGGCCCAATACAAAGACAGTGTGTTCAGCGTGCTCAGCATCCAGCACCTGCCAATTGAAGAGCAGAGCATGTTCAAGCTGTTGCTGCTGTTGCCGATCGGCGCGTTAGTCGTGGTATTTATGCGCATCATCATCGGCCTCAAAACCTCCGGCACCTTTATGCCGATCCTCATCGCCATGGCCTTCCTGCAGACTTCGCTGGTGTTGGGGGTGGTGAGTTTTGTCTCTGTGGTCGCCATGGGGCTGGTGCTGCGCACCTATTTATCGCGGCTCAACCTACTACTGATTTCACGGATTGCGACGCTAGTGGTGCTGGTGATATTTATCATCTCGGCGCTCAGTTTGATCGGCTACCAGATGGGCTTTAACACCGGCATGACCATCACCTTCTTCCCGATGATCATCATCGCCTGGACGATTGAGCGGATGTCGATCCTCTGGGAAGAAGAAGGTCCTAAAGAGGTGATGGTGCAAGGCGGCGGCAGCCTGTTGGTGGCGGTGCTCGCTTATACCCTGATGCAATTCTCGCTGGTCGGCCACCTGACCTTTAACTTCCCCGAGCTGAATCTGGTGGCGTTGGCGCTGATCATGTTGATGGGTCAATACACTGGCTACAAACTCTCCGAGCTGCGCCGTTTCCGCGCCATGGTGGATAACGCCAATACCGGCAAGCTGACTGATAGCAGCAAGGGAGCCGATTAATGAGTGCGCCATCAACACCTGTAGCGGCACCGGCGGGTATCAAGCGCTGGTGGAATTCCTGGGTTAGCCCTTGGCGCCTGAAGCGTATGGGCATCCTTGGCATGAACTGCCGCAACCACGACTTTATCGCCGCCTACAACCCGCGCAGTCTGTTTCCCTTGGTGGATAACAAGCTGAAAACCAAACTGTTGGCAGAAGAGTACGAAGTCGCCACCCCGAAGTTGTTTTTCGTGGTCAACGTCCAGCATGAAATTGCGACCATTGAAGACAAGCTGATGGCGCTCGATGCCTTTGCCGTCAAGCCCGCCAAGGGTTCAGGTGGTAAAGGGATTCTGGTGATCATCGGCCGTCGCGGCGACAAGTTCATTAAATCTTCGGGGGCGGAAATTACCATCGAAGATATCAAGCGCCATATGACCAACGCCCTCGCGGGTCTGTATTCATTGGGTGGCAAACCGGATGTGGTGATCGTCGAAGACCTGATCCAGTTCGATGACTACTTTAAGGATTACTCCTACGAAGGTGTACCGGACATCCGCATCATCATCTTCAAAGGCTATCCGGTGATGGCTATGCTGCGCCTCGCGACCCACAAGTCGGACGGTAAAGCTAACCTGCACCAGGGTGCTGTTGGTGTTGGTTTGGATATCTCCACTGGCCGTGCACTTAAAGCTGTGCAGCACTCCAAACCGGTCACCCATCACCCGGACACCAAGCGCGCGCTCGATGAAATCCAGATCGCCGATTGGCGCAACTGGCTGCTGCTGGCGTCCAAGTGCTATGAAATGACCGGCCTCGGCTATATCGGCACCGATCTGGTATTGGACAAAGTGCGCGGCGCGCAATTGCTAGAGCTCAACGCGCGCCCCGGTCTCGCAATTCAAGTTGCCAATGGCCGCGGTTTACTGCCGCGCCTGCGTCACGTTGAATCGCTCAAAGAACGCATGCACCGCACCGCTGAACAGCGGGTGGATTATGTAATGAAGACGTTTACGGCAGATGGTTTGTAATCTGGCGTAATTTTTTAATCAGCGGCGACTATCGCCCTAAACCTGACTGGAGTAGTAATTATGGCGACATCCGCTATTGTTGGGCCTGGCCTGTTAATGGGTACCTTTGCACTTATCATCCTCACCGGTGTTGTTCTCGCGCTGGTTGAAAAACGCCTGGAGCCAAAACGCGAGCATTGATATGCGTGGGTAAACAAGCGCAAGCGATAAATAAAAAACCGGGTCATTTTGAACCCGGTTTTTTTATGCGCGAATGAAATCCCGCCAAATAGAGTGCGCAGCACTTACACGAGTGGAATTTGCGCTGGATCAAATAGTATCGCGCGCGCGCGATTGTGACCCATCGCAATTGATCAAGATCAAAAGCACCGGATCATGAAACTAGCAATCTACTCCTGAAGGCTCTGTGCTTTTGTTAACTGTAGTGTCGTTAATAGATCAGTGCGATAACTGATGGAGAAATGATTATGTTGATTTCAGGTATTGTTGCAACTGCATCCCTAGTAGCAGTGTTGGTACTCTTGTTTGTCGGTGGTTTGGCGCTTGCGGCGGTGGATAAACACTTTGATGCGGGGCGCAAGCACTAACTTTTGCGATAGTTCACAGCCCGGCAGCGGTTAACCTATACACTGCAGTGACTTATTGGCTATTTTGTCGATAACAACGAGTGATAGTGAATGATGTTGTCGGTGCGTGCGAGAATTACAGCGCTAGTTGAGTGGCTATTTGCGTTTGCGCAGCGCTATCCGTTTGCGATAGCGCTGTTTGGTTTTGTCTCGGGTGTGCTCAGTTTTGTGATGGTCGAGCGCAACCAGGAATTCGCCCAGCTAATCGCCGCTATGATGCTGGTGAGCTGGCTGTGGCTAGCCTCGGAGGTGTTATTAAAGCAGGGCATTTTTCATTGGTTCGGCTTTAAGCTACCGCCCGCGTTGGTCAGTTTCGCTACGCAGATGGTGCATCAGGAAAGTTTATTTTTTGTTGTACCCTTCTTTTTTATCACCACTGCATGGAACAGCGCGCAGATGGCATTTACTGGGCTGTTAATGGTGGCCGCGCTGGTATCGATTATTGACCCCATTTATTACCGCTGGCTAGCGCCGCGCCGCTGGCTGTACTTTATCTTTCACGGTGTGACCTTATTTGCAGTATTGCTGACTGCGTTGCCGATTATTTTTCAAATACCCACACCCAAAGCCTATCTTCTCGCCTTGCTTATATCGATCGCAATGACGCTGCCCAATGTTGTGAGCTCGATGACGGTGGTGTGGTGGAAACGCTTCTTTTCCGCCTTATTCTTAATTGCTGCTGCAGGTTTATTCGGTTTATTGATGCGCCCCTGGGTTCCCCCGGCGACACTCTGGCTCACCGAGGTAGCCATTACCGATGAAATGAATACCGAAGAGCGCGTGCCGGTGCGCGTTTATAAAACGGTGTCGGCTGAGCAGTTGCGCCAGGGTATTTATGCTTACACAGCGATCCACGCCCCGCGCGGTTTAAATGAGACGATTTACCATGTCTGGACCCACAACGGCAAAGTCATCGATAAAGTAGCGTTGCATATCAGCGGCGCGCGCGAAGAGGGTTATCGTTCTTGGTCGCGCAAAGAAAACTTCCCCGAGAATTCAGTCGGGCGGTGGAATATCCGGGTGGTGACTGAAGCCAACCAATTGATTGGCATTCTGCGCTTTCGGGTTGTTACCGCGCCCGGTGTTGAGCAGCCTAGCAAGGAATCTACTACTGAACCTGTTGAGGCTCCTGAAGTAGAGGCCAAGACAGAAGCCGGTACAGAAGTCGGTACAGAGTCCGGCACTGAGTTAAGCGCGGAAACCAGTGTGGATACAATCACCGAAACGAGTACAGAGACAAGTAAAGAGACCGATACGGAAACAACCAGTGAAGAACCTGTTATCCCGCCCGTATCTATACCAAGCGAATAACGCCAGCTGGAAAACTGCCCGGCAGTGCCGACAAACACCTGTCGGCAACAAACACCTATAATGCGCAAAACATTCAGGTGTCTGTTGTCCATGTCTTATTTCCCTGTCACCAATGAACAGCCCAATACTAATAGCTCGGCGCCGTCGGTAGCGCGTGTCGAAATTTCGGCGGCTAAACCACGCGCCTTGCGTATTGCATTATTGGGCTACCGCAGTCATCCACATGTGGGCGGGCAGGGGATTTACTTGCAGTATTTAAGCAAGGTGTTGGTGGAGTTGGGTCACAGCGTTGATGTCATTTCCGGCCCACCCTATCCTGAATTAGATCCGCGTGTACGCTTGATCCAATTGCCAAGCCTCGATTTATACGCGCACCCTAATCCCACGCGCGCGCTGCGGCCAAAACATTTTCTGTCACTCGCGGATTTTTACGAGTGGTGGAGTAAATTGAGCGGTGCCTTTGGCGAGCCTTATTCGTTTGGCCGCCGGTTGCGTGCGTATTTTAAAAAACATAAACCGCAGTACGATATCGTCCACGACAACCAAAGCCTTTGTTATGGCTTGTTGGATTTGCAAAAATGCGGAGTGAATATTGTCGCCACCGTGCATCACCCCATTACGCAAGACCGCGATCTTGCACTGGCTGCGGCGACGGAAAAAGGCCAGCGCTGGTTGATCAATCGCTGGTACAGTTTTTTGGCGATGCAAAAAAACGTGGTGCAGCAACTCAGCCATGTGATCACCGTATCGCAGCAATCGCAGCGCGATATCGCCGCCGCATTTGATCGCCCGGCGCAAAATATTCAGGTGATTCCCAACGGTGTGGATACCAGTATTTTTAAGCCGCTCGACAATATTTCGCGCACACCTTTTCGTTTAATAACCACCGCCTCATCGGATCAACCCTTAAAAGGCTTGAGTGTACTTTTGCGTGCGCTGGCACAATTGCGCAGTGAATTTCCCGAGCTGCATTTAATCGTGATCGGAAAATTAAAAGAAAATGGTGAAACACAAAAGGAGTTGCAGACGCTAAATTTGCAAGACGTAGTGCAATTTAAATCTGGTATCAGTAATCAACAACTAGTCGAAGAATATGCGCAGGCGAGTATCGCTATAGTACCTTCACTCTATGAAGGTTTTGGTTTGCCCGCTGCCGAAGCCATGGCTTGTGCAGTGCCACTCATTTGCAGCGACGGCGGTGCACTGCCAGAAGTGGTGGGAGATGCTGCGCGTTTGGTGCGCGCCGGCAATGTGGATGAATTACAAAACGCGCTACGCGAATTATTAATCGACGAAAATGCACGCGAACATTTAGGTTCACAGGGTCGTGCGCATATACTGCAACAATTGAGTTGGGATTGCGTCGGCAAAAAAATGGAGGCTTATTACCACCATATGTTGCAGCAACTAGCACAGGGTGACGCAGTAGAAGACCGAAAATTATCGCGCGAGCAGATACAAAATGCTTACGATTAATTTTCACGATTTTCCGCTCAATGACGGCGATCTGGTGTTGGATCTCGGCTGCGGCGAAGGCCGCCATGTGATCAATGCCTACTTGCACGGCGATGTCACCGCCATCGGCGTCGATTTAAACCACCGCGATCTACTCACCAGCCGCGAACGTTTTTTACCTTTTGCACAAGCTTCAGGTAATAAACAATTTTATCTGCAACAAGCCGATGCAACCCAATTGCCCTTTGCCGACCACAGCATTGATAAAATTATTTGCAGCGAAGTGCTGGAACATATTCCCGACTATCAAGGTGTGCTCGCCGAAATCGAACGCATCTTAAAACCTGGCGGCCTGCTGGCTATCACCGTGCCGCGCGCCTGGCCAGAAAAAATTTGTTGGTGGTTAAGCAGCGAATACCACCAAGTTGAGGGCGGCCATATCCGTATTTTTAATGGATCACATCTGCGTCGAGAAATTGAGCAGCGTCCATTTAACTTTTATAAACGCCACTGGGCGCATGCACTGCATTCACCCTTTTGGTGGCTAAAATGCCTCTGGTGGAAAACCCAGGATACCAATCCGCTGATAAAAAGCTATCATCGTTTATTAGTCTGGGATTTAATGAAAAAACCCTGGCTAACACAAACGCTGGAAAAATGGCTAAATCCGATTATGGGAAAAAGTGTGGTGATGTATTTCAGGAAAGAGAATTCATAATGAAAAATTTATTGCTCACTAAAGGATTTTTCCCCGAGTCGCTGCTGCGTCCAACGGTCAATTATATTTTGCAAACACAATTACCCAACGGTTGCATCCCATGGTTTACCGGCGGCAAGGCTGATCCCTGGGATCATATCGAAGCCGCCATGGGTTTAACCATTGGTGGAGAACTCGCCGCCGCCCGCCGCGCCTATCAATGGCTCGCGCAAGAACAGCTTGAAGATGGCAGTTGGTGGGCGAATTATCTCGGTGACGAAGCAGTCGATAAGCATCATCGCGAAACCAATTTTATTGCTTATATCGCCACTGGCATTTGGCATTATTACTTGGTGACGGAAGATCTAAATGTTCTGCGCGAATTTTTCCCGTCCGTAAAAAAAGCGATTGAATTTGTCTTGCGCTACCAGGCACCGACGGGCGAAATTTATTGGGCAGTCGCTGAAGATGGCAGCGCAAAAAAAGATGCGTTGGTAACAGCGTCCAGCTCAATTTATAAAAGCCTTGAATGCGCAATTTTAATCGCACAAACATTGGGTAAAGAATTTGCTGATTGGTTTAAAGCCTATCAACATCTCGGAAATACATTGCGTCATCATCCTGAATGTTTTGACCGCACCTGGGAACCCAAAACCCGTTTTTCTATGGATTGGTTCTATCCTATTCTGACGGGAATTGCGCAGGGAAAATCCGCGCAGCAACGCATCGACAGTAAATGGCATACCTTTGTAGAACCCAATATCGGTTGCCGCTGTGTAAGCGATGAACCCTGGGTAACCGTTGCAGAGTCCTGTGAATTAACACTCGCATTATTAGCAGCAGGCGAACACGCCAAAGCGGTTAGTTTATTTAGTTGGTTATTCCAATTTATGGACGCAGATGGTGGCTACTGGACCGGCTATAACTTCCGCGATGATGTAATCTGGCCACGCGAAAAAACTACCTGGACTACCGGCGCGATTTTATTAGCCGCCGATGCCCTTACCGAACATACAGGCGCTGCGCGTCTATTTATTCAATCTGCATTAATAGCGAAATCTGCAGTGGATGATACAGACCAATCACTGCACGCCAAAACCGAGCATTGATTTTTGCGCAGTTGATCTTCTACGCAACCAATTGATCTTTTAAGAAACTAGCGACTATGCGAATCCCACGAATTTTTACCGAACAAAATTTGCTGAGCGGCGAACAGATCGAACTGGAAGAATCCGCCTCGCACCATTTAAGCAAAGTGCTGCGCATGCAAGCCGGACGCGAATTGATTCTATTCAACGGCGCCGGTGGCGAATTCGCTGCGACTATCCATGAAGTGAATAAAAAACATGTGATCGTCAGCGTGCAAGAACACACAGTGGATAATCGCGAATCGCCACTGGAATTGGAACTCGCCATCGGCATTTCGCGCGGCGAACGGTTTGAGTGGGTGCTGCAAAAAGCCACCGAACTCGGCGTCACCAAAATTACGCCGTTAATAACCGAACGCACTGAAGTGAAAGTGAATGGCGACCGTCAGGAAAAAATGCACGACCGCTGGCAACATATCCTCGTTAGCGCCTGCGAACAATGCCAACGCAATTTGCTCCCACAATTATCCGCCCCCATCCAAATTTCCGATTGGCTTCCACAGGTAAATTCCGATCTGCGTTTTGTGCTACATCACCGCGACAGCCAACGCCTCCCCGCTGATAAAACACCAGCCAGCGTCACCCTGTTAATCGGCCCCGAAGGCGGCCTAAGCGAACGCGAAATCGCCCACGCGCTGGAGCAGGATTTTAAAGCACTGACTTTAGGCCCGAGAGTATTACGAACGGAGACGGCACCGGTAGCGGCGATTAGTTTAGTGCAGTATTTGTGGGGGGATTTTTAACACATAGCGAATGAAAATATTTTTACTTACTCATGAACGCGAACTGTCGCGCCCCTCCAATACGGGCGTGTTGGCACAAAGCATCGCGCCGGAAATAGTAGAGCGAATCATTTGGGCGAGAAACACACCTGATCCGTCTTTGCTGAATGCAATCAGCCATAAAAATACGGTGTTGCTTTATCCTGTAGACGATGCAGATGCTGCGCCGATTGAATCTTTTGAAAATATCATTTTGCTGGACGCCACATGGCAGGAAGCACGCAAAATGTTTAACAAAAGCCCTTATTTACAAAACTTGCCTAGAGCGCACATTAAACCCCGGCAAACTTCCCAGTATCAACTTAGGCGCAATCAGCCAGAGGGAGGTTTGTGTACGGCTGAGTGTGTGGTGGAAATACTCATTGCAAAAAATCACATTGATATTGCTGAGCGTTTAGATACTGCGTTTACGCTTTTTAATTCGCAGTTATAGCGCTGCTCCCACGCATTCCGGATGCTGAATTATCACTAATTATGTATCCAACCACACAGACAGGCGCAGAAAAAGCCTAATAGAATACATGTGTTCCAGTTAAATATACCGTAAGAGAGCCGATCTTCTGTACAAAGTCTACAGCGACTAGGTTGATTCACTTGAGATACATGCCTTTTTAGTAATGAGGTGTTTGATATGTCTAATGAGTTGAAATTTGAATATGAAGGCATGGAGGTCAGCGTGACTTACGATCCATTAACCAATAAAGTTAAACGCACTGTTACCGAATTCGGTATGTTAATTCATAACGATGAATTAACGTTTGATAAATCGCTGGTTGCAAGTTTCGACGTAATGAGTTCAGAAGAGCAAGCAAAAATAGTTACTGCGTGGGGTTCGGCAGGAATTAAAACAAGAATAGAAGAGGGGCAGCTTGGTTCAATTAAAAACGCTTAGTGTGCTTACCAATATAATAGGCTGCAACTATGCAGCCTACGCCAATTAGGATTACCGGAAATCCGTCTATCAGTCCACCACGAAATAGGCCTTTAATGATAATCACCGTTCCGATTACATAAAGCCACAACACAAATTTATTCATTTTATTCATAATTCTTATGCTGTTGCTTTCGGCTAGATGTGGAATTAGACAGGGGCCTCGTTTGCCGATTTAGTATTTTGAAAGTATGGTTAAATGTCTTTCACTAAACTGCTTTTTAAGATTTCTATTTATAATATTCAGCTATAATTTCTTGAGCCACTTGAGAGGAAATTACTTTGACATTTGCTTGGGTCAATACAGCAGACTCCTCACTGTAAGAGCAAAGTACTGCAATCTTGTATATTTCCTTTTTAGCTGCAACATCAGGATAGTTTTTTGAAAATTTGCGATACACGCTAACTATATGCTCCCAAATAGCAACTTCATTTTTAGGATTTTGGTCTCTTCTAAATCCATCCTCCCACTCGGCATAAGTTTGAGAGTTCACAGATTCTAATTCTTTTTGTATGTTTGATATTTTTTGTCTCAGCTCCCCTTCAAATGGCGGATGCTGATATGTATTTTGTGTTAACTGATTGCTGTTCGCCCAATATATTTTCCCCTCAAGATTTATGTGAATCATTTCTGCACCAAGCTTTTCTTGAGCTACAAGATAAACTTTCTTAGTGTCGAAATCATAAACCTCAACATCTTTGGCCATAACGGGTACCGATAATAGAGTGATAGTTATAAATATATTTTTCATAAAATTAACAATTTAAATTCTGCTAATATTTTTATTTTGATCTCCTTTAAGCCATTAGTGGGAATTCATATTAATTCAGTTGGAAGGAAGTCCAAGTTTGTCAAAAAATGCGCGATTACGTTCTCTTGCTGACTTTGTCAGTTGGTCAAAAGAAATCACTTCGATGTAAGCTTTATAATTATCGTTATATCCGAAGTACCCCATTCCATCCGAAGTTACGGTGAGATTAAAGTTTTTGCATCTTTTTATCATTGTTGTAGTTAAATCACATAGGACGTAACAGTAACCAGGAACTGTTTGAACTGGAGGAATAATTCTGCCGCTTGGCGTTTGTACTTTTCCTTCTCTTACCCTTTCCAAATACCCTAAAGCTTGATCAATAGGGTCTTTATCCTCGCCTTCCTTCATGTCATTTCTCATCGGGCGTTTGATTTCTATCACCGTTATTGACGCTAATGGAAAGTTAGGCTGATCATTCACAAGAATTGGATTATCAAACACCCGCAAACTTAGTAGGTCAGGTTCCTTTGTTGATGTGCTTTCAGTAATCAGCATCGCATTTAATGTTTTATCCGATGCCAAGTAATTATGAAATGCAAGGCGCTCATCAATAAGCCACAAATTGCATGAATCTAAAAATACTTCACTGGAATCTTTTCTCATAGGCATAATTAGCTCATGAATCATATCCTCACGGGCATATTTTCCATCGTCCAGTCTTTCTATGGATTTTTGAAGTAAGTCGATTATCACCTTTCGGTGTGATACGTAACTTGCTAAGTCAGATTTTTTGAGGTCTTCAGCTTTCTGCAAATATGCGCTGAGTCGCTTTTTATATTCCTCTACATGCTCTTCATTTTGAGGTTGCATGACGTCATGGCCTTCACTAACAAGCTGCCTTTCAATTTCATACCATTGCGAGTGTAAGTGAAGTTCTAAATCTTTATCTGATTTTTCTGGATCAACAATCAATAGATCTTCAGACAAATAATTTGTAATAGGTCGGTAGCGAGGAGCGTGATTTACTATAAAGTCATTCACTCTTTTTCGGCCAGCAGCAATATTTTCGGTTAACACGTTTTGTAGATATTCTTGTGTTCGTGCGAGAACTGCCTCACGAATGTCTTTAAAGGTAATTTCGTGAAGCATATCTTCAACATCTTCTGAAATATCGAAGGAGGTACGCTCGCTCCTTACATGCGCAGTAAGATATTCAGATGAAACGTAGCATGTATAGGTGAATTCACCCGACCTATCAGATATTTTCCCGTAAAGCCCTGGAATCTTTCCTTGTATTGATTCTTCTTTCACCAGGCGATTTGCTGCGCATAGAGCTAGTTGATGTTTTTTGTTTACCGAGGAGCGAAATTTAATATGGGTTAAATCAAAATTTTGATCATCTATTTTTATAGTTTCATGAAAAGCACTTTCATGCATATGTTCTTGATATAGATCATCTAGGTCAATTGTCTCTCCACTATCCTCTACTAATATTTTTGGGGCAAACCCATGGCGTACAAAATACCAAAGTACATGTTCTAAAAGTTGGTTCGCAATGGATAACCCTTTTGATGGAAGTTTTTCATAGTAACTCTTGTCGAGCCCCATCAACTTAATAGTCGTACCAGTATGTGTGTCTGTCGCATCTTGTAGTTGCTCAGCGTGTACCCCTTGTTTATCGTCGAAGCGAAACAGGCGCTTTCTAAGAACGCCTTCGTTATCTGAAAAGTGGCTATATATTTCTACAACATCAAATACCTTCAGCCACATTAAGCGACCAACACCTCGACAACCCTTGTCTATTTTGTGGTCAGAATCGAGAGTTTCAAAGGATTTGAAATTGACATCATTAAAACCGCACCCATTATCGATGACTGTAAAACCAATAATGTTAGGCAAAACCTTATTATCAATATCAAGTGGTCTCTGCATTGCTCTGTCAATACGTAAAATTATCTTTCCAAAATCAGTGTTGCCTTTTTCCTCAATAGAATGAATAGAGTTAACTACAGCCTCGAATACGGGCATCAAGCCATGACTCTTAGGCAAAGAAGTATTGCGAAGACGGCCTTTTAGGTTGGTTTGTAGGCTCATAAGGCTATTTCCATTTATATTTGTGATTTATCTGTAAATGCTAAAATTTTTCATAAAAATTAAAACTCTGTCACTACTAAAAATTAAATGCGAAAAAAATCTTAATCGCAAAATGCGCTTAATGGCATTTAATTTTTGTGAATGAAAGTAGTCGAGCGCAACCAGTCAAAGTTTTAACAAGCGAAACAATCATGAAATTGGTTTTGTACAAATCGTTAACCACAATATTCCCGCGATGGGCAGTAGCTAACATCCCGTCGTTATTCATATGTATTTCCTATCTCCATCCAATGGCACAAGTTTCTACTATAGCCAAGGATTTGAAAAATACACTTCATTACAGGGGATTTGGGGCGGTGAGGGTTAATCGTCCCTTGTCAGAACTTCCAGTAATTCGATTTCAAATACCAGATTCGAATTGGGTTTTATCAGCGCGCCGATTTGGCGTTCGCCGTAAGCTAAATGTGCGGGAACTTGCAGTTTGCGTTTGCCGCCGACTTGCATGCCGATCAGGCCTTGATCCCAGCCTTTGATCACGCGGCCGGTGCCGATAACGCATTGGAAAGGTTTGTTTTTGCGGAGGGAGGAATCGAATTCGGTGCCGTCTTCGAGCCAGCCGGTGTAGTGGGTGGTGATGAGGGCGCCTTTGACGACGGTTTTGCCGTCGCCAATCTGCAGGTCTTCAATGATGAGTTCGTTCATAGCTGGGGGGATTGCGCGGACAATTAATTATCGAGGTGCAGATAATCCAAAAACGCGCGCTCCATTGCTTCTACGTGAGGGATAACCGCTTCTTCGCCCGCCCATGAGACGTGCATAAGTTCGAAGGGTTTATTGTCGGCGTCTTCGCGTTCGGTAATTTCTTCTTCGGTGACGCGCGCCAAACGCGGCAGGCCTTGGGTGAGAATCGCGATAAAGGGGAGCGACTCATTGACACCGGTGGTGTTGAGTACTGCAAAACGCGAGCGCGAGGCGACGCCGGGTTTGTCTTCACCGTTCATCACTTCAAATGAAAGCAACGGAATGGTTTGCTCGCGCCAGCTGCAGTTGCCGAGATACCAGGCAGGTGCATCTTCCACGGGAATCACTTGCGAGACGGGCACAATTTCCGCCACGGTCACGTTGGGTGCGAGTAGCAAACGCCCCTGGATCGGAATGAGCAGGCTGGCGACTTCTTGTACTTTTTTCTCGATGCGCTGGGGTGCTCTCATGAAAATCTGATCCTGTCGGTTCTCGTTGTACTTATTAAAGATGTACTTATCGAATTTGTACTTGGCACTTATCTAACTGGTGTTAGCGTTTCAACTGTGCCAGTGAACGCGCCAAATATTCAGGCGTGCCATTGAGGCTGACACAGCCGGTAGCAAGGGCGGAGACGGGCATGGAATCGCTGGTGCAATCATCGGGTGATTGTGCCCAGGCCTTACCGCCTACTTGTTTGATAAGTCGGCAACTTGCCGCGCCATCATCACCCATGCCGGTAAAAATAATCAAGCCGCAGCGCTCGCGGTAAATACGCGCGGCATTGGCGGCAATCTGGTCAATCGAAGGCGCGTAACTGCCTTTCCACGACTGGCCGTAATTCACGACTAATGTACCGTTTTCCAGAATCTCAACTGGATCGCGCGCGGTTACCAGCGTCAGGCTGTTGGCCTCTAACACTATGCCCTGGGTGGCGACCATGGCCGGATAGCTACCGGCGTTGCTCATCATGCGGTTGAGCGTTGCTGCCTGATTGGCATCTATGTGTTGTACATACAAAAACGCGATACCCAGATTGGCGGGCAATTGCGCCAGAAACCGCTTTACCGCCGCCGGACCACCGGTGGAGGCGGCTAATACCCAGAGTTCGCTGGCGGGATTGGCCTGCTGCAAGTTGATATCGCCACGCAACCGCTGCAAACGTAAACCGGTGCGCCGCAACCAGGCGCTGTGATCTTCGCTGCCTGGCGCAAATTCGCTGCTATCGCTGAGGATAATCGGCACCCGGCTTTGCGCGAATAACTGTTCTAACAAATGTTGCTCGTCGCAATAATCTTCTGCGACATCCACTACCCAAGCATCCAGCGGCTGCTCCAGTAACTGTTGGTTGGCTGCTTCGCGCGCCGACAGCAGCAAGTGACCACTTACTTTGTGACCCGACTGGGTAATCAGTTGGGTCAGCGCCTGCTGCTTGTGGGCACTATCGACCAGTATTCCCAGTTGCAGCATGGGGCCGCCTTACTTCACGGTTTTGCCGAGCAATTCATTGATGTTGCCGAGCAGCAGATCTTCCTGATAGGGCTTGCCCATGTACTTGTTCACGCCGAGGCTGAACGCGCGCTCGCGGTGTTTTTCGCCGGTACGCGAGGTGATCATGATGATCGGCAGATCTTTCAGGCGTGAGCTGGTACGGATATTTTTGGCCACTTCGAAGCCATCCATACGTGGCATTTCGATATCCAGCAGCATCACGTCAGGCATATGGTCTTGCAGCAATTGCAGGGCTTCAACACCGTCTTTCGCTGCGATCACTCGGAAGCCTTCGCGCTCCAGGAAGCGGCCAGTTACCTTGCGTACGGTTACCGAGTCATCCACTACCATTACAGTCTTCTCAGACAAATCTTCTTCCGGCGCAGCGCCGATTTTGAGCGGTTCGAGCAAGATGGCGTTTTGCAGGCCGAGTGCCAGCTGTTCGCGGATCATGGCGTGCAGATCCAGAATCACCACCACATTACCATCGCCCATTACCGTAGCGCCGGATACTCCGCGCACCGCACTGAACTGGGCGCCGAGGGTTTTTACCACGATCTCGCGCGAGCCGAGCAGGCGGTCCACTTGCAGCGCTACTGTGTGCTCGGTACTGCGCACCAGTACCACTGGCAGCGGCAGGGTTTGGCCATCGAGCTTCGGTTGGGCGCTGGAGTCGAGCAGATTGCCCAAGTAGCGCACCAGATAGTTTTCACCGGCGTAATCAAAACGGGCGGTGTCATCTTGATAATAGTGCTCCAGCTCGAAGGGGCTAACGCGCACAATACCTTCAATCGAGTTGAGCGGAATGGCGTAAAGGTCATCGCCAATCTGCACCATCAGTGCGCGGTTTACCGATACGGTAAACGGCAGGCGGATGGTGAATTCAGTACCCGAGCCCCAGTTGGAATCGATAAACATGGCGCCGCCGAGCTGCTTGATCTCGGAGTGCACCACGTCCATGCCCACACCGCGGCCGGAAATCTGGGTGACTTTTTCGGCGGTACTGAAGCCGGCGTGCAGGATGAACTGGATAATATCCTGATCTGCGAGCTGGGCGTCGGCTGACATCAGGCCACGTTCAATAGCTTTTTCGCGCACACGTTTCAGGTTGATACCGCGACCATCGTCGATGAGGCGCAGGATTACATCGCCGCCTTCACGGCCGAGGGTCAGCAGGATACGGCCGTTCGGATTTTTACCGGCAGCGATACGCTCATCAGGCGTTTCGATACCGTGGTCAACCGCGTTACGCAGCATGTGTTCGAGCGGCGCCACCATACGTTCCAACACGGTACGGTCCAGTTCGCCTTCGACGTTATCCAACTCGAAATCGACTTCTTTACCCAGCTCGGTCGCCGCTTGGCGGACGATACGACGCAAGCGCGGCACCAGACGGGAGAAGGGCACCATGCGCGAGCGCATCAGGCCTTCTTGCAAGTCGGTATTAATGCGCGACTGTTGCAGCAGCAAGGTTTCGGTATCGCGGGTTTTATCCGCGAGGGTGTATTTCAAGTCCATCAAGTCAGATGCGGATTCGATCAGCGAGCGCGACAGCTGCTGCAACTGCGAGTAGCGGTCCATCTCCAGCGGGTCGAATTCTTCGTGCTGCATCATTTGTTCCTGACGGAACAAGACTTGTGCTTCGGTTTCGATATCGAGACGGCGCAACTGCTCCTGCAGACGCTGGATGGTGGAATCCATCTCCTCGATTGATCCGCTCAAGTCACTGACTTGCTGCTCCATACGGCCACGGCTGATGGAGGTTTCACCGGCGAGGTTAACCAGCTCTTCAAGCAATTCGGCGGAGACTTTGACCACTTCTTGCGGGCCGGTACGGCGCGCCGCCAAATGCTGTACTTGCGCTGGGCCGGTATTGCCGGAGCGCAGACCGCCACCGTATTCAGTGCCGGGAATAGCACCGGGAACCGGAGCTACGGGTTTGGCTTTAGGCGCAAAGGTCAGTACATTCGGTTTTTGGCTGGGGCTGCCGTCATTTTCGTAACCGGTGCGTTCATAGCTATTGTCAGCAAGATCGCGGGTGTTATCGACCACTATGGTAGGTTTGTTGTAAGACGGTTGTTCGTCTTGCAACATAGGTACATCTTCCGCGTATTGGATGTCCTCAACCGCTTCGTCAACACTGACGTAGTTATCGGCTGGGGCATAGTTATCCAATACAGGAACGTAGCTATCCAACACCGGTGGTTCTGGTTCATCTTCGGCTGTATCAGCTACACCGCCGTTCATGCGCGCTTGTGCCTTGGCAACGCCGGCGTGCATACGATCCTGATAGCCATGCAGGCGGTTGAAGAAGGATTGATCCAACTCAACATCATCGCCCATCTCAATCAGGATGGTTTCAAAGTCGTGCGACAAGTCGCCCAAATCAGTCAGGCCAGCGAGTCGTGCACCGCCTTTAAAGGTGTGCAGTGAACGCTTCAGCTCTTCAACACAGCTACTATTGTTCCAGTCGTCCTGCCATTCATTGAGCGACGTATCGATTTCTTCCAGCAGCTCACCTGCTTCTTCGATAAAGATCTCGACGATTTCCGGATCAAAGTCTTCATCTACCGCCAGTTCTGGTTCGGCCAGCGCTGGTTGGGGAGCCACAAATTGAACTTCAGCGACGAGTTCAGCTGTGACTTCTATAGGTGCTTCAACGACCAGATCTTCTGCTTCTGCATAAATTTCGTCAGAGGGCTCGCTGCCTTCCGCTTCCTGAGAATCATGTAGTTCAACAGCCTCATCATAGACAGGATCTTCTTCAACCAGACTGATTTCCGGCAGCAGGGTGTAGGCGGTATTGTCTGCGTCTTCATCTACCAGCTCGATATTGTCAGCATCAGAGTCATAGCCGGCATGGGCTACAAACTCATAGGCACTTGGCTCGCTACCCGCAGGTTCGTCGAATTCGATGACCTCATCCAATTCGGCGAGCGGAATCTCTTCCTCTTCTGCCGCCGCCTCTTCAACTGCAACTGGTGCAACTTCTTCCTCGAACAGGGGGATATCTTCCTCAACCAACGGAATTTCGTCGTTGATCAGGGTGCTGAGAGTGACCACTTCGGTACTGAGCAATTCATCCAGTGCATCGTTGACGGCATCCGGAATCCTGTGCAGGTTTTGTCCGGCTGCTATGGCATCCACCATATCCAACAGGGCGATGTGGGCGGCATTTAGGGTGGTGCAAACCGCCGGTGAGCAGGCCAACTGCTCGGCGATCACTGTCTCATAGACACTGTGGATTTTTTCGCTCAGCTCGGCCATGGCAGGCAGATAGGCGTGGGCTGCAGCTTTGGTGAGTTTGCCCAACTCGTCCATTACCGGGATCAACTGGATGGCATCGGATGGATCGGCTGCCCATTGGGCGATGATCTTGTCCGCGTCCAGCAGCAGGTTCATTTCCTCGGCCATAAAAATGGCGAGCAATTCCGGGTCTACCGGACGCTTGCCGCTCTCATCCAGCTCTTGCAGGCTGACGAGCGGGGCGACGTGGATCTCGCGCAGCTCATTCACACGCGCTACAAATTGCTGCAGGCGGGGAATATCGACCACTTCACCTGCTTCAATTTGATGCAGGGCAATTTGTGTGTAGCTGACGGCATCGCGCAACAGTTGGAGGATATCGTCATTGATATTAACGTGATAAGAACGTAGCTCTTTAACGAAGCGCTCCAGCGGCGTTGCCAATTCCGCCACCTGTGTAACTTCGGCCATATGCGCGCTGCCTTTGAGCGTGTGCAATGCGCGCTGCATGCCTTCACTGGGCGGCTCGTAAATGGGCGCTTCGGCTTCCATGCGCGCGATATATTCCTCAACCACTTGCAGATGGGTGAGAGCTTCGGCGCCGAAAATTTCCCACAGCTGGGCGTCAGGATCGTCGATGTCAATATCGTCGTTGGTCGCTGCGCTGTAATTGAAGCTAACGGCTTGATGTTCACTGTAGGCTTGCGCCAGTTGGGCGACGTCATCTTCGTCGACGATTTCAACCTGGTCTTCCAGTGTCATCAAGGGTGGCGTTGGTTCTTCTTCACTATCAAGATCGAGAACCTCGTCTCCAACTTCCAACTCAACCACGGGTAAGTCAGCCATTTCCAGCGTTAATTCTTCATCAGCGCTGTCACTAGCTTCTTCATCTTCAACTGTGAAGTTCAGCTCTTCAGACAGCTCCGTGATGGCTTCGTTATAAGCCTCTGAGTCGTCCAGTTGCGGTTCTTCCAGTTGTACTTCAGTGTCAGGTTCTTGAATCTGTTCTTCTTGCTCGGCATCAAGGTCGACGCCTTGTTCATGTTCCTCATCATCTCCCTGCAGTGTGTAGGCGTCACTGCTATCAACAGCTTCAGGCATGGATACAGGAGCAGGGCTATCGCCCAGTTCGGCGAGCAGTTCGTCCGGGGTGACACCTTGGGAGAGAGAGACCGCCTGTTGGCGATAGGTTTCGGCCAATTGTGCATGGGGATTGGGTTGATTGTCGCGGAAGGCGGCGATCATATCCGGCAGCAATTGGCGTACTTTTTCAATGATATGGATGTGTACGGCGCCGGCGACTATAGTGCGGTCGATCACGCGGTTGAGCATGTTTTCGATCGACCAGGCCAGCTCGCCGATCTCATTGGCGCCGACCATGCGGCCGCTGCCTTTCAAAGTATGGAACGCGCGGCGGAATTCGGTCAGCGCTTCCTTGTTTTCAAAATTCTGCGCCCACTGCGGGAAGTATTCGCCAATGGTCTCGGTAACTTCGGTGGCCTCTTCGATAAAAATCTCGATGATTTCGTCGTCGATGTCTTCATCGTCGCGCTGAATTACCGGGGCATTGCTGGTGGCGACGAGATTGCTTTCCGGTTCATTGACTGCTTCTGCTGTGTCTTCTTCATCGCTTTCATCAAGCTCCGCAATAGCTTCTGCGATGGTGATCTCTTCCACCTCAGCCGCCGGGAGTTCAGCCTCAGTTTCGCTAATCACGGTGTCAGTGGTTAGTACGGGAGCCGGATCAGCTACCGGTGTTTGGACCTCAGCGTAAAGGGCAGAGAGATGGGCGAATTCATCTGCAATCGGAGTTTCCGGTTCAATCACTTCTTGATAAGCGGCGGCCAATTGTTCGGCAGCACCATTCTCTTCAGTGATTTCCGGCTCGGTCAGATTAGCATCGGCATAGTTGGTGGCCTGGGCAGGCACTGCGTCGCTGGTAGATTTACTGGTTTTGGCAACAGCGTAACCAAGGCTGGCAACACTTTCTTCTGCCACGCTCAGCAGCAGGTCGTTTTCTTCTTTGCGGCCGCCGCTACTCAGACGCTCCAGATAGTACTCAACGCTGGTAATGGCATCGGCCAGCGTATCCAATGTGGTCCATTGCGGGGTGGAATCCTGTTGCAGCAGTTGCTCTTCAATAAACCGGGCGCAGGCACCCAGAATTCGCGCTGGGCGCGGCAATGGCATTATCTCCAGACCACCGCGGATTTCGCGCAGGGTGGTAGGCACACTTTGCAGATGTTGGCGGTTCCACTGGGAGGCGATGTATTCGATGATTGCGTCTTTGGCGTGCTCAAGGCCGTTGCGCGATTCGCGCAGCACAGACTCTTTGGCACGCGTGAGGGTGATATCCGAGTCTTCACCGCCCGCGTCTTGCCCACCCATTTCGGCCAAACTATCGAGGGAGTTTTCAACCGCAATCAGCTGACTGGCGACTGCAAGTAATTGTTCGTCGCTGAGTTGGCTGCTGGATTCGACTACCAAATCCAGCGCGGCGCCCTGTTCCAGTACGCGCTTGCGCAGGTCGCCCAAGCCAAGTACCGCCAAAGTATCGGCGACCCGTTTGACGATGGGCAAAGCATCGCCCAGTGCCGACTGGGTATCGCCGCCGGCGAGGCAGATATCCAGGCTATTTTTGATCAGATTAAGTTCTTCTTTGAGCGCACCTACCACCGAGCGCATGGCTTCGGCATCGGGCACCGAGAGCATGTTTTGCGCTTCTTCGCCGCTCTCTTTGCCTTCCAGCAGCGCCTCTTCAAGATGGTAGTTTTCATAGACGCGCTGCAACTGCGAGTTGGGCGGAAAGCCGGGGGCGTGTTTGCCCGCGCGCGCAACGTAATAGAGCAGGTTTTTGATCAGCTCATCGTTGGTGAAACTGTTGAGTGCCTTGGTGCCGTGAACGGCGAGAACCTTGATCTCTTTATCCAGCTGGCGTAGCAGGTTTTTGACCGCGACGCTGATTTCAATCGCATCGATTTCAATCGCTTCAACCAGTGCCAGCGAGATATCCCAGAGCGCAAAGCGCGCAGTGCCGTGAGTGAGTTTTTGCAGGCGCGAAAACGCTTTTTGCAGATAGGCGAGATTTTCCTCCGGGTTGACACCGCGGATAAAACCCGAGGCGGCGTACTGGTACATCTGGCGCAGTTTGAGCACCATGGCCTGGAATTGCACATTATCGTTAGTGACGGGCAGGCGTGCGCCGGATACTTTTTTGGCCGGCGTCAGGTTGGGTACAAAGAGTTTGGTATCGGTGAGCAGGCTTTCGCCACGCACGGCGCGCAGGTCGTTGAGCAGCGGCAAGACCACCAGCGGATTGTCTTTGCGGGTGGCTTTGACTTGATCGAGATAAAGTGGGAATTGCAGGATGGCGCGCATCAGGACTTCTTGCGCTTCACTGCTGTTGGCGACGCTATTGGCGATCATCGCCTGAGTCAGCTGTTCCATTTCGCTGGCGAGCATGGCGGCGCCATAGAACTCCACCATTTGCAGGCTGCCGTGAACCTGATGGATATGGGTCAGGCAAAAGCGGATGCGCGCGGCATCTTTAGGATTCTCAACATAGCTTTCAAGGGCTTGGCGCGCTTCTTTCAGCGTCTCACTGATCTCATGGATCAACCAATCCAACGCGGCAAAATTGCGATTATCTGCCATGCAGAACTTTCCTCTCGTTATTCTCGCTCGGTGCGAATTTTTTATCGTTCTTCACGAACGTAGGCCTGCACGTGATCATCGCCCGTGCGCTGCATTTCGGGGTGTTCCCAGTCCACTACTTCGCCGAGGCCGACAACCAACAAACCGCCCGGTTTTAGGCGCTCGACCAGGGCATTCAGTACATCGCGGCGCAGCCAGCGGCGGAAATACACCAACAGGTTTTGGCAGAAAATCACATCCACTTGCACTACCGGTAGCTGGCGCGCGTGGATAATATTGGTGTGGGTAAAACACACTCGGTCGCGTAGTTTATTTACCACTTCATAGCTGCCATCGGTACAGAGTTGCAGATAGCGTTTGGCTTCGTCTGGTTTTACCTGTTCGACCCGGCGTTTGCCATAGCGGCCCTTGCGACCGGCCGCCAGCGCCGACGAGCTGATGTCCATAGCGGTAATGCCGTAGTAGGGGCTAATAGCTGCCAACTCAAAGCAGTCGTTCACCACCATCGCCAGCGAGTAGGCCTCTTCACCGGTGGCACAGCCCAGGCTCCATATATCAAAGCTGTTGTTCAGCGCCTGATTGTTAATTTTTTGCTGCAGATAATTGCGCACATATTCGATGGATTCGCGGTGGCGGAAAAAGCTGGTTTCTTTCACCGCGATGCGGTCAATCAAACGCGACCATTCCAGTTTCGCTTCTATTGTTTCCTTGGAAACAAAATCGAAATAGGCGTTGTAATCTTCATGGCCATGGTCGCGCATGCGCGAGGTCATCTGCGACTCCAGCCACGCTTTCTGTTGAAAAACCAACTGGATACCCGTGCGCTCTTCCAGCAGCTTGCCCCATTGGAGAAACTGGTCTTCGGTGAGTGTAGGTAATGTGCGCAGTGACCAGGCCATAGGTACTATCTATATAGGTACTATCTGTAAATTACTTTCGTAAGTTACTGGCTGCGATGCCAGCGGGGGCTGGCATCGCTTGTTTATCAGGCTTTTGAAGTGGCGAAGATGTCGTCGTCGGGCAACAGTTCGTCGTCCAGATCGATTACTTCGGCATTGCTATCGAAATCCATAGCCGGGGTAGTGGCCATAGCTTTACGTGCCGCGCTGGCGCGGCCTTCCGACATATCTTCTTCTGGCAGTTTGAAACCAGCCACAGATTCACGCAGGTCGAGTGCCATTTCGGCGAGGTTACCAATCGATTGCGCGGTAGCAGAGGTACCGGCGGAGGTTTGGGTAGTAATCTCTTGAATAACATTCATCGTGTTGGAGATGTGACCCGCAGACGATGCTTGTTGGCGCGCGGCGTTGGAAATGTTCTGGATCAATTCCGCCAAGCTTGATGATACGTTTTCAATTTCTTCCAGTGCCACACCCGCATCCTGTGCGAGGCGTGCACCGCGCACCACTTCAGAGGTGGTTTGTTCCATCGAAATTACCGCTTCGTTGGTATCGTTCTGAATGGTTTTTACCAGCGCTTCGATCTGCTTGGTTGCGGCTGCGGAACGTTCCGCAAGGCGTTGAACTTCGTCCGCCACCACCGCGAACCCGCGGCCCGCGTCACCGGCCATCGATGCTTGAATTGCCGCGTTAAGTGCGAGGATGTTGGTTTGGTCCGCAATGTCGTTAATCAAACTTACGATATCACCGATCTCTTGTGACGATTCACCGAGGCGTTTAATACGTTTGGAAGTATCTTGAATCTGTTCGCGGATGGTATCCATCCCGTGGATGGTGTTCTGTACCACTTTCGCACCGTTGCCCGCGATCGATACCGCGCGCTCCGCTACCGCTGCCGATTCGGCGGCGTTTGCAGATACCTGGTCAATCGTCACCGCCATTTCGTTTACCGCGGCGGATGCACCGGCGATTTCTTGTGCCTGGTGTTCAGAAGCTTCGGCGAGGTGCAATGCAGTTTGCTGGGTTTCCTGCGCAGCGGCCGATACGTTAACCGCAGTTTCGTTGATTCGCGCAACCAGGATACGCAGCTGGTCGATGGTGAAGTTAATAGAGTCAGCGATCGCACCGGTAAAGTCCTCG
Organism: Cellvibrio fibrivorans; assembly: GCF_031457055.1. Classification (NCBI taxonomy): domain Bacteria; kingdom Pseudomonadati; phylum Pseudomonadota; class Gammaproteobacteria; order Cellvibrionales; family Cellvibrionaceae; genus Cellvibrio; species Cellvibrio fibrivorans. Next base: position 950,976 of record NZ_JAVDVX010000001.1, on the reverse strand, counting down.
GTTACGGTTGCGGTCGTGGTCAAGTCACCGTCCGCGAGGTCAGCCAGTTCATCGAGGAGACGCAAAATTGCGGTTTGGTTACGCTCGTTGGTATCCGCAGTTTCATCCGCGCGTTTACGTGCGCCCATATACTGGTTAAAGCCCAGAAAGAACAAAGAGCCGAGAGTAATAGCGGCGAGCACAATAACAGTCATATTGTTGATGAACGGACGGCTGTCTGCTTGCCCGGCAATTTTATCGGAGATGGCGGCCAGACCTTGTAGCAGTTGTGGGGTGTCGTTCAGCAATGCATCAGATGCCTGACGGGCGCGAGTCAGGGTGGTAGAACCTTCAACCATCTCCTGGATCGATTTGTTTACGCCTTCAAACAGGGTGGTGATCTGGTCAAGACTGGCGCGCGCTTGTGCGTCAGATACACGGGTAATACGCAGTGCCGGGTCGCCGTCTTTCATAGCGGTCAGTACGCGCGCGTAGAAGTTGGCGTCGCGGTTGAATTGGTCGGCGGCATCGCCGGAGTCGGTATCACCGCGCAGCATTTTATCCACGTTACGACCGATACGCTCGGCGCGCCAGGAGAGCAGCTGGGCTTGGATCGCTTGGTCGGCAGGAGCGCCGGATTCAAGCAGGATATCCACGATGTTGTTGTGTTCAGTCTGCAGGGTAGGCAGGTTGTCGTTCAGGGTGTTACCTACGTTATTGAGCGATACGATCAGGTCTTTGTTGGTCGCAATCGCTTGGGCGTTGGTTTTTACCCGGTTCCAGATGGCGCCGAAGCTGTCGAATTCTGCACTGAGCGATGCACGGGTGCGCTCGTCGCTAGCGCGCAACATATCCCATGTACTGCCCATGCTCTCTACCACGCCGGTCAATTCACCAAAGGCTTTTTCATCGCCTGAGGTTGCGTCACGCGATAGGGATGTCAGGCGGTAGGCTTGCGCACGCAAGTCAGCGGCCTGTTGCAGATATCGCTGGTCATTGCTCTTACCCTGGTTAATCAGGAACAGCAACACCATCGCGGCAGCAAATGAAGCCACCAGCAAGACCGAAGCGATAACAGTCGTCGGTTTTGCCTTGAAGGTGGCAATCTTTGAATCAGTTTTCATCTAAGCACTCCTAACCAGCGTTCGGTTTTATTTTTTCTATCCACTGCGCTTTTTGCACGAGGCAGCAAGCTTCAATTTGACTCTCAATCTAACGTTTGGGTTGAACTGTTATTGCATATCTATAAATCAGGTTTTTGCCGCGTTGGTAAAACGCGGATCTTCCGCCAGCAGCGCCGGCCGGAACAGCGACCAGCGCTCGCCCCCCTGCGGGTAACTGCCGGTCACAAACGGCAAAATAGAACTTGCTACGGCTCCGGCCTGCTCGCTGTATTCATCCATGGGAAAGTGCTGCATACCGAAAACCTGATCGACGATAAGGCCGGAATAAAGTGTTTCAGTTTCCAGAATTAATACCCGGCGGTGTTTGCGCGTTCCAGTGAGGCGGTCGCCAAAAAACATTGCCAGATCAAATAGTGGTAACAGCCGGCCACGTACGTTGGCGACCCCTTTCACCCAGGGTTGTACACCGGGCAAATGAGTGTGGTTGGGGACTTCCAGCATTTCCGAAATTTCACCAATAGGCACGACAAAATAGCTGCCCATAAGCGCAAAGCCGATACCGCTCCAGTGGGGGCGTATATCGGCCTGTGCAGGCAGACCGCGTGCCGCTGCGCGGCTGCGCTGGGCTAATGTGAGCAGGGCCTGAAAGGCGGCCTGTGGTTCTGACATAAATCTATCCGTAACTGTCGTGTACCAACACCCGGGGTCGACCCATGAGGCCGTTTTACTGAATGGTCGGTGCTGATACTTGTTGTTATTGTCTATCAATCATCCATGCAGTTGATGAGCTTATCCTTCGATTAGCGCAATACCTCGGCCATTGCCGCCATCAATACTTCCTGGGTAATAGGTTTGGACAGATAGGCTTTGGCACCCTGACGCATACCCCAGACACGGTCGGTTTGCTGGTCTTTGGTGGTCACAATAATGACTGGAATATGCGCCGTCTCAGGGGTTTTTGATAATTGACGAGTTGCTTGGAAGCCGTTGAGGCCGGGCATAACCACATCCATCAGGACTACATCGGGCAATTCTTTTTGCGCCATCACAATACCGGCTTCACCATTGTCAGCGGTCATGACTACATGGCCGTTCTTTTCCAGCATGCTGGTGAGTTTGTAGGTCTCGGTGGGTGAGTCGTCAATAATCAATACTCTGGCCATAAATGCTCCAAAAAAACGAATAATTGTTCCGCAGGCAATGCGGCGAATGTTAAACAGTCCTTTGGAAGTTCATCCAGACTATTACTGTGCTGATACAAAGTGCGCAGTTGACGCGCGAGTAATAGTCAAAAAACAAATAGGCTTAAGCCCGGTACTCTTCTTAATCAAACGCTCAATCTATCAAGATGCCTTGAGATGTTTGACGTGCGCTTCTATTGCGCCGAGTAACTCGCTTTTGCTAAAAGGTTTGGTGAGATATTGGTCGGAACCGACAATACGCCCTTTGGCTTTGTCGAACAGGCCGTCTTTACTGGATAACATAATGACCGGGGTGGTCTTGAATTCGCTGTTATTTTTGATCAGGGCACAGGTTTGATAGCCATCGAGACGCGGCATCATAATGTCCACAAAAATAATGTCGGGGCGGGTATCGGCAATTTTCGCCAGGGCATCAAAACCGTCGGTGGCGGTAATCACCATACAGCCCGCTTTTTTGAGCAGTGTTTCAGCCGTGCGCCGGATGGTCTTGCTATCGTCGATAACCATCACTTTGAGGCTTTCGTAAGTTACTTCCATACTCTGACCTTGCCTTTTGTTATTGCTGCAGTAGTTGCTGCCGCTGCCAGATATACACGTTGATTGATGAAACTTGGTTGAGCGAATAGGTTATATAACGCTCATCCATTAAAACGGGCGTCAAAATAACGCCACCAATGAAAAATGAACTTTTAACACAGTTTTTAAGGTTGCGCCATAACTAGTTGAATATATGAGCAATCCATACAGTTTTTTGTTTTTTTAGATCGCTTTAATCTGTCTGTAATAATCTTGCTTTAATTGCCTTCAGGACTTAACTTTAGCCCGCCCTGTGTGTCCCGGCAAAAATATTTATACATCCTAATAATACACAGTTTGTATTATTTATAAGAGTAAGGTTTATGGCTATCTCTCTCGGCGTGGTAATGGACCCTATCGCAGATATCAAATTCTATAAAGACACGACGCTGGCGCTATTGTTGGCGGCGCAAGAGCGCGGTTGGGATCTGCATTATATGGAGCAGAGTGATCTCTACCTCCTGCAAGGCGAAGCGCGCGCGAATACGCGCAACCTGTTTGTTGCCGACAATGGTGATAGTTGGTTTGAGCTGGGTTTGCATGAGGATAAAAAACTGGGTGATCTGGATGTGATCATCATGCGCAAAGACCCGCCCTTTGATAACGAGTATATCTATAGTACCTACATCCTCGAGGCGGCCCAGAATCAGGGTGCGCTGGTGGTCAATGATCCGCGCAGCCTGCGCGACTGCAATGAAAAAATCTTTGCGACCCAATTTCCGCAGTGCTGCCCGCCAGTGTTGGTCAGCCGCGATATGCTGCGCCTGCGCGACTTTCACCGCAGCCATGGCGATGTGATTTTTAAACCGCTCGATGGCATGGGCGGCAGCCGTATTTTCCGCTGCCGTCAGGACGACCCCAATGTCGGCGTCATTTTGGAAACCCTCACCGAATTTGGTGCCCAGACGATTATGGCGCAGCGCTATATCCCGGAAATCACTGAGGGCGACAAGCGCATTTTGGTGGTGGACGGCGAACCGGTTCCCTACTGCCTCGCGCGCATTCCTGCGCAGGGTGAGACGCGCGGGAATCTGGCGGCGGGCGGGACGGGAGTTGCGCAACCGCTCACCGATCAGGATTACTGGATTGTCGAGCAGGTGGCACCCACGCTGAAAACCAAGGGTCTGTTATTTGTCGGTCTTGATGTCATCGGCAACTACCTGACTGAGATTAACGTTACCAGCCCCACCTGCGCGCGCGAAATCGACAAGGCCTATAACACGGGAATTGGGTCACGGCTTATCGACGCCATAGAGCGTAAATTAGCGGCGCAGTAATCAGCTAAGACAATGCTGCATTTCCCAATACCAGAGTAGATCGAATGAATCAGGCCGTTGCCTTGGAAGAAGAAAGTCTCGCCGTGCCGCCGGTCGATACCGGTGATCGCCTGAGCTTTACCTTTTTTCTGGCCATAGCTTTGCACGCCTTTTTAATCCTGGGCTTTAGTTTCAAGCTACCTGATCACAGTAATACTTCACAGACGATCGAGATCACACTCGCGACACATAAATCGCTGAAAGCACCGGACAACGCTGACTTCCTCGCCCAACACAACCAGGAGGCGAGTGGCACCCTCGATGAAGCCAAGCAACTCACCACCGAGCGTCAAGCGGAGTTCGCCGATACCCAGGTGCGCGAGGTAAACCCGGTACCGCAGCAACAGGCGGCTTCCACAAAAAAGATTAAAGAGCAGCAACTGCTTTCGACTACTGCCAAAAGCACCCAGACTACCCAGCTCAAACTGAACCCTGATGAGCGCGAAGAGCGCGAGGCACTAGACGGTTTGATGGAAGACCAGCCGCTGGATTCCACAGAAATTGCCAGCCTGCAAGCCAAGTTGGATAAACAGCGGCAGGAGTATGCCAAGCGCCCACGTGTGCGGACGCTCACGTCGGTGTCCACCAAGGAATCGTTTGATGCCAAATACTTGCACGAGTGGGGCACCAAGATCGAACAAGTGGGCAACCGCAATTATCCCAAAGAAGCATTGAGTCGCCACATCACCGGCCACTTGCGCTTGTCGGTAGTGATCAACCCCGATGGCACTATCTACGAAATCAAAGTTCTGCAATCGTCCGGCCAGCGCATACTCGATGATGCCGCGCGCCAAATCGTGCGTCTTTCATCACCCTTCGCAAGCTTCCCTCCCGAGATACGCAAACAGGCCGACCGCTTGCAGATTATCCGCACCTGGAATTTTGAAATCACCGGCCAAGGTTCCACTATCACCACGTCGGCCAATTGATCAGCAACCAATAAATTTGCCGCCCCTGCTTGTTTTACCTTTGTTAGGCCTCATACTGAATCCATGAACGAAAAAAGCACATTGACTACAAGTTACGATGAACTTACCCCAGGCAGTTTGCGCGACCATTTTCTTATCGCTATGCCGGGTTTGAATGATTCATCCTTTGCCCACACAGTGACTTACATTTGTGAGCACAGTGACAAAGGTGCTATGGGGGTGGTTATCAATACCGCCACACCTATGCTGCTCAAAGAAATTTTTTCGCAGATGGATCTTGATGACCTCTCTGACCAAGGCGATCAGATTGTAATGAGTGGTGGGCCGGTGCAGCCTGAGCGCGGTTTTGTGCTCCATAGCAATGAGGCCAAATGGCAATCGACGCTGGAAATATCACCCGACATCAGCCTCACCGCCTCGCGCGATATTATTACCGCTCTTGCCGCAGGCCGCGGCCCCAAGCAATGTTTGATTGCGCTCGGTTATGCCGGTTGGGGTGAAGGTCAGTTGGAGGCGGAAATTGCAGCAAACAGCTGGCTCACAGTGCCGGCCGATAAAGACATTATTTTCAACACCCCTTTTGAAGAGCGCTGGACGTCAGCGGCGCAAACTCTGGGTATTGATGTCAATTTAATTTCCAGTACTGCTGGTCACGCCTGAGCTTTCAGGCCCTGCGCGCTTGAGCTTGTCTGAATAATTATGATTAAAACCTTGCTTGCCTTTGATTACGGCACTAAAAATATTGGTGTCGCCTCCGGCCAAACCATTACCCGCTCCGCTAATTCCCAAGCGCCGTTAAAAGCCAAAGATGGGATTCCCGATTGGAACCAAATTGAAAAATTATTGAAGGAATGGCAGCCTGATTTGGTATTGGTGGGTTTGCCACTCAATATGGACGACAGTGAAAGTGAACTCAGCGCGCGTGCGCGCAAATTTGCCAACCGCTTGCACGGCCGCTTTGGCGTAAAAGTGGAACTGGTGGATGAACGTCTGAGCAGTTTTGAAGCAAAAAGTGAAGTGATGGAGCGAGGTGGTTCGCGTGATTATAAACATAATCCGGTTGATTCTATTGCTGCGCGACTGATTTTGGAAAGTTGGTTGAAACAAAACCAACCTTGACCCCATTCAGGTCTAACAATAAAAAATGCCGGGAATGACCCGGCATTTTTTATGGAGATGATGTTTGGTATTTTAAAACATCTTGCCGCGATTGTTGTGCTCATCACTTTGGATCGACAAACTATCTGCTGCATGGGATAAATAATTTGCATCGGTTTCAGAACCGAGTTTGATCATCAAACGCAAGTCGTTGGGTGAGTCGGCGTGTAACAGTGCATCTTCATAGGTGATCTCGCCATTGTCGTAAAGCGCATAAAGTGCCTGATCGAATGTTTGCATTCCGAGTTCGGTTGAACGCTTCATCAACTCTTTCAAATCCGACACTTCGCCTTTGCGGATTAAATCCTGCGCCAGCGGGGTGTTGATCATAATTTCCAGACAAGCGCGGCGGCCGTTGCCGTCGGGTGTCGGAATTAATTGCTGCGCGACAATCGCTTTCAGGTTGAGCGACAAATCCATCCACAATTGGCGGTGGCGATCGGCAGGGAAGAAGTGAATGATGCGGTCGAGTGCCTGGTTGGCGTTGTTGGCGTGCAATGTACACAGACACAGGTGGCCGGTTTCCGCAAATGCTATCGCGTGGTCCATGGTTTCGCGCGAGCGCACCTCACCAATCAAAATGACATCAGGTGCTTGTCGCAAGGTATTTTTCAGCGCTACTTCGAAGGACTCAGTATCAATACCTACTTCGCGCTGGGTAATAATGCAACCCTGGTGTTGGTGGATAAATTCAATCGGGTCTTCAATCGAAATAATATGACCTTTGGAATTTTGGTTGCGATGGCCAATCATGGCGGCGAGCGATGTGGATTTACCGGTACCGGTCGCGCCCACAAAAATAATCAGACCACGTTTGGTCATGGCCAATTCTTTGATGATTTCCGGCAGTCCTAATTCATCGGGTGCAGGGATTTTGGTTTCAATACGTCGCAATACCATGCCCGCCAAATTGCGCTGGTAAAACGCACTGGCACGGAAGCGGCCAATACCACGCGCGCTCACCGCAAAATTCAGTTCTTTCTTTTCGATAAATTCCGCGCGCTGTTTTTCATTCATCACACTCAGCACCAGCTCGCGCGCTTTTTCCGGCGCTAGCGGTGTAGCAGTGACGGGCACCACTTTGCCGTGGACTTTGATCGAAGGTGGCACACCGGCGGTGATAAATAAATCCGACGCGCCCTTCTCTACCATCAAAGATAATAACCGATCAAAATCCATAACAATGCACCTTAAAAATTATTGAAACGTTGTGCTGCAAATAGGGAACAGAATTAAAAATTTCCAGAGATCTATAACAAATAATTCCCCGGGGATTTTTTATTAGAAGTTCTCCGGAAATTTGGCTTTGCCTTTGGCGGCTTCGCGGCTGATGATACGGCGCGAGACCAGATCGGCCAGACACTGGTCCATGGTCTGCATGCCGAGCGACGCACCGGTTTGGATTGCCGAATACATTTGCGCGACCTTGTCTTCGCGGATCAGGTTACGGATCGCCGAAGTACCGCGCATAATTTCGTGCGCCGCCACGCGGCCGCCGCCGTTTTTCTTCATCAAGGTTTGTGAAATTACCGCTTGTAAGGATTCCGACAACATTGAACGCACCATGGATTTTTCATTTGCCGGGAATACGTCCACGATACGGTCGATGGTTTTAGCCGCTGATGTGGTATGCAGTGTGCCGAATACCAAGTGGCCAGTTTCTGCGGCGGTCAGTGCGAGGCGGATGGTTTCCAAATCGCGCATCTCACCGACGAGAATAATGTCCGGGTCTTCACGCAGCGCCGAGCGCAATGCTTCGTTAAAACCGTGAGTATCGCGGTGGACTTCGCGCTGGTTGATCAGGCATTTTTTGGATTCGTGTACGAATTCAATGGGGTCTTCGATGGTGAGTACGTGTTCGTATTTGTTGTCATTGATGTAGTCGATCATGGCCGCCAGGGTGGTGGATTTTCCTGAACCGGTCGGTCCGGTCACCAGCACCAGGCCGCGCGGTACGGCGCAGATATCGCGGAACACATTGCCCATGCCCAACTCTTCCATGGTCAGTACCTTGGAGGGAATGGTACGGAACACGGCACCGGCACCGCGGTTCTGGTTAAAAGCGTTAACGCGAAAGCGCGCCACACCCGGCACTTCAAATGAAAAGTCGGTTTCCAGGAATTCTTCATAGTCCTTGCGCTGCTTGTCATTCATAATGTCGTAGATCAAGCCATGCACCTGCTTGTGCTCCATGGGCGGCAGGTTGATGCGGCGTACGTCGCCATCCACGCGGATCATCGGTGGCAGACCCGCCGAGAGATGCAAGTCAGATGCGCCTTGTTTGGCGCTGAAGGCCAGGAGTTCGGTGATATCCATCAGAGCAACCTTTTGTTATTTGTCTGCAGTGCAGACCTTTGTGGGCAATTTCAGTAACTTTTAAGAAAACGGGATATGCACAAGATAGACGACCAGCTCGCGAAAGTCACCGCACGAATTCACCAAGCCGCCACAGCCGCCGGACGAAATCCGCAAACTGTGCAGTTGATCGCTGTGAGTAAAACCCAAGCTGCACAGGCCTTGGCCAATGCCTATGCCTGGGGGCAGCGCGCCTTTGGTGAAAACTACCTGCAGGAAGCGCTCGACAAACAAGTTCAACTGGCCGATCTGAAAGATATTGAATGGCACTTTATCGGCCCGATCCAATCCAACAAAACCCGCCCGATAGCGGCGCACTTTAGCTGGGTACACTCGGTCGATCGCCTGAAAATCGCCCAGCGCTTGAGTGAACAGCGCCCGCCAGAGCTGCCGCCACTGAATATCTGTGTGCAAGTAAATATAGACGATGAAACCACCAAGTCAGGTGTCAGCCTTGCGGAATTACCGGTTTTAGTCGCAGCGATCAGCCAATTGCCGCGCCTACGTTTGCGCGGGCTGATGGCAATACCCGCCGCGACCAACAATCCCGCGCAGCAGCGCGCCGCTTTTGCTAAATTGCACCGCGCACTCGAATCGTTAAACCTGCAGGGTTATGGGCTTGATTGCCTGTCCATGGGCATGTCGGGCGATATGGAAGCGGCGATCGCCGAAGGTGCGACCTTTGTGCGTGTTGGTACGGATATTTTTGGCGCTCGCCCTAAAGCGAGTGCGGGACAATAATTTTTTAACCTTAAGGGTTTACTGTGAAAACATCCAGGATTGCATTTATCGGCGCAGGCAATATGGCCAAGGCGATTATCGGTGGCCTGTTGGCCGAAGGTTTTACCCGTGCGCAGATCAGCGCCGCTGGCCCGCGCAAGGAAACACTCAATAAAGTGGCGGAAGAATTCGGTATTGCGGTCAGTACCGACAATGCCGCAACTGCCGCTCATGCCGATGTGATTGTGCTCGGGGTGAAACCGCAAATGCTGAAAGAAGTTGCGCTCGGTTTGCGCGGATCCCTGACGCATAAACCGCTGATTATTTCGGTCGCGGCGGGTATTACCACGGCGAGTATCGCGAGTTGGTTGGGTGAGGATCAGGCCATCGTCCGTTGTATGCCTAATACGCCATCACAATTGCGCGCTGGTGCCAGTGGTTTATATGCAAATGCACTGGTGAGTGACGAACAAAAATCGGCCGCTAATTCGATTCTCGGTGCAGTGGGCATTGTGCAGTGGTTGGATGATGAAGCTTTATTAAATCCAGTCACCGCTGTTTCCGGTTCCGGCCCTGCTTATTTCTTTTTATTGATGGAAGCGATGATCGATGCGGGTGTTGAATTGGGGTTAACTCGTGAGTGCGCCGCCGAGTTGACCTTGCAAACTGCACTGGGCGCCGCCATGCTCGCCAAAGATAGTGAGTTTGATGTGGCTGAATTGCGCCGTCGCGTTACCTCACCCAAAGGCACCACAGAGCAAGCCATTCTGTCATTTGAACAAGACAATTTGCGTGCAAGCGTATTAAAAGCCATGACCGCTTGTTCCAGCCGCGCCGTGGAATTGTCCGAGCTGTTAGGCAAGTAATCTTTTTTTGCGCTCAACTTTTTATTGAAAACTATCACCGGAGATTTTCATGTTCGCCAATATTTTGCATCTGATTGTTTATAGCTTGATGTCGCTGTTTCTGGTGATTGTGATTTTGCGTTTTTTACTGCAATTGGTGCGCGCCGATTTTTATAATCCCGTTTCGCAAGCGATTGTCAAAATCACCATGCCGCTGTTAAAACCGCTGCGCAAATTTATTCCCAGTGTGTTGGGGATTGATACGGCCTCTGTGGTGTTAATTATCCTGGTGCAATTGTTGGCTACGGCAATTCTGTCCACCATTATGGGCGCTCCGGGGCTGATCCTGAATCCGCTGCCACTGATCCTGTGGGGCATCATCGGCGCGCTCACTATTATTTCCAGCATATTTTTCTGGTGCATGATCATCAGCATTATTGGCAGTTTTGTCGCGCCTATGAGCCATCACCCACTGCTCACCCTCGCCAATCAAATTATCGATCCACTTGCGGCGCCCATCCGTAAAGTGATTCCGCCACTGGGCGGGGTGCTGGATATATCGCCGATTATTATTTTATTGGGGTTAAAAATTGTGGATATGTTAATTGCGCGACTCGCCAATCTTGTCGGCGTATACCCGCAATTGGTGCTGGGTTATTGGTAATACCGGAGTGCCCATGTACGCCGTAATTTTCCACGCTGAAATCGCCCAGCTCGACGACGAGTATTTTGCAACTGCCAAACAGATGCGCGAGTTGGCGATGACACATTACGGCTGCGTCAATTTTGTCGCGACTACCGAAGGGAGTCGTGAAATAGCGATTTCCTATTGGCCGAGCCTCGACCATATCAAGCTTTGGAAACAAAATTCCGACCACCTGCGGGCGCAGCAACAGGGAAAGTCGCGCTGGTATAAATCCTACAAAGTGGAAGTGGTTGAGCTGTTACGAACCTACGAGTCAACTTTCTCCCATTAATGTCTATCCGAGTCTTTTTCTAGACTAATCTCCTCTTACCGGTTGGCTAATTTGGCAACCAGTAAAGTTTTATCTGAAATCTGAATCCAAAACCCGTCATCGCCCGTATAGCACTCGAATCGGCCCAATTCTGTCGGAGCGCAGGGGCTGCAAAAGCAACCATAACAACGAGAATTCCTATGGATCCGAATCACGATTTTCTCCATCTGCTCAGCGCCACCGCGCAGGGCGACCGGTTAGCATTTGCCGATTTGTATCGCCAGACGGCGGGCAAGCTCTACGCGATCAGCCTGCAAATGTTGCGGCGCCGCGATTTGGCGGAAGAGGCCGTGCAAGAAGCGTTTGTGCGTATCTGGCACAACGCTGGTGATTACCAACATGAGAAGGGCACTGTGCTTACCTGGATGATAAGTATCGTCCGCTATCGGGCACTCGATATGCTGCGTGCAACCAAGAGCCGCCGAGAAACGGGCGACGAGGGTTTGGAAGAGGCGCTCGATGAGCAGTCCCCGGAACAGGAATTGTATGAACAGCGCGACCGCGTGCGCATCGACCGCTGTATGGACCGGCTTGATGAGGGACAGCGCCAGGCAATAGAAATGGCCTATTTTCGCGGCCTAACGCATATGGAAGTGTGCGATCAGATGGAAACACCCTTGGGTACCATCAAAACCTGGATTCGCCGTGGTCTGGAACGTTTAAAGAGGTGTCTTGAATCATGAATTATTTAACCGAAGAGCGCCAAAACGCACTGTCTTCCGAATACGTATTGGGCAGTTTGCATGGCCCCGCACGGATCCGTTTCCAGCGGCTGTTGATGCAGCACAACAGTATGCGCCATACCCTCTGGCGCTGGGAAAGCCGCCTGAACGAGTTAGGCACAGCGCTGCCAGATGTTCAGCCAGCGCCGGAAGTCTGGGAGCGAATCCAAGCCCGGTTAGGTTTCACCACAGTGCCACCCGTTACATCATCTAACGTGGTGAGCTTGCCGCAGCGCAAACCGCGCGCTCTGCAATGGCTCGCCGGATTGTCAGCTGCCGCCGCGATCCTGATGGCAGTACTGCTCGTCAATCTGCAACCGGTCGAACCCTTGTTGCCCGGTCAAATTGCCGTGGTACAAAGCGAAAAAGCCCAGGCGCTTTGGCTGATCGAATTGCGTGAAGATCAACTGCTGGTTACCGCCACCGACAAATTTAAAGCACTGGATAATCAGGACTACGAATTGTGGATGGTTGCCGCCGATGGTCGCCCACCGATCTCGCTGGGTCTGTTACCCAAACAAGGCAAGCTGAGTTTGCCACGCTCGGTGTTGTTTGATCAGGTGCAAGTGGCGGCCCTCGCGGTGAGTCTGGAACCGCTGGGCGGATCGCCCACTGGCCAACCGACAACCGTGTTGTACACGGCGGAATTGGTGGCGATGTAAGTGTTTTTGCAGGGATAAAAAGTTAGACTCTTGATCTGTCCTGTCAGTGATCTTGCATCATCAACCGGACAGTATCTCGATAAGCTAACAACAATTTACAGGATGTTAAGAGATGAAGATCTTACCGACAGAATTTGATGGAAAACCTATTCGTCGCGTTTACGACGAAGCAACCGAAACCTGGTGGTTCTCGGTGATTGATGTGGTGCAGGTGTTGACCCAACAGGTCGATTACCAAGCCGCGCGTAAATATTGGAACAAACTCAAAGAGCGATTGGTGACGGAAGGCAGTCAACTGGTGACAGATTGTCACCAGTTGAAAATGCCCGCCGCCGACGGCAAGCAGCGTTTAACGGACGCAGCAACCGCACAGACTCTCTTACGTCTTGTGCAATCCGTGCCTAGCCCTAAAGCTGAACCTATCAAACTCTGGTTGGCCAAGGTCGGCTATGAGCGTATGCAAGAAATGTCGGATCCAAGCCTTTCGCTGAATCGCGCCCGTGAAACCTGGCAGCAGCAGGGACGCAGCGAAAAGTGGATTCAACAGCGTATGACAGGACAGGAGACACGCAATAAACTCACAGATTATTGGGCGACTCATGGCATCAGCAAAGGCGATGAATTTGCCATCTTGACAAATATCATTCACCGCGAGTGGGCTGATGTCAGTGTCAAAGAGCATAAGTCGTTAAAAGGTCTTGAGAGCCAAAACCTACGCGACCATATGAGCGAAGCTGAATTGATTTTTACCGCGTTGGCGGAACTATCTACCCGTCAAATTGCAGAAGCAGAAGACGCCACCGGCATGGATGAAAACAAAGCCGCTGCGACCCAGGGTGGTGGTATTGCCAAACAGGCGCGCACTTCGCTGGAGCAGAAGACTGGCAAATCAGTTATTACCGGGGCAAATTTTTTACCTCCTACAACGAAAGTAATCAAAGCCAAAAAAAAGTAGTTTGCTTATTTGTTTGCCCCTCACGCTCCTCCTAACCCCCGCACTGTGCGGGGTTTTTTATGCCTGTAAAAAACTATTTTCACGTAATTGAAAAATAATCATAAAAAGTTGAATCCAAAACCCAGGTTGAGCCGTTTGGTGTTGTGTTAGTCACATAAACCCAAGGAGTCAACGATGAAACATAATTACTTATCGGCCGTTATCGGCACCCTCTGCGCGAGCTTGCTCGCCACTGGCAGTTTTGCATCCAGCCACCGCGAAGCCCCGAATATCACCCGTTCACCCGCTTTGGATTCCACCGATTTTTATGCATTTAACAGTTACGAATCCGGTCGCGCTGATTTTGTTACTTTGATCGCCAACTATATTCCGCTGCAAGATGCTTACGGCGGGCCCAACTATTTTGCGATGGACCCACACGCGGTTTACAGCATCCACGTGGATAACACCGGCGACGCAGTAGAAGACCTCACCTTTGAGTTTCGTTTTAGCCAGGCGCTGGCCGGTGGCGAAGGCGTGAAGCTCACCGTTGGGCCGGAGGGCAACAGTCGTTCAGTTGCGGTGCCGTTAAAAAATGTGGGTGGTGTTACTGCGACTGATATGTCCGCTGTCAATTTCAGTGAAAGTTACAGCATTAAACTGCGCAGCGGTGATCGTAAAACCAGTACGCGTACCGATGTAGCAATGGCATCGGGTATGGGTACAACGTTTAAAAAACCGCTCGATTATATCGGCAATAAAACTTTCACTTCGCCTGCAGTTTACGCAACTTACGCCAACAGTTTTATTTACGAAATTGCGATTCCCGGCTGTAGCACCAACGGCAAAGTGTTTGTCGGCCAGCGTAAAGATCCCTTCGTCGTTAACCTCGGTAAAACATTTGACCTGGTAAATTATGTTCCAGTCGAAGGTGATAGTGCACCGGGTGCTGGTGACGGCGGTGGCTTCCCCGGCGGCATCACCCAGTCATCGATGAATGACGATTTGCTCGATAAAAATGTCACCGCAATTTCGCTCGAAATTCCCAAAAGTTGTTTGGTGGGCAGTGGCAATGGTGTGATCGGAACCTGGACTACCGCGAGCTTGCCGCAGGCGCGCATTTTAAATCCGCAGGCATCATTCAATAAAACGGAGGTAAATGGTGGTGCACTTACACAAGTGTCGCGCCTGGGTAATCCACTGGTGAATGAATTAGTGATCGGCTTAAAAGACAAAGATCGCTTCTCCGTCGCCGAACCCAAAAATGATGGCCAGTTTGCCGATTACGTAACCCATCCATCGCTGCCGGAATTATTAAATATTTTATTTAAAGATGCAGTGAACACCACGCTCGGTGCAAATCTTCCCACACTGGCACCAACCAATTTCCCGCGCATGGATTTGGTGACTGCTTTCTTAACCGGCTTCCCCGGCGTTAACCAATTAAAAACCGTTACACCGTCTGAAATGCTGCGCTTGAACACTGGCATTGCCGCAACAGCACAAATGCAACAGTCCGCATTCGGTGTTGCCGGAAATGATCTCGCCGGTTTCCCGAATGGCCGTCGCCCCGGTGATGACGTGGTGGATATCGCCTTGCGCGTGGTGATGGGCCGTTTGTGTTATCCAATTCCTGTTGGTGGTGTGGATACCGATTTGGGTTTGTGTAAACCCGCCGATGCCAACGTGGGTAATGTTCCATTTACCGATGGTGCACCGCTCAACGCCAGCATGATGAAAAACATGTTCCCCTATTTGGCCGATCCATTGGCCGGTTCAAATTAAGGAGATGGAAATGAAATTTTTATTTCTTGCACTTCCCGTCAGCATCGCGGTGTTACTCAGTGCGTGCGGTGGCGATAATAAAAAAAAGCCACCCAAAGTTAATACGCCACCCACAGCAATGAGTACCAGTATCAGCACCCAGGCGGATACACCCGTGACCGGCAAATTAATGGGCAGCGATATGGATAAAGATGCCCTGAGTTTTGCAGTGTCATCGCAACCGGCACAGGGCACGCTGGCATTGCAAAGTGACGGTTCATTTACCTATCTACCTAATGCTGATGTGACAGGAATGGATCAATTTACCTTTAGCGTTTCTGATGGCAAAAGCACATCCATGACTGCGATGGTCAACATCACTATCGATCTGCTCGCAGTCAATATGGGTGAGTACACACGCAAGGCCTACAACCAAATGGAAAGTGATACACCGCTATCGCTCAACACCCGTGCGGTTACTCAGGATGTCACCGACGAAGCGGCCTTTGATGATTTGCTAGCGCAATAAAAGAGAAAAATTGTCGATTAATGCCCGCAATGGATGGCGGGTTTTTTCAAATATCAAACATCTATAAAAATCGACTTTAGCGTTAAACGTGAAATTTATTGAATAGCTGAATTTGCAGCGGGTAATAACAATGAACAGATTTTTACCGATAGTATTTCTGTGGGGTATTAGCTGCGGCGGAATTATCTTTGGCAGATACGCATACGCCGAAGCCTACACTCCCACCGAGCCTGATCAGATTATTGCGCAGTGGAATACAACTCCCTCTGAGACTTTGCGGGTATTGCAAATTCAGCAGCGCTTGCAACCTGAAGATTCAAATCGTGTTGTGCAACTGGCAAACGAGTATTTAGAGCAGGCGGCACAACCCGGTCAATCGCGCCTATATGGCGTAGCAGAAGCATTGTTGAAACCGCTGATTGAAAACAATACCAATGACTTATCGGTGTTGCTTGCTTGGGCACAGGTGCAACAACATCAACATCGATTTACGCTTGCGCAAGAAGTCCTGCAAAAAATTCTTCTACAACAGCCTGACAATAACACTGCCAATTTGCTCAATGCTCGTTTGCATTTAATCCAGGGCAACACCACTGCTGCACAAACAGCCTGCATGCGCCTATTAGGTCACACGGATTTATTGACGCTCAGCGCGTGCTCGCTGGAAGCGCGCAGCACTCTCGGTGATAAAGAATTAAGCGAAAGTTACGCGCAACTGCAACAAATAGTCAGTACGCAAGGTTTGCCTGATGATGAGCGTCAAATCTGGATACTACAGATACTCGCTGACATGGCGGTGCGTCTACAACAACCACAAGCAGCGCTCGATTTTTTAAACCAAATCAAATCCAAAAATTCACTTAGTGTGTGGGTGCAATGGGCCGATACGAATCTCGCTCTGCAAAATAATCAAATTGTCATTGATGCATTAACACCCTTGGTCAGCACCAGTTCGCAAGCGGATGATTCGCTACTGGTGCGCCTTGCGATTGCTGAGAAAAAAATCGCACCTGCCACTCACTGGCAAACACAAGTGCGTGAGCGTATCGCACTACGTGAACAGCGGGATGATCAAGCGCATGCTGCCGATTTGGCCATTTATTATTTGGATATTGCGCCTGACGCGAATAAAGCCTTGCACTGGGCCGAACGCAATTGGCAGCAAGCGCGCGAAGCGAGCGATAAACATTTACTTATACGTGCCCAGCAAGCTGCGGGTGTAGCTGCCGTCACTGAAAAGGCGGGAGCATAAAGATGCGTATACTCAAGTTGATCATTTTTATCCAACTAATTATTTTTTCTGCGTTCTTATCTGCGCACCAACTCAGTACGGCTTACGCCAATCTGCAAATCAACGATCAGGGTTTAATCACCGGGGAATGGCAAGTACGGCTTTATGATCTTGAGCAGGCCATAGGTGTGGATAGCGATGGCGATGGAAAATTGCGCTGGAAAGAGTTACAAGCGCGCGCCGACAGCGTGCATCAATATCTTGCCAGTCAGCTATCGATTCACCGCGCTGATAGCACCTGCACATTGTTATTAAGTGATGAGTGGAAAATCGATTCCCATTTTAGTGAATCCTATCTGTTGATACCGCTGCGTGCCCAATGCGCTTTGACCGGTACTATTCGTGTTAATTACAGCGCATTTTTTAAAGAAGATGCTGAACATAAATTATTGCTGAATCTACGCAGCGATTCTGCCACCAGCAGCCGCGTACTCAGCGACACCCAGCGCAACATTGATTGGGATGCCGCTAGCGGTAATATCTGGAAAACACTGGGCGAATTTATTTATCAGGGCATGGTGCATATCTGGATTGGTATCGACCATATTTTATTTTTGCTATCGCTCCTGCTCACTTGTGTGTTGGTTCGGCGCGGCAACCAATGGTTTGCACAAGCGAGCATAAAACGCATCCTGATCAACACCACCTGGATAGTCACGGCATTTACGCTCGCCCATTCCATCACGCTTAGCGCGACCGCGTTAGGTTTAATTCAGTTCTCCAGCCAATGGGTAGAAGTGGGCATTGCCATCTCGGTAGTACTGGTTGCGCTCAACAATATTTATCCACTGGTTACGCGGTTGGGTTGGCTCACCTTTGGATTCGGTTTGCTGCACGGCATGGGCTTCGCCGGAGTATTGGGTGAATTGGGGTTACCAGCAGATCAACAACTGCTCACGGTGTTGGCATTTAATCTCGGTGTGGAGATCGGACAAATGGCAATCGTCTTGCTGTTATTACCGCTATTTATTTTTGTGCGCAACCAAATTTGGTATGCACGTTATGCCCTTACGGGTACATCGATAGTGATTGCATTAGTGGCGTTGCAATGGGTAGTTGATCGTTGGATTGGTTAAGGACATTATGATGCGTATTAACAATAGTTTGGCCGGTTATTATTTTGCTTTAAGTGTTACGCCTTTGGTAGTGAATGGTTCGGCAAATGCAGCCCAGAACAACACTGAAATGTTGTTGGTAGAAAATGTGGTTGTTTATGGCTACCGCACTGATTTATTGGGTACCAGTATTGCCGCCGCAGAAGGCGTGGTCGGCAGCGCCGAAATTGCCGCACGGCCGGTATCGCGCACCGGTGAAATTCTGGAATTTGTACCCGGCATGGTGGTTACCCAACACAGTGGTTCAGGCAAAGCCAATCAATATTTTTTACGCGGTTTTAATCTGGATCACGGCACCGACTTTGCCACTTCAGTTGATGCCATGCCAATTAATATGCGCAGCCATGGACATGGGCAAGGCTATACGGATTTAAATTTTATTATTCCTGAATTGATTCAGGATATTCAGTATCGCAAAGGTCCTTACTACGCTGAAGTGGGCGATTTTTCCGGCGCTGGTGCCGCACAGTTTTCACTGAAAAATTCACTCGATAAAAGCGAAGTGAATCTCACCGCAGGTGATTTCGAGTACCGGCGTTTATACACCGCGACGCAACTTGAACTGGATTCAGGGCGTTTGCTATTTGGCGTAGAAGCGCAGCGCTACGCAGGCCCCTGGACAGATATTGATGAAGACGTACACAAAACCAATCTGCTAGTGCGTTATACATCGCAAATTGGTAGCGGTGAATTTTCGTTGACGGCGATGGGCTACCGCAATCGCTGGAATGCGGCTGATCAAATTCCCCTGCGCGCGGTTGGGCAAAATATTATCGATCCTTTAGGTTCACTGGATACTGATGTAGGCGGCGATTCCAATCGCTACAGTCTGTCAACGCAATGGGTGAATCCGAATTGGTCAATGAGCGCGTATGTTGTCGATTCAGATTTAAATCTATTTTCCAATTTCACCTATTTTTTGGATGACCCGATCAATGGCGATGAATTTGAACAAGTGGATGATCGGCAATTGTTCGGAGGAGAAGTCGTACGCAATTGGCAAATAGATGTTGCTGGAAAATCGGTAACACAGAAACTCGGCATTCAAATTCGGCACGATGCCATTGATGAAGTAGGTTTATTCAAAACCCGCTCGCGCAATCGGTTGTCAACTACCCGTGTTGATGCGATTGATGAAACCTCACTGGCGCTTTTTGCCCAGAGCGACATTCAGTTAACTGAAAAGATGCGCATGCATCTGGGCTTGCGCCATGATTATTTGCAAGTGGATGTAAGCAGCGACCGCGCCGAAAATTCTGGTGATGCATCTGATGGCATCACCAATGTAAAAGCGGGCGTGAGTTACAGTGTTAGCGATAATTTTGAAACCTATTTTAATCTTGGTCAGGGTTTTCATTCCAATGATGCGCGCGGTGCAACTATTGTTATTGATCCGGTCTCCGGTGAGTTGAGCGAACCGGTGGATTTATTATCGCGCTCGCAAGGTGCTGAAATCGGCGCAAAATTATTTGATAACCAGCGCTACAGCATTTCCACATCGCTGTGGTATTTAGCGCTGGATTCAGAATTATTATTTGTGGGCGATGCGGGCAATACTGAGGCAAGCCGCGCATCGCAACGTTCCGGAATTGAAATCGCCAGTTACTTCTGGTTTGCCGGAGGTTGGAGCATCGATTCGGAACTGGCCTGGACGCGTTCGCGCTTCACCGATAATCAGTTGGACGAAGGCAAATATGTGGATGGCTCCCTGCCGTTTGTCGCAAGTGCGGGGATTAGTTACTCACCGGCGCAAACCGGTTTCCACGGCGCTTTGCGCTACCGGCATTTTGCCGCGCGGGTGCTGGATAGTTTTGCGCAGCAGGAGGCAGGGGCGACTAGCCTGGTGAATCTCGGCTTGGGGTATCGCTGGGCGCAATGGTCGGTGGGGCTCGACATCCTCAACCTATTCGATAGCGCCGATCACGATATCGATTACTTTTACCCGTCCCGGCTCCCCTCCGAGGCAGATGAAGGCGTTGAAGATTTGCACTTCCATCCGGTTGAACCGCGCAGCCTGCGTATCCGACTACAAGCCTCTTTCTAACAATCGCCCCATTTCTTTTACCAGAGTAGATACCACCCGGCGAGCAAGTTGGCATTCCGGTGTGGTATCGGTTGGCGTCAAATGTTTCACAAAGTAGCAATCCCCTGCCTTTTAGCCCGCTGAAGTGACCACTCACTGCTCAAGATCTAGCCACTGGCGTGCTTTTCCGCTTTAATGACCGAACAACAATAATTAATTAGCCATCGGCTGGTTATCGCGGTCAGTTATTAAACAATGCACATAACGCCAGATTCGCTATTTTGAGAGTATTGCTATGGACATAAGATCCCTGCACCGCCAAATGACGCATTACAACCGCTGGAAACGCCAGCTGGATGAACGTTTGCAGCGTTTTGAGCAGTGGAGCCAACAGCACGATATGTCCGGCGCGAATATGGGCAAGACCTTGCAGCGGGCACGCCAGTTATTGCGCGGCGAAAGTTTTACCATCGCCTGTGTAGGCGAGTTCTCGCGCGGTAAAACCGAATTAATTAACGCTCTTTTATACACCGGCGGTGGCCGCCGTTTGCTGCCATCGCAACCGGGGCGCACGACTATGTGCCCTACCGAAATCTTTTGGGACGCCCACCAACCCACCAATTGTGTGCGCCTCCTGCCGATCGAAACTCGCCGCACCAATACCAGCCTGCAAAGCTTCAAACGCATCCCGCAAAATTGGGTGGCGATTCATTTTGATGCGCAAGATCACGAGCAGACCCGCGCGGCGATCAATCAAGTTTCAGCCAGTAAACAAGTCAGTGTGGCCGATGCGCTTAAATTGGGTTTTGCACAGGATGAGTTGGGCGAGCGCGACGAGAACGGCATGGTTACTGTGCCCGCCTGGCGCCATGCGCTGATCAGTCTGGATCATCCACTGCTGCGCCAGGGCTTGCGTATTGTGGATACGCCCGGCTTGAACGCGCTGGGCAACGAACCGGAACTCACCTTAAAAACCCTGCCCGATGCCCAGGCGATTTTGTTTTTGCTCGGCGCCGATGCCGGCGTTACCGCGAGCGATATGGAGATCTGGCGCGAACATATCCAGGTATTGCGCGATAACAACTGCACCGCGGTGATCGCCCTGCTCAATAAAATCGACAGCCTCTGGGATGACCTCACCCCGGCGCAAGAAATCGAAGCAAACGTCAACCAATTGCGCCAGCTCACCGCGCGCCAATTAAATTTGTCGCCCGAGCATGTGGTGGCGCTGTCCGCCAAACAGGGTTTACTCGGCAAAGTCGGGCGCAACCAGGCGCAATTGGCGCGCAGTAATTTTCCGCAATTGGAGCGCATGTTGGCCGAATGCGTGATGCGCAACCAGCAGCAGATTATTGGCCATCGGTTAATTGGCGACAGCTATGCGATGGTGATCAACGCGCGCAACAGTTTGCAGCGCCGCCTCACAGACTGTGAAAAAGAATTGGAAGAATTGCGCACAGTTGCACCGGAAGCGGCGGGCGAAAAATTGACTGAGCTGCGCGATACTATTCGCCGCACCCATCACGAATACCACAAGCAGGCGCTGTCATTGCGCACCAGCCAGCGCTTATTGGAATCGCAAAAATTATCGCTGCTGGGGCCCATCAGCAGCGGCCTGCTGGAGCAGCAAATCGCGGAAGCCCATGCGAATCTGGCGCAGAGTTGGACTACAGTGGGATTGGCGCGCGCGATCGGCAAATTTTTTGATGATGTAGACAGCAACCTGCGCCATCTTGAACGTGAAATCGAGCGCTGCAACCGCGTGCTCACCTCGATTTACGAGCGGCCTGAACAGACAGTGACGGGCGACGATTTGATCATGCGTCACCTGTTGAAAATCCAGAAGCAGCGCCGCCAATTGCGCCAGTTGCATACCCGCGCCGATGATTTCCGTAAATCCCTGAGCGCAGTATTCACCCATAAAGGTGCTTTGATTAGCCGCTTTATCAACACCTTGGTGCAGGAGGTGCGCGCGGTTTATGTCGATTTAAACCAGCATATCCATCACTGGATGCAAGAGGCATTGGCGCCGCTGTTTCATCACAACCAATACCAGAAACAATTGCTTGAGCACCACATGCTGCGCCTCACGCAATTGCAAACCCAGCGCAACAGCCACAGCGAACAACTGGAAGTGCTGCAGACCAATATTTACCAATTGCAGACCGCGCTGGGCAATATTGAACCGCTCTATAAAGAATTGCTGACGACGCCACTGGAGCCGGAATTGATGGCGGATGTAGAGCAGAAAGAGTCGATAACAGCGGGAGCGCAAGTGGTATCGATTAAGCAGGGGCGACAATCACTGCGCGGTAATTAAACCGCGCGGTGTGAGTGTGCTAATTAACGCTCTTCCGGAGCCAAACGGCGCGCTTCGTATTCCAGCATTACGGGGATACCATCGCGGATCGGGTAAGCGAGGCCACTGGTTTTACACACTAATTCTTGTTGTTCAGGGCGATAATCCAGCGCGGCTTTGCTGACCGGGCAAACTAAAATCGCGAGTAGTTTTTGGCTGAGCATGTTTTTACCTCTAACAAAAGAAAATCTACCTGGTTTTTATCGCGCTTACTTCCCTGTAAGCGTTAGTCGTCAATTATTTAAGTTGTACCGCATCACCCAATAAGGCTACGCCGACCATGATATTTCCTGCA
This sequence comes from Cellvibrio fibrivorans, assembly GCF_031457055.1. Taxonomy (NCBI): domain Bacteria; kingdom Pseudomonadati; phylum Pseudomonadota; class Gammaproteobacteria; order Cellvibrionales; family Cellvibrionaceae; genus Cellvibrio; species Cellvibrio fibrivorans. The sequence continues at coordinate 928,062 of NZ_JAVDVX010000001.1, read as the reverse complement.
CCGCAGCGGAAAGTTTCGGTGCTGCTGTTGGTAACATTGCGATAGTTGGAGCGGATATTCACTACCGCATTGGCACCTTCGCGTTGCGCGCGATCACGCAGGGATTTCATCGCCGACAAAAATGCCCATTCGCATGCCTCGCGGTCAGATTTACCCACCCCATTGGTTTTTTTGTTAGTGCCAAACTCACCAAATTTTTTCACCACAGCGCCGTGACTTTGCTCGCCAAAATAAAACTTGATGTCGCTGCCGAGAATATTCTTGGCCTGTTCAGTAGCAAGTGCATCGGCGATTGAAAACTCTTTGACGTCGTCGCGTGCCAGAGCACCGGCGGCGCAGCTGCTGATAGCGATAATAGTGATGCAGCGGGTAATGAAATTCATACTTGGCTCCTTGATTAGTAAGTATGCAGAACAGGTTGGTTTACGCGCGGGGCGTTTGGACCAGTGGGTGTGTTTATTCGGGTTGGCTCAGGATCAGGCGCCCGCGCAACAGCGTGCTGCCGGCTTGCTGTGCCACCAATTCATAGATGGCGCCCTGGCTGCTGCTGAGCAAACACTGCGCATGCAAATCCAGCGCGCCGGAATTGTCGGCGATGGCAGCCAATAACTCAACATCCTTGACTGCACCTATATAGGCTGGGCGAGCTTCGCCCAAACGTGACTGCAAAAGTCCGGCGTGCACTGCAGCCGCTTGCGCACCGTATTCGAGCAGTAACACAGTATCCAATTGCTTATCTTCAAAAAGCGGATTGGCGGCGCTGGCAAAGTGGTGGCTGCGGCAGTGGATCTGGCTCTCATCCCAATCGACTACCTCATCGAGCAGGCACATAGAGTCGCCATGGGGTATAAGCGCGGCGATTTGGGAGCGATCCATCAACACGGCTGCACCTGCAATTGCAGCGACTGCTGGTTGGCGCAGGCAAATACCAGTGATCCGGCTCTACCCTGGGCGACCAGTTCCAGTAATGGCAGGCTGCGCGCTGCGGGGTTGGCGAGGCGCAGGGCTTCCAGCGCTGGTTGCGCCTGTGTGCTGCTTGCCAATGTGTTGATGGCGCTGAGCTGCAGATGTGCAAGGCTGTGTTCACTGGCGCTGGGGGTAAGCAGCAGCGCCACGCCAAACTCAGCGGGGATCAGCCGCTTGCCACCGAGCGGATAAGGCGGTTGTATATCGTAAACCACCAGCAGGGTTGGCAATTGCTCCTGCTGGCACAGGCACATAGCCTCAAGTAAACCCACTGCGAAGCTGTCGTCATAGGCGGAGAGGCTGGTCGATGGCTGGCGGCTGCCAGTGGCGATACTCCAGTAACCGGCGGCAGAATTGTGTACCGAATTGTGGAATTGGGTAGGCGATACCAGCCGTTCGCCTTCACACAATGAGCGGCAAATCTGGTCGATGATCGGGTAGTCGCCACCGGAGGAGGCAAACACACTGGCACAGTCGGCCATAGGAACTGAGGTCGCCGACATTAACTCTTCACTGACACGAAATGCCATGCGCACCAACTCGGTCGCCCGGCGGCGTTCATTGGCAGGTAGCAATTCAGGTTTGTATTTTTCCAGTGGCGTGGGCTCATAAGCCGCTTGCCCTTGCAGCACAGCGGCGCTGGCTGGCCAGCCGGGGAGACCGGGGGCAGCCAGACCAATGGCATTGAGATAGCAGTCCAGCATTACAGGCTCCCTAAAATCAGGCTGCAGTTACTGCCGCCAAAACCAAATGAATTGCTCAGCACCCGCGTAACCGGTCGTGTGATCGGGTCTTTCAACAGGGCGATATTCATGCCTTCGTCCACTTCTTGCAAATGCAGGTTTTGGGGCAAATGCGCGTGGACTATAGCCTCCAGCCCGATACAGGCCTCAACGATTCCAGCCGCCCCGAGTGTATGGCCGGTCCAGCCTTTAGTGGAACTGGCAGGCGTGTAGTTGCCAAATAGCTGCTGCACAGCTTTGGCTTCAGCGCTGTCATTAGCCTGTGTGCCGGTCCCGTGCAGGTTGATGTAGTCTATCTCGCTGGTATCCAACCCGGCTTTGCGCAGCGCTGCACCCATCGCTAATTGGGCACCGGCACCGTCAGGATGGGGCGATGACATATGGTAGGCATCGCCACTTTCGCCATAGCCGAGAAGGCACAAACCGCTGTCGCCGTTTTTTTCCAGCAGTGCAAAACCACCGGCTTCCCCGATCGAAATTCCACTGCGCTGGCGATCAAAGGGTTGGCATTTTTTCGGCGAAACCAGTTGCAGCGCGTGGAAGCCGTAAAGAGTCGTCAGGCACAAGCTATCGACACCACCGACTATCGCGGCGTCACACAACCCGGCAGTGATAGCGCGCTGGGCTGAGGCAAATACTTTGGCACTGGATGAACAAGCGGTAGAAATCGCCATCATCGGCCCTTGGGTACCGAGCGCCTGCTGGATGAAAGTCGCGACTGAAGAGACATTGTGGGTTGCGCCGTACTTATACCAATCGGGCAGCGGATCCTGATTTTCAAAATACGCCAGTTCGGTTTGGTGGATGCCCGACGTGCTGGTGCCCATAAAGACCCCGACGCGGGCGGCGCCGTAACGGGCGATGGCAGCTTCTGCAGTGCTGAAAAAATCATCCTGCTGTAACGCAAGCCAGGCGAGGCGATTGTTGCGGCAGTCGAAATCCACCAAGCGGGCAGGCAGAACGCTATCCAGATTGGCCACTTCCCCGATCCAGGTATCCAAATCGCTGATCTGGAAAAAGTCGCAGGGTTTTAGGCCGGAGCGGCCAGCCTGAAGTGCATCCCAGTTGGCGCTGCGGCCTGCACCCAGACAGCTGGTGTAGGTGTAATTAGTGATGCGCAGTGGATTCATCTTGCCAAAAATCATAAAAATTGAACCAATTGTAGGGGTGCTTGCGCACCAGATCCTCGAGTCGCGCGACGTAGCGTGCCATGCCGGCACTAATGGCTTCCGCTCGATCCTGGCGGTTAGCGCCCAGTTGTTCACTGATCAATTCAAAATGGAGATCGTAACGGTTCGCTCCGGAATACACTCCAAAACAACTGATCACCGGTGCTTTGAGTAGCGCAGCAAGCTGCCATACTCCCGCAGGAAATACGGCCGGTGTACCAAGGAAATCCAGAGTTGTACTGCGCTCACCCTGGGCGCAACGGTCGGCCATGATACCGATCAAATGCCCCTGCTCGATAGCTTCACTGAGGATCAGCGCCAACGCTGGGGCCGGGGTTCGCGCGTCAATCACTCCTGCGGCAAGCTGTGGGTCGAGTTTTTCCAGCAGGCGCATCACATTGGCATTGTGCTGGATGTCCAACAAAATACGAATTGGCAAAGCATCGCTGCGACGCCCCATACCCATCACGCGCAAGGCATCAAAACTACCGAGGTGGGCGGTGAGCAAAAAGCAGCCGCGATTCTTGTATCGATCGAATAATTCGTTGCCATGGATGCGGACATCAAATTCCGTCTCGCGCCCGGCAAGAAAATAAATACGATCCATAGCGACTTGTGCAAAAGTCAGCAGATGGCGATAAATTTCCCACCATTTTGGCCGACGTTGACGGACGCGCTGCAAAAAATGGCGCGCTGCACGGCGGGGGCCACGCGCAACTAAAAAATAGTAAAACACGATCACACACAGCCAGACAAAAATCATCCGCCGTCCCAAATGCAGCGCTACCCAGGTAAGCAGGTTGAGCAAGAACGGGCTGCCGCGCTCCTGCTGTTTTTGCCAGTTTTTTGCGGCGGATGACTCAGTCATACACACACCCAAATTGGCCTTTAAGCACCAGCGTCTCCCCTTTATAAGCAATCGCGCCAATGGTCTGCGTGCCCGGGCCAGGAGTGATACAAATGCGCAAATCATCACCCGGCTGTACTGGCGCGAGAAACTTTACCTGCTTCAGATAGTTGACGCGCTTGTACCCCGCTTCGGCCAGCAGCGCCATAATCCACTTAAGCAACAGCGCACCAGGCACCAGCGGTGCGCCGGGAAAATGATCGGCAAAACAGCGGTGCTCATGGGGTATGGGTAAATGCAACTCGCGTGCGGTGTTAGCGCCGGTCATATAGTTGATTCCACAGTTGGTGGAGCGCTGCGACGGTGAGCTTGCCGGTTTCATTACGCGGCAGGGTGGCGACTTTACGCAGCGGGCGCGGCAAAAAAGTCGCGTCTACACGCAGCGCCAGTGCCGCTAGGATAGTTTTTTCCGGCAGATCGCTGACAACCAACGCGACCGGGCGAGCTTCAGCTTGGGATGATTGCGGCGGCAGAAAAATCACCCCATCTCGCACCCCTTCTATACGCAATAACTGCAAGGTTAGATTAGCGAGCGAGGCGCGCTTGCCCGCTACATTGATCATATCGGCGTTGCGCCCGCACAGCAGGAAGCGTCCATCGGCGTGTAACTCCAGATGGTCTTGAATGGGTGCATCAACATGCAGGTGCGGTGCCGTTGCACAGGCACCGGTGTCGGTCTGGGACAGTTGGAAACCATCCAGTAATTGCCACTCGATAGTTTGGGTCGAGCGGCGCGTCGCCATGCTACCGGCTTCGGTGCAGCCATAGATTTCCCAGAGCGATGTATGAAAGCACTGTTCTGCTGCCAAGGCGAGCGCTGGATCAAGGGGGGCAGTCGCTGAAATGATGCCCGCCAAGGGGGGCATGGGTAGATCGGAGTTAACCAATGCGCGCAAATGGATTGGAGTAGTCACCAGTATCACCGGGGCACGCAGTTGTTGTAACAGGACCTGCACATCGGCGGGGTAAAAGGGTTTGTCGCTGTGCATCACCATGCCCGCCTGCAGTACCATCAGCAAGGTGGTTTCCAAACCGTACATGTGTTGCGGAGGCACAGTGCCGACAATAGTTGGCGCAGTCAAACCAACACCAAGCCTCCGCCCCAACATACGCGCTGTGGCCGCAAATGTTCCCCAGCATTTGGTATTGGCTTGAGGTTTGCCCGTGCTGCCGGAGGTAAAGGCAATGGCAGCGATTTGTTGCGCTGGGATCATTGGCAGAACTGGATTGTCTGCAACTGGCGTGGGGACAATAAGCAGCCTAGCGAGATTGATACTAGGTAAATCGCAGGCCTGGTCGTTGTCGAACAGGCAATAGCAGCCAGGATAATCCTGCGCCAATTCGGTCAGTGTGAGCGGTTGGCGATTGGGCGGCAGCAAGTTGATCGCCCCCTTCACCAAGAGTGCACAAAAGCCCAATAAAAAGTAGTAGCGATCCTCGCAGAGATTGAGGGCAAAACCCCTGTTCGACAATGAGTCGGGCAAGTGCGCAGAGACTATTTGCAAATCGCGCAGAAATTCCGCCTGGCTAATCGCCCGCCCTTGGTGGATCACCAGCGTCTGTTGCGGTACATAGGGTGAAATCAGGGCGACTTGCGCATTGAGCGCCAGCGCGGGAAGATCAGGATAATCGGGAAAAGCGGAGCCGGAAACTAACATGACACAGCACCTTAAGAGCGGATATTGGCGTGGGCAATAATGCGCAAGTATTCAAAAAACCCCGGGTGATTGTGGCTGGGGAATAGTTTTTTGCGCAGCATAAATTCACCCACAAAAAGCACTCCGACCACCCCATAGTTAATAATATTGGTAAACCAGGACCATAATTCGGGTTGCTCTAACCAAGGTAAAATTGCCGACCAGACAATCATCGCCACAAACACAACACACCAGAGTTGGGTGAGTCCGCGGGTATAGCTTCGCATTGCATTCGATAATGGCCCGCGCGCCGCTTCGCCAATCGCGGTGATCAGTGGCTCGCGTCCGCTGATCAGGGTACGACCAAAAATAAACAGCAGCAGTAACGGGATAACTACCGGAGGCAGAAACAATAAGTAGAGGGTGAGATCCAGATATTCGAGCAGCGCAATACCGGTGCACAGCATACTAAAAACCAGCCAAACCCGCTTGTTGCGGTTAACCAACCCCTGCCAGCAGACTCCGGCTAAAAATAACATAGGGGCAATAAACAATAATTGCGGCACTGTAAACACCAGTGCGACATGCACCAACAAGGGGTAGGCCGCAATCAGGGCGATTGCGATAACGCGGTTAAGCACGTTGCACGTTTATATAGCTGCTCAGTGAACGCAGGCTATGAAAAATCGCTTTGTTGTTTTCATCATCGGCTTTAAGTTGCACTTTGTAGTGCTTGGCAATCGCCAGCGAAATTTCCAGTGCATCAATTGAGTCCAGCCCCAAGCTCTCGCTGTGGCTGGCATCAAACAGTGGTGCTTCGGGGTTGATATCCGCTGGCTCCAGATCTTCCAGATCCAATGCCTCAATCAGCAGGGCAGCCAATTCTTGTTCTTCCAGGGTTTGTAAACTCATTACCGTATTACCTTATCCATGCTGCCGATTAAACGCGGGCGGGTTTGATGCCGGTGTACTCGCTGAAAATGCTTAATACCACGGCGCGCTTGCTCTGCTCCAGACCTGTTGCTTTTAAGGCCTCTACAATGGTGGCAGGCGGCACACACTGCTCAATTGTGTCCCAGTAATAGCGCATCAGCACTTTGCTGTCGGCACTGCGACGGAAAATTTTGGCCAGGTTGGGAATAATAATTTTGAGATAGAACTTCAAAAAGGCAGTGGCAATTTTGCCTTCAGGGCGGGTAATTTCCAGCAGCAAAATTTTGCCGCCCGGTTTGAGTACACGTTGGTACTCGGCGAATGCAGCGCCCAGATCGGCCACATGGCGCAGGGCGAAACCCATGGTGAGATAGTCAAAGGTATCATCGGGGAACGGCAGTGCCTCCCCCAGCCCCATTGAAGTGTGTTCAACCCCCAGTTTTACCGCCTGGCTCAGCATACCTTTGCTTGGATCAAGTGCGACTACCAAACCCTCTTCGCCCACGATTTGCTGCGCAAGCCAGGAAACTACACCGGTACCTGCGCCTACATCCAACACTTTGTCGCCCGCTTTAATACCGGCGCGCAACAGTGCCTGGCGGCGATACATACGGCCCGAGCCAAAGCTCATAACGTCAGTGATCCAGTCGTAATGCTCCGCCGATGAGTCAAACATCTCATCAACGCGCGTGCGCCGGTCTTCGGCTTTGCCATAATAATCCGGCAATACCGGGTGTGGAGCTAAACGAGTCTGTTCATCTTTGGTCATGATTATGGAGTCCCTAAAAAATAAGCGCGTACTTTACGGGAGCCTTGGCAGTGGTGCAAGGCGGCGTTACTTTTGGTAAACCGGTGGAAATTTGCGCCAGACAATATGGAAAGCACGTGGATTGAAGCGAAGTTTTCCTCCTATAATCCGCGCCTGTTGAAATGGGTTGGGCGCATGGCCGATGAGCGGCGCTGTTGGAATGAGAGCAACGAGTAAATGGACATGGTGGTAACTCCGGTGGGATTGAATTGTCGGTACTACGACGCCCTTGATCAGCTAGCCGATTCCGGCACGCCCTTGGCGCGTTTCAAGCTGGATCCCCGCTGTGACAATAATGTGGATCGCGATAGCTTGAGTACCGGACTTTTGCCGCTGGAAGGCAATATCGTGGGCGAAATATTCGCCGGCTCCGATGAGACCTGCGTTGCCCGTGGTTATGGCGCGCACAGTTACTGGGCCGAAACCGATCAATATCTATTGTTAGCACTCTGGGCTGATGAGTCCAATGAAGCAGGCCTTGCGGCTGCAACCGAGCGCCTCTACCGCGAATTACTCGGGCAGACGCGCGCGCGCGGCTATCCCCATCTGGTGCGCGTGTGGAATTATTTTGCCGATATCAACGGGGAAGAGCAGGGCTTGGAGCGGTACCGCCAATTTTGTCTGGGACGCTTTGATGCCTTTAGTGCCGCTGACATTGCTGAAAACCAATTTCCCTCAGCCTGTGCGCTAGGCCATCGAGGTGGCGATTTACTCATCTATGCCCTCGCCAGTAAAACCCCGCCGCACCATTTTGAGAATCCTCGCCAGGCCAGCGCCTATCATTACCCTGCCGAATACGGCCCGCGCAGTCCCTCGTTTGCGCGCGCCAGTCTGCTGTCCTTACCCGGGCAAGCGCCTAAACTGTTCGTCTCCGGTACGGCTAGCGTAGTTGGGTACGTGACTATGCATCCCTATCAATTAAGTGAACAGATTACCGTTACCCTGCAGAACCTCGACTTGTTGTTGGCGCATGTTGCCCGGCAGTACGCAAGTGATGCCCGCGAATTACCCTCATTACAGGCCGAAGTGCTGAAGGTCTATGTGCGCAACGCAACCGACCTGGGCGAAATCAAAGCGCGGGTCGAGCAAGCTTATCCCAAGGTACCGGTGGTCTATGTGGCAGCAGATATTTGCCGCGCTGATTTATTGTTGGAGATAGACGGGATATGGAATCTCTCAGTGTGAGCGCACCTATCGGCTGGTGGCGCAAGCTGCGCTTATCGCGCGCGTGGCGGGTACCTGCCACTGGAATAGGTTTCGCGCTTTTTGGACTGGGTGGTGCGGTCTTATCGCTCAGCGTTTTCCCTATTTTGTATTTTCTTCCAGTCAAACAGGCACAGCGGGCTGTCTATACCCGTCGCGTGATAGCGACGGTGTTCCGCAATTATGTACGGGTGCTGCGCTGGCTGGGCCTGCTCAGCTATGAGTTTCATCGGATTGAGCAATTGCATCGACCGGGGCAATTAATTATTGCCAATCACCCCTCGCTGCTGGATGTGGTGTTTTTGATGGGGCTCACCCATGCCAGCTGCGTGGTAAAAGCCAGCCTATGGCGCAACCCCTTTACCGCCATGGCGGTGCGCGCAGCCAACTATGTAAGCAATAGTGACCCTGATCTGCTCAACCGCTGTGTTGATACCTTTAAAGCTGGTCATTCATTGATAATATTTCCGGAAGGGACGCGCACCAAACCCGGCCAACCCATGGTATTCCATCGAGGCCCATCGAATTTGGCGCTCAGCGCAGGTATGGCGATTACGCCGGTGATGATCCGCTGCGAACCGGCGACCCTGTTGAAAAACCAGCAGTGGTATGAAATCAGCGCCCAGCCACCGCATTACACTATCCGTGTGTTGCCTGATGTGGCCACTGCAGCCTATATGGCAGATGGGCAAATGCAGAGCATGGCCGCACGCCAGTTAACGCGCGATTTGGTCGAGCTTTTTACGCAGCAGTTGCAGCAGCGCTGAGCATTTTTTTGTCTAGCTGCAGCAGTAAGCTGCGGATTGAAAAGAAAAAAATAAACGGCAGCCACTCACCCAACAATTTGTTATCCATAAAGTTGGCTGCCGCCGCAGTTGCCAGCAAACCAGCGACCAGCAGCAGGAGTGACCCGCCAATAACAGAAAAGTAACCCGGCGTTTTAACACCTAAAAAACCGTAGGGGCTTATTAAACTGGCGATGAGTCCCGCTAGTAAAATCCAGCCCAGCATCGCCACAGCACCCAGATCGCCATAGGTTTGGTTGAGCCAGTCCCAGCCAGTTATCAAGCCCACTAAGCCACTGCAAAAATACAGGGTGATACCGACAAACAAACGGTTGAGGATTAGCCCGCGCCGATATACATATACCATTGCTCCCACACCGGCAGTGCTGGCAAGTAGGTAGGGCAGTATCCAATCCGCGCGCGCATCCAGATCGGCAAGATGGATATAGAGCAAAAATATCGTTAGTGACAAAGACTCTATGCTGTGATCGAGAATGCTTTTTATAACGTTTTTCATAGCGAGTTTATGGATATTGTCTGGTTGAAAGCAGTGGATGTGCATCGGTAGTCAGAATAATCGCTTATAGATTATCATGCCGCCTTCCGGAGCCTAGCCCCTCATCTCACACCGATTGTTTATTCGAGCTGCGCCTGCATTTATGTCCTCCACTAATCCCGCCTCAGGTTTACCGGCTACATCAACAACCAAAAATAATGCTATCTGGGTGCGCGAAACACGTTTCGGTCGCTGGTTTTTGAGCACCCAAACCTGGTATCGCTATGTGTTGTCGCAGGCAGTTATCGACTTTAAAACCCTGTTGGGCGAACGAGTGCCAACGCAAGGGCACATCCTCGATGCAGGGTGTGGCCAAGGGCTGGCATTCGGGTTGCTGGAACAGCATTTTCAACCGGCGACAATTACCGGTATCGATATAGATGCAGAGCAGGTGAAAAAAGCGGTCAGTGCGGCGAGCCAGTTGACGACCCCCGCTTTAGCAGTGCACACCAATGCCAGCGCATCCAACCTGACCGCCGGATCATTTGATCTGATCCTATGCCACCAACTGCTGCACCACACCAGCCAACAGCAGGAAACCTTGCAAGAGTTTTATCGCCTGCTGCGGCCGGGCGGTATTTTGCTGGTGGGGGAATCCTGCCGCTCGTTTATCAATTCTGCACCGGTGCGCTTGTTGTTCCGCCATCCGGAAATGGCCCAAAAGGATGCCCGGGGCTATATCGATCTGGTGCGCACTAACGGGTTTGTCTTTAGCGAGACCGATATTCAAACCTCGCGCCCTTGGTGGTCGCGACGCTGTTTGGGGATGGCGCAAAAACTGGGTATCGGCCTGAATAACACCGAACCCACCGAAATCCTGATAGTGGCAACCAAACCCCACTAGCATTTTCGCGCGCGATATTCTGTGGGATGGTTGGGCATTCGAAAGGCTTCTGGTAGACTGCTGGCCTTGTTTTGGAGGGGAACAAAACAAACGCTTTGTCCAGCAGAGTACTCGTCTGGTCAGGGTTCAGCAGAATAAACACCGATGGAAGTAGCTATGTACACCAAAGAAAAAATATACGGTTTCCTGCAGGAGACCCTGGTTTCATTATTTGAGATAGCGCCCGATGCTATTACCCCCGATGCCAATCTCTATGAAGATCTGGATATCGATAGCATTGATGCAGTAGACCTCACCGTAAAACTGAAAGAATTCACTGGTCGTCGAATCCAGCCAAGCGATTTTAAACAAGTTCGCACTGTGCAGGATGTAGTTGATGCTGTTTACGACTTGCTCAATCGTCCCGAAGAAACTGAAGTCCTCGCCGAAGCGAGCCAGAGCTAACCGTGGTCGCCAATACACCTGCGGAGGTGGCGCGGCGGCCGGTGTTGATCGATGTCAAAGTGGCCCAGGGGCATGTCGATGCACAGCTTCTGGTGGCCCCCGACCTGGCAGGTTTTGCCGGTCACTTCCCCCACTTCCCCATACTGCCCGGTGTTGTCCAGCTCGACTGGGCGGTGCACTATGCGCAAGAATTTTTGCTGCTCGACGAACCGGTAGTGCGCGTTGAGCGGTTAAAGTTTACCTGCCCTATCAGCCCAAATACGTCGCTCCAGTTGAGCCTCATCTATGATGCAGGTAGAGACTCGGTCGATTTTCGCTTTTACCGGCAATTGGATGGCGCACGCGAACTACTTTTCTCCCAGGGGCGGCTTATTTATTCCATGGAGCCTGCGCGCGAATGAACCCTATCCCCGGCGAATTCGATTTCAAACCTTGCGTGATAATCCCGGTCTTTAATCATCCTCACAAAATTACCGGTCTGGTTAAGCGTCTGCGCGACTATAGCTTGCCCGTTATTCTGGTTGATGATGGCAGTGAGGCGAGTTGCGCGCAGTTATTGGACAAGATAGCGACAGAACAAACGCAGGTGACCTTGCTGCGCCTTGCACAAAATGCGGGCAAAGGCACCGCTGTGTGCCAAGGGCTGGAGTTGGCCAGCCGCGAGGGCTTTACCCATGCGCTGCAAGTTGATGCCGATGGCCAGCACGACTTGGATGATGTACCTCAATTTCTTGCGCGCGCACAACAAAATCCCGGCGCCGTCATTAGCGGATGGCGCAGTTACGAGGCTATGCCTCCATCGCGTCGCAGCGGGCGCAAGCTCACCGATTTCTGGGTCTGTGTAAATACCTGTTCGCGCAGCATTAAAGATTCCATGTGTGGCTATCGCTTTTATCCGCTTGCACCTACCATGCGTTTGCTAGCGCGCAAAAAAATTGGCGCGCGTATGGATTTTGATACCGATATTCTGGTGCGTTTGTATTGGCAGGGACTAGCAGTGGAAAATATTCCCACAAAAATTTTATACCAGGACGATATGCCCTCGCATTTCGATATCATAAAAGACAACGTCCGTATCAGCTGGATGCACACACGCTTGTTTTTCGGTATGTTGCCGCGCATTCCTGCATTAGTGCAGCGTAATTTTTTAAAGCGCCGCCCCTCCTAATCAATTGGATCTTCCTGTTATGCACACAACCACTACCGATATTCTGGTGCCGTTTCACGATGTGGACTCCATGCATGTCGCCTGGCATGGCCACTATGTGAAATATTTGGAAGTGGCGCGCTGTGAATTTCTGGAATCATTTAGTTATGGTTACCAAGCGATGCAAGCATCCGGTTATTCCTGGCCGATTATTGATATGCGCATTAAATACATTAAACCACTGCATTTTGGTCAGCGCGTGCGTGTGCAATGCACGTTGCGCGAATGGGAATATCGTTTAAAGATCGATTATCTAATTAGCGATCTGGCAACCGGTGAACGTTTGACCAAGGGCTATACCATCCAGGCGGCGATCGATATGGCCAAGAACGAAATGTGTTTTGAATCGCCAGCTATTTTGCTGCAACTACTAACAAAAAAATGTGGCCCCCTGCCAGGTTAATGTTATGAAAAAATCGGTTGTGCTAATTCGCTTAATGCTGTTGCTCTGCAGCCTGTTGTTGTGCAGTATTGCGCGCGCCGATACGCAAGCTCAAATTGATCAAGTAGTAGAGCGCCTGAGTGAAATTGCAGTGGTGCAAGGTGTTTTTAACCAGCAAAAAAAATTGCAGGGATTGGCTTATTCGCTCAACGCCCAAGGCACGTTTATTTTCTGGCGCGCCCACGGGTTGTACATTGCCACTGAAAAACCATTTTTCAACGCGATGACAATTACCGGCAGCGATATCATTACCTGGCAGCAAAATGGCATTGGCAGTGTTGCCGCGGAGCAGTCCGGGCTAATCCAGCGGGAAATTAATAAGACGTTATTGGCATTTTTTAGTGCTGATATCGCATTAATCCAACAGCGTTTTATTGCCGATTGGGTTTTTGAACAGGACAAGTGGCAACTTACCCTGACACCACGACTCGAATTGATAAAAAAAAATATGCGCACTGCGGTGATGAATGGCGACCAGTTTTTGCAAAAGTTGGTAGTGATAGCAGCCAACGGCGACGAGACAACAATTGAATTTAATGCGCAAGTTGAAGGCGCGCTACCGACATCAGCCCAATGTCGCTGGTTTTATGTGCAAGCACAAGAAGCTTGTACAACTATTTCTGCAGCTCCTTAATTTCCATACCACACTCATTTTTTCTAACCGGCGTGCGCGGTAATTCATGATAACAACAATAAAAATTTCACTGGCACGCTGGCAGCAATTATTCAAATGGACATTTATGTTGGTGTCCATGGTGACGCTGCTGCTGTCTTATCCTTTGCTTAAAAATGGTTTTGTATTGGAAACTGATTTACAAAACCTGTTTCCGCAAGACGACCACAACCAACTGGTCAATAACGTCAATGACCGTTTGTATCGCGAATTCGGTAATAAAATTTTGGTTGCAGTACAGTCAACTGAAATAGAGCAAGTCAATTTGGCAGCTGAATTGGTGGCTGCTGCTATCACCGCTAACCCGCTGCTACAAGTGAGTGAGGCCAGTGAGCAGCTCAAGCTTGCAGCACAGCAGAATGAATTATTGCAACAGCATCGCTACCATTTACTAACGCCTGCGCAACAGCGCATGATAAGCAGCCAGCAACAGGACGTATTGGGGCAGGCACAGGCCGCGCTCTTTGGTTTTAGTGCTGGCGGCAGTGCTTTGTCGCCGTTGCAAGATCCACTTAGCCTTTCTCCCGCTTACATCCAGCAATTACAACCAGCGATAAAGGGCGAATTAATTAATGATCGTTTGGTTGTGTCCAATAGCGACGGGCATTTAATTTTATTTGCGCTCAATTTGCAGGGTGAATCGTTTAATTTGCAGCTGCAGGCGCAGATGAATACCTGGCTGCAAAACCTACGCGACCAGTTGGCTGCCAATCCCAAAACACCCGCAACTCGTGTGCTGGTTTCCGGCGCCGTATTTCATGCCGCAGAAGCCTCGGCGAATGCGCAGCGTGAAATGACCATGATTGGCGGTGGTTCAAGCCTTGGGGTGCTCCTGTTATTTATGCTTGCGTTCCGTCGCATCAAACCCTTGTTGTTGAGTTTGATTTCGGTGGGCTATGGCTGCTTGGTAGCGTTGGTCGTCAATCATTTTTTATTTGGCAAAATCCATTTAATGACGCTGGTATTCGGTGCGAGCCTGATTGGTGTGGCGGTCGATTACTCGTTGCATTATTTATGTAAATATCAGGATCTATCGCGCACGATTCCCGATGCGCAAAATCGCGGTGACCGCGTGTTAGAAAAATTATTACCGGCCTTGAGTTTAAGTTTAATTGCCTCGGCACTTGGTTACAGCAGCTTGTTGCCCACCCCCTTGCCTGGCCTGCAACAAATTGCGCTGTTTTCGGTAATGGGCTTGTGCGGCTCCTGGTTATTTTTAGTGGTGACTTATCCGCGTCTGGTGCGCCAGCCACTACCTGAACCTGCAGCAATTATTGACCGCTGTGCGACAGCGGGTTGGATATTTTGGGAAGCGATGCGTGGCTTGCCACAGCGCGTTATCTTTGCTGGCGTGGCGCTACTAATTATTATTGGTGCTGCCACGGCCAGCCTGAGTAGCGATGTGCGCACACTCTATAAACCTTCGGCACAATTAATGGCATCCGAGCAGCAATTGCATAACGCCTTACAGGGTGTTGCACCGAACCAATATTTTTTACTGCGCGCTAAAAGCGCTGAAGAACTTTTGCAGACGGAAGAGCGCTTTCGTAGTGAGCATCTCGAAGCGCTAGTTGCGGAGGGTGCGCTAAACGGTTATATCGCCACCAGTGCAATAGTGCCTTCGATGCAGCAGCAAAATGCCAACTATGAATTGCTACACCAACAGGTCTACCGTGCCAATGGTTTGGTCAGCCAGTTTATGCAGTCGGCTGGTTTTGATGCACAGGCAATCGCGCAGGCGGAACATGAATTTGCTGCGGCTGCGCAACAGTATTTGCACGTTGATGATTGGTTAAAAATAGCGCGTCCCGATCAAGGCTTATTGTGGATGGGGGAGTCGCATGGCGACTATGTGAGTATTATTGGGTTGCGCGGTGTGGCCGATGTGAAGGCATTATCGGCCGCAGCGAATGATAGCTCGGTGATGTGGATTGATCGGGTTGCAAGTATGTCGCAACTGTTGCGCACATTAATGCATTCAGCGGCCGTATTATTGCTGCTGGCCTATCTGGCGATATTGCCCTTATTGTGGATTTATTTTCGCCGCAGGCAGGCGCTGCTTTTAATTTTTGTGCCGCTGATGGCAACCATTACCACCTTGAGTTTATTGTCCGTCAGTGGTGTGGAGATTAATTTATTTCATTTGTTTGGATGCTATTTAATTCTCGGTCTGGGAATGGACTACGGTATTTTTTCCTACACCCAAGGCACCAAAGACCGGGTGACCCAGCGCGCGATTTGGTTATCGGCCGTATCGAGTAGTTTATCTTTCGGTTTGCTCGCGCTCAGCTCGACTCCTATGGTCAGTGCTTTTGGAATCACTTTATTTCTGGGCTGCTGCTTCAATTTATTGTATGCACCTCTGGCAGGGCAGTTGAATAATTCCAGTGCATTGGCGGGGGCTGCGCAATGAGTGGTAACAATAAGCTATTTATCGTTAAGTATTTGTTGTTAGTTTTACTGTTAGCGTTGGGTGCATGCAGTACATTAAAACGCAGCGATTTCACTTTATTAAACGCTAGCAGTGACCAGCAAGTTCACGTAGCGCAACAGCAGTGGCAAATACAACAGGGTGAAAAAAAATATTCACTGGAGGTGATTGTCGAGCGCAGTGCAAATCACTGGCGCTGGATCATGTTGAATCAACTCGGGCAGCGAGTTGTGACAGCGGAATCCCTTGCTGGGCAAATACAGATCGAGCTGCTTCAATCCCATTCGGCAAATCAATTGCTACCAGCGTTATTACAGGCGTGGCAATTCAGTTATTGGCCGCTGGCGGATTTGCAAACTGCCGATCCGCGTTGGTTGTTTGCCGAGCGCGATGGACGTCGTGAGGCAAGCTTTTCTGGTATATTGCGCGCCTCCATTGAGTACCACCAGATAACTGATCGGGTTAGTCCCTGGCAGGGCAGCCTGAGCTATAACACGCCTGAGTTCAGCTTGCTCATCCATAGCCAGCCGTTGAATTGATACATGCCTACACCTATGAGCAAAGCACCGCTGTTTGAATCGGTACAGGATCTACTCCTTCACCGGCCGCCCATGTTACTGCTGAAATCGGTGGTGGACTGGAGCGAGGGCGAGTTGGAGGCATTAGTCGATCTGCGCGATTCCCATCTGTTTATGGATGCCGACGGCAAGATCCCCTCTTGGGTAGGTATTGAATATATGGCGCAGGCTATAGGTGCACTGGCGGGTATTGAATCGCGGCGCGCAGGTAATCCAGTGTGTTTGGGGTTTTTGCTCGGCACCCGTCGCTACCACGCTGAGCTTAGCCATTTCGATCCGGCGCAGGAGCTGCGGGTAAAAGTGCGCGAATTGCTGCGCGATGAAACCAATCTGGTACTGTTCAAATGTGAGTTATACGGCGGGGAGCAACTGCTCGCCCATGCCGAAATAAAAGCAATCCAACCCAGGGATGTCGAGGCGGTCATGGCGCAATTTACGCAAATGAATGCGGTGTAGGAGTTAAACAGTGAATAACAATAAACGGGTTTTAGTGACGGGCTCCAGCCGGGGGATTGGCCGCGCCATCGCCTTGCAATTGGCGCGCGATGGTTACGAGCTGGTGATTCACTGCCGCAGCCAGCGTGATCAGGCTGAAGCAGTGCAGCAGTTGATAGAAGCTGCCGGTGGCAAGGCTAGTATCCTGCAGTTTGATGTTGCCGAGCGCGAGCAGGCTAAACAATTGCTGGAAGCGGATATGGAAACCAACGGCGCCTATTATGGTGTTGTCTGCAATGCTGGGATTGCGCGCGATAACGCCTTTCCCGCCATGAGTGGAGAAGATTGGGACGCAGTTATCCACACCAATCTCGATGCCTTTTATAACGTGCTTAACCCGGTGATTATGCCTATGGTGCGTCGCCGTGCGCCCGGCCGTATTGTCACTCTCGCCTCGGTATCGGGGATTATGGGCAACCGCGGGCAAGTCAATTACAGTGCAGCCAAAGCCGGTATTATCGGTGCCACCAAAGCGTTGGCGATTGAACTGGCCAAGCGCGACATCACCGTCAACTGCGTTGCCCCGGGGCTAATCAATACCGAAATGCTCAATGAAGCGCCGGTCGAAGAGGCATTAAAACTCATTCCGATGCGCCGCGCCGGTGAACCGGAAGAGGTTGCTTCACTGGTGAGTTATCTATTTTCAGCCCCGGCGGGTTACATTACGCGCCAGGTTATTTCAGTTAATGGTGGAATGTTTTAATGAAGCGCGTAGTGGTAACAGGAATGGGGGTAGTTACCTCTTTGGGCGATAACTGGCCGGAATTCGCAGCCAAACTCAAAGCCGGCATCAGCGCTATCCGCCGCCTGGAAGACTGGGCGACCTACAAGGATTTAAATACCAATCTCGCTGGCCCTATTGAAGATTTTGTCGTGCCCGCTCATTACCCACGTAAGAAGATCCGCTCAATGGGCCGTGTCGCACTGCTCTCGACCCGCGCAACTGAATTAGCGCTGATTGATGCCGGTCTCCTCGATGATCCCATTTTACAGAGCGGCGCCATGGGTATTGCCTACGGTTCATCAACCGGCAGTACCGATGCTACACGCGATTTTGCGGTGATGCTCGATAAACGCGATATCGGCGGCGCCACCGCCACCACCTACATCCGCATGATGGGCCATACCGCACCGGTCAATGTGGGCGTATTTTTTGGTTTGAAGGGGCGCATCATTACCACGTCCTCAGCCTGTACGTCTGGCAGCCAGGGGATAGGCTACGCCTACGAGGCGATCAAATACGGC
Organism: Cellvibrio fibrivorans; assembly: GCF_031457055.1. Lineage (NCBI taxonomy): Bacteria > Pseudomonadati > Pseudomonadota > Gammaproteobacteria > Cellvibrionales > Cellvibrionaceae > Cellvibrio > Cellvibrio fibrivorans. Next base: position 909,996 of record NZ_JAVDVX010000001.1, on the reverse strand, counting down.
AAGCAGATGCTGATGGTCGCCGGTGGTGCGGAAGAGTTATGCCCTTCCGAAGCAGCAGTATTCGATACTCTCTATGCCACCAGTACCAAAAATGACACACCCAGCCTGACCCCAAGCCCTTTTGATGGCGGTCGCGATGGCTTGGTGATCGGCGAAGGCGCTGGTACCTTGATCCTCGAAGAGCTGGGGCACGCGCAGGCGCGCGGGGCAAAAATCTATGCCGAGCTGATCGGTTTTGGTACCAACTCCGATGGTGGCCATGTCACCCAACCAGATCCGGCAACTATGAATATCGCCATGCAAATGGCGCTGGACGATGCCGGATTGCAGCCCACCGATATTGGCTACATCAATGCACACGGCACCGCGACCGATCGCGGTGATATCGCCGAATCCACCGCCACTGAAAAACTTTTTGGCAAACAGACAGTGCCCATTAGTACACTCAAAGGGAATATAGGCCACACACTCGGTGCTTGCGGTGCGATTGAGGCCTGGGCGAGTATCCAGATGATGAACGAAGGCTGGTTTGCACCGACCCTGAACTTGCATACGCCCGACCCGCAGTGCGGCGACCTTGACTACATCATGGGCGAAGGGCGCGAGCTGGAGTGCAACTACATCATGAGCAACAATTTCGCGTTTGGCGGAATTAATACCTCGCTCATTTTCAAACGCTGGTAGGCAGTTAAAACTGGTGGCCAGACAGCAATGTCTGGCTTGTTTAGCCCCATCCCACGCAATTTTTCAGCGCAGGCGTAAATACCACGCTAGCCTTGCAGCTACCAGCGCGTCTCTTTAGACTTGCGCCATTTCAGATTACGCCGGCTGCAATGCCACAAAATTCAAGAGATAGCCATGCCAAACCAAATACCCGCTGCTTCGGTGGGTCTTGTCACTCCCCAAATCCATCGCTTTACCGCGCCGCTGCTGCTGGCCTGCGGCAGGACGCTCGATGAGTATGAATTGGTCTATGAAACCTACGGCCAATTGAATGCTGCCAAGTCTAATGCGGTGCTCATCTGCCATGCGCTCTCCGGCCATCATCACGCTGCCGGTTACCACAGCATGGACGACAAACGCCCCGGCTGGTGGGATGCCTATATCGGTCCGGGCAAACCCATTGATACCAACAAATTTTTTGTCGTCGCGCTCAATAACCTCGGTGGTTGCCATGGTTCGACGGGGCCGCGTTCGATCAACCCCGCAACGGGCAAAGCCTGGGGTGCGGATTTTCCGATGGTGCGCGTGCGCGATTGGGTCGCCAGTCAGGCGCGCTTGGCCGATGTACTCGGCATTGATGTCTGGGCAGCGATCATCGGCGGCAGCCTCGGCGGTATGCAGGTCATGCGCTGGGCACTGGATTTCCCAGAGCGCGTTCGTCATGCCGTAGTCATCGCCTCTGCGTTAAAACTCTCCGCGCAAAATATTGCGTTTAATGAGGCCGCACGCAAAGCGATTATCAGCGACCCGAATTTTTTTGATGGCGATTACATCGAGCATAACACCTTGCCAAAAAATGGTTTGGCAGTGGCGCGCATGATCGGCCATATCACTTATCTTTCCGATTACGCGATGGGTGAAAAATTTGGCCGCGATCTGCGCAGCGGCAGTTTTGAACTCGGCAATGATGAACCGGTGGAATTCCAGATCGAAAGTTATCTGCGCTACCAGGGTGACAGTTTTGCCAATAGCTTCGATGCGAACTCCTACATCCGCATCACCAAAGCACTGGATTATTTTGATCTCGCGCGCGAATTTAATGACGACCCAGTCAGCGCGTTTAAAAAGACCAATGCAAAATTTTTGGTGATTTCATTTAGCACCGACTGGCGGTTTGCGCCCGAGCGCTCGCACGAAATTGTGAACGCATTAGTTGGTGCCAATCGCCCGGTGACCTACGCGGAAATAGAATCCAAACACGGCCACGACGCCTTCCTATTACCCGATGAACGCTACGAGCAAGTTTTCGGTCGCTACCTTGCCGGAGTGAAAATCTGATGCGTATAGATCTCAACGAAATCCAGCACTGGATCCAACAGGGCAGCCGCATTCTCGACCTGGGTTGTGGCGATGGCACGCTATTAAAATTTTTGATCGATACCAAACAAGTACAAGGTTACGGCTTGGAAATCGATGCGGCGCAAATCAATACCTGCATCGACAAAGGCTTGAATGTGATCGAGCAAAACCTCGATCGCGGCCTCGGCAACTTCGCCGATAAAAGTTTTGATACCGTATTAATGACGCAAGCGCTACAAACATTGCATTTCCCCCATTTGGTATTGGATGAAATGTTGCGTGTGGGTAAAGAGTGTATAGTGACCTTTCCGAACTTCGGACATTGGAAGGCGCGTTTTTATCTAGCCACGCGCGGCCGTATGCCGGTATCAGATTTATTGCCTTACGAGTGGTACGACACACCCAACATTCACTTTTGTACATTTGATGATTTTGAAGTTCTCTGCCGCGAGCGCAATATCAAGGTAATCCATCGTCAGGTAGTGAATGAACAATCCGGTCAGACGTTAAAAGATTTTATGCCAAACCTGTTTGGTGAAACGGCGATTTATCATTTAAGTAGATAGCTCGTGATTGACTAAAAATGTATCAACCACTGGAGTGTTGTTATGAAAAAGTTACTGCAAAGTGTATTTTTGGTTTTTTTCGCTGCGACTGTTCAGGCACAAGTTGATCAACCCAAAGAAATCCGCACCACCGAAAAGTTCGGCGCCTACACAGTGCATTACAATGTATTTAACAGTACCGATATTCCGGCAAAAGTGGCAGAAGCTTATAAGTTAGTGCGCGGCAAAGATCGCGCGCTGGTGAATATCAGCCTGACCAAAACCGAAAATGGCAGCACCAGTTTGGGGTTGCCCGCAGTCGTAACTGGCAGCAGCAAAAACCTGATGCAACAGAAACAAACACTGACATTTATTGAAATCAAAGAAGGCGATGCAACTTACTATCTCGCTCCTTTTGTGTTCAATAATGAAGAAGTGCTGCATTTTGATATTCAGGTCAACACCGATGTCAGCAGCAAGCCGATAAACTTTATCTTTAACCGTACCCTTTATACCGAATAATCTTGTACAAATATTCTGCGACAAAGGCGCCGAAAGGGCGCCTTTTCTTTCAGCGGATTATTAATAGAGACACAAGGGCTTAATTATGAAAAAAATAGTATTGGCCAGTGGCAACGTTGGTAAGTTGCGCGAATTTCAGCAGCTATTAACTGGCTGCGGTTTTGAGGTAGTACCACAATCGGATTTTTTTAGCGAAAACGCCGAAGAGACTGGTTTGACTTTTGTTGAAAATGCCATCATCAAGGCGCGCTATGCTTGCGCCAAAACCGGCTTGCCCGCAATTGCCGATGATTCTGGTATTGAAGTCGATGCACTTAATGGTCGCCCCGGAATTTATTCCGCGCGCTATGCCGGTGAAGGCGCAAAAGATGCGGATAACAATGCAAAATTATTGCAAGAATTAAGTGGTATACCCACTGAAAAACGTACCGCCCGTTATCATGCCGTCCTTGCGTTTATGCAGCATGCAGAAGATCCGACACCGATTTTATGTCACGGTGTTTGGGAGGGTGTGATTCTCACCGAGCCGCGTGGCGAAGGTGGTTTTGGTTATGATCCTTTATTTTTTGTACCCAGCCATAATTGTGCATCAGCGGAATTGGATAAAGCAGAAAAAAATCGCATCAGCCATCGCGGAAAGGCGATGCAGGAATTGCTGCAAAAATTATCTACCTTGGCTGGCAGTGAATAACATGTCCCTGCAATTGCCGCCGCTATCACTCTACATTCATGTACCTTGGTGCATCCGCAAATGTCCCTACTGCGATTTTAATTCCCATCAAGCGAATAATGATATTCCGGAAGCAGATTATGTCGCGGCACTGCGTTTTGATTTACAGCAGGATCAAACACTCGCGCAGGGGCGTAAACTCACCAGCATTTTTTTTGGCGGTGGTACGCCGAGTATGTTATCGGCGCAAGCGATTGGGCAGATATTGACTGACGCGGAAAAAATTATCGGTTTTGAACCCGGTATTGAAATCACACTCGAAGCAAACCCCGGTACCTTCGAGCAGGAAAGATTTTCCGGCTTTCGTGCGGCAGGAGTTAATCGTCTATCCATTGGGATTCAAAGTTTTAATGACCAGCAATTAAAACTGCTCGGGCGTGTACATGGTCGCGCTGAAGCCCTGCGCGCAGTAGGTGTTGCACGCAAAGCTGGCTTCGACAATATCAATCTGGATTTAATGCACGGCTTGCCCGAGCAATCCGTTGATGCAGCCAGAGCCGATTTGCAACAGGCGATTGAGCTCGCACCGGAACATCTTTCCTGGTATCAATTAACCATCGAACAAAATACTGCCTTTTATTCTGCACCACCGGTATTGCCGGAAGAAGAAATTCTCGCCGATATTCAGGATGCAGGTGTCGAATTGTTAGCGGCGGCTGGCTATGCGCAATATGAAATTTCTGCCTATGCGCGCGATAAAAAATGCGCGCGCCACAACCTCAATTATTGGGAGTTTGGCGATTATCTTGGAATAGGTGCCGGGGCTCATGGGAAAATTACTTTCCCAGCGGACAATAAAATCTTGCGCCTGTGGAAGACTCGGTTACCTAAACATTATTTAGATGCAACCGATTCACAAAAAATATCCCCCAATCTGGGCGGACACCAAAATGTATTTGGCGGCGGCAGCGATTTACTATTGCCCGATGCATTGCCACTGGAATTTATGATGAATGCGTTGCGCTTGCACTCTGGCGTACCGATGAATTATTTTGTTCAGCGAACCGGTGTTGATTGGCAGCAACTTGAGCCGCATTGGCAAAAATTAACCCAGCAAGGTTTGGTGGAAATTGTACAGGGTTACGCGCGGCCTACGGTGATGGGCCGTCGCTTTTTAAATCGTGTATTACAAACGTTTATTAATGAAACCGAATAAGTTAAGGAGCCTATTATGCTAATGACCACTACACCGAGCGTTGAAGGAAAAAACATTACCCGTTACTGCGGTGTTGTTGCGGGCGAAGCAATTCTGGGAGCCAATTTATTTAAAGATCTGTTTGCAGGCATTCGCGACCTGGTCGGTGGCCGCTCTGCGACCTATGAGCGCGAATTACAAAAAGCGCGCGAAATTGCTTTACAAGAACTACAAGATCGCGCCCGAGAAATGGGCGCAAACGCAGTAGTAGGTATAGATTTGGATTACGAAGTCATCGGCCAGAATGGCAGCATGTTAATGGTATCGGCCAGCGGCACGGCGGTGGTAATTGGGTAATATTGCGTAAAAGTTATTGTGCTTGTTCTAAATTGGCGTAATTTTTCATCACCTCAATGCCACAAGAAAGGAGCAACAATGACTACTACACGCCGTGAATTTTTAACCGCCAGTGCTATCGCCGGTGCGGCTCTCGCATCACCCATCGTTCTGGCTAAATCTACTACAGCGACCAATTCTATGCCTAAATTACTGCATCATGTTTTTTTCTGGTTAAAGAATCCAGAATCGAAAGAAGATTTGGCTAAACTGATCGCCGGGGTTAAATCCCTTGCGGCGATAGAAACCGTACGCAGTATTCATGTGGGTGTCCCGGCATCAACGGAAAAGCGCGAGGTAGTGGATAATTCCTATCACGTCTCCGAATTGCTGGGGTTTGATGATGTGGCAGGGCAGGATGCCTACCAAGTGCATCCATTGCATAAAAAGTTTGTCGATGAGCACCAGCATTTGTGGAGCAAAGTGGTGGTATACGACGCGCTCGCAGCTGATTGATGGTTCAGCAAAATACTGACAATAAAAAACCCGCTGCGGTAATCCGGAGCGGGCTTTTTTATTGTTTGCGATTTTACAGTTCTATATCGTAATCAATGATGACTGGCATGTGACTGGAAAATTGCTGGGTCTTGTAGATAGCGGCATATTCAACTTTAGCGCCGAGGCTGTTGGACACCACCTGGAAATCTGTACGCCAGCCATCGCCATCGTCTTTAAGGCCCTTTGGCCACCAGCTGTATTCATCACCGTCTTTGTTGACCTTGCGGAACGCATCGACATAGCCAATTTGATTGAATAATTGGCTCAACCATTGGCGCTCGTGGGGTAGAAATCCGGAATTATGTTGATTGGCTGCGCTATTGCTCACATCTTTGGGCGTGTGCGCCATTTGCCAATTGCCGCAAAAGATATACTCGCGACGTTTGCGGGTAATTTTGTCGAGATGCGCCTGAAAGTCATCAAAGAACTTGATTTTGACTTCTTGCGATTCCATTTCTGAACTGGCGCTGGGGGCAAGCAGTGAGCCAACACTCAATTGCTCAAAATCCACTTGCAGATAGCGACCCTCCATATCAACACCAGACGCAAAACCCAAGCCGTAAATAAGCGCCTTAGGCTGCAGACGGGTGTAAATCGCAACGCCGTTGTAGTGTTTGGTACCGGAATCGAAAAAATAGGCGTGATAGCCCTTGAGCTCGAATTCGGGCTTCTCCAGCTCGCGCTCTAGTGCACGTAGATCCTGCAAGCAGATAAAATCTGCATCTTGATTCGCGAGCCAAGTGTATAGGCCGCGTTGCGCCGCCTGAAAAATACCATCGACGCTAAGACTGATAACTCTCATGTTAGCCCCTTGATTACGGACTGTGTATCATACCCGAGCTTTGTGTGATTGTGTTACCGCCAAGGCTGGGTTTTTTGTGGTAGACGTTACGAATTTTCACATCCTTACATTTGGATAGCTGCTGTGACCCAAATGCGGGTCTGCTCATGGGCATGACCTCGTTGTATTTATTTTGTCATCTCAAACTTAGTTCATAGTCGGATACTTTGCATGGAAAAATACCAATTTGACTTTATTCAGCTGGCCATCAGACACCAGGCGCTATGCTTTGGTGAATATGTGCTCAAGTCTGGCCGTACCAGCCCCTACTTTTTTAATGCGGGTAAGTTCCAGACAGGAAAGGCACTGGCCGAGCTCGGTCGTTATTATGCGGCGGCTGTCACCGCATCTGGCGTGGAATTCGATATAGTATTTGGCCCCGCCTATAAGGGGATTCCTTTGGCCGCGACTACTGCCATTGCCTTGGCTGACCAGCATCAGCGCGATTTGCCTTACTGCTATAACCGTAAAGAAGCGAAAGATCACGGCGAAGGTGGAACTTTGGTAGGAGCGCCGTTAAAAGGGAAAGTTTTGATCGTGGATGATGTCATCACCGCTGGCACCGCAGTGCGCGAAGTGATGGGCATTATCGATGCGGCCGGTGCCAAACCTGCGGCCGTATTGATAGGTTTAAATCGGCAGGAAAAAGGCCAGGGGCAGATATCGGCGATCCAGGAAGTGGAACAGACGTTTGGTATTCCAGTTATTAGCATTATCAACTTGAATCACATCATTGATTATCTTGAAAGCCAGAGCGGACAAGAGGCGATGGTAAATAAAATTAAAGAATATCGCGCGACCTACGGTGTAGAGCTCGCGTGATGCAAATGAGGTAACTGATACAGATGCGTAGCCTGTTGTTGACATTGATTACTTGTAGTTCACTATTGTTCAGCAGCTGGGCTGCCGCGCAAATCTCCTCGACTAGCAAAGTAATTTATCGTTACAAAAACAAGGATGGCGTCACAGTATTGGATAGCAAAATTCCGCCACAGTATGTCAACAATGGTTATGAAATAGTATCGCTCAGTGGCAAGGTGATTAAGGTGATTGCGCCCGTAACTCAAGGTGCTGAGGGTGAGCGCTTGTATAAGGAAAAATTACAGCGCGAAGAGCGTGAGCGTGAAGATATTCAATTGCGTCGCAGTTACAGCAATGTAGGTGATATAGAGGCGGCCAAAACTCGCAATCTGGAAAGCTTGCGTGGCAACATTGGTATTTTGCAGGCGAATCTCACCTCGGCCCGCTCACGATTGCAGACCTATCAAGCGCAAGCGGCGGCGATTGAGCGCGCAGGTCGGCAATTACCAGAAGACTTGCTGAAAAATATCAACAATTTGGTGCAGGAAGAAAAAGATATTCAAGTGCAGATTCAACAGCGCGAGGAAGAATACAAAACCGTAGAGCAAAAATTTGATGCTGATCGGAAACGGTTCGTTGAGATTACGCAGTAGGAATAACAACTTTGCGACCATAAAAAAACCGGCGGCTGCCGGTTTTTTTATGGTCGCAATTTTTTTACTGGAATCTTAACCTGCAATTAAAAATCCCTGCGCGATCAATTGCCACTGTTCTTGCCAGTACTCAGTGGGGCGGCGGCGGAATTCGGTGCGCACGAATTCGGCGATGCGGCCATCAACCAATGCAATCAACAAATTAGCGGCTGCAGCAACAGGCAATTGCGGATGCAAGCCTTCGCGCAATTCTGCCTCACGCAAAATCTGTTTTAGCTGGGTTTCAATGCGGTCAAAAAATTGTGCGATACGCACACGCAAACGCTCGGTTTCGCCGGTGAGTGCATCGCCAGTCAGTAAACGCGTCAAGCCAGGATTGCGCTCGGCAAAAGTGAGCAGCAGCGACAGGATTTTTTCGCAGCGTTTTAAAGCCGATTTTTCTTCCGCCAAAATCAATGTCACGCGCGAAAAAATCGTCTCTTCAATAAACTCTATTAAACCCTCAAACATTTTGGATTTGCTGGGAAAGTGGCGGTAGAGCGCCGCTTCGGAAACGCCCACTTCTTTGGCCAGTGCGGCAGTGGTAATGCGCTCGCCTGGGCTGGCCTCCAACATGCGCGCCAGACACTCGAGGATTTGTTGGCGACGCGGAGTTTTGCTTGGGGATTTATTCATGACGACTCCATTCAGAGCGATTCCATTCGGAATGTTGCGCGCCTGAATTTACACAGGGCGCGCGCCATAACATCAAGCATTGCGGGCTTTATTGGTGATCAATGTACCCACGCCGGCATCGGTAAATATTTCCAATAACACTGCGTGGTCAACACGGCCATCAATAATGTGCGCGCTGGTCACACCGGCTTTTACCGCATCGAGAGCACAAGCAATCTTGGGCAACATACCGCCGTAAATAGTGCCATCTGCGATCAAGCCATCTACTTGCTCAGTGCTGAGGCCGGTTAACACCTTGCCCTGTTTATCTTGCAGACCGGAGACGTTGGTGAGCAGCATTAATTTTTCCGCGCGCAAAAATTCAGCAATTTTTCCGGCGACCAAATCAGCATTGATATTGTAAGAGGCGCCGTCGGCACCTACACCAATCGGTGCGATGACCGGAATAAAATCGCTGTTGATTAACATATCGATCACGGCAGTGTTTACATTTTCCACTTCGCCAACGTGGCCAATATCGAGAATTTCTGGTGCGAGCATTTCCGGGGTTTTATGGGTGACGGTTAGTTTTTTTGCCTGGATTAATTTACCGTCTTTACCGGTCAAACCAATTGCCTGGCCGCCGTTGCGGTTAATCAGGCTGACGATTTGTTTATTCACGGTACCGCCGAGCACCATCTCCACCACATCCATTGTGGCGCTGTCAGTAACACGCATGCCGTTGATAAATTCGGACTTGATATTGAGTTTTTCCAGCAGGCTGCCGATTTGTGGCCCTCCACCGTGGACTACTACCGGATTCATGCCGACCAATTTCATCAATACGATGTCGCGCGCAAAACTGTTTTGCAGCTCTTCACCTTCCATTGCATTGCCGCCGAATTTTACGACCACAGTCTTGCCGGTGAAGCGCTGGATGTAGGGCAGGGCTTCAGTTAATACATTGGCGATATTCATCGCTGATTCGCGGTTCAGAGACATAACAAATTAATCCTGTGAATTTAAATTGAACGTTAAACGGTTATCGACTTTGAGTAATTCCCGTTTGAAAATTTGCTGGATTTTTTCCAGTGACTCGTGCGATTCCGCTTCAAAACGCAGCGTTAACGCAGGCGATGTATTGGAGGCGCGCACCAGTCCCCAGCCTTTGGTGTAATCCACCCGCAGGCCGTCAATGGTGGTGATGGTACCGTTGGCAAAATCGCCGATCTCACTGAGCTTTTTAATCAGCCCGAATTTATCGAGTTCGGGAATGGCGATTTTAATTTCCGGTGTTGAATAGAGTTGCGGGAAGGCTGCAAAAATAGCATCGATTTTTTGGTCGCGCAGGGTAATGATTTCCAGCAGACGTGCCATCGCATAGATGCCATCATCGAACCCGTACCAGCGGTCTTTGATAAAAATATGGCCGGAGTATTCGCCCCCAATCAACGCCTGCGTCTCTTCCATTTTGGCCTTCATTGGCGAGTGGCCAGTCTTCCACATTATCGGCCGGCCGCCGTAGCTGCTGATCACTTGGTTCAACTGGCGTGAACATTTTACATCGAACAATACATCTGCGCCGGGGTTGCGAGAGAGCACATCTTTGGCAAACAGCATCAATAATCTATCGGGCCAAATAATGTCGCCTTTAGGCGTTACGACCACTAAACGATCGCCATCACCGTCAAAAGCGACGCCGATATCTGCATTGGTTTCCTGAACTTTGGCGATTAACGCCTGCAGATTTTTTTCGATGGTTGGATCAGGATCGTGGTTGGGAAATTCGCCATCGAGATCGCAAAATAACGGGATCACATCGCAGCCCAATTCTTCAAACAATTGCGGCGCGACTATACCGGTCACCGCATTGCCCGCATCCACCACTATCGATACGTTACCCGCGAGTGCAACGTCGGAAAAAATACGGTCGATATAATCGGGAATAATTGTGCGCGGAATTTCTTCACCTAGTCCCTGATGAAAACGCTGGCCGATAATGCGTGAGCGTAAATCGATAACAGCATCATCGGCGAGCGCGCGATTATTAATGACGACCTTAAAGCCGTTATATTCTTTGGGGTTGTGACTCGCAGTGACCATTACCCCGCTGCTGGTGTCATCGAAATGGAAGGTAGAAAAATACATCAACGGTGTAGGTACCACACCAATATTAATTACATTGCAGCCCGAGCGCAGAATACCGCGAATCAATGCCTGCGTCAGTGCTTCGCTGTGGGTGCGTCCGTCGCGCGCAACTACAATCGCCTGTTCGCCCTGATCAATCGCTTCGCTGCCTACGGCTTGACCGATAAGTTGAGCAAGTTCCGGCGTAACCTGACTGCCGACCAACCCGCGAATATCGTAGGAGCGGAAAATTTCAGCGGGTACATCTTCTTCACTGATTTTATTACGCGCACTGGCGCTGGATTTTTTACCGGACGCTTGCTGCAAGCCGAGAATATTTTCATCTTCATCAATCACAGCGATATCAAGAATATCCTGCTTCTGAAACAGCGGATTGGTCATGGCATCATCAGCATTGACCGATTCCTTGCTGGTTTTGACCACTTCGGCGATTGAGGGAGTTGCGGCATTTTTTTCGCCCAATTCCATGCGCACCAGAATTTTGCTGAGGAACCACACCAGCGCCAGACTGCCCGCCACTATAACGCTCACAATGGAGAGCCAGAGTGCAGGTAATTCTTCGGCGAGTGATAAGAGTTGGTCGGAAGGCGTAAATTTCACCGCGAGGTGGCTACCTTCAACATTGCCTTGCAGACTGTTGCCTGCAGTACCTGTACCGAGTTTTTTTACTATTTGCGGTGGGCTGCCGGTAAATTGTTGCACCAGTACAAACTCGCCGAGATGCTGGTCTGCAGGGGTAAACAGATTGATTAATTCGGCTGCATCTATGGTGACCATGAGTGTGCCCAGCGGCGCGCTTTTGTCCTCGGCAGCGAGTGGGCGAATCCAATTGGTCATCCAGCGTTCATTAATTGCTACCAACTCGGGTAGCGCAGGCTGACGTTTTTCTGCACGCTGGATTAAATCCAATTCGGCATAGCGGATGGGAAATTCCGCCTCGCGATCCAATTGCGCGCTACCTAGCGGGATCAAACGCACTTTGAGGGCGGAAGGTGTTTCACGCAGCCATTTTTTCTCTAACAGGTCGCGCTTCTCCGCAGTGTTATCGGGATTGGTGGCATCAAGGCTGGCGATCAGTTCAGGTTCGGCGGCAAGCTTGTCGATGAGTTGGGTCTGCTGTTGGAAATAATGAGAGAGTGTTTTGCTTCGCTCGTCGACTTTCTCTTGCGTGAGCGAGCGCAAATTTTCTTGTGTTTGTTCGATCACCAACTTTTGGTAGAGCACATAACCTACAACAGCGTTAATGATCAGTGCTATGCCCAATAAGATCAGGAGTATTTTTTGCTGGACTGCGGCTTTGCGTTTGGCGGCGTCCAAGGCGCGTTGCTCGCTGCGAGAGAGATGCGCACCTGTTTCGGTTTTGGGTTTTGACGAATCCTTTGGGTTCACACCTGTACCTTCTACTTAACTGAAACGTGATGTTTGTTGTGCTAACAAACTTGAGGCTTATTGAGCTGTTATTTTTTGGGCAAAGAGTGCGATAAGTTCGCGCGCTAATTGCTGCTTGCTGCGTTGGCTAATCTCGGTCGCGGTATTTTTTTCGACGAGTGTAACGGCATTATCATCACTGTTAAAACCAATGCTGCTATCGCTGATATTATTGGCAACTACCAGGTCCAGATTCTTGTGCTGCAATTTGCTACGTGCATATTCCAATAGATTTTCACTTTCGGCGGCAAAACCAATCGTAAAGGGTTTTGGTTCAAGCGCCGCAATACTCGCGACTATGTCGGGATTTTTCACCAGCGATAGCGTTAGTGTATCGCTTTCACCTTTTTTCATTTTCTGTGCGGACATTTGCGCGGGACGATAATCGGCTACGGCGGCAGCGGCGATAAATAAATGGCAGTCCTGCGCTGCAGCCAGACTAGCTGAGTGCATGTCCTCGGCACTGATCACGTCGATGCGCGTCACGCGCGCGGGTGTTGCCAGCTGCGTTGGGCCACTGATTAAAATCGTTTTAGCGCCGGCTTCCGCCGCCGCTTGGGCCAGGGCGTAGCCCATTTTGCCCGAGCTGTAGTTGCTCAGGTAGCGCACCGGGTCGAGCGCTTCGCGCGTGGGACCAGCGGTAATCACCACTTTTTTACCTGCCAAACTGCCGCTGGTAAAGAGACGGGCGGCGGCATCGACTAGCTGGAGCGGTTCGAGCATACGTCCTGGGCCTACGTCGCCACAGGCTTGGCCACCCTCAGCGGGGCCGAAGATATGGATCTTGCGTTTGATCAAGGTATCCAGATTGGTTTGTGTGGCCGGGTTATGCCACATGCCTTGGTTCATCGCCGGTGCGATGGCGATGGGTGCGGCGGTCGCAAGACAGATGCTGGTGAGCAGGTCATTGCCCACACCTTGCGTCAGGCGCGCCATAAAGTCAGCGGTTGCTGGGGCGATCAACACCAGGTCTGCCCAACGCGCCAGCTGGATATGGCCCATGCCGGCTTCGGCTTCGGGATCGAGCAATTGCGTATGTACCGGATTGCCCGAGAGCGCTTGCATGGTCAGAGGGGTGATAAATTCCTGTGCCGCAGGTGTCATCACTACCTGCACACTGGCACCTGCATCTTGGAGGCGACGCACCAGGTCGGCGCTTTTGTAGGCGGCAATACCACCGGTCACGCCGAGCAGAATCTGTTTATTGGCAAGCGATGTCATAGGGTCGGTTGGGTTCCAGCGATAAAAGAACGTCTAGTGAACAACCTTAGCCCTGCTTGGCGTAATTGGCCACTAACGGCGCCAGCCCCGCAGGGCTTGACGAAAGCGGATTAAGATACCATTCTTGCCAGCGTTTTCGTATCTGTCGGTGATAGTTGCCGACACTAAAAGGAATGACCAGATCTCACTACAAGGAGTTGTCCATGTCGATTGCCCATTGGCCTGAAGCCGAACGTCCCCGCGAAAAACTCTTAGCACTTGGCCCGCGCGCCTTATCTGATGCCGAATTGCTCGCTATTTTCCTGCGTGTTGGCTGCGTGGGTAAATCGGCCGTCGACCTTGCGCGCGAGTTGTTGCAGGAGTACGGTGGCCTGCGCCAGCTGCTAGAGGCATCGCAAGCCGAGTTCTGTAAAGGTCTCGGGCTTGGCAATGCCAAATACGCACAACTGCAAGCAGTATTGGAGATGGGACGGCGCCATCTTTCCGCGGCGATGAAAGCGGGCGATCTGCTTACCAGTCCGGATCTGGTGCGCAACTACCTTAGCGCCCAGCTGCGTCATCAGCCACGCGAAGTCTTTGCGGTCTTGTTCCTGGATAACCAAAATCGCCTGATTACATACGAGGAATTATTCTTCGGCACTATCGACGGTGCCTCTGTTTATCCACGCGAAGTAGTGCGGCGCGCGTTAGCTCATAATTGCGCAGCCGTAATACTCAGCCACAACCATCCCAGTGGTGTGGCCGAACCTAGTCAAGCCGACTGCCGTATTACCCAGCGCCTGCAGGCAGCGCTGGACTTGATCGATGTGCGGGTGATCGACCATATGGTGGTGGGCGACAGCGAGGTAATTTCCTTTGCAGAGCGGGGATTGCTCTGAAATCGCGCTATTAATTGGAGTCGCCCAGTTTTTTTGGTCAAAAAAACAGCTTTTCATTGCTATTGGAGGACTGTTTTGGTATAAAACGCGGCTCTTTGCGGCAGGGTTGTGAAGGCGTATTAAAAGAGCGCCAATTCCGCGCAAATTTCCCTTGGGATTTGCTGCTCCAACCCTGAAATTAACCCGCGTTTAGGAAAGAATAGGCTGCTTACAACAATGCTCTAGGCTGGTTGTTAGTCTGTTTTACGGTTCTAACACAGCGTCCAGCTTAGCGCGCTGAATTTTTAATGAGGCAATAAAATGTCCAAGGTATGTCAAGTTACTGGTAAACGTCCCATTACCGGCAACAATGTTTCCCACGCAAAAAACCACACCAAGCGTCGTTTTTTGCCAAACCTGCAATCTCACCGTTTTTGGGTGGAAGCTGAGAAGCGTTTCGTGACTCTGCGCCTGACTCCAAAAGGTATGCGTATCATCGACAAGCGTGGCATTGACGCTGTGTTGGCTGATGTTCGTGCCAACGGCCACAAAGTGTAATTAGGAGCTATAGTCATGCGCGAAAAAATTCGTCTGAACTCTTCTGCTGGTACTGGTCACTTCTACACCACTGACAAGAACAAGCGCACCATGCCAGAAAAGATGGAAATCAAAAAGTTTGATCCAGTTGTGCGCAAGCACGTGGTCTACAAAGAAGGCAAAATCAAGTAATTTAGTGTTCAATTCTTGATAGTTGGTTTCGCTAAAAAGCCCGGTCTGTGTACCGGGTTTTTTATTGCCTGAAATTCCCTTCTGTTAATAAGAAATGAATCTGAGGTGCCAAAAGGCAGAATTCAGCGACCTGAACTACACTCAAGCCAATAATCGATAACAAATGCAGTCAATAGCGCTGGAGTCCAAGGTTTGAATGCGTCAATAGTCTCAACCCAACGTCTAGTCGCAGAGCCGAAAGTCACGCCAACACAGGTTTTCCCTATGACAGAAATTCGCGGGCTTGAGGAATGGATGACCACTCTAGCCGAACAAGAACTGCCGACGCTCAACGCGGTGGTAAGGGAGATCTGCGAGCTGAGTGAAAATGAAAAATGTCGCGCGGAGGATTTAACCAAAATTATTTTGCGCGATGCTGACCTCACTTCCAAAGTATTAAAGATCGCCAACTCGGTCCATTACAACCCATCATTTGCGTCGATCAAAACAGTGTCGCGCGCGATTGTCCATTTGGGTTTTGACAACCTGCGCAATATCACTCTCGCGACGACGTTGATTGAGAATTTTTTAAAGGGCAAGCCAAAAACTTTATTGATCCAAAGTTTGGCGCGCTCATTTCATGCCGCCGTGCAGGCGAAAGCGATGGTGCCGTTTTTGGATGGCGATAAAAAAGAGCAAGTATTTATTGCAGCGCTATTGCGCAATATTAGCGAACTTGCGCTTATCTCTACCGGACGCAAAGTGGTAGAAAATTTTATTGAGGCGCGCGATCAGGACCCACAGGCCGAACACAGTTTGGCGTTGGAATATCTGGGTGTGGATACCAGTTTGCTATCGCGCCATTTAATTAAAGACTGGACACTCGGTGATCTGCTGAGCGAAGCCTGCGAAAACCATGTGCACTCCAGCGCAGCCGCGCGCGCGGTAAATTTAGGCAACCAAATCAGCACCTATATCCAGCGGGGAATGAAAAGTCAGGAGATGCAAAAAATTTGTCAACAAACGGCGAATCTGTGCAAGATTTCTTTGGACGATGCAAAAAAACAAATACTGATGATGGCGGATGAGGCTTCGGTAATTGCCAAGATTTATGGTGTAGAAGTATTGATCAGTTCTTTGCCGGATCCAGCGCTAATAGAACAAAAAGAAGAGAGTGCGGTAAAGCCTGATTATTTATTCCAACAGCAACTCAACCAAATTCACAAAGCAATGTTAGCAGGGGATGACTTCCCGAAAATTACGCAGCTGTCGCTTGCGGCATTGCATGAAGGCTCAGGTATATCCCGGGTGGCGATTTTGGTCGTGGATCATAAAAGTAAAATGCTTGATGTCCGTTATGTTGTTGGCAAGGGAACACATCTCTGGCGGCAACGCATTAAAATCAATCTTGAACAATTACACAAAGGTGAATTGTTGCACGAGTTTTTGCGCACCCAACAACCGCTCTGGTATCAACCATCCAGCGTACAGAAAGATATCGGTGCTCTACAGATGATGGGAGCTACCGGCGCTATTTTTCTCGCCCCTCTGTTACTGAATAAGCGTCTGATGGCCTTGGCTTATGCCGATGCGGAAACCGGTGTACTGAGTGCGCGCCAATTTGAGGAATTTCAACTCATTGCCAATCAATTGAATTTAATGATGCGTTTTAGCGCAAGCAGCTGATATAGGTGAGAATACTTGAGCAACAAAAAACCGCTGAGGATAATCCGCAGCGGTTTTTTTTCGTGTATTAATTTATTGGCGGCTAATGCGTTCTTGACGACGCGCCAGTGCCAACCCAATCAGCCCCAGCAAAAATAATAGCGCCGTGGTAGGCTCGGTAACCGAGACCAGCTTTTTAAAGGCGTGGTTATCGCTTTCGAAGGCAAAGCCATTGCTGGTTAATTTAACGCTGTCGAAAGACTCGCTGCCAAAATCAAAATTGATATAGCGGTTGGAGCTGTAACCCAGTTGGTTGCCATTGGCAAATTGGCCCACAATATCGCTGCCGGAATAACTTGCTACCAAGCTATTGTTCAAATAAAAACTGATGAAGTTATAGCTGTCGATTGAGCCCCAAAAAATACCAAAATAATCCGCTGCAGTACCTAAGTTAAAAATGGCACTTTGGGTGGTGGGCGCTGGGTTGGGCACTGTCAAATATTGTGAGTTGACGCCAAAGGGTTGCGCATATTTCCCGCTCTGATTACCAGTGACAAGGGCAAAGTCACCGCTACAGCTGGCATAACCGCAACCGGAATTAAAATCAATCGTCGTTGCGCCGGCGACTGAGCTAGTCACATCGCCCGCATTGGATAAAGAGACAATCGGCAGTGCTTGTGCAGCACATGTGGCTAACAACAGCGGGAAAAGCAACGCGGTAAACAGGTTTTTCATTCAACACTCCAGAAGGTAAAGAGGCCGCGACGGCGTCGGGCTAATAAGCTGTCCAAACAGTCATACACACATTTGGCACTTATCCGTTACCGCTGGATTTTTGCCAACATCATCGAATCAGCAACTTGTAGGCCAATTTCTCCTAAAAATGCGAATTGGTTCTCATTTGTTTGTGATGCACATCACATTCAGAATTCTAGCCAGGGTTTTGTGTATTTCAACGTCACAGAGAGAATATTTCGGCTTATTTTGATGAAATTTGCGCCAAATTCGATGATTTACTTCTATTAGCCATTTAGCATGTGACCATTAGCGATAAAAAACAGGAATTCCTATGCCTGAGTTACCCGAAGTCGAAACCACCCTGCGCGGTATCAGTCCCCATGTGCTTGGGCAAAAAGTGACGGAGATTGTCATTCGCCAGCCGCGCTTGCGCTGGCCAATCCCACCTGAGCTGGCGGAGTTGGTCAGTGGGCGGCGGCTGGTGAATGCAATGCGGCGCGGCAAATATCTGCTGCTCGATTTTGGCAATGGCCATGCCCTTATCCATCTGGGCATGTCGGGCAGCTTGCGCGTCGTTAACACCGACGAGCCACCATCATTCCACGACCATTTTGATTTGGTATTTGGCAAACGTGCTCTGCGCTATTGCGATCCGCGCCGCTTTGGTTGTTTGCTCTGGGTGGACGGCGAGCCGCAGTTGCACAAACTGCTGGCCGATTTGGGGCCGGAGCCGCTGACCGATGGCTTCACGGCAGATTATCTGTACGAGCGCACTCGCAAGCGCAGCCAGGCGATCAAGCAGTTCATCATGGACAGTAAAATCGTTGTTGGGGTGGGCAACATCTACGCCAATGAATCCCTGTTTATGGCGGGTATCAAACCCATCCGCAAGGCGGGTTCGCTGACACAAAAAAATTGTGAAGATCTGGTGCGCGATATCAAATTTGTATTGCAGCGCTCGATTAACCAGGGCGGGACAACACTGCGCGACTTTGTCGGCGGCGAAGGTAAGCCCGGTTACTTCAAACAGCAGTTACTGGTGTACGGGCGCGGTGGCGAGCCCTGCACCCGGTGTAAAAAGCCGCTTAAAGAGGTGCGAATGAATGATCGCACCACTGTGTATTGTGTGGCTTGCCAGAAATAATCGATCAGTAAAGGCGGCGGGTTATTTGCCGAATTTGCGCTTCAGTGCAGCCTCTACCGGGGCGGCGACAAACTTGCTGACATCGCCGCCGAGAAAGGCAATCTCACGCACGATAGAAGAAGAGATATAAGAAAGATGTTCGGCCGGGGTGAGGAAAATACTTTCCATGGTCGGCGCCAGCGCGCGGTTCATATTCGCCAACTGGAATTCGTATTCAAAGTCGGATACGGCGCGCAGCCCGCGCAATACC
Source organism: Cellvibrio fibrivorans (assembly GCF_031457055.1). NCBI lineage: Bacteria > Pseudomonadati > Pseudomonadota > Gammaproteobacteria > Cellvibrionales > Cellvibrionaceae > Cellvibrio > Cellvibrio fibrivorans. Next base: position 891,040 of record NZ_JAVDVX010000001.1, on the reverse strand, counting down.
GCCTGGGCGTTCTGCTGGCGGACAAACTCTACTAACAAAATATCGAAACCGCAAACCGTCACATTGGGGAGATGGGCAAGAGTTTCCTTGGCCAGTGCGACCCGCTCATCCAGCGTAAATAAGGGATTTTTGCGATTGCTCGCCGCCACCGCTAGTATCACATTGTCGAACAGGCGACAGGCGCGCTCCACCAAATCGATATGGCCATTGGTGATGGGGTCAAAGGTACCTGGGTAGACCACTGTGCGCATAGGAGTATTCCGTGGTGGAGGCCGATAGGCGAGGCGCGCATGGTACAAAATTCACTGGTCACTAGCCAGCGCGAGCACCATCGCAGCAGATACAGTTTAGTTGCTATCGGCCAGAGTGTGGCGATGGTACAGGCGGAAGCTAACTTGGCCGGCCTGTTTGTCACGGTGCAATTGCCAGTTGCCGGGCAGTTGCAATTGGGCATCGCGTGGTGCTTCAAGGTAGATAACTGCCGCATCGCTCAACCAATCCTGTGCTTCCAATTCAGCAGCAATAGGCTCCCACAATTCGAGCGCAAAGGGTGGATCGATAAAAACAATATCAAATGGTTTGGGCGGTTGTTGCTTGAGCCATTGAAGGCTGTCCACCTGTTCGACCCGGCCATTGTCGGCCTGTAATAATTGCAGATTACTTTTGAGTTGCTGCGCAGCTGCGGCGTGTTTCTCCAGCAGCAAGCTGGACGCTGCGCCTCGCGATAGTGCTTCCAGGCCCAGCGCACCCGATCCGGCAAACAGGTCGAGACAGCGTGCGCCCTGGATATCCGGCGCCAGCCAGTTAAATAAGGTTTCGCGGATGCGGTCGCCAGTCGGGCGCAGGCCATTGACGTCGGGAAAACTGAGTTTGCGTCCGCGCCAGATGCCACCAATGATGCGCAATTGGTTGCTGCCAGCCGGCTTGGGTTTGGATGATTTTGCGACAGGTTTGGGCAAGGCATTTCTCTACCGGTAGATCAGAAGTGGTAGGATAGCGCCTTTGCCGGATTTGCAGAAACCCTATCTGCCCGGGCACAGCATCCATCTCTCAGGTTAAGACCCAGACCAACACTATGTTTTTCAATCTGTTTAAAAAATCCGATAAGCCCGATACCGCAACGCCCACCGCTGATGCGCCGCCAGCCGCCGAAAAGGCGCCCGCTGAAACGGCCGTTGTGCAAGCGGAGATCGTCGCTGCGCAAGTGCAAGTAGAAGCGGCGCCAGAAGTCCCCGCCAAACTCGGCTTTTTTGCGCGCATCAAACAGGGATTGAGCCGTACCAGCAGCCACTTTGCCGAAGGGCTTGGCAATTTATTCCTCGGCCGTAAAACCATCGATGATGAGCTGTTTGAAGAGCTGGAAACCCAGCTATTGGTCGCCGATGTGGGGATGGAGGCAACGACGGAAATTATCGACAGCCTGACTGCACGCGTGGCGCGCAAACAGCTCAACGATGTCGATGCGCTCTATCAAGCGCTGCGCGACCAGCTCACTGACCTGCTGCGCCCGGTGGAAAAACCACTGGTGATTGACAGCAGCAAACAGCCCTATGTCATCCTTGTTGTAGGCGTGAATGGTGTGGGTAAAACCACCACTATCGGCAAACTCGCCAAGCGCCTGCAAAACGAGGGCAAAAAAGTCATGTTGGCGGCAGGGGATACTTTTCGCGCGGCGGCAGTCGAACAGCTGCAAGTCTGGGGCGAGCGCAATAATGTTCCGGTGATTGCCCAGCATACGGGTGCAGATTCGGCCTCAGTCATCTATGACGCATTAAATGCGGGGAAAGCGCGCGGAATTGATGTGATCATCGCCGATACCGCCGGCCGCCTGCACAACAAAAATCATTTGATGGATGAGCTGTCCAAGGTCAAACGGGTGATGGCCAAGGTCGATGGCTCCGCGCCGCATGAAGTGCTGTTGGTGTTGGATGCGGGCACTGGCCAGAATGCCGTAAACCAAACCGAAACTTTCCGCGATGCGGCTGGAGTAACCGGGTTGGTACTGACCAAACTTGATGGTACCGCCAAGGGTGGGGTGATCTTTGCACTGAGCAAAAAATTTGCGCTGCCGGTGCGGTTTATCGGTGTCGGTGAATCCATCGACGACCTTCAGCCGTTTGCGGCTGAGCCATTTATCAAGGCACTTTTTGACCAAAACTGAAGTTAACCAATCTGATGCTTCCTGATAATTTAGCAAACAGGGTTTGTTGTGATTCGATTTGAAACTGTAAGCAAGCGCTACGACACCGGCTACGAAGCCTTGGCGCGGGTCGACTTTGAGGTGGAGTCAGGCGAAATGCTGTTCCTTACCGGGCATTCAGGAGCCGGTAAGAGTACCTTGATGAAGCTTATTCTGCTGATGGAGCAGCCGTCCAATGGCAATGTATTTGTGGATGGCCATCACTTGGCGCGTATGCCGAAAAGCCAGCTGCCGTATTTCCGCCGCAATATCGGCGTGGTGTTCCAGAATCACCAGCTGCTGTTTGACCGCACTGTCTACGACAACGTCGCCCTGCCATTGCAGGTGGCCGGTTATCCTCATCAGGAAATCGGCAAACGCGTGCGCGCGGCACTTGATAAGGTGGATCTGCTCGATAAAGAGCGCAGCAATCCTATGACCTTATCGGGCGGAGAGCAGCAGCGTGTCGGTATCGCGCGCGCTGTGGTCAACAAGCCCACCTTGTTATTGGCAGATGAACCAACCGGTAACTTGGATCCGGAATTATCCAATGAAATCATGACCTTATTCCGCCAGTTCAACGAAGTTGGTACGACTGTAATGATCGCCACCCACGATGTGGAGTTGCTCAAGCGCATGAACAAACGGGTATTGGGCCTCGTGCAAGGCAAACTGGTCCACGATGGGGTGCTCTGGTGAAATCGAATCGTCCTTCCAAACCCGAGCGCCGCCCCAATCGTATGGGTGCCAGTGCTACACCGCGCAACGAGCGCCCGCGCCGCGAGGCGCCTCCACGAGTAGAGAATGTCCGCCCGCAAGGTGCGGTGTCGAGCCAGATGTCCTGGCGCGACAAGTTCGATGCTTGGAGTGCGCATCACAGCAACTCGGCAATTGAAAGCCTGTTGCGCATGCTGGGCACGCCGCTGCAAAGCCTGATGACCTGGCTGGTGATCGCCATCGCCATCGCCCTGCCGGCCGCGCTTTTCGTGGTGTTTAGCAATGTGCAGCAAATCGGCCAGAGCTGGCAGGACTCCAGCCAGATCTCGGTATTCCTGAAAAAGGAAGCTAGTGCCGGTCAGGCGCAGGATCTGCGCAGCCGCTGGGCGAAGCGACCGGATGTTGTCCAGGCTACCTACGTATCACCTGAGCAGGCGCTGGAAGAGTTCAAATTGGGTTCGGGTTTGGGCGAGCTGGCCAATCATCTCGATGAAAACCCATTGCCAGCGGTGATTTTGGTCAAACCCAAAATTGGCGGCAATGCGCCCGATGCGCTCACCTCCTTGCAACAAGCGCTGGTGGCTGATCCACTGGTGGCCGATGTACGTCTCGATATGCTCTGGGTTAAGCGCCTGCATCAATTTATTACTGTCGCCGAGCGCTTTGTGGTTGCACTTGCGGGGCTGCTGGCCTTAGGAGTGCTGTTGGTAATTGGTAATACTATTCGTATGGCGATAGAAAATCGGCGCGATGAAATTGTCGTCGTCAAACTGGTCGGTGCGACCGATGCCTATGTCCGTCGCCCCTTTCTTTACACCGGCCTTTGGTTTGGCGTGGGCGGTGGAATACTGGCGGCAATATTGCTGGCGTTAGGATTTTGGTGGTTATCGGCGCCTGTTACCCAGCTTGCTGATCTGTATCAAAGTAGTTTTCGTTTACAGGGGCTAGGCTTTATTGAGAGCCTGCAATTAATCCTGATTGCCGGTTTTACCGGATTAATAGGAGCCTGGATCGCAGTGGCGCGGCATTTGTACCAAATCCAGCCGCGTTGATAGATGTTTTCTATCGCGCCAATTGAGAGTGCAACATCCGCGTAAAGTGAACTTTTTGGGTGCTGGCGGAACCAATAGGCGGGTGATACACTCGGGCAATCTTGAAACTGGAGGTAAACATGAGCACAAGCACAAGTCTGCAACCTATTGGCATTTTGGCCCCTGGTGCAAACCTGAATGCCTATGTTCAGGCAGTTAGCAGCTTCTCTATTCTCACTGTTGAGCAAGAGCAGGAGCTGGCACGCGATCTGGTCACCAACGGCAATCTCGACGCCGCCCGTAAACTGGTTATGGCGCACCTGCGTTTTGTGGTGCATATCGCCCGCTCTTACAACGGCTACGGCCTGCCGCTGGGTGATCTGGTACAGGAAGGTAATGTCGGTCTAATGAAAGCCGTCAAACGTTTCGATCCGGATAAAGGCGTGCGTTTGGTGTCCTTTGCCGTGCATTGGATCAAAGCCGAAATCCACGAATTTATCCTGAAAAACTGGCGCATCGTTAAAATCGCCACCACCAAAGCCCAGCGCAAATTGTTCTTTAACTTGCGCGGCGCTAAAAAGCGCTTGGCGTGGTTGAGCAATGACGAAGCCCATGCTGTCGCGGCAGATCTGGGTGTTGACGTCAAACAAGTGCGCGAAATGGAAGGTCGTTTAGCGTCCTATGACGCAGGGTTTGACGCTGGTGAAGACGACGAAGATGATGGCTATGTAGCGCCGGCACATTACCTCGAAGACAATCGCTATGATCCCGCTGTGCGCTTGGAAGAATCCAATTGGGAAGAGTCCAACGTCAATGGCTTGGAAAAGGCGATGGAAAAACTGGATGACCGCAGCCGTGTCATCCTGCAGCGCCGCTGGTTGAATGACGACAAGGCGACCCTGCACGATCTAGCTGCAGAATATGGCGTATCAGCCGAGCGTATCCGCCAGCTCGAAAAGAATGCCATGAACAAAGTCAAAACCATGATGATGGAAGCCTAATTCTCGCTCCAATAGCACCCTGAAAAGCCGCGCTTAGCGCGGCTTTTTTATTGTCTGCCCATTTATAAAACGTATTTTTGAAGGTGATATTGTGGCGCGATTTTTTCTGGTGATCGCCGCTGTTAGCGGTTTTTTCACAGTTGTTATAGGTGCTTTTGCAGCGCATGGTCTCAAGCAAATGCTCGCTCCGGAGATGATAGAGGTGGTCAAAACCGGTGTGCAGTACCAGATGTATCACGCGCTTGTGCTTATGCTGGTTGCACTTTGGTTTAAACAGAAACCTGCTGCATCAGGGTTAAAAGCCGCTGGCCTAGCCTTTATACTGGGCACCCTACTGTTCAGTGGCAGTCTTTACGCGTTGGCGCTGGGTGCTCCGCGTTGGTTGGGGCCAATTACCCCGTTGGGCGGACTCTGTTTTTTGATTGGTTGGTTGCTGCTCACGATTTCTGCATGGCGGACCAGTTCGGCCGATTGATTTCTTTTACTTTATAACTTGTAGCCTTTATGTCCGAATTACCTGAGTTAACGCCCGATGTTGAGTCCGGCGAGGAAGGGTTTTTAATTAAGCCCGAATTTAAACCCAAATCGATCCGCAGTTTTGTGATCCGCGCCGGGCGCATTACTGTCGGCCAAAAAAATGCGTTCGATAGCTGGTGGCCGGTATTTGGTCTGAGCTTATTCAAGGGGCCGATTGATCCGGAGCAGGTGTTTGGCCGCAAGGCGCCGCTGGTACTGGAAATCGGTTTTGGCATGGGCGATTCTCTGCTGGAGATGGCGCGCAATGAGCCGGATAAAAATTTTATCGGCATTGAAGTGCATCCGCCCGGTGTTGGCCGCCTGATTAACGTAGCGGGGCAGGAAAACCTTACCAACCTGCGCGTATACATGGCCGATGCCATGGATGTGCTGGAAGATTGTATTCCCGATGCTGCTATTGACCGCTTGCAGCTCTACTTTCCCGATCCCTGGCATAAGAAGAAACATCACAAACGCCGCATACTCCAGTCAGCCTTTGTTCAGAAACTCCGCCCTAAAATCGCTCCCGGCGGCATATTCCACATGGCGACCGACTGGCAGGCCTACGCCGAGCATATGTTGGAAGTGATGAATGCTGCGCCAGGTTTTGCCACCGAGTTTAGCGAAACCGGCTACGCACCGAGGCCGGATTACCGTCCGATCACCAAGTTTGAAAAACGTGGGGAGCGCCTCGGTCATGGCGTGTGGGATCTGCTGTTCAAAAAAACATCGTAAATTGGCATAAACTGCCTTAATTTGCTAAGGTAACCACCTGAAAATAATCATGAAACGGATTTCTGCAGACAATCAGCTTTTAGATCGGTAACTATTGATAGATTTACAACAGATACGTTTTAACAGCTTTAGCAACTAATCAATCGAGGGAATCAGATTGTCTTTTGGAACCTCGCTATTTTCTACGGAGAACAAATGGCTATGAAACACACACACGTACTTGCTTTATCAGCTGCTATTGCGGCAGTAATTTCAACTGGCGCCAGCGCCGACAACCACAAAGTAGAAATCCATGCTGACGCTGGTCGTACATTTTTTGAAGACTCACTGGAAGATGCCAACACTTGGGGTCTTGGCGTTGGTTTTGCCCTGACTGAAAACTGGATGTTGGATTTGGTAGCAAGTCGCTGGGACAGCGAAACCCAATCCGGTGGTGTCGATGTAGATGGCACCCAATACCGTTTAGATATGCTTTACCACATCAATACCGAGAGCGCATGGCGCCCTTATGTCGCCTTTGGCGTGGGCGATCAGGAGCGTGAATTCAACGCTGCCGATCCGTCTTCCGAGCGTGACACCCTGCTCAACCTGGGTGCTGGTATAAAGCGCAGCTTGGGCGATAGCTGGCAGTTCCGCACCGACGTACGTGCCTTTAACAGCCTCGACAATGAATACACCGATTTAGCCGTAACTGCTGGTATTGGTTTTGTTTTTGGTGGTGAGTCAGCACCTGTCGCCGCTGCTCCTGTTGTTGCTGCACCGGTAGAAGCAGATAGCGATGGCGACGGTGTATTGGATTCTAAAGACCAATGCCCTGATACCCCCAAAACGCACAAAGTGGATGCAGTGGGTTGTTCACTGAAATTGACCGAAAGTGTAGCCATCGAATTGAACATCACCTTCGATACCGCCAAGTCGATTATCAAACCTGAATTTGAAAGCGAAGTAGCCAATTTGGCAACCTTTATGAACCAATATGCTGATACCGTTGTGACTGTTGAAGGTCACACCGACAGCCAGGGTTCTGATGCCTACAACCAAAAGCTGTCACAAAGCCGTGCTGACTCGGTGAAAGCGGCATTGATTACCAAATATGGTATAGGTGCAGATCGTGTTAATGCGATTGGTTACGGCGAAGCCAAGCCGATTGCAGATAACATGAATGCAGCTGGCCGCGAGCAGAACCGTCGCGTAGTAGGCCAGGTGTCTACTAAAGTGACCAAGACCGAAACACGCAATTAATAGCTCCGCGTGTGACGAAAAACCCGGCCAGCGTGCCGGGTTTTTTTATGCTTGTAAGTTGATTAGGCTGGCATAACCCGCGCGGAAATCTGGATAGCGAAAGGAATAACCCGTCGCCAGCAAACGCTGATTGCTAATCCGTTTATTGCCGCGCTCATTTACTGCGTCGGACGCTAAAAAGTCCCGAATCCCCAATTGTTCGGCGATCCAGTTGACGACCTCAACCATCGGAGTGGGTGATGAGTCTGTCGCCAGATACACTGGTGCAAGATCTTGTTTGTGCTGTAGCTCGATCAAATGTGCGAGCACTCCAGCGCAATCATCGGCGTGGATGCGGTTGGTGTAGTGCGGGCTGGCCGATGCACGCTGTTGCTTCACCTGCTCGATCAAGCGGTTGCGGCCTGGGCCGTAAATTCCGCTAAAACGGATGCAGCTGTGGGCGAAGCCGTTTGCTTGTATCACCTGCTCCGCCTCCAGCAAGCGGTTGCCGCTAAAGCTTTCGGGTTGTGTGGGCGATGATTCATCTACCCAGCTACCGTCGTTTTGTCCGTACACGGCGGTACTAGAAACAAAGAGGACCAGGCGCGGCTGTTGTTGGTGTCGTTTTAATCCCGCCACCAGATTGCGGCAGGTCTGCACATAAGCCTGCTCATAACCCGCATCGCTGCGCTCGGCGGGCGTCATGCTGATCACGATGACATCAAACGCTTCGCTGCCGAGCAGGGCGTCGAGTTGCCCGGTCTGGGTGGCATCGCACACGCGGTACTGGAGGTAGGGTAAATCTTCCGGCGGATGGCGGCGCAGGCCGGTAATCCGATAGTGATGAGAGGCGAGTTGCAGTGCGAGGCGCTGGCCAATATCGCCACAACCGATGATTAATAGCTTTTCTTGTGAAGATGCGTTAATTGTCATTTGATAAAAGTCGCCAATCTGATAGTTTTAGGCTATTCACAGAAGTCTTAGTAACGGAGCTGCATTATGACCCTGACCGAATTGCGCTATATAGTCACGCTTGCCCAGGAGCAACATTTTGGCCGCGCGGCCGATCGCTGCTACGTAAGCCAGCCGACCCTGAGTATTGCGGTAAAAAAATTGGAAGATGAGCTGGGCATAGCGCTGTTCGAGCGCACCAAATCGCGCGTGCAGCCCACACCGCTCGGCGAGCAAATCGTAGCGCAAGCGAATCTGGTACTCGAGCAGACAGCGGCCATTAAAGACCTCGCCGATGCCGGTAAAGACCAACTTAGCAGCCCCCTGTCGGTCGGCGCGATTTTCACTATCGGCCCCTATTTGCTGCCCAAGTTTATCCCCCATTTGCAAAAATTAGCGAGCAAAATGCCGCTTTATGTAGAAGAGGGCTATACCCACAATCTGCGCAAAAAACTGCGCAATGGCGAGTTGGATGTGATTATTGTGGCGCTGCCATTCGTTGAGCCGGATGTGGTTACCCAAGCCCTTTATGAAGAACCCTTTGTGGTGCTGATGCCTAAAGACCATCCGCTCGCCGCCAAAGAAGCCCTGAAACCGGATGACCTGAATGATCAACAGCTGTTGCTTCTTGGTGAAGGTCATTGTTTCCGCGACCAGGTGCTCACTACCTGCCCGAGCCTGCAACACCACGGCGAGGCCAACGCCAGCAACGTGCGCACCGCCGCCGAGGGCAGTTCACTGGAAACCCTGCGCCATATGGTCGCCTCGGGCCTCGGCCTGACTATTTTGCCCGCCTCGGCCGCCGAGAGTTCGCTCTACAGCTCAGAAGTATTGGTCACCCGCCCGTTTATTGAACCGTCACCCAGTCGTACAGTTGCACTTGCCTGGCGAGCCAGCTTTCCGCGCCACAAAGCCATTGATGCCTTGCGTGCGGCGATTAAAGCCTGCCGCCACTGATCCTGGCGAGTAATATCTACTTTGGCATCTGCTAGCGAGAGAACCCTCGACCAAATCCCCGCCAGTGCTCTGAAGGGCGTTGGCGCCAGTTTGGCTGCCAAATTGGCGAAGATAGGCCTATTTAGCCTGCAAGACATCCTTCTGCATTTGCCTTTGCGTTACCTAGACCGCACCCGCATCACACCGATTGGCGCCCTGCAGCCCAACGTCAATGCGGTGATCGAGGCGGAGGTGCGCGCCTGCGATATCGTCTTTGGCAAGCGCCGCAGCCTAGTGTGTAAAGTGCAGGATGGCACCGGTACAATCACGCTGCGTTTCTACCATTTCAACAACGCGCAAAAGCAGCGGCTGGTGAGCGGCACACGTTTGCGGATTTTTGGTGAGACGCGCCGCGGCGCCTCGGGACTGGAGATGTACCATCCCGAATACGATGAGTTGAGCGCCGCGGCGCCCCTACCGCTGGCGCAGTCGCTCACCCCGATATACCCAGCCACCGAAGGCGTGACCCAGCCACGCCTGCGCTCACTGGCACTGCAGGCACTGACATGGCTCGATACACACGCGCTTAAAGAGTTGCTGCCCGATGTGGTGCGCCGCCAGTTTAACCAGTCTTCGCTTGCCGATGCTTTGCGCTATCTGCATCAGCCGCCGACCAATGCCAATATCCAGCAGTTGATGGATGGTGAGCATCCCTACCAGCAGCGTTTGGCGTTTGAAGAATTGTTGGCGCATCACCTGAGCCTATTGCTGTTGCGCCGAGAAACCCAGGCCGACGGCGCCACCCGCCTGAATTTGGATGCGAGTTTGCAGGCCCGATTTTTGGCGCAGTTGGGCTTCAATCTAACTCGCGCCCAGAGCCGCGTCGTCAGTGAAATTGCCGCCGATCTGGCCAAACCTATCCCCATGCTTAGGCTAGTGCAGGGCGATGTAGGCTCCGGTAAGACGGTAGTGGCGGCACTTGCGGCTTTGGCTGCCGTCGCCAGCGGTAAACAGGCGGTGATTATGGCGCCGACCGAAATCCTCGCCGAGCAACATCGGCTCAATTTTGGCAAATGGCTGACGCCGCTCGGCATCCAACTTGGCTGGCTGACCGGCAAGTTAAAAGTGGCTGAGCGGCGCACCCAACTGGCGGCTATCGCCAGCGGTGAAGCGCAGGTGGTGGTTGGCACTCACGCACTATTTCAGGAGGCGGTAGAGTTTGCGAATCTGGGTTTGATTGTGATCGATGAGCAGCACCGCTTTGGTGTTCATCAGCGCCTTACGTTATCGGAAAAAGGTACCAATAGTGAGGAAAATCGGCGATCCGGCTTGCTTCGTCCGCATCAGTTGATAATGACTGCTACACCTATCCCACGCACCTTGGCGATGAGCGCTTATGCCGATCTCGATTGTTCGGTGATCGACGAGCTCCCTCCCGGACGCACTCCGATTACCACGGTGGTGATCAGCGATAATCGCCGAGAAGAGGTGATCGAACGGGTGCGTCTGGCCTGCGAGCAGGGGCGGCAGGCCTACTGGGTGTGCACGTTGATCGAAGAGTCCGAGGCGCTGGAGGCGCAAGCAGCCGAGGCGACCTTGACCAATCTGACGCAATCCTTGCCGCATCTGCGTATCGGCCTGATCCACGGGCGGTTGAAGCCGGTGGAAAAAGAGGCAGTGATGGCGGCGTTCAAGGCTAATACATTGGATTTATTGGTCGCCACTACGGTGATTGAGGTGGGGGTGGATGTGCCCAACGCCAGCCTTATGATTATCGAAAACCCCGAGCGGCTTGGCCTTGCGCAATTGCATCAGCTGCGTGGCCGCGTAGGGCGCGGTTCGGCGGCGAGCCACTGCGTGCTGTTGTACGGTTCGCCACTATCGCATAACAGCCGCGAGCGCTTGCGGGTGATGCGTGAAAGCAGCGACGGCTTTTATATCGCCGAACAGGACTTACTGCTGCGTGGACCTGGCGAAGTGTTGGGAACCCGCCAAACCGGTGAAATGCAATTCAAAATCGCCGATTTGCAGCGCGACAGTCATTTACTACCCGAAGTCAAAGATGCCGCGCTCTTATTAATGAGTGATTATCCACAGCTGTGCGGCCAGTTAGTGTTGCGCTGGTTGGGTGAAAACCAACGCTATCTACAGGTATAACGATTGGCTTATAAGGATTTGGCGGATGTTTCTTCCTGTGGATGAGAATTGTTCCATTTTTTGACCGAGTTATCGATATCTTCCACCAGATTGCCCTGTGCACCCCTAAATCTCGACTATGCTTGGATAGATCGTCTGCCGGGAAACAATGCGCTCCGCCAATTATGTTGTTTGACTATATGAGAATTGCTTTTACTGGATTACACTCGTCAGACTAAAGCGGCCCAGAGTCATTTAAACCTATGCATATCAACCACTTGGAATTAAAAAGAGGAGTAGGCCGTGTCAGTCCCTACCAGTGTTCAATCATTGCTCAACAAGCAAAATGTGCATTATCAGGTGTCTGAAGTGCCAGTGAATGAGAATGAACGAGCGCTCTGGCATGACCAGCATTTACGTACTATGAGCGCAGCTAAGTCAGTAATCCTGCAGGACGGCAAAGGTCGGGTACAGGTGATTTTTGCAGCGGATCGCCTGCTGGATCTCAAGGCGGTCAACCGTCAATTAAGCCGCGAACTCCATGCCGCCAAACCGGAGGATGTCCATAAATTCTGTGTATCCCACAATCTGCAATCCATACCTGCGCTTCCCAAGCTCGCCGGCCTGCTGACGCTGATCGACCGCAGTCTGGTTGAGCGTAGTGAACTCTTGGCCGATTCGGGCGATGAGAAACAGCTGCTGCGTTTTAGCCGCGAAGAATTCCAGCAAATTATGGATGATGCGACTATTTGCGATATAGCCGTGCCGCTTGAGCCGCTGGAGGTGGACGATACCAGTACCAGCGATACCGATCAGATCCTCGGTGCAGTGCGCAATTTCACCCAACTGCGGGTGAAGCAGCGCTTAGAGGAAACCCTCGAATTACCGCCTTTATCGGATACTGCCCAGCGCATTATCAAGCTGCGTGTTAACCCCAATGCCGATATCAGCGATCTCGCCCAAATTGTGGAGACTGACCCTAGCCTTGCCGCGCAAGTGGTGAGCTGGGCAGCGTCGCCTTACTATTCGGCGCCGGGCAAAATCAAATCCATCCACGACGCCATAGTGCGGGTGCTGGGTTTTGACATGGTGCTCAATCTGGCGCTGGGCTTGTCGCTTGGTAAAGCCATGACCATCCCCAAAGAAGGCCCTCACGGTGCACTGCCTTACTGGCAGCAAGCGGTGTATATGGCAGCCACGATTGAAGGTTTGGTAACTGCCATTCCGCGCGACCACCGCCCCAGTTTTGGTATGGCCTACCTGTGCGGCCTGCTGCATAACTTCGGCTACCTGATTCTCGCAGAGGTGTTTCCACCCTATTTCCACAACTACTGCGAACTGGCGGATACCAATCCCCATGTGGATCATCAAGCCGTAGAGCGCCATTTGCTCGGCGTTACCCGCGAGCAACTAGGGGCAGCGTTGATGTCGCTGTGGTCGATGCCGGAGGAAGTTGTAGTGGGCTTGCGCCACCAGAACAATCCGCATTACCAGGGTGAGTACGCTGCTTACGCGAAGCTGATCTTTGTGGCACAGCGCTTGTTGCACCAGCACAATATTGGCCGCGGACCGAAATTGGCAATTCCTCCGCAGGTGTTTGAAGATTTGCATCTTGATCCGGAAAAAGCCTATACCACCGTGGCGAATATTATTGAGTCCAGCGATGACCTCAAACATATCGCCCATGAGCTGTCGCCGCACCACTAACAGCTAGATCAGCGGCAGCCAAAACCCCTTTCGAGGGGTTTTTTGTTTATGGTGTAAGTGATTTTTGATCGGTATGCTGCAGGTCATCTCCCACCAGATTGAGTAATGATTTATGAACGATTTCCCCGCTGCCGAGGCGGCCGCTATTTTGGTTGAACGCCGTATTAGTGGCAGTCAGTCTGAGCGATTGCCTGAACACTGCCGCCCACAAAATCTGGACCAGGCGCTGGCGATCCAGGCCGCTGTCACTGATGCGTGGTGCGAAAAAATGGACGACAGCATCGGTGGCTGGAAATGCCTGTTACCACCGGAAGACAAGTTGGTTATCGGCCCGATTTACACCCGCACTATAGACTCTGTACCACCGGTCAGCCTCTGGACTAAAACCACGGCTGAGGGCGAGAGAGCACGTATAGAACCTGAACTCGCGTTCTTTTTCGGCCAGGATTTACCTGCGCGCGCTGAGCCATATACCCCCACCGAAGTTGATGCCGCCATCGTCCGCACCCATATGGCATTGGAGTTGATCAACAGCCGCTACGCCGACCCGGCCAGCTGTGAATTCCCTGAAATGCTCGCCGATGGTCTCGTTAACCAGGGCCTGTTTATCGGCCCGCAGGTGGATTGCGCCAGCGCCCGTGGCGCCAGCAGCTTTACAGTGACCATGACCTGCGCCACTGGCGAAGTGATCGAGCGGCAGGGGCAGCACCCTAATACCCATCCGCGCGCGCCGCTCTATTGGCTGGCCGAATTCCTGCGCAGCAGGGGGGAGGGCATAGTCGCCGGACAGGCAGTGATTACCGGTTCCTATGCCGGGGTGATTGAAGTGCCACTCAACACCGATATCCGGATCGACTATGCTGGTTTAGGCAGCATGCAGGTGAGTTTTATGGCCAAACAGACCGCATAAAGGAGTAGAAACCAATGAGCCATGATGAATCACAACCGTTTTTTTCCTGCGACATTCCCGTCCGCTGGGGCGATATGGACGCCTATGGCCACGTCAATAATACGCTCTACTTTCGCTACTTTGAGGAAGCGCGTTTTATGTGGATGCTGGAGAAAGGGCTACCCCTCAAAAGTGATACTCACCCAGTAGTCGTCACTATTGGCTGCACATTTTTGCGCCCGATTTTCCACCCCGAGACCCTGCGTATTGACGTCTTTATCAGCGAGCCGGGGCGTTCCAGCTTTATGGTCAAGTACAAGATCTACACCGCATCCCAACCGGACACCACGGCGGCAGAGGGCTATTCCAAAGTGGTGTGGGTGAGCAGTGTTGATGGCCGGTCGGTCCCGTTGCCCGATCTGGTGCGCGGCTGGTTTGGCAGTTGACCATGCCGCTGTGGCTGGAGGCGGGCGCTTGGGGGCTTATCGCCGCCAGCGCACTCTTACTGGGTTCGGCATTGGGCTGGTTTATCTACTTTCCCCCCAAAGTTGTCGCTTACATCATGGCTTTCGGCAGTGGCGTTTTATTTGCGGCGCTCAGTTTTGATTTGGTAGATGGTGCTTTGGCCGAAGCGGGTATGGGCTGGATTGCGGGTGGTTTTATGCTGGGTGCAGCGGGTTTTTCGCTGATCAACCACTGGCTGAATACATCCGGCGTCAAACATCGCAAACGTTCCCACAGCCAGCAACCGGCGGCGAACAATACCGGCGTGGCGATTGCGGCGGGCACCTTGCTCGATGGTCTACCCGAATCCATTGCGATAGGCTTGCTGGTTGCCAGCGGTGGCAAACTCAGCCTCGCCACTATCGCTGCTATTTTTATTTCCAATATTCCTGAAGCGCTTTCCAGTACTGCCGGTATGCGCCGTGCCGGCCATGGTGGTTGGTTTATGTTGCGGCTCTGGGGTGGTATGGCAGTCTTATCGGGGGTATTTGCGATTATCGGTGCTGTGTTTTTTGGCGGCGCGCCCGGGCACATCAAAGCGCTGATAACCTGCATCGCCGCCGGCGGCATTTTTGCGATGCTGGTGGAGACTATGATCCCCGAAGCCTTTGCCGAAACCCATGAGCTGTCAGGATTGATTGCCGCGGCTGGCTTTATCGCCGCTGTTACCATGCAGGCATTGGAAACCTGAATCCCTATCGTTAAACCTTAGGCGCTCTGTAACTCCTGCCAATGAATCTTATCGCTGTGATGCAGCAGGCGCATGCAGCCTTGATGATCTTCCACTAACGCGGTGCAGTTTTCGATCCAATCACCGCAGTTGGCGTAGCGTAAGCCGCCTTCTTCGCGCAGTGCCGGGTAGTGGATATGACCGCAGACCACGCCGTCGTAGCCGCGTCGCTTGGCCTCGGCAATGGCCTCCCGCTCATAGGTGGCAATCGCCGCTTTGGCGCCTTTGATGTTGCTTTTGATCAACCCGGCGAGCGAGAAGTAGGGGCGTCCCAGCAATTTGCGGAAGCGGTCTGACCAGCGATTGATAAACAATAACAATTCGTAACCGTGGTCACCAATAACCCGCTTAAGCCAACTATGGTTGATATAGGCGTCCATTGCATCGCCGTGCATGATCAGCAGACGTTTGCCATCGGCCGTCACATACTCGTGCTCGCGCGCGATTTCAATCGGCCCGAACAACTGGCCGCTAAAGTGGCGGATCGGGTCGTCGTGGTTGCCGGGTACGTAGACCACACGCACGCCTTTGGCAGCCAGTTCGTAGAATTTCAACATCACTTGATAGTGTTTTTGCGGCCAGCAAAAGCGACGCTTGAGCGACCACAAATCCACAATGTCGCCCACCAGATAGAGGGTGTCGCAGTGGATGTGGCTGAGGAAGTCGAGCAGGTAATCGGCTTTGCAGTCGCGGAAACCCAGATGAATGTCCGAGATCCACACAGTGCGGGCGTTAATTAGGTAGCTGGCAGGTTTGGGGCTATCCAGATAGTCGCTGCTGGCAGCAACAGGTAAGGGCGCAACAAGGGCATTGGCGGAAGAAGTCATAGTGCGTTTCCGTAGCTGTTTCACCCAAGTCTGCGGTGAGCATGTGACGAAAACGCAACATTTTGATGAACTTTGGGTGACAGCTAGCCGCCGTTGTGTGCCGCTGTCAGGATTGGGGCTTGGTCGTGCACTAACCACTCCAATACCGCTTGACGGCTTTCCAGCATTTCCTGGTAGGTGTGCAATACCACGGGATTGGGGTTGGGCTGCTGCCGCAAATGATCAATCCGCGCGAGCAAAAAGTTGATGTCGTTTTGCACCTTTTCGGCAACTTCCGTGCTGTTAAAGGCTTCGTTACCGATATTTAAAATTGTCATGTAGGCGTTGTCCTTGCTGATTTTGCCGCCAAACTTTACGTTTGTGTCAAGGCGGGATGTTGACCAGTATCCTTGAATCCCGAATGTGATAATAGTCGCAATTCTCGCTAAAGTTTGTGCGATTTGGCTTACAAAACGACAGCCTCGGAGGCCTGAATCGGCGCCTTAGGCCTGTTGTTTTTTCAGCAGTGTGAGGCTGAACAACAGGGTGGCGGAGAGCACAATCGCAGGGCCAGCGGGGCTATCCCACCAATAGGATGCCGCGAGTCCAGCTAGTACGGCGATGACACCGAGCAGGCTGGATACCAGCGCCATCTGCTCCGGTGTATGGGTCAAGCGACGGCTGGCGGCCGCGGGGATAATCAACAGCGCAGTAATCAGTAGTACGCCCACTACTTTCATCGCGATAGCAATTACCAGCGCCATTAGCAGCATCAAAGCGGTACGCACCTTGGTCACGGGTACACCTTCCACCTGCGCCAATTCTTCGTGCACGGTAATTGCCAGCAGCGGGCGCCAGAGCCAGATAAGGGCGCCAATCACCGCCAGCGAAATAACCCAAATGCTAATCACATCGCCTTGGCTGACCGAGAGGATATCGCCAAACAAATACGCCATAAGGTCGATGCGGTTTTCACTGAAAACACTCACGCAAACAAGCCCGAGCGCGAGAGTGGAGTGGGACAAAATCCCCAGCAGGGTATCTGTAGCAAGGAAGCGGTTGTTCTGTAGTGCCACCAGAATCAGGGCCAGCAGCAGACAGCCGAGGGCGATGGCGAGATTGAGGTTGATATCCAGTAACAGACCAAAAGTCACACCGAGCAGGGCGGAATGGGCAAGGGTATCACCGAAATAGGCCATGCGACGCCAGACAGCAAAGGCGCCGAGCGGTCCGGCTACTAGTGCTACCGCGATACCGGCGAGTAGAGCAAGCAATAAAAAATCAGGCATGGTGATCGTGTCCGCAAGCGCTGGTGTGGATATGGGCAGAGCCGCCGGGTTTGGCGTGGATCACGTTGCCGTGTGCATCGTGCTGGTGGTCATGGTGATGGGTATAAATCGCCACTTGCGGCGGATTGGCCGCACCTGCAGCTTCGCCGAACAGTGCAAGATAGGCCGGGTCGTTAGTCACCTGTTCCGGGTGGCCCTCGCAGCAAACATGCTGGTTAAGGCAGATCACCGTATCGGTTGTCGCCATCACCAAATGCAAGTCGTGGGATACCAGTAGCACCCCGCACTGGCGACGGTTGCGGATCTCGTTGATCAGTGCATAGAGCGCCGATTGCCCGGTCACATCTACGCCTTGCACAGGTTCATCCAGCACTAATAACTGTGGATCGCGCAAGAGTGCACGCGCCAGTAACACTCGCTGGGTTTCGCCGCCGGAGAGTGATTGCATGGGCATGTTAATGAGCTTATCGATACCGGTCAGCGACAGAGTCTCGGCTAGATCTGCGCGCGCTTTACCGCCTAATGCGAGGAAACGCGCCACAGTCAGTGGCAGGCTGGCATCGATATGGAGTTTTTGTGGCATATAGCCTATGCGTAGATCTGGCGCCTTGAGAACATCGCCTTCATCGACTTTGATCAGTCCGAGTACGGCGCGCACCAGAGTGGTTTTGCCCGCGCCATTGGGGCCAATAAGGGTGACAATCTTGCCCGTTCGCAGGGTTAAATCGGCGCGCTGTAAAATCTGGCGGCCATTGCGTGTCACACCCAAGCCGCGCGCTTTGATCAAATAATCACTCATGCCCATGCCCGTCATGTTCAGTGTTACCCGCGCAGTTTGCACAGAGGCCGGAGACTTCCAGCGACTGGCTCTCCACCTGAAATCCAGCGTCCTGCGCCACGCCAATAATCTGTTGGCTGAGTTGCGGTTGGTCGAGTTCGATAGCGATACCACAGGCACGGCATATCAAAAAATGGCTCTGGTGTTTGGTTGTCGGTGAAGGGCAACCGATAAACGCATTGAGTACGTTGATACGGTGAATCAATCCCTGCTCCAATAGAAAATCCAAGGCGCGATACACTGTCGGCGGCGCCACGCGGCGGGTATTGGCTTTGGCCAACATCTCCATCAATGTATAGGCGCCGAGAGGCTTGTGGTTTTGCCAGATGAGTTCCAGCACCTGTAAACGCAAATCGGTGAGCCGCACCCCGCGACCTACACAGAGCTGGCGAGCGGCTTCAAGCGCATCGCTAATGCAATGGTTATGGTCATGATGGCTGCAGGCGATGGGGGTGTGTTCCATAATTTCTCTGGCTAGATGCGCCCGGGCAAGTGGTTGGATAGAGCAGGTAGAGGGCGATGTAAACGTTCAGCTATGTTACTCTATAACCTTTCATCTGGCATGTATTTACGGGATTGGTTTGGGTTATGCGGTATTGCGGGGTTTCTTTCCAGCAGGGCTTGGCGCTTATCAGTCTGGCGTTGTTATTGGCGGTGCCAGCACAGGCGAAATTGCAGGTATTGGCGAGCATCAAACCGCTGGCGCTTATCGCACGGGAAGTGGCCGGTGACCAGGCCGACGTTGTCACCCTCTTGCCGATTACGGCTTCCCCGCACGACTATCCACTCAAAATGTCTGACCACAAACGCTTGCTCGCCGCGGATTTGGTGCTCTGGGTCGGGCCGGAATTGGAGAGTTTTCTTGCGCGCCCGCTCGCCAATCTTCCTGCGAATAGGTTAATCACCAGTTATGAGTTAACCGGCTTGCACTGGCCGTTAGCAGTGAAGGGCGATCATCATCACAGCAACCATGTCCATGTTGGGCATGATCCCCATATTTGGCTTGATCCACGCAATGCTGTGCTGATTGCGCAGGTATTGGCGGCACGTTTGGGGGAATTGCAGCCTGAGTTTGCTTCAGTCTTCCGCACTAATGCGGAGCGTTTCGCTACATCGGTACAATTATTGGATCAACAGTTGGCAAAGCAGCTGGAGCCGGTAAAGACTATGGGTTTTGCGGTTTACCATGAGGGCTATGGGCATTTTGTTGGGCGTTATGGCCTGCATCAAGTTGCTTATGTGACCTACACGCCCGAGCGGCGGCCTGGCGCACGACATCTGCAGGAGTTACGGGAGGTGCTAGCAAAGGAGGGGCAATGTCTATTTATGGAGCCATACTACAAAGCGCAGGGGATGGATGAGCTGGCAAAAACACTCAATCTGCGTATCGGTCTGCTGGATCCCATCGGTGAACAACAGGTATCCAGCTATCAACAACTGCTACAACAACTCGGCCAGAGCTTTTTAACCTGCCTTGCGGATCGGCGTGGTCACTGAGGCGTAGAAGGGTTTACGCATACTGACATCGCGCGCTTCCAGCATATCCAATTGACGCTTATTCAATTCCATGACGAACGAGTCGTAGTATTGACGAATATCTCGATCAGCTGATGCACCCGCCTCCCGCAACAACGCCAACATGCCATCCTGTGTAGCCATGCGATGGCGAACCCCGGTTTTGTGATAAACACAGCTCGCCAATTGTTGCATGCGAAAGATAGCGGTTTGGGAAAAAATTAAGGTGTCCATGACATCCTCCAGTGCGGTTATAAGCGGTTGGGCGCGTTTTTCGCGAGGAAGCTGTCCAGTAATTCAGCTTCACAGTTCGATTCTAGGTCAAGAAATAAACACCGTGAGGGGCTTAGGCGCCACTGTAAAAGCAAATTACAAATTTGTGACTGGTACAAAAAAAGAGCCCCGCAGCGACCAAACAAAAAGTTATAAGGTCAAATGCAGGGCTAATACACGAGGAGAAAATAAGGGAGATAGTCCAATCAAAACAACAGCTTAAAGAAAACTCACTGCAGCGATGACTAATCGCTGCGGCTACAACTTAAAATTAAAGAGCGAACTCTTGTGCAAGTTTGGCTTCCAATTTTTGTTCGAGGTTGGCGTTAGCTTTCTCGTTCAACACATCAGTCTTGGCAGCCAATTCTTCAGCAATACGCGCTTCCGCGTCTTCCTGGGTTTCAACCCAAGCTGTCTTAACGCCTAAATCGGCTGCAGCTAGAGTCAGTTCGGTGTTAATGGCCTCGTCAGCAAAAGCGCTGGTGGCGGTCAGTACTAAAGTTGCAAATATCAGTGCGGTCTTTTTCATCGTGGGTTCCTCCGATGGTTTGAAAATTCCAGTTGCCTTGTGAGCAACCTTTTTGTCTTGAGTTAAGGGTTACTCGGTAACAAAACGTCTTTGGTGTTTTCGATCTGTTACCTTATGTAACGCATAGTAACAGACTTTTTAGATTTGCCTAGCCCTTAATTAAACTTTTTAGCTATACAAAACTATAAAATGTGAATAAATACCGAAACTTAGCGTTATAAGGTAAATTTTTCATGAGGTATGGCGCCTGGTAACACATCTTCTCGCAGGTAACACTTTTGGCTTGGTTGGCATTTAAGATGTTACCGGCGTCACTGATGCCCAGGTGTTGCGGCTCGGCAAGCAAGGGTTTGGTGTATCCTGCGGCCATCAAAAACCGCCTTATTGCAGATATTGACTATGACTGAAACTCAAACTGTCGCACCCTTGGTGCTTGTCGATGGATCTTCCTACCTCTACCGCGCTTACCATGCGCTACCCCCACTTACCAACTCCAAAGGTCAGCCCACCGGCGCAGTTAAAGGTGTGATCAATATGATGCGCCGCTTGCTGAAGGATTATCCGCGCAGCCCCATAGCCGTCATTTTTGATGCTAAAGGCAAGACGTTTCGCGATGACATGTACGCTGAATACAAAGCCAATCGCCCGCCCATGCCCGACGACCTGCGCCCGCAAGTGCAACCGATTCACGACATAGTGCAGGCAATGGGGCTGCCGCTCTTTGTTATTGAAGGAGTGGAAGCCGACGATGTAATAGGTACGCTCGCGCGTCAGGCGACTGAGCTGCAAATGCCAGTGGTGATTTCCACTGGCGATAAAGATATGGCGCAGTTGGTGAATGAGCACGTCACTCTGGTGAACACCATGACCGAAACGGTATTGGATATTCCCGGCGTCAATGCCAAATACGGTTTTGGCCCCGAGCTAATGATCGATTACCTCGCGTTGATGGGCGATAAGGTCGATAACATTCCCGGCGTGCCCGGTGTCGGCGAAAAAACTGCACAGGGATTAATCCAGGGGCTCGGTGGGCTTGACGCGATTTATGCCGATCTTGAAAACGTACGCACGCTTTCATTTCGTGGCGCGAAGACTATGCCGGAGAAATTAATTGAACACCGCGAGATGGCCTATTTATCCTATCGCCTCGCCACTATCAAAACTGATGTGGAATTAGCTATTGCTCCTGAAGCTATTCATTGCGGCCAACCTGACCGGAATCGTCTACGCGAATTGTTCGAAGATCTGGAATTTAAAAGCTGGGTTAAAGAAATAGACGATGAAAAAAATGTATCGCCTACTGCGACCGCTCTACCGCTGGTGTGCGAAGAAAATGCGGGTACAGAAAATAACCTGTCATCAGAATTACCTACAGCACCCTCCGAAACCAATTACGACATTATTACCGATAAAATCCTATTTGCTGATTGGTTAAAACGTTTGCAACACGCCGCGCAGTTTTCCTTTGATACCGAAACGACTGCGCTGGAAATTATGGATGCAAAAATTGTCGGTGTGAGTTTTGCGATTGAAGCGGGCGTTGCTGCTTACATTCCCTGCGCTCACGATTACATGGGCGCACCGGAACAATTACCGCTTGAGTGGGTGCTGCAAGAGCTAAAACCAATCCTGGAAGATGCAAAAAAAATAAAAATTGGCCAGAATTTAAAATACGATCGCAGTGTACTGCTTAACTATGGTATTGAATTGCGCGGTATTCAATTTGATACCATGCTCGAATCCTATGTGTGGAATTCCATCGGCAGTCGCCACAATATGGATGACCTTGCACAAAACTATCTCGATTATAAAACAGTAACCTTTGAAGAAATTGCTGGCAAAGGTGTAAAACAACTCACTTTTAATCAATTAAAAGTGGAAGATGCAGGTCATTACGCTGCTGAAGATGCTGATATCACTTTGCGTTTGCATCAATTTTTTTGGCCGCAGCTGGAAAAAGTTGCGCCATTAAAATCGATATTTGAAACTATTGAAATGCCGCTCTTGCCAGTGCTCTCACATATTGAGCGCAATGGCGCATTGGTCGATGCCAAACTGCTTGGTCAGCAGAGTGTTGAACTGGGCGAGCGCCTCGTGCAATTGGAGCGCAAAGCCTATGATATCGCCGGGCAGGAATTCAATTTAAGTTCGCCCAAACAACTGGGTGTGATTTTGTTTGAACAACAAAAATTGCCGGTACTGAAAAAAACGCCTACGGGCACACCATCAACTGCAGAAGAAGTTTTGCAAGAATTAGCGCTGGATTATCCGCTGCCAAAAGTATTGATGGAATATCGCGGCCTGGCTAAATTAAAATCCACTTACACGGACAAGTTGCCCTTGGTGATCAACAAGCGCACTGGTCGCATACACACCAGCTATCATCAAGCTGTAGCCGCTACCGGGCGGCTGTCCTCGCAAGACCCGAACTTGCAAAATATCCCGATTAAAACTGAAGAAGGGCGCCGCATCCGCCAATCGTTTATCGCGCCTAAAGGTTATAAGTTAGTTGCAGCGGATTACTCGCAAATTGAGTTGCGCATTATGGCGCACTTGTCTGGCGACGCCGGGTTACTCAGCGCGTTTGAAAAAGGTTTGGATGTGCACCGCGCTACCGCGGCCGAAGTATTTGGTGTGGGTTTGGATGGTGTTACTTCGGAAATGCGCCGCAGTGCCAAGGCAATTAACTTTGGGTTGATCTACGGTATGTCGGCCTTTGGTCTCGCCAAGCAGTTGCATGTCGGACGCAATGAGGCGCAGCAATATATTGACCGCTACTTTGAGCGCTACCCAGGTGTACAGCGCTACATGAATAATATCCGCGCGCTCGCCCATGAGCAGGGATACGTAGAAACAATTTTTGGCCGCCGTTTGTATTTACCTGACATCAATGCCAAAAACAAAAACCTGCAGATGGGTGCTGAGCGCACTGCAATCAATGCGCCTATGCAAGGCACCGCTGCCGATATTATAAAAACGGCGATGATCAAAGTGCAGGCCTGGCTCGATCAAACGCAACTCGATGCAAAAATCATTATGCAGGTGCACGATGAGCTTGTACTCGAAGTGGCTGAAACCCAAGTTGAGCAAGTGCGCGCAGGATTGATTGAGCGCATGTCTGGCGCGGCTATACTTAAAGTGCCGCTGCTGGTGGAGGCTGGAGTAGGTAATAACTGGGATGAAGCACATTAATCGCACGCTACAATTGATCCGGGTGCACTAAAAAACTGGATCGATTGCAGCAATCAGTTCGGAGGGAATAGGCACCATGAAAAATAAATGGTTTTGTTATCTCGCATTGCTGTTGCTGCCATCATCCCCGGCGCTGGCCGAATTTGTGGTCAGCCATCGCGCGCCCTTCACTGAAGGTGATAAACACCACATTTACAGCACTGAATTGTTGCGCCTTGCGTTGGAGAAAACGCGCAAGGAATATGGAAATTTCGCTCTGCGACCTATACCGCCGCGCAACTATGCACGTGCACTCAAAGCAGCGGTCGATGATGCTTACCCCAATTTGATTATTGAGACGAGCTACGAGCAGGCGCTGACGCATCACGCCAAATTGGATTTTATTAATTTCCCGATGGATTTGGGCGTATTGGGTTATCGCGTCTGTTTTATTAATCCCAAGCTCAAGGCGAGCGGTAAAAAAATTACCTCTCTTGAGGATTTACGGCAATACACCTTTGCGCATGGTGTGGGTTGGGCGGATACGATTATTTTTCGCCACAACGGGTTAAAAGTGCAGGAGATCGATAATTACGATGGCATGTTCTTGATGGTGATTGGAGGGCGGGTTGATTTTTTTTGTCGCGGTGCAAATGAAATATTAGGAGAGATGGAGCAATTTAGTCAGCTGAAGGAACTTGATATTGATGAACAATTCTTGCTGGTTTATCCGCTGCCCCGGTTTTTCTATTTGAATGGTAAAAACAAACTGGCCAAAAAGCGTATCGAACTCGGATTGCAGCGCGCCTACGCCGATGGATCGCTGCAGGCGTTATGGGGAACACATTTCCTGCCCAGTTTGGCTCTGGTGGATCTAGGCAAGCGCCAAGTTATCCCGCTTCAAAACCCATTGCTGGATAACCTTGAGGTGAGTTTTGTGCCCGACTTTATGCCGCTATTGGACGGTGCGGGAAAAAAGCCACAGCCTGAATGAACAGATTCTTAACAGATTGTTGGTTGAACGCTAATTTGTGCCTATATATGCGCAATTTAAGATTCATAACCGATTGTTTTTAAAGGATTTTTCTGAAGTAACAAAAAATTGTGCAAATTATTTAAAAATAGTTTGAACTAATTTGGAAAAGGCTGTGTCTCAGTTATGTGTGTTTTACGATCATGAGCTAACTCCTCCCCTAATGGCTTTTAAGCCAGCTGAGCGCGAAGTAATTTTAAAGCTAAGCCAACCCCGATTTTATCGGGGTTTTTTTTGCCTGTAAGTTGGCCCGTCGTAATGTGAATTGTGCAAAAACTGTTGCAGTTACAAAGCTTTACGTTTTCTGCTGAACTTCATGGGACGCGCCAAGTCATAGCTACAACTCGTTTAATGGAGCCGCTTTTTCTCGTAGTACTTGTCTTGTCTCTCCGACCTAGCCCATCTGGCATCACCCCAAGGGTGCCAGTTCTTTTCCGATGATTTACTTAAATCATCGGATTTTTTTATTGGGATGCGCTTTCTTCGTTGCCTTGTTCCGGCACTGGCGCCAGCCAGGACTGCAATTTTGCTTTGAGCTCATCGAGCCCGGCATATTTCAGCGCAGAAAAACACTGGATGCTCACCAGCTGATCGAGCTTCGCCTGTTTTAGCTGCTTTTGCACCGCAAATAGCGCGTTGTTAGCCTGCATACGGCTGAGTTTGTCGGCCTTGGTCAGCAGAATATGCACGGGCATATTGCCGCGGATCGCCCAGTCGAGCATGGTGGTATCAAATTCTTGCAGGGGATGGCGAATGTCCATCAACAGTATCAAGCCTTTCAGGCACTGGCGTTTTTGCAAGTATTCCGACAAATCCCGCTGCCACTTTTCTTTTTGATCGCGCGATACCTTGGCGTAGCCATACCCGGGTAGATCAACCAGCCGCTGGTCGTTGCCCACATTAAAAAAGTTGATCAACTGGGTGCGGCCGGGTGTCTTACTGGTCCGCGCCAGCTTTTGGTTGGTTAATGCGTTGATAGCACTGGATTTGCCCGCGTTTGAGCGGCCGGCAAAAGCGACCTCGCAACCAGTCTCAGGTGGGCATTCGCGGATGCTGGGGGCACTCTTGGTAAAATAAGCCTTGGTAAATACGATCTCGGTCAAGATAATAACCCTTCAAAATAGTGTGTTATTAGCGCGTTGGTAATATAATGCCGCCGCTTTTACCGGCCGCCGTGCGCGCCAAAAGCAGGATTCATGCGGAATCAAGTGGAATTTAAGGTGCGATTGTAGCTTGTTGGCCTGCCATTAAGCGAACCGTCCGCCGAATTCCTACGTATACTTGCCTGTTAAAGACGCACGCATAACAATCAGATTCATCGATCAATCGGATTAGCCAATGAAACATATCGTAAGAAATGCACTTTTATCGCTGGGTTTGGTAGCAGTTGCGCAGGGCGCTATGGCTGCGGGAGATGCGGCAGCAGGCGCAACCAAGGCTGCTGTATGTGGCGCATGCCACGGTGCCGATGGCAATAGCCTCCTTGGTACCTTCCCAAAATTGGCTGGTTTGGGTGAGCGTTATCTGCTTAAGCAGCTGACTGATATCCAGGCTTGGGATCTGGAAAAAGATGCTGCCAAAAAAGCCACTACCGGCCGTGAAGTGCCAGAGATGACTGGGCAGCTTGTCAATATGAGCAAGCAAGATCTGGCCGATATAGCCGCGCACTTTGCCAGCCAAACCACTCAATTGTCTGGCTCCAAGAAAATCGAAGTACAAGTGAACTCGGGTATTAAAGTTGATGGCCTGGAATTGGGCGAGCGCATTTATCGCGCTGGCAACCCAACCACTGGTGTGCCCGCTTGTACTGGCTGCCATGCACCCGATGGCAAAGGCAACATCCCTGCCGGGTTCCCCCGGTTGAGTGGGCAGCACCCGGAATACATTGAGAAGCAACTACGTGCTTTCCGCGCGGGTGATCGTACTAACGATGGCGACCAAATGATCATGCGTTCAGTAGCCGACAAGCTGAGCGATGCTGAGATCATCGCCTTGGCCAACTTTATTGCTGGGTTAAATTAATCATCGCCAAAGGATGATTAATGAAGACGAAAAAGGCGACTTCGGTCGCCTTTTTTGTATCTTTGCTTTACAGATCTAACGGCGCGCTGGAGAATCCGGGTCCAGATTGGGAACTTGGATAACATTTACAGGACTAATGCCGCAGGCATCCAACCGAATTCATGATTCACACACATTATTTATTCACAATAAAAGTACTGAGGAGCGATTTATGCGTATTTTGGTAGCCCTGTTGGGTTTGGTTTTTTCCCTGAGTGCATGTGCTCAAGAGGCGTCAGGTGAGTATCAGGAAGGCAAGCATTACGAGGTGTTAGAGCAGGCAGTGCGCACTACCGACCCGAGTAAAATCGAAGTAGCCGAAGTATTTGCATATTCCTGTTCGCACTGCTTTGACTTTGAGCCGCTGTTACAAGCTTGGGAAAAGAAACAAGCTGCAGATGTTTATCTGGCTCAAACCCACGCTATGTGGAATCCGCAAATGGAACCATTGGTCCGCGGTTACTACACTTCGATTGCATTGAAAGTTAAAGAAAAAACCCATATGGCAATTTTTAATGCCCTTCATTTAGAGCGCAAACAAATCGTAACTGCCGAGCAATGGGCGGACTTCTTTGCTACCTACGGTGTGGATAAAGCCAAGGCATTGAGCACATTTAATTCCTTCGGTGTCACCAGCCAAATCAAACAAGCCGAAGCGCGCGCGCGCGGCTATAAAGTAGCTGGCACTCCTGAGATGGTTGTTGAAGGTAAATACCGTGTCAGCTCCCGTTTGGCTGGCGGCCACGCTGAAATGCTGAAAGTGGTCGATTTCCTGGTTGCCAAAACACGTGCAGAGCGCGGAACTAAAGCACCGGCACAGTAATCGATAGGATATCTGTCTAAAAAGCCCGCGCCGGGAATCCGGGGCGGGCTTTTTATTGGTGGCAGGTTTTGCGCTTGGGGTTATTTTGGGTCAGGGAAAAGGTGAATCGGCGATGACTGGCTATACTCAGGAAGAGTTTTTTCAGACAGCCCGAGCCCATAGGTTACAAGCGCGTTATGACAGTCAATTCTGGTGATAAAAACAACTGGCGAGAGAAGTATCTCAATGCGCTGGATGAGCAGGAGCAGTTAGAGAAGCAGTTTGCCAGCCAGCAGGAACTGCTGCGCAGTGCATTGGTGCGGCTCAGTATTGCTGCCGATGGTCAGGATGAAACACTAGACCAGATTATGGCCAAGCTGCGCGAACAGCTGCGCAGCAAAATGAGCGCGACAGAATTCAACAGTATTCTCGCCCAACTGGAAACGGCAGCACTGGCATTTGAGCAAAACCGCGAACAGGGTGCTCAGGATATTCGCCAGGCGATTATGGATGCAGCCAAACCGCTGCAACATTTCAAATTATCGCGCGGAGTTAAAAAAGAACTCAGTGATTATCTCGCGCAGTTGCCGCAGCGCAGTAAAAAAGTGCGCCTCTATCCTGCGCTCCTGCAACAACTCGCCAAAATCCAACAACAGGCGTTGGGCGAAATCGAGCAACCCAAAACCGGTTTGTTCGATAAAATTCTCGGCAGTAAAACCAATCCAAAAATAGCCGACGCTGGCGACGAACAGGATGAATACGCAATCGCCGATTTACCGCCGATGATCGATTCCCCATCCGCTAGCGTAGAGCCTATCGTTAGTCATTTAACAGAAGAATATTCCGCGCAAATTATTCGCGTGCTCAACCAGTTTTTTACCAGCCTTGAAAATGAAACGGCGATTAAAAACAAAGTAGAGGTGATGCGCAGGAAACTGGAGCAAGGCGTGAGTGTGGACAGTTTGGTTCCGCTGCTCGACAGCGTACGCGATCTGGTGATGGAAGCCTACCTCGCAGCCAACCAAGCCTTTGCTACCTATTTAAAAAACGTTAATCAGGAACTGGCCGAAATTTATATGCTGCTCGGCGGCGCAGTAAAAAATACGCAAGACGAACGCGCTGCATCGCGCAAACTGCAAGATGATGTGATGCGCGAAATGAACGATCTGGAAGTCACCGCCACCAGTGCTACCGATATCAACCAACTCAAGGATACGGTGAAATCCCAGCTGGGTAATATTCGTCAGGTGATCGATCACTATCAGCAAACCGATCAGGCACAACAATTTTTAGCCGAGCAATTGCAAACACTCGGCGCAAAAATTAAAACGATGGAAGTCGAGGCGGAAAAAAATCGCACCACTCTTGAAGCGCATCGCCAAAAAGCCTTGCATGATCCGCTCACCGAGTTGCCTAACCGCGAAGCCTACAATGAGCGCGCCAGTGCAGAGGTGCAGCGCTGGCAACGCTACGGCCGCCCGCTGACCATTGCGATTTTTGATATCGACCACTTCAAACGCATCAACGATACCTACGGCCACCAGGCGGGCGACAGGGTTATTAAAGTGATTGGCCGCTCTATTGCCAAACGCTTACGCGAAGTGGATTTTTTCTGTCGCTATGGCGGCGAAGAATTTGTCGCGCTTATGCCGGAAACCGATAGTGCAACGGCCTTGACAGTATTGGAAAAAGTGCGCGATGCAATTGCCAACGCTGCGTTTAATTATAAAGAGCAACCTATGTCGATCACCTTATCGGTGGGCCTGACAGAATTTAAAACCAATGACAGTTTGGAATCTGCGTTTGAGCGCGCCGATCAAGCGCTTTACACCGCTAAATCCAATGGCCGCAATCGCTGCCAACTAAGCTAGCCGGGAATTGGGCAATGAAATCCATACAGGATAGGTTTATGAATAGTAAATTTGCAGGTCAACTTCTGCTGGTGGCGGCGTTATTAATGTCGCCACCTGGTATATCGGCGCAATTGGAATTAAGTGTGGTGGATGACAAAGGCAATCCACTTAAAGATGCGGTTGCAGCCCTGGTGCCACAGCAAAAAATAGATTACACCGCTGTGCCGACCGTGATTATGGATCAGCGCCAAAATATGTTTGTGCCGGGAGTGTTGGCCATCCGCGTAAATACGCAGGTGCGCTTCCCCAATAGCGATGATGTGCGCCACCATGTCTATTCATTTTCTCCGGCAAAAAAATTCGAGTTGCGTTTGTATCACGGCATGACTGCTGAACCCGTGCTTTTCGATAAGCCGGGCACCGTAGTATTGGGCTGTAATATCCACGATTCCATGGTGGCATATATTTATGTTGTAGAGACAGAGTATTTTGCGGTTGCCGATGCGCAGGGAAATATTAGTCTTGCGGCGCCTGCGGGAAAATACCAAGTGCAAATTTATCATCCGCAGATGAGCGGAAATTTTCCTGAATCGACCATTACCTTGGATGATTCACAAACTCTGAATAACAAGATCACCGTAAATAATTTGTCGGCGGCGAAAACTGCTGAAACCGTTGACGAATTTTCCAACTTATTCTAAGCAGAACCCTGCATGCCAAAATTTAGTTACCTGCTCAAACTGCTTACCTTTCTTATTGGTCTGGTTGTGATACTGGAGGCTATCTCGTATGTAGCTACCCGCGTAGTGATCAACAAAGCAGTTACCCAAAATGCGCGCGCTGAACTGTTATCAGGCGGTGAATTATTTACGCGCATCATGCAAACAAAAGTTGAGCAGCTTGCACTCTCGGTAAAGGTGCTCACTGAAGATTTTGGTTTTAAAGATGCCGTTGCCACTAGCGATGAAAAAACCATTGCCTCTGCCCTAATCAATCACTCCGCACGGGTTAAAGCTGACGTAGGCATTCTGATTGCCAGCGATGGAAAATTAATTGCCAGCGATCAGACCTTTGGCCTGCAAATTGTCGATGAATTCAATAATCTCAAAGAGCAAGCACAAGTGCGCGGGCAGGCATACGACATTATTATTGTTGATGGTCGTGCTTATCAATTTGTAATGTTTTCCGTAAAAGCGCCCGTTGTTATCGGCCTTGCTGCAATGGGGTTTGAAATCAAACAGGATTTAAGTGTTGAGCTACAACGTTTGACTGGATTGGAAGTATCCTTTGTTATTCACGATGGCAAACAATACCAATATCTCAGTGGCACACAGGATGAAAAAAGCCGTGTAGTTCTATTGCAACAAATGCAAACAGAAAACAAACAGGGTGAAGTATTTGTATACGATGAACTGATTTCATTGGCGGTGCCTGCCGCGCGTCAAAACAATGATTTACTGGCGGTATTGCAAGTGCCACTAAGCCAAGTACTGGCGCCTTTCTCGCGTTTAAATGTGCAGTTGTTTTTATTGGCGCTAGTATTTTCAGTATTGGCGGGAATTGCGGCGCTCTTTCTGACGCGCAGTGTTACACATCCAGTGAGGGTGTTGGCCGATATCGCGCGCAAAATTGCCGGCGGTTTTTATAGCACACCCATTGCCGTTACCTCAAAGGACGAGCTGGGCGATCTGGCGCGTGCATTTATCAGCATGCAACAGGCGATTGGAGAGCGCGAACAGCAAGTGCTTTATCAATCGGAGCATGATCCGCTTACTGGCTTGCCTAACCGTTTACGCATTTTCCCTGAATTGGAAGATGCAATTTCCCGTTCGCGTCCGTTAAAAGAATCGGTCTTTTTGTTAGTGATCGATATCAAAAATTTTACCCAAATCAATGATGAACTCAGTCAGGAAATTGGCGATGCCGTATTGCGCGAAGTCGGCCAAAAAATTGCCCGCATCCTGACGCACGGCGAAGTCTTGCGTCTGGGTAGCGATGAATTTTTAGCGATTCTGATGGCTGCGCAGCGCGACAGCATTGCCGAACTTGCCGAACTGATTCACGCCGCATTTAAAACGCCGTTGTTGGTTAGCGGTTTGCAAGTGAGTGTCGAGGTAAACATTGGTTTGGCAACCTATCCGCAGGATGCTGAATCGGCCGAGTCGCTGTTGCGCCGCGCAAATTTGGCGTTGAATGAAGGGCGTGGCAGTGAACAGTGCACCTGTTGGTATGAGCAGGGGTGGGATGAAAAACATTTGCGCCGTTTGCATTTGTTCCGCGAATTTGAATCGTCGCTCAATGCAGGCCACATCAGTTTGTATTACCAACCAAAAATAAATCTGGAGCGTGCTGATACCTTGGGCGCTGAAGCCCTGGTGCGCTGGCGCCATCCAGAAATGGGTTTTGTCAGCCCGGATGAATTTATCGGTGTGATTGAAAGTTCGGGGCAGATAACGATTTTAACGCGCTGGGTATTAAAAACCGCTATTGCCCAGCTACGTGTGTTGCTTGATGAAAAAATTAAAATTACCTGTTCAGTGAATTTATCGGCGCTGGATTTACTGGTCGATGATTTGCCTGCTTACGTCGCGGAGTTGCTGCAATCTCATAAGGTTCCGGCAGAAAATTTATATCTGGAAATTACCGAAAGTGCGATTATGCGCGAAGCGGATAAATGTCTGCACAATTTGCGTCGCCTGCGCGATTTGGGTGTGACCTTATCCATCGATGATTTCGGTACTGGTTATTCATCGCTGTCGCAATTAAAAAAATTACCAGTCTCTGAATTGAAAATCGACAAATCGTTTATTTTAAATTTGGATACCAGTGCTGACGATCAATTAATTGTGCGCTCGACTATCGACCTCGGCCATACCTTGGGTTTAAGCGTAACGGCTGAGGGTGTTGAATCCGAGGCGATTAAAGCCCTGCTGAAAAGCTACGGCTGTGATACGGCGCAGGGATACCTGTACAGCAAACCCTTACCGGCGAAAGAGTTTATCCAATGGGTTCACAAGTATTTAGCGGAATTAACATCATGACTATGAACCGATTGTTTTTGGCATTGATAACTGCTGTGCTCTGTTGCACTGGCCATGCAGCTACTTTAGATCTCAATAGCGACGACCGCATTTCACGCAGCCGCTTATTAGCGACTGGCGGTGCAAGCACAATTGAAGGTGCAGCTGGTGGCGGGATTGTTCCCATGGCGGTGCTTGCCGGTTATGGTGCGCAAGAGGAGCAGAGCGCTGTTGCGTTTGGCAGTTATGTGGATACCGGTGATTACCAATTGGAAGTAGTTGGTGGCGCCTGGAGTTGGCGCAATCGGATTGAGCTGTCTTTTGCGCAACAAAAATTGACTCACGATTCACTCACTGCGGCGTTAAGTTTGCCAACGGACTCCATCAGTCAGCGTATTATTTCCGCCAAAGTGCGTGTGATTGGTGATTTGATTTATACACCAATGCCGCAAATCAGTGTTGGTGTGCAGCATAAAAAAAATCTGGATTTTTTTGTGCCGGGCGCAGTGGGCGCAAAAAAAGATTCGGGCACCGATGTGAATCTGACCGCGACCAAATTAATTCTCGGTGGTTTTTTCAACCGCAATTTATTGCTCAATGCCAATTTGCGTTACACCAACGCCAACCAAACTGGCTTGGTGGGTTTTGGCGGTGATAAAAATGATGACAAAGAATTGTTGCCTGAAGTTTCCGCCGGTGTGCTGTTAAATCGCCATTGGTTAGTGGGCACCGAATATCGACAAAAACCAAATAATTTATCGTTTATTAAAGAAGATGATTGGCAAACAGCGTTTATTGGTTGGTTTCCCAACAAGCGTATTGCGTTAGTAGCAGCTTATGTTGATCTGGGTGAGGTGGCGACCTTTAAAAATCAAACCGGTTGGTACTTGTCTCTGCATGGGAGTTTTTAATTATGAAACAATTATTTATCGGGCTTTGTGTAAGTTTTCTGTTGATGGCCTGTGCAAATCAATCGTCAACAGAGCAATCGCTTTACGATGCGCTGGGGCAATACGAAGGCATTACTAAAATTACCCACCAGCTTATTTTGGTAATCGCTAAAGATGAACGCGTCAAACATCGTTACAAAGGCGCAAATATGAGCAAGTTTAAAAAAGGCATGTCGGATTATGTCTGTGCGGCGGTGGGTGGTCCCTGTGAATACAAGGGCGATAACATGCAATTAGTGCACGCTGGTCACAACTATACCAACACCGAATTTAATGCGATTGTCGATGATTTGATTTTAGCGATGGAGCAGTGCGGGATTCCGGTGACCACCCAAAACCGGCTGCTCGCCAAATTGGCACCAACTTATAAGGATGTGGTTTATCAGTAACGCCGTTACACGCTGCTTATCAATTAACATTATTTAACCTATATCGACAAATTTATTATCACCTCTGTGCCCGCATAGGTTTATGCTTTTGCGCTATCTGACAATAAGTATTTCTTATTAACAGCTCGCACAAATAACAAAACGGCATTCACCTATGAAAAGTCCTCTGAAAAGCTCTATAAAAAACTCCACGAAAAAATCTTTTTTTACCTGGAGCCTGCTTACTTCTGCTATTGCATTTTCTTCCCTCAGCTTCGCTGATGAGTTGGCAATTAACGATAAAGATTATTTTGAAATGCAGGGGCTTAATGTCACTGTGTTTAGCGATATTTATCCCGATGGACACCAGACTGGTGTAACCGTTATTCAACATGGCAGCCGTATCGCTGCCAACGGCGATCTGCGCTTGGAAATTTCACCGGGGCAGTGGTCGCCGGTGCCCGTGGGCGGCAAACAAACGGTTGATAAAAAAACGCAGACGATCACCCAATCACTTTCCTATCCTGACCCGAGTAAAGATCGCAAAGGCTTTAATCCGATTATTTATCCCGATCTGAAATTTACCTATGAAGTAAAAGTAACTGCGCTGGATAACAACCAATTTAAAATCAGCGTGGATTTGGAAAAACCGCTACCGAAGGAATGGGTGGGGAAAATCGGATTTAATTTTGAATTATTTCCCGGTGAATTATTTGGAAAATCCTGGCTGATGGATAAAAACGCTGGAATTTTTCCGCAGCAACCCAATGGTCCCTTGGTTAATCCACACGGCGAATTTTTAACAGCGCCACTGGCCGCTGGCAATAAATTAATTGTGGCGCCGGATAGCGACAAACAGCGCATGACGATTGAAAGTAAAACCGGCGCTTTGGAATTGTGGGATGGTCGGGCCAATCACAACAACGGTTGGTACATAGTGCGTGGTGTTATCCCCGCCGATAAAACTACTGCCGCATTGGAATGGGTTGTCACTCCTCATGTAATAAAAAATTGGATTTACGAACCTGTTATTCAAGTATCGCAATTAGGCTATGGGTCGCAGCAGCTAAAAAAAGTCGTCATCGAACAGGACAAGCGCGATACTAAAGCCTCTGAAATAAAAATTTTCAAATTAAGTGAAACAGGTAAAACGCTGGTCAAAAAAGCCAAGGTTGAACCTTGGGGAAATTTTCTGCGCTATCAATATATGACTCACGATTTCTCCAGCATCACCGAGCCGGGTATGTACCAAATTAGCTACCGCGATAAAACCTCGCACGCATTTAAAATTGGCGATGATGTGTTGTCGCGTCACGCATGGCAGCCTACGCTCGAATATTTTTTACCAGTGCAGATGTGCCATATGCGCGTGAATGAAAAATACCGCGTATGGCACGGCCTGGATCATCAGGACGATGCACTCATGATGCCGCTCAATTTTAATCATATCGACGGCTATATTTCTGATGGCACAACGCGCACCACATTCAAACCGGGTGAGCGGGTGCCGGGTTTAGATGCGGGCGGTTGGCACGATGCGGGCGATTACGATCTGCGCGTGGAATCACAAATGGGCACCATCTGGTTGCTCGCGAGTATGATTGAAGAGTTCGGGCTCAGTCACGATGCAACTTTAATCGACCAACAGAAAAAATTGGTAGAGATCCATGTCGCCGATGGCAAAAATGATGCGCTGCAACAAATTGAACACGGGTTGCTAAGTGTGCTCGGCGGGTACAAATCCATGGGGCGCTTGTATCGCGGTATTATCGAACCGACCATTCGCCAATATATATTGCTGGGCGATGCCATGGTGCAAACCGATAATCTGCCATACGACGCATCGCTTAAAGATGGCGAAGTGAAAAATGGAAAATCCGGCACACCCGATGACCGCTGGGTATTTACCGAAAATAATCCCGAGCGTGAATTATATGTTGCCGGTGGTTTGGCCGCTGCTGCGCGTGTATTGCAAACCTACAATCCCACTATGGCAAAAGAAGCATTAGAAGCAGCAAAAAACATTTATCGTATAGCTGCGCCCAATACCAAAAAACAGGATGTGCGTATTTATGCACTCGCTGAATTGATTCTTGCAACGAATGACGATAGCTATCGCAAAGAATTAATTAGTTTGCAAACGGAAGTGGTAAAAGATATAGCCGAAACCGGTTGGGCGATTGGCCGTGTTATGCCGGGCATGAAGGACGAACAATTTACCCGTGCGATAAATAAAGCCGTAGAAAACTATCAGGTGGAAGTGCGCGAGCGCGCTAAAACCGAATCGCCCTACGGTGTTCCCTACAAACCCAATATTTGGGGAGCAGGTTGGAACATTCAGGAGTTCGGTGTTAAACAATATTTCTTCCACAAATCCTGGCCGCAATTTGCGGGGACCGATTCCTTCGTGAATGCGCTCAATTTTGTTTTGGGTGTGCACCCCGGAGATAACACCCAAAGTTTTGCCTCGGGTGTTGGCGCGAATTCGGCAACCGTTGCCTACGGGGTCAACCGCGCTGACTGGTCGTACATTCCTGGCGGCGTTATTTCCGGCACGGCACTGATTCGCCCGGATTTGCCGGAATTAAAAATCTGGCCCTTCTTCTGGCAACAAACTGAATATGTAATGGGTGGCGGTGAGGCCAATTACATGTTTTTGGCGCTGGCGGTGGATCATTTAAACAATGCCAAAGGCAAAAAAGCTGAATAGTTTTATTCGATGCCAAAAAGAAGGGCTGCCCTTCTTTTTGGCACTTAAGCGTCTATCCCTCGTTTGCGCTTTCCATATCCTCGTCCATATTTATCCTCGAGCCCTCAGCACTGCAACTGTTTTTTTTTGTAAATAGATTCCGCGCATTGCTCAAAATATTTTATATCTATTTGAAAAATATAAATATTTTTTAAGTG
Organism: Cellvibrio fibrivorans; assembly: GCF_031457055.1. Lineage (NCBI taxonomy): Bacteria > Pseudomonadati > Pseudomonadota > Gammaproteobacteria > Cellvibrionales > Cellvibrionaceae > Cellvibrio > Cellvibrio fibrivorans. The sequence continues at coordinate 854,372 of NZ_JAVDVX010000001.1, read as the reverse complement.
TTTCGAATCTACCCGCCGTTGACAACGTTGTCCAGTTGGCCTTAAGGTTAGCATCGACAACGTTGTCCATTTTTTGTTCCGTCGCGTTGTTGGGGTCTATCAACATTAAAATAGCTAGAGGGATAGTCATGACAAATACACTAAGAGATGCAATCCGCATGGTGAACCGCAAAGTCATACTTTGTGGCTCAGCAGCAACCTTGGCAATGCTTGCTTCAGGCGTTCAGGCGCAAGACGATATAGAGGAAGTAGTAGTGCAGGGCGTTCGCGCTGCGCAAGAGAGTGCCGTTAATACAAAACGCAATGCAGTTTCTGTAGTTGATGGTATATCGGCAGAAGATATTGGCAAATTGCCGGATGTAACCATCGCTGACTCTTTGCAACGTATTCCTGGTGTTCAAGTAACACGCACAGCAGGGGAAGGTGGTCCGGTTCAAATTCGCGGTCTGGGCAATGTTGGCACGATGCTTAATGGTGAAACTTTCCTGAGCGCTACCACTATCGATCAGTCTGCCGCGGATTTTGGAGATTTGCCTTCAACGCTCTTCTCTGGCGCAGACATCATGAAGTCTGCTGTTGCAACCGTAAACGCATCAGGTATTTCCGGTGTAATCGATCTGAAAACCCGCCGTCCTTTTGATATGGATGATGGATGGACTTTTGCTGCGACTGGCGAACTAGACCAAGGCTCTATTAGCAAAGAAAATGATCCAACAGTAACGGCATTGGTTAACTGGAAAAACGACCGTGTTGGTTTCCTGTTAGCTGGAGCTACCACCGAGAAAAACTTGGCCTCGGATTTCAATGGTTACTTCGATACATCTGAAAATGGCGGCATTGGCGCTACCAATAATAGCCACACCTGGGGTGAGACACCGCTGGGTGATCCAAACATTCATCACTTGGTTCCACAAGGTTTCGCCGCTTTCCATAAAGCAGAAGAACGGCACCGCGATGGCTTGAATGCATCTTTCCAAGCCGATTTAGGTGAAGGTTTTGAATTAGTTGCTGATTACTTCTACAGCGATCAGGAGCGTTGGAATCGCCGTGCGGGCGTTTCACAAAATAACCGGTGGCAGACGTTTGCACAGTACGCTACAGCTACTGAATATGGCGGTGACAGCTTCACTTACGAAGGTGCCGAATGGCGTACAGCGACAGCGTTCAGTGCGCAACCTTATCGCCTACAATCTTTTGCTCAAACAAACTATAACCACGAAACTTCTCAAAATGCCAATCTGGAGTTGAATTACGACAACGATGGCGCCTTGAGTGGTCAAGTGCGTGTAACTCGCGCCGATGCTGATGCTTCTATGCGTCACGGATATGGCGAAGGTGACCTGCTGAGTATTGATAAGGGCTCAATCGTGACTGGCCCTGGTGGATTGATTCCTGCCAGTCAATGCGATACTTCTCGTGGTGACATAGTGGTGGGTGCAAATGGTGGTTGTTTTGCCGCATACGCACCTGGCGGTATTGAAAGCCGTTTCCGTATTGGTTACGACGTGGCGGGTGATCACCCAACCTTCTCCGGTTTTGATCAGGTTGTGAATGGAGGAAAAGGTCAGCGTACCGTTGCCGAATATATGGCTGATGTGGACTCCTACCATATTGGTGCATTCTCGTCCGAAAATAACACTGACGACGTGGGAGCAATGGATACCTTCAGCACCCGTTGGAATTACGAGTTCACTGATACTCCCTTTATTTCCAGTGTTGATTTTGGTTTCCGCGATAGCAAGCGCACTGTTGAAACTGCGCAGTTCTCTTATTTCGGTAAGTTAAACGGTGGTTGTGCGGCGCAGTGGAAAGCAGTTGACCAGTTTGCAGGTTCCGCCGTTGCCTGTGATCCAGACTTGGCGCAAGGCGAGCTGGTTACCGGGGTTGATCAAACTGGCAAAGTTTACAACAACCAATTTGTCAACTACACGTTGTTACAGCCAACTCGTTTGGACGAACACAATAAAGTGATGTGGGTAGATGATTTCGGTGGTGTAAAAGGTTTACCGGGTGCGTGGGTAATTGATCCACGTACATTTGACAACTCGCTTGCATTTCAAGAAAAAGTATTCGGTGCGCAAGAAAAGTTCATCAATCCTGGTCAGTCATTTGGCGTTGAATTGGGTGAGTCCAGTTACTTCTTGCAAGCCAACATTGAGCAAGGAATTGTTAGTGGTAACTTCGGCTTGAAAGTGGTTGAAACTGATCTCAGCATCAAGGCCAATGAAGTGGGTGAGCAATTACCGCATTCCGGGACCAACGTTGACCTAGGTGATGTAGTAACCAATCGTAAATATACCGACTATTTGCCGTCCTTAAACTTGGCTGCTGATCTGACCGACGATGTAAAAGTTCGCGCTGCTTACAGCAAAAGGATGCAACCACTTAATCTTTTGCAATGGGGCGGCGGTAAATCGGTAGGTCGTGTGTTCAATAACGATTGTGGTTGTATGCGTGTCAACGGCGGTAACCTAAATGGTAACCCTAATCTTGATCCAACCCGCTCCGAGAACTTTGATATTTCAGCGGAATGGTATTTGGGTAGCGCTTCAATGCTAAGTGCCGGTTTATTCCTGATCGAGATTGATAGTTTTGTTGAGGGCGGTACTGTAATGCTCGACGAGCCGGATGCTGACGGTATTCGTCGTGGTCCATGGCAGTTCACCTCTTTAGTTCAGGGTAAAGGCGGCGAAGTAAAAGGCCTTGAACTTGCTGCAAAAGTGGCATTGAGTGATGTGACTGACGCGCCTGTACTGACCAACATGGGTTTCGATGTTAACTACACTATGTCTGAAAGCTCGCAGGAAGCTAAAGGTTTTGGCGGTAAAGAGTTGCCATTTAACGACAACTCTAAAAACACCTATAACCTTGTTGCCTGGTACGAAAATGAAGTGGTTTCAGCGCGTGTTGCTTACAACTTCCGCTCATCTCGTTTGATGACTGCGGGTAGTCCGGCGACTGCAATGCAATCCCTTTATCAAGATGATTACGGCCAAATGGACGTTAATGTGACCTATAACGTGAACGACCAATGGTCTGTTTACCTGAATGGTTCAAACGTGCTGGAAGAAATTCAACAAACTTACGTCGAATTTGAAGACCAAAAAGCCTTCCAAAATATCTATGAAGCCCGTTGGGCGTTAGGCGCGCGTTTCAAATTCTAAGTGGTTGTTAAAACGAATTAGCTAAATGAAACGGCGTTGAGGTAGATAAAGCCACGGTGATAACACACCGTGGCTTTGTTTTTTCCGCTAAAGTGACTTATAAGAAAGTTATCAACAGTAGAATGTTGTTGTGGAGCGTCTCGTGATCGAAAACCATCAAGTCAAATCAATCATCATTGCGGGCGGTGGTACTGCCGGGTGGATGGCCGCGGCAAAATTGAGCCAACATTTTGCAAAAACCGATATAAAAATTACTGTAGTCGAATCGACTGCGATCGGCACTGTCGGTGTGGGTGAAGCAACTATTCCAACCCTGCGTCGTTTTTATCAAGCGCTTGGCATGACCGATATGGATGTAATGCGCAAAACCAGCGCCACTATAAAACTCGGTATTGAATTTAAAAATTGGCATCAGTCCAATACATCTTTCATCCATCCATTTGGTTTGTTTGGTCACGAGGCTAACGGCATTCGCTTTCATCACTACTGGCTTAAGCTCCAGCAGTTGGGTGAGCAGAGTAAACTGGAAGAATATTCACTCGGCATAGCTCTGGCACGTGCGAACAGATTTACCTTTCCGGCAGAGAAACCTTCATCGCCGCTTTCTGTATTTGATTGGGCCTTGCATTTTGATGCGGGCTTGTTTGCAAAATTAATGCGCGATTACGCTCTTGCACAAGGTGTTGCGCATATAGATGCAAAAATAGAATCCATTAGGCTCAATTCCGATAACGGATTTATTGAATCGCTCTCGCTCGATAACCAACAAAAAATTGCGGGTGATTTATTTATCGATTGCACCGGTTTTAATGGGCTATTAATTTCAGGTGCATTGAAAACCGGATATGTTGATTGGAGCCAATGGCTGCTGTGCGACCGCGCATTGGCAGTGCAATCGGAATTGGTGGGTGAGCCAACGGCGCGTACCGTTTCCACTGCGCACAGTGCCGGATGGCAATGGAAAATTCCATTGCAGCATAGGCAGGGGAATGGCTATGTGTATTCCAGCCAACAGATAAGTGATGAGCAAGCGCAAGATACTTTGTTGCAACATATTGATGGCAAGGTTTTACATCAACCGCGTAAGTTTTCGTTTACTGCAGGACGGCGTGCGCAAGCCTGGAATAAAAACTGTATTGCAATTGGTTTGACAGCAGGATTTTTGGAACCCTTGGAAAGTACCAGCATAGCGCTAATTGAAACCGGAATTGAAAAAATTTGTGGTTCTTTCCCAATTCCTTATTTTAACCAGGAGCGAGTGGATTATTTTAATCAAGTGACGGCCACTGAATGGGAGCGCATCCGCGATTTTATTATCCTGCATTACAAGGCCAACCAGCGCACGGATACGGAATTTTGGCAGCATTGTCGTAATATGCCCGTACCGGACTCACTGCAACAAAAAATAAATGCCTATCAAGAGCGCGGCGATCTATTACATTTCCCTTGGGAAATTTTTCACCCGGATTCCTGGCTGGCCATTTACAGCGGTTTTGGTGTTTATCCTAAAATGTACAACCAAAATGTAGATCGTTTGAATACCGATTATTTGCGCGAGAGTTTAGCGGCTATGCGTAAATCCATTGCCGATGCCGTTGCCGGTTTGCCAACGCACCAGGAATTTATTAACGAACACTGCAAAGTGCAACCAGTTTAAGGTAACGCGTTTATGCAATTGACGGCAAACCCAATTCAATCGCTGTGTATTGTCGGCGGCGGTACCGCTGGTTGGATGGCGGCAGCATTATTATCCAATATTTATAAAGGTACTGCGATTAAAATTACGCTGGTGGAGTCACCGGATATCGCCACCATCGGTGTAGGTGAAGCGACTGTTCCCTCATTTATGGCATTTCTATCCAGTGCAAAAATAAATCCCAAAGAGTTTATTGAAGCAACCGCTGGTACCTTTAAATTAGGTATCCGTTTTGAAAATTGGTACCAAAAAGATCATGCATTTTTACACCCCTTCGGAAAAATAGGGCGTTCGCTGGATGGCCATGATTTTTATCAGCTCTGGCTAAAAACGCTGGCGCAAGGTAGTACAAGCCGACTAATGGATCATTCGCCCGCTGCAATTATGGCTGAGCAACATCGGTTTATGGTGGAGGCCCAGCTACAAAATACTCCGCTTGCTAATTATGGCTATGCATTACATTTAGATGCAGTGATGGCTGCGCGCTATTTGCGCAAAATTGCCCAGCTCAATGGTGTGTTGCGAATTGAATCTACTGTCGATTCTGTTGCGCTCGATCAGCGTGAATACATTGAATCGATTACTTTGGCAGAGGGACAAAAAGTTGCAGCCGATTTTTTTATCGATTGCACCGGATTTAAAGGGCTGCTAATCGAAGAAACACTTAACGTAGGTTATGAGGATTGGTCGAACTATTTACCGTGCGATCGCGCAGTTGCAGTGCAAACCGAAAATGCAGGTGAGCCTCCACCTTATACAGTCGCCTGTGCGCGTGCGGCTGGTTGGACTTGGCGAATTCCATTGCAGCATCGCACCGGCAATGGTTATGTCTTTGCGAGTGACTACTGTTCTGATGATGAAGCAACACAAGCGTTACTTAACGCAGTGGAAGGCAAATTAGTAAACGAGCCGCGCATCATTCCGTTTGTTACTGGTAAGCGCAAAAAAATCTGGCACAAGAACTGTTTGGCCCTGGGCTTGGCATCAGGATTTTTAGAGCCATTAGAGTCCACGGCGATTCATCTAGTCTACAAAGGGCTGGTAAATTTTATTCGCCAGTTTCCTGATAAAGATTTTGATCCGTTGCTTGAGCAGCAATTTAATGCGCGTATGGATAAAGACTATTTAGAGGTGCGTGATTTTATAATCCTGCATTATTGCACTACCCAACGCGACGACACGGATTTTTGGCGTCGCTGTAAAAATATGGAAATACCAAAATCACTCACAGAAAAGCTAGCCATTTTTCGTCAGCGCGGCCAGTTATTGGTGAATGAAGAAGATTTGTTTGGTACGTCAAGTTGGTATTCGATTTTAGAGGGTATGAATATCCGGCCGCAAAAGTATCATCCTTTAATTGATGCATTAGATGGCGCAAAATTGGCGCTTTCGTTGAATCAGGGCGCCAAGGCTATTCGTGAAGCAACCCTGCGTTTACCGACACATGGTGAATTCATAAAAAACCATTGCGCCGTTAAATAGGTAACGCATTGCTGCGTTACTGTTCAAAATCCGGCGCTACACAATGCTTCCGGATAAATTCTCCGTGACTCATTGCATTCCTGCCGGCCTGATCCAGCACATTTTTTATTTTGGTAAGTTGGTTAGCGATGTCGCCATCACTCACATGATCGATGCGATTGTCAGTGCGTGTGGGCACAAGGCCAAACCCGTGATAAATACTTAACCAGCTCGATTTCTCAAAGGCTTCGGGTTCGTGCTGTAATATATGGCCACTGCTTTTATATAAATCCATTTTGTGTTGCAGACTAGGTGGAACTTCCATGGCTTGGCAATAACGCCAAAATTCTGTGTCATCGCGTTGGGTGAGTTTGTAATGCAGGATAATAAAATCGCGGATGCGTTCCATTTCATGTTGATGGCGGCGATTCACTTCGTTAATCATCACCTGATCAAATGACATATCCGGGAAAAATGTCAGTAAGTGGGTAATGCCGGTTTGTATCAGGGAAATACTGGTGCTCTCCAGTGGCTCTAAAAATCCTGAGGCAAGTCCCAAAGCATAACAATTTTTATTCCAGACTTTTTTGCGGCGCCCTGCTTGGAACGAAAACGGTTTTGGAGTGGTAAGTGGTTTGCCGGTAATTTTTTCAAGCAGGGTTTCAGTAGCGGATTCTTTACTCAAAAAGCGGCTGCTAAATACATAGCCATTACCCATGCGATGTTGCAGCGGAATTTGCCACATCCAACCAGCATCGAGTGCCGTTACGCGAGTGTAAGGTGTTGGCTCTTGGGTATTTTCACATTGCACGGCAACTGCCGCATCGCACAGTAACCAGTCTTGCCAATTTTCATAGCCGGTTTTTAATGTCTCTTCGATCAGCATTCCTTTGAAACCGGTACAATCAATAAATAAATCGCCTTCTATTATCTCTCCATTGGCGAGCAGCAGTGATTCGATAAACCCATCCGGCTCACGCTGGTGAACAGACTCCACTTTTTCATCGATATGAATTACCCCACGACCAATCGCTAATTCGCGCAGCACCTTGGCGTAAAGCGTTGCGTCGAAGTGGTAGGCATAAGAGTAATCTGCCAGAGGGTTATTAGGCGTTTCCCGTGGTTGGGCAAAGTGATTATGTTTAGCTAATTGGCAGGCAATTGAATAGTCATGCAAGTTTTCGGCGGGATGATTTTTTTTCAGACGATAAAAATAGTGCTGAAATTCTATACCGTTAAAGTTGACTCCATAATCCGCAAAGGGATGGAAAAAGCGTGTGCCCTGTTTATGCCAATTTTCAAATTGAATACCCAGTTTGAAACTGGCGCGCGTCGCGCGGATAAATTCCAGCTCATCGAGACCGATAGTATGGTTGTAATGCACTATGCTCGGTATGGTTGCCTCGCCCACACCGACAGTGCCAATCACCGTGGATTCAACCAGGGTAATGCTCATCGCTTTGCCTGCGCCAAAGCGCGATAAGCTGGCGGCGGCCATCCAACCGGCGGTACCACCACCGACAATAACAATTTTTTTAATCGGTTGATGCGACATGCGTGAAATTTCCTGCTGTTTTTATTGCTGTCGTTATGCTGTTGTAGTTACTGGTCCGTGCTTATTTTTGTGATGATTGTTGTTGCACGTTTTCTACTAGACATCATATACGATCTTGCCGCCCGCAGGGATGGGACGGCGGCAGGGATTGATTGGAATTAACTATTGCGCTGCGGTGATATTGCGTTGAATAAACGCCAGATGGTCGGGTAGATCTTTAACCGTATTGGAGATGCTCGCCGCTATCGCCTTTAATTCCTTTTCGACTAATTGCTCATCAAAATCATCGACCACTGGGTGATAGTAGTTTGGTTGGATATTAAAGCCGGAAAACATTGCCAGCCAACTGTTGGTGCTAAAGAAATCCATGTCGTCAATTTGTGGTTGGCAGGTTTGCTTGAAGTGTTCGATACGTGCGCTGAGCGTGTCGGGAATCGCCATGGTGCGACATTCATCCCAAAAGGCTTGACCGTGACGCTGGTTGGCGTAGTAGTGCAGGATCAAGAAATCGCGCAACTTTTCCTGGCGAATACGCAGATTGTTATTCACCGTATTGACGAGCTGTTGGTTGTATTGGTTATTGGGGAAATGATTAAGCAGTAACGTCAAGCTCGATTGGATTAAATAAATACTGGTGGATTCGAGTGGTTCCATAAAACCACTGGCTAGACCTAAGCAAAAGACATTTTTATTCCATGCCTGTTTGCGCATACCAGTTGTAAACCGAATAAATTTTGGATGAGCGAGCGCATCGCCTTCCAGATTTGTAAGCAGTTTTTCAGCAGCAAGCTCATCGGAAATAAAATCACTGCAATACACATAGCCATTGCCAACGCGATGTTGCAGCGGAATACGCCACTGCCAACCAGCTTCCATCGCCAGCGAGCGCGTAGCAGATGCAGGAGCGAGTTTGCTCGCGCAGGGCATAGCCACTGCGCGATCACAGCGCAGCCATTGGTTCCAGGTTTCGTAACCGGTTTTTAATGTCTGCTCAATAAGTAATCCCTTAAAGCCTGAGCAGTCGATAAAAAATTCGCCTTCAATTTGTTCACCATTATCCAATTCAAGTGATTGGATAAATCCAGTATCAGGATGTTGATTGACGTGTTGGACATTAGCCTGGATTCGTTTAACCCCGAGCTGTTGTGCTATACCACTCAGGTAGTTCGCAAACAACCCCGCATCAAAATGAAACGCATAGTTAAAGCTGGATAATTCAACATCGTTGTTTGCTTTAGGTAGGGCAAATTTATTGTGCCGCGCCATTTGTACCGCAAGACAGTAGGCATCTAACTCTTGTGCTTTATTTTGCTGGCGCATTTTGGCCCAGTAATGATGAAAGGGTATGCGTGCGATTCGCGCGCCGTAACCGGCAAAAGGGTGGATAAATTTTTCGTTGGGTTTATACCAACCATCAAAGTCGATGCCGAGTTTATAGGTCGCGTTGGTCGCGCGCATAAAATCGACTTCATTGATATTCAGGTCTTGCAGGAATTCTTTGATATAGGGAACGGTCGCTTCGCCAACGCCGATAATACCTATATCTGCAGATTCTACCAGGGTAATTTTTGTAACGCCCTGTTTAAAGCGATTGGCCAGTGCTGCCGCAGCCATCCAGCCGGCAGTGCCGCCACCGAGAATCACAATTGAGCGAATGCGCGAATCCGTCATAGCTGTACCTGGAAAATTTTTATAAAAATCGGTTTATTCATTTAGCAAAAAAAGGAGCAGATTTGCATCTGCTCCTTTCTCTTTACGGCGAGTGTAGCTTCAATTAAAACTTGTAGTTAACACCGGCGGTAATACGACGCTCAAATATATTGTAAGAATCAACAAAATCTTCCCATTGGGTGTAAGTGATGTTGTCTTCTTCCGTTAAGTTATTTACCGCCAGAGTGATTTGCAAATCTTCCGAGAGGTTGTAGGCGGTGGTCACATCAACAAACAAGGTTTCTTTTAAGTAGCGTGGCATACCTTTGTCTTTATTGGTTGGGTTCCACATCCAGCCAGAGGTTTTGCCTTGGTATTGATCGCCCAGATAGTTGGCGGCAACACGCGCTTCAAATTTGTCGTCTTGATACCAGAGCACCAGGTTCGCTTGGTCTTCTGCGGTATTGTTGAACGGTGCTACGTCGCCATTCGGTAACAATTCGCTCGAAGGGCTCTTGGTGGGTGAATAGGTATAGTTAAAGGTCATACCGGTATTAGCCAACATGCCCGGCAGGAAATCAAAACTTTGTTGGTAAGAAAATTCCCAACCTTTTACGGTTCCACCTGAGCCATTCGATACGGTTTGTTCTTCACCGCCGCGACGCACTACGCCATCGCTATCTGCCAGTGTCGGATTTTTTTCAACTTTGGTGTAAGTGAAGCTTTTCACATCAATGTTGAAATAGCCGATTGACACAATCGCGTTTTCACTTGGATACCATTCACCGGCGATATTAAATACGTTGGCCGACCAGGGCTTCAGATAAGGGTTACCGTTGTTTTGACGCGAGCTTACGCGTTGGAACGGCTCTTTAACGGATTCACCGGTCACTGGATCAACTACGGTTTCTTCTGAACTCAGATAGGTGATTGAGCCTTGTCCCAAACGATCAAGATCTTGCAATGTCATGCGCTTATCAAACGCCAACTTCACTTTAAAATCATCTGCGATGCCGAGGTTCAGGTTCAAACTGGGCAGGAAATCATTGTAATTAATGTTGGTAATTTTATCGCCCAGATCCATGTAGGTGGTGTGGTTTGGATCGGTACCCGCCAGGATTAATGGATTGAGTTTTTTCGGGTCGGTAATATTTTGCGTTACGGTCAAATCGGTTTTTACGTAGCGCACGCCGGTGTTACCACTAACGGTGAAAGTATCATTCAGCGCTTTATCGAAGTTAGCCTGGAAGTGGAAACTTTGTTTGCTATCGGTAATTGCGTAGGAGCGATCCGGGTTAACGATGCGTTGGCCTTTGCCGTAAATCATATCGTTAAACGCAATCGGGTCATCAATTTTGCGCGTATCGATCATCGGAATGTTAACGTTAAAACCTTTCAGTGCATCACCAAAATTGCTGACGTTACCAATGTAGCCGTTGAGTTTTGCATCAGTAATTTCGACCACTGGTAGTGGATCATAAGTCAAACCTGCCGCTGTACCTGTGCTACCCGCTTGGCCAGTGGCGTAACCCACTTCATGATATTTATTTAATAATTCAACGCCATCTTTTATTACACCGGAAGGTGAGAAAAACGACATGTTGTTGAAGGTAGTGCTGCGGTCAGCAAAGCGGTAGCCGAAATCAACCGAAGTCAGACCTTCATCGGCAAATTTATAATTGCCATCAAAACGCAATACATCAAAATCAGATTCAGCGTAAGTACTTTCAATCCAACCTGAGTGTAAATACCAGGCTTCAGGATTGGCGAGTTTGGTAATCATCGCAGGATCAAGTTCCGCCAACACACTGCCGCTGTTTACTTTGACGTGCATGGGATAAATCAACCCATCGTCAATTGCACCGGGATTTATGTTAACCGGATCAGTGGTGGGAGAGCGCTTAACCATCAGCGCATTGCTGACTTGTGCGAGCGTGAGATTGTTGTTGTCGTTATCAGCGTTACCCGATACCCAACGCGCGCTACCGGTGAAGGCATCGCCATTGTCGTATTTCAATTCCACATTGGAATTGAGCGCAGAACTTTCGCGGTAATCACCCAGTACACCGGCGCGGAAACCAGACACCATCATGTTCATATCGGTAGCGTAGAAAGGTTGGCCGCCGAGTGTGCCATCGCCGGGATTTACGATCGCCGGTTTGCCAGTGACCAAGGTGTATTCATGGAAACCGGCGCGGCCGCCAATTTGGTTGCCCAAATAAATAAATTGGCCTGCCGCTTTTTCATCCATCGAGGTGTAAAAAATATCTGCATTTAATTCGAGTGCATCGCTCACGGCCAAATTAAAATTGTAGGCCAACCCCAAACGCTCGCGCTCAATTTCGCGCGCGGAAAATTCCGGGCTGTTCCAGCTCATGGGGTTGATAAAATCGCCATTGGTATTGCCGTTGCCATCGAGATCAGCACAGCTGCTGCTGCAACCCCAGCCTTCAGCAACGCGGTCAGCGCGCAGACGGCCCTGGTTTTCTGCGAGGGTAGATTCGCCGTAAGAAAACGCCAGCGACATCGCTGCCGTATCTTCAAAGTTCCAGCCGACCAATCCACTTAATTCCGGATCAGTGGTTTCGGTGATGCTGCCGCTACTGCCTTGCAACCGCACTGAACCGCTGAGACCTTCATCCAGTTCCAATGAGCGGCGGGTCAACACATCGATGCTGCCGCCGATACCGCCTTCCAACTGCGCTGCTGATTGCGACTTGGATACGTTCAGGCCTGATACCAGGCTCGCCGGTACATCGGTAAAGTTCACGCCGTTAGTGGTCATGCTCGCGGGCGTTAAGAAATATTCTCCGTTCATGGTGCTCAACACCTGGCCCATACCGCGCACGCTTACCACACTGCCTTGACCACCGCTGCGCTGGATCTGAATACCGGTGATCCGCTGCAAGGAGTCGGCGATGGTGGTGTCGGGTAATTTGCCGATATCTTCAGCGGCCACTGAATCGACGATTTGCGCTGAATTGCGTTTTACATCGATGGCTTTTTCCTGCGCGCCGCGCACGCCGGTAACGATAACTTCCTCAACAGAATCGCCCTGCGCATAAGCACCGGTGGCAATGCAGGCGGCGATCATGGTGGAAAGCAATTTCCGATTAAAACTTGCAGAACTGTTCATGTGTGCGTCCTCTAGTTTTGACTTTTTATGTGGTGGTCTATGTGATGTAGATCCCTGCATTTTTGGGGTTGGCAGGTACTCAGGTAGAACAGCGGCGCGTTGGTGTTATGCCCTTGCCATCCCATGAGATGGCGGAATCCTAGATGTAATCGTTTACATTTTCAAACAATTTATGACACTTAAAACACTGGGATTGTTTTTTTATCAATCAAAAAAAGATTATTTATACGTCAAGTAAAGAAGAGTTTTAACTGGAAAATGACTATATCTATATGATTAAAATAGTTTTTTTAGGCCGGTATTAGCGCGGAGCGATCTTTTTATAGGCAAGGTGATAGTTTTTGTTAGCATTTGTTTACGGCGTAAAAAAATTGTAAACGGTTACAAAATGTTACTTAAGGTGACAAGCATAAGCATGCTCGCCACCTGATTGGGGGCGTTCCAGGGGGTTAACGAATTTTAGCGAGTGCGTAGCGATATAAGCTACCCGCTGCTGCCGATGCACGTATTTGCACTGCATTGCCTGCAGTGCCCAGTGTGCGCGAAAACAAATGTTCCCAGTAGGAGGCTGGCTTTTTCTCGGCAAAAATATGGATCAGGTAGGCAGTGGCTAATACGCTTGCCAAGCACAGCAGGTAGACCAGTATTTTATTTTGTTCAGTCGCAAAATGGTTGAGCACCATGTAGCCAAAATGCGCATGAATCAGATAGACCGGGTAGGTCAATCCGCCCGCCAGACGCGAACCTGGCAATTTGAGCGATGCCCCTCTGACAGAGTTGATAAATGTAAATAATGCAAAAAAACTGACAATCACGGTGGCAATGACAGTTAGCGAGTAGTCCACATTTTTAGTGGTTTCCAGTACCAGGGCTTTTTCGAGCGTAAAAGAAATACATAGATACCCGCAGAGCAGCAGTGACCCCATTGTTGGCCAGCTCTTCTGCTCCTTGAGCATGGCAAATAGGCAGCCTGCTGCAAAATAGCAGTAATAATCACCCATATAGGGGAGGGCGGTCAGACCGGTAATTTTGGCAAGCACCATTCCCACTGGCCACAGCATAAAAATAAAGCGCAGCTGTTCCTGCAGGCCAAGAGCGAGGACAGCAAAGACTGCGAAATAAAATTTCCATTCATATTGCAATGTCCAATAAACACCATCCACAAAGGCATAGCCGAAGACGTTAGGAAACATGGTTAAGTTGGTGACAACCTGCGGTGCGGTGACTGACATCATCGCGCCGCCAATAAAAAATGCGATGGCGCTGGTAAACAATACCGCGACCCAAAAAGCGGGAAACAAACGCACCGCGCGTGAGGTAAGAAAATCACCGGCAGATTTGCGGTTGGCAGAGAAAAAGATCACATAGCCGCTGATCATGAAGAAAAATTCAACACCCAGATAGCCGTACTTTGCTATATCGATAATGGCGGGAATATGTGTGATAGAGGAGACTTTGCCATTGTTTATGCCATTGAACAGGTAGTGATAGCCCAGTACACACAGTGCGGCAATAAACCTTCCGTAATCAAGTAATTCCAAGCGTTTCATGACGGTTACTCCTTGTGGATTTCTGTGCAGCATCATGGCGCTCTATGCATCAGAGTGCGGCGATTTGCGTTGGTGGCCAACCCGGAGGAATTTTTTTGGCTAAGTACGCTGAACCGGATAGCTTCGTGAATTAAGCAAGTATCTCGCCAAGCGTCATGTCCAACCCACAAATAAAAAATCGGCAATCGCCGTGAAGCGATTGCCGATTTTTTTAAGCATTTACAACGGGAATATTTAGTTACACAGCTGGATCGCTTGTTTCGCCTGAGTGGATAATTCAGTTTGCAATTCAGGCGCCAAACGCATTTGTTTTGCCAGTTCCTGCAAGTAGGCGCGCTCCATAAAATTTTCTTCATCCACCACCAAAATACTCGCCAGATACATCTCCGCGGCCATCTCTGGAGTAGTGGCAACTGCAGCAATCGCACTTGGGTCGAGCGGTTTCTTCAACTCCTGATCAACCCAAGTAATCAGTTCGTGATCCTGCGTGAGCTTACCAATTTCACCATCTATTAACTGGCGCTCGCGGTCATCCACATGACCATCGGCTTTGGCGGCAGCAATCAGTGCAATAAGGATTGCACGGCTATGCTGTTCGGCTTGCGCAGGCGGAATGCGATCAATGGTCTGCGGGCCGGCGGCGGTGGTTGCGTGATTTTGCGCTTGCCAATTACCGTAGGCTTTGTAGGCGATGGCGCCGAGTGCAGCCAAGCCACCGTAGGTCAGCACAGCGCCACCCATTTTGCGACCCTGCTTGCTGCCGAGTAATAAACCCAATGCGCCGCCGGCGAGTGCAGCGCCGCCTTTCCCGGATAGCAACCCGGCCAAACTGCCGAGTGGAGAATTGTTCGCAGGTTGTTGCGTGTTGTTTGATTGCGGCCAGCTGCCGGATTGCTGCGTACCGCCTTTGTTTTGCAGTAAATCCGTGCCTGCTTTCAACAACTGGTTTAATAAATTGGTTGTATTCATTCCTGCTTCCTCTGTGACTTTTTCACGTTGTCTATTCAGATTGAATTCATGGGGTTGGCGTAGCCTGAAAACAAGCCTCAGGACTGTTAAGTTTTGTGGCCAACACTACTGATTGCTACTTACCGCTGCTCCAGGTTTGCAGTCCCGCGACAGCACTCATCACCCGAGGAGATCATCATGAATAAGCACATTCGTATAATTGTTGGCAGCTTTTTGTTGAGCGCTTTTGCACCATTGGCTGCGGTTGCCGCATCTGATATGCATATAAAATTGAACGATATAAAAGGTGAATCAAAAATTGTGCATTGCCCTGGTGGTACCTGTACGGTAACGGGGTTGGCAGCAGGTACTTATCAAGTACAGGTGTGCGATAAAAATGGTGCAGCGGTAATTTCGAGCACTGCCTTGAGCCATTCAATCAAAAGCCCGCGCGATGCGGCGAGTGGACTGGCGACCGGAAAACGTCAACATAAACCCATGATTATTACCCAGCAATTGGATAAAAGCTCACCGCAATTATTCAGCTTGGTGGTGACTGAACCAGGTTCCAGTGTGACTATTCAACCGCAAGCGGTGGCAACTGATGGGGCGGCGCCGGTATCCAGCGGCGGAGGTGCAGGCAAAGTGAATGTGCAGGATATTAGTATGACTCGCTAAAGATCCTGGTTGGTCGCGCGCAACAGCTGTGTAAAATGCCCGCACTCTGTTGACCAAGGCCAGCCTGATCATGACTGACAATATTTCCGCGTCCGGCGCCCCTGCCGGGCGCAAACTTATCCCCACTAATATCATTACCGGCTTTCTAGGTGTGGGGAAAACCACTGCCATAACCCACCTCCTCAATAGCAAACCTGTCGATGAAGTTTGGTCGGTACTAGTGAATGAATTTGGTGAGATAGGCATCGATGGCGCGCTGTTAAAAAGTACCAACGCTCACGTGCGCGAAGTGCCGGGCGGTTGTATCTGCTGTGTAGCGGGGTTGCCGATGAAAATCGCGCTCAATATGTTGATCGCCAAAACCAGACCGGACCGCATTATTATCGAGCCCACTGGCCTCGGTCATCCCGAAGAAATCATCAACACACTGACTGGCGAATACTACGATACGGTGCTGGATTTGCGCGCGACTATCACGCTGGTTGACCCGCGCAAATTGGTTGAGAGCCGCTACGCGGACAACGCCAATTTCAAAGACCAAATCGCAGTGGCCGATGTGTTAGTCGCCAATAAAACCGATTTGTGTTCACCGGTTGATCGCGCCAATTTTGATGATCTGGTTGCGGGATTTAGCCCGCCTAAACACGCGGCCTTTGCCGTGCAGCAGGGCCAATTGGAATTGGGCTGGCTGGATTATCCGCGCCGCACACACGCTCTGAATAATCCGGAGCATCACAGCGCCCAGCGCAACCGTCTCAGTCCCCAGCGCGAACTTTACAATGCTGCGATTCAATTGCCGGGCGGGCAGGATTATCTGCGCCGCGAAAATCAGGGGCAGGGTTACTACTCCTGCGGCTGGCTGTTTCAACCGGCAGTTCAATTTGATTTCAACCAGCTCTTTGGCTGGATGACCGGCCTGAATCTGGTGCGCGCCAAAGCGGTGATGAATACGGATCAGGGTGTGTATATGTTCAATGCGGAAAACGGCGTACTCAGCGTCAAGCCGCTTATGTTAGGCGGCGAGCAGGATGGTGAGCCAGAGCTGCTCGATAGCCGTATTGAATTAATAAACGACGATGTAATGGCAACAGATGAGTTGGAGGCGGCGCTGTTTGGTTGCCGTTTAACCATTGAGGATTAAATGAATCTTTGTGGTGCATAAAAGGCTGAATCAGAACCAATAGGACGCAGGAAATCTCACCAACTTAACGGTATTGAGCTAAGGTTAAGGGTAGAGTTCTCAACGGAAACTCACAAAAACAAAACCTTTCAGGGGTCAAAAAATGATGTTACTGCTCTCTCTGCTGGCGATATGGGTGTTGGTCGCCCTGTTAACCTATCGCCAAGTGGCGCTCGCCGCCGCCTCATCCATAGTGATTATTGCCTGGCTGGTATTGGGCGCAGTTACCCCGGCGATGTTATCGCCCTGGCTGGTTGTGCCTCTAGCGCTGGTCTTGGTGGTGTTGAATGTGGGCAGTGTGCGCCGCGCAATCCTCACCAAACCTGTGTTCGCGATGCTGAAAAAATCCATGCCGCCGATCAGCGCTACCGAGCGCGACGCGCTGGAAGCCGGTACTACCTGGTGGGAAAAAGAGCTGTTTAGCGGCCGTCCGGATTGGAATGAATTTGCGCAAATCAGCTTGCCGCAACTCACGGCGGAAGAGCAGTCATTTATTGATAACGAAGTGAGTGAACTCTGCTCACTGCTCGATGAGTGGAAAATCCAGAACGATCTTAAAGACCTGCCGCCAGAGGCCTGGCAGTACCTCAAAGATAAAAACTTTTTTGGCCTGATCATCCCCAAAGAATACGGCGGGCGCGATTTCAGCCCCTACGCACAAAGCCGCATTATGAGCAAAATCGCCAGCCGCTCCGGCACTGCGGCAGTGACCGCAATGGTGCCCAACTCCCTCGGCCCAGGTGAATTGCTGGTCAAATACGGTACCGAAGAACAGCGCCAACGCTGGTTGCCGGGTTTGGCAAACGGTACTGAAATCCCCTGTTTTGGTTTGACTGGCCCGGAAGCGGGTTCCGATGCAGGCTCGATTCCCGATACCGGTATCGTCTGTAAAGGTATGCATGACGGTCATGAAGTCATCGGCTTGAAGCTGACCTTCAGCAAGCGCTGGATCACTCTCGCGCCAGTTGCAACGGTGGTCGGTTTGGCATTCAAGGTGTATGACCCCGAAGGCCTGCTCGGCGACCCTAACAAAAAAGAATACGGGATTACCTGTGCGCTGATCCCGGCTAATCACCCGGGTGTTGAAATCGGTAAACGCCATAACCCCGGCTCACCGTTTATGAACGGGCCGATTTTTGGTACCGATGTCTTTATCCCCGCCGATTGGATTATTGGTGGTGCCGCTATGGCTGGTAAAGGCTGGCGCATGTTGATCGAATGCCTCGGCGCCGGTCGCGGTGTTTCCCTGCCTGCACTCTCAACTGCCAGCGGTGAAATGAACTACCGCATGGTGGGTGCTTATGCGCGCATCCGTCGCCAATTCAATATGGAAGTGGGCAAGTTTGAAGGCGTGCAAGAGGCCTCGGCTGATATCGCCGCGAGCGGTTATGCGCTCGAAGCCATGCGTCAATTTGTCACCAAAGGCTTGGAAACCGGTGCGCCCGCAGTAATGACTGCTATGGCGAAATACCACGCAACGGAAATGATGCGTAAATCAGTTGAGCATTCGATGGACATCGTCGGTGGCCGCGCAATCCAAAAAGGTCCACGCAATTTCCTCGTAGCTTCCTATCATTCAGTGCCGGTGGCGATCACGGTCGAAGGTGCCAATATTTTAACTCGCTCACTGATGATTTTTGGTCAGGGCGCTATGCGTTGCCATCCTTTCCTGTTTGAAGAAATGCTCGCCATGCAGTTGGAAGATGGCAATGAAGGCCTGAAAAAATTTGACAAGTTGTTTACCAGTCATCTCGGCCACATTTGCAACAATATGCTACGCACAAAATTGCTCGGTTTCCTCGGTGGTCGCATGAGCAGCGTGCCTGCCAATGCTGATGATTTCAGCAAGCGCTGGTATCAACGTATCAACTTATTGAGCGCAGCGCTCGCTTCAATGTCTGATATCGCCTTGGGTGTGTTGGGTGGAAATCTAAAACGCCGTGAATTATTGTCGGCGCGTTTGGGCGATGTGCATAGCCAATTGTTTATTGCCAGCTCAATTTTGAAATTCCACTCAGCCCACGCGCGTACTCGCGCAGAAGACGCCCACGCCGAGTATGCATTAACTCGCTCGCTGTTTATTGCACAGGAAGCACTGCGCGATTTTTCCGATAACTTCCCGCTGAAATGGCTGGCGAAGATCGTTCGTTTTATTGCGATGCCATACGGAAAAATCGTCAACAAACCCAATGACAATTTGATCCGCGAATTGGGTGATTTGATTATGGAAGAAAATCCTGTGCGGCTAATGCTCGGCCAATATCTCTATGTAAGTCACGACCCGCAAGATGCAATGGGTCGTGTGGAAAGCACTTATCAACTGCTGTTGTCTCTTGGGCCTGTCTGGCACGCTTTCCTAAAGGCAAAAAACAGCGGCAAAATTTCCGGTGCAACGACGGAAGCGCTGGCCAAAGATGCAGCAGAAAAAAATATTATCCAACCGCACGATGTTGCGCGTGTAGTGGAATACGATGCGCGTCGCTTCGATTGTCTGTTAACGGATGCGTTTGATAAGTTGTAATGTTGCGAACTTAAACAAGCAATAAAAAACCCGCTGCGGCGGGTTTTTTATTAGGTGCTAAGCGGAAATGCAAAATTAAAAAACTGGACGTCCGCCCGC
The DNA here is from genome assembly GCF_031457055.1 of Cellvibrio fibrivorans. Taxonomy (NCBI): domain Bacteria; kingdom Pseudomonadati; phylum Pseudomonadota; class Gammaproteobacteria; order Cellvibrionales; family Cellvibrionaceae; genus Cellvibrio; species Cellvibrio fibrivorans. Next base: position 834,734 of record NZ_JAVDVX010000001.1, on the reverse strand, counting down.
GCTAGTGACGAGCTGGATATGGGACTGACGCAAAGCAATAAACCTATAAAGTCATATTATCATCCGCAGTTACGCAGCAATTTCTTCCCTGGGCTTTGGCTTCATAAAGCGCTTTGTCGGCGCGTTTAAAGGTAGTGGCAAAATCTTCTTCATCCAGTTTGTCGCTCACTCCAAAACTGGCTGTCACTGACAGTGGGTTATCTGGTTCAAAAATGGTGTCGTAAATCATCAGGCGAATTTTTTCCGCCAATGCAATCGCAAATTCTTTGCGTGTGCTGGGCATAATGACGATGAACTCTTCACCGCCCCAGCGCCCGAGAAAATCCTGCGCGCGTATGCCCTTGCTAATAATCGCCGAAATATTTTGCAGCACGCGATCACCGGCGTCGTGGCCGCGCCGGTCGTTGATGCGCTTGAAGTGATCTATATCGATAATCATCAGCGCAAAATCCGGTGCGTTTTTATGTTCATCTTTTTCTTTATTAAAAATCATTAGCGTAGCAACAATTTGATCGATACCAAAGCGATTGTAGGCCTGGGTAAGGGGATCAACTGTGGACAAACGACGGAATTTATCAGTCTCCAATTTGAGTTGTTGGTTATCGCTGCTCAGTTCATTAATGATTTTTACATCGTGTTTGGTTTGTTGGCTAAGCTGGATTAGTTTAGTGATAGCGTAAATGAAGATTCCCAGCATCCACGCAGCGAGAATGCATAAATACCAACGCTCCGCACTGATCCATTCGCCCACGAATTCAATTTTTTCTATTTGCATATCGTGGTTGCCTGGCTGTTGGCCTTCCACAAAATCTATGCCCACAGAGACACTGCGCGAAAACTCCGGACGCGATAGGCCGCGTGGAATATCGTATTGCCCGAGCCACCAATCAGCTACAAAAAACTCATCCATATTGATTTGGATTTCTTTGTTTAAATCTCGGGTGTGCAATGTCAGAGCGTGGAATTTGCTGCTGTTTGGGTCTTCCGGCTTGTAATAAACAGGATTGGCATTGCGAATATAGATGCGCAGTTTGTTGGCGCTGCCGGTGTAGTTAAGCTTTAGGTTGATATGCGTAAAACCAGACAAATCTGCAGGGCTCTGTTGCTCGGGTGTGCCAAACAAAAAATTAAAACTGCAGGCGAAATACTCGCTTTTGTCATCTTCCGGATACACACATCGCCACAGATTTTTTTGCTGGTCCACCCAGAACGCTGCCGGGCTTCCATCAGCCTGATTGGATGAATAAAAATAGGAGATGAAGTTGGCGTTAGGCCACGCCAGCAGGCGTTTTTTTGGGAAATACTGCTGTCCGAAAACAGCTATAAGGGTTGCTAAAATTGCCAGCAACAATATGGAGTTGAAACTCTTGTCATTCATAGGGTGGCATCATCTGCACTGGCGAAAGCTGCCCCTAAGTATTGGTCAAATCTGGAGTATTTCCATATTTATCCACGAGTTAGTTGCGCTGGATGAGACGCCGGAGCACGTTGGCGGTGGCGATAAGTCCAAATCTGCTCCAGATAGCCATAATTACCAACCAGAGTAGCGGCAGCGAATAGGATGTGCGGAAGAATTTGCGGTAAAAGCGCGTCATGCCTTTGTGTTTATGCCATTCCACAAACAGTGGGCGGGATTTGCTGCACACACCCTGCGCATGAGTGATGGGGGCGGAGGGTACAAATAAGATGTCCCAACCGGCGCGGACAAAACGCATACACCAATCGAGATCTTCACAGTGTAAGAAGTATTCATCGTCCCAGAGGCCGACCTCTGTCACCGCTGCCGGTTTGACCAGCATGCAAGCGCCGGAGATGGCTTCCACACGGATGGGGGTATCGGGCAGTGGTTGTTGGTGCAAATTAAAATCTACCAGTAATTCGGGCCAACGTTTGGCGAAGTGTCGCAAACCAAGAGCGCTGACCAGGGTGCGGCCAGGTGTGGGTGTCAAACGGCGCCCACCCGCCTGCTCACTGCCATCGAGGTTGAGCAGCAATCCACCGACCATGCCGGCTTTAGGGTTAGCGGTGAGTACACGATATAACTCGGCCACACTGGCATCAGCACAAATGCAATCGGGGTTGAGAAAAAACCAGTAGGGATAGTGCGCCGCGCGCGCGCCTATATTGCAGGCAGCGGCAAAACCGAGATTGGTGTCGTTACGGATAACACGCAGGCGCCCATCGCCAGCGAATTGGGCTTCAGCCAGGGCGACGCTGTTATCGTGCGAGGCGTTGTCTACCAGAATGACTTCGCTGACTTGGTTGATAACCGATTGGATGCAGCTCACCAATCCGGCGCCGGCGTTGTAATTGACAATAATAGTGGAGATAGCGGGAGTCACAAACGAACCTGCGGCGCAATTAAACGGTGAGCGAGCATAGCCGATCAGTAGCGAGTGTGCATTAGCGCTGCATGGGCAAGTGTCGCGTTTTGCAGTAGTATGCCAAGCCGCTGCGCGGTCTCTGCGCGCCTGCAAGAAGCGCAATGATTGCCGTATAAGAGTCGCAACAGAAGAGTGAAGTGAACGCGTGAATAAACTGATCGGGGAAATGCTCATCGAGCGCGGGCTGGTGCAGCCGGACGACATCAAAAAGGCGCTGCAATTGCAGCAGTCGGTTGGTGGCCGTATAGGTGCAGGCCTGGTGCGCATGGGGTCGATATCCGAAGAGTCGCTGCTGGAGGTGCTTGCGCAGCAGTTGGAAATGCCGGTGGTGCAAGCCGGCAAAGACATGCCCGATGCCAGCGCCCTGTTCACATTCATCAAACACTCGTTGCTCGATATCAACTGGTGTATCGACAACCGTGTGCTTATCTGGAGCCCGGCCGAGCAAGTGCTGCAATACACCGGACGCGATCCACTCTCGCCCTTTGTGCGCGATGTGATCAGTTACCATTATCCCGAGCATGAAATCAAACCCTGTTTAGTCTCCGGTCACAGCCTCGATATCATCATCGACTACCTGCGCAAAGAGCTCACTGCCGAGCGTTTTTTCGCCGAGGGAAGCGAGACTAAAGGCCTGCGCGAGATGGCGGAAGAGGCACCGGTCGTCGAGCTGGTCAACAACATCTTTTCCAAAGCCGTTGCCTTTAACGCCTCGGATATCCACCTCGACCCGCAAGTGGAAGTCTTCCGCGTGCGCTTGCGTGTGGACGGTGTGCTGCAAACCCATTTGGAGCAGCCGATCGACCGCTATCCTGCAGTGGCCTCGCGGGTAAAACTTATTTCTGAAATTGATATCGCCGAGCGTCGCCTGCCCCAGGATGGCCGAATCACCACGCGCGTCAATGGCCGTGAAATGGATGTGCGTGTCTCGACTCTGCCGGGTGTGCACGGCGAATCTATTGTGATGCGTCTGTTGCCTAAAGATCGCAAAGAATTATCCCTGCAAACCCTCGGGTTGGAGCAGGATCATATGGATCTGGTTCGCGCCCTGATGCAGGAATCCAATGGCATAGTGCTGGTGACCGGCCCGACCGGCTCGGGTAAATCCACCACCCTCTATGCGGCACTGCAAGAAGCCACTGACGGCACGCGCAAAATTCTCACGGTGGAAGATCCGGTCGAATACCAATTGCCCGGCATCACCCAAGTCCAAGCGCACGCTGAAATTGGCTACACCTTTGCCAAAGCCTTGCGTGCGTTTTTGCGGCAAGATCCGGATGTGATCATGGTGGGCGAGATCCGCGATGTGGAAACCGCGCAGATTGCCATCCAGTCAGCGTTGACCGGCCACTTGGTGTTATCCACCCTGCACACCAATGATTCGCTCTCCGCCTTTACCCGTTTGATTGATATGGGCGTAGAGCCATTTCTGGTCGCTGCACCGATTAAGGCAGTACAGGCTCAGCGCCTGGTGCGCAAAGTCTGTAAACACTGCGCCAAACCTGCTCATGTACCTGAATCCATTAGCGTCGAATTCGCCAAACTCGGGCGCAACTTTCTTGGCAAGGACTTTGAGCCGAAATGGGTTGATGCAGTTGGCTGCGCGCTGTGTAACAACACTGGTTATTCGGGCCGGATGGGTATTTATGAAATTATGCCTATCTCCAGTGAGCTGCACGACATGATCGTCGAAAACGTGCCAGTTGCAGAAATGCGCAAACTGGTGCGTAGCCAAGGCCATCGCAATATGTATCAAGACGGTCTCATAAAGGCGGCCAAGGGGCTTACTACAATTGAAGAAGTGCTGCGCACTACCAGCATGGACATTGAGTAGGTCACCAAATGCAATTTACCTATAAAGCGCTAGATTCCAACCAGTCGCTCATTACCGGCAGTCTGGATGCAGGGGATGAGCGTGAGGCGCTGCGCCTTATTCGCGAAAAAAACTTGCAAGTGGTAGAGATTTACCCGCAGGTGGAAGATAAAACCGGCCTGCGTAAAAAGCTCACTCAAGCGGAAATTACCGTATCCTTGTTTGAGCTAACCACCATGCTCGATTCGGGGGTGGCTATTGCTGATGCTCTGCAGTCACTGCAAGATTCCGATGCTCATCCACGATTGCTGCGCTTCTACCGCACTGCTTCAGAACGTTTGCAGCAAGGCGCCAATTTAGGTTCGGCACTGGCGAGTGAAGATGTAAAGCTGCCGCCTTACTTCATACAGTTAATTGCCGCTGGTGAAGCATCCGGCCAGCTGGCCAGCGCTATGCGTCGCGGTGTAGATCAAATGGAATACGAGTTATCGGTCGCCAATGATTTGCGTAACGCGCTAATTTATCCGGCTGTTTTAGTCTTGACTGGCATTAGCGCTGTCGGTCTCATCTTTGTTTTTGTGGTTCCCAAGTTTGCTAATATGCTCGACGGCAAAACCGACTTGCCGTTCTTGGCGCATATTGTGTTATCAACGGGTATGTGGCTAAACGAGAACTTTTTATTGATGTTGGCGATACTGGCTGGCTCAGCAACTTTTGTTGGCTCACAACTGTCCAAAGCCAGCGTACGTCAATCCCTGCTCGATAAGTTTTCCACTTTGCCACTACTCGGGCGTTGGTTGGGTGAGTCTGATATTTCACGCTGGTCATCGGTGATGGGCGCCATGTTGGCGAGCCGTGTTGAGTTGGTGAGAGCGCTGGATCTGGCGCGCGCCAGTGTTAAAAACACGCGGCGCAGCAAGGCGCTCAATGCTGCACTGACTGCAGTACAAGCGGGCACTAACTTGTCCAAAGCTTTACAAGACAATCAAATCCTCAATGCGACTGCCTATAACCTCGTGCGCGCTGGAGAAAAAACCGGGCGCCTGTCGGAAATGCTCTTTGCAGTGGCCAAGATTTATGAAAACAGTAGCAAAAACCGTATGAAGCGTTTTTTGCTCTTAATTGAACCCCTCGCTATTGTGCTTATAGGTATAGCGGTGGGGGTGATAATTTTGGGTTTAATACAAGCCATTACCAGTGTTAACGATATGGCGATTTGACAGTACCCTTTCCCAGCTATCCGCTTAATAGGAGCGACTCAGCCTTTGCTCGTTCCATGGCGGGAAGTTGGTGAGGGTTAATTTTTTAGGAGAGACACTATGCGCAGTACTAAAACCCATCAACGTGGTTTCACCATGATCGAACTCCTGGTGGTGCTTGTCATTATGGGTTTAATGGCGGGCTTTGTTGCTCCCAAATTCTTTGGTAAAGCCGAAACTGCCAAAGTCAAAACAACGCAAACCCAACTCAAGGCGCTAAAGTCAGCGCTGCAAACCTATAAGTTGGACATGGGCGAATATCCCAGTACGCAAGAAGGGTTACAGGCACTGAATTCCAGTCCTGAATCTGCCAAAGCCAAGCAGTACTGGCAGGGTCCTTATCTGGATGGCAAATTGCCCCAAGATGGTTGGGGAAATCCTTTCCAATACCGCCGTGAAGCTCGCGGCCAGGAAGATGTGACCCTGATGTCGCTCGGTGCCGACGGAAAAACCGGTGGAGAAGGTTTGGATGCCGACTTGGCTTTGGGCGATTAATTCGTTGAACCTATGAACCAGCGCAAGGGTTTCACCTTGGTTGAAATACTCGTGGTGCTTATCCTCCTGGGGCTAACAAGTGCGCTGGTGCTGCCTAAATTTCCCGCGCTTTACGAACGTTTCAAAAGCCGCGCCGAGCAAGATAACTTCTATCAGGCGCTGGGAGCGCTCGGGCTCAAGGCCTATACCCAGCAAAAAACCATCACTCTCAATGCGACCAGCGCGCGCGAGTTGGTGGAAGTTCCCGATGACTGGGAGTTGCATATCGAAACTCCAATAGTCTACAAGCCCAGTGGCCTGTGTCTGGGTGGTGATGTGAGTTACACCGCTAAAGGCTTCACTACCACCATAAAATTGGCGCCGCCTTACTGCGAGGCACGCCGGCCATGAACTGCGAGGCTTCATCCCCCCATCTAAATCTCACGAATGCACGTGGTTTCACGCTGTTGGAGGCGATCGTCGCCCTGGTGATTTTCTCCATGGCGGCGATTGGCATTTACAGTTGGATTAACACTAATCTCATCACCCTCAACCGTTTGGCGGATGTTGCTGCAACCGAACAGGTGCTCAATTCGTCTGTGGAGCGTTTGAAGTTGGTTGATTTAACCCAGGAAACCAGTGGACGTTTCAATGTGAATGGCTATTGGGTTGGCTGGAGGGCAGATTTGATTGAGCCCTGGAAGCCAGGGGTAGCTGCAAGGGGTTCTCTGGGGATTTATGATCTTGGGTTATTCACGATTTCGCTAAGTGTCACCAAGGGTTCCCGGTTGGCTGCCAGTTATCAGTACCGCCAAGTTGCTTATAAAAAGGCGCGTGAGAACCTGTTTGAGGGCGATAATTAATGCCTGCAGTTTCGCTCAAACCGGTCGATTTTCAGCGCGCTTTTACCCTCATCGAAATGCTAGTGGTAATGGTGATAGTCAGTTTATTAGTCACTGTGATCGTACAGGGCTTTGGTTACAGCCTTGGCATGTATCAGCGCGTGGTGAACAAGCAAAAAAACGCTTACACCGAGGTCTTGGCTTACAACTGGTTGCGCGGCACCTTGGGTGCATCTGTAGCTGCACGGCCAAACGATCGGGGATTGGAAGGCAGTGCTGTTGAGGTGGCAACTTACACATATCAGCCCCTGATTGAATCAATGGGTTTAAAAACCAGAGTCGCATGGGTATTGGTGCAGGATGCAGAAAAACTGAGCTTGGAATATCGCGAAGGTGATGCACAGTTCAATGTCTACTCCTGGCCAACGGCGACGGGGCAATGGGAGTACATGGATGACAAAAATCAGTGGCACAGCCAATGGCCACTGATAAAAGAAGATCTACCGCCGCTGCCACACGCCATAAGGCTGCAAGTGATCATGCAGCAAGACGTTTTTAATTACGTAGTCAGTATCAATCTACGTAAAACGGCAAAAATAGAAATGGATGAGTGAGGTGGTGAATGGTCGTTAAATCAGTGCCTGATCCTTCCCAGCAGGGCTTCATCCTGGCCGCAGTGCTCTGGGCATTGGTGTGTATGTTGGTTGCAGTTGGTTTTTTCCATGCCGTTGTTGAGAGAAAACTCGCCATAGGCCTGGAGGCGAGAGCGCAGATTAGTAACCGGTTAGATCTGCACTCCACTGAGCAAACAATGTTGTACCTATTGGCTACATCGCGGTTTACGCTTGCGGGAATGTCTTTCTCGCCCTTAACACAAGAGCAGCTGCGCTCTGACGAGACTGCCTTTCTATTGCCGGTGGGCGATGAGTTGCGGCTCGATGGTGTTCAATATAAAGGTTTGGGTGGGACCTATTTTTCTCTTCAGGATAATGCCGGGTTGTTGTCCTTGAATTCGTTGGACGAAGCTCATCTGGAGCGGTTTCTTAAACATCAAGGAGCGACCAATACAGAGCGCGCAAGGTTGATGGCCGCAAAAGCGGATTACATAGATGTGGACGACCAAGAGCGCTTGTCGGGAGCTGAATCCTCGCAATATCGGGCAAGACAAATGCAGATTCCACCCAATGATTTTTTGCGCACGCCCGCTGAATTGGTACGTATTATGGGTTGGCGGGAGCAAATGACTAATTTCTCCTTAAGTCGATACGATGATGTATTTAATGCTCGACGTTTTTCGCTAACGAATATTAACGCGATGCCTGAATATCTTATGGTCAAATATTTAGGATTAACTGAAAGTGCTGCCAGCTTATTGTATTCCGAACGCCAGTCTAATCCTGTTAGGACACTCAGTGATTTCATGCTGCGAACCAATTATCAAACGAGGATAGATGAAGACACTTTTGGGTATTTTCCATCACAAGAAATCAGCTTGCGCTTTTGGTCGGAGGGGGGGGGACAAGCCAGGTTGATTAGCCTACAATTGACGCCCAATGGGCTGCTGGGGCCTTGGTTAGTGGATTATGAGTACAGTGTTGAGCCACCTGAAATCAATAATGAGCCTTTGGCCATTCGCCAATCAAACCTCTTCAATCCAACCTTGGACGATGTCATCCGAGAGCATTAAATTATTAACTGAAAACAGTGTTTATGAGTCGGCATCGCTTGAAACTCCCACATTAATTATTCCGCGTAAATATCTCTTCTATCAATGCATGTCTTTTGAAAACGTGCCTCGCACGCTGCGCAATAACTTGCTCTTGCAGCGCGTGCGTCAATTAAGCCCATTCAACCGCCCTGCCACTTGGCAGGTAAGTGACAACAATGCAGCCCAAGTATGGTTTTGGGATGCTGATCGTGTTGATCGCATACGCGATCAGCAGACATTGCCCGCGCTTAACTTGGTACCAGAAGTCATGCTTTATCCGCCGTTGGATAATGGCTTGCGGGTACAGCCATGCATTGAGGGTTGGGAGTTGCAGTATTGGTCGGGCAGGGTGCTGCGCCATTCGCGTTGGTTCGCGGCAAAACCCAATTTCCGTGACCACGCTGATTTTGTGCGTGTGTGCGGTGCTACCGATGATGAAGCATGGTGTGAAGGCGAAGCGCATTTGCTGAGTAAGCCCTGGAATGAAAAAGCCTTTTGGAGCAGAGAGAGTCTACAAAGCGAATTCATTGCGCCCCGTTTAGTGTTGGGTTTATTTCTAGCTTGGTTTTGCCTGCAACTGGGTATGGCGCTTGGAGTTCAAATCAAGAAAGCGTTTTTGGCTGAAGCGGTAGCGAACAAGAGTGAAACCCTCGCTGATTTGGTTGATCAGCGTGATGCCACCTTGCAGCAGCAAGAATTTAATCAAGCGGTATCCGCCCTTGTGCAAAGTCCCAGTCAGTTGCACCTGTTGGCTCAGGTTAGCACTTGCCTATCTGCTTTTGATTTTACGATATTGAGTTGGCAGTACCAGAGCGGCCAAACCGCAGTCTTGCTCCAACAAGAGAATCTGGATACGCGCGCGCTGATCGAGGCTTGCAACCAGAACCCTACCTTCACCGATGTGCGAGCCGAGCCGGGTGCAACCCCCAGTCAAACGCGTTTGCTCTTTACGCTTCAAGATGACGCTAGCGGGGCAAGCGATGTTCAATAACCTGCGCGCCCAACTCATGCCTTACTGGTTGCAATTAAATGAACAGTTGCAAGCCAACCAGCGCTTGCGCTGGATGGTATGGGGCATTGCCTACATCGTGATTTTTTATTTCTCGCTGGTGTTAAGCGAGTGGCGCCAAGAGCACAGTCAAGAGGTAGAACAACTGCAGCGCACATCCGCAAGGCTGGATCAGTTAAAGCATCAAACCCAGTGGCCAGAGCGTTTGGAGCAAGAAAAAGCAGTGGCAGAACAATTGCGTACCAAGCTCTGGGAGACACAATCGGAGGGCTTGGCTGACGCGGATGTACAAAACTACTTGCGCAAGTTAATGACGGATCATGGTGCACAGAATTACCGGCCGCGTTTAGCGGTGCCCGAGCGTATTACCTTGGGTGGTGTGGCATTAATTAAAGTAACAGCAGAGGTGACGGGCACAGTTGAGGTTGCGCGCATCGATCAACTGCTGAAAACCTTGGCGGATAATCCTAAGAGTATCGCTATAGAACAGTTTAATTATCACCCGCAATCCAATGGTCAATTGCTCATGCGTGTCTCGGTCTATTTTTTAGTCTCTGATCCGCCAGCGACAAGTACCTCTGCTGTGCGTGGACAAGCGCAGGAGGCAACCGATGCTGTTCGCTAGGTTATCTATAAAGGAGCGAAAACTTTACAGCTTAATTGCAGCTGTATTGGTGGTTGCGTTTGTACTGGGTGCATTAGTTGGAGTGATGAGTTTTGGTGGCAAAGGCAATGAGCGTGCTGACAATTGGCAGGCATCATCCTTGGCAGTTGTAGAAGATACCTTGGCGCAATACACCCTGATATCAGACACCTCTCGTTGGTATCAGGATCCCGTTCAGGCTCGCACCAAAGGTAAAGAAGAGAAGCAAAAACTCCTCGAAGGAGATCCAGCTAGCTTTACCTTGGTTGGCATTGTTGAAAAAAACGGAAAGCGAGAAGCTTTATTTGCTTCTGTGGCGGGAACGTCTACTCAGCTCACGCGGAATATTAAATCGCTGGTGGAGGGGGATGTGCTAGTTGGTGGATGGGTGATTAAAATCATTAGCGCCAATCAGGTGGAAGTTCAGCAGGGCGAAGAGGCTCGCACAATGAAGATGTATCAGTCTGGAGCCAAATAAGCATGGCTTTAGGTAGCTGCAATCCAATTCCAGCGGCGCTATCAGCTCAGTCTTCTAAATCCGCCGTAATGCTATTGCCAATTCGTGGTAACGCAAACTCATAGTGAAAAGTCTTACCCAATCAAAACCTTGCGCGCCATCGCGTAGTTAATCAAACTAGCCGGCCATCATCGGTCCAGATCACGGCAAGTCGGGAACCCACCACAATGTCTCATGTTCGTATTCGTTCTTTTATTACTCTCAGTCTTAAATGTGCTGCGTCCCTGTCCCTGGTGATAGCGCTTACCGGTTGCAGTAGCTTCTGGCATACGCCAACGACTGCTGAGCGAGGCAAAGGGGTCGTAAAGTTCGAGCCGCTGAGGACCGAGCGCGATCTACAAGGGACGGCGAATACCCTTCCGGCTCAGCCCTCCACTCCGGTTACCCAATTTACGCAGGGGCCGGGAGTTAGCATTACTAACAATATCGCGGATGCCACGTCGCAGGAACTTGCACTCAACTTAACGGGCGAGCCTATCAGTGGCAATTATCACAACATACCCTTGCCTGCATTTATTAATGAAGTTTTTGGTGAGCAATTGGGGCTGTCGTTTACGCTGGATCCGCAAATAGAAAAGCAAGAGGACTTGGTCACTTTACGTCTGATCGAGGCGGTACCTCCCGCCGAATTATTTCGGGTAGCAATGCGCACCTTGAATACCTATGGCGTTGCCGTTTCCCAGCAAGGAGGTGTGTTGAGTTTCACTATCGATAAAAATATCACCGCTGGCGAGACGCCTTTATTAGTAAGCGGTAGAACCCTACCGGAGGTCCCACTGTCTCATCGCCCTATTTTTATGTTTGTGCCCCTTAAAGTGGTAACCAATTCCAAAGTAGCAGGCTGGGTACGCGACGCTCTAAAAGGTAAAGAAATAGTAATCAGTGAAGATCCAATGCGTAATGCAGTGCTGCTCAAGGGTAAGCCAGACTTGGTTAATCAAGCGCTTTCTATCATTCAGGTGCTGGATCAACCCATCATGCGTGGCAAATTCTCAACAAGCATTGAGCCGGCATTTGTAAAAGTGGATGCGCTCAGCAAAAACCTGAAAGAGGTGCTTAATGCAGAAGGGTACGATGCGCAAATCAAATCCCAGCTTGGTGCCATTATTTTGATTCCATTGGATGGCGCTAATCAATTAGTTGTTTTTGCTTCCAGCCAGCAGATTATTGATCATGTGCGTGAATGGGTTGCTGTGCTGGATCGCCGTCAGCAAATGAGCATAGATCAAGGGATATTTACCTATCAGGTGCGCAATACAGAAGCAGCGCATATTGTGGACTTACTTAACAGTGTTGAGACAGGCGGCGGCAATACCGGTGGACGTTCAAGTCTTGATACGAGTGCTGCAAATTCAGGAAGCGCTATTTCAGACACAACCTCGGGGGCAAGTACGGGGGGCTCTAAGGGTTCCGCAGCGCGTAGTGTTGGTGGTAATTTTGTGGTGGATACCAACAGGAACACGATTATTTACAAGGGTAGTGGTCAAGCATGGCTAGATATGTTGCCTGTTATCCAAACCCTGGATAAGGCCGCGCCATCGGTACTTATTGAGGTTTTGTTGGCTGAGGTCACACTAAGTGATGGCGAAAGAACAGGATTCGAGTTTGTTGCGGCAGGCTCGCAAAAAGTGGGCGGGCAGCGTTATTCCAGCAAGATATCTACCTTGGGCGGCTTGGGATTGGGGACTTCTGGTTTGAGCGCCACGTTGGACAGTGCTGGTGATACCCGCGCGATATTAAATATGTTCTATGAAAACAAGCGTGCTGAAATTCGGTCGCGCCCGCGCTTGATGGTCAAGAGCGGCCAACAGGCTACTATAGATGTAGGAACAGAGGTGCCTGTTGTCAGCGCCAATTCCCAATCCACTATTAATGGTGATTCGCCCATTTTACAAAACATTCAGTATCGCAAGACCGGGGTTCGTCTCACTGTATTGCCGGTTGTTCACGCATCAGGCCATGTTGATATAGAAATTGAACAAGAGCTGAGCGAAGCCCAGCCCAATGAAAGTAGCAGTATTGATTCGCCCAGCGTGTTTAATCGCAAAATACAGACTACAGTTACTTTGCAGGATGGCGGCTCCATTTTATTGGGCGGGTTAATCTCCAGTTCAAAATCCTTGGGGGATACTGGTGTGCCTTTGTTGGGGAAAATGCCAATCATAGGGCGCTTGTTTCGCGCGGATAGTGACACTTCGGCACGCACTGAGCTGATGGTAATGATCATCCCGTATGTCATTAACAACCCAGAAGACGGTCAAATTATAACTAAAAGTATTCAGGACGCCTTTCAGCAAACCGACAATGCTGATCCAAACAGTTCAGGTACTGTTCAGCTTGACTAAGGGTTCGTCAAAGATCGCGTGAATATAGCTGCAAAACGGTAACAGGCTTTGCTTTTAATAACTTAGGCTTGATCTATGGGTTTGATGCGGTATATCCTTGGGCGGTCTTTAAATCGTGGGATTGCTCTTGCAGACCCAAGGAACCAAGACCAATCAAAATCAACGTTGATTATAAATTCATGAAATAGGAGTTAAACCATATGGTTTCCAAGAAACTTTTAAGCGCTGCTATCGCTGCTGCTTTTATTTCCGTCCCAGCTTTTGCTCAGATCAATCTGGATGCAGATACTGGTGCTGTAAAATTCGCTAAAGAAGCCGTAGTTGATGCCAACGAAGATGCTGGCATGTTAACTGTTGCTGCTGCTGGTGGTAATCTGGACGTGACTGCTGAAATCGGTTCAGGTGTTTCTGCTGCTAACCAAATCTACGTTCGTTTTGACTTGACCAACGGCGCTTTCGTAAACGCTGTTAGTGCTGGTGACTTGACTGTTACTGGCCCAGTTAACGCGCCAAGCGTACAAGTACAATCTGGCGGCGCTGCTGGCCAGTCATACGTGATTTTCCAAATCACTGCTGACGCTGACCCAGTTGCCGGTCCTATCGATCAAGACGATGTTTTGGCATTGGCTATTGCTGATCTGGAAATCAGCACTTCTGCTGGTGTAAGTGCTAAATACGCTGCATACGACACTCCAGCATCTGCTGTGAACCAAGTTGCTGCTAACCAATTGGCAACCTCTACCTACGCTAACGCAATTACCGTAGTTAACGCTCTGTCATCAGTATTCACTGCTGGCACTACCGCAACTGCAGAAGTGGCTGAAGACTTCACCGAATTCTTGGCTGCTAGTCTGTCTGAGACTTTGGGTTCTGTTGAGTTCGTAGTTGATACCACTGTATTGCTTCCAGACAGCTCTACCATTACTGCTTTGACTGACGTAGTTGACTCTGCATCAGACTTGGTTGTTGCTGGTGATCTGAGCTTCGGTGATTTCGAGTTGGATGGCTGTGCTATCGATTCTGACACCGGTTCTTTGGAAGATGGCGGTGATTGTGTTGTTACTGACTTCAGCATCAACACTGCTTACGACTTCTCTGTAACTGTTGACGGTTCTACTACCATTATTCCTGGTGAGTACACTGCTAGCGTTGATTACGTGAAGTTGGCTACTGGTTTGTTCAACCCAGTTGATGGTTCTGGCGTAGTTGGTAACATTGCTCGCAATGGCACCAGCGTTAAGGTTCCATTCGTGAACATTAACCCAGCATTCAACCAAAAAATCATCATCATCAACCGTGGCACCAACGCAGTACCTCTGACCATCAGCGACCTGATTGCTGACGTACAGACTACTGGTTTTGCTCTGACCACTACTGGCGCTAGCACCATCAGCCTGCCAGCTGGCAAGCAAACTGTGTTGAGCTCTGTTGATCTGTTCCAAGTTGATCCAGCTTCTGTATCTAAGAAAGGTGCTGCAACTCTGAACATCGCTGCTCCAATGGGCAAAATTGATGTACTGTTCCAAACCACCAATGCTGATGGCGCTCAAAATACCATCATCCTGCAAACAGACGGTAAGAAGTTTGGTGGTAACTAAGTTAGTTAGCAGTTTCGTCTAGTTAAATAGACTTTTCTGCAAATAAAAAAAGGCACCTTCGGGTGCCTTTTTTTATGGGTGATGTTTTTGGTACGGAATACAAAGTCGCCAGATACCCCAAGAGGGTATAATGAAGGCATAATTGATTTCTCCGTCATGGTGTTTGGTAAAAATATGTCTATGAAGACAGCATTGTTTTTTTCATCTTATATAAACGTGGTCATAAAAAATATTTCGCTGGTTATTACGTTATCCGAGCGCGAGATAAAAGGTAAATACAAAGGATCCTATTTAGGTTTTATGTGGGCCATTATCAATCCGCTGCTATTACTCCTGGTTTATACCTTCGTGTTTTCTGTTGTATTCAAGGCGCGCTGGGGTGCGGGAGTGGGAGGGGATAAGCTGGATTTTGCCTTGGTAATGTTTGTTGGTATTGTGGTTCATGGAATGCTGGCAGAATCGCTGCTCAAATCTACGGGCCTAATTCTTAATAATCCAAATTATGTAAAAAAAATTATTTTCCCCTTGGAAATTTTGCCTTTGGTAAACGCAATAGCGGCTTTTACTCATGCATTAATTGCATTAGCTGCGCTGCTGGTCGTTTTTTTATGCACCAAGGCTTATATTAATTGGACGTGTATTTTTGCCCCTATTATTTTGCTTCCCCTCTTCTTTTATTGCATTGGTTTTGGTTTCATTTTGGCCTCTCTTGGCGTATTTCTGCGCGATATTTCACAAGGAATAGGATTTCTGGTGACGGCACTATTATTTTTATCTCCAGTGTTTTATCCGGTTTCTTCACTACCTGAAAATTATCAGGAATGGATGAACGTAAATCCGTTAACGCTGATTATCGAGCAGTCCAGAGAAGTAATAATCCTGGGTAAACTCCCGGATTGGATGGAGCTTATAAAAGCTTATGGCTTATCTATTCTGTCTTGTTTTATCGGATATGCCTGGTTTCAAAAAACAAGAAAGGGTTTTGCTGATGTCATCTGATATTTCCATCAAGGTAGAAAATATTGGTAAGGATTACCAGATATATGAAAACCCGGCAGACAGGTTAAAGCAGTTCCTATATCCAGGTATACAAAATCTATTTCGACTGCAAACCAAGCAATATTATAAAAGCTTTCGTGCATTGCATGGTGTGTCCTTTGTGGTAAGAAAAGGTGAGACAGTTGGTATAGTGGGGCGCAATGGAGCGGGAAAATCCACACTGCTTCAAATTATTTGCGGCACACTATTTCCCACGCGAGGTAATGTAGAAATCAATGGGCGGATTGCTGCGCTGCTAGAGCTTGGTGCTGGCTTCAATGTTGATTACACGGGTCTGGAAAATGTTTATCTCAATGCGGCTTTGATGGGAATTTCTCGTGAGGAAATAAATAATAAGTTAGATGATATTCTTCAGTTTGCTGATATTGGAGAATTTATCCATCAGCCTATAAAAACCTATTCAAGCGGGATGGTCGTACGGTTGGCATTCTCTGTGGCGATCAATGTAAACCCGGACATATTGATTGTGGATGAAGCCTTGGCAGTTGGAGATGAGTTATTTCAACGCAAATGTTTTTCTAAAATCGAAGAAATTAAAGCCCGTGGTGCAACAATATTATTTGTGTCTCACTCAGGAGCTACAGTAGTAGGCTTATGCGATCGTGCCATCTTAATAGATGGTGGTGAATTACTTTTAAGCGGCGAACCCAAAAAAATTGTAGGCCTCTATCAGAAACTTATGTTTAGCACGGGTGTCGCAAGGGAGGAAATTCGTGCAAATATTTTGCGAGATTTAGAGACCCTTGATGCAGGCGCAGCTAAACCCGCTAACAATAAAGCGTGTGATGATATTAATTTAACCGCGAAAACTATTGCAATAAGGGAGAGTTATGATCCGGGATTGGTGTCCACCAGCCTTGTAGAATACGCGAGTAATGGTGCCAGTATCACGGATCCGCATATTGTTCTTGATAATGTCGGGCGCGTTAATAATTTGGTGATTGGTGGTCGTTACACTTACCGTTTTAATGTTTCATTTGAACGGGCTTTCGCATCCGTAAGATTTGGAATGTTAATCAAGACAGTAAGTGGTTTTGAACTTGGAGGCGCTACAACAGCTAAGGATATGCTGTCGACTGTGAGGTTTGTCAACGCGGGTGATAGCTATAGTGTTTCATTTGATTTTGAATGTGCATTGGCTCCCGGCGTCTACTTTTTAAACGCAGGTGTTTCCGGTGAAGTGGCAGGTGTAATGTCGTACCTGCATCGATTAGTGGATGCGGTGAGTTTTAGGGTTCTACCGGAAAGCGCATCAATAATGACGGGAATGGTTGATTTTAAAATTCGTCCCACCTTGGTGTTTAACCAAGGCGCCAAATAAAAAATTGAGATATCGAATGCCCTTGCCATTAGGCTTTATGATTATCGGTGTGCAAAAAGGCGGCACCACTGCCCTTAGCCATTTTTTGGCGCAGCATCCCGATATCGGCATGGCGACAACAAAAGAGGTGCATCTCTTTGATGCGCCTGACTTTGATCCTGCATGGTCTGTGGCGGAGATAAACGAGCGCTATCAGCCCTATTTTTTGGGCATGGAGCAGCGTCTCATTCTCGGTGAGGCGACACCGATCTATATCGCTTGGCAGGAAATCATTCCTGAAATAAAACGCTACAACCCGCAACTAAAAGTTATTGTGTTGCTGCGCGATCCGGTTGAGCGCGCGCTTTCTCAATATGCAATGGAGTTTGTACGCAATAACGAGGCCCGCCCACTATGGCTTGCTCTCTTGTTGGAAGGCGCGCGCCTGCTTCGCGATAAGTCGCGCGCACCTTTGGGGGCACGCCGCTGCCATTCCTATCGTACCAGGGGTGAGTATGTTGAGCAGTTGGAGCACTTGCGTCGCTACTTCCCCGATAGCCAGATATTGGTTATAGACAATAGCGAGCTTATCGGCCAGCACGACCAGACGCTGGTGCGAGTCTATGATTTTCTTGGCGTTCCGGTAGTGGATCTGCCCGCATCCGAGCGGGTATTTAGCGGTGATTATGATAGAGCTCGCTATCCAATGTGCCGTTGGTTGCTGGGATGTTGGTATCGTTTTGCTAATCGCCGCTTAAAAAGTCTATTAAGCGACATGGGCTATAGCCCCAACTGGCCATGGCTGCGATAATCCCAGTCCTTGTGGAGGGGAGCTGTATGGCACCCCTGTTAGTATTGCCTGACTAAGGGTAATAGTTTTTCAAAAGGTTTGAATCTATGTCGCAAGACACCCTCAATACAAAGCTGCCGCGTCGCAAAGGTATAGTGCTCGCTGGTGGCTCGGGAACACGTTTGTATCCCCTCACCAAAGCGATCAGTAAACAAATCGTGCCTATTTACGACAAGCCGATGATTTATTATCCACTTACCACCCTGATGTTGGCAGGTATTCGCGATATATTAATTATTTCCACGCCGCGCGATCTTCCTACCTACCGCGAATTGCTTGGAGACGGTGCTGATTGGGGCTTGACGATTTCCTACGCTGAACAACCTTCACCCGATGGCCTCGCGCAGGCGTTCATCATTGGCGAAGAATTTATCGGTACAGATAATTGCGCGCTGGTATTGGGCGATAACATTTATTACTCCCACGATTTTTCATCATTTTTACAAAAGGCCGATGCGCGCACAGCGGGCGCCACCGTTTTTGGCTATCACGTCGATGATGCGCGTGCTTACGGCGTAGTGGAATTTGCCGATGATGGCACTGTGTTGTCGATTGAAGAAAAACCGCACAAACCAAAATCCAAATATGCCGTCACTGGTTTGTATTTTTACGATAACCGTGTCATCGACATCGCAAAATCCATTAAGCCATCTGCGCGTGGTGAATTGGAAATTACCGACGTCAATAAAAAATATTTGGAGTTAGGTGAATTAACGGTTGAACTGCTTGGGCGCGGCGCCGCTTGGTTGGATACGGGTACGCACGATAATTTGCTCGCCGCCAGCCAATTTATCCAAACTATCGAAAAGCGTCAGGGTTTAAAAGTGGCATGCCCGGAAGAAATCGCGTTTCGCATGGGATATATCGACAAAGACCAGTTAATCAATCTCGCAAAGCCCTTGCTCAAAAGCGGTTACGGTGAGTACTTGATGAATATTCTTGAAGACCGGGTGTTTTAATGGAAGTAATAGTAACAGCGATTCCCGATGTGCTCTTATTTAAGCCGAAAGTGTTTGGTGATGAGCGCGGCTTTTTTATGGAAACGTTTCGCGCAAGCTGGTTTAGCGAGCGCGATATCAACGCTCACTTTGTGCAAGATAATCACAGCTCGTCAGCGCGCGGTGTGTTGCGTGGCCTGCATTATCAGATAAAAAATCCGCAGGGGAAGCTCGTACGTGTGACAGCGGGTGAAGTTTACGACGTGGCTGTTGATTTGCGCAAAAGCTCGCCGACTTTTGGTCAGTCAGTCGGTGTCTATTTATCAGCCCAAAACAAAAATATTTTTTGGATACCACCTGGTTTTGCGCATGGTTTTTTAGTGCTCAGCGAACACGCTGAATTTAATTATAAATGCACAGAATATTATGCGCCCGAACACGATAGATCACTTTTGTGGAATGATCCGGCTCTGGGAATTGAATGGCCGCTCGGCGAAATCAGTGCGCCAGTTTTGTCAGCAAAGGATCAGGCGGCGTTGCCACTGGTTCAGGCTGAGGTGTTTGCATGAGCCTGAGCGATAAGCACATGAAAGTATTGATTACCGGTGCTAACGGCCAGTTGGGTTACGCACTACAAAAAACAGCGCCCGCTGTTATCGGTGCAGGAAAAATGCTCCTGCAATTAATTCCTGTTGCGCGTACAGAATTTGATTTGGCGCAACCAGAATCTTTGCTGGCAAGATTGGATACCTATCAGCCTGACGCCATTATCAACGCTGCAGCCTATACGGCGGTTGATAAAGCTGAAGCAAATCAAGAGTTGGCGCAGTGCATTAATGCCACTGCGGTAAGTGTTATTGCGCAATGGTGCGAGCAGAAAAAAATTCCACTCATTCAAGTCTCTACCGATTTTGTTTTTGATGGGAAAAAATCGTCGCCATATCAGCCAGACGACAAAACTAATCCACTTGGTGTCTACGCACAGACCAAGCTTGCTGGCGAGCTTGCTGCCTTGGAGAATTGCTCCACGAGCTATATCGTTCGCACCGGTTGGGTCTATTGTGAACATGGTGCCAATTTTGTGAAAACCATGTTGCGGTTAGCTGCAGAGCGGGAAACTTTGGGTGTGGTCGCTGATCAAGTCGGCACACCTACCTATGCGATCCATCTTGCACAAATGATATGGCAATTGTTGGTGCAGCGCCCCACGCAAAAAATATTTCATTGTTCCGATGCAGGTGTTGCCAGTTGGTATGACTTTGCAGTGGCAATTTTCGCCGAAGCTAAAGCGGTGGGACTGCTGGAAAAGGTTCCCCATGTGAAACCTATTGCTACCAGCGATTATCCAACACCTGCGCAGCGCCCATTTTATAGTGTGTTAGATAAACAAATCACTTGGAGCATTTTAGGCATATCTCCCTGTCACTGGCAGAGCGCTGTAGCCTCTATGTTGGCTGCCTACAAAAAACAACAGATATAACAGGTATAGTGGACTAACCTAATCATTTTTTAATACGAACGGCACTTAATACTGAAACCTATGAAAAATATTCTGATCACCGGCGGTGCCGGGTTTATTGGCAGTAATTTTTGCCATTACTGGGCTACACGGTATCCCGATGACAAGTTAGTCGTTTTAGATCTTTTGACTTACGCTGGGCATCGTGAGCATTTGGCATCACTTGAAAAAAATAACGGGCTTGTGTTTATTCAGGGTGATATTGGTGACAAAGCGCTAGTAGAAAAATTATTTAGCAATTATATGATCAACTGTGTTGTGCATTTCGCTGCCGAGTCGCATGTGGATCGGTCTATTGATGGGCCTGATGCGTTTATCCAAACCAATATTTTGGGTACGCATAACTTACTCAAAGCAGCCAAAAAGTATTGGTTGGACGCAGGTATTACTGAGCACCACTTTCACCACGTCTCTACCGATGAAGTCTATGGTTCACTTGAGGCGGATGCGCCCGCATTTACTGAATCGACACCCTTTGCTCCCAATTCGCCTTACTCAGCGTCCAAAGCTGCTTCAGATCATCTGGTGCGCGCCTATCACCATACCTATGGGTTAAAGGTTACCACCAGTAATTGCTCCAATAATTATGGGCCTTATCAAGACAGTGAAAAATTAATTCCGCTTATTATCCAAAATATTTTATTGGGTAAATCTTTGCCGATTTATGGTGATGGCAAAAATATTCGTGATTGGTTATATGTTGAAGATCACTGCCGTGCTATTGATTTGATTCTGACTAAAGGTGTTGTGGGTGAGGTTTACAATGTGGGTGGTGAAAATGAGTGGCGCAACATTGATATAGTGAATTTAATTTGTGACCAAGTTGATGCCGCTTTACTGGCAGAGCCGCAGTTACTGGCGGCTTATCCCAATACACCTTGTGCATCAGGCGGCCTCGCAAAAAACTTAATTACCTTTGTTAAAGATCGCCCTGGACATGACCGACGCTATGCGATTGATCCAAGTAAGTGTCATGCCCAGCTTGGTTATCACCCGCAGGAAAGTTTTGAGACAGGAATTGTCAAAACTATTCAATGGCTTCTGCATAATCAGAAAAATGTTATGGAAACTGTTTGAGCAGAAAATAGAATTAATGTTATTTAATTAGAGATGGTCTGTGAATAAAACCAGAAAACTAATTGTTGTTGTAGGCATGCATCGTAGTGGCACCAGTGCTGTGATGAATGCATTGGCCTGCATGGGTGTAAGTCTAGGCGATGATTTATTGCCAGCAGGAAAAGACAACCCAAAAGGTTTTTTTGAAGACAAATCTATTAATGATTTGAATATCGAAATGCTTGATGTAATTGGGCAGGACTGGTTCAGTCTATCGCTGGTGACAGATGCTCAGGTGGAGCAATTAGTTAATGCAGGCTATTTAGAAAAGGCCGCAGATTTATTGCGTGCAAAAATGGTTGGGCATGAGCTGTTCGGCTTTAAGGATCCGCGTGTTTCTAAATTGTTAAAATTTTGGGTGAAGGTATTTGCATTGCTGGAATGTGAAACCCAATATGTGCTTTGCTTGCGTCATCCATTGAGTGTTGCCAATTCAATTCTAAAACGTAATAAAACCCCCATACGCAAGGGCTATCTACTCTGGCTGAGTTATAATATGGCGATACTCACCCAGCACTTATCTACGTCGCTTGTTGCACTTGATTATGATCAGCTAATGGAGTCGCCGGAAGCGCAACTGGAGTACCTTGCACAGCAACTGAACCTGAACATTCAACCAGATTTGGCTGCTCGCTTTGTTGAAGAGTTCCTGGACGATAATTTACGCCATACCACTTTTTCAGCTCTTGATTTAAAACATGATTGGCAATGCCCACCTGCTGTGATTTCCGCTTATGACATAAGCCATGGTTTGCTGTTGGTAGATAATCAACCGGCGATTGCCCGTTTTAATGAATTGTATTTCGCGCAAAAACAACAATTGGATGAAGAGTTTTTATTGCTCGATCAAATTGAAAAAGCCGCGATAGATTATGTTTATGCCAATGAAAACGTTTCCGGTTTAAAGCAGCTGATTGAAGAGCGCACGCAGTGGGCAAGGTCATTAGAGCAGCAAGTTAATGAAAGAACCGAATGGGCTAAATCTTTAGAGGAACAGGTGGAGGTGCGTACACTCTGGGCAAAATCCTTAGAAGAGCAGGTGGATGAACGTACGCGCTGGGCAATCAACCTCGAACAGCAGATTGAGGAAAGAACCCGATGGGCTAAATCGCTCGAATTGCAGGCTGAAGAGCGAACCCGCTGGGCAAAAGATCTTGAGCAGCAAGTGGAGGAACGAACCCAATGGGCCAAATCTTTGGATCAGCAGTTAGCGGTTATGCGCAGCAGTGAATCTCGTTTGCGTGAAGACATAATATCGGCGCAAGAAAATATTTCACAGCTGAACGATAAAAACAGTCAGTTACATCAACGCTTGCAGGATACAAACGAGCAACTACTTATCACGCAACAAAAACTGGATTTACAAATCCAACATTTAGATTCGCAAATTTCTGTTAATAAAAATCTGGAGTATCAACTGAAGGACTTACAATCGGATTACAAACGGGTCATCAATTCGCGCTCGTGGAAAATCACTCGCCCCTTGCGTGTTGTCGGACGCCTGTTGCGTGGCGAGACCGGCTCGGTTATCACATCGCTTAAGCCGCGTTTGCAGCGCTTCGCGCGCAATACATACCACCGCTTGCCGTTAAATTCGCATATTAAAAATGCCTTGGCAGGTTGTATTTATCGCATTGCCGGTTCGATGTTTGAAGGTGTGGTGCACTATGAAATGTGGCGTCGCAGCGGCAAGCCGAACTTACCTGCGGTTGCCATTCAGGGTGTTATTGCCCCCGATGACATTCAATCGGTACTAAATAGCTTGGTCTTGCCCGTATCATCGGCCCCCTTGGTGTCAGTGGTTATTCCTAGCTACGGCAATTTACCGGTGACGCTCACCTGTTTGGCATCTATTGCACGTCATAAACCGAAAGCAACAATTGAAGTGATTGTGATGGAGGATCATTCCCCCGATCATGAGATTCATTGTTTGCAGCAGGTGCAGGGGCTGCGTTACGAGGTCAATCCACACAACCTCGGGTTTATCCGTTCGTGCAATCGCTCGGTGTCGCTGGCCAAGGGTGAATATATCTATTTGCTGAATAACGATACTGAAGTGACCGAGGGATGGTTGGATAAATTGTTGGAAGTGTTTGCGAGTCATTCTGATTGCGGCATGGTGGGATCAAAGCTGGTGTATCCCGATGGGCGCTTGCAAGAAGCTGGTGGTATTTTATGGCGCGATGGTTCCGCGTGGAATTACGGCCGTATTCAGGATCCATCCCAACCACAATTTAATTATTTGAAAGAGGTTGACTATTCTTCTGGCGCTTCCCTGCTGATCAAGAAAAAACTGTTTGTTGAGTTGGGATTGTTTGATGAGCGCTATGTGCCTGCATATTGTGAAGATTCGGATTTGGCCTTCAAGGTGCGTGCCGCTGGATTAAAACTTTACTACCAGCCGGCATCAGTAATTGTCCATTACGAGGGAGTATCCAATGGCACCGATGTGCATGGTGGCGGCATCAAGTCGTATCAATTGGAAAACCAGAAGAAATTTTTTGAAAAATGGCAAAGTGTATTGAGCCAACATCCAGAGAATGCCCAGCGGGTATTTGCTGCGCGCGATAAATCCCTGGCTAAGCCCTGCATTGTCATTGTCGATCACTATGTGCCGCGCCCGGATCGTGATGCAGGCTCGCGCACCATGGTGGCATTTATCCAAACCTTGCTAAACATGAATTGCAATGTGAAATTCTGGCCAGATAATTTGTGGTTTGATCCCGAATACACACCGCAATTGCAGCAGTTGGGTGTGGAGGTTATTTATGGCAGTGATTATGTCGGTAAGTTTGAAGACTGGATTAGTTCAGCAGAAGGGCAGGTGACTCAGGTACTGTTGAGTCGGCCGCATATCGCAATTAATTATTTGGATTCGCTCAAAAAATTTCCCGAGATCCATGTTGCTTACTACGGTCATGATCTGCATTTTGCGCGTATGCAAAATGAAGCTCAGGTCACGGGTAATAATCGTCTATTAAAAGAAGCTGACGATTGTTTGCAAATGGAAAGTAAAATTTGGCACGCGGTGGATATGGTGTTGTACCCATCGGATGAGGAGACCGGTTTTATCCATGCCCAGTATCCTACTGTTACAGCGCAGACTATATCGCCTTATATTTATCCGCAGGCTTCCAATTATCTGCAGCGTGATCCTATCAACATCAATCGGATTATTTTTGTCGCCGGCTTCGGTCATCCACCCAATACGGATGCGGCAAAGTGGTTTGTGAAAGAAATTTTGCCCGAAATCAAAAGCCGTATTGAAGATGTCGAAGTATATCTGATTGGCTCCAATCCTTCTGATGAGGTCAAAGCCCTGGCATCGGATAAAGTGATTGTCACTGGCTATGTGACGGACGAACAATTACTGGCGCATTACTTGAGTGCGCGTGTCGCGGTTGTGCCCTTGCGTTATGGTGCCGGTATAAAAAATAAGGTGATTGAGGCTATGGCTTATGGTACCCCTCTAGTGACCACTGATATTGGGGCACAGGGATTGGAGGGATTGGCTGAGGTTACGCCGGTTGCATCAGGCGCTACAGAATTTGCCGCGCATGTGTGTGAAATCTTGAATGACGATATTCAGTGGCGTAGCAGCTCCAATAATGGCGCCCTGTTTGTAGAAAAACATTTTTCTGAGGCCGCGATGAGCAGCATGCTTCGACAATCGCTTAAAATTTCATTTTCCGGCGAAGGCAAACTCTAATGCGTTTAAATTTGGATAAACTTTATGGCAAAGTCAGGGCGCGTGCACCGCTGCGTCTGGGTCTCGCAGGTGGTGGCACCGATGTATCACCTTATTCAGATGAATTCGGTGGTTACGTTCTCAATGCCACTATCGACAAATATGCTTACGCGACGCTCAGCTACAACGACAGCGGCGTTGAATTTGTTGCTGCTGATATTGAGGCGCGTTGGCAGGGGGCTGCCGTACCTGTAATTGACGCGGGCAAAAAACTGGAGCTGCATGCCGGGGTTTATAATCGCATTGTGCGTGAATTTCTCGATGGCAAAGCTATACCAGTGTCATTGGTTACTCACAGTGAAGCGCCACCCGGTTCTGGTCTTGGCTCGTCGTCTACCATGGTGGTAGCGATGGTGCAGGCGTTTGTTGAATATCTTGCCTTGCCACTGGGTGAATACGATATTGCCAAACTTGCTTATGAGATCGAACGTGTTGATTTAAATCTGGCAGGTGGCAAACAAGATCAATATGCCGCCGCATTTGGCGGATTTAATTTTATGGAGTTTTATCACGACCGTGTGATCGTCAATCCACTGCGGATTAAAACCGATCATCGCGCTGAGCTTGAATCATCACTGGTACTTTTTTATACCGGTGTATCGCGCGAGTCAGCCAATATTATTAAAGAGCAAACTAATAATGTAGTCGGCCGCAATGATCAAGCCATGGCAGCATTGCAAGCAGTAAAAGCTGAAGCGCAAAAAATGAAGGAGGCTATTTTGCAGGGGGATTTTGAAAACCTCGCTGCATCTTTGCGCTCCTCCTGGGAGGCCAAAAAGAAAATGGCCTCGACGATTAGCAACACGGATATCGATATTATTTATAACGCTGCCATCGCCTCGGGCGCGGTTGCCGGAAAAGTATCGGGTGCCGGTGGTGGTGGTTTTATGATGTTTTTAGTTGATCCTGCCAAACGTCCCAATGTTATCCGTGCCCTGAATGGTTTTAATGGACAAGTGATGACAGCAGTTTTTGTTGAACAGGGTGCACACTCTTGGAGAGTAATATGATTCATTTTATTGAAAAAGAATTATCAAAACTGGCAACGCTGATTGCTGATATTCAAGCGGATAAAGCGCTA
Organism: Cellvibrio fibrivorans; assembly: GCF_031457055.1. NCBI lineage: Bacteria > Pseudomonadati > Pseudomonadota > Gammaproteobacteria > Cellvibrionales > Cellvibrionaceae > Cellvibrio > Cellvibrio fibrivorans. The sequence continues at coordinate 808,531 of NZ_JAVDVX010000001.1, read as the reverse complement.
CTGAATCAGGTTGTTCAATCAGCCGAAACTATTGTTGCTACATTGCGCAATGGCGGCAAGGTATTAATTGCGGGTAATGGTGGCTCAGCTGCTGATGCACAACATATCGCGGGCGAATTTGTCAGCCGCTTTCATTATGATCGTCCTGGTCTCGCCGCTATCGCATTAACAACTGATACGTCAATCCTCACTGCGATTGGTAACGATTATGGTTACGAGCGCCTGTTTTCCCGGCAAGTGCAAGCCTTAGGGCGGGAAGGTGATGTGTTTATCGGCATCTCTACGTCAGGTAATTCGGCAAATGTGATTGCGGCCTTTGAGGAAGCGCACAAATTGCAATTAACGACCATCGGATTCACGGGCGTAATGGGCGGAAAAATGGCTGATATGTGTGATATCACTTTACGTATGCCATCAAAAGAAACGCCAAAAATTCAAGAGGGTCATATTGCTATTGGCCACATCATCTGCGGCTTGGTTGAAGCTGCCATGTTCCCGAGAAACGAATAACGTGTACGAAGCCATTATTCTAGCGGGGGGTTTTGGTACGCGTTTACGCGAAGCTGTACCCGATTTGCCAAAGCCCATGGCGCCGATTGCCGGTAAACCTTTTCTGGCCTGGCAGTTGGATTACTTAATTCAAATAGGTGTTAATCGTTTTATTTTATCGGTCGGCTATAAGGCCCAAACAATTCGTGATTATTTTGGCGATGAATACCAAGGCGCTGACATTGTTTACGCAGAAGAGACCGAGCCATTGGGTACCGGTGGGGCTATTCAATATGCATTGACCAAAGCAATTCAAGCGCGAGTGTTTGTGTTAAATGGCGATACCCTGTGTGCGACTGATCTTGGTGCGCTGCGTGTGCTCACAGTTAACCATCCCGGTTCGGTGGGTATTGCAGTAAAACATGTCGATAATGCCGGCCGCTATGGCGCCATTGCCTTTGATGAAAAAACCCGATTGGTTACACGTTTTGGTGAAAAGTTATCAGCAGATCCCGGTTACATTAATGCAGGTATTTACGATGTCCCTGCCAATCTATTTGATGCCATTGCGATAGCAACACCTTTTTCATTTGAGGTGAGTGTTATCCAACACCTGGTTGGTAACAACCTGTACGCGCAAGCATCGGGTGATTTTTTTATTGATATAGGCATTAAAGACGATTTCTTAAGTGCACAAACCTTAATCCCCTCTTTTATAAAGCAGTAACCCTGTTGGCTTGCGGTGCAGCATCATACACCTGCGCTTGCTGCCGATGTGAACAGGCGTAGCACGCCAAATGGATGAGCCGGGCCACCATAAATTCTGAACACTGTCGAGCAGCGCATACATGTTGTTAAACCAGGTACTCAATCCGAGAAATAATAATTTCGATTTGTTTCGTCTGATCGCCGCCCTGTTGGTGATCTATGGTCACGCGTCGGGGCTTGTGCATGTACCTAACGTGGTCAATAGCGATTTTGTAGCGAGTCTGTTGCGCTTTGATTATTCCGGTTCCCTCGCGGTAAAGTTTTTTTTCATGCTCAGTGGTTTATTGGTAACCGCGAGTTTTCTCTCCCGGCCACATGTGGGGGAATTTATTATAAAACGTGCGGCGCGGATTCTGCCGGGGTTGTTTGTTTGTTTGTGTATTTCGGTATTTATTATCGGCCTCTGGTTTACCACCCTGTCTTTGCCTGAATATTTTGCTAACAGTCAGACCTGGAATTATTTAATTAATAATACGCTCTTATACCAATTGGAATGGCGTTTGCCTGGTGTTTTTGCGGACAGCAAATATGGTCTCAATGGATCGCTCTGGACTCTGCCTTTAGAAGTGGTTTGCTATTTATTTTTGGCCGCAGTCTATGGGTTGGGGATTTGGCGGATTCAGTGGCTGGCGAATTTGGTCTTGTTGGGTGTGGTATTTCTCTCTTTCTTTATGCCAGAGTTCTTGACTCCGGTTTTTGCTGGTAATAAAGAAGCGCATTTATTACCAGGATGCTTTGCATTGGGGGCACTGTTTGCGACCAATCAAAACCTGATTGTGATTCATAAACAGGGTGCTCTGGCACTTGTTCTATTAACCGCGTTGCTCTGGGCCACCAGCTTGAAGCTGGTACTCTTTTATTTATGCTTTTTCTATTGTTGCCTCTATTTAGGTTCACGCAAAGCGGTAGTTGAAAAATTAAAAATTCCAGCTGATCCGTCCTACGGTGTTTATATATATGGTTTTTTGATCCAGCAATGTCTGGGTCATCTTTTTCCCCAACAAGGGGTGTTATTCAATCAAATAGTTGCCGCCATTATCGCACTTATCGCAGGCATACTTTCCTGGTACTACATTGAAAAGCCTTCGATGCTATTGGTCAAAAATTTTCTCGCACAGGAAAAAGAGTCCGGCATATTGAAGTTGAAAACCGAAAATTGGTTAGCGCGATGCATCGAATCGATAACAGGTAAGGGCGCGCTCAGGTTGGTCGGCTTAATAGCTATTGCCTGGCTGGTGTATTTTGTTTCCTTGTATTTTATTTTCCCGGGCTATTTTGATCCGCTTTCATTTCATCACTCAGATTTTTATATACCCGCTGCGTTCGCCAATGCCCCTGGTGAGTATTACAGTTTTACCAGTCTTCTAAACTGGCCACGGCCATTGCTGATGTGGGCGTTAAAATTTGGCGGATATTTTGGCCATGCGGGCAGCGTCGCTTGGTTGGTGGCTATGGTGTTCCTCAACTGTGCGCTGACTGCGTTACTGTTTAAACGTTTGTTAGCTTTAGTTATAGATTGGCGGTTTTATTTATTCTTTGCCCTCTATTGTTATTTGTTATTCACCCAGCCGTATTTTTATACCTTCTATTCGCAAGATATAGGTTCGCAGCTCTCATATCTCCTTCTGCTTATAGGTTTTATCGCACTGCTAGAGTTTATTGATCGCAGTAAGTTTGCTGCGTTTTCAGTGCTATTTGTGTTGACTACCGGCGCCATGTTGATGAAGGAGACTTATGCCTTATCAATTGGTTTTGTAACATTTTGCTGGTTTATTTATTACGTTAAGCAAAATTGGCTGAAGGCTATTCTTCCCGGAGTCGCAGTATTTTGTGGCGGTATAGTTTCGGCACTAGTGAATTTTAAAACCAATTCGGTATTTGTTAACCTCAGTGCAGAACAGGGTTCGGCGTATCACATCGATATTAGTATTTTGAGCTTGGCAAAAGAAATGGCGCGCTATGCCCGCGAAGGAGTCACGCCTCTTCTTGTTATTGTTTTTGGTTTAATCCTGTTCCAAATTTATAAAACCTATAAAGATAAATTATGGGTACGCAGCTTTTTAATCTGTCTCGTGTTCGCGCTTCTAGCTTGGCTACCCAATGCGTTATTACCGTTCCACCACTACGAGGGTTACTCGTTTAACGGATTGTATGTGTGTTTTGCTGTGCTATTTTTTGCGGTAAAAATAGCTCAAGAATACGGCCATTCAAAAAAAATCTTCTGGGTCATAGTTATTTTTACATTGTTGAGCCCACTTACCAGCATAAAAAAATATCAAGGCACACGAAATACTTGGGTACTTGCGATGGAAAAGGTGCAGATGAATTTGCTCGCTGGTTTTACCAAAGCGACCGCGCAGTTAGTTCCGCTGGATAAAAATATTACTGTTCTTGTTACTGGAATCAGCGCTCCTTTCCACCCCTTTGCATTCCCTGAATCTCTGCGATCCTTTGCCGGTGGCAATAAAGCGGAATATTATTTTGTGGTGCCAAAAGACTTTCCTGATAAGGTTGGGATAAAAATTGATCTGGTAAATTATATTAAAGAATCTGATAAGGCTACTGTTGCCTACGATCAGGAGTGGCAATTTGACGACCAGGGTAATTTGGTAGCTATAAATTCAAAGAAAGAATAGGGCGGTGATTGGAGTGTTAAAGCATTATTGGGAAGTCTTAATTAAGGCTGCGCCCTTTGGGGCATTTTTAGTAGTAGCCGCCTGTTTGGCATTGAGTCCACACGATTTGAGTGGAACCTGGAGCGGTAGTGCGTCCAGATATTTGCTGGGATATTTATGTATCAGTTTTGCAGTATTCGGTTTTATTCGCTGGTTTTTGCCCAGTAAACAAAATTTGGCTCTATTGGCCTGCTCGTTTCTTTTCTTACTTGTTGTTGCGGGTTTAATGCAGGTGTTGGCGGCAATTTTCGTGCTGTTATCCTGTGTTTGTCTTGGGCTCCTATTTAGCCATTGGTTGGGTATTGACAGTGAGCGACCGCAGTTTGTCCTCGCCATTATTTTTGGTGCAACTATCTACACTCTCTTGGTTACTTCTCTGTTGTTGGAACCAGTGCATTATCAGTTTGCGTATATTGCCATTTTTTCTTTGCCAATTATATTTGTGCTGTATTCGTGGCGATTAAGGAGCTCTATATTCATTGCTGTACAAGCGCAGCTTGTATGTATAAACACGGAGTTGCAGTTGGTAGGTCGTAAAAGCTTCTTCGCTTTTGTGCTTATTTTTACCTATCTTGCCGCCTATGTTCTCTTTCCTAACGTAAATGCTGATGAAAATTCAGTGCATCTTGCATTATGGACACAGCTAAGTGCCAAAGCATTTTTCTCCGTTGATCCTGCTACTCAAGTGTGGTCCGCTGCACCCAACACCTTTGCAGCTATTCATGGAGTATTATCTCTGCTATCAGGTGGTGATGCTAAGGGTGCATTAAATGTATTGTTGCTTTTGTTGCTGCTGGGTTCTATTTTTAAACTACTGCACTGGATTGATATTGCCCGCAACGAAAAATTGGCACTAACGGTACTTTTTTTAACTACTCCATTAGTTGCATTTACTTTAGTTGGTTTGCAAACGGACCTTTTTTTGGCGCTATTACTGTGCACTTCCTGCGCATTATTAATTGATCTGCTTGATAATTTTCGCCTCAATACTGCGGTAGCGGCTCTTTTTGTTGGTTCATTGGCGCTTTCGGCCAAGTTGCCAGCAGTTACTATTGCAGGGGCGATACTTATTGGTGTTATTTATGCGTGTTTGCTGCATAAAAGTTATCAAAAATGGAATACTAAAGATTGGCTAAAGATATTCTTTTGCTTATTAATCGCAGCTGCGCTCGCATTTCTTCCCTATATTCGCGCTTATATCTTTACCGGAAATCCTGTCTTTCCGCTATACAATACAATATTCGAATCACCGTTCTTTGACCTTTATGACTTCAAAGATCCTCGGTGGGCTAAAGGTGCTAATTTTTCATCATTTTATGGGTTATTTTTTGAATCAAAGTTGTTTTTTGAGGCGGGAAATAACTTTGTTGGCGGATTCCAATATTTTTTACTGGCACCGATTGCCTTTGCGGCGATCATTTTTTTGCGTATCAAGCACTTGGGTGCCATTGTGGTAATGGCTCTCTGCTATCTTTTACCGATTTTTTTGTCTCTCCAATATTTGCGGTATTTTTTTGCTGCTATGCCCTTGTTGGTTGCGGTTATGGGCGTCCTATATCTGCTTGGGGAAAAAGATAGCGCTTATAGGAAATGGCTGACAGTTAGTTTTTATGGTACTGCACTAATCAATCTTGTATTTATGCCTGGAGTGTGTTGGGTTTTTTTCAATTCGCCGTTCCAGTATTTAAGCGCGAAAAATCAACAGCAAGCGATTCTAGAATATTTGCCAGAGCAACAGCTCAATAGGGAAATTAATGCAATAAAATCGAATGCAACAGTGTTGTTTGCGCTTGACCGGTCTTTCGGTGCGAATTTGACTGGTAAGCCCATTTACAACACCTTTTATGCTAATGACTACAAAAAGGCTATCAATAGTTGGACAAATGCAGATGATGTTTACAATGCATTAAAGGGATGGAGCGTCGATTTTGTCTATTGGGATCAAAAGCAGTCCTATAGCGTTGTTCATACACAAAGAAATTTAGTGCGAGAAGTGCTTAATAAGTATGGTAAGCCGGTTGCCCAAGCCGGTCAGATGCTTGCGTTTACGGTTGCAGACTCACCAATTAACTACAAAGAAATTTTTTCCTACAGCAAATTCACCTCTTTGGTTGATTTCAGAGTAGCAGGAGCGCCGCAGATCGAGGATCAGTCAATCAAGATCGGTAAGCAGGATGTGCTCAGCAAATCGATTAGTCTCAGTGCATTCACCGCTTTTAAATATTCAGTGGAGTTCAGTTGCGAGGCAGTAGCTGATTCATTTGTCGCACATATCGATTTTGGAAATGATCATGTGTATTACAAACTACTCAACTGTCATGACGGTGTTGTCTCCTACACAGAGACAGGATTAATCCCAGTTGGAACGAGAGAATCTGCTGTTGCTTTGTCGCTACGCGCTGAGCAGCCAATTAGGGTTAACAAATTATCATTGCATGCGTATTAATAGTAGCAGTCGTGCATGTAGAATTTTCATTATAAAAGACTGTTCTGCAAATAGCTGCTTCATTTTATTGATACATGTAGAAAGATCGAGATGCGGTACCGCATAGCTGAGAGTTCCTGCGCGTATATCAGCGTAGTGTGGACTTTTTTGAGCGATTTTGTATTCAGTTATAGAAATAGCAAAAGCCAATAGTTCAAGTCAGGCGAAGTATGTTGCGCATTTTCGAATGGAGGTCAACAAATAATATGCAAATGATACGCAGGAGGGACTGATGTCTTGGATCGTATGGATAGCTGAGAATGTTTAGATAATTACCTCGTTAGATGTTGAATTTAGAAAATTAATTTGATTTATGCCGAATTTCCGAGATAAAAATTACCGAGAAATGGCTATGCCTCATGTTGAAGATAAGAGCTCGATATTGCCCGTCACGAATAAAGCTTTAGAGTTCGTCGCTCTGTTTGCACTTGCTTTAATCGCTCATGCCGTTGTGTTGCAGTTTATATTTCCTGGGTATTATGACCCCTTGTGGCCGCTTCATTCTGACTTTTATCTTCCCACAAATATTAGTAACTCTGGGTTAGGTGTTCTAAATTATTTAAGTAAACCTCGTCCTTCAGGAATGGCATTCTTTTTCTTAATTGGACGCTTTGGCGTTCATGGTTCAATTGCAGCCATAATCTTTGTCACACTTATGAATGTAGCAATGACCGCTACTATTGCAAAAAATCTATTGAATATTAGTTTCAATTTTCAGTTTCTGGCGACTTATATAATCTATATTTTTTTATTGTTTTCTCATCCCTACTTCTATTCTTTTTATGCGCATGACGCGTTTTCGCAGTTATCATATTTTTTCTTGTTAATTGGCGTTTTGTTTTATTCATTTTTTTTCAAAAAGTCATTTAAAATATCTGTATTGTTACTTTTTATATTTTCACTGCTAGCCTTTCTGGCTAAAGAGACCTTTGGCTTAGCTGCAATTGCCGTTTCTCTCGTATGGCTTTTGTATCATCAAAAGAAATCAGTGAAAGAAGCCATAGCGCCCACCGCATCAGTTTTCTTAGCCCTATGCATAGTTTTTATCTATAGTTTCACCATAAAATCCGCTTTTATTACAAACAGCAACGATGCCTACAGGGTAGAGTTTAACCCGTTGTCAATTATGTCAAATTGGTTTGAATATGTTTCTCTCGGCTATAATGTTGCAAGTCTTGTTGGATTACTGTTGATCGGTGCTTTGGTTTGGTACAAGTTTCAAGTTAAGAATAAATCATCTGTATTTTTCTATGCCGCGTGCCTGCTCGGATTCATCGCAGCGTTACTTCCTAATTCGCTTTTAGCAAGTCATGTGCATCCAGGTTACTCATGGACTGGTGCATATCTATCATTTGCAATCATTTTTTTAGTAGCATCGCCTCATATTATACATGGCTGGAAACGACCACAGATTGGTCTCTTTATTGGTCTTTTGCTCATGGTTGGTTTCATCAGCCATGTAGTAAACATAAAGAAATATTCAAGTTCGGCTAATCAGTGGGTTTTGATACAAGAAGATATACAAAGAAATCTGCTAAATTCCCTTAAGATGTTAGTTGAAGATCTAGATGAAAAAGAAAGCGAGCATATTCTGATAACCGGTATATCGTTTCCTTATGAACCATTTCACTATGGAAACTCGTTAAACAATTATCTTTCTAATTACGATGTGAAAATTGATGTGCTGTCCTATTCACAGGAATCAACTGCAACACAAAGAGGTAAATACATATCTAAAATACCTGTTTCGAACGAACTTGACTTGTCAAAATATTCACGAATATGGCTTTTTGGAAATGATGGTCGGTTTATCTATTTATTTAAAAATGAAAAAATAAATGATCTTTTTCCACTTAAAAAATACATTCTTTTCCCTGAGGTTGGAGATGTTTTAGGGGTTAATTTTTTATCGTTTACCAGTGATGATAGCCTTACCAGCTTCGCGGACGGTTACAAGCTATTGAATGCAGGTAACACGTACTTGATCTATCAACAAACTGACCTGGCAATTAATGCGTACAAACAAAGTGCGAGATTGATCCCTGATAACCCATATCCGTGGTATATGATCGGGATAGAATTGGAAAAACAAAACAAACTTGAGGAAGCAAAAACTTATTTAAATAAAGCAGTTGAGTTAGATCCCGGCAATCTCAATGAGAACTTTAGATCTGCATTGATGCGAGTAACATCCCATAAATAATTATTGGATGTATGAAAGCCATTTCTTGAAAGGATGGTGATTAACTCTTCTGACAGCGGTCTACGCTTAATCTGGGATCTTTTTCTACAGGCATGTTTTTTTTGCCCCGGCATACACATTAGACTGAGACGATCTTGGTTTACATGAGGCAACTTTGGAATGGCTGGTGGCGCACCTGACTGGATTCGAACCAGCGACCAACGGCTTCGGAAACCGCTACTCTATCCAACTGAGCTACAGGTGCGTAATAGGACTTAACACGATGATCAAGGGCGGCGATTCTACTGTCCTTGATCGCGCCCGTCTACGGCAAACTTGCCCTCTTATTTATGATTTAAATCGATTGCCAAATCGTGAATGCTCAGCTCTTTGGTGACCTGCGTTGAACCGATGCTTTGGCTCATGGTGCCAAATTGGAAATCGGCAATCATGCGCTCCAGGCGCGGCAGGCAGCGTTGCAGGTTTGTGTAGTGGCGGAAGTTGCTGAACCAACTGGCATTGGGGATGCGCGGTTGTTCCGGGTCTATTTCCCAAGGGTGGAGATAAAAAATTTGCGGTTTGGTTTGGTTGAGGCTCGCGCGTTCAAATAACCATTTTGATAATACATAGGGATATTGGCGAAAGTAACCGCCGCCTGCTGCGGGAATCGACTGGCCGAGTATTTTGGCGGTGGTCAATGGGAATTCCAGCAGGCTTGCACCGCTGTTGGTAATGATGCGATAGGGTTCTTCGGGGCTGCCGGGGATGCCGTAATTGTCGTGGCGTGTAGGGAAGATGCTTGAGTCCCAGGTGAAGCCCAGCTCAGCCAATATGTCCAACGCCCAGAGCGATTTGCGCGTTATTGAATAGCTGGCTGCGCGATAGCCGGTGATGGGTGTTTGCGCCAAGTCTTCCAGGATTGTTTTGGATTTTGCGGTTTCTGCGCGGAAGATATCCTGATTCTGTCTGTAAATCAGTTGATGGCTGTAACCGTGCGAGGCGATTTCATGGCCTTGCGCGCGGATGGTTTTTACCAATTCCGGATAATGGTCAGCGACCCAGCCCAAAACAAAAAAGGTAATTTTGATATTGGCATCGTCAAACAATTGCAGCAGGCGATGGGTGTTTGCCTCGACGCGCGATGGCCAATTTTTCCACTCGCTCGGTTTGATCACATTGGCGAAGGCAGCAACGTGATAATAATCTTCCACATCCACTGTCATGGCGTGAGTGACTTTGGCCTGCGCAGCGGTAGTGTGGAGGGATTGGATGTGCGACATGTGCTGTTTGCTCAGGATGTGTGGGATCAACGTATTGCGTAGTAAGCGCGATACCATTCGATGAAACGCGCTACACCTTCCTCAATGGAGGTTTGCGGTTTGTAGCCGACAGCGCTGACCAGTGAATCGACATTGGCGTAGGTATCAGGTACATCACCCGGTTGCATGGGGAGCAAATTTTTCACTGCAGTTTTGCCCAAACCCTGTTCCATCAACTCAATAAAGTGCAGCAGTTCTACGGGATTATTGGAGCCGATATTGTAGATGCGATAGGGCGCTGAGGAGCTGGCGGGGTCGGGGTGTTCGCCAGTCCAGTTGCTGTTGGGTTGGGCGGGATTGTCCAGGCTGTGAATAATGCCCGCGACTATGTCATCTATATAGGTGAAGTCGCGGCGATGTTTGCCGTAGTTAAAAACTTCGATGGCCTCACCGCGCGCGATTTTATTAGCAAACAGGATCGGCGCCATATCCGGGCGACCCCAGGGACCGTAGACAGTAAAAAAACGCAGGCCGGTAGTGGGAATCTGGAATAGATGGCTGTAAGTGTGTGCCATCAATTCATTGGATTTTTTGGTCGCCGCATAAAGGCTCACTGGGTGATCCACGTTGTCGCATTCGGCAAAGGGCATGCGCGTATTTGCACCATAAACCGAGCTGCTAGAGGCGTAGACCAGATGCTCGGTGCCGAAATGGCGGCAAGCCTCCAAAATATTTAAAAAGCCGGTGATGTTGGAATCGACGTAGGCCTGCGGGTTGCTTAACGAATAGCGCACACCTGCTTGTGCGGCGAGATTGACTACACGTTGTGGTTGATAGGTTTTGAACGCCTGATCGATCGCATTTTTATCTTCCAAGCCGATGCGTAGCTCGGTAAAGTTTGGCTGTGAGGTTAATAAATCCAGCCGCGCCTGCTTGAGTCGCACATCGTAATAATCGTTGAGATTATCGATTCCAATAACCTCATCGCCGCGCGCCAATAGTTGTTGGGCGAGTGCGGCGCCGATAAATCCTGCTGTGCCGGTAACGAGAATTTTCATATCAGAGGCGCGCGTCTACGGCGTTTTTGGGCAGTATGTGTTTTACATCGAAGAGCACATGGTTGGGGGCACCCAGTGCTCGAATACCCTCGGCGCCCATTTCGCGAAACACATCGTGGGCTACGCAAATGATAATTGCCTGATAGCTGCCGGGAATGGGCTTGTCGATCAGATCCAAACCGTACTCGTGTTTGGCTTCGGCGGCATCGGCCCAGGGGTCGTAAATCTGCACATTAGTGTTGTAGTTGCGCATCTCTTCAATAATGTCGATGACACCGGTATTGCGCAGGTCGGGGCAATTTTCCTTAAAGGTCAAACCCATAATCAGAACATTGGAATCGACCACATGGGCCTTGCGTTTGGTCATCATTTTTACCACCGAGTCGGCCACGAAGGCACCCATGCGGTTATTGATGCGGCGCCCGGATAAAATCACTTCCGGGTAGTAGCCCACTTGTTGCGCTTTGTGGGTCAGGTAATAGGGGTCAACACTGATGCAGTGGCCGCCAACCAAGCCCGGGCGGAATGGAAGGAAGTTCCATTTGGTGCCCGCAGCCTCAAGCACTTCCAGCGTATCTATCCCGAGGCGATGGAAAATCAATGCCAGCTCATTTACCAAGGCGATATTGAGATCGCGCTGGGTGTTTTCGATCACCTTGGCCGCTTCAGCAACTTTGATGCTGCCGGCCTTATGGGTGCCAACTACCACAATTTTGCGGTAGAGCTCATCGACATAATCCGCGACTTCAGGCGTGGAGCCTGAGGTGATTTTGATAATATTGTGAACGCGGCGCTGTTTATCGCCGGGGTTAATCCGCTCGGGGCTATAGCCGGCAAAAAAGTCTTCATTGAAGCGCATGCCGGAGATCTGCTCGATAATCGGAATGCACACTTCTTCGGTGCAGCCGGGGTATACGGTCGATTCAAAAATAACAATGGAGTTCTTCTTGATAACGCGGCCGAGCAGCGCCGAGGCTTTTTCCAGAGGCGTCAGATCCGGTTGGTAACTGTTATTGATCGGGGTGGGCACGGTGACTATATAAATGTCGGCGCCTTTGATGTCCGCTTCCTGAGTGGTAAAGCTCAGCAGCTCTGTTGCTTGCAACTCCTCGGCGGTCAATTCCAATGTGTGATCTATGCCAGCGCGCAATGCATCGACGCGCGCCTGGTTGATGTCGAAACCGAGGGTGGTAATTTTTTTACCGAATTCGACAGCGAGTGGTAGGCCAACATAACCTAAACCTATGACACAGAGTGTTGGGTTGCTTGCAAACATGTTTATTCCTTAGCGGGGGGATGATCCACAGGTGGGCGACTAAAATACCATATTCGCCTTAAGATTAAAGACAATGAGGTTGTGAAATAGCGGTTTACCAAAGATGCAAGCGAGAGGTCTGGGTAGCCATGCGCGCAGGCAGGGAATAAATCGAAATATTGTCATAAACCTTGATATAATCCGCCGCTCTCTGTTTTTCTATCTTTACTACAGCAACGTCAAGGAACCGGGTTTGTCTTATATTCGCCTTAACAAGCATTATATCCATCTTCCATACCTCTATCTCGGGGTTGTGGATGCGCTTATCGTTGCGGGTGTTGCCTGGGGCATACAGTATTTGGGTGTGCAGGCCAGCGCTGATGAATTCGATAAAACAATTCGCTGGATGCCGATCATCATATTGTCTCTGGTCTTGAGTTGCTGCACCTTGTCGATGGGGGTTTACACTGCACTGATTCGCGAGGGCTACTCCAGTATGGTGCTGCGCACCATGGTCAGTTTTTTCCTGTTGGGTAGTTTGGCTCTTTATCTGATAAACCTGTTCTTCGACGGCAATTTTATTAATCAGTCGATGATTTTTTGGTGTGTATTGTTGTCCACTTTGCTGGTATGCATATCGCGCTGGATTTTTGTCAAAATTGTCGATGTCGGCCAACTCAAGCGTCGTGTTGTGATTTACGGTGCTGGTTCCCGTGCAGAAAAACTGTTGTCCGACCTTACGCCGGATGTGGATGTCCTAGGGGTCAAGATTGTCGGCTGTATTCCAAGCGGTAGCGAGCCAACCAAAGTCGATTCCGCCCTGTTAATTCCTGAACCTTCAGATTGGTTGGCCTTCACCAAACAATTCCAGATTTCCGAAATTGTTATTTCGCCCGACGAGCGCCGTCGTTCGGGTGGTGATGTTTTCCCGCTCAGCCAATTCCTTGATTGCAAACTTGCAGGCATCCCCTCTTGCGATGCATTGAGTTTTTGCGAGCGCGAACTGGGCAAGATTGATATATCGCTACTGCAACCAGGTTGGATGTTATTTTCAGATGGTTTCAAATATTCCAAACGGCGTATGCTTGCCAAGCGCCTGTTCGACCTGATTCTGGCCTCGCTCTTTCTGGTTGTACTCTGGCCCTTCATGCTGCTTACTGCACTGGCGGTGAAACTGGAAAGCCCGGGGGCGGTGCTGTATCACCAGGTGCGGGTTGGCCTCAATGGGCGCAGTTTTCGCATCTACAAATTTCGCAGTATGCGTCAGGATGCTGAAAAAAATGGTGCCGTATGGGCGCAAAAAAATGATGCGCGGGTTACCCGTGTGGGTGCATTTATCCGCAATACCCGACTGGATGAATTGCCACAGCTGTATAATGTTTTTGCTGGTCATATGAGTTTTGTTGGGCCTCGCCCTGAACGCCCTGAGTTTGTAACCGATCTTGCGCAGCAAATTCCTTTTTATGAGATGCGCCATAAAGTAAAGCCTGGGTTGATGGGGTGGGCGCAGTTGAAATATCCCTACGGCGCTTCAGTGGAAGATGCTAAAAACAAATTGCAGTACGATTTGTACTACACCAAAAATCACAGCTTTTTTATGGACATGTTGATCATGATCCAAACGGTAGAAATTATTTTATTAGGTAAGGGTGTTCACTAAGACTGGTGCAGTGTTGATTGGCTGGTCTCTTGGTTACTTATAGAGGGAGGCTCTATGAAAAAATGTATGGCAGCTATAGGCGTAATGCTGGCGGTATTTATTCTGTCCGCGTGTAGTAACAACAAAGCCGTGAGCAATCCAGAAGCGGCAGATGCCGCTGTTTTGGCCGAATACCGTATAGGTGTAGGCGACGCGTTATCAGTGAATGTATGGCGCAATCCGGAAATGTCACTCAATGTACCGGTTCGTCCCGATGGCAAAATTTCAATGCCGTTGATCGGCGATATCATGGCGGCTGACCTGACTACTGAACAGCTTTCACAAAATATCACCAAGAGTCTCACTACCTATATCCGCAGTCCGCAGGTAACAGTGATAGTCACCAATCCCAGCAGTTCCGATTTCCAACGCCGTGTGCGCATCACTGGTGCTGTTGCAAGCCCGCAATCTATTCCCTACCGCGAAGGTATGACTGTGCTCGATCTGGTGTTGCTGGCTGGTGGACCTAATCAGTTTGCATCTGCGAATAAAGCCAAGCTGTACCGCAAGGTAAATAACGAATTGAAAGTATATCCAATCAAACTGGATGATCTTATCAATGATGGCGATGTTGCAACTAACTACACCTTGCAGCCATCGGACATAGTTACTGTTCCAGAGCGCAATTTTTAAGTGATGGTTGAAATTGTTGGTTAACGAATTGAGATAGCACATGGATAAAGCATACCTGAAAGATTTATTGGCGGCGTTGCGTGCTGAGCTGATCCGCTTGCGGTTTTGGTGCGTGCTGTTGTTTTTGGTGGTCGCCTACATTTTTCTTGCTGTCGGGCTAGTGTGGCCAAAGAGCTTCACCACCAAGGTAGTCTTGTTTGCGGATGTAACCAACATTATTGAGCCGCTGCTTAAAGGGCGCGCAGAGATCACTAAGATCGACCGCTCCGAGCAGGCGAGTGAGGTGATTTATACGCGGCGGATTTTGTTGGAAACGGCTAAACAAGCCGGGTTGTTGAAAAACTCCTCCTCTGTTGATGAACAGGATGCGTTGGTCAAACGATTGCGCGAAGGGATAGTCATTGCACGTGAACGCAATGAGAACTATGTGCAGATCAGCTATACCGCAGGTAATCCAGATCGCTCCTTTGAAATCCTCAATGCGGTCGTTAACGTATTTATCGAAGATATTGCCAAGCGTAAGCGCGATGAAAGTGTGGGTGCCTATAACTTTATTGATGCGCAGGTGCAAACTTACAAGCGCCAACTGGAAGCTGCTGAAGAAAAGCTGAAGGAATTTAAATCAAAAAATACCGATGGCAGCGAAGAGTCCGTCAGTGCGCGCATAGGAGAGCTGCGTCAGGAACTGGAAAGCTTGAAGATAGCAATCGAAGAGACCCAGTCCCGTATTAACTCGATCGAGCAACAGCTCAACAATGAAGGTCAATATTTAAAAGCAAAAGGCCAAGTTGACGAGATGAATCAGCGTCGTCAAACCTTGAATGCGCAGTTGGAGCAAATGTTGCTGAGTTATCAGGAAAACTACCCCGATGTAGTCTCCCTGCGGGCGCAAATTGCGGAGTTGGATACCGCTATTAGCAAACTTCAATCGTCTGGCGATGTTTTTGGTAATAGCGATAAAGTCCAAAACCCGCTCTACGAAGAATTGCGTAAACAGGCAGCGGATGCTGAAGTTGAGCTGCGCGCACAGAAGCGACGCATGCAGTCCTTATTGGTGCTTCAGGAAGAGGAGTTTGCCCGTCAGCAGCGCATCGCCGCCAGCCAGGCCGAGCTGTCAGAGTTGACACGCGACTATGATGTAACCAAAAAAGTTTACGATGAAATGTTGCAACGTAAAGAGTCGGCACGGGTTTCCATGACGTTGGATATTGAAGGCCAAGGTGTCTCCTATCGCATTCAAGAGCCCGCCAGTTTTCCGCTAAAGCCGTCTGGTTTGCACTTTATCCATTTTGCATTTGCTGGCCCCATTATTGGGCTCTTGGCCCCAATCGGTTTGCTGCTGCTGTTTGTGATGGTTGATCCTCATCTGCGCTCTGCACGGGTTTTGCAAAAACAGTTGCCGGCTGATATCGAAGTGATTGGTGTTATCCCCCATTACAAATCGCCAATAGGGGAGCGGTTATTGAAAAAAGATGTGCTGTTGATTTTCTCAATTGCGAGTGTTGGCATGATTTGTTATCTGGCGATCGCAATTTATTGGCAATTGGTCAAGGGTTAATCTGGTGAATACTCAGGGCATGATGATGGATAAACGCAAAGAAAAAAACCTAAGCCAATTGATGGAAGATGTTGATGCATTGGTGGAGGATAGCGATCAGCTCGTAAAAAATGCAGTGCTGGAGCATCGCAAGCGCGAAAAGATTAAAAATATGGATATGCCTCTGCTCTGGATGCAAGAAGAGTTGTATGAGAAAAAAATCGTCTTTACGGGTATGCGCCAGCGTGAAGTACTGAACGCATTTCGTGAGGTGCGTATTCGGCTTTTGCAGCGTCATCACTCAGACAATATGGTTGTGCTGGTCTCATCAGTTGCAGCTGATGTAGCTTCCAGTTATTTCAGTTTTAATCTGGCCGCCACTTTCGCTCTTGATCAGCACAAGACTGCACTCTACGTAGATTGCAACCCCTATAACTCGGACGTAGGGAAATATGTTACCTCTAATATTGAGTCAGGCCTTTCAAATTATTTAACTGACTACACAGTCCCGCTTAAAAATATTATTTATCCAACGGGCGTCGAGCGTTTGCGCGTTATTCCTTCTGGCGGATCAAGCGACTCTGCTGCCGAATTTTTCAACTCCAAACGGATGGAAGTGTTGGTAGCTGAAATAAAATCGCGTTATCCCGACCGTTTTATTGTATTGGATGCGCCCTCAATTCAGCAGTCAACTGAAGCGCGAATCCTGGCGCGTTATTGTGATCATGCATTACTTGTTGTGCCGTTTGGCAAAGTCGTTACTGATGAGGTGCTTTCTGCTGTGGACGCAGTAGGCAAAGAAAAGTTTGCGGGTGTCGTCTTCAATAACTGATTAGTGAGGCGGGTTATGAACATAATAAAATTACTTCCCGCCACCAGGCTTTCGTTAATGCTATTGGTGTTTAACCAAGTACACGCCAACCAGTTGTACGAAACACCTGTAAAAGAAAACCAATTTAGTGCCTCTATTTCGGCTGGCAGTTTGATGACAGACAACGCCGAAAAAACGTTGCTGGAGCCCATAGAGGAACGTCAGGATATTTATGGATTGGGGCTGGTGGCTGATTACAGCAATTGGCTGGTGGATGCTGATGTTGATTATCAGCTTCATGCACAAAAATTCTCCGAGCAATCACAGGCCGATGAAGAGTATGCCGATGGCAGCTCAGTTTTGGTTTTTGGTAAAGAGGCTGATCCTCTGGCATTGGAGCTTGAGCATTCCCGGCGCATGTTGCTCCGGTCACCTGAAGAGGTGACCTTGTTGGAAAACCAGCAAGAGCGTGAAATGATTTCAGCGCGGCCAATCATCCGCAAAAGGCTATCCGGCGCTGATCGAATTTTTCTGCAGGGGCAAGCGTCAAAAGTGCGCTTCATAGAAGCCGATGGCAGTCAGGATTCAAAACGCAATGGCGCTACGTTTGGGTGGGCTCATGTCACCTCCAAAACCAGTGCGATGATGTTAAGTTCACAACAAATGGATGTGAGTTTCGATCAGCAACCTGATGCTGATTATCGTATGGTGAATACAGCACTTTCTTACCAAGTGCAGCTGCGCAAACTGGATTACAGTGTACAAGTAGGTTACAACGAAATTTCTCCCGAGACCGGAGAAAAACAGAGTGCTCCCAGTTATAACTTTAGCTTGGGCTACGCCAGTGGATACCATCTTTTTACCGCGTCCGCGGATCGGCAGATAACAGATTCGTCGTTTGGTAATGGTAATTTGGGTAATGAAAATCCTATACCGGGTAGCGATGGCTTGTCCCAAAATTTGGGGAAAATAGACAGGCGCAATATGGCGCTGGATTTTAGTACAGATGCAATCTGTGATCGCTGTACATTTTCGGTTGGAGCATCTTTAGTTGACGATGAATATCTCGAGCGCGATGAGCAAGCGCGCAATAACTACCTTCGTTCGGCATTTGTCTATTCATTGTCGAGCGCTGCTAAATTAACGCTGCGAGTGGATCAATCAAAATACGATCAAGATGTTAATCAGGTTAATAGAGAATACACAACGGATTATTTATCCCTGGAATATGCCTACCGGTTTAATAATGGATTTGATATCCGATTATTTTCCCGCAAGGAAGAGCGAGATGGGGAAGGGGAAGTGAATAATTACCAAGAGAATATATATGGTGCCATATTGGAATATGAATTTTGATGGGTGCAATACAAAGCGTCGTAATTGGTGGTCAGACTGTGTTACTGGTGAAAACAAAATGGAAATACGGGTGGGGAAAATGAAGAGTTTTTTTAAAATAATATTGATTTCACTTTGCGCCGGTTTGATCGCGTGCAGTGATAAACAAGCAGAAAGCCAGGAGCAGGCGCAGCGGCATATAAATTCGGCCAAAGTATATATGGAGCAAGGTCAATATCGCGCGGCGATTATTGAAGCCAAAAATATTATTCAACTGACACCAGAATCGGCCGATGGTTATATTGCTTTGGCGCATATATATAATGAAATTGGCTCTTATGCCTCTGCGCAAAGTTTACTGGAGCAAGTGGTAAAGAAAAACCCTGCAGTGGCGACTGAATTGGCCTATGCCTATTTTCTTAATAAAAAATCCCTGACGGCAATCAATACCGTAAATACTTATCCGGCTGATGCCAGCAATCCTGAAGCCAAACAGCGTCAGGCGTGGATAAGTGCTATGTCAAACATTAGCTTGGGCAATAAAGATGGATATGAGTTGGCTCTGAAAGAGTTTAAAGCCCTGGGTGGTAGTGATGCAGAAGCAAAATACATCGAGGCGAGTTATTTGCTTTCAAAAGGCGAGCTTGAGAATGCTCAGTCTACCTTGACTGAAGTGTTGGCGGCCACTCCGGATAATATCGATGCCTTGACCATGATGGCTGGTGTAAATATTTTTCTGCGCAATTTGGATGGGGCTGAAAAGCACCTCACCAAAGCGTTGGGCTTGTTGAAAAACACCGACATATTGAGCCGTCGAAAAGGGCAAATTATCAGCTTGTTAACGGATACCTTGATCCAGCAAGGGCGCACCAGCGAAGCATACACTTACCAAAAATTATTGGCAGAGTCCAACCCGGAAGGTAATGCTGCGCAACAACGTTTTAGTGAAGCGATGGAGTATTACCAGCAGGGGAAATTTGCTGAAGCAGAAGCTATTTTGCGTGAATTGCGTGAGCAATATCCAAACGATAAAAACACTGCAACCCTGCTAGGTATGGTCGAATATCAACAAGGGTCCAATCAACAAGCAGCGGACCTGTTTGATGAATTTATTGACCCGGAAACTGCCACGCCGTCGGTTCTGCAAGCTGCTGCATTGGTTAAGTTTCGCAATAACCAAATGGATGAAGCGATTGAGTTGTTGAAGAAAGCGGCAGATAGCCAACCGAACAATCATATTGTGTTGGCCACATATGGTCTGGCTTTGCTCGATAAAGATCCACAAAGTGCAGAGGGCGCGACAGCACTGGAAAAAAGTTTGGCACTTGAGCCCAAACAACAGCGTATCCGCATTGCGTTGGCGAAGCGCCATTTGCTTTTAAAACAAACTGAGCAGGCAGTGGCGCAGTTGCAAAAAGCTTATCAGGAGCAGCCAGACGACTTCTATATCCAACAAGCGTATTTCAAAACATTGCTCAACGATAACCAAACCGAAAAGCTGGAAGAAGAAATAACGGCGTTTAAAAATAAAGACCCGCAAAACTCACGCGGTTACTTTTTTGCAGGCTGGTATCAGTTACAACAAAAAAACTTTTCGGCTGCTGAGCAAGAGTTTGAAAAAGCCATCGCAGTAAAAGATAGCAAAGAAAAACAATTTGCTTATGCCGGGCTAGCGCAGGTGTATGAAACGCAAGAGCTGGCACAAAAAGCAATTACTGCTTGGCAATTGGCTCTAGAAGAAGATCCGGGTATGGTTATCGGATATGCCCGCTGGTTTGCGCAAATGCGCAAACTAAAACGTGAGGACTCAGCGTTTTCGTTTGTGCGTGATCTGGAAGGGAAAACCAGTAAATGGGAGCCGTCTGTTGTACTGGCACAATTGTATGTCGGAAAAAACCAATTTTCTGAAGCAATAAAACATATTGATATCGCATTGGAGCGTAGTAATAACGCAACCAACATCAAACAAATTGCGGCAAATCTCTACCGTTTACAGGGCGTACAGCTCCGGGGGCAAAATAAACTGCCTGAAGCACGCGAAAGTTTAATGCAGGCAATCAAATTATTTCCAGAAAATGCCGATTATCTTGCAGTATTGATTGAGACAGAAATTGGTGCCAAGAATATTCAAGAGGCGCAAAAACTACTCGACCAATTTGTTAAAACTCCAGAGAACGAAGCTGAGCGTCTATTTTTGCAAGGTTTGATTCGTTTTGCAGAAGATAAAAAAGACGAAGGTTTTCAGCTGTACATGCAATCCTGGGCAGCCAAGCCGATGGAAATTGTTGCTGAGCAAATTTACGGTTTTCATCACAAAGGCGGCAATCAAGAAAAAGCTGAAGCTTTCCTTGCGGATTGGTATGAGAAATTACCTAAGAGCAACAGGGCGTCGTTGTTGCTGGCTGTGAGTGCTCAAGGTAAGAATGATCCCAAGCAAGCTATTGCCTGGTATGAGAAATCCGTTGAGTTAAATCCGCAAATGCCTGCGGCATTGAACAACCTCGCGTGGATGTATTATGAAAGTAAAGATCCACGGGCATTAGAGTATGCTAAACGGGCTTATGAACTTGCTCCTAATGTTGCAGCTATTGTTGATACCTACGGCTGGATCCTGGTAGAGCGTGGCGATTTACAAAAGGGTATTGAGCTGCTCACTAAAGCAGTAGCTCTCGAGCCGGACAATCAAGAGATGCAATACCATCTCAAAGAAGCACAAAGCCGTCAGTAATTAATAAAAACTAGCGAGCAGTTTTACGACTGCTCGCTATTTTTTTTGTCTATAGCGAATCCATGTCATGAGCGATTACTTTCCCGCAGCAAATTGTCCAGGGATTTTTTCTACTCGGGAATGGAGGGAGGCCTGGGAAAATGCATGGGCAGATCACAACGCTATTATAGCGGTTGGAGATCAGCATCCAGGGATCAATGACCAGCAGACATTTTATTGCTACCAACAAAAAAAGCCGTCGTTCCTTTCATTTCAAACACTTTTTCCTGCGGGTATGTCCACCAGTGTCAGCCCAAGTTTGCGCAGCGAGTATTTCATGCTGGTCAATCAGCAAGCGGAGACATTTATTGCCGCTGCCCTTGATCATCCGTGGAGTCAGTTATTTCTTCCCGACATTATGTCCGCCACACCAGAATATGCCGCGTTGGTCAACGCCGCAAAAGCCAAAGGTTTGCAAGTATTGGTGCGGGACGTCGCGAAAAGTTACGCGGTG
Source organism: Cellvibrio fibrivorans (assembly GCF_031457055.1). NCBI lineage: Bacteria > Pseudomonadati > Pseudomonadota > Gammaproteobacteria > Cellvibrionales > Cellvibrionaceae > Cellvibrio > Cellvibrio fibrivorans. The sequence continues at coordinate 787,124 of NZ_JAVDVX010000001.1, read as the reverse complement.
CGTTTACAGGAAAATAGTTTCGATAACTATCTAAAACATATCGGCAGTAACACGCGCTTGAAGTTATTTAACAAGCGTAAAAAGCTGTATGCGATCGGTGATATTAGCCAGCAAAATCTGTGGCCAGATTTGGATGGGTTTATTCGTATCCTCAATGAGTTTCATCTGCAGCGCTGGGATAAACCATGCTATCAAGGACGCAACTTAAAACAAATCATCACATTTTTACAGCGCATTGCCGATGTGGGTGGAAAGCCGGATCTCTCAGTTATTTATTGCAACGGCAAGCCTATTTCGGTGGTACTGGATCTCTACTATCGGCAGCGGATATATAATATCCAGTCGGGCTATGTTGAAAAATTTCAGGATGGAATATCACTAGGCACATTGCATCTGGGAATGCAAATAGAAAAGGCATTTACAACCGATGCCATTTATTATGATTTCATGGCAGGTAACGGCAAGAACTCCAATTACAAACAATCGCTCGCCACTCACCATGCCCATTTTTCCAGCTTGATGTTAGTGAGAAACCCACTGCTAAAAAGTTTGTATTACATGAATGACTTTTTGCAACGAATGAAAGCGCCTAGGGAATCCCTTTAATAATTGTCGGGCCGATAATTTTTGTCAGCCATACCGGCAGCCATTTCCAAAGCATAATAAAAATTTTAAGTTTCGGGTTGTCGGGGTTAAGCTCAGGTTTTTGCGCGTTTTCTGGCAACAGGGTGTACCAATAATTCTGGCAAGGCTCTGCTCCCCATTGTTTTTTGAATTTGAATGTGCCGGCATCCAATGTTGAGCGGCCAAAATCAAAATAGTGGCAGCCCTGGTTTATTGCGAACGAAAGCACCTTGCGATACATCCACATATTGGCGTTGTACTTGTTCGCTGATTGAATGGTTGATGCCCAGGGAATTTCCATCAGCTTGCCATGATTGACCAAAAAAGCGCACGAAACGGGTTTTTGTTTGACATACACAATGAGTAGGGCTGCATTTAAGCCCGGGTGTTGCAGAATATTTGCGAACCATTGTATGGCGTACACGGGTGTTCCCAGGTCGCGCATGTTGCGAGCGAATACGCGATAAAAATCTTCCAGCAATTCCATTTTTCCAATTTTATATTCCGGCAAAAATTCATCCGCTTTTTTATATTGGGCGCGCACTTTGCTGCCCAGCATTTTATCCAGCTCTGTGTCGTTTGCCGGTAATACCAAAATCATGGATGCTTTTTTGGTGGAAGGATTATCCCCGAGGTTGGGATAAATACTGCGTATCTCAATATGGCGTAATTCCAGCTCTGTGCGCAGTGCGCGTAGTTTATCGATGAGTGCCAGACAGATATCAAAATACTCGCACACTATGCCGCCGTAATTCAGGTAGGGCATTGAAACCGCGAATTTGCCGAATAGTGGCGATGAAAACACCGTAACAGGAATGCCGCCCAATAATTTACCTTGGTTATCGCGCGCGCAGACCAGCAGTGAATGGTGCCCAAAACTTTGCTCGATTACCTCTGCCCAAGCGGGATTGTGGCTCGGTAGTGCATAAGCATGTTGCGCCACAAATACCGGCCAATCTGTTACAGCTGCAAAGTTATCAACGGATAGCGTAAATGGATTGTCCCAGCAGCGGTGCTGATTAAGCGTAGGAAATACTGGTGTGGTTGACGCGGCTGGCGCTTGGCTGGTGGTAGTGAGTGCCTCTGCATCCTTTAACGCGCTTTCAAGCTGTTTGATGCGCAGGGATATGTCTTTCATCAACTCTAATTGCTGTGCGTATTCGACACTATCCTTGAGCAAGTGTTTAAATTTTCCGGAAATAATTCCTTTTTCAACTTTCAGCGATTTAAGCTCGCTGTGCAGTGCCGATGGCAAATTCATAACGCGGGTAAACCTGTTAAATTGAGCTGCGAATATATTCAAGCCAGGAAGAATACCTGACAAATTTATCAAAACTGTTTGGGAAGCTGTGGCGTTTAATATGCAGTGGCTTTTCCTTTATGTGCTGCAAGCGCATATTGCCTGGCATCGCAGTGAGTGCAGCCACAAATCCTGCCGCTTTTACCAATTCAGCTTGATGAGGTAAGTAATCTTGTGCTGTGCCGGATGGATAACAAAAAACCTGGGAGGGGTTATTTATTTCCTGTCCAAGTCGATGGTTTGCGCGCGCTAATTCCGCACTAATTTGCGCATCCGACAGCGCTGCAAAAACCTGATGGCTGCAAGCGTGTGAGCCTATGCGCAACCCTTGCAATTCTGCTGCACGTAAACTATCCCAAGAGGCAGGCGTATACGTTAAGGGTGCATTTGTTGGGAGCTCAACCGCAAGTGCCGCCACTGCATTCTGTACAAATTGCATCAAATCATCAGAGCTAAGTGTTTTGCCAAAGCGAGTAAGTTGGCGGCGGCTGTGCGTACGTGCTACCGGATGGGTTAAATCGAGCTTGAAAGGCTTTTGCTGATAGTGAAATTCCACTTGGCTGAGTGCAGAACTCCATACAGCGTAATTTAATTTTGCATCCCATGGCCAATCGTGGCGATCAACCATATCAACAATCGTGTAGAGCGTTGGTTTGGCATCATGTTGTAATAACACTGGTACCAATTGATCTACTTGATCCTGATAGCCGTCATCAAGAGTAAAACAAATGGTCGGCCGCTCACGATTATTACCAGCCAAGGCATCGGCAACTAACTCATCAATAGAGGCAAACTCAAAACCGCTTTTTCGCGCATAATTAAGGCAGTCATTAAGCAGTCTTGGAGCGAGTCCTTCATAGGCGCCGTTGTCAGGTTGCGGGCGATGAATCATGTAGATGGTGACATAATGCCCCACCAAAAAATTCATCAGCCGTGTCAACCTTGGCGATGTTAATGTCGATTGCAGCAATCTACTCATCAACCATTAATTCCATGTAATAAAAAATTCAGTGAATCAATTACACCCAGCCTGACAAGCGGGCACCTAACAGGCGCGGTGTATTGCTCACTTGTTCGTGTACACCAATACGGCACAGTTGATGTACGGGCGTGCGTCTAGCATTCACAATGCCGCGTTGTGTAGTAACGGCAGCTCGATACGTGGCCGTGACAGCATCCAATGCAGCTTGATTGTAATCGCCGTTGGGAAAGCAAAAAATATCTACTGCATCTGGTAACTGTGCTTGCAATAGCGCTTTACTGGCGACAATTTCGTGTGCAATTTCATCGCTGCTGAGCTGGGCATTCAACCGTTTGTGATTGCAAGTGTGCGAACCAATTTTGACGAGGCCGGATTGCGTCATGCTGCGCAGTTCATCCCAGGTCATCAAGCCGCGCGGCATACTAAACGTCAGTAGTGTTTGCCAATTGAGAGCGGTAAGCGCAGCAAAAATATCGGCATCGCTGGATTGTTTGAGCGCTTTAATAACGGTGGCAATAAATTCGCGATTTTTAGTATCGCCGCCGGTGCCTGTTTGTGCCAGTGCGCGCGCAAATACCGGTTGTTGCTGCAGTGCGCTGAGTGCATTGCTGTGCAGCAGGGCGCTCACAATGTTGGGCCAAAACTGAAACTCAGTGCCAATTTTTTCCACCACCGCAAATAGGGTTACGGGGGTTGCTTCGGCATTAATAATCGGCAACGCGTATTCGTAGTTATCGTACCAGCCATCGTCAAATGTCACCACGCACGCGCGGCGCGGCAAACGCTCACCCGCTTCACGCAAACGCAGCCACTCGGAAAAATCCATCAGATCAAAATGCCGTTTTAATTCGCGCAGGTGCATGCTGAAGGTTTCGGGGGTGATAATCATGCCCGGTTCTTCAAGCTGGTAGCGGATATCCGTGTGCGGCAATATGCGGTGATACATCAGCACCCAAAGCTGTGGATCTTGCTGCAACCAATTCATCCGGTGGGGGCCGAAATAGTTGGCGCCGCGCGTGGCGATCTGTTTGAGTAACTGTTTCATAGTGATTAAAGTTTAGTCGCCATTCATTTTTGTGTGGTAATTCTTTCCAGGTAAATATTACTGACGCCCCAAAAGCTGGCGCACATAGGTTTTGATTTCGTACCACCCAGGCCCTAAGTCACCCCAGCGATTGGTTTCATGACGGGTTTTAAAAAATGCAGTGGGTGCAAAAAAGGCCAGCACCCGCTGCATTTTTTGCGCTAGCGGATAAGCGCTTTTTAAATACAAATAAAGACTATCCAGATCACCTAACAGCCAGCGCAAACGTTGTCCCTGGCGGTACTCCGTTATCGCTGGCCCGCCTGCTATGCCCAACTCATGCTGTACCAGCAGGGCAGGAAAATTGACCCCCGCATCTATCGCCAATTGCAGCGAGCCCCAAAAGCGGGTGTTCACTTCCATTAAATAAGGTTGCCCATCTGGCGTTATGCGGAATTCAACCATCGCCACCCCGTGCCAATGCACATGGTCCAGCAGCTGCTGTGCGTATTGTTTCAGCGCGGGGTCAATAGCTACACTCTCACTCAGCACACTCACACCGCCTTGCGGTGGCTTTTCGCGCAGGCGTCGGTGAGCAAAAAAATGGGTTGCCTTGCCTTTGTTATACAAACAAAAAACACCCGCGCCGCTACCGGGAATAAATTCTTGCAGCATAAAAGGATACTGCTCCAGATAAGGTGCAGCAGTACGTGCGCGCTGCCAATCCTGTTCTGATTGCAGTACCTTGACGCTCGTGGCTATCCATCCTGCGGGTGTAAAGATTTTTGATAGACAAGGTTTGATGACGCACGGATAAGACCACCGGCTCGCATCAGCGCCAGCTGCATTTTCGAACAGGGTAAATTCAGGAACAGGCACGCCGCAGGCTTTTGCTTGCTCAAGCAAACGATATTTATCAGCAAGCGACATCACTGTATTGTAATCGGCAAACGCTAAACGCACATGGGGCAGGCGGCTGGAGTGCATCAGGAGCAATTGGCTGGTGATTTCGGTTACTGGAATCACCAGTGCAAACTGGCGGATGGTACAAATATTTTCCAGCCACTGGATATAGGACTCGGGTTCCGCTGAAGGGCAGGGCGACTGCAAATATTCCTGCGAATATTTCGATGCGGCGGCCAAGGCAAAGGTAGATGAATCCGACGTGACTATCTGGATGTTGTCGAGCTTTCCCAGTGAGCGGGTTACCGCCAAAGCGCTGCGCTGCGCTGCATCAAGAACAAGAATTAAGTGTGTCATGTCACTGCAACCAGCCTTAGTTAACCAGCATAAAATCATTGTGCAAACGGCATCAGATAAAAACAGCGCGCAGCGCGAATGATACGGATTGGCTAACAAATCCACAAGCGCGCAACCAGATGGTGATAGAATGCGTCCTCTTAAACTTTTGTTATCGTCGGAAGGAACTTGTCACTGAAAGATCATGGCTATGACCGATAAAAAACACACAATTATTCACGCGATTGACACTACCGGCCCCGGTGGTGCCGAAACTGTTTTTCTCGATATTGCCCAGCAATTGCAACTGGAAAATTATGACAATCTTGCCATTATCAAAGGGCCGGGTTGGGTTGAAGCGCAATTAAAACAGCGCAGCATCCGCTACCATATTCTCAAGCCCTACGGTTTTTTTGCCATTCCCTATTACTGGCAGTTATACAAGCTGCTAAAACGCGAAAACGCGGCGCTGGTTCACGCTCATTTATTAGGCTCAACACTGACCTACTCCATTCTCTGCTTATTCATGCGCATCCCCTTGATTGCGACACTGCATGGGCGTGTAGATATCAACCCCAATGAACGTTTTGTGGCGATTAAACAAAAAATTATGCGCATGGGCGTGAGCCAGTTAATCGCCGTCAGCCGCGACCTTGCGCAATATATTCAAGCTCGTGGTCTGTTTTCTGCCAATGCAATTGCGGTTATCTACAACGGTGTAGAGCAACAGCGCTACCACACCAAGATGACAGGAAGATTGCGCAGCGAGCTAAACATTCCTGCTGACGCGATATTGATTGGCAGCCTTGGCAATATTCGCCCCGCCAAAAATTACCAAGCCTTGATTGACGCCGTTGCAGAGTTAAAAAATCCAAAGCTACATTTTGTCATCGCCGGGCACCAAAAAAAGGATTTAATGGAACAACTCAATGAGCAAATGCACAGGCTTGGTGTCACAGCGCAAATGCACTTCATCGGCTTTTACGACAACACCCCTGAATTTCTTGCGCAGATGGATTTATTTGTCCTCTCTTCAAGTTCCGAAGGGTTTTCCATCGCCACTATTGAAGCAATGGCAAGTCATTTGCCTGTTATAGCAACCCGCTGTGGTGGGCCGGAAGAAATTCTTACGCACAACAGTACCGGTTATCTGGTTCCGGTGAACTCACCGGTGGAACTGGCAGCCGCGATCAAGTATTTATTAAGTAATCCTGGAGAGGCAGCGCGTCTTGCAAGGGCAGGTTACGAGCATATGTGTAATACGTTTTCACTCAGCGTAATGCTCAGCGCCTACAAAAAACATTACAGCAAATTACTGGGTATTAGCACTTAAGGTGTTATACCAAAACACGCATTAAAGAACAGGTTGGCCCGTGACACTATCAGAAAAAATTAAAAATCATTACGGCTCCAAGCGTGGCTTGTTGCGGTACATTCGCTTTGAATTTATGCGAATGCTGGGCGCCTATCGCGCTTTGAAAAAAATTGATTTTACAAAAGTGACACGATTGGTATTTGTCTGTCACGGCAACATCTGTCGCAGCCCTTTGGCTGAGGCGGTAGCACGCAAACACAATCTGCCGAGTATCTCCTTCGGGTTGGATACGCGCGGCAATGATCCGGCAGATCCACGCGCAGTCGCTTGGGCATCGTCACACGGTTATGAGCTAACCCAACACAAAACTATGCGAGTAGATCAATATCAACCGCAAGTGGGCGACTTGCTCATCGGTATGGAACCAAAACATATTTGGGCTTTAGAGCATCGTTTTGCGCAGGCGCCAGTACAAATAACTCTAGCGGGTTTGTGGTTGCCACTGCCAATCGCCTATTTGCATGATCCTTACAATGCAAATGAGCAATATTTTGATCGGTGTGAGCGGTCAGTTGTGATGGCGGTTCTTCAATTAAATGAGCGTTTAAAGGATTGATGGTCGCATAATGAACAAAATTGGAATAGTAGAAGCAAGAATTGGCATTCTAGATCCACTGAGATTTGTTGCGGCCTTGTTGGTGATGTTCTATCACTATCTTCCTTTTATTCAAAAAAAAATAGGCACCAACAATGTAAATTTTTTTGAATATGGATATCTAGGTGTTAATTTTTTTTTCTTGCTGAGTGGTTTTGTGATTATGGCGTCTGCACAAAATCGTTCAGCAATAAAATTTGCTTTACTGCGAGCGCTAAGGTTGTATCCTGCATTTATCGTCTGCCTATTAATAACGCTGTTTATATTGCATGTCCTTGATTTTCCCTTGGCGTCAACCACTGCCATTTTTCTAAATGGATTAATTATTAATGATTATTTTGGGGTGCCAAATATTGATGGTGTTTATTGGACGTTACAGGCGGAGTTAAAGTTTTATGCATGTATATTCTTATTGATACTCTTTGGACAAATTCATCATTATAAGTTGTGGTTGAGTGCGTGGTTATTAATGGCGGTTGCACATCATTTTACAAAACAGCCATTTTTTATGGGCTGGTTTATTAGTCCGTCTTATTCTTTTTGTTTTATTGGCGGAATTTCTGCCTATTTAATATTTAATAATCCAAAGAGCTGGTATGCCATCAGTATATTTATAACCGCGATGGTTTTTGCAATTATAAAATCCTGTGGACAGATTGATGGGTTTGTAAGAGCAGTAGAGCTTTGGGATCGCGTAGTTGTAGGTGTGCTCACCTTCTTGTTTTTTCTTTTTTTCTTTTTTTTGCACAATATCAACAGATATTTTAAATACACAAAACTGATGGCAGTATTCGGGGGTATGAGTTATCCGCTATACCTCTTGCATGGTAAGGCTGGCACCAGTGTTCTTGGCTTTTTAAGTGGTGTATTGGGTGCGCTTGAATCCCTTTTTGTTACGATAATTCTGGTATTAGCCACTTCCTTTTTCGTGCATTACGCAATCGAAAAACCCTTGTTTCGGGCCGTTAGACATAAAGTAAATTGATATCCTAAGTGGAGTATTTTGTGGAAGCGCCTAAGGTGGTAGAAAATTTCTATGTTTTCAATGTGAAGAATATGTGGTCTTATTTTAAAGGCCAGCATTTTTCATTTTGGATGATATGCTTTTATCTCTTCTTTGAATTTGTTCGACCACAAGCTCTTTTTCCGGTTATAGATTTTCTTCCTTGGGCGCAGTTATTTTTAATAGGTGCGTTAGCAGGCTCTTTCAGTGATCCATCTGTGAGGAATGTAAAATCAGCTGCAAACATATACATAGTTCTTTTTTCTATTCTAATTAGCGTCTCCGTTTTTACTGCATATAACACAGTAGTATCTAAAAAATACTTCATGGATTTCTTTAGCTGGGTAATTATTTATTTCCTAGTTACTAGGATTGTAAATACCAAAGAACGGTTTTATATTTTTTTACTGATATTTCTTTTTGCGGCAGGAAAAATTGCTATAGGTACCGCAAAGTCATGGGCATTTAGAGGCTTCAGTTTTACTAGTTGGGGGCTTATGGGGCCAAAGGGCTTTTTTCAAAACTCAGGAGAGCTCACTATTTTGATGGTGATGCTATTTCCTATGGCATTTTATTTATACCAGCATTTTAAAGCGAAAGCGGCTCTTTGGGAGCGACTAATTCTAATTGCATTTTGGGTTTGCCCGATTTTAACTGTGCTTGGCGCGAGTAGTAGGGGATCGCAGTTGGCACTCGCTATTGTTATGGCAATTATGTTTCGCAAAAGTATATTTAGGATTAAGTCGCTGATTGGAGTAACTGTTTTAGTTATAGGTTTAGTTTATTTGTTGCCAGAGGAGCAAAAAGAACGTTTTAGAAGCACTGGGAATGATAAGACGTCGCAACAGCGATTGTTATATTGGGAAAATGGATGGGAGATGATGAGAAATCATCCTTTGGACGGTGTGGGCTTCTTTAATTTTATTCCATATTACGAAAGGCATTACTCCGGCGATATGTTATATGACAGAGCGGAGCTGCCTCACAATATATTTATTCAGGTGGGGACCGATGCTGGCTTTCCCGCATTGACGCTTTTCATATTTATTATTTTATATAGCATTTATGTACCTATTAAAATTTATAGGCGGCAAGGAGCTGAAACATATGAGAGGGCGGTTGCTGTTTCGTTAGGATATGGCGTCTTGGGGTTTTTGATCGCGGGGCAGTTCGTGACAGTTTCTTATTATCCATTTATTTGGATGCATTTGTCGTTTATCGTATGTTTAAATTCTTTGTGTGAAAATAAAAAAAATAAGACATAGAAAGTTAAATTTTTGGTTGGCACTTTTATAGGGGTTTACGTGAAAAATTCTAAAAATGGCATTTCTTTCATTATTCCAGCAAAGGATGAAGAAGCCGAAATTCCAGTTACTATTCAAGCCATTCAGCAGTTTGCTTCTGGTCTTACTTATGAAATTATTGTCATAAATCATAACTCATCTGATCGCACAGGAGCTATTGCTGAATCGCTGGGGGCAAGAGTATTCGATAAGGTGGGTGGGACTATTGGTGCTGCGAGAAATTTCGGGGCTGAAAAATCAATTTACAATGTTCTCATATTTGTCGATGCAGATGTTTCGGTAAGCTATGAATGGCAACAAGAAATTAGAGCTGTACTGGATAAGATTGGAAATAACTATTTATATATGACTGGCTCTCACTGTGTTCCTCCTAGTAATGGTTCTTGGCTGGAAAAATATTGGTTCTCAAGTTTTAGCCAGGACGTTACAACCACGCACTTGGGAACTGGACATATGATTATGTCGAGCAAATTATTTGAAGAGGTTGGAGGATTTAGCGAAGAGCTTAGAACCGGAGAGGATTATGATATTTGCCAAAGAGCAAAATCCATAGGTGCAACTCTTGAAAACAATCCTCGGTTATTAGTGTTTCATAGAGATTACCCCCAAAATATCGTGGATTTTTTTAAGCGAGAAAGATGGCATGGACGAGGTGATGCTCAAAATTTAAATGCCTTTTTTTCGTCTAAAGTTTCTGTATCGGCATTATCCCATGCTGTTTTTCATGTGTTTTTTTTGCTTGCGCTATTTTTCAGTGATAGTTCTACGGTAAAAATATTTACATTTATGTGTTTGTTCTTGATTCCATTTTTGGCTGCGAGGTATAAATTCAAAAATATAAAGTTTAGTGTCTTCATGTTGAACACTATGGTGTTTTACGTTTATTTTTGGGCAAGGTTATGTTCCGTTTTTTGATTGGGCAGCAGGGTGTGCTACTGCCATTAAATTCATTGAGTCGATTGCATTTTTGATATGACGCTTTTAAATTTCCCATTTGCTCCTTTTTTTATTTCATTTACATAGTCAATGCTAACATTGATTTTTCTGCTGGTTCGTTCTTTTATATTTTCAATAAGTAGTTCCGGTTTAAATAAATGCTGTGTATTAGGCGATAGTATTATTTTTACGTTGATTAGATCGATTTTCTCCTGAATGATTTGCGCAAATTCAATGCCATCAATACCCTTGAATGCGGGGTCCATTCTCCCAACACGTTTTCCCTCTGGTGTAATTATCACGTCGTCAGTGCGCCCATCAATTGCATCAAAGCCATGTGCAAAATCTGACGATCTTTCTACTAAATCGCCTATTTTATAGCGCAATAGAGGCATGCCGAAATTCAATAAGCCAGTTGTAATCAATTCGTAGGAGTTATCAAACTGATGCTCAAATTCAAGTATTGAAAACAAGGGGTCGGAAAAGTAATACTTTCCAACAGACACCGCATTAATAGCCATTTCCGTACAGCCGTAATGATCAATCACGGTAGTATTCAATGTGCTCTCTATTAGCTGTCGAGCGTCAGTTGTTAGTGTTTCAGAAGATGTCAGAACACACTTGGGGGAAAAGGTAAATTTAAGTTGTTTTTGCTTGGCTAATTTTAATAGTTCCACTATTGCTGAGGGGTAGGAATCAATAAAATCGGGCGCCCAGCGATTGAGTGCATCTACATAGGATGCAACAGTGTCATCACTAATAAAATACGATGATAGATATTGAGTGTTGTTGTAAGAGTCGTAGCGGTCAGGATGTTTGCCTGGGCTTTTATAAAGAATGCGACCAGCGAAGGTAGTGCTCTTTGAGCGGTAATTACATTCAAACAGGGCGAGTGCTTGTTCATAAAAACGGTAGTTTATTCTCCGCGCTTCATCTGTGTATTTCACCGATAGTGGGGTGCCGCTGCTACCACTGGTGTTGGCGCTGCGCAACTTATCTTTGAACTCGGGGCTGGTAGATATAAACAGTTCGGGATCTTTCTTAAGCTCTGCTTTGGTCAATATTGGCAGCATATTGCTGAGATCACCTGTGGTGATCTTGTCTGTTGATACATTTCTTAATAGGTTTCTGTAATAAGGAACGTAATCTTTACAATGTTGTATCAGCTGTTGCAAACGCTGTTGTTGGTGTTGCAGATCTATTGGTCTGATGGTTCTAAATGGTATTAGGTCGGTTTGATAGTTGGCAGGAATACCACCTACAAAACGTTGACGGTATAAATTTTTTCCATAGGCGGTAAGCGCCAAATTTTGCAATTGTCGTGGCATTGCTAAATAAATGGCGTTAGACATTGTCATTTCCTTAGATATATTGATGTTCGTGTTATGAGCTGGGCAGGCATTTTGATTAAAAATTGGAACTTCCAAACAGAATAATGCGTTATATATAGAAGCAATTTAGAAATTATTATCACTTTTCATGACGGTATTTGATAGCTTTAGTGGCCTGCCGCAGGGTTTTTTTACAAAGATGGGAATTGGTTGCTTGAATCTCCTTGCTATTGGCATCTTGTCTCATGGCGCTTTGCACACTTGTGCTAGACTTGAGTAGTTAAATTTAAATGAAATATGACCCCTTTCACTGCTAGTTGCGTGAAGGTGATTTCCGCAGTTATTGCCCGTATTTCTCTTAATAACCCCATCATTTGTTAGTGGTAATCGTTATGAAAAATGCCATAAATATTTTTCTTATTTCTCTCTTGATGGCTGTGTCAGGTATTGTAAATGCAGCCACGCCCTTCCCATTCCCGGCAGGGTATTTTGTGCCGGCCAAAATGCCAATGCATTTGGTCTACCCGCGCCCGGATACTGAAACTGCGGCTCATGCCCGCCATAGATGGGCGCACCCACAGATGGAGTATGCAATCCCGATTGGGGTTCAAGGTGGTTCCTGGCCGTTCAAGTATGAGCTGGTTAGTGGGCCAAGTGGGGCAAAAATTGGCTCTCTGTATGGCGAAACCAATTATGGCTCTATCACTTGGACACCTACCGCAACCTCGGGTACACAAGAGTTCAAAGTGCGCATTACCGACCAGGAATTAAAAACTGTTGAGGCGACCTGGAAGGTGACCATAGACCCGAGCATGTTTGTGTTTGTTAAGAGTGGTGCAACAGGCACTAAAACTGGAGCAATCGACAATCCACTTGCCACTGCTGCCGAGTGGCATAAGTCAGCGACTGATTCTACCTATGCCAATAAAATAATTGTGTTCCGTGGCGGCAACTATAATTTGGTTGGTGATATCGCCAATAACAATAATGTGCGTTTGACGGCTAACCAAAAAACACCAAGCCTGATTGGTTTTCCCGGCGAAGAACCTGTTATCGACGCCTCCACTGCAAAAATACTGGTGGGTGATTTAACGGATATTTTTGTGGCGGGTATTACGTGGAAAAATGCGCGTAACGATGTAGCGGACGCTCACTTTTTTTGGTTAACCGGAGAAGTAAGCCGCACTACTTTTTGGCGCAACCATTTTACTGACATGCAATTTGGCAAGGCGGGTACTGACAATACCGGACCGGTGTTTATTTCCAACACAGTCAAGGCAAAAACCAATATTTTGTACAAAGAAAACCTCATCACCAATGTGAATAATGCAACTGGAAATGGGCACTACTTTGATATCTACCGAGCCAGTTATGTTTTGGTGGAGCAAAATATTGCAAGAAATAGTGCTACTAGTTACGGCTTTTGGGTCAAGTCCAGCATTAGTTTTGTTTCTGTCCGTGCGAATGAAGCTTTTGATAATGTAAGAGGAACGCAAACGTCTATTGGCTACGGTAGTGCAGTTGGTGAGGTTCCTCATGATCATGAGATATGCTGGAATAGAATAGTCGTTCCTTCAGATCAGGATGGTCCGGCGATTTTAGCTGTTATTAGTGATTTCTATAAAGGGCAGAGTTATAACACTTTTATTTACAGAAATACTGTTGTTAATGGCTACAGCACAATACGCTTCATGGGAAAAACGCCATTTGAGACAGATGCAAACGTAATTGTTACTACCAAACCAAATCTTTGGAATACAGCAGAAATGAAAACAACAATACCAAACGTGGTGGCTGGACCAACAGCCGGTATTGTTCAACAGTTGGAAGGCCGTTATGTTGGAGCTGAGTTTGGTAAGGTAGGCGCCGATGTTGCTACCTCCCCCGCGCCTGTTGCACCCTTAAATCCGAAATATCAATAATCCCGCTCGCGCCAATACCCTTCATATGAAGGGTATTGGATTCGTTATATCCTCAATTGTTTCGCAAATCTCACCTCATGGTTAATCAGGCTGTTTCAGCCTTTGAGCTTGACCAATGGGTTCCTCCTGCAGCTTTAATATCCTCAAAATAGCCCTCGTATTTGCATAACAGTATTGTCCTTAATCCAACCATTACTCGCCTTGACCAAAGCGGCTTCTTGTGGAGTTTGCGCAGTATTCTGACCTTAACCTCATTGGTGCTGTAGGTTTTGGCAGAATAGGTGATGCCCTCAGGCAAACCAGTGACTTCAGCTACGGCGCGGGCAAGTCCGCCTGGGCCGGTAATGTCATACAGTAATGCGGGATTGTTTTGAATGAGCTGGTATTGTTCGTCATCGAGTAATATTGATTTGATATTGCTGAGCACTTTTTTCAAAACCGGATGCGCGGGTGCTGAGCACATAAATGCATTAAATAATTTTGTCTTATTTGCGTCATAAGCCACGATAAATTGATCTTTATCTTTTATCAGCTGCCTCATCGGAAGTTTGCATACGGTATCCATGTCGGCATAAATCCCTCCAAAGCGATAGAGTGCGCAGTAGCGCCAAATATCGGCTCTGAACGCCCCTGGCGGGGTTCGCTCATAGCATTTAAATAATTCCGGATCAAAATCGGCAATCATTTTTGCGCAATCGGCATCAACTAAAAAACGATAATCGCAATCCGGATTTTTGCTGGACCATGATGTAGCTGCTTTATGCATCATGGCGGGAACCTGATCGGTGATAAAGGTTTGCCACACGATTCTGGATATTGGGCGAGCGCGGGCGGTGCGGGATGAGTGGATGGTTTTGGGTATTCTATGAGTCGGCATACATAATCACTTGGTAAACAGGCAAAAGCAGTCATGGACTGTTACAGGGAAATCTATTTTCGCTGCAACAGCCGGCAAATTCCGAGCGGCACATCAGGTAATTGGCGATTACTCTGCTACTGCGGATGATAATCAGGTGCAAGATTTGGTATTATCCCAGCCAATTTGATCAGCTGCGTATAGTAGCTCGCAACGCCAAAATCTATAAGGATGAATTTACATTATGTTTGTTTCTGATTCGCTAATCTTTGTTGAACTGCATAAAACGGCTGGCTCCCATATAGGCCGTTGCCTCAATAAAATTTTAACGGGCGAGCAGGTGGGTAAACACAATGTAGTTCCGCCTGAACTGCAAAACCGTTTTATTCTTGGCTCTATTCGCAACCCCTGGGATTGGTATGTGTCTTTATGGGGTTATGGTTGTGACCGGAAAGGCAGTGCCTTTAGTCAAACGACACGTCGCTACAGCGTTAATTATTATTGGCGCCAGCTGAATAAAGAAATGGGTAAAAATTGGCTGAGCCCGGCGCAGTATCTGCGTCAATTGCTTGCCGATACCGCCAAACCCGTTGCGCTCTGGAATGAAGTCTATGCCGATAGCAGCAACCCTGAATTATTTCGCAAATGGCTTCGGCTTATGCTGGATGCTGATCGCCGCTTCGATATTGGTGAGGGCTATGGCTTTTCTCCACTCTCTGCGCATAGCGGTGTGCTGACTTACCGTTACTTTAAATTGTTTACCAACCTGGGATCGGATTTGTATTCGCTGCCAGATTTGACCGACTCGTCACGCTTGAATGAGGTGTGGGAGCAGCGCGCGATCACCAATTTTGTCGTGCGTAACGAACATCTTGAAGCAGATCTAATTGATGCATTGACCTGTGCCAATATTGCGTTAACCGATGAGCAGCGACTATTTATTCTGCAGGGGAAAAATGAAAAGACCAATACGTCGTCGCGCAAAAGTATGGATTTTTATTATGACGCCGAATCGATAGAGCTGGTAAAAAACAAAGAGGCTTTTATTATTTCACGCTACGGTTATGAACCGCCGGCACTCTAGTAGCCAGCATTTCAATAAGTGGTCAGGGTATTAATTCCAGCAGTGCATTTTCCAGCTGCGCCGCAATGGCTTCTTGTGTAAAACTGTCCAGTACACGCGCAAATCCCGCATTGCCCATGCTCTCCCGCAGGAGGGCATTATTCAGTAGGTTTTTAATCCGATCCCGGCATTGGTCAATGTTATTCGGGTCTACCAGATAGCCATCTTTGCCATCATCAATCAACTCAATAGGCCCACCAATTGCTGTAGCAATAATGGGTTTTTTGGCCGCCCAGGCTTCAATAATACTTCTGCCAAACCCTTCAGGGCCTAAACTGAAATGCATAATTACATCTGCAGCTTTGATAAATGGCATAGGGTCAGCCTGAAAGCCGAGCATGACAACTTGCTGCTGAAGTTGATGATCCAGAATAAATTGTTTGATCTGCTGAAAATAATCAGGGCTCTCATCGGCATTATCGCCCATGATGGCAATTTTAAATTTTTCATTGGCGCGCAACAACGGTAGCGCACATTGAAGAAACTCAAGTTGCCCCTTGAATGCGATAACGCGCGCAGCGATTAAGTACACAACGTCGCCAGGGTCAGCGTTCATCGCTTGGCGGGCACACACCACTGCTGTCGCAGATATCTGATCAAAAATATGATGATCTACAGGATCATAGATAAGTGAAATTTTTTCCAAGGGGACAGAAAGCTTCCGGGAAAATTCCTCAGCTAAAAAATGGGTTATGGCGATATATTTTGCAGCAGCATGACATATTTCATCGGTGTAAGTATTGGCAGAGTCAGCGCCGCGAAAATGATAGACCAGAGGCAGCTGCATTATTTTTGCTACGCGCCAGGAGAGATTGGTGACACCATTATTACAATGTACCAAACGAACCTGATGCTTGCGGCCGATGCGCGCAATTTTATGTGCTAGTAAAATCTCGCCAATTACACTGGCTAATGCATAGCCTTTGAAAAACAATTTTTTTAACAGCCGTGTCGGTATTCTGCTTTTACATACATCGGTAAAACTATTTCTTGCTTTGTAATTGAAGTGATCCGTTAATCTGACATGGCTAAAATTTTTTACCCAGGGTGCGGACGCTTCTAGTGGCATAAATGTAATTAACAACGGATCAATTTTTTTAAAGCAAGCAATGGTTTGCGATAGGCTGATAATAGCCCCGCCAAAACTTTGACCTTGCTCAATAATAAGAATTGATGGCTTTTGTTGTTGGCTCATGGTGTTGTTATATATCTCTCACCGTATCTCTTCACCGGTTACCGGCTGGCGTCACTAATTGCTTGTCAACAAGCGCTGAATTTGTTGCACTATATTATTTTTATACGCAGCGACTGAAAATGTTGTCACGGCATGCTGCCTGCCTGCCTGCCCCATTTGTAAACGCAAGTCGGCGTTTTCACTCAGGCGTAGGAGTGCCTCTGCAAATGCTTCAGGTTGTGCACCTTGCACATGAATGCCATCAATCCCATTTTGTACAACTTCAGTCAGTGCACCTGCCGCAGCGACTATATTGGGTAGGCCACAAGCTGCTGCTTCTACTACTGACAAGCCAAAACCTTCCTCACTGGACGCTAATAGATGGATATCAGCCACCTGTTGCAAATAAAGCGAAATGTCCGGCACTTGCGCGATAAAGGTCACCGATGTGTTAATTCCCAGCTCGTAGCTAAGTTGTTCCAGTCGCTGCGCATCTGCCCCAGTGCCGATAATGACGGCGTGGAGCGGTAGTGAAGATTTGGTGCTGGCTATGGCCAGTGCACGCAAAAATAAATCGATACGCTTATGTGGTACCAGTGCCGCAATACTTGCAATAACAACAGCATTGTCGCTGATGCCGAGCGAATTGCGTAATTCAGGTGTGCGTTGCGCCGGGAAAAACGTTTTTTCAACATCTATACCATTGTAGACAACCTGGGCGGTAGCATTGCATTTTTTTTGAATTACTGCCTGCGTGTGTCGGCTGGGCGCAATAATCAAGTCAGCCCAGGGTAGCATCCAAAAATAAAAATAGCGTTTGGGTGCTGGATGATGCAAATGAACCAGGATGGGAATATTTAACCATTTGCTAATAGGCTTGCCCATTTGGCATGGAAGCCCACCGCTACTGAACAGCAATGCTGCGTGCTCGGTAATTAAAAACGTTTTGAGTTCGATAATTTTTTTCAACCATTGCCACAGTGGAAACGAAAAATTTTCATCGAACATAATTTCGGGAAATGCGGATTGCAATATTTTATCAGGCGGTCGCCTTGTGCGGGACGCAATGACATCGGGATTATTGGCAATCAATAGCACCCGGTAGCCGGCTTCCTGTAACGCGTCAATTGTGTGGATAGCGCAGACTTCGGTACCGCGCAAGATCTTGCCACCAAAATGCATCAGGGCGATAGTTGTGCTTTGGGTTGTTTGCATAACTTGCCTGTTGCCTCTGCTTATTCGGCCAAGGTTTTCTGTAAGGCGGCTATCAGTGCTTTGTGGGTTGCTGCAAGAGAATATTTTTCAACGATCGCGCGTTTACCCTGGTTGCCAAGTGACTGTCGCAATTGGCCATCGCTCAAGAGCTGGGTCATTTTTTGGCAGGCATCTTGTAGATTCCCTTCCTGATATATCAAACCATCCTTTAGATGCTGTGTAGCTTCACAGACGGAAGGGTTGCTGGAGACAAGTACTGGAAGCCCTGCGCGCATATATTCGAGAATGGCGAGGGAGTAACCCACTTCGCCCCTGCTTGGGTGAAACGCAATATCGCAGCTATTGAGGATCTGATCGATATTATTAACGCGCCCAAGAAAAGTGACGTGATTGCCGATGGCGAGTGAGTGTGCCATGGTTTTTAAAAATTCCAGATCGGGGCCATCACCACAATAAATAAAATGAAATCCATGGCATTTTTGTTGGTGAACCAATTGGGCAAAAACATCTAACGCAAAATCTACACCTTTATAAAGATTTGCTCTGCCGGTACTGACAATTAACAAAGTCTCAGCAGCTACACCTAATTGCGCGCGCAAATCCAGTGGCGGGTTTTGCGTTGCTTCTGTTATCGGAATGCCATTAGGTGCTGCGAAGCATTTTTTGGCGGGCAGGCAGCTGATATTGATCAACCGGTCTTTGACGTATTCTGTTGCGCCGATTGCGGCATCGACTGCTAACAAAGGAATTCGCGCGCGACAGGATTTAAGAAATTTACGCAGTCCAGTAGGACGCGTGCGAATTCCTGGTGTATGGTCGTGGACGATAATTTTTTTTACCCCTGCGAGCTTGAAAAACAAATAGCTCCAATGGCTGGTGGGGCGGTCACTGAAATAAATAGCAGTAACATTGTGCTGTTTTATAAAACGTAAATGTTGCGCGAGATTCGCTAATTTGTTTACGCCGAAATCAAAAGCAGTTGTGCGAATTTGTGCATCGTGAATTGCGGCGGGCAGTATTGAAATACTGGGGTAGGTAATCACCACTTCATAATCAGTAGAGAATTCAGCGTGAATTTTTACCCAGAAACTTTCCATCAACCACCAGGCATAGCCAACATTGGAGTCCCAATTTGCGACGCACAGTAAGGTGGGTTTGCTATTGGGCTCTGACAAATTGACCACCCGCGACTTTCATTCTGTTCACATCATCAAAGCTATAGCCAAAATTGGCAATGTCTTGTTTGTATAGCTCGGCCACTTTTTGGATTGCGGCGGGAGAGTAAACCTCTTTGTAGCCAGCGCGTTTAGACGCGTTGGTGTGTTTCAAATCCGTTTGTGGCAACTTCAAACGCGCACAAATCGCGTCAAAATCCTGCTGAATGGTTTCAAAATAGCCCAGATGGTCAATGATCGGATTGCCATGCCTATCGCAAATAAAATCGCATTGTGGCCACAAATGTATGTGCGCATGCAGACGCTCGGGGGTGAGCCAATTCAGCACAAAATCATCGAACGAATGAATGTCTGCCAAATTTTGCTTCGCCCATTCGGCGTCCTTGGCATTCCAGCCGCCACCTTTTAAATAAGAGTAAGCGGAATAAAGTCTGTCCCAGGGATTGCGCACGAAGGTGAATTTAAAAAACTGGTTATAGTCGCGGCGGCCATAAATCACCCGGTATTCCTGCGCCGTGTAATGATAGGGTAATTCGCCGAACAGGCTGAGCGCCAGAGAGGTACCGGCGGCTTTGGTGATGTGCACAAAAACACATTTATTTTGATAGTAATGGCGCAGGGAAAAATCGCCCTTATCCGAAGGGAATATCGCTGTTTTTAATGATTCAAAGTCCCTTAGGTTACGCAACTTGTAAAACCAGAAGCGTGTTTCCTTGGGAATTAATTTTCCATATAAATTGCGCAGCAATTGCATTGTGATTCTCTGTCTTGGGCTTCGATAAGTTGTGAGCGGGGTGCCTTCTAAGCCAAATACTCTTTTACCAAACGATTAAAATCATTCGTTTTACCCAGTGCATGAAAAAATGGGTTGAGTAAATTTTCTTTAGTGTTGTAGCGCAGCGGAGTGAGATTATCGGCTTGGTAAATTTCACCACCAGCACCCTGCAGGACCGCGTGTGCTGCTGCTGTGTCCCACTCTGAAGTTAGGCCAAGGCGTGGATATAAATCAGCACTGCCTTCGGCCACCATGCAGATTTTAAGTGAGCTGCCAAGATTGACAATATCGGGTTGGTCAAAACGTTTTACCAACTGTGCAAACTCATCGCTTTGGTGTGATTTGCTGCCAACAATTTTCCATCCCCGCGCCGATTCTGGCAGTAATTTTACATGGATTGCTGTTTTATCTTCTGCGCTTTCTTTTACGCTGCCTGCGTGCAGTTGACCACCGTAGTAGAGCAATGCTTTGGCCGGTGCATAAACTACGCCCCAAACGGGTTGCTGTTCAACAATCAGTGCAATATTTACCGTGAATTCACCATTACGTTTAATAAACTCCTTGGTGCCGTCCAGCGGATCAATTAGCCAGTAGCTTTGCCATTGGCTGCGTTCCTGCCATGCAATGGTTGTGCTCTCTTCAGAGAGCACAGGAATGTGCGGTGTTATTTTTTTCAGGCCATCGACAATGCAATGATGTGATGCCAGATCTGCTTCCGTCAGCGGCGACTCATCGGCTTTCATATCCACTGAAAAATCCCTGTTATAAATTTCCATTATGGCGGCGCCGGCCTGTTTGGCGAGCTTGATAACATCATCAAAATTAATTGCATTAAGCATTGCTATTTCCTGTGCCCAGTGAGATTAGAGGCTGAGAATTTTAAAAATTTGGGTGGTGCATTCCTCGACACTATAACGGGAGGTATCGATAGTGAGCTCAGGCGATTGAGGCGCTTCGTAAGGATCGCTAACGCCAGTGAAGTTTTTCAAAATCCCCTGGCGCGCCTTTTTGTACAACCCTTTAGGGTCGCGCGATTCGCAGACATCGAGCGGTGTATCAACAAACACTTCAATAAAGTTGCCATGGCCGAAAATAGAGCGAACCATTTGACGGTCGCGGCGGTATGGGCTGATAAATGCGCAAACCACAATCAGACCTGCATCGACCAATAATTTGGCGACTTCACCGACGCGGCGAATATTTTCGGCGCGATCGCTTTCACTCATACCCAAATCTTTATTCAGTCCATGACGTAAATTGTCGCCATCCAGCAAAAAGGATTTTTTGCCTTGATTGTGTAGAAGTGCATCCAGCGCATTGGCGATTGTTGATTTGCCTGCACCGGACAATCCTGTCAACCAAATACAGCAGGGCTTTTGTTGCAAGAGTGCTGCACGTTGAGCCGGTGTAATTTTCATGTTGTGCCACACTGCTGCAGAAGCCAGTTCAGTGGATTTTATTTCGTAAGGACTTTTTTCATCGTTGTTCATAGCAATTATCCTTGATGTTGTTGATGTCGGGTGATGGTGTCGGCATATATTTTCATTAACCGTTTGCCAATCACATCAATATCAAAATGGGTTTCGACATACTGGCGGGCATTGTGTTGCCATTCATTCCACTGTTGTGGATTGTCAATTATCCATTGGATCTTGTCAGCCATTACTGTGGGATTGCGGTCTTCTACTAAAAATGCAGATTGACCGTCCTCAACACACTCAGGTATGCCTCCGGTTTTAGTGGCAATGACAATCAATCCGGAGGCTTGTGCTTCTTGAATCGCGACGCCTTGGGTTTCTTCATGAAATCCCGTTTTGTCGGTGAGGCTTGGGAAGACAAAAATATGCGCGCGGGAATAAATCTCTTTGAGCTTTTGTTCGCTGATGCTGGTGTAAAGCGTCACATGTTTTTGTAAGTTTAACGTAACAATCATTTTCTCCAGATTGTCACGCTCTGGGCCTGCACCCACCATGGTGTAATGAAGATTGTAGCCAAGCTCAATAAGCTTTGGCAGTGCTTGTAGAACATATTGCTGCCCCTTGTCCGTATGAAACCTGCCGACTGTAAGGAGTTCTACCGGAGCATTAGCGGGTTTTGGTTTAGCACTAAAAACAAACTCACTGGTTACTATTCCCTGTGGAATAATCGCAATCTTTTCGGCCGGTGCTCCCAAGCTCATATACTGCTTCTTGGCAAATTCAGTGTTGACCAAAATAATATCAGCGGCTTCGACATACTCACTGCGCATCACCGCTGGAATCGTCGAGACCCCGGGTGGGGGCAGGCCGTGAAAAGTAATTACAAAGGGTGCTTTTTGTGCTCTGATAACTGGCAGTAGTAGGTGTCCGGTGATTTCAAAATGCGAATGAATGATGTCTATATCGCGTTTGATGAAATGCGGGGCTAATACCAGTGCGCCAATAAAATTGCTGGCCAGGGATTTATGTTTTGAAAAATAATGCGGCGCAGAAAATAATCCGCGCAGGCTTTTTACTATATTAAATGGATTTAAAAAATTATTGGCGATGGCGAATAATTTGTTCTTGCCATCAAAGTTTAAATATTCTGTTGCTTGAGTTAAGTGGAATTCATCAACAACGGAAGAATAGTTTTGATCTCCCTGCGTCATCGAGAAGATGGTGACACTACCACCATGCTTTACAACCTGGGCAGTACTATTGGCCAGCCAGGGTTGGATGGTGTTGGGAAATTTGGTGGCTATAATCAGTGCGTGCATTTTTGATTCATTTAGTGTTTAAGCTTGTGACAGTTTCCGGGTAATAACTATTTGGTGAATAGTTCCTTAATATCGCTTTTAATCTCGGGCGTTCGGGATGTACGCTGCCTGGATATATCAGAAACGACTTTATCCACCATGCGATTGCCGACAATTTTTGATTTTCACTCCAGTACAAGTTCGCCATCACCATGGCGTTCCAAGCTCTTGATCTTTGGCGCAAGTTTTTTTCAGGTATTTGCGCACTGATCCACTCTCGGTCAGCATACTGTTTTTGTTTGTGTCTGTTGGGGCGCAGCCCTGAATGAATGCGCATTGATATGGTATTAAAGTTACAACTTTTTGTATTTCCCTGTTTTACTAGCCTGCGTAGAAAGTCACGATCCTCAGAATTCGATAGCGATGTAACAAATGGGCCCGCCGCAATTATCGCTGTACGCTTTGCAAATATATTGGATGTGGCGCCAGGGAATGCAGTAAAAATGCAAAGATCCTCATAAGTTACTAAGGTTCGTGCTGGAGTATCTGCAATACAGTTTTTTGAATGTTCATCGAAGTAGCTGCAGCCACCACCTACCAACACACAGTCGTCATCTGCCAGGGCGATGGCCACTTTCGCCTCTATACATTTGCTTTCATAAATATCATCTGAATCCAAAAAAGCAACATAATCGCCTTTGCTGAGTGTTATGCCGTGATTCCTTGCTGCCGATGCCCCGGCATTTTTCTGTTTGATATAGCGTACGCAAGAAGCATTAAGATTTGCTATGACATCTTGTGTGCTGTCGGTCGAGCCGTCATCAATAACTAGTACTTCGATATTTTTGTAAGTTTGCTGGAATACAGACTCCAATGCATCTCCAATCATATGCGCACGATTAAACGTAGGTATTATTACGCTAACCAGTGGCATTAATGATGGCTCACTCATTTTGCGAGCCTGTATTGATCGAACCTTTTTCAATCATATTGCGAAAGTAACTATCGCTTTCATAGAGGGCAGAGTAGCTATCATTGGCAATCAATTTTCCATCGGCAATAACAGTGATCTTATCCGATAATTTTATCGCGGCAGGGCGATGGGAAATAACAATAATCAACCGGTCATGTTTTAATTCGTTTAGCAGCTGCATCAATTCGTGTTCTGAATCTATATCCAATGCACTAGTAGGCTCATCCAGAACCAGAATTTTATTATTCCGGTAGAGTGCGCGCGCGATGCCTATGCGCTGGCGCTGGCCGCCACTGAGTAACTTTCCATCTTGCCCCAGATCATTTTCCAAACCCTTGGGAAGTTTTTCGACAAACTCCATGGCATTGGCTTGCTGCAAGGCAGTTTTAACTCGCGCAATATCGACGTCTTCACGATTTACACCAAAAGCGACATTGGTAATCACGTCACCATCGAGAATAAAAATATGTTGGGGTACGTAGCCGATCGTGCGTTGGTAAGCGATTAAATCTTTGCCAGCAGTTGGCTTGTGGTTAGTAAAAAGTTGGCCGCTAGCTGGTGGCAAGAGGCCGAGGATAATGTCGGCTAGTGTGGACTTTCCTGAGCCCGAAGGCCCGGCAATAGTGTTGAGCTGGCCTTTGGTAAATTTGACGGTGACATCATCCAGTGCAGGTTTATTGGCTTTGGGATAGTGATAACTGATGTTTTTCAGTTCAATCTCAGTCACATCGGCGATGGCCGGAACATCAGTTTTTTCGTCGTTTGGTGTATCAAAATCCAGTTGCTTACGCAAAAAAATGGCAACGCCACCATTTGCACTCATGCTGGAAACCGATTTGTAAATTTGCTGCATAGTGGGCAAGAGTTTGTATCCTGCAAGCGCATAAACACTCAAGAGCGATACGACGTTGGTACTTTCATTGCTCCCACTGAGAAGCCATACGGCAAATAAGAGTATGGCGCTGAATGAAACTGTTTCAATAGCAAAGCGTGGTAAGTCACCCGAGAGTGCAATGTAAGCGCTGGAATCCAGCCCTTGTTTATTGGCGGCGAGATATTGTTGGGTGTATTTTGCTTCAAGTGCATTTAATTTGATGTCTTTGATTCCGATAAAGGATTCCGACATGATTGATTGAACCACTTTGTTGCGTTTGGTAATAATGTCACCGTGGGCACGCAGGGATGTTTTTATCAGCCAGTAAGTACACAAGTAAGCGCCACCTACCACCAGAGCCGAACCAACCGCGACTACAGGATCGAGAAATAACAGGCCCACCAGAATAATGAGTGCAATAAATAATTGACTGCACATTAACAAATAAGGTTGTAGCACCATGTAGATAAAGCGCGGTGCATCGGCGGAAATTGTGGATATCAGCTTGTTGTAGTTCGTGGTTTTGTGAAATAAATAATCCCGTCGAATGGATTTTTCAAACAACTGGCATTGCAAATTGCTGCCGAGATAAATCGAAAATTTAAATTGCAGCCAGATGGTCAATGCGCTGACAAAATTGGAAATAAAAATCATCGCAATTGACAGTAAGGCAAAACCGGTAATGAATTCCTGGTTAGATTGGAAGCCGCCATACTCATAGAGCGCGGCAAGGGCGCGATTGGTTTGAATGGATTCCGGATTGGATATGATGCCAATAAAGGGGGCGATACTGGCGATGCCAACCACCTGCACGGCTGCAGAGAAAAGAAAGAAAAATTGCATCAATAGCATCCGCAGTTTTTGCTCTCTGCTGAGCACGGCGTAAATGCTGCGGATAATATTCAGGATATACATGTATCAAAAACCTTTTATCTCAACGTGGCGATAGATAACAAGCGCATCTACGGCGATGTTGTCTCTATCATTTCCCTGGCTGGTGGTAAATTGCTGGGTGCAGCGGTTTACCGGTGCGGAATTCTATCACACACCATGCTAAGAAATTGTTGCTGGCGACGCGTGGGCGCCATACATCCAGATACTTTTCAGTAGTGTAAAACTATCCGACATTAATGCCGTATCAATTTTTGGTAGAGCGCGAGAGTCGCAGCGGCATTGGTATGGCTGGTGTAAGCCTTTTTCAGCTGCACACGGGGCTTGGTGTGCATAACCTGCAATATTTTATTGCTATAACCTGCAGGGCTGTGGTCTGTTACGAGCAGATCCGGATAATCCGCCAGTATTTCAACCAGGCCGCCAACACTGTGCGCAATCAAGGGTTTGCCGAGTGCGAGTGTTTCCAATGCGGTCATGGGTGTGCCCTCGTGGTCAGAGCAGATGACTACCATATCGAGCGCAGCTATAACTTGCGCGGGGTCAGTGCGGTGGCCGTGAAAGCTCACTGAATGCCCCAGTGCGAGCTCGTGGCCAAGCAACTGAAGTTCTGCGGCGAGTTTGCCATCGCCAATAACATGGAAGTGTATTGCTGTAGATGTTTGTTTGAGTAGGAGTTGTGCGGCTCGAAGAAAAATATCGACCCGTTTGACGGGTTCCAGGCGTCCAACAATGCCTATATGGATAGCATTGGGCTGTGCTGTGCGTATATCGGTAGCGGGAACCGCTTGTTGTAATCTGTCTACATCTATTCCGTTTTTAATAATATGGATTTTGCGCTTGGGAAATATATTGCACAATTTTGTTGCCAGATCGGCAGAGACTGAAATGATGGCATCTTGCAAATAGTTGCCACAGAAATGGTCTAGCCATACTTGTATTTTCTTGATGCCGGATGCGCTGTGCTCGGGGGCTCCATGAGTTGTTCGCACGGAGGCGCTGCGCTGCCAAAAATGCGGGCGTAAGCATCGGCTGGCAAGTGTATTGGCAAGCGATCCGAGGATATTTTCTTTTTGGCGATGGGTGTGAATGAGGTCTGGGTCAAAACGGCGGATGATTGCGCAAAGGCGGGTAAAAATTTTCAGGCTGCTGATCTGGCGCTCATCGATAATTTCTACGCTTATCCCTGCTTGTATCAATCGATCGGCCAGTTCACCGTGATTCATCAATACTGCCAATAATTCGCATTGATCCTTCATTGATGTGAGCAAGGTATAGGCTTGCACCTCTGCGCCCGCCCAGAGATCGCCAGAAATGATGTGCAAAACCCTCGGGTGAGAGGTTAAAATCGGCAATTGAGTCTCAAGGTTTGTGTCAGGGTTCGTCATAGGCAGGTGCATGATGTCGAATATTCACTGGAAAAGTTAAGGACAGGTCAAGGGGTTGGAATGTTAACATTTTTATTTTGGTTATTTGGTATTGCTGCTGTTTATAGTTATTTTATTTATCCCTTGGTGCTGCGAGTTTTGCTTGCCAAAAAGAGTATAAAAAGAGGCGGCACCTCAACGCAACAAATGGCAGCGGTAAACAGCGTGTCATTGATCGTGACTGCCTATAACGAAGAGCATCGAATTCGCGCAAAAATCGAAAACAGTCTGCAATTACTCGCTGGTGATTTTGCGTTTGAAATTATTATCGCGTCCGATTGTTCGGAAGATAAAACCGATGACATAGTGCGCGAATATGCTGAGCGCAAAGTGCGTTTGGTGCGCGCTCCTGAGCGGCTGGGTAAAGAGCATGCGCAACAGTGTGCAATTAATCTTGCTAATGGAGATATTGTGGTTTTTAGTGATGTCGCCACTGAAATACCTTCCGATGCCATTCAAAAATTAGTGGCCTATTTTACCGATCCACATGTGGGCGCTGTGTCGAGCGAGGACCGTTTCATTAGTCAGGATGGTTCGGTTGCCGGTGAGGGTGCCTATGTAAAATATGAAATGTGGTTGCGTCAGCAGGAATCAAAATTGGCTGGGCTGGTGGGTTTGAGCGGTTCTTTTTTTGCGGTGCGTAAATCCCTGTGCAATGAGTGGGATATTCATTCACCGAGCGATTTTAATACCGCACTCAACACCGCGAAAGCAGGATTGCGGGCCGTAACCGCGCCTGATGTGTTGGGTTTTTATCAGGATCTAAAAGATCCCTCTAAAGAGTATCAACGCAAAATTCGCACGGTAATTCGCGGTATGACCGGGCTTGCGCGCCACGCAGAAGTGCTGAATATTGGTAAGTTTGGTTTGTTTGCCTTTCAGGTGATTTCACATAAATTGATGCGCTGGCTAACCCCTTGGTTTTTATTGGCGGCCTTTTTATTAAATGCATTTATCGCTGATAACAGTGTGTTCTACTTTTTATTATTTTCCGCGCAACTAGCATTCTACGGCCTCGCTGTAGTGGCTCATTTTTTACCAAACCTGCGCACTATTGCTATCGTCAAGCTGGTGTACTTCTTTGTGCAAGTCAATGTTGCCCTGCTCGATGCAGCCATTAAATTTGTTGCTGGCCAGCGCATGACAACCTGGAAACCCTCCGCGCGATGATTATCCACGGCGACCTTCCTCCAGCAGGAAATAAAATTAGTTTGCGCAAGTATCAGGAAAATCCTGTGCAAGATTTTTTTACTATGCATTCTTATTGGGTTGATTCGGGTACCTCGGCACTGGCGTTGGCACTAATGGATGCAAGAGAGCAATTTCCTGGTGTGCAACAGCCGCGCGCCATTATTCCCGGTTATTGTTGCCCGGATTTGGTGGCTGCTTGTGTGTATGCGGGTATTGAGCCGGTTGCAATTGATATTAGCGTTAATGATCCCACTTATGATTGCGAGCAATTGCGCGCGCATCTGGATGATCGAGTTGTGGCGATTATTGCGGTCAATTTTTTGGGTATTGCTGAGCGGCTTGCAGATCTGCGACAGTTAATTGAAGGTTTGGGCTTGCGTGCCCGTCTGATCGAAGATAATGCACAATGGTTCCCAGCACAAAAAAGCGAAGCCATTTTTGAATCGGATTATGTCGTATTTTCATTTGGGCGCGGTAAACCGCTCAGTTTGTTAGGTGGTGGTTTGTTGTTAGCATCTACACCTTTGGCATCGCGTGTGAGTAAGCAGATTGAGCCATCGCATTCTGTGTCTGCGCTCCTGCCGTTAAAAATGCGCGCTTATAATTGGTTGTTAACACCACAATTGTATTTGCTGTTGAACCGTAATCCTTTACTGCATTTGGGTCGGACAGTGTATATCGCTTTGGAAGAAATCCTGGCTTTGGATCATTTTCGTGCTTCGTTATTAAAAGAAAATTTTCATCGCTACAGTGAGCGATTTACGAATATAGGTGAGCATTACAGCTCGGCAGCTGCGGTTGGTGGGCTGCAGCAAATGATGCCGCTGGAAAGCGCGCGCGCGCGGCGTTTGCTGCGTTACCCTTTATTGTGTGCCAGTGTTGCACGCAGGGATAAATTGCTTGTGCGTCTGCAGCGGGAAGGGCTAGGTGCAACAGCGATGTATCAAACGGCAATCGATGCAATCAGTGGTGTGGATGGTCGTGTGACTGTGCCTGCGGCACTGGATAATGCGTGCGATTTTGCGCAGCGCTTCATTAGTCTGCCCACTCATGATGGGGTAACTGAATATCACCGTGAGAAAATAGTGGCGCTATTGCGCACGGCCTGAGACCGCACGTCAACTGCATCTGGAAAATAGTTCATCCTACGCAGTGGATGAGCTATTGTATTGCGGCAATTTTATCTAGCGCAGGTTGAATCCTGACAATTTCCTCGTTGCAATCGGCAGCACAATTCACCTGTACTACCAGTAATCCAAAATAATTATCGCCCGCTGCCTTGGCAAAAATTTGGATTAATTTGGCATAGAAATAGTTAGCCGTCTGGTAGCGGCCAACTACATATTGTCTGGCAACCAATATGCGTATTTGGCTCCCCACTCTCCGGAAAACTCTCGTATCAAACGATTGTCCTCCTGCAGTTGTCAGGTTCAGTTGCTGCTCATTATTCCACTGGGAACTGTTAATCAGCCTGCCGATGTAGGGCACTATTTCTTCTTTTTTGCTACTGGTGATATGGGTAAATAAATCGACCTGCAGTGAGGTGCCATCAATGCCAAATTGTTGTTGTACTTTGGTGCCAGGGAAATCTGTGCTCAGTCGCGCCCCTATAACGCTAGTTGCGGGTATTTGATAGTGGGCGAGGTGCTGTAGGCTGAGTGGCTGGGTACCTGTTTTTGGTTCGGGGCTAAAATGGAGCAATAGAGGCCCGATCAATAACGGCAACAGAGGCAACAATGATGATCGAGGAATTGCGATAGTGACTGACTGCTGTTTCGCGATAGGGGCAAAGTAGATGCTGGGAATCAAAATCATCGCAAATACAACCCAACCAAATGTTTCGTGGTCGCGCATCAAGCTGCTTTGCATTTCAGTAACGTAACCGATCAATACCAGTAAATAAATGCGCAACCAATTGGCAAACAGCCCAAGTAATAGCGCTAACAATATGGTGGTTAGCGCTTGCGGCACCCGGTAATTATTGACTAACGCGAGAATGTAGCCAATTAACAGGGCAACTGTCAGATAGCGCAATCCAGAGCAGCCATCTGCAATAAAAATAGTTCCGCTTGGGAGGAAAATATTGCTGCCGTCGATAAGTGCAGTCATGCGACTGAGCTTAACTGCCTCGCCAACCATAAGACTACTGAGTTCTACTAATGTGCGATTGAGTTCTCCCCAAATGGGGATAGTAAAAATTAGCAATCCTAAATAGGGAAGTACTGCGCGCAATACCTGAAATGAAAGGCTTGCACTGATGGTCAATGCTATCAGTGCAATGATAAGGGCGTAAGCAGGTAAACTTATGCTGAGGCTTTCAAATAGATACCAGAGCAACGAACAGCTGCCGATGGCGATTAGTTGCAACCAGTACCATGGGGTTTTTGCAATGTGGATGCCGGTTTGCTGATAATTGCGATAGATGAGGAGTGTAAACATCACTACAAGGGTTGGCAGTGCGTGTGCTAAATCCTGGTCCCACAACACCCATTTTTTCCAAAGGGTAGTCAAACTTGGCAAATAGCATAAGGCCACCGACAGAATCGCTACAAAAATAGGCATGGCCGTGCGAAGCCGGAGGAGTTTATTGCTTAAATCCATAGTAAGGCGCGCTATTGAGTCCGATAAAGTGTGAGGCAGTTCATAATAACGCGACCAAACAAAAAAAGCCTAGCTCTATATTGGTGTACTAACGAGTGATTTTAATGTAACGGCTGTACAAACCCGTTGTATCAAACACTGCAATTTCAAACTCCAGATCCCGCACCGGGCCAGTAAATATATACTCCGTTGTGCGATTACCGTTCAAGTTAATGTAGGTGTAGCGTGCGCCTGTAGGTTTACGATAGCGAATTTCGTAACCGCCTATGTCTTCGAGCTCCAGATAAGAGCCATCCTCCCGTTGGTTTGGATGTCCCCAGGTGATGGTGATAGTTTCTATTGCAGCACTGCTGGCTGTTGAGGAAGCGCTGCTTGATTTGGAACTCGCACTGGAGAATGCGCTGCTGGATTGTGAGCTTGCACTTGAGTTTGGCCTACTGCTGCTAGACATGCTCGTGCTGGACTTTGAGCTTGAGCTTGAACGCAGGGAGCTGCTACTGGATTTTAAGCTCGAGTGCAGGGAGCTGCTGGATTTTGCACTTGCGCTTGAATTAGTGCTGGCGGTGCTGCTATTTGCCAAAGCGAGTGTGCGTATGCTGAATGCCATAGAATCACCTGAATCATTACCCGCTGTGTCAAAAGCGGCAATAGCGTAGGTGTAATCGGTGGCGGGTAGCAGGTTTTGGTCGGCGAACATTTGTGCAGGATAATCAACAATCGCGATGAGTTTATTATCGCGTTTAATGGTGTAGTGGCTGATTCCCACATTATCCATTGCGTCATCCCATATCAGGGTAATGCTTCGCTCTGACAGTCGGTAGAGGTGCAACTCTGTTACAGTCGGTGGAGTGGTATCGTATCCATTGCTTTGCGATGAGACAGATGCGCTACTTGACCGCGGTATACGTGAGTAAACAGAGCTGGACGATTGACTGATGCTTGAAGTAGAAGTGGGTTCAGCATTGGAAGACTGGCTTGAAGATGAACTCTGTTCCATGATGCTGCTGGCAGCAATTGAACTGATCGTTGGTTTATTTATTGTGCTGGTAGTGCTGTCTCCATCACCGGATGCAGCGCCACCACAGGCGGTAAGGGTAGCGGCAAGCCACACTAAAGGAAGGATACATAACAATTTATTAGCGCACTTGCACATCTATTTACACCTGCGATGTTTAAATTAGCTCTTCAATGATTCAAATTTGCAACAAACCAGTATTAGCACTTATGAATTGGTCGGTTGCCAGTTCCATCTTTTTTTTTAGATTTCGCGATTAAGTATCCAGTTTTTGTGACAAACAATGCGCGATTAAAGGTAATTGTATATATCGATTGTTTCTGAGCGCGATACCAACAATGCAACTCTCTGTCCGGAGACTGATGGAGACCTTGCCAGGCTAGCGTTGGTTAATCTTCTTTATCTGCATTGCCCGAGTCGCCGTTGTTAACCAGATATTCCTGATTCATATCGTATTTTTTGATCAAGTCATAAAACGTTGGCCGCGTTACACCGAGCAATTTGGCTGCGGCTGAAATATTGTTATCGGTCATGCTGAGTGCGCGTAAAATGGCACCTCGTTCTGCTTCCTGACGTACATGACGTAAGTTAAGCGACAACTCTCCGGCTTCGGCCAAGCCCAAATCTTCACGCGTGATGTGCTTGCCATCGGCCATAATCACAGCGCGTTTTATTTTGTTTTCCATCTCGCGAATGTTGCCTGGCCAGGAATAATTTTCTATTGCGGCTATGGCGTCGGGGGTAAAGCCGGTGACATTCTGGCCGTGTTCCTTGGCAAATTTAAGTTTGAAATGGCGCGCGAGTAAAACCTTGTCACCGAGGCGATTGCGCAGCGGCGGAATCATTACTGTCATTTCACAAATACGATAGAACAAGTCTTCGCGAAAGCTGCCGACTTTGACCATCTCTTCAAGGTTTTTGTTGGTGGCGCAGATCACGCGCACATCGACAGGAATTTCGGAGCGTCCGCCCACGCGTTCAATAACCCGTTCTTGCAAAAAGCGCAAAAGCTTTGCTTGCAAATTGAGAGGCATGTCACCAATTTCATCGAGAAACAGGGTTCCCTCATTGGCTGTTTCTACTTTGCCGATGGTGGTTTTGTTGGCACCAGTAAATGCGCCTTTTTCGTAACCGAAAAGTTCGCTCTCGATCAGGTTCTCGGGCACCGCCGCGCAGTTAATGGCGACAAAGCGTTTGGCCTTGCGTGGGCTTAGTTGATGGATGGCGCGTGCCATCACTTCTTTGCCGGTGCCACTTTCCCCGAGCAGGGTGCAGGTGACGGTAGTAGGCGAGATTTTTTCGAGCTGACGGCAAATTTTCAGCAGTTGCGGATCATTGGTAATTAGGCCTTCCAGCGGCTCCTGCTGCGACAAACTGATGCGGCGGTTGTAGTCTTCCAGTTCGTGGATATGAAAGGCGCGCTGCACAATTAAATCGAGCGTATTGGGATCAACCGGTTTTTGGTAGAAATCGTAGGCGCCCATAGCCACTGCGCGCAGGGCGTTGTCGCGGTCGGTTTTGCCGGTCATCACGATAACTTTGCTGTTAGGTGAGATGCGCAAAATATCCTGGATGCATTTAAAGCCTTCATCGACGCCGTCCTCATCGGGCGGCAGCCCCAAATCCTGGATAATTACAGCGGCTTCATGTAGGCGCAGGGCGGCAATGGCGTCCTGGCGGTTGTCGGCGACGACGGTTTCGTATTGGTCAAAATGCCAGCGCAATTGGCTTTGCAAGCCAGTGTCATCTTCGACAATTAATAAGATAGGTTTGGAAACGGTCGATTTACTCATGCGTTTGCGCTAATCCTTGTTCAGCGGGAGGGTAATGGTAATAGTGGTGCCTTCGCCCGGCTCGCTGGCGACATTCAATGTGCCGCTCAGCTCGCTAATATATTCGCGCGACAGGTAGACGCCAATGCCCATGCCTTTGCCGGATTTGGTGGTCTCAAAGGGTTTGAATAAGCGGTTGTGGATGAAATCCCAATCCATACCCGAGCCGGTATCTGCAATGATGATGACGGCCGAGTTGTTATTGATTTGCAGTGTAACATGAACTTTTCCGCTGTCAGGCGTGGCTTCCTGCGCATTTTTGATGAAGTTGGTGATGGTCATCACTAATCGCACTTGATCGGCATTAATGGTGCGATAGTTGGGTTGTATATCCGCCGTGAGTGTTGGGCTGCTGCGCTGGCATTCGTTGATGGCCTGCTGCACTACCTCGGTAATCGACAGGCGTTTCACCAGATCCGAGTCATCGCGGCGCAGCTTTCTGAGCAGGTTGTTCATGCGATCCACTGAGTTGCTGATGGTTTTTATCGCATCTTCAAAGAAGGCTGGATTACCTTTGTGTTTTTCGGCGTTGCGCACGACCAGTGCCTGCTGCGCAATCAAATTGTTTAGGTCGTGGATAATAAACGCGACCAGCTTGTTGTAAGTATCAAACTGGCGGCCTTCCACCAATTGCTCCGCCTGTTGATGGCGCTTGAGGTAGCTCGCGATCTGGCGCCCCATGGTTTTGAGCAAGTCCAGATCTTCCCAGGTGAGCGTTTCATCGCCGCCGGGTTTGGTCAGTGCCATAAAACCTACCAGCTCCTCGCCGACAATCAAGGGGAACATCAGCCAGAGGTCGGGAATATTGTGCGCCCAGTGGGGTAGCAATTCATTGTGCTGGCTGAGCGCTTCGTTGTCGCCGCTATCGGGGATGAACACCCACTCGGATTCAATAAAAGCGCGGCAGAAGGGGCTATCAACCGGCTCTTCCTGCAGATCGACAAAATTGGGTAGATTGGCACGATAGACCGGCTCATAAAATCCCTGTTTGCGCAGCCAGATGGCTCCACTAGGAGCCTTGGTAGTAGAGGCAACGGCAAAAAAGGCACGTTGGTTGACCTCACTAGTCTCAGCCGGTTGGGCAAGATAGTTGATCAGGCGCAACCATTCGTTGCGATAATCGTATTTATAGCGGAACAGGTGTTTATTGATCAGGACCGATAACTTCATACGTATACGGCTGGAAATGAACACAGTCGCAATCAGCAATACAGCGCCGACCAATAACAGGCTATAAAAGACGGTGCCCCAGTTGCCGCCGTAAAGGCGCACGTAGTAACCGCCGAGCGAAAGTACGGTAATTAATACGCCCACGCCGACCAGTGAGGTAGTGTAAAAGGCGATCGGGCGCGAGAGGTTGAAGTTCGCTGGGCGGTCATTGCGCTGCAATAACAGCATGCCGCCCAGCGCCATAAACAGGCAGGTGGCGATGGAGACCGCAGCGCGCGACTGCCAGAGCATGGGGTCGAGCCCTTTGAAGATGAGTGCGTGGGTAAATAGATAGATGTCGTAGAGGAAAATCGCCGCCAGGTTCATACACAGCAATTTGATCTGGCGATCATTCTCGGCAGCGTAGCGATAGAGTTGCTCAACGCTGACCAGTGCGATAACCGCCAATCCCAGCGCGAACCACACGGATAATCCCGCCTGGTTCATATTGGGAATGAATAGCATTGCAATCGCCAGCGCGGTAATCGGCCAGCCACCGCTAAACAGCAATTGCAGGCTGGCGGGTAGTTGTCTGCGTTGGGTATTGTGTTTGAGGCTCAGCCCAATGCAGAAAACCCAGGCATTAAAATGCAAATATTCAAAAATAATCAGTAGATAAAGTGGGATAGATTGTTCGGAAAAGGACAGGGCGATAGCGCCGAGATGCAGCGTATGCACAGCGGCAGCCCCGGCGAACAACCAGGTTTTTTGTTTGCGCACCAGTTGGAACAAATAGGTAGCTGTCAGCAGGGCAGAAACGACTGCAGCGCTAAAGTAGGCAACAAAGGTGACGCTGTTATATTCCATACCGGCCAGAATCCTATGCGGAGGTATAAGTCGTGGCAATAAGCATAACAGTTGGTTGTGGCAGATCAAATCGCCATAAGATTCTTGTAACGACTATTAAATACTGCCATCGCCTGTGTGGGTATTTGCCGCTATAATGCGCGCCCAAAGATCGCCATATCTCCCTGAATTTACAACGGGCAAGCTGGAACAGAGTTTCAGCGGCCTTATACCAACGAGGAAAAAGCCGTGAGCCACATGAAAAAATTGTTCGGAATCCTGTTAATGACTGCCATGGTGAGCGGTACTGCCATTGCCAATGACGATGAAGTCCAGGCGCGCATCGCTCCCGTGGGCAGCACCTGCATGCAGGGTGAAGAATGTGCTGCCGCTCCGGCACCTGCCGCTGCAGCGGGTCCAAAATCTGGTAAGGATGTGTACACCGGTTTTTGTACCACCTGCCACGGTGCCGGCGTGATGGGCGCGCCTAAGTTCGGTACTGCCGCCGATTGGGCTCCGCGCGTTGCCAAAGGCAAAGACACGCTTTATACCCATGCAATTGGCGGCTTCAATGCCATGCCACCCAAGGGTATGTGTGCGGCTTGCAGCGATGATGAAATCAAAGGTGCAGTGGATTACATGTTGGATGGCAGCAAGTAATTAGCTTCTTCGATGTGACAAAGGCGACCTTGGGTCGCCTTTGTTGTTTTTGGATGCCAGTGCAGTTGAAGCCAATCTCAATCGAACAAGTTGAGCAAACTGGATAAGGTCTCCTCACCCTTGGCCAGATTTTTCTCCGCACTCTGCTCGCCAAAGCCTTCCCATTCCACATCTTCTTTCGGCAGCTCATCCAAAAAGCGGCTGGGGGTGGTCTCACTCATCTCGCCAAATTGCTTGCGCTTGCCCGCGAGTGTCATCGATAGCGTCCGTTGCGCACGGGTGATGCCCACGTAAGTCAGGCGCCTTTCTTCTTCAATATTATTGTCTTCAATACTGTTGCGATGGGGTAGCAGGTCCTCTTCCATGCCCACCATAAATACGTGGGGGAATTCCAGACCTTTGGAGGCGTGCAGTGTCATCAACTGCACCTGATCACTCAAATCTTCCTCTTCCTGCCGCTCCATTAAATCGCGCAATACCAATTTGGCGATAGCGTCTTCAATACGCGACTCTTCGTCTTCATCGTCATTGGCGGTTTTGTCGAGGCTCTTTTGCAGCGACTCGATCAGGTAAAACACGTTTTCCAGCCGTTTTTCCGCCGCTTTACTGCTGGCGGAGTTCTGATGTAGCCAACCTTCGTAATCTATGTCGCTTAACATCTCGCGGATCGCATCAACCGGTTTTTCGCCGCGAGAATTTTGGGTAACTTGTTTGACCCAGTGCGCAAAACGTTGCAAACGTTCAAGGTTTTTTTCGGGAATGCGACTCTGTAAGCCCAGCTCATCCAGTGCGGCAAATAAACTGATTTCGCGTTCGCTCGCATAGCCGCCCAAAGCTTCCAGCGTGCTGGTGCCAATCTGGCGGCGTGGGGTGTTGATGATGCGCAAAAAAGCGTTGTCGTCGTCTGGGTTGACGATCAAGCGCAAGTAGGCCATTACATCCTTGATTTCGGTTTTAGCAAAAAATGAGGAGCCGCCGCTCATCTTGTAGGGAATCTGGTGATGTTGCAGTTTCATCTCCAGCAGGCGCGCTTGGTGGTTGCCGCGATAGAGCACCGCAAAGTCACGGAATTTGTATTGCTTCTGCAAGCGTTGGGTGATGATCTCGGTAGCTACGCGCTCGGCCTCAGCCTCTTCGTTTTTGCAGCGGATTACCCGGATCGGATCGCCCAAGCCCATCTCGCTCCACAGCGCCTTGTCGAATTCATGCGGGTTGTTGGCGATCAGATGGTTGGCCACGCGCAGGATGCGGCTGGTGGAGCGGTAATTTTGCTCCAGTTTGATTACCCGCAAACTTGGATAATCCTGTTTGAGCAGACTCATATTTTCCGGCCGCGCGCCGCGCCAGGCGTAGATGGATTGGTCGTCATCGCCCACCACGGTGAGTGCACCGCGGTTGCCGACGATAAGCTGCACCAAAAGGTACTGGCTGGAGTTGGTGTCTTGGTATTCATCCACCAACAGGTAGCGGATTTTGCGCTGCCAACGGGCAAGCACCTCGGCATTGGTTTGGAATAACTCGACTGGGATCAGGATCAGGTCGTCGAAGTCCACCGCGTTATAGGCGCGCAGAGCCTGGTTGTAGCGCTGGTAAATAATCGCGATGGTCTGCTCGCCGGGGCTTTGCGCCATACTCAAGGCGCGTGCCGGATTGACCAGGTCATTTTTCCAGTTGGAGATTTGGTTCTGCACCAGATCGATATGGTCGTTATCCAGATCGCCCTCTTTGAGCATCAGTTCCTTGAGTAGCGAACGTGCATCTTCAGAGTCAAAAATGGAGAAGCCGGGTTTGAAACCGAGGCTTTTGTGCTCGCGGCGGATAATGTTCAAGCCGAGGTTGTGGAAGGTAGAAACCGTCAGGCCTTTAGAGGCACTGCCTTTGACCAATTTGCTGGCGCGCTCTTTCATCTCGCGCGCGGCTTTATTGGTAAACGTGAGTGCGGCTATGTGGCGCGCAGGCATATCGCACTGTTCAATCAGATAGGCGATCTTGCGTGTGATTACGCTGGTCTTGCCGCTGCCCGCACCGGCCAACACCAGACATGGTCCATCGATATAGAGCACGGCTTCTTTTTGGCGGGGGTTGAGTTGGGTCACAGTGGCGGCCTTGAGCAGATGGGCGAGCATTCTAACAAGCCCTCCTGCGCTTGCAACGGCGATCTTGGGCGCTATAACTACAAGGTAAGCATGGAAAGTTTGTAGCGGTTATTTGTTATATAGCAAAGCGTTTTGTTTGCCTGAGGCGACTGTTACCATTGTGGTGCTTTGAGTGCGAAATTTAGTGCCAAACAACTCGGATAAAAACGCGAGTTAAAAGGGATCGAGAGCGATGGAGAACAAGATAAAAATTTTATTTATCGACCGTGAACAGGGCGAATACCTGCTCATCGCTGAGGTTTTGTCGCATATTCGCCAAGTGGAGTACGAACTTGTCTGGTG
Organism: Cellvibrio fibrivorans; assembly: GCF_031457055.1. Taxonomy (NCBI): domain Bacteria; kingdom Pseudomonadati; phylum Pseudomonadota; class Gammaproteobacteria; order Cellvibrionales; family Cellvibrionaceae; genus Cellvibrio; species Cellvibrio fibrivorans. The sequence goes on along the minus strand of NZ_JAVDVX010000001.1, from coordinate 748,558 downwards.
CGACCAACTGGATATCGCACTTAATAAAATTTTATCGCAAGAATTTGATGTGGCGTTGCTCGATTATTACTGGGGCGATACTAGCGCCCGCGATCTGCTCAATGCAGCGCGCGTGCAAGCTTGCCAGACACCCATTGTGGTGATGACGGATGAAATGGAAACCGAAGTTGACCGCGAAGCTATCCGGGCAGGCGCGGCGGATTATTTAATTAAAGGCCAAATCGATCACCTGTTATTAGAGCGCACCCTGCGCTATGCCATCGAGCGTAAACAAACCGAGCAACACCTCACACGCCTTGCGCATTACGATCCACTCACCGATGTACCCAATCGCATTTTATTCCGCGACCGCCTCGAACATGCGATTAATTTGGCCGAGCGCGACAACGCCAGTTTTACCCTGATGTTTATCGACCTCAACGGCTTTAAACAAGTGAACGACAATTTTGGACACGATGCGGGCGATGCGATTATCCGCATCTGTGCCGAGCGTTTGAATGCGTGTTTGCGCCGCAGCGATTCAGTCGCGCGCATGGGTGGCGACGAATTCACGTTGTTGTTGCAAAAAATTGCGGTCAATACCGATGTTGCACACATCGCTGAAAAAGTCATTGCCGCCATCGAGCAGCCCGCCGAAATTAATGGTCATGAAGTGGTGGTGGGTTGCAGTATTGGCATTGCGATTTATCCGCAAGCGGGGCGCGATGCCGACACCCTGCTTAAACATGCCGATATGGCGATGTACAAAGCCAAACAGGAAGACGGCAGCAGCTATCGCTTTTTTACCGAGATGATGAACCAGGATGTACGCCGTCAATTGCGGCTTGAGTCCGATTTGCGCGCGGCGCTTAGAAAACAGCAGTTTGTCCTGCATTACACACCACGCGTGGATGTAAGTACGGGCAAGGTGATCGTGCTGGAAGCCGTGCTGCGCTGGGATAAACCCGGTATGGGAATTTTAAATGCGAGTGATTTTATCGCTACCGCTGAAGAGACCGGCATCATCAACGCATTGGGTTATTGGGCCATTCGCCAGGCGTGCAACGATTTAAAATTGTTGCAGGAATTTTGGGGTGGGCCCTTGATGATGGCGATCAATTTATCCATGCGCCAATTTAAAGATGACAATCTGGTGCACGAAGTTGCACGCATTTTTGCTGACAACGATATTCAGCCTGGCGATATCGAATTTGAAATTTCCGAAACGGTTTTCGCCGACAATATTGAATTAGTTTCGTTATGCATGCGGCCGCTGTCATTTTTTGGGATTAATTTTTTACTCGACAGTTTTGGTGCGGGCAATTCATCGCTGTTGCATTTACAGCGCTTGCCGATCAGCACGGTAAAAATCGATTTGGGTTTCCTGCAGGAATTAAATCGCAGCCACACCGACAAACGTTTGGTCTCGGCCATGATTACGCTTGCGCACAATCTTGGGAAGTTAGTTGTCGCTGAAGGTGTAGAAACCAAAGAGCAAAAAGAATGGCTCAAGGAAATGGGCTGCGATTTAATGCAGGGCTATTATTTTTCTGCACCCAAATCCTATGCTGAAATTATCAACTGGCTGCAGATGTCGGCATCACATCAACATCTGCTGCTCAATTAATTTTTATTGATTGCTGCTTTGGCGATCAAGGGTGCGGTAACTCAGTGCTTCACTGATATCGACGGTGTTCACATTATCGCGCGCAGCCATATCGGCCAGCGTGCGCGCCAGTTTCAGCACTCGGTGATAGGCGCGGGTCGATAACCCCAGTTTATTAATCGCCTGCTCCAACAATGCCTTATCGCCCTCAGTTAAAACGCAGTGGTGCTCCAGTTCCGGTGCACTCAATTGGTGATTGGCTTTACCCTGCCGCGCGATTTGCCGCGCGCGCGCCTGTTCCACCCGCGCCCGAATCACACTGCTGTTATCGCCCTGGGTTTTGTTTTGTAGTTCTCCCTGACGAAGGCTGCGGACTGGCACGTGCATGTCACTAATTTATACGAATATGGAATATCCGTTTTTCGTTGGGGTATTATCGAAATCTACCCAAAAACAGAGTCTTCTAAAGCATTTCTTCCCCAACAAAATAGCCCCCACATTTTTTGAATAGGCCTGAGCGGCTGGGTGTAGCACTTTCACGAGCGAGTAAGCGGGCGGTTGGTTCGTGGATTGTTAGCAAATCAAGCATATTGCGTCTCGACGACTATTGACAGCTTGCGTAAAGGTTTCCACAACCAAAAATATCGTGTAACCCATGCTTTCTGTTGCCAAGGAGTATTTAAACTTATGGCGAAGGTTATTCGGAACTTCGCTAAACGTTTGGCTGGTGATGATACGGTTGTAAGGCACGCCTGCCGCGAGTGGGCGTGGTGGCAGGATTTTGATTTCTTGCAAGCCGAGCACTTCGCCAACAGTCGCATCTGGATTTTGGTTTTCAATATAAGTTTTTAGTTGTGTTTGGAAATTTTCAAGCTGGGCTTCGATATCTGCTTGCGGCACATTTTGCACCCAGCCTTCCGTTTCATTCACGATGGATTTGGTTTGTATCGTATTGGCTAATGCTTCTGCATCAAACGGAACTTGGTCTTTTAAATTCATGCCTTCGGTGAAATCGTATTGTTTAAAACTGGCACCCTTTGGAATCCAGCTATCGCCCACGCTTTCTTTCATGCCACGGCTGGGGAAGTAATCCACATATGTAACCATCCCCTAAACTAGGGTCAGTCATAATTAGAGTTCTCCGGCATACACTGTCACAAACGGAGAGCCCCCTATGAAAAAGTCACGTTTTACTGAAACACAAATTGTAAAAATCCTTAAAGAGATAGAAAGCGGCAGGGTAGTGAAAGAAGTGTGCCGGGAAAATGGCATCTCTGATGCAACCTACTACAACTGGAAAAGCAAATACGGCGGCATGGAAGCGTCGGATGTTAAGCGCCTGAAAGACCTGGAAGAAGAAAATCGCCGCCTTAAGCAAATGTATGCCGAGCTCAGTCTGGATCACAAAATCCTGAAGGATGTGATCGAAAAAAAGCTGTAGCTGCGGCAGTACGACGAGAGCTGGTTGATTACGCCAAAGATCAGCATGATGTTAGTTTGCGCCGCGCGTGCCATCTCTTTGGAATCAGTGATTCGGTGTACCGTTACCGACCTGACGTGCATCGTGACGATCCAGTGATTGCGGCGCTGCAAACGGCGAGCGAACAATATCCGGCGTACGGTTTTAGCAAGCTGTTAAAAATACTGCGTCGGCGCGGTCACTACTGGAATCATAAGCGGGTACACCGCATTTATTGCGAGCTGAATTTAAACAGGCGGCGGCGTGGGAAAAAGCGCTTGCCTACTCGAAACCCGGAGCCATTGACCGTTCCAACGACGGCAAACCATTGCTGGTCAATGGACTTTATGAATGATGCGTTGATGTGTGGTCGGCGATTCAGGACATTCAATTTACTGGATGATTTTAATCGCGAAGTATTAGCCATCGAAATTGATTTCTGCCTGCCCGCCGCAAGGGTTGTTCGCGTATTGGAGCGCGCTATTGCGTGGTGAGGCTATCCGGCAAAACTACGCATGATAACGGCCCCGAGTTTATCTCGGCGGCATTGTCGGACTGGGCAGAACACCACAGCATTAAACTGGATTTTATTGAACTTGGCACACCGACACAAAATTCATTTGTTGAGCGCTTTAACCGAACCTACCGAGAGGAGATTTTGAATATGTATGTATTTAGAAATTTGTCTGAGGTTCGGGAGATCACTGAAAAATGGATGCTGGAATACAACTAAGAGCGGCCACATGATTCACTGGGCGACCTCACGCCTTGGGAGTATTTGGCCAAATATCAAACGCTGGAAACCTCTAATTTAGACTGCCACTAACAACGGGTGTTTACACATAGGCTTCAACCCACACGTGTTCCAGTTTAAAAATACTGATCTTGCCGCCTTCTACGCGGCCAATGGTCGGTACGCCATCCACACCGTGAATGGCTTGTGAGCCTCTTAAATTCGCAAACCTAACGAATAAACTCATTAAGCTTAGGGTAGACAATCCAATTAACTATTATTAAATGTCCCAAAAACCAACTACTAAATAAAACACTGTAACCAATACCACCAACAACATCGCCATTTAGATCAGCATTTGCAGCAATTCCAGAGCCGATAACACACAGGATGACTGAAACAACAATTAAAACTGTATATTTTGACCCCAAAGATAATCCTTGAGTAATCTCTTTGATTTTCCTTTTGCGCTCAGCTTTAGTTAACTTCGCCAACTCAGGAAAAGAATTAATTTGAAAATACATATTAAGTACCTATTTTGCATAATCCGCTATTAAGGATGTAATCTTTTGTATTACTCAACATACCATTTGCCATTTCCAAGACCGCAGAAAGAACAATTGAGCTGCCTGCAAGTATACAAAACGGATTTCCACCGCAAGCACCAGCCAGCAACCCTACAGCAACTGACATGACTTTCGCCATAATTAAAATGAGACCTACATAAAGAATAATACCCAATAAAGCTGCACCAGCATTGCAATCTTTCATAATTTGCACAATGGCACGAGTATTTTCCAAAAATCTTTTTACCTGTCCGACAAGAAATTTCAATGGTTTCAAAACTTTGAAATATTTGGCGTCACCAAGCTTTTCTTCAAGTGTTGTTACCCAGCCGATGACAGACTCCAGAGCTGAATCGATTTGATCCAGAATGCCGCCGTTGCTGCCGCCAGCAATCATGTATGCTGCTGCTCCTGTTTTTGGATCAGCAATGATATACCCCTCACCAACCCATCCATTAAAATTAAGTTTCGATTCATGCGCAGTTACCATTTTTCCCGCATTAACCGCATTTCTTATATCCCACTCTGTATCAGCTGTTAAATTTACTTTCAGCAACGCATTTTCAACGTTACTCTTATCAACTGTCCAAATTTTTTGCCCCTGCGCCAACGCAATCGCCAGTGCTTTAACTGCACTTATACCTTCAGGTACTGCAGTTTCAGTAGTGAACACCTGTTCTGGAACCAGGTGCTCCATTGCACTCAACCTTATCCCTACACTTTTACTAAATTCTATTTCAGCACTTTTATCGTTGATTTTTGATATCCTATGCTGCTTCATGTGATCCACATCCATGCTCATCCCACCAAGCTCAACATTCCTAGGCATCCCATACCAGTATTGAGTTGTGATGTTCGTACTAAAAGTTCCATAACTTGGCAAACGGTAACTTAGTATTCCGGTGGACTGCGCAGCCATTTCATCCTGAATATCATTTAATGCAAAATAGCTTAAAATAGTCGTTTGCAAAAAACTTCCCGTGAGTTCATGTTTACCCAACTGGTTTAACTGTTCAGAATTTGAATCATCAATAAATTGATTTATGTCATCCATTTTCTGAGATATTTTTCCAAGTTGCTTGGTACTGATTCCTTGTAAATCTAGCCCTATCGCTCTATAAACTCCAGCTGTGGGATAGTTTACACTCGTTTCCCATTTATCTTTGGGGCTCCACAGGCCCATGACTTCGTATAGCTCACCGCCCATTGAACCTGCCAATCCATCTTTAAAGACAACACCATCAATTGTGAATTCTGCTTTAAGATTAATTAAATACCCAGGCAAACTTTTAGGCAGCTTATTGGGATCGATACCACCATCAAGATCAACATTAGGAATACGCGCTTTAATAATTGCTTCATCGGCTGCGGTTGACGGCCTAAAACTCATGGCTAAAGATTTTCCAGCAAGTCTCGCTGTTGGCTCTTCAATTGTGATGAATGCGGCATCTGAATATCCATAATTTTTGGCAGCCAGAGTGTATTTAAATTTATGCCGAAGATTATTCGGAACCTCACTAAACGTCTGGCTGGTTAAAATTCTATTATAAGGAAGCCCTGCAGCTAATGGTCGAACGGGCAGAATCTTGACTTGCTGTAACCCGAGTACGTCACCTACAGTTGCATCAGGATTTTGATTCTTGATATAGGTAGAGAGACGATCTTGGTACAGTGCCAATTGTTCTTGTATATCTGATCGAGGAATATCACTGACCCAACCTTCAGTTTCACTAACTGTTGCTTTTGCTTGGATGTTTGAAATCAAACTTTCAGCATCAAATGAAACTTCGCTATTAAGATCCCGGCCTTCGATGAATTCATATTGTTTAAAACTGGCATCCATTGGAATCCAGCTATCACCCACTTTTTCTTTCATGCCACGGCTGGGGAAGTAATCTACATAGGCCTCTACCCACACATGTTCCAACCTGAACGCGCTGATCTTGCCGCCCTCTATTCGGCCAATGGTAGGTACGCCACCCATGCCGAGAATGGCTTGTGCAGCTTCTGGAGTTTGTGCACCGCCAACCCAGTTCATCACTTTTTCAGCGGGAATTTCTACGGTGCCGTAAGCGTAACGTGCAGGAATATTGGCAGCGCGCAGCAATGAAATTAATAAGCTCGCGGTATCAATCGCATTACCTTGTTTGGTTTCCAGTGTGTGTTGCGCGCCTTGAATAGAGCCATAGCTGGGAATAAAACGGATGTTGTTATGTACCCAGGTGTAAATCTCGATGCTGTTGTTATTCAGGGTGGTGGCTAACGCTTTTATTTCTGGAGTGAGTTGTACTTCTACTGATTCAGCAAGAGCAGCTTGTAATTCAGTGTTGGCAGCATTCGCCATGGCTTGTGCAATCAGGCCGGGATCAGTGTCACCAGCTTGTGCTATCTGTGCGTATTTGGCGTAGGGGTTTAAACCTAATGCAGCTTGTAAATCTTGCGGGTTATCAACCGGTTCACGCACGTTTTCATCCGGTGCACTCCACGGCAAGTTTTCCGGTGTTGCGGGTGTATGCGTTGGTTTAAATTGTTCTTGTTCGAGTGATTGATTTAATTGTTCCAGAGCTTGTTCTTGCCCGCTGGCTGATTGAGCGTTGATTAATGCCGTTAATTGCGACTGGGTTTGTGCGTAGCGACTTTTGATATGTTCCAATGCTTCGGCGTGGCGCGATTGGATCAGTTGTTTTACGTCTGCACTTAATTCATTACCGGTTGCGGCTGCCTCTTGTTCAAATTCAGCAGCTTCCGTTTCAAAACTGGTGATAGCTTCTTGATAGGCAGTATCGATACTTGCACTTAATGTTTGCAGTTCAGCAAGTTCATCAGCAGTGATGGGACCATCGCTAAATATACTGGCGAAGGCACTCTCAAACCAGTTTTGCTCGGCAGCGCGCTGCTCAATTGCTTGCGGAAATTCCAATACGATTTTATCACGCAGTTTTGTCAGGCGATTACTGAGTTTTTTCTCGGGCGTGGTCTCTATTGCAGCTTCCAGCGCAGCTTCGCGCTGGTCATTTTGATTAATTTCGTTGGCAACCGCCGCTGCTGCAGGGTTTGCGTAAAACACAAAGGTGAAAAAAAACAATGTGATGCATGCAATGGCTTTCGCAAAAACACCACCGCGAAAGCTATCAAGAGTGAGCGCGCCGGTTCCCGATGTTGTAGAAAATCCTTGAGTCATATTTTTACCTTTGGCCATACCGTTAAATAATTCATTAAAACTGAAATGGTTTTATACCCAACCCTGATCAACAGGGTCGGGTGAGAAATGTATTACTGGACGTTGAGATTCAGTGCTTTTTCAAACCGGGTTTCCCAATCGGGAGTGACTCCGGTTTGTAATTGCAGCGTGATGCTGGATGCACCTGACACAGGCAACTGCACGTAAATGGTTTGGCTGTTACTAGCACCGGCATCCAGACTCAGTGGCAACACCCAATCGCTGCTGTTAGCAACTTGAGTGAAGGCAGCGGAGTTAAGCAGCGCGATATTGCCGGTAAGCGCTAACCTGACCTGACCGGTCGCGGTTTGTGCCCCGGTATTTTCATAGGTCAGCACCACAGGAACCACTTTGCCAGCCCTTGCGGTAATAGGTGCAGGATTCACCTGCTCCAGTGCAGAGAGAAGTAATTGTGCAAAGGGGTTATCACTGCTCACACCCAACGCAACGGCTTGTGCCAATACATCAAAACCAGCGAATACCGATTTACCTTTTTGGTACTGGTAAGTGGCTAATGCGTTTTTGCTAGCTGGGCTCACTGCTGCCGACAGATCGCCACTGAAGAAGCGATTGTGAATCGACATATAGCCGGTGGTAGTTGAATACCAGGACTTCACAATCACTTGTCCATCAATACGACCAGCAGGTTGATCGACTTGGGCAAATGGAGCGAGGATGCTGCCTTCAATCCCTACAGAGGTCATCTTCAACGATGTCGCTTGCGGGAAGTTGAACAACACGTTATCGCGCAGTGTTGTAAGCGATTGCATACCCATGCTTTTGATAGTGACGTTAGTGCCTGATACGTTGAATACCACCGTTGCGCCAGCAGGAATACAGCTCACTGCAAAGGTATGGGCAACACCAAGATCAACTCCATTAACGTTGAAGACTTGTGAAGTGCTTGTGCAATCACCTTTGAGCTCCATACCGCCCCACTGCATTTTTACTGTGCCATTCGCAGGTAATGTTGCAAGCTTGGTGGAAAGCTCTTGCAGGTATTCGCGCTCGCCGGTGAAGTTAACATCCAGCGCGCTACTGCCGCGAATAACGGCGCCCTGTGCCATACCAAAACGCACCGGATCACCCACACCAGACACGCTGCCACCCGCAATCAAATTACCGTAATAGATTCGGCCAGATGGGAAAGTGACATTTCCGCCAACGGTAACTACATCGTGGAGTTTGTTTGGATCGAGCTTGTCACCCACACTGAAGTTTTGCAGGCTTAGGTTGCCACCGACAGCAATACGGCCTTCTACCGTTGATGACAGCGAGGTGAAGTTATCCCAGACAAAATTACCGTAGCGACCAGCAGCCCCTAATGCACCGAGAACGGTTTGCGTATCGGTACCCGCTAAGTTCTTGCGGTACTCACCAATAACGTTTGCACCATTCGCACTGAAATTCAGAACTCGCGACGATTTATTAAATGCACGTTCCCACGCATAACCCAAAGCGCTTTCTTGTACAGCGACACCTTTGGCATAGGCCTCATTTGCGCGTGCTTTAATTCCCAACGCTTGCTCAAGAGTTTGATGGCGACGGTCTGTTGCACCGGCAACAAACAATCCATCACCTGCTGCAACTTTGGCATTAAGTAAGTTTTGAGTTGTTTGATCCAAAGTTACTTTTTCACTAAGTAGTGCGTAGACACCGTAACCACCTTGGGTCAATTCCGTTTTAAACGCAGCAGCATTATCGACGATGGTGTAGAACCATCCTGTATTGGTTAACAGATTTTCAAGATAAGTGCGCTCGGCGGTGGATGAATCTATCAATACCAATAAGCGGGCTTTTTCACCGAGAGTAAAATCGCCAGCGAGTTTGATTGGTGATTCCTTAACTGTGAACAGGGCTGTTGCCAAAACAGTTGCTTGACCCGATACGACAGCCTCTAACACACACGCAAAATTTCCTTGTGCTGCTGGTATTGGCAGATCGGGAGCGAAGGACTTTTCACCTTGGGAAACTAAGTCTACGCTTTGCTCTGTTGAGAACAAGTTTGATTCTTCATCAACCCGTACCAGATTCAGTTTTATTAATTGCCCATTAATTGGTTGAATACCAGTGTTATTAATCGTGTAAGTACATGATTGGCTTTCGCCTAAAGGCAGTTCATCTTTATCAACGGTGACACCGCCACGTAATGCAAACAGTGGATTATCCTGTATTTGGAAGCTGGCCTCGTCGGAAGCCAAAGTCAAACCGTCGGTATTCAAAGCCTTTAGCTGCACAGTATAGTTTCCGAGTTTGGCATTCGTCAGCGGCACGGCATGAGCAAACGATTCAAATTCCTGTGGTGTTAATTGCGCTAAATCGTTGGACGCATGCCAAAACACCTCACCATCTTCATGCAGAACACGTGTGATCACGGTGACATCCTGAATCAACTGGTTTTGCGATAAGCTAGTTAGCTTATCTTCGATAGCCAACACATCCCTGCGGTTGTAGACAAGCTTGTCAGTTGTCACTTGGGCTGACATTTGCTCGACATCGGCATCGACTATAGAAAAGAGTGCGCTGTCCTCGGCTACTACTGCACCATCCTGATTTTTCAATATGGCATGGATCTGGTAGTTACCACTGTAAGTAGTTCCTGTTGAAAAAATCTGCGGACTAAGCGCAATCGAATTCCGTGCACCCAGCACAAAAGCCGGTGGCGAATTTAGGCCAGCCACATAGTTGCCTTGGGCATCTCGAACTTCAAGTGTCACTGAAACAAGGCCATTTACTGAACCGGCATTTGCTACTTGCGTAGAAATATTTACTTCTTGGTTAGCGCTATACCCCTGCTTGTCCGTTGAAACGCCTATCGTAAATCCAGATGAGAGCACAGTAAGCTCCTGCTGCCCTAAATGACGATTATGTTCTACGCCATTTAAATCCTGATAGCTCAAATCAAGGCTGTTGGTAATTACACGCTTTTCACCTGGAAGCAGGTTTTTAGCAACTACTTCATAATCCAAATTTTTAATCTGACCAATGGAAAACGCCGGGAAAAACCATTCAATGACTGTTGTACCATCGCTGTGTTCAATTTTTTCTGGTGCGACAACAAATGAACTGAAATCTAGATCTACGTTGCCGGTAACCAATTGACTGGTAACCCGAACATTTTTGTAGTCACCATAAATCGGATTGATGATTTCTGCAGCCATACCGCCGGGGTAACCATAGGATTCATAGTCGCCAAAGCCATATACATTCAGTCCAAATGGACTTTCCGCAGCAATCGAGTGTGATCCGGGAGCGATAGGAATCTGGCCGCCACTGAAACTTCCATCACCTATTGGCTTAAAGATTGACAAATTAGGTGCAACACCATCCACACGAATAGATGAAAGAGAAGTTGTTCGAATCACTACGTTCGCAAAGTGCGAACTAAAGCCAGACAATGGGGCCGCAAAAGTATATTTATCTCGAAACTGTTCTATTGGAGTCACTAACATCATAAATGGATCGGAAACAACGCCGTCATAATTTTGGCCCAAAGAATATTGAGAAACTAATGCTGGTCTAGATGTTTCTATCAAGCTGGAAGTGCCGAGAATTACATCGTAAAAACCCCCTCTTTTTAAAATAGCAACCAAAGAACCATTTATTTTTACTTCCGTATTATCTACTGACGACAGAATACGGATCAGGTCACCTTTTGTGCGCAACGCAAGGGGGTATGTAAGGAACAAATTGCCCCAAGACTCAACTGACGGCATCATTTCAACAAGATGATCACAAGCAGGGACATTCACTGGAACGTAAGCACACATAGCACCACCCACTACCGCGATCGGAGCTTCAGCTTGTATTTCTGTTCCAGTTAAATCGGAAAAATTTTTTCCAACAACTAAATACGTTTCCAGTTTGTTTAGGATAATTTTATGCGGAACGCCTGCACGGGTTTTTGTCGTATCAACCGGCGATTTAATTAGTATTTGAGTATTATCTTTGGTTCCAACTATTGCAATGAAAGAAGAGCTATCATTATAGCTAACAGGCATGTAATCCCGACCAAGAGACTGTACAGGCAGAACGAGAAAAGCATCTGTCGAATTCTCTCGCTGATTTACCCCATACAGGCTAATTGGATAATCAGAAGTCACTCGAATACCAAAATCAGACTTCACCCCATAAGGAAGCCTATGCATAGACTCTGGGATACTAATGGACGTAACCACATTGGGCTGCACTGTAAAAGCGATAGTTGACCCTAATCTTGGCAGCTCAACGGTACCTGATGCTGCGTGATCTGAAGATACAAAAAGGGTTAAGGTGACCGTTTTAAAATTCAGATTTGGCATGAAAGAAAATATAAATTCAGTACCATTTGAAGTGCGCACATCACGTATCTGCGCGCTGACATTTGTCGCACAGGCAACTAACAACACCGTAAGAAAAAGTGTTGATATTTTTGTAAGTAAATTTTTCATTAGTTCACCTCAGTTCCTTCTAAGCGAATTTTTACGCGAACGCGCTCACTTGCACCAGGTACCACAACAGATGGGGTAATGGCTTGCTCTATGTTGATGTTGATATCCGGGATGACGTTGATTGCCCCTGTTTCAATCAATGCTGGCTGTAAGGAATCGATATTTAAAACACGAAGTTTATAAGCCCCACCATTGCCGAATAGTTGATTAAGTGCCCCGATATCAAAAGTTGCAAAAAGTTGAGTCGGAGCAACTTCGATATCAGCATCCGTTGAGAAAATCACATTTCCCGCAGGATCAGATAGGTCATACATAACCTGCAAACTTATCGGAATATTAGATTGGTTTCGTACCGAGGCAGTAAACCCTACATCGTGGGTGGAACCTTGGTTAAGGTTATCCAGTGTTGCACCTAATTTGAATGAAGCGATGCTGGCGGTTGGTTGAATACCCAAAATTAATTGCTGCTGATCCAGCAACTGACGTGTCGAATTGTTATATGCCGTTAATAATATTTTGTACTGCCCAGGAGAATAGGACTGGGTAGCCCAAGACGATGTAAATCCAGTCTCCTCATCCGGCGCTAATGGCAATACCTGTAGCCCAGCCGTTGCATCGTGGGAAAGAACAAACTCTTCAATAGTGATGCCCAATGGATTAATTACTTGCGCTTGTATGACGACCTCTTCGGCCTCCACCCCTCGATTATGGATAGCACCAGTTAACTTCACTGTTTCATAAGCGCCATACGTTGGTTTATCCAATGAAAGTTGTTTCAGCGCGACATTACTCACTTTGATTTTCTGCAAAGGTATATCGAGTAAAACCATGCCATAGCCTGTGATTCGAATTTGGGCATTAGCAAGTTGGTAACCTTCAGCCGACGCAGAAAGAGCAAACACGCTAGCTTGGATATTTTTTAACTCGTAGGCACCATCAATACTACTATTGGTTGTCTGGCTATCAGCGGTCACCGTTGCATTCGCAATTGGGGTACCCGTATCAGCATCTACGATACGTCCGTACAACATTGAATGATCAAGCGCTTCTGGCGTCAGGTGAACGGTTCCAAGATCAAAAATACTATTAGTGAGGGCTGTACCTGTGAACGATACTTTTTGATAGCCACCAAGAGAGATTTCAACATTAATAGCGCCCTCGGTTAAACCTGATAGTGAAAAGGAACCATCACTGCTCGACATCCCACTGATAGCCGTTGATGTAATGCGGATACTGGCACCTGATAGCGGTGCATTGGATTGAGCATCTACTACCAATCCCCGTAACGCAATGCCGGCATTCGGCGTGCTGTCCAGTGTTTGCAGCGCTGGTGAAAAATCAAGGTGCACGCCCGCAACAGCATTCAGGGTTCCACTAATAGGGTGATAACCGCTTTGTGATATTGAAATACTGACTTCGCCTGGTGCCAATGCAAAGGAATAATTTCCCGCTTGATCCGTAACTACCTGCGAGTTCTCGCTGCCGGTGAACTGGATAGCCACTCCATTTAATGAAAGCCCCGTTTCAGAATCCGTTACATGACCCCGTATCAGTGCACTGGTCGGCGATAAATTCAGTTTGATAGTACCAAGCTCAATGCGATCACCAACGTTAATCTGAACCGTTTGGGTGGCATCTTGAAAGCCAAGGGATTTATATTTCAGCACATAGGTCCCAGATGTCACATTAGAAGCATTAAAACGGCCCATCCCATCCGTTATCAAGGTCTGGCTTGTAGGGCCATCAAGAATAATTTGTGCTGAAGCGAGAGGTAAATTACTTGACGCGCTTATTACACTGCCACTGACTGATCCCGAAGTAGGTTCATCAAAAACCGGTGGATTTTTTACTAAGTGAAGAACCTGGAGCGCTAATGCAGTTGTATACACATCATTGTTCCAGGAGCCATTTGATAACTGTGCATCCGTTAATTTATCCAAGGCAATTTTATAACGAGATGGATCTGTAACAGCGGGAACTACTGCCAGAAGCGCAACTACTGTTTCGAGATTTCCAGACCAGCCACCACCGGCCTGTTGATTAGCAAGAAGATATTCCGTGGCCGACGCAATGGACGCACTCAAGTTAAATGTGAATCGATGGGTTTGCAGTGCTCGACTTACTAATGCCGTCACATAAACCGAAGATCGATTGGATTCTTCTGCCCAGCCCTTATCTGCTTTTTGCTTGGCTAGAAGATAGGCAATTAATTCATTTCTATTGACCGATGGCTGGGCATCGGGTGCTGTCAAAGCATGAGCAAGAATTGCTGATGTAGAAACCGCGCCTTCATAACCAGGATAGTCCCCATAGCCGCCGGACGAAGCTTCATAGGCTGTCAATTGGAGAGTTGGCGCGGGGAAATGAAGTGGATTAATTTTTGCCAATCGTTGAAAGCTAGCAACGTCCTCCAAATGGCTGGATGATACAGAACGTAAATATTCACTGCCTGAATGTGCTACAGCATTATCCAAGTTCGAGAATTGGTGTATGGCTAACAACGCCTCTACCGTTCCTTGATTCTCAGTTGCTTGGGATGCGATGCCATCGAAACCGCCATCTGCACGTTGCTGAGACTTGAGCCATGCAACTCCTGAGTCTACCGATGCAACAGCCAAAGACGAAATTTGGACGATAATGAGGAAGAAAAATGCAGGCAGCATTTTCCTGAAAACGAATAACGATCCCATGTTGTATCCCTTTCGAAAGATCCAAGAGTGAAAATTAAAAATGATCAATAATTGTGTGGCGGCAAAAATAACATAAAAAAATCACTCTGCAAGTGATTTAGGCGACGAAACATACATACTGGGTGATAAAACCGCTGACTCTTTTACACTACTGCCCCCTTACATCTTATGAAGCAACTCAACACAAAGGGGCAGACGGCTAAAATAACTTAGGGGGGAAGTAACGCATCGGTGTAATTCTCTACCCTTACCGCACGAAGGATCGCTTTGGGCACGTAAGTGTCTTTCACACTATTGGATAGCGGTGTGTAGGTTTAGTAGATTTAATCTTTGTGATTCTGTCAATTACAGCTTATGACAACTTGTATTTGCAGGTTAGTTCTTGCGAATTTTGGTGGTTAAAGTTTTCGTCAGTGAAAATCACGTGATTTCGTTGCGAGAGTACGGAGGCGCGGGGTCAAGTTTTCAATGTGCCCCGCGATCACATGGATGACCGGCACGCTCACACCTTCCGTGAGAATCTCAACTGTGCCTTTGATAATCAGAAGCTTGCCTGTGAGTATCTGTGTTCTGAAGCGTTGCTGGGTAGAGTTCCATATCACAACGTTACTGGTGCCCGTCTCATCCTCTAACGACATGAACAAAACACCACTTGCCGTGCCGGGACGTTGCTTGCCAGTTACAATTCCCGCAATTCGTACAAACCCTTTATGAGTCAGATGAGGAAGATCAGCAAATCGTTTGCATTTATTAAAAGGAAATTCAGTCCTAAGTATTTCCATTGGGTGCTTGCGAAGTGTTAGCCCGATGGATGCGTAATCTTCCATCACGTTCTCTTCCAAAGTTGGACCGTTCATCAGCAAATCATCAGTCTTGGTCTCACCCTCATCCAGCAGATTGGAAAAAGGCACTACTGCGGACGCTTGCCAGCGCGCCCGGTATCGATCACCGCTAAGTTCCCGAAAAGCATCAGCAGATGCGAGGTGCTCAATCGCAGAACTTTGAAGATGAGTACGCTTGGCGAAATCCGGTAGCGAGATAAAGGGACCTTCTTGTCGTATTACTTCAATCGATTTTGCTTCAGCAGCGTTTAGTGAGCGTACAGATATAAATCCAAGGCGAATTCCGCGATTTCCATTCTCATCCAGCTCTAACGAATTCTCATATACGCTCTGGTTAACATTGACTGGCTTTACCGTGATGCCATGACGACGAGCATCCTGAATCAACTGTGAGGGGCTATAAAAGCCCATTGGTTGGGAATTCAATAACGAACAATAGAATGCTGCTGGATGATGGCATTTTATCCAGCTGGAGACATAACACAGAATGGCAAAACTGGCGGAGTGGCTTTCGGGAAATCCATAACCGCCAAATCCTTTGACTTGCTCAAACAGATTGTCGGCAAATTGTTTGGTATAACCGTTCGAGAGCAATCCATTTTTAAACTTATCTTCAAACAATAGTAGTTTGGAATTTTTTCCCCAGTTGGTAATTGCACGCCGCAACTCATCGGCCTCACCGCCAGTAAACCCAGCAGCCACCATCGAAAGCCGCATCACCTGCTCTTGAAAGATAGGTACACCCAAGGTGGGTGCCAGTACGTCTTTAATGGCTTCACTTGGGAACGTAATAGCCTCCTCACCTGCCCGGCGACGAAGGTAAGGATGCACCATGTCGCCTTGTATTGGACCCGGCCGAACAATGGCAATCTCAATAATGAGGTCGTAGAAACACCTGGGTTGCAATCGCGGTAGCATTGCCATTTGCGCTCTGGACTCAATTTGAAATACGCCGACGCTATCCCCACGGCATAGCATTTCGTAAGTTTCGGGGTCTTCTCGCGGAACATCTTGCATCGACCGAATGGAGGGTTCGTAGGTTGATATGGATTCAAGTGCACGACGCAAAGCTGACAACATACCCAATGCGAGGACATCCACTTTTAATAATCGCATTGCCTCAAGATCATCCTTATCCCACTGGATGATAGTGCGGTCTGGCATGCTCGCATTTTCTAACGGAACGAGATCACTAATTCTCGATTCAGAAATGACAAATCCCCCGGTGTGCTGGCTTAAATGCCGGGGGAATCCATGAATCTGCTGAACGAGATTGAAAAAATGCGTAAGCAATTTGTTATTGATTTTGACACCGAGCGATTCGATATTTTTTTGCAGCTCAGAACTACGGTCCCACCAGGCAATGTTTTTCGTCAGATGATCCAGTAAAGTTTCATCCAGCCCTAGTGCTTTGCCAACGTCCCGCACTGCGCTTTTACTGCGATAGGTAATGACCACTGCGGTAATGGCAGCTCGTTCACGCCCGTATTTCGCGTAAATATATTGAATGACTTCTTCGCGCCGTTGATGCTCGAAATCGACATCGATATCCGGCGGTTCATCACGCTCACGCGATATAAACCGTTCGAACAACACGCTGATTTGACCTGGAGCAATCTCGGTGACAAACAAGCAATAGCAAACAACGCTATTCGCTGCCGAGCCCCGCCCCTGGCAGAGGATATTCTGTTCACGAGCAAAGCGAACAATGTCATGCACTGTTAAAAAATAGTATTCGTATTCAAGCTCCTCAATTAAAGCCAGCTCTTTCTCAAGCAGATCTTCTGTGGATTGCGAGACTCCTTCTGGCCAAAGCTGTTGTTTGCCTTGCGCAACAAGATTGCGCAGATGCTGGATTGGCGTTAGGCCACCCGGAACCAGTTCGCGTGGGTACTGGTAACGCAGTTCCATCATGGAAAAATGGCACTGATCTGCAATTACGCAGGTCTCATCCAACAACTCCTGCGGATAAAGCGTTGCCAACTGATGAAGCGATTTCAAATAA
The DNA here is from genome assembly GCF_031457055.1 of Cellvibrio fibrivorans. Classification (NCBI taxonomy): domain Bacteria; kingdom Pseudomonadati; phylum Pseudomonadota; class Gammaproteobacteria; order Cellvibrionales; family Cellvibrionaceae; genus Cellvibrio; species Cellvibrio fibrivorans. The sequence goes on along the minus strand of NZ_JAVDVX010000001.1, from coordinate 731,028 downwards.
GCCTCACCATTAAGCTGTAACTGAGTCCCCATATGTTGTACGGGCGTGTTATTGCGGATGGAGGAAAGGATGTCTTGAAGAGGCTTACGATCATTACTGTGCATTAATGCCTCACCGCATGCAACGAGCGGAATCTGTTGGGCAGCTCCCAGTGATTGCCAACGCTCAAAATCGTATTGCTCACCACCATGAAGTTGATGGTTGATACCAATCCACAGCCTGCCTTTAAACGCATTGTTCAATTCCGTGGCAACTTCTTCAGAAATCGCTTCGTTGAGTTTGGCAATCCAGATAATCAGGCAGCTGCGCAAACGAAAACGAAGGTCTTCAAAATGGGCCTCGTAAGATCCCTTCTCTGCACGCCGCCGCGCGAGTGTAATAAAACCCGAGAGTTCGGCGTAAGCAATTCGCGAAGGTGCTATAGCGATTAAATCCATGCCGTTGGAGAGACGGAAGCGACTGCCAATGATCAATTTAAAATTAAGCTCTTCTGCTGCAACAAAGGCCTTTACAACACCGGCTAATGAACACTCATCCGTTATAACAAGGGCGTCATAGCCGAGCTCGTGGGCGCGATAAACGTACTCAGCAGGATGCGATGCTCCAGTGAGAAATGTAAAGTCACTGGTGGTATGCAAATGAGCGTAACGCATTAGGCAAACACTCCATGCACATACCATTGCTTGTCATAGAGATTGTGAAAAATCCAGACGGGCAAATTGTCGTGGCGCCTGGCGAGATAATAGTCCCGAGCGACTGGCTCTTCCCACCAATTGCCAATAATTCGTTCAGGGCCAACCAGAATTGAAATGTACCCATGCCAATAATGGCTGTTACCGCGCAGCTCAATCAACTCGGGCTTCGTTAGCAGCCAGGTCGGGCGCAGCGCATTAGCGTGAATGCACGGCAATTTCTGCGCACACTGATCGGCAAGCGAAACAACAACATTCGTTAACTCAGGAACGCAACTGTCGTGGTAACTGATTTTATAAACCGCAGCGTCACCTAAGCGGGCTTTCAGTTTGGCAATCGTGACTGCGAAATCACCAACCGATTTTTTCTTACGTTTATCTTGATCAAAATCCAGTACCTGACTGCGATGCTGAATGGGCATCGTATGGCGGCAGGTCAGTTTCACGGTATCTACCTCGAACGGCAATTCCCGGTTATCAAACTGAATAAGGCTTAGGTCATAAAGAAGCGCCCAATGGCTTTGAGGTGCATCACTGTTGACCTTAACAAATTCCTTTTTTCGATAAATATCGGAAATACACCATTCGATATATTGGCATTGCTGCTGACGCTTACGCAGATATTCACTGAGCTTCACCAATAAACTTTCTATTGCTGGCTTGAGTTGTTCAACAACGGTAACCGGGTACTCGAACTGAATTTCGTTTTCAAACCATTCATCTGGGCGATAGATATCGCGAGGCTTCTCGAACAGCGCGCCTTGCAGGAAGTTCTGATCAATATCGTAAATTTCACACAGTGCCTCTGTGAAGGTTGATCCGAGTCGCTTTCTAAAACTGCTGATCGATTCGCCTTCTATTTGTTTGGCGAGGTCACCCAATGTTTTAAAACCAGTTTTAGAGAGAGCTTCTACTGCTTTTGGATAATCAAACAGCAAGTCGATAGGAAGACGATTCAGTCTCTCGATAAATGTGGCTTTTGTTTCATCACCTGTAATGTCGTATTTGGCAAACGAAAGACACCAAGCTGCCTTAGCCGAATGCGCTAGTCCTAATTCAAAACCGTATGAAGTTTGGGAGAGGTACACTGCAACTTTTTCAGCTAGTGACCGGGCCCCGTTAAACAATTTCAAACAACTGGAAATTTCCAACAGCAATCCAGACTGTGCCAGTTCATCACTGCAATACCGTTCAATATAAGGGGAGAACTGATAAAGCTGTTCTGATAGTTGATGCAGGGCTAATTGCTCGCGCTGTCCATCACGTTCAACCGGCTCACAACCACTTAATAATTGCGCGGTGGTTGTATCCATGTGGATTTGCGCTCCCGCCTCTTCAGCAAGAGCGTTTGCGAAAACCACGCGCTTCTTTTGGATGACGACCACAGGCTTTTCAGCGGAGCCATCGAATTTCAGCGACGTTAGCGGAAGGTCAGGAAATCGAATGGCTAGCCAGAGTCGTGAGCATCGCCCACTCACGGCTTACCTCGCAAAGGGGTGACGCTCGCCAAGCGCTTTGGCTTGCTCACAGGTTGGCTGCCTGCGGATTTTTGATTGAGGGCGTGAAATGGCAAGGCGGGATTCCAGCGCTCCGGCAAGTCCAACACAATCGGTCTGGCCTGCTGCATTTGCAGATGGCCTTTTTGCTTAAACACAGTCACTTCCAATCCGGTTGGGACAATCCGCGTATATAACCGCAAGGTAGCGGGAGAGCTCTGCTGCTGGGCTGCCGATGGACGAAAAATTATTGATAGGCCTGAACCCTCCGAGGCTGCCAGCTGGCATTTGCGAAGCTCTGTGTACGTCAGCGAAGCATTGGGCTGCCACGCCATAACCACCCCGAGGCTAGCGCGTGTAAGCTCAATAAAACAGGCAAGAAAATGCGCCTTTTCAGTCGCGTTCACGATAATGAGGCGATCCAGATCAATACCTGCCTGCATAAAGGCCTGACTGAAGGGCGTCGCAGGAGGATTGAGTAAAACCACCAACCCTGGCATTTCCAGCAACGCTGGGATAAAAAGCTGCCATTCGCATTGCATTCCCTGCTGGCAGACTTCAACTAAACTGGCGAGTGGCCACCCTCTGTTGAGCAAAGCGGTATTGAGCTCATCGTGACCCGTGGCAACTGCTGCGCGGGCTGTGAAGCGATTTGAGTGGCCCATCCACATATCATCCCTAAGCAATAATTGCTCAAGGGTGATTGGGACTGGGGATTCAACAGGCGTATCATTCATGGCTATCACTATACTGTAGGTATATACAGTATAGTCTCGCCGACCACTGGATGGTCAACTCACCCCGTTATAATATTTCTGACCTGCCGGTCTGGGAGATATGCGATGTGTGGTTATGTCAGACGTCATGTAGGCCCACGCACACTGAAAGAGTTTTTAAGCTTGCTCGGGATGACAGGTTATTACGAAGACATTCAGGACGATGAGCCCGAGCTCAAGCATTTTTATCCCGCTTTTGGTGGGAATGCCAACAGACGTATCGAGGGATTACTCATACAACAGGATGGCGAGTTAAAGTTGGTAGACGCCACCTGGTGGTATGACTGCCAAGAGGTAAATGGTGAGCTGGAGGTTGGCCCGAGAACTACGTTTAACGCCCGCAATCTTGCCTCGACTTACTGGAAAGATGCCATTCACCGCCGTAGAGGGATTGTAATCGCTACTGGTATTGGCGAAGGTAAAACGATAGACGGAAAGGACAAGCACTATCTAGTGACCGCAGAGCGGTTGATGTTTCTTGGTGCGGTCTACCGGGAGTTTTCGGGCGAACATTACAGCTGCGCCATTATCACACGAGACACACATCCTCGCTTCGAGCCTTATCATGACAAGGCGTTTCCCTTATTCCTTCCCCCCAACCTGGACTTTTTGAAGCTGTGGTTAAGTGACGCGAGTGATGATCATCCACAAATTGTTCAACTACTAGCAAACACAAGAATTTTTTCTGATCTGAGTATTACACCCGTCAAAACATTCAAGGGTGGGGTTGCGACGGGTTCAACGGAATATCTGAAAGCTGATTAGTCCCACGTTAGCTATCAGCGTAGTCGATTTCAGCAGCACCGATTGCCTGCAAGTAGGCTGCATGAATATAGGCTTTTTCATTACCGGTGGGGTACCCAACAAGCTTAAGAGCCTCGTCAAAAGAATCCACGCAACCAATCCCTGTATCGGGCTTCTCGACAACCTGAAAGAAAGAGGTAATAGTCCATCCGGCGGGGGCAATGAATTCAAAGAATCTGATTTCATGTGTAGCGGAAGAGCTGACAATGCTAATGTTCAATTAAAAGTCCTTTTAAAATAGATTCTATGTCCGAAATTCTAGTGATTGATCAGATGCGAGTATGTAGGAAAACACGCAAATTTTTGTAGGACATTAACCACAACTGATGGATTAGCCGCGCCTCATTATCGGTCGGCAGGATGCATTAAAATATCTAACGCGGTACGCATAATTGAAATTTAGGCGGCAAAAATATTATAGAAGTCGCTCTAACCACAACGCCCCTAAGGCAACTAAGACAAATCATATCCATCATGCCCAAGAAGCTTGGTAACCTGCGAAATCGCAGTAATCTATCCACCGTGATAGATGAAATGCATAAATGCTTGATAAAAATAAAGAAATTCAGGGAGTAAAATGATATTTGCAGCGAGTTGAATGGCGAAGTATGATAATGCTCCAGCATGGCAATTGCATTTTTACTGTCTGCCACGACTGAGTCACATTCTAATCTCTAGAGGTGGGAGTCATGTCTGATATAAAAGACGAACTCGATGCGCTGCTAATACGCATCCGCTCTCATGAGACGCGCAGAGCAGGGGACCTTTTGTTCTCAGCCGACCCTTACGATCTATCAGCCACATATTCTCCAGATAATTTCGAACGCCCTGATACTCAGCCTGATTCAAATTCATCGACATCAATTTAAAAAATAACGATATCTTAACGCATTTACACTTTCGAGCCGATCAGTGATCTAGCTCGCACCCGGCTGGCTAGTTGAAAACTCCCTAAATAAAAAGGTAATAAATAATGCCAATGCGTCATTTAAACTTGATTCTCTTGGCAAAATATTAAATGTCTAATGTCGGCCAAAAGCGGAAGTTCGTTACTGATAATGGCATAGCATGGATTGTTATAGGCTGAAGCAACTGATTGGAGCTGGAGTGCTGAAGTCAGCGCTTATCCTTTGGTTGAATTGTTTGTAAATGTGATGAGCATTGATTTTAAGCGGTCGGGTTTTGACGTTCGCGTGGATTTGATTTGAGTGCATTCAACCACTTCATACAATTGTGCTTTTATCACGCCCGGCGGGAATTCACACCCCGTCGGGAGTGAATTCTTTAGGTTACTTAGTACCTCTATATAAAACCACTTATATGTGTAATGCCGGTATAACTGGCATATTAGATTTGGCTGTGGCTATAAGAGCCGGAGACCATTAATGCAAATGGTAACTATTCGAAGCACTAGGAATGATGCGAGAGGTCACGTGCAATTCTTCCCAAGCCGACATTCCACCAAAAAGAAAAAATACATTTTCAAAGCCCAAAGCTAAAAATTTGCTTACCAAGAGAGCCGATTGATCTCCGAATCTGCAAACTATTACGACATTTAGACTACGATCCACATCTTCAAGATGCGTTACGAGGCGCGTAGTCGAGGGCATGTTAGTAGCATTTGAAATATGGTTGTGCATATATTCCCCCATCGAGCGCAGGTCAATGATCATTAATCTTTTATCTTGCGCAATTAAACGTTCAAGCTCTAGGGGCTGAATACAAAGTGTTTGGTGTGTGGTAGCCATAAACTATAATCCAATTTGAAATCTTTGATGCTGTTTAGAACCCTTTTATTCAAATCTTATACAGCCAGTATTTCTCAAATAATATCTTTCCAAAATGTAACAATCGACCAGGCGGTTTCATCTTGATATCGGGATTAGGTTCAGCATAGAAATTACCTTTCCCCATGCCTGCCATACCATCACCGATTTCCAGAAAGCATTCACCATGGCCGTTGAAAGATTCTGTATCCCCTGAGCCGTTTATAGCGACTGCAATATTATTGGCAACCACTTCGGCTTGGCCGTGAGCTAATACGCCCGCTTTAGGTAAAGGCTTTCCATTTTTGAGCGGAATACCTGCAACATCACCAATAGCGTACACATCTTGATATTTTGTTGCCAGATTAAAGCGATCAACAGGAATCCAACCATTCTCACCTAGAAGGCCTGCCTCACGAACAACGGTGGTCGCGCGATGCGGAGGAATGTAAACCAATAAATCGAATGGCTTTTTGTCACCGGTAGCAAAATGGATTTCGCGCGCTACCGGATCAATTTCCTTTACTGCGTGTTGTGGAAAGTAAGCCACCCCTTTGCTCTCAACCATAGTGCGAACTTGTTGTGAGACCTCCGGCCCGGTAACCGGCATTGGGCCAGGTTCGGGTGAATAGATCTCAACGCTCACATTTTTAGCCAAGCCCCTTTTGCGGAAATCGGATTCAAGCAACATGGCCGCTTCATAGGGTGCAGCGGGACATTTAAAAGGCATCGAGCATACGAGAACCACTACCTTGCCTTTGTTGAGTTTTAAACTCGCATTCCTAATGGCTTGTGCGCCCTCCAGTGAATAGAGATTATGTCCCGCTGCCATTAATCCGGGTACGGTTTCGGGTGCAAGCTCTGCACCTGTGGCAATGATGAGATAGTCACCATGGAGTTGCTGACCGTTAACCATTACCGCTTTCTTTTCAGCATCAATTTTTTCAATTGTGCCCTGGATAACCTCGATACCTTTCCGTGCAAGACTACTAAGGGGTTTTGATATTTGTTTTGCGTCTCTAGCCCCCGATGCTACCCATAATAATGATGGTGGAAATACATGGTCGGCGAGTCGTTCGATTACCACGATGCGATGTTGGCTGGATAATTTTTTTCGTAATTCAGTAGCGGCGACAATGCCACCGATTCCACCGCCGAGTATCAGAATGGTTTTTCCTGAAGTCATATACTTACCTTTTACACTGAGTTGGTGATGGGGTTAAACGTCGGTAAAACTTAATTTCTTTTCGTAATACACCGCCCGGCCTGATTCTGTTTCTATAATCGGGTCAGTGAAGAAATTTACGGGATCATCAATTTTTCTTCCCGGCAACAACAAGTCGCGGCCATAACTTAATAAAAAGCGATTTTCATCGATGGCTCCAAAGTAGTAGTCACGAAGATCTGTTTTTTGTGCCGCTTCAGAACAATCGACTGGTACCCAACCAATGCCATGTGCGTAAAAGCTTGTCCAACAGTGGTAACCGCATTTAAATGCCGTGATATCACCTCCGGACATGCCTGTTGGAAATGCCATGCCAATTTCAAACTGACCGGGTACTCCGCACGCGCGAATAATGGCGAGAAATAGTGAGTGAAAATCAGTGCAGTTACCTTTACCGATTGAGCAGGCAAAATCAGCATCGCCGCTGCCCCAACCATCACCGGATTTATCATATTGCATGTGTTCGAGCACATGATCATAAGCCGCCTTGGCGATATCAATTGCGGTCACATGTTGTTCTTTGATGTTTCTGGCGATACCCAAAATATCGGCGGTGAATTGAATCAGGCGATTGGGTAGCAATTGCGGTTGATGGTGCAATTGCCAACTGGAATTGGGAACCTCAGCAAGATGCTGGAAATCCGTAGTGCGTTCATGGCGAGTTGCCGTGGTGATAATAATCAGATCGATCAAGCTGGTTTTGCTGGTATCCAGTGTTGCGCACAACACGGCATTACCATAAGTAGATTCGTACTCGATTTTATAATCGATATTGGATTGGATATCGATTGCATGTATTTCCTGATCAATGGTTGGACGGGGAAAAGGAATCCACACATTAATTTCTTTCGCCGACTTTGAAAAATCGGGCACTTTGACATCATAGGTGGTTTGAAACCGGCGACTTCTATTCATGGACTTTCTCCGTTAAATCAACCTGAAGCGAACAGTGAAGCATTCGCCTCAGGTTGTATTCTGCTAAACGTTGCTGCTATTTATTTCAACAGACCTGTATCGCGTGCGACTTTTTCAATCGAATCAAAATCACTTTGATTCGCGGCAACAAATACTTTTGCACCTTGCAAATCAAGCACTGCTTTTTGCTCGGGAACACTTGGGTCAAGATTCAAAAATGCATCTTTAAATTTGGCAACTAATTCCGGCGATAAACCTTTACGGGCCGCCCAGACGTAATCCACGTACTCGGGTGAAGTCCATACCAGTTTGACTTTTTTAGCGTCGAATTTTTTCTCCGCCAACATTCTGTCCCACACTTCAATATTGAGCGCACCGCCCTGGATCTTGCCGGATTCAACCAACTTTACGGTTGCATCATGAGCGCCGCTGTAAACAGGCAAACCTGCAAAATCTTTTTCAGGATTTATCGCCAAGAGGCTGAGCAAATAATGACGTGGCATCAAATGGCCCGAGGTTGAGCTTTTTGAACCGAAGGCAAAGGTTTTGCCTTTAAAATCTTCAGGCTTTTCAATACCGGAAGTTGTATTAGCGATGAACACACTTTTGAATTTACGATCAATGTCGCGCATGGCTAGTGGTTCGGCTCCTGCCAGATGACGTGCTTGAACAAATGTAAATCCACCTAGCCAGGCAAAATCAATTTTGCCTGCTGATAGAGCGGAAACAGCTGCGCCATAATCGGTGACGGCAACATAAGTCACTTTTTTACCGAGTTTCTTTTCAAGGTAATCGACCATTGGCTGATTCTTGCGTGCAAGCTCGGTTGGGTTTTCATCCGGTATACCTGTCACGCGAATAACATCATCAGATGCATGGGAAACGGCGGATGTCAGCAGGCTACCGCCAACAACCAACGCCGCGATCAAACGCTGCCAAGGTTTACACATTGAAGAAAAAGTTTTCATAAAGATTCCTTTTGTTAAGGGTTAGGGTTGAGGGTTGGGGTTAATCCTTTCATGCGATAGTGCTATCCAGTTGGCTAGAGATAGATGCATTACCGCGTGCATTTTTTTCGTGAGTAGAGCACTCACTATCGTCAATAAAATACGCTGCATCTCGCTGCGCAATAACAATCATCGCCGATAGAAAATCCGGTGCTGGTTCAATAAAGCTGAGATAATTTTTTATAGTTTTACTGTCAATGCTGTGGGCCGGTGAGACGGAGGGACATGCTCTGGCACTTATCACAGACGATAATTTTCCATCGGGATACACCACGACAAGTTGCACCATTAATCCAGTAGGCAGAAACTTGTCGGAAATAAATGTTAGCCCCTGTGATGAGAGTGATACCGGGCGAATAACACTGAATGCAGGAGCAGCACCACAACGACAACAAAGCTGGGCCACTTCCAATTTTGGAATATCGCTTGTCATGGGTGATGTCAGCGGCGCGCCGCTCGTGCGTGAAAACAAGTTCGCCAACCGCTGCGCTAAAGGCGGCTCGCATGAAGGTCCATTGAGGATACGTTTGCGCATGCGGTCGCCTACCTGATCCACTAGCGTGACAACCGCCACCATCACCACTAGCAGGACCACAAGATCACTGATGTGAAATAAGCTGATCGAGGTGTAGAGCGAGTCACCAATACCACCCGCGCCCACGAACCCGACCGTCGCTGTTGCCCTCACATTGACCTCAAACCGGTAAAGCGTAAACGCCAGTACACGCGGACTAACCTGAGGTAGTACGGCGTACAACCAGGTCGATAAACCACTGGCACCGCTCGCTTGCATCGCCTTGGCGGGGCCGGGTTCTACCTCCTCATAAACATCGGTGTAGAGGCGACCCAATACGCCAATATTGTGTACCGCAATCGCAAGAATCCCGGCCAAGGCACCCGGCCCAACCCAGACAACAAAAACCAGCGCCAGTGTCAGCTCCGGCATTGCGCGCGTAACTTGCAAGAAAAATTGCGAACCGCTTTGCAGCAAACGCGACATCCACAGCGAAAGCCCACGTTTACCGTAGGTTTGACTCAGGTAGCTGCCCGTTACTAACGATCTAGTGGAGAGCGGAGCAAGGAAGAATGCGAAGACGGCGGCGAGCAGCGTAGCAATCCATGCCATCAATAAGGTTTGCCATACCAGCGTGGCGGTTTTACCGAGAAATTCGGCACTGAGATCGAACTCGGTAGTGCCCGGCAAATTGCTCCAATTTCCTGTTAGCAAATCCATCCAGGGAATATCGAGATACGCAAAACTGGCTATCCCGCCAACAGCGGCAAACAGCAATGCCCATTTAACAGGGTGACGCCGTAAATAGGCGCTTACCCATTCGAGTGCGATTACAAACATCAGCACGGCGATGAGCGTAGTCGCCAATTTATCGAATTCGAGATAGCGAATACTCAGGGCAATTTCACTGCCCAAACCACCGGCGCCGACCACACCCAGAATTGTGCCCGTGCGAATGTTGCACTCCATCCGGAAGAGCGCATAAGCGACCCATTGGCGTTTCACCTGCGGCAAAATGCCATGCATTAAAATGCCCCAGCGCCCCACACCAGCGGCGCGCAGGCCACCGATAATTTGTCGATCTACTGCCTCAGCGAGTTCAGCGTAGAGCTTTCCGATAGAACCACCCACGGTTAAGCCAATAGCCAGTACCGCCGCGCCTGGCCCGAGACCGAGGATCTGCACAAATAAGTACGCCCACACTATCTCCGGAATTGACCGGAAAAAGCCCAGCGTAAAACGGGAGACTGTTCTGGCGGTGGCAACCACGAAGGATTGACGACGCCCCTGACGCCCTGGAGGATCGGGTAATTCAGGTATGCGGATGGCAAACATCGCCAAACCAATCCCGATAACAACGGCAAACACTGTCCCAAGAATCCCGACAAACAAGCTCTCGAAAGACAGCAGGAAAATACGCTGGAGAAAATCCGGCGAGAGATTTGGGCTGAGCAAGCCACTTAGCAATTCACCGGCGTTGCGTATCCCATCGCGATCAAAAAGTGCACCCGGATTAACACGGGTTCCTTCCATCGCCAGAACAAAGGTGAGTCCAACGACGAACCAAACCAGGTAACGCTTAAGCTCCTGCTTACGGTTAAATTCGCTCATTGTTTCCCTCATGCAGTTCTTCACTCCCTTGATAAAGCAAGTTGAGTGCATCCTGGGTAACTTCTGAGGGTTTGGCGTCCAGTACTAATGTGCCTTCACGCAATCCGATGATGCGGTCGCAACGGTGCATAATTGCGTCGAGCCAATGGGTGCAAAAAACCAAGGTGACGCCACGCTCTTTAGCTTGATTGAGGATAATTTCGGTTACCGCGCGGGCGGTGGCTGGATCAAGCGACGCTGTTGGCTCATCGGCCAGCAATGTGGTGGGCGCAGAAATAAGTGCCCGCGCAATGGCGACACGCTGCATTTGACCACCACTAAGGTCGCTTGCCGGGCGCCATTGGTGCTCACCAATAGAAAGGGATTCCAATAGGGCATGCACCGGTTTCTTTTCTACCGGCCAAAGCGCTGAGGCCATGACCTTGTGCCATGGCCACAACGGCAATTTCCCCGCGACCACATTCTGGTGGACCGACAATTGCGGTACCAGCAAATGGGTTTGTTCAATAATGCGCGAATGGGCGCGGTGATAACGCAGCTCGGCGGCTGACATTTTGGCCAGGTCTTTTCCGGCAACCAGCACTCGCCCTTGGGTGGGCTTAAGTACACCTGCCAACAGGCGGATAAGCGTGGATTTTCCGCCACCGCTGGGCCCAATAAGGGCGACCGTTTCGCCAGGTTTAATGGTCAGATTGAGATTGTTGATGGCTGCCCGTTTACCCCAATACCGCGATACCGCTTTGAGTTCGAGGACGGGAGCTTGGCCACTCACAGGTTGTGAGCTTGGCAAAATATGTGGATTCATAACTTGACTCCTTTCCCCCGAGTGTCAGGTTTCACGGGGTTTACTGGCTGCTCATAAACGTCTACAACACTCACGACAGCGGCATCCTGGACGCTGGGTAGTGTTGAAGTAATGCATCTGAGTCAGTGGTTTTGCCAAGCAATCAATTATTTAATTGATTGCTTGACTATTTATTATTAAAAAACGCCAGTAGGCGTATCACATTCTCAGTACTACTTAGAAAACCAGGACTTTGTCAGCCCATAGTGTCCAATCAGTGAGTTCTTCCAGCGTACCCCGATGGGTACCCTCTGCTAACTCTTCTTCCGTCATACCGCGCGCGTCCATACAAGTGCCGCAAACACCAATCTTGCCTTCACGACGAATAACCGGCCCAAACATCAGTTCAAGGTTGTAATAACCTTGAGGAACTTTCTGGCCGCGCTTGGCGCAAACAGCGGCGTCTCCCATCAAAAATATGCGCACATCGTCAGACGCGCGCTTGGCGATAGCGCCTGCAAGGCGTACACCGTTGTAGCTACGTTCGGTTCCGTATGGTCCATCATTCAATATGAATAAAATATTGCTCACGTCTGTTTCCTCTTGATTTCCTGTGGTGTTGGTAGGCACTGGATCAAGAGGGACGTTCGTAACTTCCTACTAATCTCCCGTCAAACAGTACCCGTTTGTATTGCAAATCCTCGTGCTACCCAATCCGCCACGCCTTCTTCCCAACGTGTTGCCTGGTAGCCTTTTTCGTTTAACCGGTTCACGGCCTCAATCGACATGACGCACAATGGTCCGCGACAGTAGGCAACAATTTCGCGATCCGGCGGTAGATCAGCCATTTTCTGTTCCAGCTCAGACAGGGGAACAGAGATTGCGCCCGGAATATGGCCTGCTAAAAATTCATCCGATGGACGCACATCCAATACGGTGACTTCTCCGCGCCTTACCCGCTCAAGCAACGTTTCATTGTCGGTTCGCTCAAGCGCGCCGCGTTCGCGTAAGAATGCTTCGGTCACCTGGCGAACTTCCAACAATCGCGCTTCACCCACGCGACGAAGCACCCCGCACAATCCAAGCACTTCCTGATCAGCGAGCCGGTAAATAATGTTGACGCCATTGCGTTCGGACTCAATAACCCGCGCAGATCGAAGAATCTGCAAGTGCTGCGACGTATTCGCCACACTCTGGTTTACTTCATTGGCAATCGATTCAACGGTGCGCGGCCCTTGGCTCAATACATCAAGCAGCTCTAATCGAATGGGACTCGCCAAGGCTTTTCCGATACGCGCCAATTGCTCGTAGAGTGAATCTTTGAACTGTCTATTTGAGGAGGTCATGGATTTTCCATTTTTCAATTGATTGCTTGAATTATAGATTCCAAACGCCATTCATCAAACAGCTATGTGCTCCCCAGACTCTAATGCACTGAATAAAACGGTATTGCCTGCAAAAAACTCTCATTGGTGACCGCTGCTGATCAACCCCTGAATCCTCATTGCCTTGACAATCTATTTGAAGCAGATATTCTAGTCAAGCATTCAATTAAATAATTGAATATAAGATAATGACGCTTCAGGTGTCAGGTATTGATATAAGCACCCGTAGCTAAAAGGATTCCTTAACCCTATGCGCAAACACACATTAGTGGAATTCGCGACCCATCATCCCCGCTGGGTTGCAGCCATAACACTCATCATTACCGCGTTATTTTGCACCCAGTTCCCGCGCATCACTCTGGATACCAATCCGAAAAATATGCTGCCACCTGACTCGGCAGTACGGGTATGGAATGATGAGATCGAACAAACCTTCCGGCTATATGAAGACACCATTGTTGTGGCTGTGCACAACGATGAAGGTGTCCTCAATCTCAAGACGTTGGGCAAAATACATCAGGTTACTGAACAGATATTGGCGATAGAAGGTGTCGCAGCCCGCGACCTGGTCAGCTTCAACACGATTGACCATATCAGCGCCGACAGTGAGGGACTTGATGTCGCTCCGCTGATGTCAGAAGCACCAACGACTACTGCGGCACTTGAGACCCTTCGGGCCAAACTAATTGGAAATCCGCTCTTCACCGACCGGATTATCTCCGAAGACGAAACCATGGCCGCTCTCTATGTGCCCTTGGAAGAAGGTGCTAACGGCAAACAGGTAGCCGATAACATCCGCGCCATTATCGCTGCGCAAGAGAGTGGCGATGATTTTTATGTTGCCGGTGATCCGGTTGTCAGGGATACCTTTGGTGCGGATATGTTCACCATGATGGGGCTGTTTGCACCCATTGCCGGGATGATCATGTTTATCGCCATCCTCTGGATGTTCAGCAGTTTGCCTCTGGCCATGTCCATGATGGCCGTAGCCATGGTCAGTATTTTATGCAGCATGGGATTATTAATTGGATTGGGTTTTCCAGTGCATATTATGAGTTCCATGGCACCCGTCTTCCTGATGGCGATTGCAACTGACAGTATCCATATTTTCAATGAGTTTTATCATCGCTATCGCAGTGGTGGCAACAAACAACAGGCCATTCATGAAACCCTGGATGCCGTAAGTCGCCCGGTGCGCTATACGGCCTTCGCCACAGCAGCCGGATTTGCCGTGCTGTTATTTATGGAAATCATTCCCGTACAAGTCTTCGGCGGTGTGATTGTTTTCGGTACCTTGTTGCTGCGCCTGTTGAGCTTTACCTTAATCCCCGCGTTATTGATGATGATGGATGAGAAAAAAATTCTCGCCGCCGTCGCTCGTGAAAACAGCAAACAGCAAGCCTCTACACATTGGCTAATAAAACTTGCCGGTATCGGCGTCAATCACCCGAAAAAAATAATCGCAGTAGGCGCTGTGATGATGGGGATTTCGGTCGTCGGTATCACCCAAATAACTATTAATAACAATTTGGTTGAATGGTTCACCAAAAACAGTGAAGTGCGAATTGCAGATGAAAAAATCAACCAATCTCTCAGTGGTACAGCATCAGGCTACATTGTTGCCATTGCACCGCAAGCCGAAGGGATAAAAACACCAGAAGCTATGCAATATCTCGATGGTTTGCAGCGCCATTTGGAGTCTCTACCAGAGGTCGGTAAAACCTTTTCGATTGTCGATTATGTCAAACGCATCAATCGTGTATTGCACGAAGACGACGCCGATTTTTATGTGATTCCAACCGATGCCGATACGATTGCCCAATATCTGTTTTTGTTCGGTATGTCTGCTAAACAGTCCGACCTCGATAACGTGGTTGACTACCCATTCCAGCAAGCCAACATTTGGTTGCAATTGAAGACCTGGGATGCGGAGGCGATGCGAACTGTTATTCGAGCTGTTGAGAACTACCAACAGCAAAACCCCATCGATCTGGAATTCAAGCCAGCAGGCACAGCGTATTTCAACGTAGTGTGGAATGACGAAGTTCTCTGGGACATGCTCAAAGGATTTATTCTGGCACTGCTCGTTGTTTTTATATTACTCGCCTTTAATTTCCGCTCCATCCGGTGGGCACTGATTGGGTACATCCCACTATTGTTTACCATCATGATGATTTATGCCGTGATCGGATTTACGGGCAAAGATTTTGATATGCCCATCTCCGTACTCTCATGTCTATCACTCGGCATGGCGGTCGATTTTTCCATTCATTTCATTAGCCGTTTGCGCCAGCGAATGGAAGAGACAGCAACAACCGGCGAAACCCTTGCCGATAATTTACTCTGGACAGCTGTGCGCCCCGGCAAAGGCATCATGCGCAATGCCATTTTATTCGCCGCTGCATTTTCGGTAATGATGTTTGCACCTCTGACCCCCTACATTACGGTAGGCGCATTTATTCTGAGCATGATGTTAGTGAGTGCACTAACCACATTAATTTATCTTCCGGCGTTAATCCTACTATTTCAACGTTGGCTATTCGTCAAAAAAGCACTGCCTGATACCCGCTCTTCAGCATCCGCAGTCACTTCTATTGGAGAAGGTGCATGATTTCCTTGATTAAAAAACTAATCAATCCCGGACTTTTTTTGGTGGGTCTGGCCGCTGTGCCCTCAATGAGTTTAGCGATGGATGCAACTGAGATTGTGCAGCGTTCATTGGATGCAACTTACTATGCCGGTGCCGATATGCGTACCAAAGTTACCATGCAGTTAGTGAATCCAAAAGGCGACATACGCGAACGTGAGATGACTATGCTCCGTTTAAATGGAGTTGACGGTGAGCAACGTTACTACACCTATTTCCATCGCCCCACTGATGTGAAAGGGACTGCATTTCTCGTGCAGAAATTTACCGGAAAAGAAGATGATCGCTGGATCTTTGTGCCCGCGATTAAATTAGTGAAACGTATTGCTTCTGATGATAAACGCTCTTCGTTTGTGGGATCAGACTTTACCTACGAAGATGTTTCTGGCAGAGAGGTTGCCGATGAAACGCATGTGCTGATCGGTGAAGAAACATTTGAAGGCAGGCCGGTCTATCGCATTGAAAGCAAACCGGTAAAACCGATTGATTACAGTCGCCGGGTTTCATTGATCGACAAAGAGCGCTGGCTGCCCTTGAGTGAAGAATATTTTGATTTGCGCAACCGTCCATCCCGTGTGTTCAGTGCCGTTGAAGTGGAGAGCATCGCTGACATATGGACGATCACCGCCAGAACAATGAAAAACCTGCAAACCGGATATCGCACAGATGTCACTTATCAAGACATCAATTATAACTCCGGGCTTGAGGCAGATATCTTTACCGAACGCTACCTGCGTAACCCACCGCAGCAATGGGTTAAATGACGCGCATGGATTTTGTTTACAGTAAATCGTTACCGATGTTGGCAATGAGTCTCTTGATACTTAATAACCCGGAAGTCAGCGCCGAGGTGAATGGTATTTTACAGTCTCACACCACCGCGAGGGTTCACACCGAATCGTGCGGCAGTAGTGATTGTGAGATTCCATTTTCAGAACTACGCGCACAACTGAAAGCAGACTATGCAACTAATGACAATGCACATTCGTTTACTGCAAATCTGGAATTGGTTCAGGATTTTGTTTTTGACGAAACCAGTGCACGGGCGCGTGAACTCTATTGGGATTGGACAAAAGATGCCATTCAGTTAAGAACCGGGCGGCAAATGATCACTTGGGGCACAGGTGATATGCTGTTTATCAACGATGTATTCGCCAAAGATTGGAATGCTTTTTTTGGTGGAATGCCAATGGACTTTCTCAAGCGTCCAACAGATGCGATCAAGTTTGACTTTTATCCGGGCAACACAACGATTGAAACGGTAATAGCGCGCTTCGATGAAGATCATTTGCCGGAGATGCGACGCTTTGAAATGCAATCCCTGTTATTAGCGCCCCCGATTACAAGGGAATCGAATGATGATGATTTGGAATACGCTGGAAAGCTATCGCGTTCCTTTTCAGGGTGGGATGTCAGCGGTTATGCATCGAAAGGCTATTGGCGCAGAGCATCGTATCAACCGGCCATTGCAGCGCCAGGAACCAACGTTTTCCACCCGCGCCTGAACACCTATGGTGCAAGTCTTACAGGGCAAATTAAAAACGGGGTATTTAATCTTGAAGCGGGTTACTACGATTCACGTGATGATGTATCTGGTTCAAATCCCTTCATCCAAAATAGCCAGACCCGCCTGTTGAGCGGATACAATCGACAGCTTTGGAAAGACTCCACACTGGGTGTGCAATTTTATATCGAGCACATGGAAAACTATTCGGCATACCGAGCCGCCGCGTCATCGGCTACGGCAGTGTCAGCAGAGTGGAACAGGGTTGCTACGCTACGATTTACACAATTCCTCATGCACCAAACGTTAACGGTTAATATATTTAGTTATTGGGGGCTGAGCGAATCCGACCGATTTTTACAATCCACACTCAGGTATGCGTTTAACGATAATCTCTGGGGTGAAATCGGAACAAATATTTTTTCAGGAAATTCGCAAGGTATGTTCGGTGCGTTTGATCGTAACGACAACCTCTATTTAACACTGCGCCTTGCATACTGATTTTCAATAGGGCTTTATTTTATGACCACACCCATTTATCTCGACTACAACGCGACCACACCCATTGCGCCAGAGGTGATCAGTGTGATCACTCAGTGTTTGGTTGAATTTGGAAACCCGTCGTCCAGTCACGCCTACGGTCGCCGCGCCAATGAATTGGTTCAGTTGGCACGTGCGCAGGTTGCGCAATTAATTACTGCCACTCCAGCAGAAATTATTTTCACTGGCTGTGCCACCGAGTCCAATAATCTTGCGATCCTCGGGATGGCACGCGCCAGCGTAAATAAAAAACATATCATCACCAGCGCAATTGAACATCCAGCTGTTATGCAACCCTGTTTGCAATTGCAACGGGAAGGCTGGGATCTGACAGTATTACCAGTTGATGCCAATGGATTAATTAATCTTGAAGTGCTCGCGAGCCACATCCGCCCGGATACCGCGTTAATTAGTATCATGCATTCCAATAACGAAATTGGAACCATCCAGCCCATTTCCGATATCGCGCTGATCGCGCGGGCGCGGGGCGTACTGCTGCATGTTGATGCCGCTCAATCCATTGGCAAAGTGAAAGTCGATGTGAAGGAATTGGGGGTTGATGCGTTAACCATCGCAGGGCATAAATTTTATGCTCCAAAAGGTGTGGGAGCGTTGTATGTGCGTGAAGGCACACCCATTAACCCAATCATGTATGGTGCGGGTCACGAGCGCAGCCTCCGACCTGGAACAGAAAATGTTATTGCAGTTGCAGCACTGGGCGAAGCCGCTCGTTTAGCTGCCGCACGGCTACCGGAGGCTGAACCTTATTTAAAACAATTACGCGACGAATTACTCAGCCGCTTACAAGCAGGTATTCCCGGAATCATCTTGAATGGCCATCCAGAGCACCGACTTCCCAATACATTAAATATTTCATTCCCAGATGTCAGTGGCCGTGCACTTCTTGAAAGCGCAGCAGGCCAGATCGCTGCATCAGTAGGCTCAGCCTGCCATTCACATGGTGATGCAGTCAGCGGTGTGTTGGCAGCGATAGGTGCATCTGCTGACCGCGCGCGGGGTTCAGTAAGATTGTCAGTAGGGATCTCAACAACTGAAGACGAAATTAAACAAGCCAGCCAAATTTTAACTAACAGCTGGAAGACAATGGTGAGTAAACATATAAGGTGATGAGAAGTTTTGGTGTTTAACTGGATTAAACGTTAACCTGCGTACTGCCAGTTACCGCGCTCGGCCAGAAGCGGAAGTTTATGTGCTTATGTATAAGTCAAAGCGTAGTGCGGATTAATACAGTTACTTTGATATATTTCATCAGACCACAGCTTCTGACAGACTAAGAAACATACTTCTTATCGGCATCAAAAAGAAGTGAATAAAATCATCGATGTGATTTTTTTCTAACTCAATTTTATTGTCTTTAACCCAAGTCTTGAGAAGAGGAAGGTCACTCTCCTTTATTGCACCTTGATTGTGAACCAGTCTATTTCTTATCCTAATTATTTTGTATAAGTAGCTCAGCTCATGCGAGCCTATTACATTACTATGAATATTTAACACATCATGTAATGCTTGATTTTTTTTAAGTATCGGGCTATCAATTGTTCTTCCATTAGAGTTTGGTTTTGCCATTTCAATTTTAGAACCACAAACTTTAAAATGTTTAATTAATGAATCGGTTAAATTTTCATAGTTAGAAACTAGTGATATAACTGTTTGATAAGAGTTTATCCTTTCGAGATTTCCAGAAACACTACATGCACTCATATCTTCATTACTTTTAACAGTAGTAAAACCTCTAGAAAAGTTATCGCTTAAAAAAATCTCTTCATCTTTTTTAAGAAAATCATCAGCTTTGATTTTCGTATCCGCATATAGAACGACAGAGTACAATGTAGATATGTCATCGATCTTCGATAGGTAATTATCATAGAGGGTAGACAACTCACTATCTTCGATATTTAAAGACCACTTTTTCATTATTTTGAACTTCCCAGAAGTTACTAGAGCCCCAAAAATTGCATATGTCAGGCAGATCTAAAAGCTTTCCAAGCCAAGCTATTTAAATGATGTATGCCAACATTCGGCCAAAAGCGGAAGTTAGATATCACTCACCTCTCTGCCGATATGGTAACTAGGCTTTTACCACGGTGTCTTGTTAGCCTTAAAAGCTAATTGTTTGAATGATAAGAATTAAAAATAGATTGCCCTATCTTTATTATAGCTTCATTGCGTTCAGAAAAAGATGCTTCTGTTTGTGCAATATATATGCTGATGATTAAAGGGGATTGAGTTTCGCCCCAAACAACAGCTGTAATGCTTCTCGTTCCAAATCCACCAGCCCCTGAACGATCAGCAATTTCCCAGCCTTTAGGTAATACCGAACGCAGTAAGTTGCCTGTAACTTGATTGTTTACCATCCATTCTTTGAGTTGTTGCTGACTTGGCCTGGAAAGAACCGAGCCAAATAAAAGTCTATTGATCGTTTTTGTAATAGCGTTTGGGGTTGTTGTATCTCTAATGTCATTAAGTAGTGCTTCATTTAGTTCTGGCTCAAAACGATCCAATCGAGTGACGTCATCTCCAGTTTTTCGGATGAAGTCCGTTATACCTTCTGTTCCAGCCACCGCATTTATAATTATGTTAGCGGCAGTATTATCACTCGTATGCATTGTAGCTGCACACGCATCTTTAAGCGTTATCTCTTGGCCTACATGTTTCTCCGTGATTGGCGAATAAGTGACTAGCTCGTCACTCTTAATTAATACTGTGCGACTTAACAGTGATTTATCGCTGTCAGCGTCATGAAGCAATTTAGCGCAGGCGATAGTTTTAAAGGTACTTGTCAAAGGAACTCGTTCATTCCCTTTGTAATGCCAATGCTCCCCTGTTTTGGTGTTCAGCACAGCAACACCAATGTGGGCTGATAGATTGTCTTCAATTAATTTAATTTCTTTTTTAACGGGCGTAAAATCATGGCTGATAGCAACTGATGAGATAGAGGTAAAAACTAACAATGACAAAGCATGCAAATTGAACACATTTGAAAATTTCACATTTATAAATCCATAAAATTATTGTTCGACAGCATTTTAGATGCTAATCGGCTTGCAGCAAAAAAGTCCAGTATCCGCTTTGGGCACAACTGAGTCGGTCTTGAAACCTGAAATTATGGATCGAGTCAATTACATCGGATATCCGCCAAAAGCGGAAATTGAGAATAGTTTAATATCTTAATCGGAAAAGGCGATTGCAGCGTCAGCTCCAGGATTTTTTCTACAGTCGCTTGTTAGAGTTGTTTTCGCACAGCGGCCTCCAATGCTCTTTCAATTTCGGCAACCCGAAGCTTTCCGAAGTGTTCGTCTTCTTCAAGAATTCTTCTAGTTTTATATTCTTTAAGCATTGAAAGTATTGCATTACTAAAACCTACCTTTGTTGCCAAATGCATGCAAACTGCATCCTCGATAAAGGCAGCTTGCCAAATTGCAAAATTTTCTCCTTTCAGTGCTGCTTTATCGAGAGTAAGAGCGGCTTGAATTTGCTGGTTATAAAGTCCTGCCAAGTATGACCACTGCGATGAAAAGCGAGTATATAGTGCGGCGTAAGTAGCTCCAAAAATTGCTCCAAGCCAAGGAATGGTGTCATTAACCTCAGCTAAAAATTCATTCCATGAGAATGAAAATGTACTTCCTTCAGAGGAATATGACTTTAATCCAATTGCAAGCAGATAAAGATAAGCAGTAATAAATAGAGTTCTAAAAAGAACAGCCTTTCCACCATTGGGTCGGCTATTTAGAAAAAATTCAGCGGTCAAAAATGACATTATTTTATCCATAATTTACCTCCTTATACTATAACGCTTTGCTAATTGGCTGTCGTAGCGTAGACAGTCCAGTGGAAGCCACGTTTTTTGTGGCTGAAACTAAAACAAACAACTTGGTAGCTGCTCTACAAGCTATTTTTTCGACTTCTTCCACTTTTTACTAGCCAGACTAAGTACTCAACACCATAGTTTGTAATAGCGATGTGCTTATCCTTTTGAATGATCAACTCTTTTTGATAAAGAAATTTTAAGTAATCTGGAATAGTCCAATCGCCAAGTATCTCTTTGTTCCTTGAGATTACCTCTGAAACGTAACCATCAACAAAATCATCTGGCCTACCTTCCGGTATTGAATCATTCAAAGCTCTTAGCAGTTCAATCTGGCTAGAGAATATGTCTTGGTTAATAATCTCAAAGTATAAAGAAATTTGTGTTCCTGCAAGATGCTTGATGAGCACTTTTGCCGTATCACTTTCACATTCAAGATTTTTTTCCTTAAGATCTTTAATTATCAATTTTTCATAATCATTGATACCAATGCTATCGCCAATTCGATTAAGAAGCTGCTCAACATCATTTTTGTTTGCACTAGTGGTAGCTATCTGGCTATTTGCTTTTTGCTGGCTTGAGCTTTCATGATAGTCACCGTAAACATTCGTGTGATTCTGTTGCTGGGTTTGTGTGTTTGAAATAGATATTAGCTGATTCAATAATGAAGAGTTCTTTTGTTCTAGCTCTTTAACTTCTGCTTCTTTCTTTTTAGCCTCTCTAGAGATCGACACCAACTTTCCAACCGAAAAGTTATCAAAAGATTCTGAGAGGACTAATACGGCTAAAATTAGTATTAGTGTTATTACACCTGAACCAATTTCACCCTTAGGCTCTGTAAAATAAAAATTAAAACTTATCATTCCTACGAGCATTAGAGATAAAAGTATAAGCAGCACTCTAACAAAAGTTGATTTTTTCTCAGAATTGTCCATGAAATTTCCTTCAAAGCTAACAACGCGGCAAACGGCAGAATTTAAGTTGTAGGTATTGATTTTTTACCACAGTCGCTTGTTAGGTGCCATTTTCTTTAGCTCTCCACTCTGCTACTTTTGATTGAGCAAAGAAAAGTGGGTGATCCGTTGAATGTATAGAAGTAAATGAAATTGCTTCATTTAAAGACGTATTATTGAACTTACAGCGGCCAAAATATGCAGATAATTTCTGCTGATGGCGCTTAATCGGCTTGTCGTTGTTTGCGAGAACCCAGTAGAGTATATGAACTAGAGCGTCATAATTTTTGCCTTCAATTCGAAGTATGTTTGCTAGGTCTTCATGAACCTGCGAGTCTAGTGCTAATGCTTGATGCGCTGTAAAGCCGTAGCGATTTGCATGCTGCATATAAAAGTTCTTTTGCTCATGATAGAGCTCCCAAGCTGCATCATGTTGCTTAGCATGAACAGCAGCCTTGGCTTTGTGACCTGCTTCAGCAGCTTTTCCTAGAAAGTCATTCACATGAAATTCAGCAATCATTTCCTCAGCATACTTTTGAAATTCAGAATCGGCTTTTGGATTTTTCTTTTTGAAAATACTGAATAGTCCCAATTTGGTAACCTAACAATGTAATTAAATGGAAAGTTTTCACCTTTCGCGCCGGAATTTTTCTGTCTAAGTCTTAGAGGCTATTTAATAACACATCTTCCAATCACGCGCTATCATTGGCTTTCAGTCGCACCATGATTTTCTACTAAGGGGCAAAAGGTGGAAAATTTCCAGCTTAGCTTAATTTTTGGTGGATTTGATTAGGCGCAAACATCAGCTCTTTAACTCATTACTGCGGCAACTTCCGCTTGGGGCACAACTGAGTCAGCCTGGATACATTGAATTTTGAATCTGGTCAATTACATCGCATAACGGCCATTTGCGGACATTAGCCTTTTAGATTGTTACTGTTTGTTGGCAATTCTCCATAGGTCATTACCCAGCCTTTAGATAAGACCGCAATTTCATTTTCTGTAAACTTTTCTTGATAGGCAACAGCCATAGCTGCACATAGGTAACTGTTACAAGCCTTTGACCACTCATCATCTAATAATAAACAACCTTCATCATCTGTTAACAGGGCCTTTCCACCTGTAAGCTCCTTAGCTCGGTCAAATACTTGTGAATATATAATTTTGAAAGCACTATTGATTGGCGAGCAACCTTCATCACCAGGCATTGCAATGGAATTTTGATGGTTACGCCCGTAAAAAGGAGGATCGACATTTTTAGTTCCTCCGAAAATATTCCAACCTTTGGAATATATCTCTAGTGACTCAGGATTAAAAACACTTGATAATTTTTTAGCTGTCCCGGTATCAATAGACCCAGCGGACTCAATAATTTTTAAAATGCTCGCCCCAAAATCCCCCAAAAGAAGTGCAAGTGGAAGTCTCTCAATTATTTTTACAGCATTAGCTCTTGTATATTTAGCATACTCAAGAAGACCAGTATTTTTTGCTTCATCTTTAACCTCTGCCCGCCAAAGTGTTCCAGGCCATTTGGCAATGACTATATTTTCTAAACAATGATCTACCACTATCCAAGGCGCACCTTTCTTTTCGGTTTGGATTATTTGACCGACATTTGCATTTTTGAGATATCCTTGGTTGCTATCTGCAACATAGATAAACCCAACAACTTCTTCTCTTCTTCCAAATAGCTTCGATAACATCATAAACTCTCGGTGAGGAAGGTCTTCAATTTAAAAAATCAAAATTAAATCTATCTGCTATCGGCCAAAAGCAGACATTGAGGATACTGAAAGCTCACATGCAGAAAAGACAATTTCGGTGTCAACTTCTCGTATTTCCTACCACAGGCGCTTATTAAGGATATTTTTCGTTTATATAGTGACGACAAAATCCGCCCGCAAAATTTATAATGACCTCTACAGCTTCATCTAAATCAGTGATAGCTGATTTAGGTTGTTTAAACCCCAATTCTCCATGCCTAGCATAAGGGCCAAGTAAAAGTGAATTATTGCATGCTGCATGAAAGTCTTTTATTTTTTTTGGATCTGCAAATTTCTCAATAGGATAGCCGTATTCTTTAGAGTAATACTTCACGGTGTCATATATTTTATAAAGAGTGCCCCAAGTCATTATTTTTTGGAAGGCTCCCGAAAGCGTAATTAACCCAACCTGAAGGATGAGAGAGCGTAATGCGACATCTTTCTTGCAAAGATGTAATAAATGGGATGAAAACTTTCCCTTTGCTGGACGATACTCACTTTCTTCAAGGTCAATTTTTGGATTGGCTGAAAAAGGAAAGTTTTCGATATGCGAAGTAGATATGCTATGAATTGCGCCTCCATTGCAAGCTGCAAAACACGTAAACTCTACCGGACAAGAATGCATGCTATTCCAGGCTATTCTGAGGCAGCCGTTAAGTAGCAGCTGTAAAGTAAATAAACGTGAAGCAATTAATTTCTCATCAGTTAGTTCGTCAATATGATACGAATAGCCAAAAAATTGCATTCCCATATGATCATTTTCATATGAAAGTGCAATATCATTACCCCAAAATTCTTGTGTTAAATCTGGATAATAACTGCCGGCAGATATTCCGATTTCCCATTTGTGATGTGGCAGCACTTCTTCTCCTTAACGTTGAGCGCAGGGGCGCGTTGTAAGTTGCGCATGTGCGATAAACTTCGCGCAGCGATTCGTTAAATGCACGACTTACAATGCGTCCAGCAAACGAAGTTTGCGAGCCTTGCGCGATTTGTTATGTGTTTAGCTTTTCACTGTGCCACATTTGGGGCACCGAAAGTTGCCAAAGTCTCGCATTCCAACAGGCAACTCAGATACTAAAATTAATTTATTTGAGTCGCTATAACAAAGTGCGCAAAATGGACCTGAAGCAGCACCTGTTTCTGCATTTTTTGCGTAGTAAAAACCTTCTCTGAATTCAACTTCTTGTTTTGATTGCAACTTAGATTCAAGCTCCAAGATTCTCTCTTTTAGCTCTTGATTTTCAACTTTTGCTTCAGATAGATGAATTTTGGCATCACTTAACGCTTCGACCAAATTGGCTAATTTTAATTTAACCTCAGCATCTTTTAGCAGAGAGTCGACGCCCCTAAGCTCCTTAGTGATATCTAAAGCTGTCTTTATGGATTGCAAGCCAATAGAGATTGCATTTATATCGACCATTTCCGATTCCTATTTTTCACATAACGGTTTATTCAACGGCCTAAGCCATATATTTACTGGAAGACGAATCCCACCCAACTTCAAAAAACTCCGTACAACAGCACCTTAGCAAAAGATCTCAATTAAGCTGAAGATATACGGTTCAATATATTTGGAAATATATGGCCAACTAAGTTTAAGAGCCGAACATCCGCCTTGGGCACAACTAAGTCGATCTGGATACATTGAAAATTGTTTCAGGTCAATTACATGGCATAACGACCAAGAGCGGAAGTGAACCCAACTAGGGTAGGCGGTAACACTTAACGAACTTGTTAGCTTTGGGCCTTAGGTAAAAGTCTTTTTTGATACCCATATATAACATCACGAGCAACCCCGATCTGTTCCAGTAAGTGCGAAACAACCACCAATTTAAGTATCTCAGCAACATCAACATAGTCACTAATGTTAAGGATTTTGATCAATTTCTTGGGTCTTCCTACATGAGCCAGCTCATTTCTTAGATCACTCAAATTTTTCCCTAAGCTATTATTGTTATGAATGATAAAAATATTTCTTATGGCAGATTTTAATTCATCCGATCCGTATCTGTTTATTGGTCCTTCATACTTATCCGATGTTGGCATTCCTAGGTCATGTGCTATTGATTCAATATTTGTAGAGAATAATATTACGTCACTATATGCAGAATGAAGTGTCCTATGATTTGTTTCGTATTGGAACGTAGTTGACAAGACGCGATAACTATCGTGTAGCTCAAACCAAGTAGAAATTGTCTTTGATAGATCTATTTTATTTCTATTAATAGGCATCAAAAAATGCGATGGATTGCTTTTTGCCAAACCAACAGTTCTGGATTCAAGATTAATACTTGATAAGAGACTTATAGAGTTAGATGCTTCCGCATTTGGAAAAATTTTAACTTCATCTGGAAAGGTTGGCCTATCCATAAATATGGAAAAAAGAGATGTAATTTTGAGTATATCTAAGTACATTTCTTTAATCGTTTTGGGTGTGCATGGAATATACTTAAACAAATATTCAAGGGATTTTCTGAGAAGAAAGGAATTATCAGGAAATGCTGTTTTTATCTTTTCATAAGATGACGAAAGCCGTTTTAGCGCTTTGCCATTTTCATTTATTATCAGATTCATCAGCGTTTCAGTTACATCATTAAAGGTAGCTCTATTTTCAATTTCAATAATCCAGTCAGTACCTTTAATTGTTTCTAATGTTCCATCTTTGTAAGCAACACCATCCAAATGGCCTTGTGGATAAAAAAATTCTTGCATGTGGTGAAATGTAAACCTTGAATGATCGAATTTCTTATCTGGACTAACAAAATCGCCCATTACTAAACATGGAAAACCGTGAGAGCCGTACTTTGTATTTATAACGCCGAATCGCCTGCCACCGAGGTTAAAATTAAACGGGCCAAATAAAGTACACCTTTTCCCATTATTCAAAATCCCAAACAGAATTTCACACGCTGATGGGACATCAGAGTCAACAATACTGTACTCTAATATCAAACCCGTTTCGGGCGAATATTTTATTTTGGCGGAGAACCTTGAAGCGTAGTCATCTTGATTATGAAAAAATTCGCCGAAAAATTCATGCGCATCAAATACACCATAAACATCTTTGCTCATCTCGGGACACTCATGAGTACATCACTATTAATTTTTTCCATATACAATACTTAATTTTTCATTAATTACTTTGCAATCGTCCGCTTTGGGCACAATGTAGTCGGTCTCGATACGTGAAATTGTTTATTGAGTCAATTACATCGCATAGCGGCCAAGAGCAGAAGTTGGCAATAGATTTTTTTGTAATCGTTGCTCAACTAGCAGTTAAATTGAATCGCCAATTCAAAAAATCAAAATATTAGGTTAATGTAGGAGTCGGACATGTTTTTTGCGACGCTATCGATAAAAGACTCCGTATCACTGATCATTATTAACAAAGATGATTTTTCGATTACCAGTAGTGAACCATCTTTTCTTTTACCGCTTCGATGAACCAAATCATGTCGATCCCTTACATATCCAAACATCGTTTTAATAGACGGAAAGTCCATTTCAAATGTCGAGCGATACATCTCACGGACCTCGGGCAATTTATGATAGATCATATCAAGCATCACTATTTTTGCGGAATCCTTTAACTTCTCAGATTCTTTGAAAATATCTCTCAGCTCAAATTTTCTTTTTCCAAACTCGGGATGAGTTGATATAAAGTTTCTAAAATAGATGTCTTCATCCATTGTTTGGTTAATAAAGGTGTCTGATAAAAATGTCTCCATCAACCCAATTGTGCTAATAAATATTTGCCTGTAGAGAATTGGTTCAATATCAGGACTGACAGGAAGTTCGAGTAGCTTTTTAAGGCAGGCTAACTCATTGGAAAAATGATCAATAGGTGAATCGTTGTCAGTTACCGCATTGAATCGTTCTTCATAGTCGTAGCGCTCATAGTCAAATACAGCTGGATTTACTCGAACAACTCTCCCATCTTCTAGTCCTAATATTTTATCCAAAATATGTAGTGGACATTCTTCTGAAAACTCCAAGCGATAGCAGTATATAAGGCCATCGGAGGACTCTTCAGTATCTATCTCATAGTGCAGTATATCTAGCTCCTCGGGAGTGATTCCCAAAGCGTCAGCGAGAGATTCAGCGGACTGAATCATGCTATCTTTTACTCCGGCCATATTTTTCTTCTTTTTTAGGTAATGTTTTTCGAAGGCTTACTTTATTTATTAAGATATCTATTAACAGCTCTCGCATGAAGTTCCGCTTTGGGCACGCTGCTGTCCTTCAACCTGATGCGGCTCGCAGACTCAGTTTAAGCGACTTGTCCCAATCTACCTCATATAGCAGTCTTATCATGCAGCAGATAGCGGCGTCAATTACGCCATCTTACAGCTTGGAATAGCCTATGGGCATCTCACGCGTTGTTCGCAGATGAGCTGGTCGAAGAGTTGCATTAATTGATACGCGGGAGTTCGTACTAGCGCTTAGACTTTAATAAAGCTTTAATATCTGAATAAAATGGACTTGAAAGGATATGAAGAGCTGCTTAAACGGTGCAATATTTTAAATGTCATTTTTTGCTTCAAAATGAACGCAAAAATTCAAATTCTGTTATCTTTCAACCGAATAGGAATTCACGGAACGATTGCTCATGTCTTATACCCATGTCCCCAAAGTCGAAAGTGGTAAGGAGCAAAATAGCTCTAAAACCAATCTTGAAGCCACATCTGAATTTGTTGATAACCGAAGTGCGACAACTTCTCAGCTTGCGGTCCAAAGAATGATGGCAAATGGTCATCAAAATACTGCGCAAAGAATGCTGCAAAATATAATTCATAATTCTCCTGTCGTACAACAAAAGACAATGCAGCTCCAGGATAATGACAAGCTAGATTTAAAGGAAGGTAAACTAGTAAATAGCTATGGTGTAAACGAGATAGTTACATCTGAAAATAAAGAATCGACTATACAATTAGCAAAATATAAATGGGATGGAGAAAAGTGGAGTCGAATTAGAGGATCTGGAAATAGAGGGAGTTATGAAATACCGGAAAAACCCGGGGATTATGAAGGACAATGTTTTGATGATGCGACTGGGGAATACATTAATCCGTCCAGTTCAAGTTCAAGTTCAAGTTCAAGTTCAAGTTCAAGTTCAAGTTCAAGTTCAAGTTCAAGTTCAAGTTCAAGTTCAAGTTCAAGTTCAAGTTCAGATCATGATTCAGATGCCGAGGAAATTATCGCTCGACCTTCTATTTTTGACAGCATTTCAACAAAAAGCTTTCTAAAGTCGTTAGCTCCAAGTGAAACCCACAAATTTAATCTAAGTGAAAACGGTCAAAAACTATATTCTACCGCCCCTAAAAAAGCGGGAAAGAATTTTCTTACATCGGACGATTATCTTGATGGCGAGAGGTCGGATGACGGTTATGATATATCCATGGATTTGAAGAAAAAGAAGAAAACACCCACAGATATTGCTGAAATAATAGGTTCAGGAGAAAGCAAGGAAAGCCGGTTAAGAGTCACGCCAAAAACCAAAAACGCGAAGGTAAAGAAATATTTCTATGTTGGCGACGAAGTAACATCTACTTATAAAGGTGTGCCTATTAAAATAAGAGAGGACTATACAGAAGATTCAATTCATCCTCGACTGGAGGCCGGTGGATCTGATATGTCCACAGATAGAATATCTAAAGTTATTTCCAAGCTGGAAGGCAGTCAGCACGAAGAATGGTTTCTTCGAGGATTGACCGGTAATGAATTAAGTGATGATGAAAAAGAAGCGCACAAAAATGATCAAAATGTGCTTGGCGCTTTTAAGTTGGGTGTGGAGCTACGTGCAATAGGCATGTTCAGTGATGCCCATGAAGAAATTAGTTCAGAATTAGTATCTGGGTTTTTATTTTCGAAAGTTGGTTCCACTCAAGACGCCAAAAATTTATTCTCAAATCCATCATTTACAGATAAACCAGGTGGATTGCCAAATCAAAATACTGGGGCGTCCGGTTCGGATATGTTCAAATTTACTCATGCTCTTTCTGCGGGAGAGGTTACTCACAAAACTCGAAGTGGTACTGCAAGTCTACCCAAGCTAAATAAGGCAAAAGCAATAAATGCGTCTGCAAAGGAGCATTTAATAGAAATCACCGCTGGTGATTTGAGCGAAGACGAGCCCACCAAACCCAAGAAGAAAAACAAAAGAAAACGCTCTTCATCGAAGGAGAAATTGATACCCGCGAAAGTGCCCAAAAAAACTGGAACAGCAAAAAAACGAGTGCTCGAGGTTAGCTCCGATAAAAGTTCAGGAGATGAAGCTGAGGTTCCCTCTCAAGAAACAAATCAAGAAGAAATGATTTTAATTGATCTAGATGAAGCCCCAATGGAGGAAGAGAAATCTATTGCTACCAACCTCAAGCGTGGTAGAGGTCGCCCTAGGGGAGGGGGTAGAAACCAAGGTCGAGGAGGCAAACACCGATAATAGGACTGGGTTAGCATTAGCCTTTGTAATCCCCTGTATTTCCCGTGCCTCTCCCTATGGATTAGAATCCTGCCACCCTATCTCCCAAGCAAAGGCTCGGCAAGGCCAAGGAGATAATTTTAGAGGCGAAGTCCTTAACTATCAGCGCTCAGCATCCTATAGTAACTATTGCGCTAGCTTGCCTTTATGGGAACCAAAACTGGGGAACATTGGCATTATAAGGGGAATGAGCGAGTTCCTTTGACAAGTACTTTTAAAACTATCGCCTGTGCTAAATTGCTTCATGACGCAGACAGTGATAAATCGATATTGAGTCGTACTATATTGGTTAAGAGTGACGAGCTAGTTACTTATTCGCCAATTACAGAGAATGTTGATTTGCACCGTTCTTTGAACCACATTCGCATCCAAAATTGACCCAGAATAAAAACAGGACAACTGAACACGCATATAGCTTTAAAGTTATTTCCTGTGGGTCAAAATTCAACGCAAAAGTGGATCAATTCTAAACACAAATCAACATCTAGCAATATGAGCGATTGATTCTCTATGCACGATTTCGGTCTGAAGAAACTTAACTGGACCTTTTTTAAACTGAGTCAGCTGCTGGAGAATTCCACTTTCAAACTTGAAACTTCCTTGCTCATACACACTTGTATCTAGCGATATGGCACCATACTCCATTTCAATACTTTTACTGAATAAGGCCATTGATATTTCTCGATAGTAAATGTTTCGTTTGATTTGCAATTTCCTGTAAAAACTGATTGTACTCTTCGGGTACAACTGAGTTGTCTGGATACACTGAAAACTGTATCAGCTTAGTTGCATCACAGACGCCCAAGAACGGACGTTGAACTAAGCCCTATATAAAACGACGGCTGGTTCACAAGCTATTCCACGAAACTCTAAACGGGTACCCTTAAAAACAATGAGAATCCACAAATTGCCTGACCTCTTCATTTTCAATTTGCCATTGCCTAAAGTGTGAGAACGAGCCTGGTATTCCTGGAAAAATCCCTTTTGCATGCATAATTAACTTATGTGGGATATAGAAGTCCGAAGCTAAATCGTGGCAATATTTTATCAATCGCGTAGATAGGTGTTCAGGACCACCTTTGTCGCTTGCATAGATGAGAGTTACATTCTCGGGAAGATAACAATTGTCATAAATGGGTTTTTGACGACTATTGAATAAATCGTGGTTCCCGAGGTCAGAATCAACAACCAACCCAATCGTACCGAAAAAATCTGGACGATACTCCAATGATTTAAGTAACTGCCACCAGCCTAAATTTTCCGGTTTTTCTTTTACGTTCCACATCTCAAGCACAGCAAGTATTGCTGCACTACACGAAATATTGTTCGATCCCCGACTTTCTGGTTTCAAATGAAACGCGACTGTTATTGAGACGTCCGATCCGTTTAAGCGGTGTGTATTCGTGTCGATAGCTATTAAATGATCGTAAGAAAATAATTGGTGGTTGGAGTCAATAAAAGTATCGTTAGTAGAACTAGTACTTCGATGAAGTGCTTTTGGAATTCCCTTTTCTCGCTCTCGCTGATACAGAAGTTTGGTCTTACCGACCAACGGATGAATGTTACCGTTTCGAACTCCATGAATAGTTTGAGTATTTAGATTGAACAACACCCCATCAAGCTCATAGTAGTTGCGTGGGTCCAGTTCAAGCACCAACGTGCGCTTTTTTCTCAAATCAAATTTTTTCATCCTAAGATCTCATGTCCGTCAATGCATAATGGATAACTTCCTTCACCTGAATTAAGACTGAACAATCGACACGCCAAACACAGGCTACAGGTTACATACCCTATCGTTGCTTACAAATAAAATCCAAGTTTATGTTCCTGCTGGATCTAGTAGGAACATACGAATAGGTGTTACCTTTGTCGGCCAATTGCGAACACTTAGCGTGAAATCATCCAGTGCCAAATTATTTAATGCGCCTAAGATTTTATTAACTTATGCCAAATAAATGCTGGCTTCTTTTTGAGCTGACGGGCGCCGTCAATCATCGGATAAACCTCCGTCAACGCACCAACTGAGGTCAGCATTAGCGCGGGAATCAAAGGCACCGCAGACCCCGTTGCAATAGCTGCGGCAAGACCACTCAGAGTCACAAGCCCGCCTTTAACTCCCGCCTTATATAAGGAGCCAACGTTGATACGAATTTCGTCGATTTGCGGCATTATTTCCGAATGAAAAAGTTTCTTCGCCTTTTTTTCAAATTCTTCCGGAGAAACATCTGACAGGCATTCCGCCACATGGAGTAGTGAGTAATTGAATCTTTCAAATGCGTGATAGTGACGGTTCCTAAGATCAATAATCTTTTCTGGGCTTTCAATCGAAATGAATCCTTTGTTCGCCTCTAAAAACCGAGCGGATGGATGTTTTTTCCCTGATTCTTTAATGCCTGACATCGCCAAAAACTTTGCCTCGAACTCAGATTCCGTGATATAGGTATGACCAAGCCGATCAGCTAGATATGTTTCGTTATAAATATTACTCAATCGACTTCGCATTGCTTGATTCACCGACTGATACGCCCAATACTTAAATTGCTCCTCTTCAAGAGTTCCATTTGAATCCCAGGTCTGTTTACAGATTAATTCACCGGCTTCATTTTTTTCGCAATCCTCCAATGATTGATATAAATACAGGCTGACACCAGACTTCCAATAGTCGTTTCTAAATTCTACATGTAGTGCCGTTCTTCTTTTTTGAAATGCACTCTCACTGAGAATGAGCATCTCTCCTTTGTCGGATCTCGAAACCGATTTTATAATGGAGTTTTCATGAATGAAATCGTGAATCTCATCTGGAATGCAAGAGCGAAATGCGTCTTCGGATAAAAGTAAAGGGATTTTATCGCTTGGCCTATTATAAAACGAGAGCGGTAATACCATTAAAAATCCCGCGTTTATGAGCTCAAAGGCCCATTCGAAGAATTTTAGACCCTTCAATACTTGATCAAGGCTAATTTCAGTTGATGATGTTACTAACGGGTCATCCAAGATTATAGAGTCGTATACCAGAGTCGAAGACAGAATAGTCGATTTTGTATTGCTTGTTGAACCCGTACTAAATAATGCGTTCAATTTTTTAGTTATTGCGTAATCAGATATCTCCGACTCAAATGTACTGATTCTCGCAGAATTATATTGCGATAATTTTTCCGAAATTTCCCGGTTTGAATGCTTAGCGATATCTATAGCTCTTCCAGAACTCGTTATAAGTCCTGCATCAAGAAGCAAATCTATGGCAAGTTTACTCAAAGCTACACCTCAAATTATTTATTTTTACTCTTGACAACATGATCTTTGATTTTTGAATATAGCTAGTTTGGCTGGCTTTAACTAAGGCTGGAAATTTGACTCGATTGTAACAATCCCGTTAACGTAGTCAATGAAAGTGACTTTACAGTTTCTCATCCCTCTTATGCTCCTTCCATTTTCTATGACCTCTACTAGAGTGATCTCATCTTCCTTGTTTATGAATCCGACTTGCTCAATATCTTCAATCTTCAACGAGACGATAGACTTGGCATTGCCTTCAATCGAGCCGGGAGAAATCAGTCGTTTTGTTTGAGTATATATCTTAATAGTCGTTTTGTTTTCCTGCATTAAAAGCTGAGACAACTGGCTCTCAGCTTTCATTGGCTCGATAACAGATGAAAAAACCTTCTCGTGAGAGTTTACAATTGAATAATAATTTAGAAAGAATATATTTGATAAGTCATCTTTTGAAAAAATTACTGCATTGCAACCTGGTCTTATAAGTTCGCATGAAACGTAAGCCACCCTAGGACTTAAGGGGAAAAAGAAAAATACGAACTCAATACTTTCGTTTTCAAACTCAACTAGGCTTCGACTTGGAATTATTTCGACAGCATCAGAAATATTTATTTGACGTCGAACCACAGGATTATCGGAAGTCAAGAATTTAAAAGGGGTTGAATTGTATATGATGGTAGAATGCGGGTGTAATAAGTACCCTAAGTCTATGATAGGCAATTGTCTTTTTGTAATATCTTTCAGTGCAGTTTTATATTTATCTCCTCCTTCGAAGTTATCCATAAACCCTGCTATTTTATCCCAAGCACCTTGAAACATATTTATGAATGTATCAACGCGCATGTATTGCAATGTGACGAAGTAAGAAAAAAACGACATATTTTCGTTTGTTATGGTTCCCTCGTTGACTTCTTTGAAATATTTAGAAAAATCCCCTTCAACCTTTGATAAAAAGTTCTCCACCATGGGCTGTTCCGGATTATCTTCCGGAAGGTTATAAAAATAGGGCTTTGTGAGCGACACATGCCTAATTGATCTGAGTTTCCACCCGGACGTTAAAGTATTGTTATTTACATATATTCCGCTTTCATAATTCGGATTTTCCTTTAGCTGTTCTGTTGTATTTGCTATAAAATTCTTTAAATAGCAAGCCGGAACCAAGTGCTGTTTCTTTTTTTCTGGCATTAGCAACACTCTTACAGTTAATTTTTCTATATATCATAAGATAGAAGCTTGATCTTAAATGTTTGATGACAGGCGTCGATATAATCTGACAGTCCGATGCCGACCAAAAGCGAATGCCGACTTAGGCAGCTACAGAGCGATCATCCAAATGCTGAAGCATCAGGAAAATCTTCTTTATCACAGAGATTTAATAATATTTATGGTGTCAGCTCAAGCCAAAACTCTTCCAGTTGACTATCTATTACTTCCGCTGGGTCTTCCCCGCCCCCCTTCATATTTAGCATGTCAATCATGTCATCGTCCGACAAAATCACGATTAACTTATCAAACTCTATCCAAGCTCTTCTTTTAGCTTTTAAAGCAGATTGACTTGGGGAATGCCTACAGCAAAGAATTCCAAACATTCGCTTTGCTTTCACAAACAAATACTGTTGAATGGACTCCACCTCTTTTTGCGTAGGCGCTTCGCATAGGTTTTTAAATTCCGCCACGGCAAATCTGGAATGTGAATCTCTTTTTAGTTCATCCCAAAATGCATGGCCATTGCCAATCGGATAAACGGCGTCTCTTCTATCAAGCCCATCTTCAGAACGACTCTGTACCTTGGGAACTTTGAATGAAGGAAAAAATAGGTAATTCAAAATATCGATGCAAATGTTCTCATAATCATTCCATTTAGCTCTTCCGCAATCCAATTTTTTCAGGCTTTCTATTAGTTCTCTCGCCCTCTGGTCAACTTGAACGCTCTGATTTAAGGATGACTTAATAGACTCTTGAGCCATAACAAGGTTTTCAAACTCATTTTCAATATCTGGCGAATTAGCGAGAGCATTACGAATCCATCTTGAATCCTTAACTTCTACGCCCAAAGATTGAATATCCTTCAATATATGACCAGGTAAAACCATTGATATTATAAGGAGCATCCTGTCTGCCTTGATAAGGTCAGCCCCACGTTTTAATTGGCTAGCAACATCTTTTAAATAGCGAGTAGACGTTCTAGGACGCCTAAAGATTTTTACTTCTACTGCTATTTTCTGATTGTTTTGGTCTCGCAACTCAAGATCAATACCAATATCCCGACCACGATGCTCCAACTCTTGCACTATGTAACCTTCTGCCTGAAGTAGTTTCGCGCAAAGCAATTCAAAGAATTCACTGGACAATTTTTCTATTTCAAAGCTCAATACCTACTCCTTCCGCCCTGACCTTAAGCGTAGGGGCGAGTAAAGATTAAATTAACAGTTAAGTTCGATTTTGATTCGTAATCGAATTAACGAATGATCTTGCCAAGCGTTCCTCCTCTAGCATAACCCTCATCATTTTTGTAATCTCATGGGCACAACTGAGTCGGTCTGGATATATTGAAAATCACTTCAGGTCAATTACATCGCATAACGGCGAAAAGCGGGCACTATAAAATATACAAAATTGATAAATTTCGGATCGCAATTCCTTTCGTATGCACCACATGTTACTTTTAAATCAAAATTTTCCCGCCTTCATTTTAGATAGTTCAGTTGCCACTAATTGCATGGGCAGCTCAAAAAAATCAAAAAGAAGGTAAAGGGGTGACAAAAGCGGGTGAATTATCTCGGGTAAGTTTGAATCAATTGCCTGAGTATCAATGTGCGTCGGTAACACAATAGCGTTTTGCCGAGCGACTCTACCCTCCCAAATACTACGGTTTTTATTAATACTCACCAATGACCTACCAGCAAGTCCTTCGTACGTGACAGAAAATCTAATTGATGTTGGGCCGTTAAAAAGATTGCAAGCCAAATGACGAGCTTGCATTAAGGTTTCCCCGATCCTCCAAACAGGAAGGGTTACATCGAAAACAGTAGCTGGCTTTATCTGTTCTCTTTCCATGTCATCCTCTTGAAACCCACGAATCAGGAACCCAAATCCGTCTGGATGTATACGCCAGAAATCAGAATGTGCGGCGTCACGATCTTGCGGGGGCGTCTGTGAATCACCACCCAACCAGCATTCTACCGCTCCATCAATTTGGTATGGCTTAATACCATCACGTGTGGGAAACAAGAATGGCGGCCATCCAGTTTGCCTAACAACACTAGCTTGAAGTAGCCCTGGGAATTGTGCGGGAGAAATAAGTTTACGCTCGCCAATTATTTCGTAGGCAATAGAATAATATCCGTGGTTCATGCGAGGTCCAACATCTGCTGGAAGAGTTTCAACTAAAGCTTTCCATCGATCAAAATTGGTTGCAATCCACTTAGTGAATGCATCAGGAGATTCGGGCGTTTCGACTTGGGGAACAGCTCCACTAAGCAAATCCCTGATTTGAGCTAACATTTCGTCACGTCTATTTAAGAGGCATCTTGCCAATAACTCATCCCACTCCTGCGCGCTTTGTGGTGATTCACTACGCGGTCCAGGTTTACGAATGTAGATTGCGTGGTTCTGAATTGTATTTCCATTAGGGCCAGATCTACGTGCTCGAATCGGCACTCGATGAGACCCTGGGATTCGTATAATCGGGAACAATGCTCCGGCAGGGTTTGCTACGAAGTGCACAGCGCAGTGAAATGGGGGATCAGAATAGTTTTGCACAATACCGTTAATCAAATCTTGGCTATAGTCGTTAAAAGATGCTGGTCTCCCGTCCGCTTCGATGATGCCTAAATCGACTTCCACAAGCCCTAGAATGACAAATCCGCCTCCATGATTGGCGATAGCAAGAATTGCTTTTGCCAATGTTGCTTTATCCTCATTTGACTCACGTAGGTTTAGCCAATTTTTTATTTCGCAATTGAGATCTTCCCGTGGTTCAAGTAACAGATCTTCAAGACGATCGCTGGAGGCAATCATGGATAT
The DNA here is from genome assembly GCF_031457055.1 of Cellvibrio fibrivorans. NCBI lineage: Bacteria > Pseudomonadati > Pseudomonadota > Gammaproteobacteria > Cellvibrionales > Cellvibrionaceae > Cellvibrio > Cellvibrio fibrivorans. The sequence continues at coordinate 693,040 of NZ_JAVDVX010000001.1, read as the reverse complement.
TTCCTCTTTACGGACTCAAAATTATTTTTGTCAAAGACGATCAAAAAGTTTCAGAAAATTAGGTGCGCAATTTCAGGAGTATGAATAATCATGCTTCATGACTACACTACCTCTTCAATTTAGATTGAAATTCCAGTACATGGCTGGGTGTGTCATTATTTTCATATAGATCAATCATCCAAACGCCGCATCTAACTTCTTTAACTTCATTTTTTTCAAAAAAGCGCCGGTAGTGATCTATCTTGGATGCGTGAGTCTCGTGAAATTCAATAGACACGGCATTGATGCTTTTAAAAAAATTCATCATTGCATTAAGGAATATTTTCCCAATACCGTAACGAGTAAATTTTACAGCCAAAGCAAAATGTCTAATTCTTACCATGCCACCCGAGTGCATTGAAATATCTTCGATCCAACCAATATTCATGCCGTATTTGCCGTCAGAATAGGAGCACCGGATATTTGGAAGCATACTATAACCATGGCTATCAGATAATCCTTCCATTGGTGCCAGCCCATAAACCGTGTGCCAGACTAATTGCTGTTGATAATAGCCAAAAAAATGGCCATCAGGATTGCGAGACCAAGCAACTATCAGTTCGTCAATCGATGGAATTTTTTCTTGGCCAAGCCAAGAAAGTACGTTATCAAAATATTCTAGAATTCTAAACATACTGGAAATTCCTAGCATTGCTCAAACCTAATACAGCTATCGGCCATCAAGCAAACATTGGCGAAATCACTTTTTACCACAGTCGCTTGTTAGGCATTTTCACACCACTTCTGAAATACCTGCATACGCCAAGTTTCTAAAACCTGACATAGGCCGCGAAGATCAGGATAATAGCCTATGAGCTTTTCAGAGCCGACCTTTAATGGAAACTCAGTTTTCTCAGTTATATCAAATCTTCTCAAAATTTTTACTGTTTCGTTGTTAGGCCACTGTGGCCATTCGTCATGGTGCTTGAAGTAATTTGCAAGAGCATTAATAAATTCAACATCAGTTGGTTCAATTTTTGGATAGACCGAATATTTGTATAATTCAAATTTTTGTACTTTCTCTTTGCCTTGGCTTTCTCTTATTACATTTACATCACTTACAGTTCCGACAGCATAAGCTTGGCAAGCAACAAGCACCGCGCCATAAAAATATTCTGCATACTCTAATGCGGTCAGTCCGTCTAATAGCAGAGAATTTTTTGAAAACTCCATTAACTCATCAATAGCATTGGACGAAGAGGTACAAAGCGTTCTTAAAGGCGTAGACCTAAAATCAGAATTTAAATAATGCATATCGGCCTAACACCGTTTGATTTGCCTTTTTAGGGATTTCGTATTTCGTCCATTGGCGTACAGGCATCAAAAAACATACGACCATACTCCGTTAATTCTAGATAACGATCTGTTTTATTTACGACCTCTGGAGGCGGACTATCGAAGTCTGGTGCCCGATAGCTGGCTTCTGAGTACTCCTGCAATACCACCAACTTGAGGCGCTGTAAATTTTCTAACCACAATTGAGCGTAATGACATTCAGCAAAGCCCAATTCTTTACAGTAACTTAGAAATTGACTTTCAATGCTTGGATTTCTGTATGAAGAGTAAGCGTCTTTTTCTTGTAAAAGGTTAATGCTTCCTACTTTATTAAAGCTGATGAACAACAACGCTTCTTGAGGAGATAAAACAATGCATCGGTCTTCATTCTTATAATCCATTAAAAAATTATTTAGTTCTTAACTGTAAGACATAATCATCAAATGATTTCAGATTCACCTGAACCCCATTACATGCTTCAATTAACTCTTGATTATCGAGGCTGGTAGCAAAAATTACTTGTCCTCCGTAACTTATGGATTCACTAGCTTTTTTTATTAAATTAGTAAAACTAAGCTTACTGGCTTCATGCTGGCGCGGCTCATCAAAAACTACAAAGCCAGAATGTTTACATTGAATTCCAATGAATTTTTTTAAACTCTCGTCATCTCCTTGTCGATCTCCACCAGCTAATTGCAGCAAACCCAGAGTAAATGACCAAATGATCCTGATATAATCGCTAGCTGATGTCTCAGCGACAATATCATACCCTTCTTGCTCGGGCCGTAAGGTTTGATGAGAAATACTTACACTATCAATCGCCGACTCTTTAAACTTAAATGCAAGAAGATTTTCACGAATCAACCGCTCCAACTGCGCTATGATAAAATTTTTATATACTTGATTAACATCAGATTCGACGAGTGCTAATGAGTTTTTTGCGTTAGACCAAGCCGACAGAATCCTTTCTGCTTGAGCATTTATTTCATCCTCAGTTTCTTTCAACTTAGAAACCTGCTTGAGCAGTAATTCAGCAGATATTTTTTCTCTTAGGATCGATAATAAATCCCCGTTTACACTTTCATAATCATTTCTTAAAAACTGTAACTTTTCATTCTCAGTCTTCAAGCGTTTAATTAAAATGTCTGCCTCACCTTTAAGTCTGCTTATCTCAATATTAATCTGATCTTTCATGGCGGAAAAGAAATCAACTTGGTTTCGCAAAAAGACAATATTTTCATCCAAGGTCATTGGCATCCTTTTTAAGGAGCTTTTCCCCAAAGTATCATAGAGCTCACTTTCGCATATGGGACATTTTTCAAGACCAAGATCTGAATCGATGCTTCCGCCCACATTCCTTAGCTTTCTCAGCTGTTGATACTGATTAAGATCGCCACTCAATGTAGCTAATTTTTTTTCCACATCTGAATTCGAAATATAATTGGTCTCTATTTTTTCATATATTTCTTCATATTTTCTTTGAAGGCTACCAATCACTGCAACTTGTTCATTCAATTTATCGCTCACTGGGTGAAGCCCAGCAACATTACCCGACAAATCCCTAATTAATTTTTGGACTGATACTAATTGCTGATGAACGCTAATCAGCGCATTATTTTCAGGATAAAAAAATCTTACTCTATCTTCAGCGCTGAATTCTTCAATATTTTTAGGCGGATCCACTCTTACACTATTATAATCGGCTACTCCTTCTATGTTGTTCTTGAACGATATCCACTCTAACTCCGCCTGCTGTATTTTATTTTTTAGCACAGCTACTTTTCGATCATATGTAAAATCATCAACAGCCAAACAAAACTCTAAAGCTGAACGTTTCACATTCTTAATGCCGTAATTGCTGGGTGTATTCGCCTGTATTTCAGACCATCCTCTTTTTTGTTCAATAAAAAATAATGGGAAAATACACTCCAAATATAATTTAACATCTTTTCCGTCAAAACTTGTGACTGTAGGAAGCTCCCAGCCTATAAACTTTGCAAGCCAAAAGTGAAAACCTTTCTCGCTCATGGAGGCTCCTACACCGGCTACTCCAGTAGTCCCGAGAAAATATTCTCCCGAACTAAAAGCAGACTCCACAATCACCTTGTCAGAATCACCTTTAACATCTCTCGATAAATACGCAGTGATTCCACTGTTATTGGTAATGCCGATTACTACTTTAGAGGAAATTACGTCATATGGATTCTCATCTTTTTTATTATCATAAATGACGTCATATAATGACTTAGGAAAAGGCCGCCGCCTACCTGGCCCCAAAATTGATTCCAATCCCAACCCATAAGCAATCGCATTAATGCTTGTTGACTTTCCAGATGAATTTTCTGCTCGAACTATATTCAAACCCTTTTCAAAGGGGATGTGCGTAAAAAACTCACCTCCATTTGTCGAGACAGATACCGAAACTGAGTTTATTATCATTCCTAGCATTTTCAATTTCTCCCTGTCATTTCCTTAATTTTTGATTCACTTAACTTCGAGCCAACGCTATTTAGAAAGCTAATCTCTTCAGCCATGATTTCATTTTCCATTATTGTTTTAAATAAATTATCCCCAGCACTAGCGACATACAATCTATCCCGTTCTAAGTTGAGTATTCCTTTTGCAATTGAAATTTCTATCGCTTTATATGTGGCGGTGTCGACAGAAATCAGAGGGACTTTGGACGATCTCCCTAATAGATAATCCTCATACTCTGACCACATTTTTTTTCTTATTAAAATCCATACCAATATATTGACCTTTTTTAGATTAAGATATTTTTTATCCTGAGAAACACACAAAACACAGACAACAATTAGGCAAATTCTCCAGAGAGGCCTCATCTCAATCGGCACAGAATACGGCTTTTTCTCATTTATAACGCGAATTTTATTTTCCATTTTTAAAATCCATATTGCATTCAGTCAACCATTTTGACAAATATCCAAAAGATAAGGAGCTTAAGTTTTTATCGCACATATCCTTTGAATATTTAGAGAATGCATCTCTGTTTGAATTAACAACACTCTGAACGAATCCGCTATCAATATCTTTTTCAAATAAAGAATTATCGAGCATATCATCCAACTGCGCCACAGCAGTATCTTCTATATTGGCGTGTATGTCTGGGTGATTATCCCGAAGCTGCTCTAAGAACTTTTCAATCTGAAGATATTTCACTATCACTCGTTCCTGAAATTGATCAGGATTGTCTTTCATCAAAAGATCAGATTTTTTAACAATATGCCCCATGAACTTTGAATTTGCATTTTTCCATATGATTTTTTCTTGCTCAGACACTTCATTTATTGGAATGTTAACGGCCTTACAGTGAACGCCTTGAGCATAAATCTTTGCAGCTGGAAAGCTATCCGCAGTTTCTATTTTTACAGTAAAACTGCTTGCATCAACGTACCCAATCATTTCCTTAATTGTTTCCCTTTTCTTTTTATGACAATAGGGTATCAAATCCTTAGATTTGTTTTCTGGCGTAAGTAAAACCCAATGATTAATAACTATGCCATCAAGCATTTTTTGAATTTCTGACTCTTTGTTTTTTAGCTTTTTTAGATCATCATTAATTTTTTTTTGGATTTTTTCCTTGTATGATTTCATATCCGCATTTTTTTCAGGGCAATAACACTGATAAATCGTTCCGTCACTTGTAAAGAACTCTATTCCTAAATCTCCCCTATCCACATCTGGTACAGCCCAAAAATTTTTAGCGCCATAGTGTTGCCTCAACATTTTTTCACAAAATGATTCCCATTCTTTTGGCAATAAACTTTCTATAAACGCATCCATCTTTCTAGCCTATTGATTTCGGTTTTATATTTTTAAGAAAAGCAGACATATCTATTAACGCTCGATTCAGCTTCCACCTATCCGCGCGATCAAATTCTTGGCTACAATCTCTAAGGGGCCAATGTCGAGATATAACCAACGCTTCAGTTAATCTGTTTTACTGGTTACAAGTTTTGCAACTAACCCATTTGACGGACAGGGTTTATCCGTTGCTAGAACGTCCGCTTTGGGCACAACTGAGTCAGTCTGGATACATTCAGTTTTGAACTTGGAAATTGCATCGCATAAACGGATCGAGCGCTTCCGGTTTAGATGTGACCCCATATTATTATTTTTTCTGTTTGCGCCAAATCCATGGCTCCGTTATTTGATCTTGCGCTAAAGACCAAAGGCCGACCTTTCTGGACTCAGCATTTTTCTGAAGTGCAAAGTAGTCTTGATCCCGAACATATTGCGTATATGCCCAAGCATTTCCTTTTACTACCATCTGCTTATTAACATTTAAATCGCCAAGATAAACTGTTCCTAGAGTTCGTCCGTATCTATCTTCTCCATGCGATGCCACGCTGACATTTAGTGAAAAAATCAGGTTTGAAAGCGCCTGCTTTGATCGCTGACCCCAAGGCTGGTTTTTTTCTGGTGCATCAATTTCAACCAATCGAACTTTGATGCTTCGCTTGTCATCAGTGAGGATCGTAATCGTGTCACCGTCGGTTATACCAACGACGTTGCCGTAGAGTTTAGTGGTTTGAGCGGAAACTGGAAGGGTGAGGAATAGAAGTACTACGGTGAGGCTAATAGAGGAAAGTGCATTCATTGCTCAATGATTCCATTAGGGAGATTGCTTTGTGGTCAAGCATTGTAGAGTTGAACTGATATGTCAATTACTTGAGATTACTTAATCTCCTCTCTGCTGATGTAAACGGTTGCCACGGCCGCATCAGAGTAATTCAAGTCAATAGATTGGAAGCCACAGTATAGAGCTCCCAAGAATTTATCTTTAACCACGCAGAACCACTAAAGGCCTTCGATTCGGTCTGCTTTGCTCGATTAATTATGGATTGCAGCGGGGGGAAGCGTGTAATCTCATCTCGCCGCTCTTTTAGCGCAATACAAACAATCAATAAGTGATTGCACTCAACTCTAAATTGAGTTGGTTGGCCGGAACCACCCGTGGGACTGTGCTCCAAACCGGGTGGGCGACCATCTTTCTATAAGGGATGACTATCACCCCAATTTAATGCGTTTCAGCGTAAGCGTTGCCTAGCCAAAAAGTGAGTTTGAAAGTTGCCGCGCACTATCGACGGATTGTTCGATGCTGCATTTTTGATTCTGATCGAAGATATGCAGCATGTAAAATGCCATTGCGGCATATTTTCTGCCCATAGTTTAGTTATCGCTGTTGGTTATCTTCTGGCCATCTATCAAAATGACCATTCGCAGACTTTTGTTTCCAAACCTTTAGGGGAAATCTAACGTGCTCGCAAAATCTATTTGCGAATTTCTACCGCGTTAATCGATAGCTGGAACCGCTGTATACCTTCTATATGCGGGTGTGAAGGTGTCTGGGTTCACTAAAGCTTCGGATAATATCTGCGCTTCTGTAACTTGAGCTTGCGTCATTCTTTTTTGTAAATGTTCCCTATATCGAACTATCTCCAAATGATGCTCGTTGTTCTCGGATGCTGCTACGTTGGTTAACGCGTACCCAAGAATGGTATTCGATTCTCCCAGTTTGCCTTCACCATACATCCACCCTAAAAAATAAAATGCCGGTAAGACTCCCTGGGCCGCAGCCCGTTCATACCAATCCTTCGCAGTACTAAAGTCCTGCCGTTTGCCGCGGTTGCCATCAAAATAGAATGAACCGACATTGTAATAAGCGATACCAAATCCTTTATCTGCTGCTCTTTTATAATATTCAAATGAGAGCGCGTCATTTTTAGGAATACCAATCCCTCCGCTGTATATCTGCCCCAAACTGTTCAGGGCAGTAGGATGATCCTTGTCTGCCGCCGCCATAAGTAGCTTCAAAGCCAGCTTGTAGTCTTTTCTGGTTCCTTTGGCATCTATATACATATGCGCAAGGTTGGTTTGAGCATGCACTGATCCTTTTCTGGCAGCGCGCGCGTACCATTTTAGCGCCAGCGTATAATTCACCTCCACGCCTTCACCGTACTCATAGGCGCGACCCACATTAAATTCAGATTTAGGTATTCCCTGATCGGCAGCTGCCTTATACCAAGTAAATGCTTTTCGTAAATCTTTGGGGGCACCATTTCCAGTTGTATAAGCGTCGCCGACCAGATGTTGGGCGACAGGATCACCGGCTCTAGCGGCGGCGAGTTTTTCGGTGAATTGGTTATTTGCTACGGAATTCAGGGGGGGAGCGCTTGCAATTCCAAATGCAAAATCGGATAGAACAATTAAAGAGGCGACTACAGAAAGTACGCTCTTACGCCAAGAAAGTCGCTTAAAAATCAAAGTATCCACCCTCCCGAAGTGCTCGCTTTGTACCTGTTTTGGGTACATTAGGGGATTGTACCAATAATGGGTACAATGAAAAAAGCCATCGCCACCCAAGAATATCGAAACCTCATAGCTTGGTTGAAACAGGCCAGGAAGAACTCGGGTATGACGATGAGGGAATTGGCGCAAATGCTAGGGAAGCCACACACATTTGTGCAGAAGGTTGAGATCCACGAACGCGTGTTAGATGTTTACGAATACACAGTCTATTGCGAAGCTTTAAACTTGGATCCACGAGATGGATTGGTTTTGTTAAAAAGGCAAGGTTTTCATTAAATGCTTCATTGTTGGTCTTTTGAGGCTATTACCTTATATTCTTTAACTGGCACGTAGAGCACGCAATTTACTGCTGTTGAAATATTCATAAATGTTAGGTTGAAAATCCGGCTGGGCAAGGCCAAGCCAGTCAGAAAATAATACTTTCTCTACCTGAGACATAACCAGCATGGTGGGGCGAGGGTAGGCCTTTATCTCTTTTCCTGATCGGCAATAATGTTCGAAGAAGTCGTTAGCCCGCATGGCTACCTCGGAGAAGTTCACCATTGAGTTTTGGTCAGAAAAGCTTTTAACTGATCGCCAGAACAGACTGAATGTTTGCGACAACGAAAGATTCTCGAAGAATACTCTCAGTGATGGTGTACGGTAATCCAGGTTTGATAGCTGTATGTTGCCGCGGAGAGCAAAATATTTCGCATACTCGATAACATTCGCGCTCAGAAGATTGAAAACAAACTCTAGAAGGTCTTTTTCCTCATTAGAGGACAAAGTCTCCGTTTTTCTAAACTCAAAATCGTTACGATGTTGAGAATTCTGTACGGCAATAAAATATACTTTTCCGTGTTTCATGCTAAGAAACAAGCCTGGCCCATCTACACCAGATGCCACCTTGATTTGCCCTGATGTTATCGCAGAAGAAATACACTCTCTGGACATAGCTTCTGTAGGGGTGAGGCGTCTTAATAGAAGCTGATGCAAACTTAAAACGCTTTCTTGGCCACAAAATGAATTCCAAATAGCTTGGGTGACAATTTGTTCTCGCAGAGAGGATGGTTTGTCTATATACATAAATAGTCACTGTACCTGTTTTGGGTACATTGTAGCGAAAAAAGAGTGATTCATGCCAATCTAGGGCAATAAGGGACTGCGGTGGTTAATGGTTGATCATTTTTGAGGCCGATGCTAGCCCAGATGGGATGCATTGAATGCAGTTGACTAGTCTAGGCCGAGTGTCCTCCTGACGGGAAGCGGTAAACGATCAAAGGCCAATGTTACCAATTCTTCGGTGTTCTGAACCTCCAGACAAGCTATACGCTTACGTAATTCAGCATTAGTTTTAACGAGTTCATTTTTGCTGCTACTGATTGGACCTCTGTACGGATTTTTTTTTACCGGATCCAGTTTCTTGGTTACCGCAGCCTCTAGCTCAGCGTTCACCTCATTCAAATATTTCGTAAAAGCTTTTGAATATGAAGAGCCATGCATGAGCGTAGAGCGATTCAATGTAATTGCTCTAGCGACTTCCGCAGCATTAACCTGATAGGAGCTTTTATTTGCGAATTCGTATCGCTTACTATGAGAATCAATGTACTTGGCTCTCTCAATTTTTAAAGCTTCTACACATTTCCATGCCCTTAAACTAGCATTACGATCTGTAACCCAGTCCGGCAGTTGGGCGCTATCAGTGAGAACCTGTTGGGTCAACTTTTTCGTAAAATAATCCATGACCATATTTATACCCCAGCGTAACTATTGAGTGAAGATTGCAATTCTTCGAGCGCTTCATGATTTGGAGCCATGTTGCGAATCTGCTGAGTTGCATTTTTGATCAAACTGTAAGAGGCTTTTTTGAAAAAATCAGGTACTAACTTATTCTGCAATGTGGCAACGTGTGTTTGAAGATGGAACAGAATCCATTCAACATTCCCAGGCTGGATAAGATTGTGCGTACAGTTCAAACATAGTGCCGGGGACGCTTCGTGCCGTTGAGGCTCGCCGAGTGAAGCGCAATGGGCTTTGGCTTTCGTGCGCTTTTTCAACATGCAATAACCCCACGGGTTGGCTTTGACGTCCAAGATCTCGTGCGTTGATAAATGGTCGGCAAACTCCACCAGTTCTTCAGTTGTCATGACAGAGGAATTTCTCAGTAACCGGCGCAACCATTTTTGCATTGGTCCTGCATACCCATCTCCTTTCTTTTTTAGGTAGTTGAGAATGATCGAATTAATGATTCGCACTTTAGCCACGTCAAGAGAAGCGCGATTGAATTTATCTCTGATATATGTCTGCCACATTACGCGGCTAATGTGCTTGAAACAACTTCGTATCATCCAACCTATGTCGCCATCATATCGACGATATATTGCTTCTGCGAACATGTGTCTGAAGGCATGCGGCGTTGGATATAGGCACTCGGCCGTTAACAGGTGAGTAACTTCCCGGCTAGTTGCTGCAATATTAGCTTCGGCATCCGATAGCCCCTTAATCCAATCGCGCGTCTCTGATGAAAGACGTTGATCAATTAACTCAATCCAGGCAGAAGGTAAAGTTCCTTTACGATATTGGCTAAGCCAATTATTTTTTTTGTCGCTTCCAGTATTATGAAATACAAAATTAAGGATCGGTAATTCGCTACGGGCTCGATGCCAACACTCAAACAAATTTACGTCGAAAGGCATATTATTCCATTCTGCATCTGATCGAATATGAAGGAGGCGAGATTTCTCTGCTATTTGGTGTTCAGATAGGTCTCCCTCAGTGGAAGCAAGTTCTTGCCAAATGGTGAGGTCAGAGATATGTTTGAATCCGGAATAATTTTCTACGAAATGCTTCCAAAGACCGACTACACTTGACTTCACTACTTGCCCAGAATCGCTGGGGTTCGCTTGGCGATCGCTTCGGTACAGGCAAGGTCTACCGTCTTTTGCTGCGATGATGGATGCGAGGCTCTCAATCAGAACTGCAATATCAAAAGTAATTTCCCTTTCAATTTTTTCCTCGGCGTGGGTTTTGCTGACATACCAATTGATTCGATATCTTGCTGGGAAAGAATACTGATCGAGTACATCAAAATTTTGTGTTTGGGAAATGGATTCAAGCGGGAATCCGTACTCAGTTCGACGCCATCCCGTTAGCGCTACGACTAGAGTAAGACCAGCTTGTTCAACCTTTTTTATTAATTGTCTCGGATAGCGTCGCCAAGCGTCGGTAGGGCAAGTAGGTACATCTAGCCCTAGTGATTCATAGTAGCTTAGGCTTGGAACCAAAAATTCTTGATCATTGTAAGCTGATTTCATTGTCTCAATTGCTGCTTCAAATTGGACCCAGTCTATTGTGGGGGCAAACTTGTTCATTAGATCGAGAGAGCGGTGTGTTTTTCCTGACTTCAACCATTGCCACACTATCGCTTTAATCCTATCAAGATTGGGATAGGAAGATTCCATTTTCATTAACTCAAGTAAACTCCTCAGTGAAGAAGTTTCAAGCATGAAACGTTTGAATCCCTCAGTCCGATAGCTTGTTTCGAAATATTCAGCGCAAGTTTGAAATAGCTTTGATCGGTCGGCCCTAGCAATCGATCCATCCTTTGTCATTTCACGTTGAATCTCAGGCAAAGATTTTCCTTCAAGAAATTTTAAAACAAACTTGGACATCAAAGCTTCACAGCACTCAAATTGCTTTGAAAGGTCTGGAATTTTATTAAATGTTGAGTTGAGTGTTGCGGCAAGGGCTGCATGCTTGTAAAAAAATTCCATGCAGTGCTCAATATAGTATTGACCAAAGTCTAACGTTAAGTGGTTGTAACTTCCTCCTGTTTTCCAATCAGAGAATGTCAGAGAATCATTGGATATCTTTGGTACAAGCTTGCTCATCACCTTATTTATCCGTGCTTCGGTTATGCAGGAATGAATAATCTCTTGTCCACAGGAATTAAAAGCTCGTCTCCATTTATGAATCGATACCATGGATGTGTAGTTTACGCTGCTTTGAAGGCCATTTAGGCGGAAATGTTTAGAGCCCCTCCAACTATGCGTCAGCAAGAATTCTAAAATATTAGGCAGATTTTCCACAGTCACGCTAGTGATATTTCGTTCAGCTAGCGCTGTCCAGAATAGCAAAATACCTGAAAACCTCTGTCTCCATTTGTCTGAGTTGAATAGGCTTGCCGAATCCAGCCAAGCTCTTTTTGTCAAATCTAACAAATCTACATTGACGCGCTTATACCACTCGAGATTGCGTCCAATAAACTCATATAGTTCTACAAAACTTATAGTGATCTTAGGTTTAGAGTCAAACTCAAAGAACCAGACAACTTCATGGTAACTATTATGATGGGAGCCTGGCATTGCGTTTAGCTTGGCTTGTAGGTCATCAGTCGTTATGAAAGCTGAATGTCTTTCAATGATCGCAGTCATTCAATTGTTTCCAGTAGATATTCGAAGAGAGGAGGGAGGTGGTTCCTAAGCAAAGCGTAATTCGACTCAGCAATGCGTGCAGATTTCATTTTCGATAACATTCTAGTCATCCACTCAACATTCACTATCAGCGTCATTTCAACGAAATCTGGACGTACGCGATTTAAACGTTCAAACATGGTTTCCGCTTGCTTGATGTAATGGAGAAAATAGATGGCTGTATCCTCTGTGTCTGCTACGATTAATTGAGGTGCGTCATCGCTATCCATTGGTGTGAGGCCGGGGTGATTTATTTTTTTAATGTCTTCTTTGTTAAATTGGACACCCTGGGTAAGAGTGCTCTTTGAAATTAGATTTGATACGTTATCCTTTATTGCTTCAATTGATGGGCGGTAGACTACGTTTTGAAGATCATGTAGCACTAACCGCGTGACTCGTCCACATTGGTTCACCCATTCTTGATTTTTATCGGTTAGATAGGAAATCTTTTCTGTGGCAGATGTATGCGAATGATGGTTAATGAGATCTGAATCTCTGTATCGGTCTGATTGAGCATGCACGGCTGTTGTTTTTATATGCGCCAAACGAAATAGAAAAATATATTTAGTTTGGTTTGATCCTGCAACGGATTTTCGATTCGTGTAAATATTTTCTACATCTTTTATCGCATGCATAGCGTCCAGAAACAACGAGGTGACATTTGAGCGAGAAAACTCTGCATCTAAACGCTTCCTCACCTCCGGGATAGACCAGATACGAAAGAGCAAGCCAAATCGTGAGTTATATTCTGTCGATCTCAAATTTGGGAATTGCAAAGATTTATTGAAATCTCCCTCGAAAATTCTTCCTTCGCGGGGTAAGTTTTTTATGTACTCATGTAGCGCTTTCGTCCAACAATCTGAGCCAGTCAGTACATCTGTTTCTTTAATTGTACCTGCGCGTCCTTTGAAATATTTAATTTGCATGAGGATAGGTCGGCCAGCACTATTATATTCAATCGCAAAATCTGAAGTTTTGAGTTTGCTCACGTCAGATGGCTGTACGGCGAAACTTGCGATTAACCATGCCGCGAGAGTTTCTTCTAGTTCAGAATAAAAATGGTCGTAGTCTGGTGTGAAAAGCTTGGGCACTTGCCACAACCTTTTGCAGTTAAGATTGTTGGTAAGGTTGGCTATATCAGTGGTGCGAATAACATTTGAGAAGGCTGTGTGTGCTCTTTCAATTACGAGATCGTAGAGTAGTATCGAAGTCAGGATGTCTGCAGGTGCGCCATCGCTTCCGAACACTCCCTTAATTTTCAGAATGGACCGGTTCCAATCTGGGTACCAATGTCTGCCGATCATTTTTGGCTTGTGTTTTGGGGACTCGCGTGCCTTCCAATTTTGTCTAACCTCAATCAAAAACGACAGCGTCACTGCAATGGTGACTCGAAAACTAGTGATTAATTGCCTTGGACTTTCAAGTGAAAGAAATTTTTTTTCACCCAAGGAATTTCTTAAGTCGAATTGAGTAAACCACTGTGTCAGTGAATGCCCTTGAGCCTCATCATCTGGAGGTGGATTACTTAATCTCAATAAATTTTCTAGAAAGGTAACACTTTCCTTTGTTAGGTAAGGACTGCTCAAGCCATGTTCGATGAGTAGTTTTAACCTGATCACCGTACTTGTTTTTACTCCGACTTCATTTTTTCGATATACGTCATAATCCATGAGGCATTCGTAACGATTCTTTGGCGAGCGCTTATTGTCTATTCCGTTCATCCATTTTACAAATGGATGGACTATAAGGATCTGATTAGATTTTGTTATATCACTGAGTTCGTGAAACCAACTAGAATTGAGTCCAAATGTCAATGCTTGGAATATGGCGATGTGATAAGCGTTTTTAGATGTAAGTTGAACGTCGCATTTCTTTCCTGAACGGTTGGGCAGGATAAGCGTAGAGGCCTCTTCGTTAGACGCCTTCTTCTCAGCAATTGCTTTGTAAAAGTCTTCTTTCATGAAACTAACTCTCCGTCGAATTCCAATTGGAGCATTTCAATCCGCATCCTTATATATCGCGTTGTTGTTGCTGGTGCTTGCCCATCACGAGTGAATGAATGTCCGAGACGTTGAGCAACAACAATTAGCGCCGCTGACTCCGATCTAGTTTCACGTCCTTCAGAACCAGATATTTCTTCGTGAAATAGGAGGGTTGCGAATGTGTGTCGCAAATCATGAAAGCAAAGGTGCTTGTTAAGGCCTGCGAGCAACTTCGCACGGTTAAAGACACGGGATGCCTGCTCGGGGCCGATGGCTGTACCAGCGAATCTTTTATCGCGACGTAAAAAAAAGACATCGGGGTCTTGTTTCGTTCCAGTAACCAAGGTTTTTCGTTCGCTGTCGAAGTAGCGCTTCATGTCGTTCAATAGTTCGCGATCGAAATATATTGAGCGGGACTTTCCTCTCTTGGTATATCTTCCTTCAAGCTTATAGCGAAATAGCTCTCTATTTTTGTAACGAGGATCAGACATTTTTTGGAAAAGCTCGTGAATCTGACCGGGGCCTTTGACTCTCAATGCTGATACTTCAGAGGTACGTAAACCTACTTCAAACCCCATCCGCATCATCAATTTGTCACCCAGAGTGCCGCAGGAATTTAACAGGCGTAGCCGCCCTTCCTCCGTCACATATTTAATGTAGTGCTCCGTGCTTCCGAGTTCGTTCACTTTCTGTTGAGTTTTGCGATAAATTCTCAAATTCAGCAGGGGGGCCAAGCCAATAGAGCTGAGCCAATTAAAGTAGCTTGTCAAAGCGGCTAAGTGTGTGTTCATTGAACCCGGCGACTTTGTCTCTTCCGGCAAATAATCGTTGAGATAATTGTTAACGAGCTTTTCGTTACAGGCCGATGATCCATGCATATCTTTGATTGGGCTAGGCTGGAATTTCTCCAAATACCTCAAGAAGTGACTAAGTTTGTATATGTAGGTCCGAATAGTTTTTTCCGAAATGTCTTTTGTAACCAAACGATTAGATAACGCCCCATCCTCATTTAGGACTCTGTCGACATGATAGGTGTATCCGAAACGTGAAAGATGGAAAGAATACAAAAGGGGTAGGACGGGAACTGAACCATGAGAGTCAAAGATGATATATAACGGCTCTAAAACGATCTGTTTGTACTTAAAGACTGGCAGTTTTTGAACTTTAGCTGGCATTGAATTGCTACCTTAGTCGGAAGTATCGTTGCTGCAAAGGTTACCAGCGCCCCCAACATATTTCCTATATTGTTTATGTATAAGGATAAGATGCGGTCGAGCAGGGGGCCTGAAATCTTATCTCGATAGCGTTTTACCTGGTCGGGTGTGCAGCGGCAGCGGTTGGCGTCGCTGCCGTGATAGCCGCAGGGACATGGGTTCATGGCCGCGACCAGTTGGAAACGGGCGGGGAAGCAGGCCTGGTTGCGCGCGCGCGATATGCGTACCTCACCACTTTCGAGTGGCTCGCGCAGGACTTCGAGCACTTTGCGTGGAAATTCGGGCAATTCGTCGAGGAACAAAACGCCGGCGTGGGAGAGCGAAATCTCCCCTGGTTTGGGATTGCTGCCACTGTGACTTTCATTAATTAATGCGACTATAATCACCATATAATGCGGGTTTCAGGCAATTTTTTAACATTTAATGCGACATGAAAAGTAGCAATTAGCTGCGACTGAGGGTGAAATGAGTGCAAATAGCTGCGACCCGATTTATCCACGTCAAATGCGGAAAATTAAGCCTACCCGGCGGAGTGTCTCTGGGATTTACTCATTTCGAGGAGAACTGTCCATTCCTTATGAATCTACATTAGAGCGAGACTTCCTCATCAAAATGGAGTTCTCGTTGAGTGTTCTCAGCGTGGTGCCACAGCCGATTGAGGTGCCATTTGAACTGGAAGGCGGAAAGTATGTATATACCCCCGATTTCTTCGTGTCATATCGGCAGATTGAAAGTGCCTTGTTAGATTATTCAAGACCGATCTTGGTAGAAGTGAAACCTTCGGAAGAGTGGAGGAAAAACTGGAGGGCATGGTCAACAAAGTGGAAGGCGGCGTTACGCATAGCTCGCAGTCAAGGTTGGGAATTTCATATCTATGACGAGTCGCGGATCAGGGATAAGGCCCTTGAGAATATTCGATTTTTAGATCCATATAAGCGCATGCAATTTGATCCTGAAGAAACGCAATGGATACTTGCAAACCTAGCTGCAATGGGAAGCGCCCCGGTTCACTTCCTCCTCGCCAGGCATTTTATGGGTGAGTATAGGGCGGCTGGTATTGCTCATGTTTGGCATTTGCTCGCTACCCGTCAAATAGATTGTGATATTAACCTCCCACTTAACGAACGTACAGAACTTTGGGTGCCTCAATGAATTTAAATCAGATCAGTGAAATGGGCGAGTCTGTATTTGATCCCATCCGAGAGCGTGTTGATGTCAATGTGGATGCATTGGTAGAAAGAGAGGGTGTAGTCTATCGAATTGCTCAAGTCCTGGATTTCGAAACTGTCATAGGGGTTGCGGTTGAATCAGGACGTAGCTCAGCACTTAGAGTAGGTGAGCTTCGGGTCGTATCGGGTGATCTGGCTGCGGTCCATTCTTCTAACTTTGATTTAGAGGACATTGCAGATGAAGACTGGCGTATTGCCGAAAAACGCTTCGCTGCGATAAGCCCGCTGTTAGATCGTAGTGACCTCGGTCGGGGGGATGTGGAGTTACGAGCGTACGAATCGGGTGTTGACACGGCTACGTTGTATCGATGGATGGAGCGTTATAAGGCCTACAGATTGATCTCCTCACTCATTCCGCAGAAACGCGGCTGGAAGTCAGGTAATGGCAGAATCTCCTCTGAAGCGGAGAGCGTAATCAACGAGGTTATCAGGACATATTATTTAACCTCACAAAGACCAAGAGTTGAAAAGGTAGTCACTGAAGTTCATAGGATTTGCCTGTTAAAAGGCATCGAAAAGCCAAGCGCTTCCACTATAAGAGCGCGAATTGCGAAAGTGTCGGAGCGAGAAAAACTTAAAGGGCGTGGATTCAAAGAGAAAGCGAATAATAAATTTTCTCCAGCACCTGGCCAGTTTCCCAATGCAAATTATCCTTTATCGGTTGTTCAAATAGACCACACGCCCGTAGATATAATTTTGGTCGATGACACCCACAGAAAGCCTATTGGGAGGCCGTGGTTAACGTTAGCAATGGACGTATACAGTAGGATGGTAACTGGCTACTACCTGTCTTTTGATCCACCATCTGAGACATCTGTTGCGATGTGCGTTGCTCACTCTATGTTACCTAAGGAAGAGTGGATGACATTGCATAATGTGGACGCTGACTGGCCAGTATGGGGTGTGATGCGAACAATACATGTAGATAATGGCGCTGAATTTCGCTCCAACAATTTTCAACAATCCTGCAGTCTTTACGGTATACATTTGGAATACCGCCCAGTAAAGCAGCCGCGTTACGGTGGACACATCGAGCGTATGCTAGGAACTTTATTATTTGAGATCCACGATTTGCCAGGTACAACGTTCTCTTCAGTAGCAAAGCGAGAAGGCTACGACTCTGAAAAAAATGCGGTGATAACTAAATCAGAATTCGAGGAATGGTTAGTAAAATTAATTACTAAGGTTTATCACAGGCGAAAACACTCAAGCTTGGGCATGACTCCGTTTCGTCAATGGGAGTTAGGTATTTTTGGTAGCGGAGATTTACCCGGTACAGGTGTTCCCCCTAGACCGGTTGACCGCCTAAGTATCTTGTTAGACTTCTTGCCTTGCTTTCATCGGACGGTGCAACAAGACGGCGTAACCATAGATAAATTGTCCTACTATTCGGAGGCGTTGCGGCCGTGGATTGGTGCTGTCGACGAAGAAAGCGGAGAGAAAAGATTGTTCGTTTTTAGAAGGGACCCGCGCGACATCACGTCCATTTGGTTTTTTGACCCGGTGTTGAAGCAATATTTCAGGGTACCGACATCTGAACAATCTTTACCCCCAATGAGTGTCTGGGAGTATCAGCAGGTACGAGAAAAATTGAAACTTCAGGGGATTGAAAGTTTCGACGAGCACCAGGTTTTGCACGCAATTACTGAGCTGCGTGAGCACGTGGATAAATCAAAAGAAAAATCAAAAAAGGCTCGACGTGCGTCACAACGTCGTACTGAGCATGAAAAGAACATTTCCCCAGCTAATCCCTTACCGGCAGCTCCAAATGTTAGTCCCCTACCTACAACGTCTTTAGAAATTGAGCTATCTGACGGTCCGATTAAAAGCTTTGGAGACATTGCATGACGGGCTTATACGAGCACATACACCCTGAATTCCGGCATGTGATGGCACTAAGTTCTGCGGAGAGAATTGAATTTATGGATTTTCCCCGTTGGGTGGGATATCCCACAGCGCAGAAAATCTTAGACACGCTCCAAGGTTTGATGCATAAACCTCAGCGATCAAGGATGCCGAACCTGCTGATCGTGGGCGATCCTAATAATGGAAAAACGACAATCCTTGAACGTTTTGAAGAATTGTGTGGGCAGGCGTATGTTGATGAGAATTCAGAACCCGTCAAGCCTCTTTTAGTCTGTCAATCGCCACCTTATGCGGATGAAAAAAGTTTTTACTGCGCCATTCTCCAAAGATTTTTCACTCCTTATAACGAACGAGATACGCCTATAGCACTTAGGGCTCAAGTCTTACATTTGTGCCGAGCATGTAAAGTTCGAATGATTGCTTTTGATGAGATGCATTCGATGCTTACGGGCACAGCTCTTAAGCAGCGAGAAGTGATGAACGTCATCAAGTATTTATGTAATGAGCTAAAAATCCCTATCGTAGGTTTCGGTACGCGTGATGCGGTGAGAGTCTTACATCACGATCCCCAGCATGCTAGTCGATTTGACGTAGTGAAGGTTCCATTGTGGGATCTGGATCAAAACTTCCAACAGTTACTAGCAAGTTTTGAAACAATATTGCCACTAAAAAAACCTTCGGAGCTCCATAAACCTGAACTATGTCGTCTGATTCATACGATTTCTGAAGGTAACCTTGGCAACGTTCATCGGCTCTTAATTGAATGCGCGCGCGAGGCTATCGACACGGGTAATGAAGTAATCGATAAATCACTTATCGAGAGTAAATCATGGTTACGTCCCACACGTGGCATCAGGGAGCAGTCCCTGTAGCGCCCACATGGCCGATTCCAGTTCCGTTACTTCCGGATGAATTATTCTCATCGTGGTTGGTAAGGGCGGCCCTATCACATGGGTGTGATCCGTTGGTGCTAACAGGCTCCATTTGGCCCAAGTGGAGACTGTGGTGTACCGATTTTGATCGGGGCGTTCCCGACAATCGATTGATTAAGATTTCGCGGGTAGCAGGGATTAGTGAGCATTCCTTTAGCTCGACAAGTCTGCGAGCCATACTCACACACATTACTCCGCAAAACTTGGATGATTCCACTTGGCCGTGGTTGCTGGCCCTGGGTTCTCGCAATCGACATCGTCATGGAGGTATCCAATATTGCCCTCTATGCCTGGCTTGCGATCGTACTCCCTATTACCGAATGGATTGGCGGTTTGCTTGGCATACAGTCTGCGTGCAGCACAAAGTTGTTCTCAAGGACTCCTGCTATAAATGTGGTGCCCCTATTATTTTTCACATGCTCACCATCTCTAATCCTCATTTATATGAATGCGCGAATTGCGGTTCTGATTTGAGGGCTGTGAATGTATCCGAAGCTCCGCCTGGAGTATTAACGCTTCAGTTATCAGCTGACACGACTGTTTGTAAAAAACAGGGGAATTACTCGGATCAGTTAATCGCTACCGTTGATTGGTTTCACTTGCTTAGCTATTTCATTGAAATCTTTCAAATTGCCTCCCGAAGCAAGAGTACCAAACTCGTGAAATTTTTAGAGAGGTTTGATATTTCAGAAAGTGACCTTTTTAAATCTAGTACAGGTTTACCCTTTGAATTACTTTCGGTGGTGGATCGCATGCGTTATATGGCGGCCGCGAATAAGCTGATAGCGTTCCACGCCAGCCATTTTTATGAATCAGCAATGCTAACAGGTTTAAATAAATCCACCTTGTGCGGGCGCGATACAGTAGTGCCTGGCGTTATTAATCATTTAATCTGCGATTTGCCGGAGGTGCGCCACCATAGACGCGAAAGAACTGCCAGTATCGAGCTAATACCACGGTCACGATCGACCGTTAAGGCGATGATGGCGAGACTCTTCAGAAAATTATGAGAGGCGAATATTGAGCGGTGATGATGTAAAGAAAACGTGTGACGAATGTGGTCGCGCAGTTGCAAAGATAAAAAGGGTATTTAATGGCATTCGTTATTGCGCGACATGCTATGAAAGGATTTTTATTAAGAAGCCTTGTGCCCAATGTACCTTGCCATTTCGTCTGCCTAAAAATATTGACGCTGCCATATGTGACAATTGTGAAAAGGCTAAACCATGTGTTCGCTGTGGTCGATTCAATTTCGTTATTGGAAAGATGACAGCCTATGGGCCTGTTTGTAACAGCTGTTCTGTTTATTTTAGGACGCCACGCCCCTGCGGCATCTGCCAACGACTATCAATTCGCCTTAGTGAAGTCAGACGACTTGGCATCAAAGTGCAGTTGTGCGAGCGCTGCGCGCGAAGTGATTACAGGTCGTGTGGGCGATGTGGCAGACATCGACTTTTAGTTGCAACTCAGAATGAGTTGGAAATTTGTAAAAAGTGTGCGACTCATGAAGACACTCTTTGTGGATCCTGCGGAATTGCCGTCCCTGCGGGTAGAGGTGCGCAATGTGAAAGGTGTTATTGGGAAAAAACGTTGAAGAATCGAATTGTATTAAACAAGTCAGCGTTTAGTAATATTGTAATGGAACGATATTTTGAACTTTTTGGAACGTGGTTGCTGCAGCGCATTGGGGCACATAAAGCAGCCTTGACGATAAATAAATATGTGCCTTTTTTTCAGGAGGTAGAAAAAAAGTGGAATGAAATTCCGTCTTATGAATTTTTGTTAGAGGCGTTCGGACAGGAAAGCTTAAAAAAATTGAAGCCAGCATTGGAGTGGATGAGCAGTCAGAAATTACTTTTATTGAATGATGAAGCAAAACAAATACATTTAGATGAGCGCCTCATCGGAAGATATTTAGACAGCGTTCCCCAGCAATCACCTGCACGCGTTCCCCTTAATAGGTATCGGGATTATCTCATTGAAAAAAAACAGGTCGGAAAAACAAGTCTTCGATCAATCCGACTCGCGTTAAGACCGGCCGCTACGCTGCAAAAAATGGCTCACGAATCGGGATTCGAATTTCCTACACAAATGCAACTTGATACTTTCCTTGTTGAGCGTCCCGGACAGGAAGCAGCGATAACGGGCTTCATAAATTTCTTGATCAAGGAAAATGCATTGAATCTGGAGTTGAGGGTAGACAGTAAAAAACACAAAGCACATCGACGTAAATTACTAGAGAAATCAATCGTAAATTTGATAATGAGTGGGCGAAAAGATGAAGGTGCATTGAAGAAATGGATAAAAATATCCCTAGAATATTTCCACGGAGTGCCAAAATCCATGGCCGCTAAGATATCTCATGAAGCTGTAGTGGAAAATGAAGATGGTTCATACACTATACGAATTGGAGGTGAAGATTATTGGATTCCTGAAATTAACCAAACATCGACCTTACGCTCCATCAGCGGGTGAAGTTAGATAGGCCACCAATAATTGTTCATGTTCCATCTATCGCAATTTTATAGGGTATAAGTGAGGACTCTGGTCGGGAGAGCCTAGTGGTTTTGCTCAGTAATATCACTGAATCCGGCAGAGATTGGAAGGCGAATAACGAGGGCTATTTGCTTTAGGGGACGAAGGATAAGGGCGCACACTGCAGAAACCGTTACAGCTGCCCTCTAAAAAGAAAAAGGCCGACTAGTGTCGCTCCCTTCAATAGACTGGCCGGGACCGCCTGCGGGACTATGCTCCAAACCAGACGGGCGACCATTTATTTCTGTGTAGGACTGAATGCCCAAATAGAATACTGATGTGAGTGTACCATACTAGACGAGGTTGGCTAATAGTGCCTTGCTGGATTTGGTTTAAGACTTCTGATGCCGGTTTATCGACAGGTAGTAGAACACCGGAACACGTTTTTGGACAACTGTTGTGTCGGTTCAGTGGGGTTTGGCCACCGGTTGCGTCGCAGGCATTGGACAATGCGTGTCGCCAGTTTTCCTAACCTATTGATTTGTATAAAGCGCTGTGGACAACTTATGTGTCGTCCGCTGGCGGTATTCTTTTTCAGTTAGTAGCGAGAGCAGAAGGTCGTCGAGAATTGCTGCTTCATCTTCTGTTAATTGAAAGCTAGGGCAGTCTTCGATAAAGACGCACAGCTGTTCATGTTCATAATCAACTGTTTTTACTACTACTTGTTTGCCGTGCTTGCAGTAAACTGCCCCTCTGCTCGCCGGATGAAGTTGAACAGATAAATTTTCGATATCAGAGTAATCGAGATTATATTTGTGCTCGTTAATTACTATTTCTAATGTTTCTCCATGCCATTTGATAGGTTTGAAGCTTGCTTTAGTGCAACCGCCATTCAGTCGGAATGGCAGTAAAAGCTGATTCGCTGCCGAGTATCTGTCATACAATTCTGCAACATCAGGCAACCCCGTATAATCAATATGGATTATCTTATTTCTAAAATTTCTGAGTTCATGTAATTCCTCAATATGGCTAAACCATTTGTGGTTTTCGGCATCAAAACTTCTCAACGGGTTTATCTTTTTTAATTCATTTATTAACTCGAATAAGCTTTTCTTATCGCCGTTTATTTTTTTTAAAGAAATTCCTTGATACTTTGCATAATCTTTTACTCTTTTTTCGAATAACACAACTTCTAGTTTTAAGTCTTCAATAGACGGTTGCTCATAGCCAGGAAGATCAAGCGTTGAAGAATTGAAATGCATACCGATAACGTTTCTATCTCTCCTTAACCATTTTCTAATGAAATTTATCAATTAAATTTCCTCCGATTTTGAAAAAATTGATATAGGGTTTTAAGGGTTAACTAATTAATGTTGTGTGAATTAAAGCAATTAAAAAAATGCCTGCTGTACAAATTAATATCTGTAGTCGCATCTTGTAACGGACAGTATAGATATATTAGGATTTAACTAGGTTACTTATGAGAATGAAATGATCTATATGATGGGTTGAGCACTGAGCTATCATTCCTACGTAACTTCACCTGCATCTTTGAGCGTGGAAATTATGTCTGATATTACTAACGAATTTGATGCTCTGCGAGTACGTATTTCCTCTCCTGAGAGCCGCAGAGCAGGTGACGCCCTTTTCTCTGTCGATCCTCCAGACTTGTCCGTTACATATTCACCAGATAATTTCGGTGGCCCTGAAATTCTGTCTGGTTCCAATTCGAGCAGCACTATCTGTGAAAAGTGATAATCCGGTACTCAGTTCTTTGTTGGCGTGCGGCACTGCCGTAATGTAAAAAGATCGCCTAGGCCTAAGATATTGTTGTCTTCTCTTTGGAATCGCCGAGGTGCATGCAAACCCTCTTTGTTCTTAAGCATGCTAAGGACAGGACGTATGCTAGTTGTATGACAGGGCGTCATAACTCCGGTGTCTTAAACGAAAGGAAATCCTCCATCGCCTGAAACTCTAGCTTTTTTTGTATTTTGGATGGAGTCAGATACTGTTCAATCTCGGAAAAAATCATTTCTGAATTTGCCAAATCGTTGTCCGTGTAGACAATAATCGGGATTCCGAGCTTGCGAAAGTACGCCTTGAGCTTCTTCATTTCTTTCTCGAAATTAGCCTTTGCTTCTGCGTTTATTTCTTTCTGTGTTTTTCCCTTGGTGCTGGCGATCTGGCCGTGGGTTGACCAAGGAGACAATTCGAATCCCACCTTCGATAGCGTGTAAGAGTCAATTACAGTGAAGTCCAGGCGGTGCTCATGCTTTACGTCCTTGCCTCCATACCGCAGCTCAGGAATCAATAAAGGAACATCGAGTGGCTCTGGATTATTTTTTACGAACTCACAATACATCCTCGCGATTGTGAGTTCATGAATTGACCCTGAGTTTCTGACTAATGTGTTCCGAAAAAACGAGAGGTAACCGTCGATGTCTTTAAACATGATTCGATCGTTCTCATCAGGAATAACAAATCCAGTCTCTAAAATATGTCCGATAGTCCAATACTTCGGTTTAAAATGCCGTATCTCACTTTTGTCATTTTCCCATTGCCCGTTCTTGAACCGGGGCGTAACCAGTATCCCGTAGGAAGCATTTTTTTGCCCGATCCATATTTCGGCCTCTTCTACACGAGGTCTGGCTTTTGACAATGCCTCATAGTTTCTAAGGTATGTTCGATTAAGGAAGAGTTTCAGCCATTCCCGAACTTTTTTGTGATTTTTCACATGTAGGTATGCATCGTAAGTTGCATTTCCTTTTCTTGCGAATATTCCTAGTCCTTCCAAAGCTCTCAAAAACCCTTGAAAGTACAGCGCAACAAATTGCTCTGGTGTATCTATGACCTCATTCTTTATGTCGATGTAATCAGCATACTTGCTGCCATAGGTCGCATTTAAGGAAAGCTCACTAGTAAACTCCGTCAGGTCGAGAACCTCATTTTTTAACGCGTTGATTTGCTCTGTGAGTGCTGAAATTTTTTGGTTTCTGAGGGTTTTTGCAGGATCTCGTGCTGCCATCTCTTTTCCTATAATTGTAATGAAGCTGTTTGCCGGTAGTATTGCGTCGGAGCTGGGGGAAATTTCAATGTTAATTAGGGAAATGCGGGACATACTTGAAATTAGCTACCCAATTACTTGCAGAGGAGCCTTGAATATTGTTTTGGTCATCATCTGCGGGATAACCAATTGCCTCAAGAGCTTCATGGTATGTGTCCACACAACCAATACCCGTATTGGGTTTTTCGACAATCTGAAAGAAGGATGTAATGATCCATCCGGCGGGTGCTATGAATTCATAGAGTCTGATTTCGTGGGTATCTGTAGAAGTGACGATGCTGATTTTCAATTTAAAGTCCTTTTAAATGATTTATTCTTGGAAATTCTAGTTGATGTTTCGTCTCAAGTGGGCAGGAAAATGCACAGATTTGTGTGAGACATTAGCAGCACGTGTCAATTTGGCCAAAGCCGCTATCTTTCAGGAACTGTTATTATGTGCTTTGCATTTAAAATAAGTGATCCTCCAGTAGACTCGGCTAATTGAAGTAACACGTTAAAAACCATCTTTCAGTCCAAGGGTACAGTATCCCCCAGGCTGCCGTTCCGTAAGGCGTCGATTTTATTACATATTTCTAGTGTCCCAAAATGACAAAACCGCCAAAAGGCGGTTTTATCTTCCCAGACAAGAGTCAACTAAATGAAACCTGCTAGGGATAAGTTGTGAGATTAGTATATGTAAAAGATCGGGGAACTCTAATTGCTTGTGCCAATTGATCAGTAATATGTAATAAAAGTTGGCTCGTGAGGCTTAATCGAATGCTCCTATTTGGACGCATTAAGGTTTAACGCCGAATTTTGCCAAAGGCTCTGCTTGCCGGCTCATGTGCGATAATTTAAAAATATCTCGCAGCCTTGTTAGTACCGGGCTGCGAGACACCATTCTTCGACTAAACCTTGTTGAAATGGCTCATATCTATTGATTCTGGATCAATTAGCTGGAAAAAGGAGCCACATGCAGCGCTTTTCATTGCATTTTCGGCAGCAGCTTGAGCGCAATCCATGTCTCTCCAGCGGACCACATCGATAAACGTTCCGTCTTCACCTTGACCTAAATCGCGACTTATAAAGCCTTCAAAAGTCGCTAACGCTTCCCCCGCGGCTTTAGATGCTGATTCTAAATCACCTTGAGTAACGCCCGCTGCTAAGCGAAACTTTACTACTTCAATTGCTTCTTTCATCATTTAACTCCTGGTTATTTCTTGCAAAATTTCTTGTTTAGGTCATTCGCTTGCTTGGAGCTGCAGAGCAAATTAAATGTGCGAGCTTTCAGCAATTTGCCGCCCGTCATGTCGGTGGTGTATACAAATTTCTCTGTAAGGAAGAGGCCTGTTGGATTTGCAATAGAATCGCTATTTAACGTGACCACTGCACCTTCGTTGCTAACGAAAAGTAGGCGCCCTGTAGTATCAAAACCACCGAAGTCACTGACCAAAAATCCTTCCTTATTCACCCGAACTACGTCTAATGGGCGGCCTAAGCCAGTTGCGACGATACGCTGAGATTTGGTTTTCAAATTGAACTCGATAAGATCGCCTGAGTCGAATTTTGAAATGTAAACAAGATCGTTTTTATCGACATAAAAACTTCCAGGGCCATCGAGGGTAAGCAGGATTTTAGGGGAGACCGGCCATTTTGACTTTTTACTGATGCTCATGAGGCGGCCATTAGGCAAACCAAAATTATAATCGACCACCAGATAAGCATCTTTAGTTTCTTTAACCGTAATGGGGTCACCTAATCCCTCAGCAATTACCTGAGAATCGCTAAAATTTTTATCAAACGCGAGCAACCGTCCGGTTCCATTCTCAACTACCACGTAGCCATTTTCTGCCTTTATGAAGCCAGCTGGAGAACCGTTAGCTAAAGCGGTTTTTTCATAAAACGCGCCGCTTTCCTCATCAATACTTCCAATGGTAGGAATGGTGCTAACTAATACCTTTTGAGATTTAACAAGAATTCCATAAGGCATCATTAAATTGCTGGAAACAGTGTCCCAGTGAGCTTGAGACGTGTCTTTTGCAACGCTGACATTGCTCAATAAAAATGAAATAAAAAACGTTGAAAAAAGGGATTTACGCATGACACTAACCTCCTGGTTGAATAAATTTTAATTTTCGCCTACGACCGCTACCTGTGCGATAGCAACATCTTTTTCATACGTTTTCGACATGAGATCGCCCAGCTTTTTACCGGGTGCATATGCCTCGTCATTCATCAAGCGCTCGAAGCTCTCCTGATTTGGAAAATGAATTACTTCCAGAATGTCGAAAGGTGAATCTGTGGAGTCTGCTAAACCCGCTGACACAATAACGGTTCCGTTGTGCTTACGAATTATGGGGGCTTCCAGCGATTTAAAATCCAACTGGTCAGATAGTCCTCGCCCTTGCTTCAATTTGGCGGCGACTGCAATTACCACTCCCGAGCTCAGCTTGTCCAAATCACTTTGGGACGCCGTCGCATTGAGATTAAGCGCAGTTAATGATGCCGTAGCAGGCGCTGGACGTATCATAACTTGCGGTATCTGGAGTTCTGACATCGGGGCTATGGGTTTGAGGCTTATTTCGCTAGCGAGATCCAGATATTTAATATGTATATCCAGCGCTTCTTGATCTGCCGCTAGGGGAGATAGCGTAGTCAGGAGAAGGCTTGCAGAGAGCAGCGAAGAGGATAAAAGCTTTTTCATTGGCAACTAATCCTTAGATTACTGGTGGTCTGTGTGAAACGCGGCGTAAGTTAATGCATTAACATTTAACATGTCAACAATTAATGCGCCTGTAATAATCTGTGCTAAGATTGCAAGGCACGCAAATCGGCAGGTACTAGGGGGTTACGTGAGTGTAGAGCAAATAGATTCCGGCATTTTGAAAGAGCTAGTTTGTTTCAATTTCTATTGCGGCTGGCGAGGTATATCGGAGTTTTATAAAAATTATCTTCCAGATGGTGTCTCAGCCCAGCAGACTTATATCTTGGAGCTATGCGATCTGGATAATGGCGTATTGGTTGGCCAGCTTGCCAAGGCGCTGGAAATCGATGATTCTGCAATATCAAGCATGCTTCGCAGAATGGAATCTGCCGCTTTGATAAAGCGGCTCGTTTCCCCGGCAAATCGACGGCAGACCCTGGTGTTTTTGACCTTGCAAGGTTTTGAGCTGCGAGAAAATATCCGATCCGTCATGGAGAAGGCCGATGAAAAGCTTCGGGAGGTGATTCCTCAATCGAAAATCAACGAGCTGATTAGTACAGTGGAACTTCTGCGCAAGTTAAATTCCAGCCAAGCATAGCCTCCAGCCTATCCCCCCTTTTTTTCTTATTCTTAGCCTCACATGAGTCCGAATTCGTTCGTCATCCAAATTTAACAGCTAAACAGTTGACATATCAACTGTTGATGCGACATTATCGCGCCCCGTTAAGTAAGCAACATGTAACAACGCACAAAAGGACATTTTGATGCAGCTCTCCGTGCCCCAAACGCCACATGCTTTTAAGTCGTCACCTCTTTCGGCCGCTCTCTACGGGTTCGTGGCCACATCAGTACTAATGACTCTGCACCAGGCAGGTGTTTACCAGTTGTTGGTAGATGATGAATCGTTATCCGCTAATGAAATTGCAGCAACTCTTGGGTTAAACCATTTATCAGTACGCCGAGTTCTTGATGCGGCAGCCGCTTGGGGGCTTGTCGAGTGTGATGAGTTCTCGAAATACAGAATTCCCAACCAATTTAAAGATCAGCTCGACTACCGCCATGAGTCTTACTTGGGTTCGATCTTTGATCATTTTATTGGGAATACCATTCCCTTAGCAGAATATCTTCCTGAAGCTTTAAAGTCCGGTGACGCGCAGTGGCAGAGATTTCTCGGTGCAAACAAGCGTCTCGCAACACATCCTTTTGAAAACTTGTTTAGTGAGAGCGAAAAAGCGCAAGCATTTCACGATGCAATGTGGAATCTCAGTTATACCGTTTCTGAAGAGCTTGTTGAAAATGGAATTCTTGATGAAACCAGAAAACTTGTTGATGTTGGTGGGGGCTCTGGTGCATTTGTTGTTGCAGCGCTTAAAAAGAAGCCGGATTTGATCGGAATCGTATATGACCTTCAAGAGGTCGAAGAATTCTGCGTAAGAAATCTAATAAAAAATCGTGTTACAGAGCGCGCTTCTTTTCAAGCGGGCAACTTTTGGACTGATGAAATTCCTTCTGGCGATACTTATACGCTTGGTTACGTAATGTCCAATTGGAACGATGAAAAGTGCGTGGAGTTGCTTGGGAGAATATGGAAAAAATTACCCTTCGGCGGCAGGGTCATAATTCTAGATAGAATCCTTGATGAAAATAGGTCAGGCCCCTTTCCTGGTGTTATGCAGGACATTGCGATGATGTTGGAAACCGGGGGAATGCATCGCACTGAAAAACACTTTCATGAGTTGTTGCAAAAATCTGGATACAAAAATATTCGAATAACCCGTTCGTCAGCAGAAAAACATGCAATCGTTGGAATAAAAATAGAGTAAAACTTAATTGGAGAAAATCTTATGTTAATCCCAGAAGGAATGATTGATTACCTGATAATTGGTGCTGGCCCTGCGGGTTTACAGCTAGGCTACTACCTTGAGAAGCATGGAAAGAACTATGTGATTCTCGAGTCAGGAGACGTTGCTGGATCATTTTTTAAAACGCACCCTCGACATGGCAAATTGATTTCGATTAACAAAGTGTATACCGGATATAGTGACAAGGAAATAAATTTACGTTGGGACTGGAATTCTCTTCTGACAGAAGATGACGATGAATGTTCATTTACTTCCTTTAGTAAGCGATATTTTCCTGCTGCGGAGAATATGGTGGATTATCTAGGCGCATACGCGGAAAAGTTTTCTCTTAACATAAAATATAATAGTGCAGTAACTTCTGTTGAAAGATCAGAAAGTGAATTTCTAATAAAGACTGCTTCTGAAAATATCTATCGCGCAAGAAGGGTTATTGTCGCCACTGGTGTCAGCAAGCCGTGGATTCCTAATATTGATGGAATTGAATCTGCAACCAACTATTGCGACATGGATACTAATCCCGACATATATAAGAACAAAAAAGTCCTTATTCTTGGGAAAGGAAATTCGGCATTCGAAACAGGTGATTCCCTTGTCGAAACTGCCGCTGTCATCCACTTATGCAGCCCAAACTCTCTGAAAATGGCGTGGTCAACTCATTATGTTGGTCACCTGAGAGCTGTAAATAACAATTTACTAGATACTTATCAGTTAAAGTCGCAGAACGCGATTCTTGATGCTGATGTTGAAAGCATTAAGAAAAATGGCGAACAATTTTCGGTCACATTTAAATATCGTCATGCAGAGGACGAAGTCGAAACACTGACCTATGATCATGTAATCGTTTGTACTGGTTTTCGCTTTGATAGCTCGATATTTAATGAAAGTTGTAAGCCCACCCTTTGTGCCAGAAACAAGTTTCCAGCCCAGAATCCGAATTGGGAGTCTGTGAATGTGCCTGGCTTGTACTTCGCAGGTACTATTACACAATATCTTGATTATAAAAAATTCATGTCTGGTTTCATTCATGGATTCAGGTACAACGTCCGAACACTTTTCAATTTGCTTATGTGCAAATACGAAGAGAAAGAACTTCCGCAAGTTAAGCTACCCGTTATCGCAGAGGTGTTAGCAGCTGACATCATTGATAGGGTGAATCAAGCATCCTCCTTGTGGCAGCAGCCAGGATTTCTGTGTGATGCATATGTTAGATCTGGGGAAGGTATTGTTTGCTATAAAGATCTGCCTGTGGACTACATTAAAACAGAACCGCTGTTTGCAAAACGTGAAATGTATGTATTGACGCTGGAGTTTGGGCAGCAGAAATTCGATAACCCATTTGCTGTAGCGAGAATTGCGAGGGACAACGCAAAGCAGGCAGAGGACTCGAATTTCTTGCATCCTGTAATAAGGCACATGAACGCAAACGCTTTGTTGAGCGAGCATCATATTATCGAAGATTTATCCGCTGAGTGGAAAGAGCCAGAGCATATAGTTCCACTGGTGGCTTATTTACATAAGGCAGTTAACAACAATATCAGCAACGTCAAAACCGAAGCATTGGAGGCAGTTTAAATGAACCCTAAAATTATCGATTTTCACGTGCATGCTGGAAAGTTTTCGTTATTAAGAGATGATATTCAGGGGTTGCTAACGAAGTTTCCATTCGAAGAAGAGGTAGATGTTAGAGACATCTTCTCTAATCCTGAGACATTAAAAAATTATCTAATGCTCAATGGCGTTGAACGGGCAGTTATTCTTGCTGAGTGCGGTCCGGGAACTAACTTTTCTATCGATAGTAGCCTTATTCTGGAATTCTGCAGAAATGATGATTTCTTCATCCCATTTGGCAGTATCAACCCTAATCATCACGATGATCCAATTGGAGAGTGGAAAAAGGATAAAAAGAGAGGTATTCGAGGTTATAAGTTTTATCCCGCAGATCACGACTTCAATCCGTTCACAGATACCATGATGTCGCTTTATGGACTGTGTGAAGAAGCCAGTCAGCCTATCATATTCCATACGGGATTTACGGGTCAGAAAGACACTGAACAAAAGCATATTAGGCCCGAAGAGTTTCGCCAACTGGCTGAGAGATTTGAGGGATTGAGAATTATTTTTGCCCACGGAGGTAAGCCTCTTTGGTACCAAGAGGCTGTTGAGATAGCTACAACTTATCCAAACGTTTACTTGGACACGGCATTAGTCCCCGCTGGTGAAGTTGTAAATTGGCTGGAATCTAATAGCGCAGTGAAGAATAAAATCTTGTTCGGTTCTGACCTGCCGGTTTGTGGGGCGTATTCTGCTGTTAAGAAAAAGCTAATTGAATCAGGTATATCTGCCGATGATTTAAATAAAATATTTCGAGGGAATGCAGAGCGCTTACTTGCCGGTATTCAACTCAATCAAGTCGAACCCGAATTCGCATAAGGAAATCGAGATGTATACGTCATATTTTCCGCTGACTTACTATTTTTATCCCCTATTAGAGCTGGAATTAAAGGCACATCCAGATCAAGCAAGATTTGCGAGTTCATTTGAAAAAAGTGTTGATAAATCAACCGAGACTTTATTGTATGTCCATATACCGTATTGTCAGGATATGTGCCGGTTCTGTCCGTTTCATGTTCGTGTGGATAAGGACTTATCCGTTTATGAACGTTATACAAATGCCCTGTGTTTGGATATCGTGAATACATCAAGGAAGCCGCGTGCAGAAAGTTCTTTAATCAAAGCCATTTACTTTGGTGGTGGCTCTCCATCAGTGCTTTCGCCACAGCAAATAGCAAAAATCCTAAGCACGATTAAAACAAATTTCAATATCTCTGATGATGTTGAAATATCATTTGAAGGGGAGCCTAAAACGCTAGGTGATCCTTATCGATTGGAAGTATTGAAAGAACATGGTGTTGGAAGGATAAGTTTTGGGCTTCAAACCTACGATGAGAATCTTCGTACAATCTTCAATATAGCCGCTACATTACAAGATATCGAAACCCTGAGAAGAAATAGTCAGGAGTTTAGGTTCGATGAAGTTAATGTGGACATGATGTATAACTTGCCAGGGCAAGATATTAACCATGTTCGTAACGATATACGTAGATTCTTACAAGATGACTTTGATAGTGTCGATTATTATAACCTTCACTACTTTGCATTTCCTCCGAAATTTGTTCGTGAAATGGACGAGGGAAAAGTTCCTCCAAAGCCCTCAGATGACATAATGATTGCTCTGTTTGAGGAAATAAAGAGCGGACTTACTTCGAATGGTTACAATAATGTAGCTGATCAGGTTTACTCGAAGAAAGAAAAAGTGTGTGAGTACTTCCGCTTGCTCTGGGGTGGTGGATCTGGCGATCACTCGGCCGAAACCTTGGCCGTAGGTTCTTCCGCCCGAGGATATATTGATGGCTTCTCATACATGAAGTATGGAAATGTTAATAAGTATATGGAGTCAGTCGAAGCAGGCGATGATGCGATTGAAAAAATATCCAGTCGTTTGTCAAAGCCAGAAAATCGTGGTGCGGTTTTGTTTCCCAAGTTCCTTCAGATTGATAAGCAACATGAATTAGCACTTAACACCATATCGCCAAAGCTATTGGCCGATTGGTTGAGTTCCGGGCTCATTTTTGAGGAGTCAAATACGTTTAAAGTTTCCGAAAAAGGAAAAGTCTGGACTAACAATATGACAGTTGATTTATTTGAAGCTGCTCAGCGTGATGTCGGTGATCGGGCTGTTATAGCACTATCAAATAAAGCAGGCACAAGGACTGGTAATTTCTGATGAGCCCCTTAAAACGAGTTGGGATAATTCACGCCTATCCTAGTCAATACATGATTGATTCAATAACGCGAACGGGAATTCGCGTTGTCCTCGTTGTACCCGAGGATTTTGATAGTGTGATTGACGGCGTTGAGCATGTTATTAGGGCGCAGTTTACGGATTATGCATCTCTATATGAAAGTATATGCAATTTATCCAACTCCTTGAAAATCGATGCGTTCATACCGCTGAATGAAGGCACCGTTATTCAGACCGCTCGAATAAATGCTGATCTTGGCTTGAAAGGATACTCGGTAGGCACCGCTGTTAGTAGTAGAAATAAATTTTCGTCATTTTTACTATGGAATACATTAAGAATATCCTGCCCAGAGTCATACCTAGTATACGATGCAGATTCGGCATGGAGTTTAGCAAAAAGTAAATTTGGCGGCAGAGGCGTTCTAAAGTTAGTTGATTCAATGAACAGCCAGGGTGTGATCTCTTTTGCTACTGAAAACGATTGTATTGCTGCTTTTACAAAGCTGAACGAAATGGTGAGTCGAAGCGTAGACGTTAGTAGATTAGAGGATAGGAATCGATTCGCCTATGGGCTATCAAATGCAACTATCATGTTGCAGGAATATTGTGCTGGCAAAGAAGTTAGTGTTGAACTATTCCTGTCGCCCCAGCATGGCGATTTGGCACTCGCCGTTTTAGAAAAAATCCCATCAAGCGGGCCTTACTTCGCTGAAACCGCATCTTATAGCCCGGCAAGCTTAACCTCTCTGGAAACTGAGCGAGTAGTTAATCTTGCTATACAGGGCGTAAGAGCAATGGGATTTACTCAAGGGGTAGCTCATGTCGAAATCAGATACGACGGTGATACTCCAAAAATATTGGAGGCAGGACTGAGGCCGGGTGGAGGTTATACAGCGCAATTAGTTGAGCGGCTAACAGGAAACAATCTTTACGCATTGCTCGCTCAGCTATCTTGCAACGTTGATTTCGATTTTATTCCTGTGAAAGATGCAGCTCAATCTATTTTGTTTGGCGGGGTTGTATATCAAAAGTCTGGCAATCTAATTAGCGTCAAACGCGACGTCGATATTGACTCTATACCTGGACTTGAAAAGCTTATAGTTCTTAATAGCGTAGGAGACCCGGTGAGAGCGATGCCCGAGTCTGCGCAGCCTCATTATTGTTATTACTTGATAAGTGGGACAGATAGAGATCAGATATTAGAAAGCCACTACACAATAACAAAATCAATTCATATCGAGATAGAGTAATTAATTCATGTCTGGCGAATCCATACAATCGGAGAGAACGGATTCTTATTTTTCTGAATCTATAGCAAAGATATCTGAGTTTTTAAGCGGGATCTATGACGATCCCAGTAAGATTTCCTTGGTCGCCAGTAATTGCAAATCAAGTGAGATTTCGGCAGCGCCTCTCAATGGAGAGAGTACTGATAATCTATTGGAAGAACTATTTGCTAGGTTCGAACACAATTTTTGTAATGTTTTTAACCCCGCCTATTTTGGTTATATATCTCCAAGACCCCATCCTTTAGGGGTGATTGGTGACTTCCTGGCGCTAGGGGTAAATCAAACACCGGGGGCGTGGCGAGCTGGCCCGGCAGCTACCAAAATAGAGTTAGAGGTTCTCGCGTGGTTCAGGCATTTATTCAATATTCCCCAGCCAGACAGTGAATTTCCTGGTGGTATTTTTACGGGTGGAGGAACCATCGCGAATTTAATCGCATTGAAGCTTGCGAGGGATGCTGCAAATCCAGATTCTAAAATCAACGGCATTTTACCATCATGCCGTGTGTACTGCTCTAATGACTCTCATTTCTCTATAGACAAGTCGATTGATTTCTTAGGTATTGGTCGCAGGAATTTGGTAAAGATCTCTGTTGATTCACAAGGGCTGGTTAATTTAGAGGAATTGAGGTTAGCAATTGAGTCTGACATAGAAAAGGGTTATCACCCCATCGCAATTATTGGCACGGTAGGAACTACCGCTACTGCTGCAATTGAGCCGATCAGAGAGTTATCGGCAATAGCCAAAGAATTCAAATGTTGGTTTCATGTAGATGCAGCGGCCGGATTGCCTTATGCAGCATGCGCAGAAATTCGTGAATCGATGAAGGGCATTGAGCTAGCTGATTCGATTACGTTTGATCCATGTAAATGGATGTTTATGTCATTCGGAGTGGGCTGTCTTTTAGTAAGGGATGGTCGAAGGCTATTTGACTCATGCTCCGCTGGTGGAGGATATTGGGAAGATAAGGAAGAACTGGATCTGTTCCAGCAAAACCTATATGGAACGCGTCAATTCAGATCTCTGGGAATCTGGATGTTACTCCGAGGGCTTGGCTTCAATGGCTACAGAAAGCTTCTTTTGAATGTTCTGGATTGTACAGCCTTGTTCCAATCTCTGGTAAAAGCAGATAGCAGATTCATTTTGCTGGAAAAAAATAGCAAGTTGCCTGTTATTTGTTTCAAAACCGCAAATATGGGTATCGAAAAGGAGCTTGTTGAATACTGCCAGAACCATAATATTTGTTATCCAACCCTGCTTAATTGGAATGATGAATATTACTTAAGGTTTGCATTTAGCAATTATGAAATTAGTCCGGAAAAAGTAAAAAGTATTTATCAGGAAATCTGCCTCGCCTATGATCGGTTGAGTCAAGCAAGATAGATATTTTCCTCCAAAGCCAACTAAAGTTGCAACATTCACCACGGAGGTGTCTACGAAAGTCGACTCCATTAAATGATTTAATATCGGCGTATTATTTCTTTGTAAAGTCCATTGCCACTTTGTGGGAATGCAAAAAAATTTGATCGTAAGCTCACTCATTTATTAACAACATATACAGGAAAGGAAATCTTCTATGAAGGCCTTATCAAACACCGCTTTTATATCAGTCTTATCATTAGTGGCTATAGCCCCTTCTGCATTCGCAGCATCTGATAATTTGGTTTTACAGTGGAACTCCGCAGTGCTGCAAGCAATCAGAGATAATTCTCCCGGCCCCACCATAGCATCAAGAGCGTTACACGTCACTTCGACGTGTGCTTACGATGCTTGGGCTGCATATGATGAAAAAGCTTTGGCTGCGCACACTGGAAAAAGTTTAAGACAAAAAGCTCAGCACCGGACTCAAGCCAATATAAACAAGGCCGTTAGTTTTGCTTATTATCAAGCAGCGGTTGATTTGTTTCCTCAGAGCAAACCAAAATTTGATGCGCTTATGAATGCGTTAGGATATAGCCCTACAGAATCAAGCAACATTCAGGATAGTCCTGTAAAAGTTGCGCGTGTTGCATGTGATGCGGTTCTTAAGTACCGTCATCAAGATGGCTCAAATCAGAAGGGTGATCTGGCTCCTGGTGCTTACAGCGACTACACAGGGTATAGACCCGTTAATACTCCATATGAAATCGTTGATGGTGGGCGCTGGCAGCCCCTTGCTGTTCGCAACGCAAATGGAGTTATTGTAGAGCAAAAATTCCTGACTCCTCACTGGGGCAAGGTGAAGCCATTTGAGATTAAGTCGGTTCGTAAATACAAGATTGACGCACCACCAGCAGTAGGCAGTAAGGAGTATAAGGAGCAGGTGGATCAGGTGATTAGTTACAGTGCTAACTTAACTGACCAACAAAAAGTGATCGCTGAATATTGGGCGGATGGCCCGCATTCAGAATTACCGCCAGGCCATTGGAATCTATTTGCCCAGTATGTATCTCGTCGTGACGGCCATCAGCTTGATGATGACGTGAAAATGTTTTTTGCTCTCAATAATGCATTGCTTAATGCCGGCATTTGGGCTTGGCACACAAAACGTGAGTTCGATTATGTAAGGCCAGTTACAGCTGTTCATTATCTTTACGGCGATCAGGTTATCCAAGCCTGGGGAGGACCGGGGATGGGAAGTGTATTGATGTCAGGAGCAGATTGGACTCCTTATCAACCATCTACTGTTGTCACTCCTCCGTTTGCCGAGTGCGTTTCAGGTCATAGTACATTCAGCTCAGCTGCCGCTGCCGTTCTGCGGGGTTATACTGGCAGCGATGTGTTCGGTTATTCAGCTGTAATCCCAGCCGGAGCCTCAACGGTTGAGCCTGGCATCGTTCCTCAATACCCTGTGACGTTGAGTTGGCCAACGTTTACTGATGCTGCTGATGAGGCAGGGTTATCGCGTCTTTATGGCGGCATACATTTCCGTAACGGTGATTTACCAGCTCGTAATATCGGAAGTAAACTGGGCGCTGATACGCTGGAATACTCTATGGCTCTGTTTGCCGGCCATAAAACAAACGACAAGTAAGTTGATAAAAATCTACATCTATTAAAGCGGGATCGTTCGCTTTAATAGATGTATTCGATCAAAGCGATAAAGCACCTGCAATAGTACGCACATGAGTTATTGAAATGTGCGTTTTACCCGCATATTAAAGTGAATTACGAATGAAAGTTGAAGAAATTATTAACGAAATAAAATCACGATATAAAGACATAGTGGTAAGGGAAACATGGGGGGAAACGTCATTTTTCTACAACCCTGGAAACAGATTACCTAACGGTGTTTATTTCACGACAATAAAAGAAAAAGATGGAGAAAACGATTCATCGTCTAACTTGAACAGACCAAGCGTTTTCCGCGTTAGCATAGGCGTTGGCAAGGATAAGTATGTTGAACTGTTCGGTGAAAAGCCGGCTCGTCCTGCAAAAGGAAAAGTTGTAGAGTTAGATTATGACTTTGCCGAACTGAATAGGCTTTTTCCTCATCCGGTCTATGCGTGGATGGGGTGGGTCTGCATCCTGTCTCCTAGTAAGGAAAGTTTCCAAAATATTCTCCCGCTTATTGATATCGCATATGGCCTCGCAACGAAAAAAGCGAAGTAATATTTCATCTTTAATATAATGATCTAGCAAGCGAGCGATGAGTTGTGTGCTAGCTAGCTGTATTTATTTATTTTTATTTCTCCGGATCCTCATTTAATCGAGAGTTTTCAAGTAAGCAACGCAATCCAAATGTGGAAACTTTGCCAGAAGTTTTCTTATCAACAGGGGTTTCATCCTCCTCACCACTAACGTACCAGACGGATACTTCTGGATTGGCTATTGCTACGATAAGTGATACTGCGAAAAATATTTTTGGTCCAAATGGAAAAATTATCGGACGGAATTCATTTTTTATTCCTTCCATCAATGAGCGCAATGACATAAAAATCAAGGCGGGTTTATCTACTTGGTAATTGATAATGTTTCTTGGCTCTGTTGCACCGATAACAATATCATTATGTTGAAGTACTTGATCCTTATATTCAGCTTCCGGTGAGTTTGGTATATATATAATTCTTTCATTGGATTCAATGTATTCGAATGCTCCAAGTGCCTTATCTTTCTCATACCCCAAGCCCACAATAACGGCAATAGGTATGCTTGGAAGACTAGCCCACCCGGCGAATTCGGAATGGACTGGTGCTACTCTTGTATTCGGTTGTACATCAAAAGATGGAGGTGTGCTGTATTCAGCAAGCGTGTAAATAATGGACAATTCAATATGATGCCTTGCACTTAATTCCCGCAGCAAAAAACTTAATATTGAAGCCAGGTTTCGTCTATGGATAGAAGATACATCTATACATAGAGATAATGTTTCTTTATGTTCTTTAAGTTTAATAACTGAATCCAAAATGGATAAGCATTCTTCAACAGAATTGCAAATTTGAAAATTTGACTTCAGGTAATCTTCTTGAGCAGATGATTCCAAATTTTTTATGGAACTTAAATAGGCTATTTTTTTGCAATCGGGGGAAGACCTTTCCAGAAGTTTTCTAGACTCCAATGACCTTGACTCTTTGCTCAAGCATACAATAGCAAAATCATACTTTTCTGACTCGTCCAAGATATCATCTGAATTTATATTAGTTACTTTTGATACCGAATATTTATTCATATTAGCGACCCCTGCTGAGGAGCCTTTTTAGCTTCCCTTGTTCTAAGAATGGTTGAAAGTGCTATTTCCTTGGTTCCACGCAAAGGTAGCTTTAGTTCTGGTGCCAATAAATAGGCTAATCTAAAACGCAATTCCGTAAGAGAGTGAAATTGTTTGGTATCACGGTTGTCGGATAAACATACTATAGCTCCATGGTTAAAAGCAATTTTCAATATGTTCTCTATTTCTAGGGAAATGCCTTTATCAACAACGAAACTTAATGGCATTTCTTCTGCAAAATCGTGTTTGATTATTCTTTCATGAAAATAGTCACCAATATCCTTCAGCAACGTAAAAACAGGATTTTTAGTAATTAAGCCAACCTGTTTATGTTCTTTCGCTAATAGCTTCAGCATTGCGCAATACGAGTCGGTAGTAGTATTGATTTTTTCAAACTGAACGGATTTGGGAACGGTTTTTAAGTTTCTGTGACGGGTCTCGGAAAGCATTGTATTTAACATGCCGATAAACCAACGTGGATTTCCTTCACTGATAGTGGCAAATGCTTCCCATCCAGTGTAGAAGTCTGAGAAATTTTTGGGCGCTTTCGGTACGCCCGTATCACCGATAAACGCTTCTCGAAAAGCAACAAGTGGTGCAATTTTCCTAATGATGCTTAAGTCTGAATTTAAATTGCTAGCATCAATACTTTTTTTAGTTAAAAAATCCTTAAAGGATTTGTCCTTTTTTTCTAGCGATATGAAATAGGCTTCCCATTTTCCATTCCAATCGTTAGATTTTGGTGTGTCGTCTTCTTCATTGGATGTCACATCTGCATAAATCGACTTGCCAAATAAATTTTGAGCCTGCTCCAAAATGTTCGATGAAGAATCGTCACTTGATATTTTACTAGCTAATAATTTCGAACAAAACTTTAAGGTTGCATTCTTATCTTTGTACCAAAGCGTTACAGGTTTATAATCATTGATAGGGTCTGAATTGAAGCTATCTAAGTTAATTTGCGTGTGATGGCCGCATGGGGCGAGTGCTATTTTATAGATTATTTTTGAATTGGTTGATCGCAGTTTTGCCATTATCACTTTCTGAAGATCAAATGGGACAATTTCAAACTCGTCGAATAATAAAGCCCATCTGCTGTCTCTTTCGCCAATCGCTTCATCAAAATACCCTAAAGCTGCTTCTACGCATTCTTCAACAGGAAGGTTGGCATATGGAATTTTTTCGAAGAGGTCTTGCACGTTATGTCCGGGCATATAGACAAGTTCCCGTGCTTTATCCTTAATTTCGACCATGCGCAATTTCAATGCTTCACGGAGGCCACTAAACGATAAGCTAACCCCTGTCAGCCGCCATAGCCTTGTAATTTTTTTTAAGACTTCTTCTTGGGCGGATTTTGTTAAAGTAACAACCTTATAATCAGCATGCGGAGCATCTTCTGTGAGTGTGAGCCGCGCTTCCAGTGCACTTATACATGCTTGAAAGACACTTGTAATAAATGCAGCTTCAGAAAGTAATTTGTAACAGTCAGGGTTCAACTTTCCATTATCTTCTAGTGAATCTACCATCGCACCCCAGGCAACATCTGAGGGAACATAAATGCCAGTATATTGGATTGCGTTTCTATAATTTTCCGCGTCTGGATGGGACCATAGTCTAAGTGCTTTTGGTTCCAACATCCTTAATAACGTAGTTTTTCCACTTCCGCGAGGGCCAATAAGTAATGAGTTCCAAACGCCAGCAAGATCATCAAAATGTTCTGAAGTTACAAACGAATCAACGATATTCTTTAACTGCATCGTTTTTGCGTTAAATGATTCTAAAAAGGCTATTGGTTTCATATCATTATCCTTGCAACTTCCACCGGCCCATTTTCATTGCAAACTATGTTCAAGTTATATTTCTTGTTTAAAACTTTATTGGTCTTATTAAAAGTTTCGGGAGGTATGAATTTGAGGTCTGATATTTGATCCCTGACAAATCGCCAATCGACTGGAAATTCTTGACTAATTTCAGAGATAACTTTTGCAATTTCTTCCGGGTGTTTTTTTGTCCCAAACCCACAACCATCCCAAATCCCGTTTTTAACGCTAAGTGCTTTTTCCCATCCCTTTCTTTCAAACCAATTCCAAGCATTGACCGTGCACGATATTCCACCCTCTTCCCGTAGAAATATATCTAGAATATAAAATTGATTATCAGCAGTTACACTACAAGAAGCTAAACTCGCTGAGGAGAAGATGAAGCATTCATTTTGATGCGTAATTTTGGGGAAGTGTTTGTGACCATGGCAAACTACCCAGTCGCCACATTTATTGAGATGATTCAACAATATGCCGCCATTGTGAATCACATCATAAGTTCCTGAATTATTATCCTCCAATGGAATAGGGCTATGGTGACACATGGCAATGTTAATTTTTTTTGGGGCGTCGCTAAATTTTTCGAGCTCTGTTTCCAGCCAAGATATGGTTGACGCTGCTATGCGTCCTCTCTCATGTTCCTTTGCTTCTGTAGTGTGTCGAGCACAAGAATTCAGTACAACCAATCGAAATCTTTCATCATCGTCATAAATGACAAAATCGGCTCCGAAATAATGCACTCTGTGCGTATGAGCATTTTTGTGATTATCTTTGTTGTACAGATGCAGAGGGTAACACGGATCAAGTTGCTTCAAATTTTCAAATAGATCCGTTGCATGCTCCATTTCTCTCGGGCTTTTAGCCCCTTCTTTTGGGCGGGAGCACACATCGTGGTTACCTGTTGCAGCGGCCAATATTTCGCAGCCCATCTGTTCACCGAGGGACACATGGGATTGCCAGGCAACTTTTAGGGCATCTGAATTGGCATAGGTAGTGATATCCCCCAGGGACAGCAGAACATCAGCTGAAAGTTGTTCTTTAGTGATTAAATCCTCTAATTGTTTCCAAAGGTTTTGTGGATCTCCCATCTCATTTATATTGAGCCACGATGGTGGAGTCTGTGCCTTTTCCTGTTGGTAAAAATGGGGATCTGAAATTATTGCAATTCGAATCTTAGAGTTAAAATCCATATGAACCCGATTATATTAATAATTAGTTAATAATATTTCCTTTGCAGCATGTCGCTTTGCAATATCGCACGACACTGTCCGCTGAACGTCAAAGGAACGAACATTCCAACCTTTGAATAAACTGATGAGCTCATCTGAATGCCGATAGGAAAGCATTATTTTTGCGCCTCGCTTCGATGCTTGATTGGCAGCGCGTGCCAGTCTAGAGATATCCTCTGCTCCAAATGAACCTAACCCGTACTCACCACGATTTCGCTTGGTAAGATCCACATAAGGGGGATCAATATAAATGAAATCTCCTTTAACTGCCTTATCTATGGAAACACCAAAATCGGCCTCGACCAGGCTCGCTTTCTTTAATCGATTTGCAAACGCTTTAAAAATATCCCAACTAGGAATTCCCAAGTGGCCGTCGCCTCTTGCAACATTAAAATCCCCATTAAGGTTAGTGCGGTATACACCATTAAAACAAAATCTATTGAGATAAACGAATCTAGCGGCTCTCTCGATTGAGTTTAGTGTGATCCAATTAACCTGCCTTAAAGAATAGTAAAACTCAATATTTGAGGGCATCTTTGAAAGCATTTCCCATACCGCTTCTGGATGGTTTTTCACTTGCTTATAAGCTTGCATCAAATGTGGATTTAAATCCGAGAGCACTGCCTTTTTAGCTTTCATCTGTAAAAAAAGAGCGCCAGAACCTACGAATGGCTCATGGTAAACGCCTGAGCACTCTCCAAGTGCCTGATCTAGAAGAATGGGCAATAATTTCTTTTTGCTTCCCGCCCATCTCAAAATCGGGGTGAGGCCAGGATCGCCTCCGATTAATACCGGCTTGACCTTTTTGCGAGTCTTCACCAGCAAATCGATGATCGGAGAATACTCAGCAAACCCTTTTCTTAGTGCGACACCCATGGTGCATCTCCTAATGCCTTCACCAAATTGGTAACCAGCCCCGCCTTAATTGGACTATTACCAACAAATAGTCTGATAGTTTTCTTCAATTCATCGTCCTCTAATGGGTCGTATTTGTTCCTATCATAAGCATCAACAGATGCATGAATACATAAATCAAGAAAGCTATTGGTGTACGGTTCGTATTCATGACTAAGCAGCCTAGATAGGTGTGGTTGGCTAATGTTTAGCTTTTTAGCCACGAATTCCTGCGAATTTCCGCTCTTTTCCATCCAAAGATTGAGGTCGCGGCATATATCCAATTTGGGGCGATACATGATTACACCTGATTCAGTTTATGTATTCATACATTATCTAATGACGTCGTAAGGATGTCCAGTTAGAGGTGTTAAAGAAGAGGGTAGAGATTGAAAGCGGTTTGAGTTGGCAGGGGACATGCCAGGGTTTAGTAATGCTGATGTCGATGTGATGCACTGTATGTAGTGCTTCGAGTGGCTTATTAGCCCCTATATATTGAAAAAGCCTAATATTTAATCTTGAGGTGTTTTAGATGCAGCTGTATAGTCAACCAGTGGTTATATGTTAGTTGCTTGGTGGAGAAGTCGGGATAATGTCCATTTAAAAGGAGTGCCCATGCGTGTTTAACATTTCTGCCGCGTTTTTTCAGTCAACAAAGAGGTTTGTCTCATGAGTATTAAGCATGGTCCCAAGCCAATTGCAAAATCCACTGGCAAAGAAGATAAAAGACAACGTGTAACACCAGAAAATAAGCCTAAACACAAGGAATTAAAAACGCATAAACATGAGAAATAGCTTGTCAGAGTGCTCCTTTGCAGCGGTGTATGAATCATCTGCGCGGTAGTGCAAATAAAAAAGGCACCAATTCGGTGCCTTTTCCATCTTGTATATCCAAAATTACTTAAATATTTCGGTGCTAAGGTTCTGTTAAAAATCATCCGCTGAGTGCGTCTCCAATCCAGGAAAATGCCCCGGAAAGGCTACTTAGTAATGCATCACCAAATAGATAGTTTATATACATCAGAACTGCCCATGCGCAAAAAAGTACTACGATTCGTGTGTAAAATCGGTTCTTGTGTGTGTTGAATATAGCTTCAGCGCGATCTGGATCTTCTAACCCGTGTTTGCTCGCATAAATCTTTTTAAAAATAAAATAACTGATAAGAAATGCTACGCAAAATACTGAGCTGGCCGTTAGTAGTTTGGGTATGTTATTAACCGCTCCAGAAATATCGATGGCTGAATTATTTATGACGAATTGCCGTCCTAGGATGAAGTAGAACAGTCCCATGCACAAGCCGACGAGGACTTTAGATTTTGCCGACACCAGTTCGGTGATTCCGTGCATTTTGTCCATTTTGAAGTTGAGTGCGTCAGATGAGGATTTCAGGTCGTCGAATCTCTCTAGCTCCCGATCCGCAATATCCGCCGAAAAAATTTCACTGTTTCGGAGTGATCGGATGAGTGCTTTGCCGTACGCGATGATGCCGCAAGTGTCGTTTAAAAAG
Source organism: Cellvibrio fibrivorans (assembly GCF_031457055.1). Taxonomy (NCBI): domain Bacteria; kingdom Pseudomonadati; phylum Pseudomonadota; class Gammaproteobacteria; order Cellvibrionales; family Cellvibrionaceae; genus Cellvibrio; species Cellvibrio fibrivorans. The sequence continues at coordinate 648,408 of NZ_JAVDVX010000001.1, read as the reverse complement.
AATTGGTCTTTGTAGCGATGGGAGCGATTACTTTTGATGCGATTTAGTGAGGTAAGCTCTCGCTTCAATTGGCACACAAGTCGTAAGCCCGCTTCTGACTTTGCGTTTTCGTCTGCACCGAGGGCAACGATCGTGGTAAGTGCGTCCTGTTTGGTTTGATGGTGCTTATGAATATGCAGTGCATATTTTAAAAAGTAATACGCCTGTCTGGCGATGATATACCTGATATCTGTGCGGATATTATCTTTAACCGATTTAATCCAGACTATCCCATTTGCCTCAATGCGGAATTCAAACGAGGCAAAGAAGTAAGAGGTGTCCAGTTTATCTATCACGGTTTGACCGGAGACGATTTTTTCAAGCTCCGACGCATAGGTGTTCATTTCGCTCGTCAGTTCGTCGAAACGGTTATTTTCATGTTGCCCAAGTCGAAGATTAATTCTATCGCGCTCAGTAGCAATATTTCTCAGTTCATGACTGAGGCGATGAATGTTCATCTCCATGCGTTCGGCATAGGAAGAGGGTTCTGCGCCGATAGGGTAAATAGCGATGTGCCCGCTCAGGGCGCGCTTATCCATTGAGAGCGAAGGTGTTACCTCGGCGGAAACCAGCACCCTGAAAAGCCCATCATCGGGATTAAATGTTTCAGAATCTCTCCAGTCCACTTTAGATTGGAGAAAGATTTTTCGCTCGTGAGAGTCGCGCTCTTTTTTTGTCGATTGGTTGACTGAGATGTATTCTCGATCCTGGGATTTTCCGACACTAAAGGGGCCGGATATGCCTACTTTCATCAGCCCGAAATCCAAATGTCCATTCAGGCAGGGTACCCACCCCATGTATTCCCAATTATCCATAGATTTTCCAAAAAAAAATCCTGCCTGAGCAGGATTTCCAAAAACAGTATTATTGTTGAATTAGTCGAGGCGGTTATACCAGGCAGGCGTATTCTTCTGGTCTTTGAGGACGCCAGCTTTATCCGGAGATAGCACCATGCCGTGACAAATACCAGAACCGTAAGGGACGATCCCGGCTTCTTTAAATTGTTGTTCGGTGGCATGCATTCTGTTTTTGCGCCACAGGGTGTAAAACTCGGCGGCTAACAGAGAAAAAAATACAATCGATATTGCTATAGCAAATACGCTCATCTGCCATCACTCCTGTTTTTAAGGCTTTTTATTATAATTGTAAGATTAATATATAAACGTCCTTATGCAAAAACCATTCCGTCTGGCATGGATCGCCCTTAGCAAAAGGCGCGGCATTCTCACGTCATTAGTGCACGGTGTCAACAAGTAGTTCCGCTGGATGCCATTGGAAAATCACCGTTCTGCAAGTATGGACAAAGGTAGTGTTACTTTGCAAGTTACACGCTATTACTCTTTGGAATATCATTAAAGTTACTTTAATAATCAACGTATTAGTGATGTATATTGAGGTTACTTCTTCAATAGGTGAGAGCTATTTCCCCTTGCTGTTTAAATTGCCAGTAGTAGAAATAAAAGTGCTTGCTGTTCAAGGGGTTGTAGCAGCGTAGGTTGAATCGCTTTTTGTTGACGCAGAATATCAGCATCACTTTTGGGCGTATTTTTACTGTGGTTTCTAACGCTGTGTAATAAATTGTAATGGCCAGCATATGTACAAAATACTTCGTCGGTCCGGACAAAGTACTCGCACTATTGAGATACTGCTGTTTTTCTTTGCGGTCCGACGGGCTTCTTTACCCCTCCTCTTGGGTTTTGTTAGCGGTGTCTCATCCTTTTATCTATGAAGGCTTTCTATCCATTTGATTGGCTGTCTTCCAATAACGGCCAAAGGATCAATCTGGTTAAGTTAATGTCACGGTTTAATAAGTCTGCAAGAAACAGCCCTATGGCGGCTTCTGCTGACCAGCAACGCATTAATTCACCTGATTGATTCCGCGCTTTAAGATGACCTTTCTCAAATATCCAGATAACTTGCATTTCACTTACCTCTAACTGTTGGTTCCAGCTGAGGTTATGATCACGACGGTGCCGGTGTAAGTCGGACGAAGAAAGATAAATAAGCCACGCTTGATATGGCATCTAAAAAAGCGAGTTTCACGACCTTAATGAAATCAAGACCCCTAGCTGCAGGTAGTTGATGGGGCGGGAGCTTCTTCTCAGGCAGCTTATACGAGCGAACATCACTTCAGGCTCTAAAGCTTAGAAGTCATCATCTATTGTTGTTGCTCGCACTAGCCCGCAAATTAAGATTTAGTTCGATCTTGGTTGTCGATCCTCACGATTGGGTATCGATAATTCCACATTGAATTAGCGAGTACTGGCTGAGCAGTTTGGTCTAAAGTGCGGGTGAAAAAGGCAGTATTCTGTCCTTGGCGGACGCTCTGATAAGGGAAAGAGCGGAGTAGATACTTTTTGCTCTGTCAAAGTCGATATCACAATCGCGAATTTTCTCATTAGGCCTTGCCAGTATCAGGCATTCGCGCATTTCGCTTGGTGAAAAAGAGAATTCTCCAGTAACCCCTGCTTTGCGCTTCAATCGTGCGTCCAAATAATTGCAAGCACCACAAAGCAGTGTGGGGGAAAAGCGCTCCCGCCCAATGTCTGCCCCATGATCGTGGTGTGTATGGAGTCCTGCTTTCCAGCCGATACTTCCATATCGAAGTGCATTTGAGCCGACTCGTTTACCCCACTGCAATATTTGGCGCTTGTTCCGGTTGCACACTGGGCATTGCCAGTCATGGCTAAGCCTGCTCCACTTCACATTGCAGTGCATGCCATCGTAAGAAGCGTATTCTTCATCGGTTGGGTATCGAATCATTTGGGTTGCCTCAATAAATCAATAAGGTCTTTTTCTAGAAGAGTGTGCTGATGAACAGATATACCAGTAATGAGCATGTGGTGAAAACTGCAATGATTTTGACCCAGTCATGGCTTTGCTTAGATGGGGTGGGTGAGGGTTGGGGGGGGCTGGCTAATAAAATGTATTCCTGCTTTAGTCGGGTATACTCAGTTTCCATTTCCTTAAATCGACGTTTGCCCGTCATTATTGAATTTAATGCAGAGCCAAAAGCAGTCGGTGTGGGGTAGAACGAGTCAGCGTACTGATCTGTTAACGTTCTGGAGTGGCTGTGTCCTAACGCCGTATAAAATGGAATATCGTAATGCAGCAAAAAAGTAATTACCTCAGGATCGTTCCATATCTCCATCGTATTGTCGTCACCGCCTCGGACAATAATGAAGGCGCGAAAATTGTGTGGGGCAGCAGCTCTGATATCCTCTAACAAATTATCAGTGCGTCCGACGCGAATGATGGCTTGACTGATACTTTTCGCGGTGGCTTTATCCAGTTGACTTAGTGCGTCGTTAATTCCCGTTTCTGTCCCTAGCAATAGTAGGCCGCTGAGAGTGCCATCATTAACCACGTTATCAAGGCTAATGAACCGCTTCTTTTTCGGTATTAAATGGTTCTTTGTGATACTCCGCTCAGCTGCCTCCCATGAGCCCACAATGTTACCGTGGATACAGCATTCCAAACCGACAAAAAAAGTGCTCGGTTTGAGATATAAAATTCCCTCAACCAAAATCAATTCGTTTTCATAAACATCTTGGGTGCTATCACATTTGACCGAAACACTAAACTCTTGATCTTTTAGTGTTAGATAAGTGGCGGTTTTGTACCTGCTAACTTTTGTGACAATTCCTTTCACTCTCACCAAGCCTTCTATGCGGGTGAATATTTTTTGTTGGCTATAAATGCCTGCTTTCAGCAGCAGGGCTTCGAGCGAGTAGCATGATGGTCCGGTTGAGGTGTCGATTGATTGCGTAATTTCCATTTGTTCAGATTCCAAGCCTTGGGATTGTGTGTTGCAGTATGTAAGAACCATCGGAGTAGTACTAAGTTGATTCTTATTCTAGTGCAAGAGGTTCGTTGAACTGTGTATCGACAATTTTTTCCAGCGCATGCTGTGCTCATTATTCGGGGTTAACGACATACAGCAATATAACTCGCTGATGATTATTGCAATGAAAATGGTATTGTCACTCACATATCTTTTGCTGGGTCGCACGGGGTCAAGAATTGTAATATTTTTCTTCTAACCGGGGGCGCATTTCTACTGGCGGTTTAGCTAGTAGTCTCTTCTGCATTTGGGAAAACGATCCCAAATTTTTGAAGCGCTTTTTTTGCGGTGGTTTCGTGAGCGACTCTCTCTTGTTTTCCCATCCGATGATTAAATGCCTCTGCTTTTCCTGGGCATCTAGTAAGCAACTTTTTCACTACACCCTTTGTCTTTCTAATCTCCGCTGTAAATGTATCGAGCCACGATTGAAAACCATCATTGTCTTTTAACGTGAACATAAAACCTTGATAATTCTCTTCTCCTTCTGTTGAGATATCTTTAATTGTTTTAAGTCTCGGTTTTCGCGTGATTTCGAACAAATAAACCACAGACTGTACTGTGGTGATCCGAGCGGCTAGCACGCCTCTAAGATCTGGATATGAGGTATACACCCAAGATCGCATAGCGGTGGTAATTTCCTTGGAGTCATCGATATCGTCAAATGGTGTTAAAGAAACCAACTTTGGTTCTTCTTCTGAACTAAAACCCTCGCTTCCTGTGTACGATTCGACTCCTTTAATTACCTCAGGGTATTCGTCGCGAAGATATAAAAGTGCGTTCCACATGTCTCGTAACGTTCCTTTCGACTCCATGATGGCTTCCGCCTTGATAGAGGCTCGTCCAGTTCCCTTACCTGTTCCTCCAGGCTCACCACTGGAAAACTTTTTCGAATCTTCATCCTCACTTACGGCTCCTGGGGTAGTTGAAGCCTCTTCGGTCTTGCGATGGATTACGCGCCTTCTCTTTCCAAGAATTTTCATCTTTGGATCTTTAATGTCTACAGTTCCACTTGCATGATCTGGCGCTTGGAAACCTGTCACATCAAACGGTATGGGCGGATGGGATATTATTTTTCTCGGAACCCCATCCCAGCTTGTCGGGCTTCCGGGTGGAGCAGATCTTTCGGCTTTGCCGTTGTTGGTGCGATCTCCTTCGATAGTGAGTCCACCAGGTTCGCTGCAGCCAGTGATCCGAAGTCCTAAAAATGACTTGGTATCGTTAAACCAAATTCCTTCGACCTCTAATTCCGCATCACCTTCAAACCATGGTGCTGCCTCTAGAAATGCTGGGCGTGCAATGGGCTTGCCATTTGGATCTTTCAACACTCGATTGAATTGTGTCGCCAGATCCGCATGAATTTTTTTCACACGCTTAAGTGTGTATTGATCATATTTTATGTGGGCCAACAACGTTATATCATCGTTACATAAACGTTCTCTAAGTCTGACTTGCCACAAATTGGGCACTTCAGGACGGTTGATGGGGGCAAACAATCTTTCTTTCGCACCCTTCGGTACATCCCAAAAATATGTCGTCAGAATTCTTTTGATCTCTTGGGAGTAGCCATAACACCTTGAAAAAAACTCTAAACAAGGCACGACGAGTTTGCCGCCAGTGCTTATTGGAAACTCGATCAGTTTGCTTTGGTCTCTTAAGTCATAGAATAGAGGATGCGTGTCTAGATCGTAGGGCAGCTCAATGTTGAGCGCGCTTGCTCCTGAAAATGAAGAAAATTTCCATGACCCCGCCGTAAAGTTGACCTTGAAAGTTTGCGATTCATAACTTAGCTGGGATTTGCACGTACTACCTTCCCATATGCTTCCCAGCCTTAATTGGCCAAGGGAAGTAATAGGAACTTGTCGTAGGATTTGGCTATCACTCAAGCCTTCCGATGTAAGCTCTCGGAAGGATACAACAACGTTAGGTTGAGATTGATCTCTCGAGTTTTTGTAAATTCCGCCGTACCACCACGCTACCCAAGGCTTGTCATTTTTATAAAGGTTGTCTTTAAGAGAAATTTGGCTTGCAAGGAGCTCATATGGCCTGCGAAGGGGTATGGGCATTTGTAATCACATCCAGTGGAAAGCTGATGTAATTATTAATGGCGTCAATTTATAAAGTCAAAGCTCAGTCGCAATTATTTCAAAAATGTCGCAGCTATTTTAAAAAGTCACAGCCACCGCCGACCAATGCAATCGCCGAGGCGGTATGGTGCGGAGCGCGGAAGGGGCGCCTACGTCCATGGTAATCCTGTGACTGGGCGGCGACTGAATAGATTGCTGCAACATCCAGCATTTCTCTTTCGCTCAAGCCGGGCAAAATTCCCGGCAAGCGGCTGGCGAGCATGGTTTTACCGGTACCTGGCGGGCCGTAAAACAGCAGGTTGTGACCGCCGCTGGCAGCTATCTCCAGCGCGCGTTTAGCCTGTGATTGGCCTTTTACATCGAGGATGTCGAGCGGATCATCGCTGAATTCGCCGCCATCTTGCTCCGCCATTGCTCGCTGTAGGGATTCACGCTGGTGCAAATGTGCGCAGACCTGCAAGAGATTTTCTGCACCAAATACGCGCGTAATACTGCTAAAGGCTGCCTCTTTGGCATTGGCGCTGCTAATAATCAAGTCACGCGCGGCATCGCCGCAGGCGAGAGCGGCGGGAAGTGCCGCACTAATAGGGCGCAATTCGCCTGAAAGTGCCAGTTCGCCTAGAAATTCGTAGCTATCCAATCGCTCTAACGGAATTTGCCCCGAGGCGGCGAGTATGCCGAGTGCGATGGGTAAGTCATAGCGGCCACCCTCTTTGGGTAAATCGGCTGGCGCCAAATTAACGGTGATACGTTGGGCCGGAAACTCCAGATGGCTATTGATCAGTGCGCTGCGCACCCGGTCTTTGCTTTCTTTTACGGCTGTTTCGGGTAGCCCAACGATGGAGAGGCTGGGCAAGCCGTTTGAAATGTGGACTTCGACAGTGACTTGGGGGGCGTTTATGCCGAGTTTGGCGCGCGAGTTTACGATGGCGAGTGACATTGACAATCCTTGTAGTTGTTTTTGAACAGTTTTTTCGCTGCGCCGCGAACCTTGCAGCGAAATGTCGAGCGACTATAAATCAATCCTGTGGCAGAAAACAATTGGCCGCCTGGTCTTAATTTACTGCTCCAGACGCGCTAATTCCTGCTCCAGCGCTTCCAGTTTTTGTCGGGTGCGCTGCAGTACCGCAGTTTGCGCATCAAATTCTTCACGCGTCACCAGATCCAGGCGTGCCAGTGCTGCTTGCAGGGCAATGTGCAGTTCGCGTTTGGGCAGGAATTGCTCAGCATGGGGAGCTTGGGTGTGTAATTCATCCAGCAGTCGTTGGGCCAGGTCTTTAATCATGTCATCCTCATCCTCGGCGGGGCCGCCGCTAATACGCGGAGGAAGTGTACCTTTTCCCTTGGAGTCCCGCACCTGCCACTCAAATCCTGATATTCCTGAAATCCCTCAATATGTTGTTTGAGGTGCCTATGTTCACTATTGGTGCTTGTTGTTTGCTGTGTTGGTCAAAATTGGTGCAGAGCTTGTATGCGAACTTGGATATTTTCTCAAATTGACTCAGGGATAAACTCTATCTATATGATTTTTATCGAATTTATGAAATTGGCCTGCTCTGTGCAAAATCGTCCCCGAGTACGTAATGCTAGTCAGGGTCGATACGAGAACCCTCTCTGCGCTGGCGAAGAAGTCGGTTTTTGCTGTAGCGACTTCTACTTAGGCAGTATTTCCGGTGTTTCCCGCGCCTCTCGGTGCGGGGATTTTTTTCAGGAGTGCAAACGATGAAATTGGTAACAGCGATCATCAAGCCGTTCAAGCTGGATGTGGTGCGTGAAGCCCTCTCCGATATAGGCGTGCACGGCATGACCGTGACCGAAGTAAAAGGCTTTGGCCGTCAGAAAGGCCACTCTGAACTCTACCGTGGGGCAGAGTACGTGGTGGATTTTTTGCCGAAAACCAAGGTTGAGATTGCCGTTTCAGATGCCGAAACCGACACAGTGGTGGAAGCGATCACCAAGGCTGCAAATAGCAGCAAGATTGGCGACGGCAAAATCTTTGTTTCCGATTTGGAGCAAGTAGTACGTATACGCACTGGCGAAACCGGTAACGATGCTCTTTAGATCAATAACAAGCGGGCAAGTGTTACAGCTTGCTAGCATCAGATAATCACCTCAGGAGAAATTCCGTGAATAAACTACTCAGTATGGGCGCCAAGCTCACACCGCTGGCGCTATTGGCCGCGTCACTACTTGCTCCAGGCAGTGCGTTTGCCCAGGAGGCCGCCGAAGCTGCCGCTCCGGTTGCCGCCAGTTTCGATAAGGGCGATATCGCCTGGATGTTAACCGCCACACTATTGGTGATCTTCATGGTTCTGCCCGGCCTTGCGCTGTTTTACGGCGGTATGGTTCGCGCTAAGAATATTTTGTCACTCTCTATGCAGGTGTTCGTCACCTTCTGTTTGATCGCGGTGCTCTGGTCTATTTATGGTTACTCGCTGGCGTTCACTTCCGGTAGCGCCTTCTTCGGCGGTTTTGATCGCCTGTTCCTGAAAGACATGCTCGATGCAGCCGGTAACCTGCTGCCTGCAGCGACCTTCAGCAAGGGCGTTTATGTGCCCGAATATCTGTATGCCGCCTTCCAGATGACCTTCGCTGCTTTGACTCCCTGCTTGATTGTGGGTGCCTTTGCCGAGCGTATGAAGTTCTCTGCGGTACTGATCTTTGCAGTGCTCTGGTTCACCTTCGCTTACTTGCCTATCGCACACATGGTGTGGTTCTGGGCGGGTCCGGATGCCTACACCACTGCTGAAGCTGCTGCTGCTGCGACTGCTGGTGCAGGTTATATCTTCCAAATGGGTGCGCTGGATTTCGCCGGCGGCACTGTAGTGCACATCAACGCCGGTATCGCTGGTCTGGTGGGCTGCTTGTTGATCGGCAAGCGTAAAGGTTTTGGCAACTCTTCATTGGCGCCACACAATGTTCCTTTCACTATGGTGGGTGCGGCGATTCTGTGGGTGGGCTGGTTCGGGTTCAACGTAGGTTCTAATCTTGAAGCTAACGCCTTCGCTGCACAAGTATTTATCAACACCTTCCTGGCGACTGCCGCTGCAGTACTGGCGTGGACCTTTGGTGAGTGGCTGGTACGCGGTAAGCCTACTATGTTGGGTGCTGCTTCTGGTGCTATCGCTGGTTTGGTTGCTATCACTCCAGCCTGTGGTTGGGTTGGTCCAATGGGTGCATTGGCGATAGGTGTTGCCGGTGGTTTGATCTGTATGCTGGCGGTTATCAAGTTGAAAGCCATGCTGGGTTATGACGATTCACTCGACGTATTCGGTGTGCACTGCGTAGGCGGTATTGTGGGTGCAATCCTGACCGGTGTATTCAACAGTCCTGATCTGGGTGGTACCGGTGTATATGACTACGTGGCAGGAACTTGGGGCTTCACCAGCATTGGTGCGCAAACCTGGATTCAAATCAAAGCTGTACTGGTCACCATCGTGTGGTCTGCTGTTGTCTCCTTCATTGCTTTCAAATTGATTGATGTTCTGATCGGCCTGCGTGTTACCGAAGAAGTGGAAACCGAAGGTCTCGATACTGCTGAACATGGTGAGCGTGGCTACCACATGTAATTGACTGGCAGCCCCTGCTCTGGCCGGGGCTGTTTGCAAATGAGCTGAATAGCAGCGACGGGGAAAATCGAATGGAAGAGAATATTTATCACCTGCAGTACGCCATGGATACCTTCTATTTTTTGATCTGTGGTGCCTTGGTCATGTGGATGGCGGCGGGCTTTGCCATGCTGGAATCCGGGTTGGTGCGTGCTAAAAACACCACCGAAATTTTGACTAAAAACGTAGTGCTCTACGCGACCTCTACGATTATGTATCTCGCGTGTGGTTACGCGATTATGTATGGTGGCAATTTTTTCCTGAGCGGGATTGGCGAAGTTGATGTTGGTGAGACCTTAAAAAGTTTTGCCGAGCGTGAAGAGGGTTTCACCGGTGGGTCCATTTACTCAGGTGCATCGGATTTCTTCTTTCAGGTGGTGTTTGCGGCAACCTGTATGTCAATCGTCTCGGGTGCTGTTGCCGAACGTATGAAACTCTGGGCGTTCTTGCTGTTCTCGTTGGTTATGGTGGGCTTTATCTATCCAATGGAAGGTTCTTGGACTTGGGGTGCAGAAGGTGTTTTTGGTTTGAATCTCGATGACCAATTCGGCTTTAAAGATTTTGCTGGTTCGGGCATTGTCCATTTTGCCGGTGCATCTGCGGCATTGGCCGGTGTGCTGTTGCTCGGTGCACGTAAGGGTAAATATGGCCCCAACGGTGAGATCAATGCCATTACCGGTGCAAATCTGCCGCTGGCGACCTTGGGAACTCTGATCCTGTGGTTCGGCTGGTTTGGTTTCAACGGCGGTTCAGTGCTCAAGCTGGGCGATATTGCCAACGCCAACTCGGTTGCTATGGTGTTCCTTAATACTAACGCAGCTGCAGCCGGTGGCTTAATTGGTGCGCTTATCGTTGCACGTATCCTGTTTGGTAAAGCCGATTTGACCATGATCCTCAACGGCGCTCTGGCGGGCCTTGTTGCGATCACTGCCAGCCCAGACACCCCGAGTGCATTTGGCTCAGTGGCGATTGGTGTGGTTGCCGGTGTCATCGTCGTCTTCTCTATTCTTGGCTTGGATAAATTGCGCATTGATGATCCGGTCGGTGCGATTTCAGTACATGGTGCGGCAGGTTTATTTGGCCTGTTGGTCGTTCCCTTCACGGCCGAAGGTACCAGCTTCCTCGGGCAATTGACGGGTGCAGCGGTGATTTTTGGTTGGGTATTTGGTGTCAGCCTGCTGGTTTGGTTTGTCATCAAACTGGTGATGGGTATCCGTGTATCAGAAGAAGAGGAATTCGAAGGCGTAGATCTGGTTGAGTGTGGTATGGAAGCTTATCCTGAGTTCACCAACAAGTAATTGCTCCACATAACCGAGCTGCAACCTGAGTGATTAAGCAGGTTGCAGCTGCAAAAAACCTTATCACTTACTAAAGTTGTTGTTGATGTGCGAAGCTTGGGTGTATCTTTACCGCAAGTTTCCGGATCCAGGTTCATCGCAAGATGATATGGGTTTTCCGGCACCAGCATTCACAAGACTCCAGCAAAGGAATTAATAATGAAACTGATTACCGCTGTTGTAAAACCGTTCAAACTCGACGACGTGCGCACTGCATTGTCAGACGTAGGCGTTCAAGGCATGACCGTAACTGAAGTAAAAGGCTTCGGTCGCCAAAAAGGTCACACCGAACTTTATCGCGGTGCTGAATATGTTGTAGATTTTCTGCCGAAAGTAAAAATTGAATTGGCTGTTGACGATTCAATGGTTGAGCAGGCAGTTGAAGCTATTACTAAAGCGGCGCAAACCGGGAAAATTGGTGATGGTAAAATTTTTATTGCCCCGCTCGATGAAATTATCCGCATCCGCACCGGCGAAACCGGTTCTGATGCTGTTTAATTGAGCTTCGCAACACAGCGTTTTATATTGCTGTGACCCATAAAAACGCCACATTGCAGTGGCGTTTTTTTATGGCAAAAGTTTGTGCAAGCTGCGGCGCAATTGGTTAATAAAGCGGCGCTGTTGGATAAAAAAATACACCGGAAATGCAATCAGCATTAATACAATTGCACTGGTCTGCTGCGACATCCCTAATGCTGGTCGCAGCACCAGCACAAATAAAAAACACAGGCCAGCCATAAGCAATGCACTTAGCAGGTTGCTGCGCCAAAGTTTCATTTTGTGTTCAGCTGCAAATGCGTTTTGATAGGCTTGGGTGAGCAGCGCTTGTTGTTCTGCTGGTGTTTTTGTGGCCAGCTCTGGAAAGTGTTTTGCGAGTCGTTTGAAATTCATAAGGATCGATAAATAATCTGGTAATGCATATTGGATGTGCAAAGATCCGGCAGTGGATGAAACTTTGCTGTAACTTTTTTTCACGCTTGTGGCAAGCGCTAGACTTGCCTATGGTTAATAACTAAAATCCGCCGCAAAGGCTGTCGGTAAGATAAAAAAAGCCTAAAAATTCATCACCAATGATCATGACGTTTAAAAGAGTCTGCGCTATAAATTAGCCGGAGCCTTCGGCGAAATAAGCTAGGCTTTGGTTGGGATGAAAATACTAAGAACTCACATTGTACAAGTTTTCAGGTGACATTATGACTGATGAAGACCCCATTAACGACGAAGAATTAGAAGACACTGGCGTAGAGGGGGAAGAAGACGCCGATGAGGTGGATGAGGCGCTCGATAGTGATGAAGTGAGCTATGCCAGTCCTGCCGCCAAGGTGGTTGAGTCTGAAGCACTGGAAGATTTCAGTATTGCCTCGCGCCAAAAAGCGCGCGACGAGCTGGAAGCGCAAATTGCCGCTTTCCTCGCACGTGGAGGAAAGATCAATGAGGTGCCGGCCAATGTCACCGCTGATCCACCAAAAAAGCCGACTCCTGACTACGGTGGTCGCCCTATCTAATCGCTTATTTCCGCTATCGGCCCCGCACTGGGGCCGATTTGTTTTGTGCGGTTTGCTTGCCTGAATATTTTTTGCTTTAAATCCATAGACTTAGCGAGTTTATACAGGCTGTTTTTTGCGCCGCTGAATGCTGGATTTTTAGCTGCCCATTTGAGTAGAATGGCCTCTCTTTTGCGTAGGTTCGCATCCTAATATTTTTCTGTTTTGCTAACCTGAACCGTCCCGAGCGCGCCTGCACGTGACTACTGATCCCTTGCTAAATAACCAGAGGAGCTCTGTCGAGGTGAATGAACCGCGCGCCCTGCTAAATCTCAATCATCTGTCCAAGACGTATGGCAGTAACCGAGTTCTCGATAATTTTGATCTCACTATCTTTGACGGTGAGTTTTTCACCTTGTTAGGCCCCTCTGGCTGCGGTAAAACCACTGTGCTCAGAATGATCGCCGGATTGGAAGATACCGATACGGGTAGCATCCAATTGGATGGCCAGGACATTGGCCAAGTGCCTGCCGAAAAACGGCCGATCAATACGGTTTTCCAAAGTTACGCCCTGTTTCCACATATGACTGTGTTCGATAACGTCGCCTTCGGTTTGCGCATGAGCGGCGTGGCGAAAGAGGAAATTGCACCGCGCGTTGCTGAAGCACTGGAAATGGTGCGTCTGGGGGATTTCGCCCAGCGCAAACCGGCGCAGCTCTCCGGTGGCCAACAGCAGCGTGTGGCGATTGCGCGTGCGGTAGTTAATCGTCCCAAATTATTATTGCTTGATGAGTCCCTCTCCGCGCTTGATTACAAATTGCGCCAGCAGATGCAAATCGAACTCAAGCGCCTGCAGCGCAAACTCGGCATCACCTTTGTGTACGTGACTCACGATCAGGAAGAGGCGCTGTCCATGTCAGATCGCGTAGTGGTGATGAACAAGGGCAAGGTTCAGCAACTGGGTACGCCGCGTGAAATTTACGAACAGCCCGCCAATTTATTTGTCGCTAAGTTTATTGGTGAGATCAATCAACTGGATGGCGAAATAGTCGCCGTTGATGGCAATCACGAATACGAAGTTAAAGTAGAAGGTCTGCAATGGCGTTTGCATGCAGAACACAATTTCAAAGCGGGTGATAAGGTCAATGTATTGCTGCGTCCGGAAGATGTACGTGTGGAATATATCGATGATCCGCATCCCGATCAGTATCTTGTTGGCACTGTGGTCGAGCGCAATTACAAAGGCAAAACCCTCGATTCATTGATTCGTTTGCCTTCCGGTATTGAAGTGATCGCCAGTGAATTCTTCGATGAGGATGACCCCTCGTTCGATTACAGCCTGAACCAGAAAGTGGCAATCAAGTGGGTGCCGGGTTGGGAAGTGGTGTTGCCCCATGAAGTCTAGTGTCGGCCAATTCCGCTTCTGGGCAATTGGACTCGCCAGTGTCTGGTTGACACTGTTTGTCTTTTTCCCCAACTTGCTGGTGATCCTCACCAGTTTCCTGACGCGTGATCCTCAGGCCACTGTCAGCTTGCCCATCAATGCTGACAGCTACGTGCGCACTCTCGATCTGCTGTACTTGCAGGTATTGTGGGATTCACTGCGTATGTCACTGCTGGCGATGGTGTTTTGTCTGGTGGTTGGCTATCCGTTTGCAATGGCGATTGTGAGTCTGCCCAAGCGCTGGCAACCGGTGATTTTGTTTCTGGTGATTTTGCCGTTTTGGACCAACTCGCTGGTGCGCACCTATGCGATCCAATTTATTTTGGGCAACCAGGGTATTATCAACAAAGCGCTGCTTGGCTTGGGCTTGATCGATAAACCCTTGCAGCTGCTCTACACCCAATTCGCGGTGATCCTGGGTCTTTGTTATATCTTGCTGCCGTTTATGGTGTTGCCCTTGTACTCGGCACTGGAAAAACTCGATGTGCGTTTGCACCACGCCGCCAAAGATCTTGGCGCTGGCCCCTTGAGCCGCTTCTGGCATATCACTGTGCCGCTTACCTCCCCCGGTATAGTCGCGGGTTGTTTGATGGTGTTACTACCGGCGATGGGTATGTTCTATATTTCCGACCTGCTCGGTGGTGCCAAAAACCTGCTGCTCGGCAACGTGATCAAAACCCAATTCCTGCACACGCGCGACTGGCCGTTTGGCTCGGCGTTTAGTGTGATCCTGATTGTGCTGCTGGGCTTTATGCTCTGGCTCTATTTCCGCGCTGCCCGTTTTGTCAGCAAGCAAGGAGGACTCAATGGCTCCGATTTTTAGATGGGGTTTTATGGGGTTGATCCTCACGTTGATCTACATCCCCATTTTGGTGCTGGTGGTGAACTCCTTTAATGCATCCAAATACGGTATCAAGTGGGGCGGCTTTACCTTCAAGTGGTATGAAAAGTTCTGGAACAATGACGGTTTGATGACGGCCGCGCTCAATTCGCTCACGGTTTCCATTGTCGCTGCCAGTGTCGCGACTGTAATTGGCACGCTTGCTGCTGTGGCTTTGCATCGCTATCAGTTCAAGGGTAAAGCATTACTGTCATCCATGGTGTTTGTGAGTATGCTGACTCCGGAAATTGTGATGGCCATTTCGTTGTTGATTGTGTTTATGGCGCTGGGCATCAAACTGGGATTCATCTCATTGGTTATCGGCCATATCACTTTCTGTTTACCTTTTGTGATAGTTGCGGTCTACTCGCGCTTAAAAGGGTTTGATATGAAAATGCTGGAGGCCGCACGGGATTTAGGTGCGTCCGAGAGTAGTATTTTCTGGAAAATTATCCTGCCGCTGGCCTTGCCCGCTATTGCGTCAGGATGGTTGTTGAGTTTTACCCTGTCATTGGATGACGTTATTGTAAGTGCGTTTGTCACTGGCCCTGGATATGAAATCCTGCCGCTCAAGGTTTATTCCATGGTGCGTGTTGGTGTTTCGCCAGAGGTAAATGCAATTTCGACGATTTTGTTGGTCGTCTCTTTGGTACTGGTTGTTATTTCCCAACTTCTCTTACGTGAGGATAAATAAGATGAAAAAATGGTTGGCCTTGGCCGCAGCCTTATTAATCAGTGGATGTTCCGACAAATCCGAAACCCAAGCACCTGCTGAAACTACCGCAGCAACACCTGCAGCGACTGAAGCGCCCGCACCGGCTACCGGCCCTCAAAAAGTAGTGATTTACAACTGGACCGAGTACATTCCCGCTGCGGTATTGGAGCAATTCACCAAAGAAACCGGCATCGAAGTAGAGTACGCCACCTACGAAAGTAACGAGGCGATGTACGCCAAAATCAAATTGATGGAAGGTAAGGGTTACGACATCGCCGTACCATCGACTTTCTACGTTGAAAAAATGCGCAAAGAAGGTTTGATCCAGCCGATTAAAAAAGACTTGTTGGCGAATTACGGCAACCTTGACGCCAACATGATGAACAAGCCTTACGATCCTAATAATGATTTCAGCGTTCCTTACCTGTGGGGCGCGACTTCAATTGCGATCAACAATAAAGATGTGGATGCCAGCAAAATCACCAAGTGGGCCGATTTGTGGAAGCCTGAATATGCTGACAAGTTGATGATCATGGATGACGTCCGTGACAACTTCTATGTGGGTCTGCGTGTTGCTGGTTTCCAAAACAACAGCACCAGCGAAGATGAAATCAAAGCGGCTTATGAGAAGTTAAAAGCCCTCTGGCCAAGCATCAAGGTGATCAACTCTGACTCGCCCAAAACTCCGTTGATCCAGGGCAACGTCAGCATTGGCGCTATCTGGAACGGCGAAGCTTACATGGCGCAACAAGAGATGGAAGACCTGCAGTACATTTACCCGGAAGAGGGCGCAGTACTTTGGGTTGACAGCTTTGTGATTCCGAAAGGCGCTGCCAACGTGGAAAACGCGCACAAGTTCATCGACTTCATGCTGCGTGCTGAAAGCGCCAAAGCCGCGATCGAAGAATTGGGTTATGCCGCACCTAACACTGCTGGTATTGCTTTGCTGGATGAAGCTCTGCGTAACAACAAAACCGTATTCCCTGCTGCCGAAGATATTGCCAAGGGCAGTTTCCACCAGGATCTGGGTGATACCGTTCTGGTTTATGAAAAATACTGGGAATTGCTGAAAGCGGGTCAATAGGCCCCTGCATAAATCGAACGTGTAATTCGCGTAAAACGCCAGCCCACAAAGCTGGCGTTTTTTGTTACTGATCCCACCTCCGCAAAATCCGCCAATCCCTATCGCAAGTCAGAGTGTTATCATGGCCGCTATTATTCGAATAGTGTGATTTCTACCATGACCTACTCCGCCACGCGCCCGCTGCGTATCGCTACCCGTAAAAGTTTGCTTGCCCTCTGGCAGGCAGAATATGTCAAAGCCGAATTGGAAAAGCATCATCCTGGATTGTTGGTCGAGCTGGTTCCGCTCACCAGCCGCGGCGACAAAATCCTCGATGTTCCCCTCGCCAAAGTTGGCGGCAAAGGGTTGTTCGTCAAAGAGCTGGAGCAGGCGCTACTGGCCGATGAAGCGGATATCGCAGTGCATTCGATGAAAGATGTGCCCATGGATTTTCCGGCGGGCTTGGGGCTTTCCGTCATCTGCCCGCGCGAAGATGCGCGCGATGCATTTGTCTCCAACCGTTTTAATTCACTCGATGAGTTGCCGCAGGGCGCGGTGGTGGGTACATCCAGTCTGCGTCGCCAATGCCAGCTGCTCGCAAGCCGCCCGGATCTACACATCAAGTTTTTGCGTGGCAACGTACAGACACGGCTGCAGAAATTAGATGATGGTGAGTACGATGCAATTATCCTCGCCGCTGCAGGCTTAATTCGCCTGGAATTGAAAGCGCGTATCCGGGACTACATCACCCCCGAGCAAAGTTTACCGGCGGGCGGGCAGGGCGCAGTGGGGATCGAATGCCGCGTTGATGACATTGCAACAATCGAATTGCTCAAGCCTTTGCATCATCAAACGACGGCTGAGCAAGTGCTCGCCGAGCGAGCGATGAATCGCCATTTACAGGGCGGCTGCCAGGTGCCTATCGCCTGCTATGCTATTCATCGCGATGATAATTTATGGTTGCGCGGATTGGTGGGTTCACCTGACGGCAGCCAAATGTTATTCGATGAAATTTCCGGCCCCGTGGCGGATGCCGAAAAAATCGGTGTTGAATTGGCTGAGCGTTTGCTCGTGGCGGGCGCCGATAAAATTCTCGCCGAGGTTTACGCAGACGCGGAATAAACCATGGCCGATTCACCGCAGAACTATTGTGTTGTTATCTCCCGGCCAGAAGCGCAGGCGGCAGTCTGGCATGAGCAGCTACAGGCGTTGGGCTTTAACTGCGCACGTTTAAATTTATTGGAAATTGCGCCGGTTGTTGACGACGATAAAATTCGCGCGATTAAAAATAAAATTCTGGATTTTGATCTCTACCAGAAAGTGATTTTTGTCAGCCAAAATGCGGTTGAGTACGGCATGGATTGGCTGGAAGATTACTGGCCGCAATTGCCGATGGGGATCGATTATTTTGCTGTAGGTGCAACCACTGCAAAAAAATTGGCCAGCTACGGCGTTGCAGTGCAGGATCTGGCGGCGAGTGCCAGCGGTGGTATGACTAGCGAAGATTTATTAAGTGCAGAACATCTGCAAGATGTTGATGGCGAAAAAATCTTGATTTTTCGCGGCTGCGGCGGGCGCGGCCATCTCGCTGAAGAATTGCGCAAGCGCGGCGCCTGGGTCGATTATTGTGAATTGTATGAGCGCGGACTGCCTGCAGCTGCAGAGGAGCACTTGCAGCAGCTAATTGTGTCGAGTGAATCATCCGGTGCACAGGTGATACTGAGTTTGCACAGCGGTGAAAGCTTGCAAAATCTTTCTTCTGTGCTGGCACAGTTGCCGTCGGCACAACAGGAACAAACGCGCGGATGGATGCTCAGCAAGCTCTTGTTGGTGCCCAGCCAACGAATTGTTGCAGCGGCGCAGGCGGCGGGATTCCAGCGGATTATCTGCGCCGAAAATGCAACCGATAATGCCATGACGGCAGCCTTGTTAAATTATTGTCGCACGCAAGAGTGCATTTTATTACAGGATTAACACAGTGACTGATTCCGATACGATTGTTCAACAGCCAACTCACGGTGCGCCTGCACCACTAAAAAACCACACGGGCAGTTTTGCATTGTTATGGTTATTTGTAGTGCTGATTGTGGCAGCGATTTGTTTTGGTGGACTTTTTGTATTGCAGCAGTCCAAAAGCCAGCAGCAAATTATCGACAGCCTGCGCACGCAAGTTGAACAGCAAGCGCAAGCGATAGAAACCCGTCAGCAACTGTTGGAAGATAATCTCGATAAAGAGTTTGTCGAGCAGCAAGCATCAATCCAAACCAACTTGAATGATTTGGCTGAACAAGTGGACAGCAACAACGCGCGTCTGCTATCGCTGTCGAGCGTCAACCGCGATGAGTGGAAGTTACAAGAAGCACAATATTTATTGCGCCTTGCCGATCAGCGTATCCTGTTGGAAAAAGATAGCCAAAACGCACTCGCACTGGCGCTATCAGCGGACGATGTGTTGCGCGATATAGATCAGGCCGATTTGGTTGGAGTACGTAAATTATTGGCTGAAGAAATTGCCGTTTTAAAACTTGCGGGCGTGATCGACCGTGAAGGTATTTATTTGCGCTTATCGGCGCTGTCCAATCAAATCGATGCAATCCCTTTCATTGAGCCTTTAGGTGTACAAGAAGAAGTATTGGAAGAAGATGTTATTCCGGCAGACGAAACCTTTAAACAAAAACTCACGCGCAACTTTTATGCGCTGATGCATAAGTTGGGTTCCTACGTGCGTGTGCGCGATCACGGCAAAACCATCAATGCCGTATTGCCGCCCTCCGAACAAAAATACCTGCAACAAAATTTACGCTTGATGCTGGAACAGGCACAGGTTGCGCTGCTGCGCAATGAAGAGGGTATCTATCAGGAGAGTCTGGTCAAAGCGCAGAATTGGATTAACCAGTATTACAGCTTGAACGAAAAAGCGGCGGCAGTGTTGGAAGAGTTGCAATCGTTGCAGCAGGAAGAAATTTCGCCTGACTTAAGCAACTTTAGTAATTCCTCATCGGCCTTGGCTGACTATATTACCAAGCGCGAAAAAATGGCTGCTGCACGGCGCGGGGTGCGCCAATGAGACGTCGCCTGTTAAAAGCTATTTTCTTTTTATTGCTCGCCTGTGGTTTGGTGTTTTTGCTTTGGCGCGGCGACGGCTATTTATTGATTGCTTACGGCACTAAAACCATTGAAATGACCCTGTGGGTTGCTGCTCTGGCGGCGGCACTGATATATGCAGCTCTGTGGTTTGTGCGTAAATTAATGCTCGGCAGTGCGGAGATGGTGCGTCGCTTCCGCGAAATATTTTTATTTGGCAGTGTTGAACGTGCGCAAAAACGTGCAGCCACCGGTATGGTGGATTACCTGACCGGCGATTGGCTGGAGGCGCGCAAAAAATTGGTGCGCACGCTCGACAAAGTGGAATATCCCCTCGCCAATTATATTGCCGCTGCGCGCAGCAGTTTTGAAATGGGCGACGAAGCCGAGGCCGATAATATTCTCGATAAAGCCCTTACGCTGGCGCACAGTGAATTGCCGGTAGCCCTGACCCGTGCGCGTTTGCATGTGCAGTCTGGTCGCTATGAAAAAGCCATTGAAATCCTGAAGCCGATTGATATCAAAATGCCGCGTCAGGCTGCCGTGCTGGATTTAATGCACCATATTTATATTGCCCAGAAAAATTGGCGCGCACTGGAAGATATGTTCCCGGTCATGCGCAAAGCCAAAGTTTTGTCCAATGTAGAATTTGAAGCGCTGGAAGTATTGCTGGCTTGTGAAAAAATGAAAGCACAGAGCGAGCAGAGCAAATCCCTGCTGATCGCCGAGCGCTTACCCGCATTGCAGAGCCTGTGGAAATCATTCCCGCGCAGTGTACAAAAGTTGCCAGCGGTTATTACCGCTTACGCACAGGCACTGACGGAAAATTATCAAGATCAGGAAGCGGAAGTGATTGTACGCAAGGCGCTATCCAATAATTGGTATGAACCTTTGGTTAGTTTATATGGCCGTTTGCAAGTGAAAGAAATTCACGGCCAAATCCGCACAGTTGAAGGCTGGTTGAAAAGCAAACCGCAAGATCCAGCGCTACTGCTTAGCATGGGGCGTTTGATGTTGCGCAACCAGCAATGGGAATTGGCGCGTGAGTATTTTCAGCGCAGTTTGAATCAACAGCAAAGTCTGGAGACAATGGTGGAATTGGCGCGCTTGATGGAAAAATTGGGCGATCACAAAAAAAGCGCCGATTATTATCAGCAAGGTTTGCTTCTCGCTGGCCACAACAAATAACCACTGCTTGCGCAAAGGATTCCCGTGCACAGTTTTTTTCGACGGATCTTATCGCTGCGCAACCTACATCTGGTTTCTGGGTTGCGCAGTAAATGTAGTGTTGGCTCTTACAAAATATTCTGCACATTTTTTTTCATCATCTGTGTAGTGTTGTTAGCATTGCAGTTTTTCCCCTTACCCTCTTCGTTAACAAAAACCCCTTACGCTAATCTCTTGCTCGCACGCGATGGCAGTCTTTTAGGTGCAGGAATAGCCGCTGATCAGCAATGGCGTTTTGCACCGGTGGAATCACTGCCGGATAAATATAAAAAATCACTACTGTTATTTGAAGATCAACATTTCTATCGCCACCCCGGTATAAATCCCCTCGCCATTGCGCGCGCACTGCAAGGTAACCTGCAGGCCGGAAAAGTGACGAGTGGTGGCAGTACCATCAGCATGCAGTTGGCGCGTTTGCTGCGGCAGGCAGAGTACCAACAGCAAGATAAAAAATTGCCTGCGCGGAGCATCACCAGCAAACTGTTGGAGGCGGGCAGGGCGTTCCAACTGGAATGGCGTTTTAGTAAAGAAGAATTATTAATTCACTACGCAAGCCATGCGCCTTTTGGCGGCAACATCGTTGGCTTGCGCGCGGCGGCATGGCGTTATTTCGGGCGCGCTCCGGAGCATCTATCCTGGGCTGAATCGGCTTTGCTTGCGGTGTTACCCAATAGTCCTGCATTGATTCATCCGGGGCGCCAACGCGATTTACTCAAACAGAAGCGCGATCGTTTATTACAGCGGTTACATGCTAAACATTATTTTTCCGATCTGGATTTGCAGCTCGCGTTGATTGAACCTCTACCTGAGCGGCCACAATCGCTACCGCAACTCGCGCCCCATCTGTTGGCGACCTTAAAAAAACAACATAGTGCCCAGCACGTATTTCACAGCAGTATCGATCCGTTTATCCAACGCATTGCGACGCAAGTGGCCGAGCGCCATAGTCTGCGTTTAGCTAATGAAGGTGTGAATAACATTTCACTGCTGTTGATTGATCACGAGCGTATGGATGCGCTGGCTTATGTCGGCAACCAAGCCTGGCAAAAACAACAACGCTACGCGCCGGATCTGGATTTGGTGCAGCGTCCGCGCTCTACTGGCAGCATTCTAAAACCGCTCCTCTATGGTTTGATGCTGCAAGAAGGTGAGCTTGCACCCACCAGTTTAATTCCCGATATCCCCACGCAATTCGGCGGTTACAGCCCCAAAAATTATGACCGCAGTTTTCGCGGTGCAGTGCCCGCACAATTTGCATTGGCGCACTCATTAAATATTCCCTCAGTGCGTATGTTGCGCGATTACGGCATTGGAAAGTTTCAGGAAAAATTGCAGGCGATGGGCATGACTACCTTATTTCGCCCAGCTGATGATTACGGCCTCACATTAATTTTGGGTGGAGCGGAAGGAACCTTGTGGGATCTCACCGGTATTTATGCGCGGCTCGCCGCCAGCGCACGCGATGGCAACATCAACCAACCTATTCCGACGCTGTTGCTACAGAATAAAAAAGCGCTCGAAAATAAAATCGTGCTGCAAGAAAAAACACCATCGATTAAACCAGTAATCCAACAAGGTGCTGCCTGGTTAACCTTGCAAGCTTTGATCGATGTCGCACGCCCCGGCAATGATAATTACTGGCGCGATTTTTCCGGCAGTCAAACCATCGCCTGGAAAACCGGCACCAGTTATGGCCTGCGCGACGCCTGGGCGATTGGCAGTAATGGTCGCTACACGCTCGGGGTATGGGTGGGTAATGCTGGTGGTGAGCCAGCCAGTTTTATCAGCGGACAAAGCAGCGCCGCACCAATTTTATTCGATGTGTTTGATGCACTGCCGAGCATTAATTGGTTTTCCAAGCCTGCACACGCGCTCAAAACCATTTCCGTGTGTAAAGATGATGGTTATCTCACCGGTGGACAATGTGATGCCGTGGATATGGAAATTCCCAACACCAGCCATTTTGCCAAGGTCACCCAAAACCATCGCCACATCCATCTCGATATTGATGAACAATTTCGCGTACACAGTCGCTGTGAAACTGTAAACAATATGCGCGCGCACGATTGGTTTGTCTTGCCCCCCACGCAAGAATTTTACTGGCGGCAACATCACAGTGAATACAAAGCCCTGCCGCCCTGGCGCAGTGATTGTTTGAATGATTTATTGCAAATCGATGAAGACCAGCCGATTGAATTGGTTTACCCAAATGAAGAGAGCCGCATCTATATTCCAATGGATTTGGATGGCAAACGCAGCCGCGTAGTATTAAAAGCGGTACACCGAAATCCCGCTGCACAATTGTATTGGCATCTGGACGATGAATTCCTGGGCGAAACCAAAATCTTCCACGAGCGCGAAGCAGCGCTCGAACCGGGCGTGCATAAATTATTGGTGGTCGATAAACAAGGCTATCGCCTGGAGCGCCGCTTTCGCGTCATTGGCAAAGAATAAGGATCCAAAACCGTGATGATTTCGTATCAGCTTTATTATCTGGCTGATAACGGGAAACATCATGAAACACTATTTAATTGTTGGCGGCACACGCGGAATTGGTGCAGCACTTGCTACCCAGCTTATTGGCGAGGGGCACAGTGTCACCATCTGGGCGCGCAATGCCGTCGATGTTGACGGTGCGCATTTCTTTATAAATAACCCTGCAGAGCGCGCGCCTGATCTCACCGGTTTACCCGATGTGTTGGATGGGTTGGTGTATTGCCCCGGCAGTATCAACCTCAAACCTTTTGCGCGTTTATCGGTGGACGATTTCCTGCAGGATTTTCAAATCAATGTGCTCGGTGCAGTGCGCACTTTGCAGTCTGTTGCTCCCCTTTTAAAAAAATCCAATCACGCTAGTGTGGTGTTATTTAGCAGTGTGGCTGCGACTCTGGGCATGCCTTTTCACGCGAGTGTTGCCAGCAGCAAAGCGGCAATTGAAGGCTTGGTAAAAAGTTTGGCCGCCGAATGGGCGCCGGCAATTCGTGTGAACGGCATTGCACCTTCGCTGACGAATACATCCCTTGCCGAAAAATTATTAAATAGCGCCGATAAAATGGATGCCGCCGCCAAACGTCATCCATTGCAAAAAGTGGGTGATCCCAAAGAAGTTGCCGCTATGGCAGCGTTTTTGTTATCACCACAAGCGGGCTGGATCTCCGGCCAAATACTGCACGTCGATGGCGGTATGTCCACACTTAAAAACTAATTCATCAGTTATTGGTTGGCTGTGTTGTTGTCCGTCTGAACGGAACTTTCGTCGTCATATAGGTCGCACTGCGCCACAGCCATTCCACCGGGCCGTAATGGAAACGTTTTACCCACCAGTGCGCCAACATAATCAGCAGCGTGTAAAAGACGATACCCGCCAGCAAGCTGTTGGTTTGGCCGATAGTTTTATACCAGCCCAAACCATAGGGATAAAATAGCGGCACACCCACCAGCGATTGGATTAAATAAATACTTAAACTAATGCGCCCGCAGGGCGCGAGCAGGTTTAATAATTTTGCACTGCGCTGCCACAGATAAAATTGCACAAACAATAGCACCAGGCTGGCCATTACCGCAGTACTTAAATAAGATCCAATGGCTTGTTGTAAATACCATTTCGCCATGCCTTTTTCCTGAAAAATAGTGTCAGGAAGTTGTGTGAGGTATTTGTCAAACGCGTAGAGGGCGATGACCGCCAGCAGTGCTATGCCCAAAGCTTTAATGCGATGGCGATCAAATTTATCTGCTTGGGTAAAAAAACCAATGCGCCCCAATACCAAGCCCAGTAAAAATAATCCAATCAATTGCAAGCCGCGGCCAGACTCCACAAAAAATATCCATTTTGCGTAAAGGCCAGCACTGCTATTCAGTAGCATCAATTCAGTGAAGCTGGCTTTTTCAATCGCGGCGTACACATTGCCAAACAATGAAAAAAAGGCGGGATTATCATTCGCGCCGGGTAGGTTATTGAGTGCGGCAAAAAAATGATAATAAAACGGCAGTTGCAATAGGCAGAGCAGGGCGATGGCGATCAACCAGCGGTTGCTCAAACCCTGCACAAACAGCAGGCTCAAGCCGATCACACCCAATACCGACAAAATATCACCCAGATAATAAAGGGTGTGTATATAACCAATAGCGAGCAAAATCAGTAATCGCCACGCAAAACGGTAGCTAAAATTCACGCCCTTTTTTGCCTGGTTATCCATAATGATAAAAAAACTCAGGCCAAACATAAGCGCAAAAATCGCGTAGGCTTTTCCGGCAAATAAAAAGAAAACCAGATTGTGCAAAAAAGTCGGGTCTTGATTGACCCAGTAGAGTTCAAAATATTCCATAAAGTGGACGAGACAAATTCCCATCAAGGCAAAGCCGCGTAACGAGTCAATCAACTCGCTGCGCTGGGGGAAGTAGTGGTTGGGCAGAGGTTCATTCATCGTGTAATACCGTAGTAATGTTATGGTTATCGGGTATGAGCAGAAGTGTAATACCCAATACTATTTTGGCTAATCAAGAATGGTTAAATCGTCTGAGTTTTTGCGCGAACGCGTGGCACTTTTTACCAATGAAGCTTCACTTTTGTAAAAAGCAGTTTCGCTTTACTCACTGCCTAAAGTGAACCCTGCACGCACAACGCCTTACCACTTATTAACAATCACCCGGCACAATTCCCTTTATAATGCTGGTTTGCTTGTCCCGCATCGGAGCTTTACGTGGTTTCTTCCCCCCAATTGGTTTCTCTCGATGATAAACGCGCGTTTTGGCGCAGTGTAATTTTATTGTCGCTGCCGGTAGCGGCGCAGATGCTCATGCAGTCGCTCTTGGGTATGGCCGATGTGATTATGGTGGGCGACCTGGGTTCTAGTGCAATTGCCGCCGTGGGCCTCGCTGCCAAAATCCATTTTTTATTATTGGTGTTGATGAGCGGCCTTGCGACGGGCTGCAGTATTTTGGTTGCCCAATATATAGGCGCAAAAGATTTTGTCAGTTGCCAGCGTTCGCTCGCCGTTACTTTGCTGGTGGGCACTACGGTGATGATTCCGTTTGTGCTGGTATTTGGTTTTGCCTCGAATACCTGGGTCGGGTGGATTAACCCGGATGAAAAAGTCGTAGCGCTCGCGGCGCAATATCTCATCATCACCGCACCGGCATTATTGTTTACGCAATGGATAGTTATTTACGAAGCCTCGCTGCGCGCATTGGGTAGCACCACTATGCCATTGGTTGCCGGTGTTTTTGCCGCGGCGTTAAATATTATCGGCAACTATGCATTAATTGGCGGCAACTGGGGTTTTCCCGCCCTGGGTGTCGCTGGTGCAGCCTGGGCGACGTTAGGCTCGCGCTTTTTGCAATTGCTGATTGTGGTGGGTTGGGTTTACGCAAAAAAACACGGTTTTGCGTTGAGCTTTGCGCAATTGCGCATGGGGTTGGATAAAGTTCAAATTAGTCGCTATCTCGCCTTTTCTTTGCCGCTGGTTGCCAACTACGCGATCTGGGCCGTGGGCAATTCCACTTATCATTTAGTTACCGGTTATGCGGGCACAGAAGCGCTCGCCGTAATGGGTGTCATAGTGCCGATTGAAAGTGCGTTCTTTGCGTTGTTTGTCGGCCTCGCCAATGCGTCAGCGGTATTGATCGGGCGCGAATTGGGTGCAGGCAATAATGATACTGCATGGCAGCTGCATAAATTTTTTGATCGCATCACCTTTGTGCTGTTAATTGTATTTTGCTCCGCACTTTGGTTCGCACGCCCCTGGATGCTTTTGATTTTTGATCAGCTCGACGAAAAATCTACCGATCTGCTGTTAAGCACCCTCGGTGTGTTTTGTTTACTGGTCTGGGTAAAAATTATCAATATGATGCGCATTATCGGCGTGCTTCGCGCAGGGGGCGATAACCGCTTTACCTTGATCACCGATACCATCGTCATGTGGGTGTTTGGTTTACCGATTTATATCGCCGTGGTATTTTTGACCAAACTATCGTTTGTCTATATTTATGCATTGATGTTTTTGGAAGACGGGTTGAAATTTATTCCCGTGATCAAGCGTATTATCAGTCGCAAGTGGATGAATAATTTAACCCAGCAATAATGCTTTGAGTGCTGAATATCCCGGGAATCTCAATGTTTAGATTAAATAGAATGGATGCCTGGATTCTTCTGGCGATGTTTCGCGCGGGTAACCAGAATAAAACTGACTATGCTGGAATCGTATCCTGTCTGCCCGATATCTCTCTAGCTGTCCCTACACATCAAGAATTTAAAGCGGCATACAATAAATTTCTATACATAAAATTTATCGTCGCCGAGGGTGCCAATACCTCACTTGCACCCGCCGCACAACAATTGGTTGAAGCTGCACAACCCGGCCCTGCCATCAGTAGTGCGCAAGCTTGGGTTGATGCAATATGTAACACGCTAGCGGCTTACAAATGCAAAAGCATGTGCAATCGCCACGAATGGCAAGAGGCGCAGTATCTACTTGGGGTTGAATTATTCAGTAAATTAAAAGGAGCTAATAATGTTAATTAAAATCGACGACCTGCGTGGCCCCGAAGTGGCGCAAATACTAACGGAACATTTAACGGATATGTACGCCGTATCGCCACCCGAAAGTGTACATGCATTGGATTTGGATAAATTACGCAAACCGGAAATTACCTTTTGGTCAGTGTGGGACGGCAACCAATTAGCCGGTTGCGGTGCATTAAAAGAATTGGATGCAACGCATGCGGAAATTAAATCCATGCGCACCGCCAATGCCTATCGCGGTAAGGGCGTAGCGGTAAAAATCATGGAGCATATATTAGGTGTGGCGGCGGAGCGCAATTACCAGCGTTTGAGTTTGGAAACCGGAACGCAAGATTTTTTTATCCCCGCACGTAAACTCTACGAGCGGTTTGGTTTTGAATACTGTGGGCCTTTTGGCGATTATGCGGAAGATCCTTACAGTGCATTTATGACGAAAACACTTTAAATAAGCTATCCCACTACAGGCTGAGATCCTCATGAAACAAATAATCTGTGCGCTAATTACTCTGTTCAGTATTGTTGCGATTACCCCCGTTCTCGCCGCCGATGACACCCCAGTTTTTGAGTTGCGTGTTTACACCACTCATCCAGGAAAAATGCCGGATCTGCTCGCGCGTTTTAAAAATCACACCACCAAACTTTTTGAGCGCCACGGCATGGAAAATGTGGGCTATTGGTTGCCGACCGAACAAAAAAATGGCGATAAACTGCATTACATTTTGAAATACAAGAACCGTGCTGCGGCAGACGCCGCGTGGAAAGCATTTGCTGCTGATCCGGAATGGATAAAAGTTCGCACAGAAAGTGAAGCCAATGGGCCTATAGTGGCGGGCGTTGAGTCAACGTTTTTAGTGGCTACTGATTTTTCCGCAATCAAGTAATTTGAATCTAGTGGGCGCGTCTGTCGCGCGCCCAACAATCGCCACCGCCGTTTGCGGCATGCCTTCGCACTGCGATTTAAAATCTTCTTCCGCAAGCCCTGCATTTTGCATGCAATGCTTTATATCCAGCTTTATTCCCATCATGGTGCCTTGCGCTTCGAGTAGGCAGGCTTCGTCAGCGACTTTTTGGTCACATCTGTGTTGTTAACCTTCCGGCGTTTTATCAAATAAATACGGTCGATTCCTGGAGGAATAGCAATATGAACAGGCACTTGAGCAATATGAGCAGGAATTTGCGACAGTTATCGTGGTTAACACTGTCGGTGCTCCTGATTGGATTTCCACTTTTTGGCTTTTCACTTTCTACCCATGCAGCAGAGGCGCCCGGTGCGCTGACTGTCATTGTCAAAGATCAGAATACTGACCGGCCACTCTCAAACGTGCAGATCAGGATCACTAAACGGGAAACCAATTCCACGCGATCGGTAGAAACCGATGCACAAGGTCGCATCGTCGTTGAACAACTCGACCCCGGTCTCTACTCAGTGAACTTGGCCAAAAGCGGGTTCGCTTCATCCTATGAGCCAAGCGTACGGGTGATTACGCGCAAAAATATCAAACTTGAATTCGAGCTTGGAGAGCAGGCAATTGACATTGAGGAACTGCTGGTTCTCGGAAAGCAAACGCAAGTCATTGCATCTGTTAACGGCAGCTATCTCGATAGAGAAGCCCTGGCCAATGCCGTTGGCGGTGGTTCAGATCCGCTCCTCTCGCTGGACGGTTTACCCGGACTTGCATCCACCGGAGAATTCGCGAACTTTAGCGTACGCGGCCGTGGCCCAAGAGATAATTTATTATTCGTTGATGATTTTCCTTTTGATAAAGCGGTGCATTTTGATGCGTCACTCGGTGAACAAGAAGATGTCGGCGGTGGCGGGCGCTTCTCGATTTTCGCACCCAATGTTATCAGTGGTGCAGAATTTTCACCGGGTGGTTGGGGTGCGGCTTATGGCGGCCGGTCGGCATCGCTACTTAAACTGGACGTCGCTGATGGCAACCCAAGCCCTTCCGCAAGTTTGCGCTACGACCTCGCGGGTTATGAAGTGGGTTACGACGGCCCGACCGGTCTCACTGAAGATTCAACGATGCTCGTCTCTGCTCGACGTTTGGATTTCGGCGCGTTATTTGAAACTATCGAAGAGCTCGATATTGGCGAGCCGATCTTACGAGACATCATCGTAAAGTCGGTCATCCCCATCAACGATAACAACACAGTCGAAGTTCTACTGATAGACACACACGAAGATTACACGCGCGGTGTGACGCACGTTTTTGCGTCGCCGAATTTCGAAGATGCTGCCCTGCAAGATTCTGAGCAAGATAGTGATTTGGTAGGTATGACCTTGCGAACATTGGTCGGTGAAAAAGCGGTCTGGACCAATAGGGTTTACCACCGCACCAGCGACAAGATCAGCTCAGAGGGTGAAGCATTTCCTGATCTCGTACCGGCGGGATCACCCGCGTCCAGTTTTCCCGTGCGGGAGAATATTATTACCATCGGTGAAGATGAGACAGAGCTCGGCTGGCGCAGCGATTTCGAGACATTGAATCAATGGGGCGTATTCAGTTCCGGTGTGCAAGTAACGCAAATTGAACTGGACTACAACACGGTTTTAGATGGCGATTGGCATCGCTTTATTTACGACAGCGATGATTTTAGACCCGACCCCGACCAGCGTTTTATTGTGCTGACGCCCGAGAAGATTAACTCTTCAATAAACCGAAAAGAAACGAGCTATGCTGGCTACGTAGAGCAAATTTTTGAGCGCGGTGATTGGGATTTTGGCACTGGCTTACGCTTCGAGCAGGACGGTTTTGCCGACGAGAGCTTCGCGTCGCCCAGGTTCAGCGTCAACTGGAAGCCGAGTAATACGGTTAGATATTTTGCGACCGCAGGGCTGTTTCACCAATCGCCACGTTTTTTAGAACTTGCCGCTAACGAGTCGAACGATCTTAAGAATGAAAAAATCACGCATGGCAGTTTAGGTTTTGAATATTTCCTGAATAACAATTGGTCGCTGTTAACGGAAGTCTATTATCAAAACCTCGACGACCTGGTCTTCGATCTTGATCGAGCCAGCGGTACCTTTGCCAATATGGGTGACGGCACATCCTACGGTGTTGATTTCGTGGCTAAAGGGACAATTCGCGATGGCCTATACGCTACCGCCACCTATTCTTACAACGATATCGTCATCGACCGCAAAGATGGTCGCGGCGATCTGGCCGCCGATTTCAGCCGCGAGCATGTCGCGACCCTCGGCCTGACGTGGGAAATCAACGACCGCTGGAAGATCGCCGGGCGCTACAAATATCTGTCCGGCCGGCCAGGCGAAGAATTTATTATTCATTCGGATGTATTGGGACCCGGACAACCGCTACGCTACTCAAAAGAAATCACTGAGCGCAATGTTGGTCGCAACAGCGCCTACAGCTTGGTGAACCTTCGTGTTGATTATCGGCGCGCATTTGGCCCTATCGATCTCACAACCTTTCTCGATGTCATCAACGCAACGGCAGCATCGTCGAGCGATGACAGTGAGTTTGATTACCGTAGAGGCGTTGAAGTGGAAGATGAAAGCGAAGCCGAGCCGCTGATTGGTCTGCGACTGGACTATGCGTGGTAAGGGGCATGGCAAGGGTTTTGGTAAAGGAGAGCAGCGGATGGTAAACACGCTTGGTGCAGCGCCGATTAGAGTATTAATTGTCGAAGACAACCGCGACATTTGTGCGAACATTGCTGCGTATTTTGAAAAGCACAGCTATGTTTTGGATTTTGCTTATGACGGTATCAGTGCGATGCATCTGGCGTTGACGAATCGGTTCGACGTTATTGTTCTGGATCTGATGTTGCCGAGAATGGATGGCCTAAGTTTCTGCCAAAAGCTGCGAACCGATGCCGAAATAGAAACCCCCGTGCTTATGCTAACCGCGCGCGATACGCTGGACGATAAACTGAAAGGGTTTGCGGCGGGAGCCGATGACTATTTGGTCAAGCCATTCGCGTTGCAGGAACTACATGTGCGACTGCAAGCACTGTACAAACGTAGGCACGGCAAAACCGACAATCTGTTAAAGGTTGGTGATCTGACGATGAATAGGTCAAGGCTACAAGTGCATCGCGCGGGGCGGCTTATCGATCTCACGCCTGCGGGTATGAGGCTACTACAACGATTGATGGAAGAATCGCCGTCTGTTGTGGCTCGCGAAGATCTCGAAACTCTGTTGTGGGCTGACGAGCGCCCCGATGGCGATGCGCTTCGCTCGCACTTGTACAAGTTGCGGCAGGCTATCGACAGGCCGTTTGATAGCTCGCTAATTCATACCGTGCATCGTATCGGCTACCGAATTGCAGAAGCCAATATTGTAGAGACTAATAATGCAGAGGGCAGTCAGTGATCTACCGGCACAGTTTACGCACGCGTGTCGCCATTGCATTTGCGCTGTGCGTTGCGGTACTTAGCCTCGCGTGGGGATTTGCTTTCTTCGGGGCGATCAGATTGAGCGAAGACCGTGTGCTGACGCAACAATTACAGCTTGCCGCTAAAAACTATCCTGCGCTGACTATGAACCTGCGCGGATACGATGAGGTTGGTAGCCTGCCGGAATCGCTCAGGGAATGGGCGCAGACAAACCCCGCTGAGGGTTTATACGAATTCGAATCCGAAGAGCTGCACGTTGCTGTGCTGTCCACTGACGATGAAAAGCTATCTGCTGACAATAAATCGTCGCGCGCATTTGTGGTTTTCGATGTTGCCGGGGTTGAGGCAGCGTCGTCAGAGGATTGGTGGTTGCTGCTCGTTATCACCGGTGTCGTGGGTACGCTCGGTGCTCTTGGTTTCGTGCTAGGAATTGTGGTGATGCGTCGCGCTATTGCCCCGGTAGCGCAACTCGCCAAAGTGGTCGCGGACATAGACGTCGAACATCTATCGGCTGAAGATCATAAACGCATAGAGTCCAGCCGGTTCGGCGATGATGAGGTTGGCGTGCTCGCTGGCACCATTGAAAAGACCCTTGAGCGTATCAGCGCGTTTGTTGCGCGCGAGCGATACTTCACCGATTCAGCCAGTCATGAGTTGCGCACTCCGATCACGGTGATAACCGGCGCACTTGAACTTCTGGAACAAAGCGATCTGTCAGCGGCCGATGTGAAAGTGGTAGATCGAGTGAGGCGTGCGACGCTCGATATGAAAACCACAATTGAAATGTTCTTATGCCTCGCGCGCGAAACCGACGACGGTTTGTATGACGAGCAATTTCTTGTGATGCCGCTGGTGAGCCAGGCGATAGAACAGCACCGCCACTTGTTGAGCGGCAAGTTAGTCGATGTTGAAATCGACCAACTCGCAAAACCTAACGTCTGCGGGCATCCACAGGCGTTTTCTATCGCGGTTAATAATCTGGTGCGAAATGCATTCGAGCAAACACTCGCCGGGCAGGGGCCGATCACTATTCTCATCAAAGAACACGAGCTATTAGTTACCAATCAGGTGGGTGCGTTAGTCACCAACCAAGTGGGCAAAGATGAGCGGTACACACCGAATGATGCGTCGTCGTTTCACGGATATGGCCTGGGCTTGGGTATCGTTCAACGGTTGTGTGAACGCAATGGCTGGTCGTTTTCGTTGCACGCCGATGAAACGCGTGTAGCCGCGCGCCTTTCATGGTGATAGCTGCAGTTCATCAGCTAGAAACCTAAAGCAACATCTGCCAAACAGTAAGCACCAAACAGGAAGTGCATAAGGCAATTGTTTATATTGTAAGTGATGCGTTGGATGGGCACAGCTACTTTGCACAGGGTTGAATAGACGCAAGCACAGCATTGTATTGGTCGCGGTAGTCTGTGTAGTGCTCACGTGTGGTTACAAATGTGAGGGACAGAAAAATATCACCCGTTTGAATGCAGTTAACAACAAAGTAGGTAGGTACATCCTCATCTGGAAATGTTCCTTCATATTCCTGAAATTTGATGATCGCGTGTTTTGTTTCAATGGTCTGAATATCCGAAACGGGTTTGTAAACACTTTCAACACCCGCAAAGCGAAACTCAGAAAACTCATCAAGTGTCCCGCCGTCTTTTTCGTAAGCGGAAGCTGTTATTGCTGCCAGCTCATCGTCGGGGTCGATCAGCTGAAACATGTCGTATTTATCGTTGCGAACAAGCAACGACGGTGCGTCCAGAGAAAAAATGGTTTTGAATGTGTGGTGGGTAGTTGGCATTGGTTTTTCCACGAGTGATGACATCAATCAGGGTGCGCTTGTTATACATTAGGTGTCATAGTCGCCGCTATCCCAAGGTTCAAAAAATGCCATGTAGTTCCCAGGCAGAAGCTCTACTGCCCAAACGTCATCTTCGTCTTCTGGTTCTCTGGCAATAAGCCCGATATCAATGTTATTAAATGTTACAGAAAAAGGTTTAACCTCAATCCTTCGATAGATTACATCACCAAGACTCTCTAGTTTTGAATCGTATTTTTTTCTTGCTTCTTCTTTTGAAAATGAACCTCTAGGACCTAAAGCTTCTATATCTGAGTCAACGAGATTTCCCTGTCTATCAAATCTAAATAGTGCAATATATTCACATTTTCCTGGTTCGAATGGAGTTGTCAGAAAAAATTGCAAACCGTCCTGAGTAATCCCAATATGTTTTGCGTGATAGTCGTCATGATCTATAGCGACTATCACTGGTCTTTCGTCATTCATGTTCTATCTCCTGATACATAACCTTCTGTTGAGTCTTGTTTTTTAGATGGCGGATTTACAATGAGCTGCATGCAGTATTTTTCGAACTTCGCAAATCGGCCAATTTCGGACATTGACGGCAAGATGCACAACAAAAAAGAAGGGTGATTTGGATGTCAAATCTACCTGTTTTTTACAACAGTCGCTTGTTAGGAATTTTACCTGCACAACTCATTGAACCATTCAGGTGTGGCATCATTCTCAGCATAATAAATGGCTACTTCTACCTTCTGGGCTGGAGAAAGTTTAACTTTTGCGTGAGCCAACAGTTCTTCGTTGATTAGCGAAACCTCAAGAAAATATTCATAACCACTCGCTTTAATACTTTCAGGAATTCTGTATTCAGCAGTTAACTCTGTGAATTTAGCTTCAGAGTTCGGCACCCAAGGACGCTGAGCCACAATACAAAGATCATCTGAAATCCAGTTAAGTTTTAGAATTGCTTCTTGGAGAGTCATTAATTTCCCAATGTTTAGCACAACCGCAGCTTGTAAGTACTTCGCCTTTCCCTAACACTAAGCTCAGCCGCAGTTTGTAAGCTGGATTTACATGGATTACTTTTGCGCAGCAAAACCAAAAAGGCGCGATGCTTGAGCGACTTGTTAAAATTAATCTATATTGAATTTTACTACAGCTTTAAACAGCGAGTCTGAAGCTGCATATTCTTCATCTTCTGGATGCTCCATGTTTCCTTCAAGAATTACCTTTTCTAATTTTCTAATTCGATTTTCTATATGAACTAAGACATCACATAGACACGCACTATACTCTCCTGCATCAAGAAATATTCTTCCAGTCGGAATCTCAAACGTTTTTCCTTTTGGGTATTGAATTTCTAATTTATTATTTCTTAATGTTCCCGGAACAATTGCGCAAACCAGCCCTTCACAGGAATCTGCATTTGTTATAGTAATCCAAGAAAGGCTACCTAATGCCGCATTTCGTTTTGAAACCACATAATCTATTCTTTGAGCAAGGTGGTCAGTAACATTTCTTAAATCTCTTATAGATTGCAGTTTTAGCTCCAGCTCTTTGTCTTTTGAATTTTTACTTTTAGTTAATTGCCAGAGACTTTTAAAACGATCAGCTGCGTCTACAGAAGTCCACGCATCCAAAAATGCCGCTGTTATATGAGCATCAAGTTCGTCTCGCGATAACTCATTAAGAGCTAAAACAGTTAAGGTTTCTCTGAGCCTCAGGTAAGCAAAGCTTGCTATTTGAGCGGAATGACGAATCCCGTCAAATATCATTGCCTGCTTCCTATCTGTTCGAGCGGAAAGCTTTTTTAGTGGTGAATCCACTGAAATCATTTTCGAAGCTTCCTTTTAACGTTCGGTTCAACCGCAGTTTTTAAGCAGCGCATTTACGATAAACTTTGCGCAGCGATTCGCTAAATGCGCTGCTTAAAAACTGTCGAGCGTAAGTGCGAAGCGCTGTAGCGGCGTTGCAACCGCTTGTTAAGTTTTTGCCTTTAAGAGTTCTGTTACTGTTTTAACCTCAGAGTCATACTCGGCATCTTTGCTCTCCACTTCAAAACATGTAGGTGGGGTGCCGAGCAATTCAGGAGTTATAAAGTTACTGTAGATTAATAATGTTCTCCCCAATTTAATTGATGAAGAATAACAACCTGAATTCTCTAAAGTAATTTTAGATTGTGATATTCCTTTTAATGGCTCTAAAACCTTAAGTGTAGCAATTTCAGTATATTCGTCTTTTTTTAATATGTTTGTGACGGTGCCAATGAAGATAGCCTGCGAGTTTTCCGCCTTGTATTTTATAGCATCAGTTTTACCAACAGGTAAAATAATACAACTACACGCATACGTATGCACGGAAAAACAGAAGAGAAATAAAATATAGATTGACTTCAATTTCACGACAAACCCCATTTCAACTTAACAGTTTATTAAATTGCACCAACTATATAACCCGCAGAACATTATTCCAACTAATTTGGTGTAGTGCTGTATAACTCCAAAAAACTGGATGAACCCCCAATCCGTTTAGCTCGCTCTAAATCAAAGGGTTAACTATCACTCCGAATTAATTATGGAGTTATACGGCACAAGCAATCCTAATTAGTCACCGAGCTCATTTGGTTGGCTGTCCGCTTTGGGCACGCTGCCGTCCTTCAATCTGTTGCGGTTCGTAAACTCAGCCTTCGGCGGCTTGCTGCGCGAAGCACGGTCTACGCGACCCGTTCTCAAAACAATTAACGCGAAAACATACCCAAAAGCAATTACACAATATAACGAACCGCATTAAACTACCGGCGCTACCAAGACTAACCTTCTTTAATCTCAATCCACTTCTTATTTGCCGTAGTCATAATCGCAAAATAACGCTGTTCAAAAGCAGCGGGGTCATATTGGGCGTTGCGTTTGATTAAGAGATTTAATTCGGTGTGTAAATCCAACAATTGGTTGCGGATATTGATTTCGTGAATCCATAATTTTTCGGGTGAGCGCAGTACTATGTAGCTGGTCACCATCGGCAAAATAATGGCGAAAAATGTAGCGATATTTTTACTAGGAAAATTGAGTAGGGAAAAATCAAAGGCGGTGGCTATGGCAACGAGTACTGAGATTATTGATGAGGCGCCCCATAGGCTTCGGTGGAGCATCTTATGCCGTGAGGCTTCTGTGCTGTGTTTTTTAGCGGCTGCTTCGATGGTTGAAAGCAAAGGGTTGTCATTGCTCATGGTGCCTCCGTACAGTGGGATTTATGTTTGCTGAAAAACAATAGGGTTCCTGTGTGCTGATTGTTCCCTTGATCCATGACTAAATCAATTGTTGGGATGTAAAAAAACGCCGTGGGATAAAATCGCACGGCGTTTTTTTAGCACTTTGGTTTATTTGGCTGCTGCGTCCCACACTTTGCCCGATGCGGTGCCGTCTTTTGGTGGGTTGAACACCTCAACGGCCATGACCTGATAAGTGGGGTCGTCGCTTGCGTTGAAGTTGTTCATATCCGGAAGAATCCAGCCGCTCTCGGCCCAGGCTTTTACGTGATCGGCAAAAATAATTTTATGGTCTTGCCCCAGTGGCATTTGCGTTTTGGGTTTGCTCCAGTATTGATAGAAAGTCGTCGGGCCATTGATTGACGGTTTTTGCTCGCGTATGGAGCGGTAGGTGGAATACTCAGTGCCATTGCTCACAAAGGTTTTGCCGTAAACGCCATCTTTGCTTGGGTCGTAAGTCCAACGTTGCAGTATGTAGTACTCAACCAAATGCGCGGGGTTAGAGGTGGGCATATTTTTGTCGAAGCCCCAGCCGTACAAAGTGATGTAACTTGCACCGCTGTCTTCATTGAAGCGATAACCAATCACGCGATTTTTATCGCCATAATGCCAGCCGGGGCCGCCGACATAATTGTAGCCACCGCCTTGCCAGCCCACGCTGAATGAACCATCGGTGCTCATCGTCAACGAGGCGGCGCCGCCATCTTTCCAGTGGGTGAAGAAAAGGTTGCCCACATGACCAGTTGCGTGGTTTTGAGTGATGGTGGTGTTGCCGGTGAATTTTTGGGTATAGGCTTTAAATTTTTCGATGCCGCTCGCCTGAACCTGAGCGGCCGAATTCATCGCAGCCGTCTCCGCTGCTTTCTGTTCGGTGGTGCAGCCAGCCATGCTGATTGCCGCCAGCAATAGTGTTGTTTTGAAACCGAAATAAATTTTCAAACGAATATCCCCCGTCTCTATTTATGTATTTTTTTGACGCGCGCTCGCAGTGAATGCGAGTGTGCGGTTAAACACACCACAGCTGTAGTTGTGATGCTATTGAGTAAAGCGGTTATGTGGATCAAATCCACTGCTTCAGTCATGTACGCTACCACGGTGGCCTGCCTGTGTAATCTAACTTAACTTGAATTATCTTTTCGCCAAAACTCCACAAAACCCGCGACTTCATTGGCTGGCATTGGTCGTGCCCAAAAATATCCCTGCGCTTGCGTGCAGCCTAGGCTGCGTAAGAGGGCTGCGGTGCTAGCGTCTTCTACGCCTTCGGCGATGGTTTTTAAACCGAGGCTGGCTGACATTTGGATGATGGCGCGGACGATGGCGGCATCACCGGTTTCATCATCCATTTTGCGTACGAAGGACTGATCGATTTTAAGTGCTTCCACTTCAAATTTTTTCAAATAGCCCAGATTGGAATAGCCAGTGCCGAAATCATCAATCGATAAATGCACACCTTCTGCGCGCAAACTCGATAATGTATTGGCGAGGCGGTCGCTGTCTTCAATCAATAATGATTCGGTGAGTTCCAGTTCCAGATATTGCGGCGGTAAGCCGCTGGTAGAGAGCGCGCCTAAAACAATCGCATCGATATTGCCGCGCTTGAATTGGATCGATGAAATATTGACTGCAACAGCAAATTGCAAAATGCCTTCATCATACCAGCGCTTGGCTTGCTCACAGGCTTCGATGATAACCCATTCGCCTAATTGAATAATTAAACCGGACGATTCCGCGAGCGGAATAAACGTTGCTGGTGGAATGAAACCTTGTTCCGGGTGATGCCAGCGTAACAGCGCCTCCAGGCCGCAGATATCGTTGGTTTGCAAATCAATTTTAGGTTGATAGTACAAACTGAATTGGTTTTCTTGCAGCGCCTTGCGCATACCGGAAATTAAACTGATGTGCTCCAGCATATTGCGGCTGATGGCTGGGTTAAAAAAGCGGAAGCTGTTGCGCCCGGAATCTTTTGAGTGGTACATGGCGATATCGGCTTTTTTTATCAGCGTATCCAGGTCTTCGCCATCTTGCGGTGCGAGTGCAATACCAATCGAACAGGTGCAAAAAATTTCAATATTGCGATAGAGATAATTCTCTGACACTAACTGCAAAATCTCCAGACTCGCTTGCGATACTTCATCGGCGGAGTTGATGTGGGGCATAAATACAATAAATTCATCGCCACCGTAGCGGCATACCAAATCGACTTTTTTGGTGTAACTCAATAGGCGCAACGCTACTTCTTTTAAAATTTGATCGCCCGCTTGGTGGCCAAGTGAATCGTTAATCGGTTTGAGGTTATCCAGGTCAATAAAAATAATGCCCAGCAATTGTTTCTGTGCTTGCGCCTTTTGAAAAATGCTGTCGAAATTATGCTGCGCCATAATGCGGTTGGGCAAACCGGTGAGGGGGTCATGCATCGCCATATGTTCGATATGGCTTTTGGCGGTTTTGACGCGTTCGTTTTCGCGCGCGAGTTCATCCAGTGCGCCGCGGTAGTCGTGCGCCAGCATCCAGACGGCAAAACCAATCACAGTGAGAATCACAATAGTGATGGTGCCGGTCGCTAAATTGATAGGTTCGATCTGGTTGAGGACGATGCCGTATTCATTGACATAGGCAATAGCCATCAACACGGTCACCATAATCGATAGTAGTACCAGCAGCAGGCGTTTATTGCCGAGCATGGCTGCAAAAATCAATACGCCGCTATAGCCCAGCACCGCGCTATCGCGAATGCCGCTACCGACCCAAATGAGATAAGAGAGCATGAGCGTGAGTGACAATAAAAAAATGGCAGCGCCAGTCACCGGGTGTTTTTTATAAATCGCCCAATCCACACTGAATAAAAAAATACCGGTAGCGAGCATGACAATGGCATCGCTATAGCGGCCGGCACTGATGGTAATAATACTGACGAGTAGCAGGGCGATCTGGGTGATGCGCAGGATTTGGACGAGCCGTTTGATTTTTTGTCGGCCAAAATCCTGATAGGCAAGGGATGGCTGATGTACATGAACCTGAGTGCGAGAAGATTTATTGGAGTTTTGATTGTGCACGCTAACACCCTGGAGTTGGTAAGTCTGGCTAACCTGCGGGAATACAGCGTATCTCCATAAAAGTGGGTTTTTCCAACGAGCTAATCCGAGGTCAACTTTATGTATAGCTGATTTATGCCAGAGTGCTACAGCGGCAGCCGGTTTTATCCTGACATTTTGTCTCTAAACATAAAGAAAACTGCACCCAAAAGGCATAAGCCTGCCCAGAGGTAATCCAGCTTCAGCGGCTCCTTCATATAAAACACAGCAAAGGGGACAAATACGCTCAGGGTGATGACCTCTTGCAAAATTTTTAATTGGCCGACACTCATCACGGTATAGCCAATCCGGTTGGCGGGCACCTGCAATAAATATTCAAACAGGGCTATGCCCCAGCTGATCAGTGCAGCAATGATCCAGGGTTTGTGGTTCAACTCTTTGAGGTGGGCGTACCAGGCAAAGGTCATAAAAATATTGCTGCAAAACAATAGGCCGATAGAAATTAATGAGGCTTGCATGGAGGCTCCGATTACTCTGTGTGCTTGGCCAGATCGGCTTTTTTGCCGGCGAAATAAGAGCTGATAATACTCAAGATCCAACTAGCTAATAATATCCACTTACCTTGCTCCCAATAAGGTGATGTAAACATTGCGCCGTGGAGTGAATTCCACATGTGACCGATATCGATTGCCATATTGCCTTTTTCGATTTCAGCAGCCATCTCTTCATTGAGTTTGAATGCAACGGCAAATAAATTTTTGAACAGCATAATAATCACCAGCGCTGCGGGAATAGCAAAGATGCAACCGCGCAAGTGGTGACGTAAAAAAAATAGGCCTGCACCGGGGAAAATCGTTGCCGATAAAATTGCCGCGCGTTTTGCTTGGCTGAAGGTCTCTGATGGTTTTGTGCTAGTCATAAAAATGTGCGCTCATTATTTTTCAGGTACTAATTGTTCCAGGCGATAAAAGGCTTCGCCTGTTTCGCCGCCGAGATTTTCGGCCAGCCAGGGTAATGTTTCTTCCATTGCACCCCAGAGTGTCCAGGGCGGGTTAATCACAATCATCCCGCTCGATGTCATACCGTATTCAGGGTTATCGGCGCGCAGGCCAAATTCCATCAACTGAATGTTTTTAATGCCGGATTTTTTTAATGCCAGTTCCATTTCATCAATACGTTGGCGCAGCACGACAGGATACCAAATCGCGTAGGTGCCGGTGGCAAAACGTTTGTGCGCCTGTAGTAATTGTTTGATCAAATGTTGGTAATCACTTTTCACTTCGTAGGAAGGGTCGAGCAGTACCAGTGCGCGACGCTCCGGTGGCGGCAGCAGGGCTTGCAGGCCGGCAAAGCCATCTTCATGTTCTACTTTAATGCGCTTATCGTCGCGCATGCAATCGCGCAAAAATTGAAAATCGGCGGGATGCAATTCATGCAAAAACAAACGGTCAATCGGGCGCATCAATGTTTGTGCAATTAACGGCGAGCCCGGATAGAGTTGCAATTGTTTGCCGTCATTAATAGTGCGCACCAAATCCAGCAAGCGGGTGATTGCCGCCGGCGTCTGTGCGGTTGACCACAGATGGCCAATACCATTATCAAATTCGCGATTTTTTTGCGCTTGTGGCCCGTTCAATTTGTATACGCCCGCACCGGCATGGGTATCAATAATACGCAGCGGTTTATCTTTTTGGGTCATGTACTCCAGTATGTGAACCAACACTGTGTGTTTGAGTACATCGGCAAAATTACCGGCGTGAAAGCCGTGGCGATAGCTGAGCATAAAGAAATTCCAACGATAAGCGGTGTGGCTGCGGCAAGGAATAGTTCCAGCGCAGCGCAAGGAGCTGAATTATAGCGACCTGCAGGAACAATTGCCCCTACAAGATTGTCACAAAAGAAGCCTTTTAGCCGTGGGGTTTAGCAGTTAAAGTAGCGCCTGACCCCACCACACCAAGAAGAATCCGGAATTGCTGACTTCTGTCTCTCCCTTTGCGCGCGGATTTGCGCTCTTGCTTGCGCTGGTTGCCTTGCCACTTATGGCGGCGGAACCTGAGATCGAGCTTGAAGGCGGCACCAAAAGCCTGCGCGAAAATATTCGCCAACACCTCACCCTCGCTGACGAGAGTTGTAAAACGCCCTTGTGGCGTTTGCACGCGCTGCTCACCGATGCTGAAAATGAAATTGCGGTCGCTGCACAGGCGCTGGGTTACTACGAACTCGAATATGAAGCTAAATTGCGCAACGATAAAGAGTGTTGGGGCTTGGATATCACGCTCACTCCCGGTGAGCCGGTGCGCGTTAAAGAGGTGCGCATCGAGATTAACGGCGAGGGCAGGCAGGACGATATTTTTAAAAGTCTCTACGAGAAACCCGGCATCAAGATTGGCAATAAATTAAATCATGGCAATTATGAAGCCTTGAAAGCGCGCTTTGGCACCTTGGCGGCAATCCACGGCTATTTTGATGCGACTTTTGAGCACTCCCGGATATCCATTAATACCGAAGAGAAATCAGCCATTATTGAATTGGTGTATAACACCGGTAATCGCTACCGTATCGGCGCGATTAATTTGCAGCACGATATTCTCAACGAGAGTTTTTTGCGGCGTTATTTTAATTTCGCGGAAGGTGATTATTACGATTCAGACCAATTACTCGAATTAAAAAATTTATACAACGCCAGCAATTATTTTTCGGTGGCGAGTATTGCACCTAACCTGCAGGAATTAAAAGATAACAAGGTCACCGTTGACATGCAGCTGGAAGCGCGCAAGCGCCGCGAATATTCCGTGGGTGCCGGTGTGGACACGGACGCGGGTCCGCGTGTGTTGTTGGGTTTTGAGGACCGCTATGTCAATTCCAACGGGCACTCCATTGCCGCCGATATTAATGCTGCTGAAAAGAAAACTAACGCATTGCTTGCCTACACCATTCCCATGCGTCGCCCAGCCTATGAATTTTTGCGCATTTACACCGGTTATGAAAAAGAAATTACCGATACCACGCGCAGTTACAAGGATACTTACGGCACCAGCTATACCTATTATCAGGATAATAAATGGCTGCAAACCTATGCGCTGGATTATGAGCGGGAAGATTCCACCATTGGTACAGACCCGGAAACCAGTACCGATTTGATTATCCCCTCGGTATCGATTACGCGCACCAAAACAGATGGCAATCCCTATCCGTTATCGGGTTGGACGCTGTTGGCAAAATTATCCGGTTCACCGCAAAGTCTGGGCTCGGATTTCAGTTTTGTGCAATTACATCTGCGCGCAAAATATATAAAAGGTTTTTCATTCGGACGGATTTTATTGCGTTCGGAATTGGGTACAACCCAGCTGGACGATTTCAGTGAGCTGCCTGCATCGGTTCGTTTTTTTGCCGGTGGTGACGCCAGTGTGCGCGGTTATGATTATAAATCCCTAGGGCCGACCCGCGATTTCAGCGGTTTTACCGGGCCGTTGGAAAATCCGAAGTTGGCTGATGAAGTGATTGGTGGTAATAACCTGCTGGTAAACAGCATCGAATACGATTACCGGTTTGAGGATTCCAAATGGGCTGCTGCCGTTTTTTTTGATGCGGGTAATGCGGCTAACGATACCAAAATTGAGGTCAAGCGCG
Source organism: Cellvibrio fibrivorans (assembly GCF_031457055.1). Lineage (NCBI taxonomy): Bacteria > Pseudomonadati > Pseudomonadota > Gammaproteobacteria > Cellvibrionales > Cellvibrionaceae > Cellvibrio > Cellvibrio fibrivorans. Next base: position 604,994 of record NZ_JAVDVX010000001.1, on the reverse strand, counting down.
GCGCCGGTGTAGGTGCGCGCTGGATTTCGCCCATAGGCCCCATCCGCATTGATGTGGCCAAAGCCTTGGATGGCGACGAAGGCTGGCGCCTGCATATCAGCATGGGGCCGGATCTATAATGCACGCTGATGTTTTGCATATGATGTTACGAAAAGCACGCAATCTTTTTTTTAGTCTGCTCGCGCTGGTGTTAATCCTGCTCGCTAGCCTCAGCGCGCTGGTTGAAACAGAAACCGGCAGCCGTTGGGTGGTCACACGTATCGCCAATTTTGTGAATATTACTCTGGGCGATATGTCGGGCAATTTGCGCAGCGGTCTGGATATCGATTTTATTGATTACGCGCAGGGCGAGCATCATTATCGCGCAGAGCAGGTTTCATTTCGCTGGCGCCCCGCGGCTTTACTCTACAGTGCGGTATCGATTCAATCGTTACGCGCAAAAAAAGTATTAATTCAAGTTCCGCCTGCAAGCGAAAAAAAATCCACCGCACAACCATTCAGTCAATGGCCATCCCTTGCCTTACCGGTGCGTATTCGCCTGGACCAATTGACGGTTACTAATATTGATTACGTGCAAGGCGCTGCGCATTTGCACTGGAAAAAATTAAGTGGCTCGCTGGGGCTGGGTACCTTTCATCTGCGCTATGACAACCTCGCGTTGCAACACGCCGACTATGCACTTCATTTAAGTGGCACAACTAATTTACGTTTTCCCTATGACACCGAAGCAATGCTGCAGTGGCAATGGCAAGCTCAGCCGCTAGACGCGGACGGTGCAGCCCCCCTTGCCTATATGGGCGTAACTGAGCTGAAGGGGGATTTGGTTGATTTGCAATTGCACAACCAACTCAGTTTGCCGGTGGTGTTGAGTGCTGATGCTACCGTGCAGTTGGTCGATAAAAAACAACAGCTGCAGACAACTCCACCTATGACGCTGTTATTACGTTGGCAACAGCAAACCTTGCCCGCACTCTGGTGGATTCCTGCCCAGCCACTACCTATCACTAATGGAAAATTAACGGCAACCGGCACTTGGCGGCAATACACTGCACAGCTGGATGGCGATATTCATTTACCCGAAGCACCGGCATTGGCGATTACCGCAGCGGCCAATGGCGACTTGGAAAAAATTAACGTCAGCAATTTATTTATCCGCGAATTGCACAAGGTCATTACCTCAGACCCTAATGCCGTGCTTGATCCGTCAGCGGATTCTGCCAGCGTTGCAGCGGGCAGCGATAGCGAAACCGGATTGCAGCTCAGCGGTGATGTGCGCTGGTTGCCACAGTTGGAATGGCAAGTGACCGCCGGTGCAAAACGGTTAAATCTCGCCAGCGTGATTGACGATTGGTCGAGCGATATCAACCTGGGATTTACCACCAGCGGTTCGCGTATTGATGGTGTATGGCAAGCGGCGCTACAGGATTTCCAATTGTCGGGCGAGTTGCGCGGCGTTAATGTTCGTGGCGAAGGCGACGTATTTTTTGAAAAAAATGCGCTGCGTAGCGATGCCTTCAATGTGATTGTGGGCGCTAATCGTTTGCAAGTGAACGGTGCAATTGGTGAACAATTTAATCTCGATTGGAATCTCAATGCGCCTTTGCTGCAGCAGTTGGATGAAAGCCTGAACGGCAGTGTGATCAGCAGCGGTGAATTGCGTGGCGATTGGAAAAAACCGCGCGTGCAAATGCAGGCAAGTGCAGTAAAATTTTCCTGGGGCAATTATGCCGTCGACAAACTCGACCTCTCATTAATTCCGGCATTGGCTGATACCGTCTCGGAGAAAATAGCCCCGGAAAAAACCGTCTCGAAAAAAACAATCCCAGAAAAAACAGCCCCGGAAAAAAATACTACTCAAAAAATTACAGATCCAACACCGCAAATGCCAGCGGATGAAAATGGCTTGGCTGGCATAGTCAGTGAAATCGTCAATGAACATTATGTGTTGGTGTTTAATGCCAAACAGTTGCGCGTTGCTCAACAACGTTTTTCTACCCTCAAGCTTGATGGCACAGGTTCCATTAACCAACATCAATTAGCTGCAGTGATAAAAAGTACGGCCTATGGCCATGCGGATTTTAAATTGGTGGGCAATTATGATGGCAGCGAATGGCAAGGAAAATTAACGCAGCTAGCGATCAAAGCAAAGCGTGTACCGCGTTGGTGGCTCACCGGCAGTAAACCGATTCGCGTCAATAAAACCTCAGTGCAGTTGGGCACACAGTGTTTGACCACACGCAGCAATTTAACGGCGGTGGTGGAAAATGCGGAACTGTTAGAGCGCGAACAATTGATCGGCGAGTGGCTGCCCAATCAATCGCCGGTTAAAAGCCCCTATGCATGGTTGGATCAGCATCACGCCTTGCCTTCGTCTGGCATAGAAAAATATTCGCTGCCGCAATTGTGTATTGATGGCGAGTGGGCGCGAACCACAGGTGCGAAATTAAATGTGCTGGTGGATTCTGTACCTCTGCGCCAATTCCTCGCGCTCTTTAAAGTGGAAGTGTATTTCGCCGGTGTGATGGACGGCTCGCTGCATGCAACCAGCCAGGATTTTTCGCTCGCAAACACCCAGGTCAGTACCAATATCAGCACGCGCAATGCCGAGTTGCGCTACCAATATTCTGGTGGCACTACGGAAGTTTACGCCTGGCGAAATTTTGGTGTGCGTGCGACGTTGGATAAGGCATTGCTCGATGTTGTTGCCGGAATGGAGTGGGTTGGCTATGGCAATATCGATGCCAATAGCCAATTGGATTTGGCGCAGAAAAAAATTAACAATGGCAAATTGCAGGCGCGATTTGACAACCTTGCTCCGCTGGAAACACTGCTGACTTATGCCAACGATGTGAAAGGTGATTTCCGCGCGGATTTAACCGCAGGCGGAAGTTTTACCAAGCCTTACGTACTGGGCGATATTAGCCTGCGCAATGGCACGGCTAATTTGCCGCGCCTGGGGTTGGACCTCACCAATATTGAATTGCAGATTAACTCCACCCAAGCGGGTGATATTAATCTGGTGAGCCAATTGCAATCCGGTGACGGGCGTTTATCGCTGGTGGGCGATTTACATCAATTCGGCACACCCGATTGGAACCTGCAGGGGTTTATCAATGGCGCCGATTTTAAAGTGATCTCGCTACTGCAATTAAAAGCAACGCTAAGCCCCGATCTTAAACTCACCGCGAATCGCGAGGCGATGCACATCTCAGGCGAGGCCGTTATTCCCTGGGCGCGCGCCAATATCAAACGTTTGCCGGAATCCGCCGTCCAGGTATCGAACGATGCGGTGATAGTGAATGAAAATTTCTCAACGGATGGTGAAGCCCCGCCCATTGAATTTTTTACCAATTTAAAATTGTCGTTGGGCGATGATGTGCAATTCAAAGGTTTTGGTTTAAACAGTAAATTGTCGGGCAAGTTAAGTTTGTTAAAAGAATCCGGACGGCAATTTTTTACCAGTGGTTATGTGAGTGTGGCCGACGGTAGTTATAAAGCTTACGGGCAGACCTTGACCATTGATCGCGGTCGCCTGGTATTTCAGGGACCTTATGAAAATCCGGGGCTGGATATTCGCGCCTCACGCGTCATTAAAGATGACGATGAAACCAAAGTAGGCCTGGAAATTGGCGGTACCTTGCAGCGCCCAATTGCCCATGTTTTTTCCGTGCCGACCCGCTCTGAAAGCCAGGCGATGATGATGTTGCTCACCGGCAAGCCAGCCAATGATGTGACCAGGGCTGACGCATCAGTGCTGCTTGGGGCGATGAGTGGATTGGGTGTGGATTCCGATGGTTCCATCGCATCGCAAATTACCCAGTTATTCCGGCTCGATGAGCTCGAAGTGAAATCGGACGAAGGTATTGATCAAAGCCAATTGTTTATTGGCAAATATCTCACGCCAAAACTGTTAGTGCGTTATGTGGTGGGGATTTTTGATCGCGCCTTTAGTTTGGGTATGGAATATCAACTGACCAAGCATTTGCGCCTGGAAGCTGAGTCCGGTGAAACCCAAAGTGTGGATGTGGTGTATAAAATCGAGCGCTAAAGTATCCTGCACCCAAGCGGGTAAACTTGCGTTATTCACGCTGCATTGTGTTTTCATTTATGTTATTTCTAGCGCCTCTCATATATATACCCAATAAGAACCCACGAGGCGCTGCTATGAAATCCCCGCATCACTATTTGAAGCTATTTTTATTTCCGCTGTTTATTTTTATCAGTGCAAATGTGCTGGCCGACGATGCCTGGCAAAACGCCAGCGGTTGGTGGAACGCAACGGATATTCCCGCGTTTGATAAAAGCAAAATCACCCAGCAACTTTCATTGGTAAAAGTGCAGGGCAATAAATTTGTCGATGCCAAGGGCAATGTTGTGATTTTTCGCGGGGTGAATATTGCCGACCCGGATAAAATCGCCAATGACAAACGCTTTACCAAAAAACATTTTGAAGTGATCAAGGCCTGGGGCGCTAATGTGGTGCGTGTGCCGGTACATCCATCGGCCTGGCGCAAGCAGGGTAAAAAAGCCTATTTGGCGCTGCTCGACCAAACTGTTATCTGGGCGAATGAATTGGGTATGTATGTGATTATCGATTGGCACTCGATCGGCAATCTCAAATCGCAAATGTTCCAAAACAATTCCTATTACACCGATAAAGGTGAAACCAACGATTTCTGGCGCACCGTATCCGAACGCTACGCCGGTGTAAATGCCGTGGCTTTCTATGAAATTTTTAATGAGCCGACGGTATTTAGTGGCCGTTTAGGGGTGGTGAGCTGGGCGGAGTGGAAGGCGATCAACGAAGAAATTATCACGGTGATTCAGGCGCACAACCCCAATGCGATTTCACTCGTTGCCGGTTTTAATTGGGCTTACGATTTGACCCCGGTGGCGACTGCACCAATCGAGCGCGAGAATGTGGCTTATGTCAGCCATCCTTACCCGATGAAAGTGGGCGCTCCCTACGAAAAAAATTGGACGCGCGATTTTGGCTTTCTCGCGGATAAATACCCGGTATTCGCCACTGAAATTGGCTACCAGTTAGCAACCGATAAAGGCGCGCATATTCCGGTGATTGACGATGGTAAATACGGCAAACGCATCACTGATTATTTTGGCGATAAAGGTATTAGTTGGGTGGCTTGGGTATTTGATCCGGATTGGTCGCCGCAACTGTTTACCGACTACAACACCTACGAGCCAACCATGCAAGGCAAGCATTTCCGCGAAGTCATGCAGCGCGAAAATAAGAAATAGTTTTTATATAACCCCCTTCCTTACAATCTATGAAAGCAAGAGGCAGCACACAATCATCTTGTGTGCTGCGTCCTGATTTCACACATTGTCACTTAAGTACAATTGTTTTTTTGCGGCGAGCGCGTAGACTCGCCGACACTTGTTGCTACAGCGGCAATAGTTCCAATAACAATAATGAAATAATGTGTTAGTCGGCGTGGTCTCCCAGTTTTTGCAGTTTCTGTTGGTTCAATACCTCATGTGTTTTTGCGGCAGTAGTTTTCGCTTGAAAGCTCAGCCTACTAAATTTCATCGAGGGATTTTTTATGCGTATCAAAATTTTATTGTCCGGGCTGGTGCTCGCCACGCTCGCATCCAGTGCGCTAGCGGCGAATCGCCCCGCGGGCTATGTCACTATCTGTTCTGAAAATAAAACCTGTTCGGTTGCGAATGCAACGACGGTGGCCTTTGGCCGCGCGGATAAATTTACCTATAAATTATTGTCGGGCAGTTTTGTGTGCTCTGAAGCGGTATTTGGCGCGCGCGTTGCCGGTGGCGTAAATGAATGTTCGATAGCGCGCACCACAAATTCAAGCAGCTCTTTACCTGCGCAGTCGTCATCCAGCAAACCGGTAGTGAGCAGTGCGCCCAGCTCGGCACCCAGTTCAAAAAGTTCAGTTAGTAGCGTGAAAAGTTCTGTGGCCAGTTCGTCATCCAGTTCCGTGACCAATCCTCCGGTCGGTAGTTACTATCCGGGTTGTGAAAAACCCGAGCCGACAGAAACTGTGCAATTGCCGGCTACACGTGTTGTTGTCGCAGGTGAAGTGTTTGATGGTTTAAATAAGCGCTACAACCTTTCTGGTGGTGGTCAGGGCGAAGGCCAACCACCGTTGTTTGATGTGCAGGAAGGCGGGGTGGTGCGCAATGTCATTATCGGTTCTGCAGCTGCTGATGGTATCCACTGTAAAGGCAACTGCACCATCGATCATGTGTGGTGGGAAGACATCGGTGAGGATGCAGCAACGGCAATGGGACCAGCGGGAACCATCATGAATGTGACCTGCGGTGCAGCCTTCAATGGTTCGGACAAAACTTTCCAATTTAATGGTCGCGGCGAATTGCACATCAGCAAATTCTATGTGCAAAGCGCAGGTAAATTGGCGCGCACCTGTGGCGACTGCACCAACAACGGTGGCCCGCGCAAGATTGTGATCAACGATGTGATTACGCGCGATGTCAGCACGATTGTGGGTATCAATACCAACTTTGGTGATACCGCCACGATTCGCAATTTAACACTGAACAACAGTGGCACCTCGAAGACCAAAATCTGCCAGGTGTACAAAGGTGTAGTGAAAGGTTCAGGCAGCAGTTCGGCGCTCGGTGTGGAGTTTGATACTCCCAATTGTGATGTACGCCAAGCCGATGTGACCTTGCTCGGTGTCAGCCAAATGAATACCTCTGCTTGTGCGGGATCTTGCCCCATTCCCTAAGCGCTTCGTCGTCCGTAGCGCATCGCTTCTGCCCAATCTGCAAAGATTGGGCAGTTTTTTTATGTGGGCACGGCATCTGGGCAACTGCATTATTTTGGAAAGTTCAGGGGTTTTTCGCATTGACCCTGTTCAGGTAAGTAGGGCGATTTCAAACAAAATATTTTGCGTTGGTTGAGATGCAACTGCGCTATATCAGCGGCGTGATGCTGTTTGAATAACCGATCAAACTCACCGCTGCGCTGCAGTTTTTGCAAACCCAATTTCACCCGCTGCGCCAACTCTGGAAATTGTTTGCTGATGTGCAAATAAATTGGATAGTCGTAGTAGATCAACACATGTGGTTCTACCGCTAAAAACGGGAACTTGGCTTTCTGGTCGCGCCAGGTGTACATCACCTCGTCAGCCCCCAGTGGTAAGCATTCAAAACGTTTGGCGGCAAGCATTTCAAACAGTGCTTCAAAGGTGGGCGCCTGTTTAGGGTGGATGCCATTGTGTTTGTAAATTTCTACATCGGCCCAGTTGAGCCCTTGGGCGATTTGCAATTGGTTGAGCGAGTGTAATTTATCGCTAGCGGGAAAGTTGGCGGGATTGATCAGGCACACGCGATAGCCGAGCAGGCCGCGCAGTATATCGACCGGTACAGTAATCACATCGGCGCGCGCGATCACTGTGCCCGGTGACGCCCAGAGCAGGTTGAGGATTTTGCCCTCGCTGATTAGCAATGCCTGGCGTTTGGCACTGGGCTCCTCACCAAAGGGGACGAGTTGGTACTCGCCAAATTCAGCGCGGGTCACATCCAGGATTTTGGCAATCAATTCAAATTTGTAGGCGTGGCGCGCATCTTTGGCGCCGCGGTCGTAGTAACGCACTACCATCGGATTCGGCGTTGTGGTGGCATCTTCCGGGGGCGCTTTTGCTGTAGTCGATGAGGGCGCGGCCAGTGTGGGCAGCGCCATCAGCAAGATAGATAGGAGCAGGACGTATTTCACGATAAGTCGCTCTTTAGTGGTGGCTTCATAAGCTGGCGCTACCAGGTTAGTCGGGCAGTGATATACCCACGGCGCCCGGCCACATCATAGGTCATGGTATCGGTATTCACATCCAGCCAACTGGCCACGTAAGGGGCGCGCTGGTCGAACAGGTTGTCGATGCCGAGGGCGAGCTGCAACGCCTGGCTGGCCTGATATTGCAGTTGTACATGATGGTAGGTAATGCTTTCCTGGCGTGCGCCTATGGCTTCGGGCGGGGCGCCCAACTGCTTGCCGCTATCCAGATATTGCACGCTGTAGGCGCCTGACCAATCGCCGCGCTCCAGGGTGAGTCGAGCGAGTGAGCGCCACTGCAAATAGCTGCCGCGACCGCTGGTGACCTTACCCGCATACTCGGTTTTGGGCGCTTGTTGGTAGAGCTGGATTTCATAACTGCGCAAATAGCTGCTCTCCCAATCCAGGCGTGCCTGCCAGCTACCCACTGCAAATTCGCTAAATACGCCAATATCGATGCCCTCTTGTTCCTCTTGGGCAGCATTCATCAAACGGGTCGAGAGAAAGTTGACGTCGCCGGAGTTGGGATTGCGGGTGAAGTGCCGATCGCCGCAGAACGGCAGGGACAATAAAGTGGAGTTATAACAGGCGGCGAGACGGGTATTGCCATCGATAGTGACAATGGCCTCGTCGATACTGATGTTGAAGTAGTCCAGACTGAGGGTGAGTGGCACAGCGAAGGCCGGTTGCCACTGGATTCCCAGAGTGCGGGTTTGCGCCTCTTCCGGTTTAAGGTCCGCGTTGCCGCCGAGTATGGTGGGTATGCTGGTGGTTAGCTGCTGGAAATTGGCGGGCACACCATCGGCCAGACAGTTCTGGTAGACAGGTGAGCTGCTGGGCAAGCTGCTCCAGTTGCTGCAGGGGTCGCGGGTGATTTGAAAGAGTACTTGGGTGCCGGAAAACAGTTCGGGGATATTGGGTGTGCGAAAGGCACTTGCAAGGTTGGTGCGCACTTGCAGACTGGGGGTTAGTTGCCAATTGAGCCCCAACTTGTAGTTGGTGGTATTGCCGAACTGGTCGTAATCGGAATAGCGCACAGCGGTGCTCAGTTCCAATGACTCAATACCCGGCAATCTGTTTACAAGCGGAACCTGGGCTTCAATAAATCCTTCGATCGCCTCTAGCTGCCCCTTGACCGGCTCTTGGGGATTGTTGTTGGCGATACCGGCACGGTTGAGTGGATCGGGTGTACGCCAGGCCTTGTCGCGCCGCAGCTCCAGTCCGGTCGCCAGCATCAGTGCACCAGCGGGGACTTGCATCAGTTCCCCGTTCAGGTTGGCACTCAGGCTCTGTTGTTCATTGCCGCCATGGTCGGTGGTATCGAGCATCAGGAAGTCGAGCAGCTCCTGGCTCAGGTCGCCATAGCCCAGGTAGTCACCACAGGGAATACTGGCTCCGGGGGCATTGCTACAGATACTGGTATCGAGCGATTGCTCGACTCGATCGAGGTTGGCGACATTGGTCCAGCCATCGGTGCCGGTATTGCGGCTCCAGTTGATGGCGGTCTGCCAGTGCCAGAGATCGTTGAAGGCGCCCTCCAGCCCAATTAGCCCGTAGTAGTAATTCACATCCTGATAAAAATCCCGCGTACCCGCCTCTAATAGGCGCCTCCGCTCCAGTACCAGCGCCTGCCCGGTCGGGTTGGTGGGGTGATCAGTAGCCAGTGAAATCGGGCGATTGGTACCCAGGGTGCCGGGCGAGGCCAGTTGTTCTGATTCGCGTTTGGTGTAGATAAGTGTGGAGGTGAGCCGCGTTTGCTCATCGAACCGGTATTCGCCTTTTCCACTTAGACTGAAGCGCGCAATCGGATTGACGGCATTGAGATAGGAGTTGGCATTGAAGTTGTGTTTGCTGGCGGAGTAGGGCTCGTAAAAGTCGCCGTCGCCACCCGCGGTCTGGTTGAAGTTGACGCGCTGGCCATTGGCGAGCCGGGCGCGTCCGCCGATGGTATTGCCGCTGTCCACGCAGGTTAATTCGCCGGCGACTTCACCCAAGCCGCAGGGCGCGCGATCTGCCATGTTTACGGCGTCGCTCTCAAAGTGGCTGAGATTCAGCAGCAGCGAACCCTGTTCGCCGCGCGTGCCCCAACTTATTTGCGCCGCTTGCTCGGCGCCATCCTGCTGGCTGGTTTCACCATAGCGGACACTGGCCTCACCACCTGCAAGCCCGGTGCGGGTGATGATATTAACCACCCCGGCGACCGCGTCGGCACCGTAAATTGCCGAGGCGCCATCGCGGAAAATTTCAATCCGCTCAACCAGTGCCAAAGGGATTGCATTCAGGTCAACCGCCGCGTTGGCGCCGGTGCCGCCATTGGCCAGACGGTGGCCATCAAGCAAGACCAGGGTGCGGTTGATGCCTAACCCGCGCAGATTGACATGGGTACTGCCATTGCCATTGACTGCCCAGTAGGCGTTGCTCTGGTTGCCGGCATAACCTGCCGATAGGGGTAGGCGTTGCAGCAGTGCTTCCAGTGAAGTGGCGCCGGTGCGGACAATGGTATCCCGGTCAATCAGGGTAATAGGGCCGGTGGGTGAGGCGTTGGCAGCAGATATATGGCTGCCGGTAATGCGGGTTTGCATCAACTCGCTCAGGTCCATATTCAGGTAATCATCGATGGAGCTGGCGGGTTGGGCGTAGCTGCCAGAGGTTAGCACCAAGCCTGCCAGAAGCATCAAAGCGGCCGGTATTGGTAATTCTGGATGGTGATAACGTATTAACGTATTACTGGGTGGCATAAATGGGGGTCCGGGGATGAACTGGCTGATCTAAGCCTAGTCGCTTAAAGAATAGCAGCCGAAATATGTGCTGGCATTAGCTGTCACCAAACATTCCCTCTTCACAAAAACGTAAAGTGAAACAGGCCCAGTTTGCATTTTAGCGCCAACATGGGACGACCGGACTTAATTTCAGGTAGACGATAACCACACTGGAGCACAGTTTCCCCCCAGTCTCAGGGCAATCCGACAACAGGAATCTAACAACAATAACAGTGACGTAGTAATCCACCAGAGACGCTTGTGCTCCCGGTTCAAATAATCAATAACAATTATTGGGTCACTAATATGAAACGATTCAAACGAGTCCTGCTTCTGCTGGGCGCGCTGGGTTTTGCCCATGCGAGCCAATCTGCAATCCTCAATTATGGCGCCGGTAATATCAGCGATACCATTAACACCGCGGGCTGGAAATGTACCGTCGATTACGGTAACTGGATCCACAATGCCGGTGTGGTCAAGCCCGGTGTCAGCAGTTGTAATCCCATAGGTGCGCCTACCCAACTGTATCCGCAAGAAGTCGCACCCGCGAGCACCAAGCCCACCATGACTCACCGCTGGTGGGGTTCAATCCCGTTTATGGGTGAGATGAAGGTCGGTGCTTCAACTGATTCTGGCTATATCACCCCCGATCCCATCACCGCGCGGATTACCGAGCGCGGTGTGCGTATCCTGGGGATTCCCGGTGGCCTGCGCACCGGTACCAACGATACCCTCTACTCAATTCCCGATCCGTTCAGCGAAGTATTTGACGGTATCGCGGTTGGCAACTCGGCCTATTCCAATCTGGAAGCCTTCCTGAAAGATTACAGCGATGGTTCGGTCACTGTGCAATGGAAAAGCGGCGCTACCGCCGTAATGGAAGCGACTTTCGTGCACGGCTCCCCCTACGTGTACTTCACTGCCCTACAGGGCAATCTGGTTATTCGCACCAAGTCGGCTGATGGCGGCGAGAAGGGTGTGTTCCACCAAAGTGGCAACAACCTGGGGATTTGGACTGATGTGGCGGGCAACCGCAATGCCTTCCTGATTGTCGGCCACGATGCCACCACCTATAGCGGTGTGAACACCAACAGCATCGGTGTTAACAACAGCACCAAGCGCATGACGGTGGCCTGGTTGCCACAGCTGGCCGGTACTCCGGACGCAGCAATGATCTCTGCCTTTGCCCAGTATGCTGCGCAGCGTGTGGACAAGGTAAATATCAACTACACCGTTGATCGCGCGGCCAACAAAGTGACCGTCAGCCACCAGTACCAATTCAACGGTGCCAATGTGACGACTATGGCGGGCCTCTTGCCCTTGCACTGGAAAAACTCTACGCAAGGCGTCACCAGTTACAAAGTGCGCTCTGCGCGCGGTGTGACCAAGTTTGCGGCGACCAGCAACTTTAGTTACACCATCCCTTATGTGGGGGTGTTGCCTTACTTCCCGGAAAACATTGGCGATTACAACGCGACCCAATTGCGCGCGCTGGTGACCGAATTTGTTAATCAGGGTACATCCAAGTGGAACACCGCGACCGACACCTACTGGGCCGGTAAAAACTACGGCAAAGTTGCTGAACTGGCAGCGATTGCCCGTTCCATCGGCATGACCACCGAAGCCAACCAGATGATCGTCTGGCTCAAGGCTGAGTTGCAGGATTGGTTCCGCGCCAATACTACCGGCGCCCTGGATACCACCAAATACTTCGCCTACGAAAGTAACTGGAACACCTTGCTTGGGTTTGATGAATCCTTCGGCGCGCAACAACAGCTGAACGATCACCACTTCCACTATGGTTACTTTGTGCGTGCCGCTGCGGAAATCTGCCGTATCGATGCTGCCTGGTGTGGATCTACCCAATACGGCCCCATGGTCGAGTTGCTGATCCGCGATTATGCCGCTGGCCGCGACGATGCCATGTTCCCCTACCTGCGCAACTTTGACCCAGCCTACGGTTTCTCCTGGGCATCTGGCCACGCCAACTTCGCCCTGGGTAACAACAACGAATCGACTTCAGAAGCCGCTAACGCTTACGGCGCTATCGTCCTGTACGGCATGATCACCGGCAACAACGCCATCACCGAGCGCGGTATGTACTTGCATGCCTCATCGACTGCGGCCTACTGGGAATACTGGAACAATATCGACCGCTACAAAGGTCTGGGTGGTGATTACGACAACTTCACCTCGACTTATACCAAGCCGACTACCTCAATTATCTGGGGCAACGGCCATGTGTTCTCTACCTGGTTCAGCGGTGCCTACGCGCACATCCTCGGTATTCAAGGCCTGCCACTCAGCCCGCTGGTACTGCATATCGGCCAACACCCAGGCTACCTGAATAACTATGTGACCCTGGGCTTGAGCGAGTCTTCCAACGGCAAACCGTCCGGCCTGCCCAACGGCCAATGGCGCGATGTCTGGTGGAATATCTGGTCCATGACCAACGGCCAGGCGGCGGTGGACGATATGTTGGCCTACGGCCTGAACAATCTGATCCCGGAAGAAGGCGAGACCAAAGCGCACACCTATCACTGGGTGTACACCTACAAACAACTGGGTCATCTGGCGACCGGTACCGGTGCGCTGACTGCTAACCACCCGGCGGCGGTAGCATTCAACAAGAACGGCATCTTGACCTATATCGCCTACAACTTCGGTTGCGCAGCTATCAATGTGGCTTACTCCGATGGCACCAGCTTCTCGGTTCCCGCAAAAGGCTATGCCTTGAAGCGCACTGGTCAATCGGTAGTATCCAGCGGTGCTGGTTGTGGTGGTACGAGCAGCTCAGCGCCAAGTTCGGTGCCTCCGAGCAGTGTTGCGCCATCCTCAAGATCGTCAGTGGCACCAAGCTCTGTTGCCAGTTCAGTCGCGGCTACGCCTTACGGTCACACTGTACTGACCGGCAACAGCGTGCGTTTCCATGCGAACAATGCGGCTTGGGCGGATATTCACTACACCATCAACGGTGGTGCGCAGCAAAACATTCGCATGACCAATGCGAGCAATAACAACACCTATACCCTGACCAACATTCCGGCAGGTGCGACCGTGCGCTACTTCTTCACCATCGCCCAGGGCGCAGGTGCAATTGATACCGCATGGGTGCAATTCGGTTGCTGCTCCGGCGGCACCTCAAGCACTCCCGCTAGCAGCACTCCCGCTTCCAGTAGTCGTAGCTCTGTAGCCAGCTCGGCTCCAGCGTTCAGCCAGCTTGTTCAGGCGGAAGCATTTACGGCGATGAGCGGCGTACAGACGGAAGCCACCACCGATACTAACGGCGGTCAAAACGTGTCTTACATAGATGCAGGTGATTGGATGGCCTACGCCAATATCACCATCCCGACCACCGGCAGCTATCGCATCGAATACCGCGTCGCCAGCCCTTCAGGTTCATTGCTGTCATCTGACCTGAATGCAGGTGCTATCCAGCTGGGCAATGTGACAATCCCGGCGACTGGTGGCTGGCAAAACTGGACGACTGTAAGCCAAACGGTGACCTTGAATGCGGGCACCCACAGCTTTGGCATCTTTGCGCAGCAGTCAGGGTGGAATTTGAACTGGTTCCGGATTACCAAGTTGTAACTATCGCTTAAAACAACCAGTGGGATAAACCTGACCCCTGCCAGAGCCAACTCTGTCAGGGGTTTTTTATGCGTACCACTTTTTATGTTGTGTAGAATTTACACACCCCTGGTAATGCGTAAAAATTAATTAAGTTATTGAAAAATAACAATATTAAGTCTTCCCACCCAGGGTCGCAAAAAGTGATATGCCTCAGGTTGGCGTATTTTTCAAGGTGGGACGACACCTTAGGCGTCAGTTGTGATTATGGAGTGGCTAGAAAAGCAGTTGTGATCCGGCAGAGGGGGATTTGTGAGAGAACCGCCTACATGCTCCGGGCCGACAAATAAGTCCATACCAATAAATAAATGGAGAACTCCATGAGTAAGACACTAACAATGACACAATCAACTGGCTTTAAGAGAAAATTGATCGCAACCGCCATTGCATCCGCCATGATTGGCGTAAGTGGTATTGCGCTCGCACAAGACGATAACGTGGAAGAAGTTCTGGTTACCGGTATTAAAGGTAGCTTGCAGCGCGCGATGGACACCAAGCGCGAAGCCAAAGGTGTAGTTGATGCCATCTCTGCAGAAGATATCGGCAAGTTCCCTGATACCAACCTGGCAGAATCTTTACAGCGTATTTCGGGTGTATCTATCAGTCGTAATAACAACGAAGGTAGCCAAATCACTGTGCGTGGCTTTGGTCCAGACTTCAACTTGGTGACCTTAAATAATCGCCAGATGCCCACCAACGGTTCCAGCCGTAGTTTTGAGTTTTCTGACCTTGCAGCAGAAACTGTAAGCGGCGTGGAAGTGTACAAAACCTTCAGCGCAACCCGTGCAAGCGGTGGTATCGGCTCACTGGTCAATATTAAGACTGCCCGTCCGCTGGATAACCCAGGCTTGAAGGCTTCTGTGGGTGCCAAGGCAGTAATGGATACCACTAACGAAGTGGGTGAAGACCTGACTCCGGAAGTATCCGGTATTTTCAGTAATACCTTCGCGGACGATACTATTGGCATCGCAATCTCCGGCTCCTACCAAGAGCGTGACAACCGCGCAGTGAATGCGGATATTGCTAACTGGCGCAATAACATCGACTTCGAAACTGCGGCCGGCGCTAACTTGACTGTGCTGGAAGATAACCGTGCCGACAAAAACGGCAACATCTACTACCCAAGAAACTTTGGTTATGGCATTGAGGATTTCCATCGCGAGAGAACCAATGGCCAGTTGGTATTGCAATACGCCCCAACCGACACCATCAAAACCACTCTGGATTACACCTATGCCAAAGTAGACCTGACTGCATTGAATACCGGTGTAGGTATTTGGTACAACGACTCGGGTAGCGATGCGCGTGAGGTGGTTATCGATAAGAACGGTACCATCACCCGTTTGACCGCTGCTGGCGACGACTTTGCTTCCAATATCCGCTTGAATACTTCCGAAACTGAAAATAACTCAGTGGGCTTTAACGCAGAGTGGGAAGCGAATGACAACCTGACCCTGGAGTTTGACGCGCACAACTCTACCAATGAAAACGGTGGTGTTGGCCGTGGTCAAAATGCCTTCTTGATTCTGGCAGCTGCCTCTATCGATAAAAAGACCTACGATGCAACTGCTGGTGCAGATATTCCTTATATGCATGTCACCTTCAAGCCTAATGGTCCTGGCATCGTAGATGGTTTCCCGACAGCTGCGTCTTATGACTCACTCTTTGGTGAAGCTAACCTGGCGCTCAACAAATCTGAAGTGACCCAGTTCCAAATCAACGGAACTTTTGACACCAATGCTGATTCAGGTATTACCTCAATCGATTTTGGTGTGGGTCAATCTGAAATTGCCAACCGCTGGCGCAGTTACAGTACTGGCCAATTGCCGGCTGGTTGGTATGGTGGCAACGCTAACTTGTTCCCGGATGAAGTATTCAAGCAAGAGAAACTCAATGGTTTGACCCCGTCATTCTCTGGTGGTGGCTCAAACGTGCCTTTCTATCATTCATGGGATTTCGAAACCAACGTGGGTGTATTGGAAAATGGCAAATGGAAAGATCCAGTAGATTGGGCATGGGGTTCAGGTCCAACGGCGTGTAAGCCTTGTGTAATGCGTCCAGATCTTAACGGTAACCCTGTCAACGACCATAAAGTCACCGAAGACACAACCAGTGCTTATGTTGAATTTAACAACCAAGGCGACTTGGCCGGTATGCCAATGCAAATCACTACTGGTTTGCGTTATGAGTCAACTGATGTTGAATCCAACAGCTTCCAAAGAGACCCAACTCAACTGGTATGGGTAAGTTCAACTGAGTGGAGCCTTAACCGCGCCGCTACCAGCAGCTACACCGCTGAAAAAGGTGACTACGATATCTGGTTGCCAAGTATGGATGTTGGCTTGGATATTACTGATGACGTTAAAGGTCGTCTCAGCTATAGCAAATCGGTTACCCGTCCGTCGTTGGGCGCTATGATTGGCACCTTTGACGTTACCTCGCGTCCGAAGCCGGGTGAAAGAACTGGTACTGCAGGCAACCCGGATTTGCAGCCCTATTCATCTAACAACTTCGACTTGTCATCCGAGTGGTATTACAACGAAGCAAGCTATGTATCAGCTGGTTTGTTTGTTAAGCAGGTAGATGACTTCATTGTGAACGAGATCGTTGCGCGTGAAGTGGGCAACCTGAGAGATCCTTCACAAGGTCCTCGCACTGCGCAAGCAATTGCTGATCTGAAAGCAGCGGGTAAGGATGCGAACGACGCAACCAACGTGCTCAATCAAATCCGTATTAACACTGGCTTGGCACCAACTGACGCTGTCGTACAAAACGACGCAGATCCACTGGCCTTATTTAACGTATCGCAGCCAGTCAATCAGGAACAAGCACAGCTGTACGGTTGGGAATTTGCTGTACAACATATGTTTGGTGAATCAGGTTTTGGTGTTCAAGCGAACGCCACGCTCGTTGATGGCGATCTGGAAGTTGATAACGCATCAACTGACTTCCAGTTCGTTCTGCCAGGTATGAGTGACTCAGCCAACTTGATCGGTTTCTACGACAAGAATGGTTTGCAAGTGCGTATTGCGTATAACTGGCGTGACACATACTTGCAAGGCGTTGGCGAAGGTAATGCACCTTACTACGTTGAAGAATATGGTCAAATTGACATGACAGTTAGCTATGAGCTGCCATTTGCTGAAGGTCTGACCGTGTTTGTTGAAGGTATCAATCTCAACGATGCTTCCCAGCGCGTGTACGCCCGTTACGAAAACCAGTTTAAATCGGCCTACCAGTATGGTGCGCGTTACAACATGGGTGTTCGTTACAGCTTCTAATAACGTTCAGGTTGTTATGTAAGACAAGGAAAAGCCGCTGATATCCTGGCGGCTTTTTCTTTTTTTAATTTCATCGTTTTATCAATTAGTTTCCGGGAGCTGTGTGTGGCCAAGAATGAATTGCTCAGTAATGTCACCCATAAGGATTTAAAAATTATTCAGGGGCACACTAGCCGCGGTGGTGACAACGTTGGTTACGCTGCAATTATTCCCTGGGAATTTCGCCAGGCAGCAGCTTGCTACCCGATTTTTTTTCGTCGGACGAAAAGCGATAACCAATTTGAAGTGGTTGCTTTGTTTGGTTTCGCACCTGATGAAAATCTGTATGTCAGCGATCAGCGCAGAGAGGATATTTATATTCCCCTGTCGGTTGCGCGAATTCCGTTTGCGATTGGCTATACTCAGGATACTGAAACCGGCCAGCGTGAACCTGTGGTGCATGTCGACATGGATCACCCGCGAGTCAGTTTTACTGAAGGCAACCCGGTGTTCCTGGAACATGGTGGCAATTCTCCTTATCTGGATAACATCAACAGCATCCTTGCAGAGTTAATTAATGGGGTGAATGTATGCAAGCGCTTCACCGATATTTTGCAGGCGGAAGATTTGCTTGAACCCTTTGTATTAAAAATTACTTTGGATAATGGCCAGCAAATCGAAATGGGTGGCTTCTATACGATCAATGAAAAAGTGCTACGCGATTTAAACGCTGAACAATTAGCGCGTTTGCACAGCCAGAATTTTCTGGAATTGATTTATATGTCCATCGCCTCATTGGCCAATATTAAAAAACTGATCAATAAGAAAAACGCCTTGTTAAAAAATAAAATTTAAGAAATTGAACGCTTCACACTTGAAAACCAGTGCAATTGAAGCAGAGATTGATACTGAGAGAAGGTTTCTATGTTGGATAACATGCAGCCGATCAAAACGTTCAACGGTATTGCACCTGACGCAATTCCCCAAGCGGTTTTGGAATCGCCCGTGCCGCTGGTATTAAAAGGTTTGGTAAAAGATTGGCCAATTGTGAAAGCGGCAGGGCAGTCAGCTGAGGCGGGTTACAACTATCTATGCCAATTTTATAATGGCGAATTGGTCAATACCGCGATTGGGGATAGCGATAATAAAGGTGCTATTTTTTACAATCAGGATTTCAGTGGTTTTGCCTACGAACGTGCGCGTTCGTCCTTAACCAATGCCTATAACAATATTAAGAATTTGCACGCTAGCGGTTCAGAGCGCGCCTATTATGTCGACTCAGCGCCTGTTGATATGTGTGCGCCCGGTTTTCGCGCGCACAATGATTTACAACTCGGGCAATTTATCCCGCGTGTCAGTTTGTGGATGGGCAATAAAACCATAGTGTCAGCGCACCATGATATTCCCGACAATATTGCCTGCGTGGTCATTGGCAAACGCCGCTTTGTACTCTTTCCTCCCAATCAATTAAACAATCTGTATATCGGCCCGCTGGATTTTAATCCTGCCGGCCCCGCCATCAGCATGGTGGATTTACACAATCCGGATTTTGAAAAATATCCACGCTATCGTGAAGCCTTGGCGCACGCACAAATCGCGGAACTGGATGCAGGTGATGCCATTTATATTCCCAGCATGTGGTGGCACCACGTAGAAGGGTTGATGCCCTTTAATCTAATGGTGAATTATTGGTGGACAGCCTTTCCCTCTTACGTGGGTTCACCGCAG
Source organism: Cellvibrio fibrivorans (assembly GCF_031457055.1). Classification (NCBI taxonomy): domain Bacteria; kingdom Pseudomonadati; phylum Pseudomonadota; class Gammaproteobacteria; order Cellvibrionales; family Cellvibrionaceae; genus Cellvibrio; species Cellvibrio fibrivorans. The sequence goes on along the minus strand of NZ_JAVDVX010000001.1, from coordinate 585,843 downwards.
GATGCTTTCACCCATGCATTGATGAATATCCGTACCCTGCCGGAAGATGAGCGTCAGCATTGGAAAAATATGTTTGATCATTACATTTTCAATTCCAGCCCCGAAAAGTTTGAACATATTCCGCAAGAAAAACTGGGCATATTGGGTGACATGGATGAAATGGCTGCGCGCCGCTTGCGCTCGCAACTACTCAATCGTTTGAATCGTTAACAGCATTTTTACTAATACTGTTTTTTACTCCGGGCAATTCCATGAAAAATAATCAAAGAATCATCATTGTCGGCGGCGGATCGGCAGGTTGGATGGCTGCTGCGGCTTTATCGAATGCCTTTGGCACCACCAAAAAAATTATCCTGATCGAATCGGATGCTATTGGCACTGTGGGTGTCGGTGAAGCCACTATCCCGGCGGTAAAATCCTTTAACAAATTGTTAGGCATAGATGAAGCTGAATTTATGCGCAATACCCAAGGCACGTTCAAATTGGGAATTCAATTTGAAAACTGGGGCGCACAAGGCGATGTCTATATGCATCCCTTTGGTTTGGTAGGCAAAGATTCGTGGATGGCCAACTTCCAACATTTTTGGCTTAAAGCCAACCGCATGGGGGTGGCAAAAAGTTATTTTGATTATTCCCTCAATATTCGCACTGCCAATAGCGATAAATTTTTTATAGATCCTAATTCCGGTGTGGACTACGCCTATCATTTTGATGCTGGGCTCTACGCTGCCTATTTGCGTAAATACAGCGAAGTGCGCGGTGTTGTGCGCATTGAAGGTTTGATCGACACAGTACAAACCCATACCGACAACGGCTTTATCCAGTCAGTCACCTTAAACTCGGGTCAAACAATTGAAGGCGATATTTTTGTTGATTGCTCCGGGTTCCGTGCGCTGCTGATTGAACACACCTTGCATACCGGTTTTGAAGACTGGTCGCATTGGCTCCCTTGCGATAGAGCCGTTGCTGTGCAAACCGAATCAGTTAGTGAGCCAATTCCTTATACGCGTTCAATTGCCCATCAAAGTGGTTGGCAGTGGCGTATTCCGTTACAGCATCGCGTAGGCAATGGGTTGGTATATTGCAGCCGGTATCTTAACGATGAAGATGCAAAAAAATTATTGTTGGGAAATCTGGACGGTGCAACAAGGACTGAGCCGCGCTTGATTAAATTCAGAACCGGCCGCGCCATAAAACAGTGGAATAAAAACTGTATTGCAATAGGCCTGTCGAGTGGTTTTTTAGAGCCGCTGGAATCTACCAGCTTACATCTTATCCAAACGGGTATTGTGCGCCTGATTAGAATGTTTCCCGGCGACGATATCAACCAATCAGAAGTGGAGGAGTACAACCGTCAATCGCAATTTGAATACGAGCGCATCCGCGATTTTATTATTTTGCATTACCACGTCACCCAGCGCACCGACAGTCCCTTCTGGAATTACTGCCGCACTATGTCTATTCCGGATACGCTCGCGCGCAAAGTCCAGGTCTACAAAAATACCACCAGCGTATTTAAAGAGCAGGATGAATTATTCCACGAAGGTTCTTGGCAGCAGGTGATGTTGGGGCAGGGAATAACACCGCGTAGCTACCATCCGGTGGTGGATAAATTATCCGATGATGAATTGGTGCGCTTACTGAAGAGTATCGAAAAGGAACACGACCAATATTTGGCACGTTTTCCCAGTCACCAGCAATTCATTGATCATTATTGCAAAGCATTGGCGCCATGAGTTGCCAGTGATAATCCGGGTGATTATTCACCACCCGGATTTACCTGTTTCAATCGTGCGTTAACAAGAGCGTATTAGAGGCAGGTATATTTTAACGGCGGAAAAGAATAGTTTGCTTGAGGTTGTACGCTGTAAGGGCAACCTGTACCACAGAATGCAGCAACGTTGAACGCTGGAGTTCCTGGGCCGGGCTGATAAATGGTGCTTGCACCAGTGTTGCAACTGGTTGGTGATACAGGTACCACTTTAAGAATTTGGGCGCTGTCGCACGAGCCGCTCCAGGTATAGCCCGATGCAACCCATTGAATGCTACAGGTGGCAGGGGAATAGGCACTATAGCGTTGCTCGCGTGTTGCGAGTGAAACACCATTTAATTTACAAGCCATGGTGATAATAGCGCTACTAGGACCGGATTGTTGACTGACGAGTGTCCAGCTACAGCCTGAAGGTACAGTGGTAGTTTGTGCGCTTGCACTAACTGCCACGCTACTGAGAATGGCAAAGCCAAGACTTGCGATTATGTTTGAAAATCTCATAAAAACTCCTATTAATTTTAAGGTTATTGTCCAAGTGAATTCGCACTGGGCTCCTGCCTTGTGTTCACGGTGACGGCTGTTAGCATCACTGCTGATATTTCAGCGAATTAGAAATCCTGTCTAATTTTTTGATCTTAATTGGTTCCGATGGATTCAATTAAAATCAAAACTGGTTTCATCTTTCCCTATATAGAGTTTGGTGATGCCCTGTTGCTCGTCGGTGGCTGCAATAATCATTGGATATTTATTTTTTTGGCGCAGTACCGACGCCATTTTTTCAGCCAGTTGATTAGCTTGATCAAGGTCAGTAACGCTGACGGTGATTACACACTGTTGCGTGCGGCATTGTGTTTCGCGCAGTGCCAAACCAGACAATTCCGGGTTTTGGCTAAATAACGAAAAATATTCCTGTTCTTCCGCTGCTGCCCAAACGGGATCGATTGCTTCTGCGTCAAAACGGCGCTGCATTTCTTTATTCAAATCAACATTGCCATTTTCTTTAAGGGTGTCTTCCAGCCATTTGCTGAAACGTTCTGATTTGCGCAGCACGTATTCGTCTACTTTGCTGTTTTCTGGCAAAGATTGACTGCTATTTGCCCGCTGTTGATGCCGCGCTGTGTCTGCAATGGGATTGGTGGGTGCTGATGTGCGAGAGTTCTGCTGCTTAAGCTGAGCGCTTAACTGCATGTTCTCTTGCTGGAGTTGTGCAATTTTTTCATCTGTCAGCGTGGCCTTCTGCTGGGATGGAATATCAACTTGGCAATAATTATTGTTGTACTGGTTTACCAGAGCCGCACCTGCGATGGCAGATGCAATAGCAATTAAGGTCATTTTCAGCGCTTGTGGCATATGCCGTTATCTCCTTAGCAATGCATATTGAGTTGGATCTAAATAGGTGCTTCATATCCTTCGGCCGAACTCTATCAAAAACAAAATGCGTAAGTTGTCCCACTTTGGGCAGATATTAAAACTGGGTTGCTACACAGAATGGAGACGGTGTTTGATCGCATGTTTAATAGGTTGAAGATGGTATTTTTTGATAGGCGTTCGACTGGATGTTTGCGATGGTTTTTAAACGAACGCGAGCAGCGATAAGCGCATGTGTAAAAGTGATGCGCCCCATGTTGAGCTGCGAGCAAAAGTGGGACGACAGTCTTTGTCATCTGGTGCCACTATGTATTCACAAAATCTTGTGCAGTGCCCGTGGTTGAGCCGCATGAGAGTTGTTGCTGGTGTGTTTTTTCTCATTAGCAGATGAACCCCTGGGTGATGTCAGGTCCCCATGGGTGTTAGCAAGTTTAGTTAGGTAGACAATGCCAACCCTAGCTATTTTTGTTAATTCTCCTTGTTTAGCCTCCGCGTTCTTCCTCTCAGTAGAAAGCGGGGGCTTTTTTACTTCAGGGTTCATTATTGTTTTTCAATCAACCTCTGCTACTGGCTCAGACAACAACAATATGCTTACAACAACATTTTTTTGGCGAGGTAATTTATGCCTGATTTTTATAAGCCGGGTACTTTTGCGGCCTGCAGTTTAGTGGTGCTAGCCGCATTGAGCGGTTGCGATCAAAAATCTAACGAGGCAACGGTTGCTGATACTGTGGTCACACCAGCAATGGCGACTGAACAATCGCTTTGGCCTCGTGTGCAAAGTGCGGTTAAAAAAGATCCGGCAATAGAGGCAAAAATTACCGAGCTGTTAGGCAAGCTCAGCCTTGAACAAAAAGTAGGGCAATTGATTCAGCCCGAGTTACGTTTGGTAACGCCTGCTGATGTGACTGAATATTCACTGGGTTCCATTTTGAATGGCGGCGGGTCGTTTCCGGGAGAGAACAAACACGCCAAAGTGGAAGATTGGATTGCCTTGGCCGATGCATTTTATAACGCATCCATGAGCACTGAAGGTGGCCGTGTACCAGTGCCAGTGATGTGGGGAACCGATGCAGTGCACGGCCACAACAATATTATCGGTGCAACCCTGTTCCCGCATAACATCGCTCTGGGTGCAACGCGCAATCCTGAATTGATCAAACAAATCGGTGCCGCGACGGCGGCAGAAATTGCAGTGACGGGAATCGACTGGAGTTTTGCGCCAACACTGGCAGTAGTGCGCGATGATCGCTGGGGCCGCACCTATGAATCCTATTCCGAAGATCCTGCGGTCGTAAAATCCTACGGCGGAAAAATGGTGGAAGGTTTGCAAGGTGTTGCCGGTGCGGATTTGTTGAGTGAGCGCCATGTGATCGCCACTGCAAAACACTTTCTTGCTGACGGCGGTACTGAAGGTGGTCAGGATCGTGGAGACGCCAAGATCAGCGAAGAAGAATTAGTAAAAATTCACAATGCCGGTTATGAAACTGCATTGGCGGCGGGCGCACAAACGGTGATGGCATCGTTCAGCAGTTGGCAAGATGTGAAAATGCACGGCAACAAATATTTACTTACCGACCAACTAAAAAACCAAATGGGTTTTGATGGTTTAGTAGTAGGCGATTGGAATGGCCATGCATTTGTCTCCGGTTGTACGCCAGTAAGCTGCCCGCAAGCGATCAATGCCGGGCTGGATATTTTTATGGCGCCGGATGCGAACTGGAAAGAGCTGTATCACAACACGCTGGCGCAAGTAAAAAGTGGCGAAATTTCGCAGGCGCGTCTGGACGATGCTGTGTCACGTATTTTGCGCGTGAAATTGCGTGCGGGTTTATTTGAAAAAGGTGCGCCATCAACACGTGAGCTTGCCGGTAAGCGCGAAGTAATTGGTTCGCCAGAGCATCGCGCGGTTGCGCGTCAAGCGGTACGCGAATCGGTTGTGTTGCTGAAAAACAACGCGCAGACATTGCCGGCAAAAGCGAGCAGTAAAATTTTGGTGGCGGGAGATGGCGCTGACAATATCGGTAAACAATCCGGCGGTTGGAGTATTACCTGGCAGGGCACTGGTAATGTGAATGCCGATTTCCCCGGCGGCACGTCTATTTATCAAGGTATTGCCGATGCAGCAAAAGCCGCTGGAGGTTCAGCAGTGCTAAGTGTTGATGGCAGCTACAGCGAAAAACCCGATGTTGCCTTCGTGGTATTTGGTGAAGACCCTTACGCGGAAATGCAAGGCGATGTAGGTGCGTTGATTTATAAAAATGAAGCCAGCCTTGCACTGCTAAAAAAATTAAAAGCCGATGGCATTAAAGTGGTTTCACTGTTCATCACTGGTCGTCCGCTCTGGGCCAACAATTTTATCAATGCGTCTGATGCATTTGCGGTGGTTTGGTTGCCGGGATCAGAAGGTGTTGGTATCGCTGACGTGGTGCTGACCAAAGCTGATGGTTCAATAAACTTTGATGTAAAAGGCAAATTGCCTTTCTCCTGGCCAGCATCGCCTGCGCAATCGCCATTGAATGTCGGTGATGCCGATTACAAACCGCAATTTGCCTACGACTTTGGTTTGACTTACAGCGACAAAATCGAAACCGGTTTGCTGGACGAAACCGCTGCACAGGTTGTTGCTGCCAATGCGCCGGACACAGCGTCGATTTTTAATCAGCGCGTGATGAATCCCTGGACGCTGGTATTGCTCGATCATATGAACAATATGTTGCCGGTGACCACCAGCCGCGGTGAGTTGGGTGCAGTCGTTGTTTCATCGGAAGACAAGCAAGTACAGGAAGACAGCCGCCGTTTGCAATTCAACGGCACTGCCAAAGCAACCGTATCGCTTGGCTCCACTACCCGCACTGATTTTTCTGCTTATGCGCAGAGCAAGGGCGCACTGGTATTTGATGTGAAAGTGAATGCAAAACCGGGCACTGCAGTGAACCTGGGTATGTATTGTGGCAGTGATTGTGTTGGTGAAATTCCGGTGACTGAACAATTGAACGCTGCTGCAGTCGGAGAATGGACGAGCGTCAGTATTGCGCTGGAATGCTTCGCGAAAAAACGTGTGAAGATGGATATGGTTTTGGCGCCATTTATGTTGAGCACGGCGGGCACCTTGGATGTGTCCATTTACAACGTGCGCATCGAAAAAAATGCAACGGCACCTGCCTGCGCAGAATAATGTGTGATGTGTTAAACCCCTGGTGCGATAGCTATCGCACCAGATGTTCGTAATAAAAACTACAGCTCTTTGTATCTTCTGTTTCACCCGGAGGTATCCGGTTTTTTATCGATACGGCAACAAAATCCAGGTTTTTTACACAATAACAATAGAGGTAATTATGAAAAATCACGAGTTAGACTTTAAGCCATTATTAACAAATGTCTGCTTGGGTATCGCACTGGCCAGTTTGATTGGCTGCGGTGGCTCTGGCGGGTCGAGCAATAACAAATCCAGTGCAGCGGCATCCTCCGTAGCCCCCGCATCATCAACCCCGGCTTCTTCGATGCCTGCATCGTCCTCTGCCGCCAGTTCATCCGCACCCGAGTGGAAACTTGTGTGGAGCGATGAGTTTGATGGTGCAACTATTGATACCAGCAAATGGAATTTCGAAAAAAATTGCTGGGGTGGCGGCAACAATGAACAACAGTGTTACACCGATCGCCCGGTCAACGCATTTGTTGCTGACGGTGCATTAAACATTGTGGCGCAGCGCGAAGATTTTACCGGTTCGGATTCGCCGGAAGGTGAAAGTCCAACAACTAAAACCTTGCCTTACACTTCCGCACGCCTGCGCACTAAAAATATTAAGGAGTGGACCTTTGGTCGCTTTGAAATTCGCGCAAAATTGCCCTTCGGACAAGGCACCTGGCCGGCGATTTGGATGCTGCCAACCAATTCACCTTACGGAACCTGGGCGTCCAGCGGTGAAATTGACATTATGGAAGCGGTGAATTTAAAAGTAGTGACCAATGGCAGCGAACCCGAAGCCGCTGTTCACGGTACGTTACATTTTGGCCGCAACTGGCCAGGCAATGTGAACTCTGGTGCAGATTATAAATTGCCCAACAATGCCAACCCTGCGGATGATTTCCATGAATATGCCGTGGAGTGGGAAGAGGGCGAAATTCGTTGGTATGTTGACGACGTACATTTTGCTACACAGCGCGACACTGGCTGGTACAGTCAATATATGCAAGACGGTACTTTGAAAGATGCACCTGTGGGCGCTCCCTTTGATCGCTTCTCTAAATACCATATGTTGTTGAACCTCGCAGTCGGTGGAAACTGGGCTGGCAACGTTAACAATAAAGGCGTCGATGAATCCGTGTTCCCGCAAAAATTGTTAGTGGATTATGTGCGCGTGTATGAGTGCAGCGCTTCACCAACAACGGGTAAAGGTTGCGCAACAATTGGTGCAAACGCAGAATTAGTTGCTGGCCATCAGCGCCCGGTCATTGGTCAGGTTGAATTACCCGGACCACCACTTTTTGTAATGTACGACAATAGCCTGGCGAGTGTGCTGCAATTTGATTCCTACAATCCTGACGGCAAAATCAGTCACTCCCAATTAGAGGAAGCTGGCCGTGGCAACGTATGGAATGTGGTAAAAACTGGCGCAAACGGTAATGCCTATTTCAAAATAAAAGGTGACCCCGCCGATATGCGTAACTGGGCAACCGATAGTGAATTAGTGTTTGATGTAAAAGTTAACAGCAAAGCCGAAGGTGCAAAATTACTGGTAAAAATTGATAGTGGATGGCCGAATGTGAGCGATGTCAGTGTGCCCTTGGCTGCTGATGGTGAGTGGAAAGAATATCGCATCACTCTCGCCGATTTGCTCGACAATGGCAATTCACTTGCCGGTGGACAAGCAACACTGGCATCAGTAGTAAATAGCTTTGTGGTTGATCCTTCGGCGGAAATGAATGTGTCTTTTGACAATATTCGCATTGAAGGTGAAGAAGCTGATGGCGGTGTGACTGAGTTTGCCCCCTTGCCCTTGTTTAACATGTACAACGACAACATTGCTGCTGGCTTGCAAGTACAAAGTTATAACCCTGCGGGTCATATTACCTCGTCCGAAAAAGCAGAAGCCGGGCGTGGTAATGTATTTAACGTGGTAAAAACAGGTACTGATGGTAATGTGTTTTTCAATGTGATCACTAATCCAGTGAATTTGAGCAAATGGGGAGCTCAGGGCAAACTGAAGTTTGACTTTAAAATCAACAGCAAAGCCGAAGGTACTAAGTTGTTAATCAAAATGGACAGCGGTTGGCCAAATGTGAGTGATGTGAGCATTCCATTACCTGCCGACGGCGTTTGGACAGAATACACTATCGGTGTCGCTGATTTGATCGATAACGGCAACTCGGTTCCCTGCTGCCCTGGTATCGCCAAACTTAATGCGATTACCAATATTTTTGTGGTGGAGCCATCGGGTGCAATTGATGTTTCGTTCGATAATGTACGTTTGCTAGTGGAATAAAAACGGCAGCTATCGTCCTAAAAGGATTGTAGCTCAAGCATAAAAAAGCCGGGTTTTTCCCGGCTTTTTTATGCATAATTGTTTGGCTGAAATATTTTTGCAGTCGTTTTACATTTATTTGAACGGCAGTGAAGTACGCGCTTCATTGGCGTAGGCACGAATGCTAACTGACTCCTGTGCAATAAACTGTTTAATCGCTGGGCGAAAATCGGATGAACCAATCCAGTGGTTGGAATAGGTCAGCACCGGTTCAAAACCGCGGGCAATTTTATGCTCGCCCTGCGCACCGCCGTCAAAACGTGTTAATTGATTAGCGATGGCATAATCAATTCCCTGGTAGTAACAAGTTTCAAAATGCAGGAATTGATACTCTTCAAAACAACCCCAATAACGCCCATAAAGTGTTGTGCCATCACGCACAAACAGCGCAGCTGCAATGATGCTGTGTGATCTATTTTCTGTTGGCTGCAAAGCGTTGATGAGCACTAAGTTGTTACTCATGGTTGCACCCAGCTGCTGAAAAAAATCAGCGCTCAAGTAACCGCTGTGGCCGCTGCGTTTTAAATAAGTATTGCGATAAAGTGCATAAAATACTTCCCAGTCTCGTGCAGTCAAATCAGTTCCATTTTTTACTTCAAACACAAATCCTTGCTCGATAACCTGGCGCCGCTCCTTGATAATGTTTTTGCGTTTGCGCGAATTCATCTGCGCGAGAAAATCTTCAAAGCTTTTATAATCGCGATTAAACCAATGAAACTGGCAGCCTAACCGTTGGGGAATATCCTGCTCACACAGTTTTGTACTGGTTGCGTTGTCCGGAAATAAACAGTGCCAGCTGGAAAAATTCTTCTCAATAGACTCTGTTATTAAGGCTTGTGCCGCAGCATTAATAAGTTCTGTTGTCTGTGTATCGGCTTTGCTTAACAAGCGTGGGCCGACGCAGGGAGTAAAGGGAATGGCGTTGATCCATTTTGGATAATAATCAACGCCATAGCGGCGATAAGCATCCGCCCAGCTCCAATCAAACACATATTCGCCGTAGGAATGGGTTTTTATATAACCGGGCATGGCAGCGAGCAATTGCCCATCAGCATGCATCACCACATGATGCGCTTGCCAGCCGGTTGCGGCACTGGTGCAGCCGCTGTCTTCCAGTGCAGCAAGGAATTCATGACGCACAAAAGGGTAGTCGGGTGGGCAAAGCTGATTCCAATGCGCAGCGCTAATCTGGTGAATTGAATCGATAAAACGAATCTGCACAGTTGTATCCCTTGGTCGTAAGATAGAAAAACAGGCGGTTAGATTAATACCTGCAATACGGTTGTGGGTGATTTTGCGTTGCATATGCGTAAAGTTTCGCAACGGCAAACCCCTCAGCTGGTCATTGTCGCTCTGACTACAGTAGAATCCCGCCATCTTTATAACGTCTGGTTTCTCAATGCCATCGTCTGAACACGACCAAAGGCCAGCTGCTTTGCGTCACTCCAGTGCCAGTTTATCTGCGTTACTCATCGCTTTTGCCGCGAACTTCACCGCTGAGCGGGTGCGGGTGCGCGACATTACCGAATCCCTTGGGCAGCGCTCCTTTGGTTTTATCCTACTGATTTTCGCCTTGCCAAATTCGTTGCCAATTATTGGTATTCCAGGTGTATCGACCATTACCGGCTTGCCGATGCTGTTTATCGCGGTACAAATGGCGCTAGGGCACAAGCGCGTCTACTTGCCGCGCTGGATTGCCGACAGCTCTATCGCCACCGTTGATTTCCAAAAATTGGTCAATAAGGTTGCTCCCTGGCTAAGGCGTATTGAAAAGCTGATGCGCCCACGTATTTCTGTCCTGACACTTGGCAGCGCTGAGCGCTGGCTGGGTGCATTTTGTGTCCTGCTGGCGTTTTTGCTGGTGTTGCCAATTCCCTTAGGGAACTTGCTGCCCGCATTAGGCATTCTGTTTATCGCATTGGGTCTGATCGAAAGCGATGGCGTATGTGTGCTGGTGGGCATTGCGATTGGCATTTCAGCCTGGGTGCTTTTGAGCGGATTGGTGTGGGTGGCAGTCCAGACCGTGCTGGCCATGCTCGATCAAATGGTGTGATGGGGATATATCGTGGAATGGATGGCTGATCCCAGTGCCTGGCTGGGGCTGTTAACCCTGATAGTGTTGGAGATTGTGTTGGGGATCGACAACCTGATCTTCATCGCGATTTTGGCTAATAAGTTACCGCCACACCAGCGAGACAAGGCGCGGGTCATCGGTTTGGGCTTGGCGCTGCTGATGCGCCTATTGCTGCTGGCTGGCATTTCCTGGTTGGTGACACTCACCCAACCGCTGTTCAGCATTTTTGATAAAAGTCTTTCGGGGCGCGACCTGATTCTTTTGCTGGGCGGCATCTTTCTTCTGTTCAAGGCGACGGTTGAAGTGCATGAGCGGCTGGAGGGTAAGATCCACCTGCCGCGCAACACCCGCGTCCATGCCGCTTTCTGGGCGGTAGTGGCCCAGATTATAGTGCTTGATGCGGTCTTCTCCCTCGACGCGGTAATCACGGCGGTTGGTATGGTCGATCATCTGGAAGTCATGATGATTGCGGTGGTGATCGCCATGCTGATCATGATTATCGCCAGCAAGGCATTGACCGATTTTGTTAATCGCCACCCCACCGTGGTTATGCTCTGCCTCGGTTTTTTGCTGATGATCGGCTTTAGTCTGGTGGCAGAGGGCGCGGGCTTTGAAATCCCCAAAGGCTATCTCTACGGCGCTATCGCCTTCTCGGTGCTGATCGAAATATTCAACCAGTTGGCGCGCTCCAATCGCACTCGCCATTTAATCGGCGAACGCCCGCTGCGCGATCGCACCGCCGAAGCTGTGCTGAAATTGTTGGGTGGGCGCAGTGATGCTGATGAAGTCGGCGCTGATATCGCCGGCATGACCGCCGCCCCCCATGATGAAGAGCTGGCATTTGAACACAGCGAGCGCAGCATGATTCGCAGCGTATTGCAGTTGTCGGAGCGCCCGGTTCAATCGCTGATGACACCGCGCCCGGATATCGTGTGGGTCGATGCACAGGCGACACCAGCCGAGCTTCTGGAAATCCTTAAAACCACTCCGCAAACCCGTCTGCTGGTAGCGCGCGATGAGCTTGATAACCTGCTCGGCGTAGTGCAAAGCCGCGATCTGCTCACCGCCGCGCTCAGCAACCAACCGCTTGACCTCGCCAAACTTGCGCTCTCTCCCCTCGCCGTTCCTGAGGGTACCAGCGCGCTTAAGGTGCTGGAGATGCTGCGCCAGGAGCCATTACCCTTGGCAATAGTGATCGATGAATACGGCAGCATCAAAGGGGTGGTGACAACGGGCGACCTGCTCGCTGCCATTGCAGGTGAACTGGCGGATACCCACGATGAACCCCTCGCTAGCGAAACCGAAGGCGGTTGGATACTTGATGGCAGCATATCGCTGGAACAAGTAGAAGAATTGCTGCGCATCAGACTAACGCGCGGCGACGGCGATTATTTTACGCTCGCTGGATTATTGCTTGAACAATTACAACATGTTCCGGTTGCTGGTGAAGCCATCAGGCTCGCGGGCTACGAATTTACTATTAGCCGTATGGAAGGGCGCCGTATTTTGCAAGTCCATGCAATATTGTTGCAAGGTGATCCCGGTATCACGCAAATCGGCTATTAATTTATTGATGAAAATTAATTCATATCATTATGTTGCAGAGATAATCAATTGCCGCTTTTTGTTGGCAATGGCACCTATTTAAGTCCAAGGGTGGAACAGTAAATAATTTAACGTGACCTACCGCACCGTCAAATCGATAACTTCCATCGATAATGCGCGCAGCAAATTCCCCACACAATTGTGTTCAGGATTGATTCATCCACAACAACTAGTATCACCGTGAACGACCTTACTGGAGAGTAAAAATTATGAAAAACACACTGAAAAAAATGAGTTACTTCGTTGCTGCTGCAGGTTTAGCGGGTAGCGTAAGTGTTAATGCAGCACCTGGCATTAGCTACAATTACGCTGCGCTGCAATTTATTGATCAAGATGTTGATGATTACGATTGCAACCAGGATGGTTTGCGCTTGAGCGGCAGCCTTGAATTAAATGATGATTTTTTTGCGATAGGTTCTTACAGTGATGTGAGTGGTGGTCGCTGCGGTTCAGAAGCAATCAGCGCCGGTATTGGATATCACACCCTGTTTGGTGCTGACTCCAGCATGTTCGGCACGCTAAGCGCGGAAAATATTTCCCCGGACTCTGGTGATAGCGATTCAGGTTTGATTGTTGCTGCAGGCTTGCGCGGTTTTCTCAACAACAATGTTGAAGCGAAAGTAGAACTCTCCCACCACACCGCATTTGATGGCAATACAGTTCTCGGCGGTGGAGTTGCTTACTGGTTTGCACCACAATTTTCAGTGACTGCCGATGTTGGCCTGGGTTCAGAAGCCTCAGAAATTGGCATTGGTTTGCGCATGAATTTCTAATGTTGCAGTAGTAATAAAAAAGCCGGAAATTTATTCCGGCTTTTTTATTTTCAGATGATATATATTCGTTGATAAACTTATTGGCTTGCCGCCTCTAATTCTTCGCTGACCATCAGCCAGTTTTCTTCAGTCTCTTCCAGTTGAGCTTGCAGCTTGCCTTGTTCGGCCAATAACTCTTGCAGTTTGGTTTTGTTTTTATCCTCGTAAATACTGCTATCGCCCAATAAAGTTTCGATTTCGGCTAAACGCTTCTGCAGTTTTTCCAGCTGGCTTTCGAGGTTTTTTAATTTGTTGGTGAGTGGTTTCAACTGCGCACGCTGCGCTGCCGACTGTTGGCGCTGGGTTTTTTTATCGACTTTGCTGTCGCTCTCACTGGCAATGGCAGTTTCTTTTTCAGCGGTAGCCGCATTGGTTTTTTGTTGCTGCATCCATTTGTAATAATCTTCCAGATCGCCATCAAACTCACTCACACTACCATCTGCAACCAGCAAAAATTCATTCACTGTATTGCGCAACAAGTGGCGATCATGCGATACCACAATCACCGCGCCTTCAAATTCCTGCAGCGCCATGGTGAGCGCGTGGCGCATTTCCAAATCCAAATGGTTGGTGGGTTCGTCGAGCAATAATACGTTGGGTTTTTCCCATGCGATTATCGCTAATGCCAAACGCGCTTTTTCGCCGCCGGAAAAATGGGTGATGGGTTCAAAGGCGCGGTCGCCGTGGAAATCAAAACTGCCGAGGAAATCTCGGATTTCCTGCTCGCGTGCCTGTGGCGCCAAACGTTGGATGTGTAATGCCGCGGAAGCATTAATATCCAGTGCTTCCAATTGATGTTGCGCAAAGTAGCCGAGCTTAAAATGTTCGCCGTTAGTGCGATCACCAGCTAACAAAGGTAAGGAACCGGCAAGGGTTTTTACCAAGCTCGATTTACCTGCACCGTTGGGGCCGAGCAAGCCTACGCGGGTTTCAGCGCGAATACTCAATTCAACTTTATTTAAAACGACTTTAGTGCCGTAACCAATGTCGGCGCGCGCGATGTGCACCAGCGGCACTGACATTTTATCGTTGCATTTAAAGGTAAACGTAAATGGCGAATCGATATGCGCGGGCGCTATTTTTTCCATGCGCTCCAATTCTTTAATCCGGCTCTGCGCCTGGCGCGCTTTGGTAGCTTGCGCGCGGAAGCGGCGAATATAATTTTCAACGTGGGCAATACGCTCTTGCTGCTTCTCAAAACTCGCCTGTTGCTGTGCGAGTTTTTCGGCGCGTTGGCGTTCAAACGCAGAATAGTTGCCGCTGTAATTATCGAGTTTTTGTTTTTCAATATTCACAATGCGATCGACAATATTGTCGAGAAAATCGCGGTCGTGCGAAATAATAATCAAGGTGCCGGGATAGCGTTTGAGCCACTCTTCCAGCCACAGGGTCGCATCTAAATCCAAATGGTTGGTCGGTTCATCGAGCAGCAATAAATCCGATGGGCACATCAATGCTTGGGCGAGATTTAAACGGATGCGCCAGCCACCGGAAAAATCCGATACTGGGCGTTTATCATCGCCCGGCGCAAAGCCCAAACCATTCAACAACTGCTGCGCGCGCGAGGGTGCGGTGTACGCATGGATATTTTCCATATCGCTATACAGGTGTGCGAGTTGTTCGCCATTGTGTTCCGGATCTTGCAAGGCGGTGGCAATTTCCTGTTCCAGACGGCGCAATTCGCTGTCGCCGTCGAGCACATAATCGAGCGCGCTGCGGCTGGTATGCCCAACCTCTTGCGCCATATGTGCTACACGCCACTGTTTGGGGATATCAAGCGTGCCGGTATCGCTGTGCAGTTTGCCGAGCAACAATTGGAACAAGGTGGATTTGCCAGTGCCATTGGCGCCGATTAAACCGACTTTCTGGCCCGGATAAATAGTGAGGTCGGCGCCATCTAATAAAAATTTGGTGCCGCGCTGAACGGAAGTGTTTTGTAATTGAATCATGGCGCGCATTCTAGCAGACTTGCCCCAAACCTCTGCTAGCGGATTTTGTTATGCCCACTGCGTCACTCGATGATAGATCCAATCTGTGGGATTTTTCCCTGCGCCAGTATGCCCGCGCCGGTGTGGCGGATGCGTGCCTGCGCCTGCAAGATGAGCATGGGGTAAATGTGAATGTATTGTTATGGTGCCTCTGGCTGGAACAGCGAGGATTAACTCTGGATGCAGCGCGTCTGCGCAACGCGCAGAAGCGTATCCACGCATGGGACGAGCACTATGTTGTACCGCTGCGACAATTGCGGCGGCGGATGAAAACAGAATTTGGTGGTGCGGATCCGGATATCGAACAAGTGCGCAGCCAAATTAAACAGGCGGAATCGCTCGCGGAAAAACAATTGCAGTCGCTATTGCAAGGATTGGCGCACACTTGGGAGAATCCAGGCACAGCCAATACGTATCTATCGACTGCTGGTGAAAATCTGCGCTTTTACTTACGGCAACTTAATGTTGCTGATACAGCGATTTCGGAATTGCTGGCATTGCTCGGTAAATAGTACTGACTCAGTGGCGCAAGAGCGCATCCAACTGGTCGACAATTTCACACCAGTCGGAATCCTGTTGCAGGCTATCTTTAATAAATTGGCGTTGCGATTGGGTCCAAAAATCGGCGGCTTGCAGCTTAATATCCTCAGGTAAATGATGATGTTTGATGAAGCGCGCGATGGCCAGATTGCTGGATTCCAAACCTAATTGTTCAAACAGTTGCGGCATTGTGATAGCGGATGTGTGCATGACGAAGCTCTCCTGATTATCCTGCTTGAGTATGACCGAGATTTTGTGCGTAGGTTTGAATCTTTTGTTATTAAAAAAGGGCGCCGTTGGCGCCCTTTTTTATGTAACCCGACGTGATTCAGCTGGCACTTAATTTAATGAACCTTGGTCATCATCGAAGGGCAGTGTGGCAGTCGAAGGTGATTCGATGCTCGCCGCGACTGCCGGTGTTTCAACAGCAGATGGCTCGGTAACCACAACTGGTGCTTCAACTGCTGGGGCAGCAGGTGCCTCAACAACAGCAGTTGGTGCAGGTGCAGCAGTTTCAGTGGTGCTTTCTATTTTTTTGGCTGGCGCTTTTTTAACAGGGGCTTTTTTTGCGACAGGTTTTTTAGCGGCTGCAACTTTTGGAGCTGGCTGTTCGGCAGCAACTGCAGCGTGGGCAGCTTCAGGTGTTGCAGTAGGCTTGATTTTGGTCGCTTTGGCTTTAGTCGCCTTGGTTTTGGTTGCGGCGCTTTTTACTGGCTCTGTTGTTTTTGTTTCGGACTTTTTCGCTACTTTTTTGGTTGCGGTTTTTTCAGCTTTGGGTGCATCAGCATTTGCTGTAGCTGTTTTTGCAGGTTTTCCTTTGGCGGCCTTACCGGCTTTTTTAGCATTGCCTTTGAGCTGTTCTGCAACCGCCTTGGCAATTTCTTTGCTCGCTGCTTGCGCTGCTTTTAAGCTGTCCAGCAATGCTTGTGCGCCAGCAACGACTTTGGCTTGCGTGGCTAAATCTTTTTTCGCCTGGCTCAGGCGCGCTTTGGCAGCGGGCGTTTTGCTTTCTTTTTTCGCCAGGTCAGCCACTTTTTTCTTGGCGCTGACCAGCGCTTTGTTTTCCGCAGCAACTGTTTTTTCTGCAGCAGCAAGTTCTTGCGCGCGCGCTTTATCCAGCGCAGCACCTAGCTTGGCGATTTCTTGTTCCAATTCAGCAATTGAATTTTTTGGAGTTTTGGTGGCGGCCATAAAAAATACCTGTATGAAAAAAGCGTTGAAAACGTCTAATGAGTGGCACAGCAAATTGTTGATGCATTTCGGGCGAATTGTAGCTGCGCCCCACTAAAAAGTGTATGCCTCTATGCGGGGCGATGGGCTTGTACTTTAGCTGGCAATAACCCTGAGCGATAGAGGGTAAAGGACGTGAACTTTGTGAAAAGCAAGCAGTCTGAACCGGTTCTGATGCTAGCGGCTTAAGCGCCCTGGAGGTAAATGGGCTGCAGCACACACTTTGGCTAGCGGTTTAACATGGGTAGGCGCTAAAAACGCGCACATTTGGCTGGAGTTGGTATACCATTGCCGCCTGCTCTGGCGCCGCAGTATAAGGTGTCGGCTAGGACCAAGTGAGCGGCACGCTTGCTTCACACAGACAACGATTACAAATCAATGATTACTAATAAGGTGCATTATGTTTAACAAACGTTTATTGGTTGTTGGCCTGATGGCTGCTACTGCTGGCTTGATGGGCTGCAACAAAAAAGAAGAAGCAAAACCGGTTGATGACAGTGCAAAGCTGGCGACTCTGGAGCAAAAAGCGAACTACATCATTGGTCAAAATTTGGGTAAAAACCTGCAAAATGGTGGCCTGACCATTGAGCCTGACTCATTGTCATTGGCGCTGACTGATATCCGCGATGGCAAACCTTCTCGCATCAGTGAAGAAGATATGCAAAAGATCATGCAGGAAGTTCAGCAAAAAGCCATGGCTAAACAAGAAGAAGAACAAAAGAAACTGAGCGAAACCAATATTGCTGAAGGCAAAAAATTCCTCGAAGAAAACAAGGCTAAAGAAGGTGTAACTACCACTGCAAGCGGCCTGCAATACAAAGTAATCACCGAAGGTAAAGGCGCCAAGCCAAAAGCGACTGACACTGTTACTGTTAACTATGTCGGCAAGCTGATCAACGGTACTGAATTTGATAGCTCTGTTAAAAATGGCCAACCAGCAACCTTCCCGTTGGATGGTGTAATTCCAGGCTGGACTGAAGCCCTGCAATTGATGCCACAAGGCTCCAAGTGGGAAATCGTAATCCCGTCAGAGTTGGCGTACGGCGCTGGCGGTCAAGGCCCAATCCCACCATCATCAACCTTGATTTTTGAAGTTGAATTGTTGGAAATCAAAGCGCCTGAAGCTGCGGCAGAAGCTAAATAAGATTTGACCCGATCTTATGACGATAAAAAAACCCGCTCATGAGCGGGTTTTTTTATGGCAGTAATTTTATGGTTTGACTAATTAGCTAACCAAATCTTTGTGCGATGTGTGCAGCACCGAGATAAGGCGGTCTTCGGTACTAAAACGCACTTCGAGTGCTTCGCCCAAGTGCGACAGGTCGGCCGTGAGCGAGCTGATGTCGTCGGTTTCTAAATACTTATCATTGAAATCCAGCAGTCTTTCGGTGGTGGTATCGATAGTGTCATAGAGTTTGCTGGCTTCTTGCAGGGCTTCTGCGTCATCAAACTCGCGCCCTTCTTTGATCAATTGATCGTAGACTTCAAAGTGGCCAGCGGATACATAGTCCACCAGAATCTGGCAAAAGCTGCGCAATTTCTCACCGCGCTGCAGGTCACTCAAGTCCTGGTCCAAGCCGCTCAGTGCACAGTATTGCACCAGCATTGCCTGACGCTCTTCCAGCCAGCGATCAATAATTTCACTCACACCGCCCCAGCGTTCTTTGGCACTTTTGCAATTTTCTAACATCAGGTAATCCTATGCGTTGTTCGACGCAGTGTGTTTTTAATGAGGCCGCACGCTGGCTTCAGGAAGAGTCAAACACACTGCTGTTGGTTTTGAGTTTGCCACAATAGGCCATCTTCTGCGTGAGGGCAAGACACCTAGACCAGTTTGTCTTGCTTGCGCAGCAGTTGGTATAGGTTCACTGCAGCCAAGCCGATAAAGGCCATAAACGTCCAGGCGGCAAGGCTTAGACCAAGGATTTTATCGACGTGGGCACAGTTGCCATCGCCCTGCAGTAGCAGCTCCAGCGCTTCCATAAACGGGAACACTTCAAACATATAAGCCAAACCGGGTCCACAGGCGGGCACCTGATCGGCAGGTAAACTTTGTAACCATAGTTGGCGACCAGCAAAACAGGCACCAAGGATGGCACTGACAATACCCAATACGGCATAGGTGCGCCGGCCAGTGAGCGCAGGATTATGCAGTGCTGCAGCCAGTGCCAAGAGGCCAGTGAGGACCACGAAACCGCGCTGGGTGATACAAAGTGAACAGGGGATCATCTTCATCACGTGCTCCATATAGGCAGCGGCGAGGATCATTAATGTGCAGGCGATAAAGATAAGAAAATTGGTGTTGCGAAAACTGGGGATCATAATAAATCCTTAAAAAGGGATACTGCTTATTGTTGGGTGTGCGTTTGGTCGATAAGGGGTGCGGCTAATGGTAAGCAATAAGCCTGCACCAGAGCCAGTAGTTTTCTGCTCTCGATTGTGCAATGGCAACGCAAAAGCGCAGCCTGACGCCAGCGGAATAGTCTATGCTTTGGGGCAGTGCGATTATCGCGTCAGTTGGAGCGCAAAGTAGCGCGCAAGTTCAGATGTTTGGAGCGAATATGAAAGTGGCTGTTAAATATTGTGTTGCAATCCTTGGGTGGGTATCGGCGCTGCCGACCTTGGCCAGTGGTGGTGGACCTGCGGTAGCGGAGGGGGTTAATTATATTCCGCTGGAACCTGCGTTAGTGGTGAATTACGGTGGGCCGGGTAAGGCGCGGTTTATCAAGGCGGAATTATCGATTCGCACAGAAACCGGAGAGGATGCCACTGAGGTGATGCATCACTTACCATTAATCCGCGATCGTCTGGTGAGTATCCTTAGCGCGCAAACGGAAGAGGCGATCAGCACCGCTGAAGGTAAGGAATATTTACGCGTGTATGCGTTGGCTGAAATTAATAAAGCGCTCTTGAAAGTGGAAGGGCACGATCCTGACGAGCATGACGCAAAACACAGTGCGGATAAAAAGAAAGATGCCGCTAAAAAAATTGCCAAGCACGATGATGAAAAAGAACCTGAGCATAAAATGGAGGATGCTACAGCATCGGCGGCGCCTTCCCTCGATTCTATCAAGCCAGTCAAAGGCCCTGCGTCTGATTTGTTTTTCAATAATTTTGTCGTGCAGAAATAATGCAGCGAATCATTCGCTCGTTGCGGGCGACTGATTCACTATTTGCTCCGTAATAATGCCTGCCTTAACTTCCGCAACCGGTACAACCGCGATACTGGGCGTAATAGCTTTCCAGATAGGTATCAAAATTCATTTGTTGCTTAGTTTCCAATTCCGTTTGTGTTTGCAGTGACTGAGCGCTCATCTGCGCAAATTCTGTGTAGTCTTTTTCTGCCAATGGCCGCGTTGCAAAATAAGCACGATGCTGTTCAGCCAATGCCAGTGTGTGCGCGTAAAAACTTTGCTGCGCGCTGGTCATATCGCGCAGTACACGCGCTGAAGGCGTCAGCTCGGGATTTTCCAGTTTGGCAAATTGCAGGGTGAGTGACTGACGATAAGCATCGCCACCTTTAGCCTGGTCGAGCAATTCCGCACAGGCAGTGCTGCCCTGCAAAATTTCCTGTGCCCATATGCGCATGGGTACGCTGTTATCGCCGCGCAATAGTTCCAGTGCTGGATCGCGTCCGCTATTGACGATGCGCTTTTGGTTCTCCTGCCCCTGATAAAATTCGCGCTCGTCAGTTGCCGGGCTATCGCTCAATAAACAGTAAAGTAAAAATGCATCCATCACTTCCATCTGCTCGATGGTAATGCCGAGCGGCTCGTACGGATTTAAATCCACACAGCGCACTTCCACGTATTCCACGCCGCGCAAGCGCAATGCTTGCAATGCCGTTTCGCCCCGCTCGGTGGTGCGTTTGGGGCGGATGCTGGAATAAAATTCATTTTCGATTTGCAGCAAACTGCTGTTGAGTTGCTGATAATTTCCCGCGCTATCTTTTACGCCGATTTGCTCGTAAGCTGGATGGCTGTGGGTAATCGCACCGCACAAGGTTTTTAAATAATCGCTGAGGTTGTTGTAATTCACTACCAGGGTTTTTTGCGCATCACTCTGGTAGCCCAAATCGCCCATACGCAGCGATGTTGCATAAGGCAAATACATGGTTTTTTCAGCGGCGGGAAACGGCTGCAATTTGTGCGCGCGATTTTTTACAAAACAGGAACAGACTGCAGGCGATGCGCCAAATAAATAAATCAGCAACCAAAAATTGCGGCGGAAATTGCGGATCAAGCCAAAGTAGCGTTCGGTTTTAAAATCCTGTAGTGATTGCTGGTTGCCGCTCTGTGTTTGCAGCGCGCGCCAAAAATCATCCGGCAAACTAAAGTTGTAGTGGATACCCGCAATGGTTTGCATGGAGCGGCCATAGCGATGCCCCAATCCTACGCGATACACCGTTTTCATCTTGCCGCTGTTGGATGTGCCGTAACGCGCAACCGGAATTTCCGCATCGCTGCCTAGCGTGCAAGGCATACTCGCAGGCCAAAGGCGTTCGCGGTTACTGTCGAGTTGTTGATAGGTGAAGCGATGGATGTTATCCAGTTGCTCGAGCAAATGTTCCACATCAGTGAATGGCTCGGTGATGAATTCGAGCAGCGCTTCGCTGTAGTCAGTGGTGATATGCGGGTGCGTGAGTGCTGAGCCGAGTGCCTGTGGGTGATCGGTCTGCGCCAGTGTGCCTTCCGGTTTAACGCGCAGGCTTTCTTTTTCCAGCCCGCGCAATATTCCCCGCAAGCTGGCATTGTTGGCTGGCTCAGCGAAGGTGGCGAGCAGTTCGTGCGATAGGTGCTGGTCTAAGCCTTGGGATACAGACACTTCAGATTCCTTTAGCTGCAAGAGCAATCGGGTAGGCCGCAGGGGGCGTAAATAACGGGATAGGGATAAGTGGACAAAGTTTAGGTCAAGTCAGCCTGTGGTGCCGAGGATTCATCCGGTGCGCCGGGTGCTGCAGCCTGCTCCAGGGTTTCAAATAAATCTTTACCTGCTTTGGGCAGTGGTTCGGGCATCAATTCCGGGTCGATCACTGGCAAGCCTTTCTCATTGGCGCTGCAACTGAGCACTTTAATGCGCTGCCGGTAGTCTTTGGAGCTGGCTTCAAACATCTGGTTGATGGCCTCATCCTTATGTACGGTTTTGTAGAGCGCAGCCAGATCGCGCCCATCCAGCCAGTTGTTTTGGCGGCCGAGAAAAAGTTTGTCTTGGTTTTGCAGAATAAATAGGTCACTCATAATCCACCCACAGTTGATCAAAAAATGCCAAGCGCTTTTAACAACAAGTTGAAGAATAGTAAGGCGCCGATGTGGGGGTGGCAGCGCCCAACTTCAAGTTATTTCTTACCCGGCGCAGGCCCGGTGCTTTTGCGGATAATAAATTCCGTTGGCAATACACACTCGCGCTGGCTCAGCGGTTCACCCTCAATCACTTTTAGCAGCATATCCATCGCCATTTTTCCCATCTCTTCCGCCGGTTGCGAAATAGTGGTGAGGCTGGGGTCGGAATATTTGGCGTAGGCGATATCGTCAAAACCAGTGACCGACATATCTTCCGGAATGCGGATGCCCTGGTTTTTCAGGGTTTGCATAGCGCCTATCGCCATTTCATCGTTCATCGAGAAAACCGCTGTTGGGCGAACTTTCATATTGCAGAACTGGAAGGCAGCGTTGAGGCCTGACCACATGGTGAAGTCGCCCTCGGCAATCAGATCCTTCTCAAAGGGTATACCCGCGTCTGCCAGAGCTTCTTTGTAACCCTCGAGGCGGTCGATGGCGTGAGGGTTGTCCTTCAGGCCAGAGATCACCCCAATGCGCTTGTGGCCGAGGCTGATCAGGTAATTCACCATAGTTTTGGCGGCGGCGCGGTTGTCGATGCGGATCGCCGGGCCGGTGGTGTATTCGCAGCCGCAGGCGTTGACGCAGGGGATATCGGGCGGAATGTTGTTCTGGCTTTTTTCCGAGCTGGGGCGTAGCTGCACTATACCGTCAGCCAGACGAGTTTCTACACGGCGGATGTACTCCATTTCCCGCTCAGGTGTGCCACGGGTATCGCCCAGCAATACCGCGTAGCCCTTTTGTTGGGCGCGGTCTTCCAGGGCGCGGATAAAAAGGGAATAGAAAGGGTTCGCGATATCGGGAACCAGCACCACTACCGCATAGGCGCGCGCCGAGCGGAAGTTGCGTGCGAGCATATTGGGGCGATAGCCGACTTGCGCGATTGCGTTGTGAACTTTTTCCAGGCTTTCGTCGGAGACTTTTTCGGGGTTGCTCAGGGCTCGTGAAACAGTTGCAACAGATACGCCAGCCAGGCGAGCAACATCGCGAATATTGGACATAAAAACGACCTTTAGGAGCCGATATGGGGGTGAGTTGAGATTGGATTTATTGAAGATTGACTTATTTGCCGGAAAATTTACTACAGCTCGTCAAAAGAGACTAGAAAAATAACATGTAAACGGTTACATTAGTTTGCCATGTCGGTGCTTATGGTCACTCTTGATATATGCTTGGATGATCTGACACTGACGATTGCCGTTTTACCCTGAGTCTCAGCCCCTCTGTTAAACATTATTGTTGATGAGTTGCCGCACGGAAGTAATGGGATCAGATAAGAAAAGCGATCATTCGATCTACATAATAAATTCGGAATCTGTTCATGAATCTTCCACTTCTGGATATAGCCATCATCCTTGCCTATGTCATTGCAACCCTGGTGGTGGGCTTCTGGATTTCCAGTCGCGCGTCAAAAGATATTAAAAGTTATTTTCTCGGTGGCAATAAACTTTCTTGGTGGCAGCTTGGCCTGTCGAATGCGTCCGGCATGTTCGATATTTCCGGCACCATGTGGCTGGTGTATTTATTGTTTGTGTATGGGCTGACCAGCGTGTTTATTCCCTGGTTGTGGCCGGTGTTCAACCAGATTTTCCTGATGGTATTTCTCTCTGCGTGGCTGCGCCGTTCTGGTGTGATGACCGGCGCAGAGTGGATTACTTTCCGCTTTGGCGAGGGACGCGGAGCGCGCCTTTCGCATTTAATTGTGGTGCTGTTTGCGCTAGTCAATGTGATCGGGTTTATCGCCTATGGATTTATCGGTATCGGAAAATTTGCGGCAGTATTTATGCCTTGGCAATTGTCCACCGACTCGCACATGAATGACGTGTTTTACGGTTTGATCATCACTGCGATTACGACGCTCTATGTGGTGAAAGGCGGCATGTTCAGCGTGGTATTCACTGAAGTTTTCCAATTTGTGATTATGACCATTGCCTGCATTGCGGTTGGTGTTATTGCCATGCAGCGCGTCTCACCGGAAATGCTCAATGCCGCCATCCCGGAAGGTTGGACCAGTATTTTCTTCAGTTGGGAATTGAATCTGGATTGGTCAGAAAAACTGGCAGCTGCCAATGACAAAATCGACGCCGATGGTTATGAATTATTTGCCATCTTTTTTATGCTGATGTTGTTTAAAGGTACTTTGCAAAGTTTGGCCGGGCCGCAACCCACTTATGATATGCAGCGAGTGCTCTCCTCAAAATCACCGAAAGATGCTGCCAAAATGAGTGGTTTTGTCACCATCGTTTTAATGTTCCCGCGCTACATGCTGATTGCCGGTTTAACCGTGCTTGCGCTGGGTTTGTTTATGGGCGATTTAAATGCGATGGGCAAAGACGTCGATTTTGAACAGATATTGCCAATGGTATTGGCGGGTGAGATTTTGCCGAGTGGATTATTGGGATTATTAATTGCCGGTTTACTCGCTGCGTTTATGTCTACCTTTGCGGCAACGGTAAACGCAGCGCCCGCTTATGTCGTGAATGATTTATATAAACGCTATATCAATGCGGATGCAGCGCCAAAAACCTATGTGCGCATGAGTTATTTTATTTCGGTGTTGTTTGTAATCCTCGGCGTAGCGATCGGCTTTTTTATCCCCACCTTGAATCAAGTTATTCAATGGTTGGTAAGCGCGCTCTATGGTGGTTACACCGCATCCAATGTCCTCAAATGGTATTGGTGGCGCTTTAATGGGTACGGGTATTTCTGGGGAATGGTCGCTGGTTTTGCCATTGCGTTCCCACTGATTTTTACCGATATATCTCCCATTAATGCATTTCCGTTTATGTTCATTGCCTGTATCGCCGCCTGTGTAATTGGATCGCTGCTGACCAAACCGGATGATATGGACGTGCTGAAAAAGTTTTACACCAAAGTTCGCCCCTGGGGTTTCTGGGCGCCAGTATTGGCCGAAGTGCAAAAAGACTATCCGCAAGTTGGCGCCAACAAAAATTTTGCGCGTGATGCAATCAATGTAGTGGTGGGAATTGTATGGCAAACCTCACTGGTGGCGGCGCCGATTTTCATGGTGATCAAACACTGGCCTGAATTTATTATCGCTATGGTTATTGCGGTTATTACCAGTATTTTCCTCTGGTTTAACTGGTACAAAAAATTGGAAGACTATGCAGCAGATACACCTGCGGTGCTATTGCAAGGCACTAATGACGAACATTTATTAACTAAATCCTGATAGTTATTTTTTGCGCTGCAGATTTTCCTGCAGTGCAAAAAATTTTAACTACCGGTGTAATCGATTACGTTTAAATCCGTTGGGTGATGAAACACCTATCAGAACGACACACTAGCAAAACTCATTGGAGTATTGGGAACATGAGTAGTTTTAAAGAAAAAGCCAAGGCGCTGTTGCAACAACACGAAGTGCTGGTCACCAAAAAAAATACTGTGAAAGCGCAGGGCAATGGTATTTACGATTGTTACGAGAACCCGATTCTCACCGCAGAACATGCGCCTATTTTTTGGCGTTACGATCTGAATGAAAAAACCAATCCGCATTTGATGGAGCGCCAGGGCGTTAATGCCGCATTTAACTCAGGTGCGATCTTATGGAACGGTAAATATATTTTGGCCGTGCGTGTTGAAGGTGTTGATCGCAAATCGTTTTTTGCGATTGCTGAAAGCCCGAACGGCATCGACAATTTCCGCTTTTGGGATTATCCCATCACCATGCCGGAAACGGATCGCCCGGATACCAACGTCTATGACATGCGTTTGACCGCGCATGAAGATGGCTACATCTACGGTTTATTTTGCACCGAACGCAAAGATTTAAATCACCCTAACGATACCTCTGCAGCAGAAGCCCAATGCGGTATCGCGCGCACTAAAGATTTAATTAGCTGGGAGCGTTTGCCGGATTTAATTACTTACTCCGGCCAGCAGCGCAACGTGGTTTTGCATCCGGAATTTATCGATGGTAAATACGGTTTGTTCACGCGCCCGCAAGATGGTTTTATCAGTGTTGGCGGTGGCGGCGGTATCGGTTGGGGTTTAGTGGACGACATGACCCGCGCTGAAGTGAAATCGGAAGTGATCGTAGACGGCAAGGTTTACCACACCATTAAAGAAGTCAAAAATGGCCAGGGCCCGGCGCCAATTAAAACCGCAGAAGGTTGGTTAAACCTCGCGCACGGCGTGCGCAATACTGCTGCAGGTTTGCGTTACACATTGTATATGTTCATGACGGAATTGGAGCGCCCCTGGGTTGTTACGCACAGCCCGGCAGGCCATTTTATTGCACCGCATGGCGCAGAACGTGTGGGCGATGTTTCCAACGTGGCATTTGCCAATGGCTGGATAGTGAATGAAAAAAATGAAGTATTTATTTATTACGCGTCATCCGATACGCGCATGCATGTTGCTACTTCAACCGTGGAAAAGCTGATCGACTATTGCAAAAACACGCCGGCAGATGGTTTGCGCTCTGCTGCCTCTGTTGCGGTGCGCAATGAATTGATCAGTGCAAATTTAAAAGTGCTTAAGGACTTGGTGTAACCCATGCAGGTCGCGAGTCTTCCTGTGCGTTCTGCACCACTGCAACAAGAATTTCGAGCAGAGTTAATTGCTATTGCTGATTGGTGGGCTGCACATACAGTCGATCATGAGCAGGGTGGCTTTTACGGCGAAATTGATGCGCAGAATCAGCCGGTCAAACATGCGAGCAAGGGGATTATTTTAAATGCGCGTATTTTGTGGTTTTTTAGCGAAGTCGCGCAGGAGGTGGATAACCCCGTTTATCGCAATTGCGCGACGCGCGCCTACGATTATGTGATAGCGCACTTTTTCGATAATGAACACGGCGGTGTATATTGGGAATTAAATGCAGCTGGCATGCCCATTAATACCAAAAAGCAAGTTTATGCGCAGGCGTTTACGATTTATGCGCTCTGCGCTTACTACCAGCTCACGCGCGACGAACAGGCACTCGCGCATGCGCTGGAATGTTTTAATTTAGTTGAACGATACGCAATTGATCACGCGCATGAAGGTTATCTTGAAGCCTTTACACGCGAGTGGGGCGTGATTGATGATTTGCGCCTCAGCGAAAAAGATTTGAACTACCCCAAATCCCAAAATACGCATTTGCACATACTGGAAGCCTATACAACCTTGTATCAGGTGCACCCCGGCGCAGAAGTCAAAGCAGCGCTTAGGTACAATATTGAGATGTTCGATAAGTACATGATCGATAAAAATACGCATCACCTGCGTATGTTTATGGATCTGGAGTGGAAAGATTTTTCTCCGGGTTATACCTACGGGCATGATATTGAAGCCAGTTGGTTAATTGCAAAAGCATTGGAATCACTCGGTGATGCAGTGTACACCTCCAAATTAACGCCGACACTGATCAGCATTGCACAGGTGACTGTAAATGAGGCTATTGGTGAGCACGGGCAGGTGATCGACTCGTTTGATTTTTCTACCCGACGTACTAATGTAGATACTGTCTGGTGGGTGCAGGCTGAGGCTCTGGTTGGTTTTCTGTATGCCTATGCCACTACCGGTGAAGAGCAGTATTATCGCGCGGCTGAAAATTGTTGGAGGTTTATTAAAACCTATCAAATCGATCATGAGCGCGGCGAGTGGTTTTGGTTATCCAGCCTGAATAAACTGAATTCTGATTCTTACTATAAAGTGGGTTTTTGGAAATGCCCCTATCACAATGGTCGCGCAATGATGGAAGCAATTCGCTATTTGCAAAAAAGTGTTTGAACTGGTTACTTTTCTCAGCGGAAATAAATAATGAATAAATACAATCGATTTTCAATTGCTGCGTTTTTGATGGCGTGTTTGTTTGCCTTGGTCGCCTGTAATAACACCCAATCTGTGGCTTCTGCCGGGCCCGCTGCGGACGGTTTTGTCAAAGTTTCGGGTACGCATTTCCAGAAAAATGGCCAGCCCTATTACATCGCCGGTACCAATATGTGGTACGCAGCCTATTTAGGTTCGCCCAGTAAGGTAGGTGATCGCGCGCGCCTGGCCAAAGAGTTGGATACGCTCAAGGCAATGGGTGTAAACAATTTGCGCGTACTGGCAGTATCGGAAAAAAGCGATATCAATTCATCGGTAAAACCGGCCACGACAAATGGCTTTGGTAATTACGATGAAAGCTTGCTGCAAGGTCTGGACTATTTATTGGTTGAATTGGCCAAGCGCGATATGACGGTAGTGTTGTACTTTAATAATTTCTGGCAATGGTCTGGCGGTATGACGCAATACATGAGCTGGATTGATGGCCAACCGGTACAGGACCCGAATGTCACCAATGATTGGGAAGGCTTCATGGCCAAATCTGCCAGCTTTTATCAGAGCGAAAAAGCGCAGCAGGAGTATCGCAATACCATTAAAAAAATTATCACTCGCACAAATACTGTCAATGGCAAAGCCTATGCGGATGATGCAACGATTATGTCCTGGCAATTGGCCAATGAACCGCGTCCGGGCAATTCCAAAACCACGGCGAAAGAAAAACAAATTTATATTGATTGGATCAATGGGGTTACCGCTTACATCAAAAGTCTCGATCCACACCATTTGGTTAGCACCGGTAGTGAAGGCCTGATGGGTTCTGTTAACGATGCAAAATTATTTGCCGATGCGCACAGTTCAGTGAATGTAGATTACCTGACTTACCATATGTGGATCAGAAATTGGGGCTGGTTTGATAAGACCAAACCGGCTGAAACCTGGGATACCGGGTGGGAAAAAGGTAAAGATTATTTGAATTCGCACATCGATGCTGCCAAAGCGATAAATAAACCTATCGTATTGGAGGAGTTTGGTTTGGATCGCGATATGGGTTCATACGATATTAAAGCGACTACGCAATACCGCGATAAATTTTATCAGCAGGTGTTCGATGTGCTTCTGCCGCGCATGCAAAAAGGCGAGCCAATTGCCGGTTACAATTTTTGGGCATGGAATGGTGCAGGGCGCACGACGCGCAGTAATTATTGGTGGCAGGAAGGCGATGACCTGAATGGCGATCCACCACAAGAGCAGCAGGGTATGTACGGTGTGTTCGATACAGATACCTCGACCATTGCGATCATCCAACAATTTAATAATAGTATTCACGCTCTCAATAAAAAATAAATGATTGAACAGTAAAAAACTGCAATGTGAATTGCAGTTTTTTTTACAAATCATTTAATTTGTATGATTAGTATTATCCATAAATAAAAACACCGGCGTTCTTAAATTAAAAACGACATTCTCAAATAAAAACTGCAATTACACAGGTAAATTTTATGACTAACAAACTATTGCTCAGTCTCGGTTTTATTGCCGCAGCGCTGGTGCTGGGTGGCCAAGCCCATGCGCAAAAATTTGATCAGCTCGCCAAAACGCCGCAGTTGGGTTGGAACAGTTGGAATACTTTTGCCTGCAATGTAAATGAAAACATGATTCGTGAAATGGCCGATGCGATGGTGTCATCGGGCATGAAAGAAGTGGGTTATGAATACATTAATATCGATGATTGCTGGCACGGTGAACGCGATAAACAAGGTTTTATCCAAGTTGATAAAAAGAATTTTCCATCGGGTATGAAAGCGCTTGCTGATTATGTGCATTCTAAAGGATTAAAAATCGGACTTTATTCTGACGCAGGCGCAACCACCTGTGCCGGTCGTGCGGGTAGCCGTGGTCATGAGTATCAAGATGCAGTTACTTATGCGAGCTGGGGAATTGATTACGTCAAATACGATTGGTGCGATACCAAAGATATCAATCCCAAATCGGCCTACGCCACTATGCGTGATGCGATTTATAAAGCGGGCCGCCCAATGTTGTTTAGCATTTGCGAGTGGGGCGATAACAAACCCTGGGAGTGGGCAACTGACGTTGGTCATTCATGGCGCACCACCGGCGATATTTATCCCTGCTGGAATTGCGAGCACAACCACGGCTCCTGGTCGTCATGGGGCGTATTGCCCATCCTCGATAAACAAGCGGGTTTGCGTAAATACGCCGGTCCGGGACACTGGAATGATATGGACATGATGGAAGTCGGCAACGGCATGACCGAAGAGGAAGATCGCGCGCACTTTTCGCTCTGGGCAATTATGGCTTCACCACTGATCGCCGGTAATGATTTGCGCAACATGAGCGAGGCCACCAAAAAAATTCTCACCCACAAAGATACACTTGCCATCAATCAGGACAAGCTAGGTGTGCAAGCCATGAAATGGATTGATGAAGGCGACTTTGAAATTTTTGTAAAACCCTTGGAAAAAGGTGAGTTTGCTGTCCTGTTTTTAAATCGCGCCGATGCGGCAACGACTTATAGTTTGGATTGGGCATTCCATTACATGAAAGACGATATCAGCAAACACGAAATTTTCTTCGACAAGAAAAAATTCAACTGGCGCGATATCTGGAGCGATGAAAAAGGCAGCACGGCAGAAAAACTCACTATCAATGTGCCTGCACATGGTGTCAGGGTGCTGCGGTTAATTCCACAGTGATCTAAAAATCTGTTTTCTCTAAAGCCAGCTTTCGCTGGCTTTTTTATTGGGTGTGGATGCTGGTGTCCATGTCCAGAATGGGCTTACGGGCCGGTCAGGTGTATCTGCCGATACCAATGCTCATGCAACTAAAGTGAGCCAATTTAAACAGGGATTAATGAGGCAGATTATTCTCGCCAAGCGCTGGGTGTTGAGTGGGTGGGTAGGTGGTGCGCTGGCAAATTTGCCTTGATGCTGTGTATAAACAAAAAAACCTCCGCGCGGGAGGTTTTTTCATGTCTATCGCATTTGTATAGACGCTTTGTGACGATCAAGTACGTGATTTTAGCACCTTGATCCACAAGGGAATCATGGTGCCCAGACCCGGAATCGAACCAGGGACACGAGGATTTTCAATCCACTGCTCTACCGACTGAGCTATCTGGGCGTGTCACTTGCTTGTTTGCTGTGTGAAGCTCGCTTCGCAAGAGGCGCGTATTAAACCCGCTTGGGCATTTTGAGTCAATACCAAAAAGTAAAAATAGTTATTACATCCGCTCTTTCAAACCGTTTTCACGTCTTTCTGTAAAAGTTGCTTCCGGTATTCAGTCGGCGACATTCCCACTAAACGATTAAAAAAGCGATGGAAAGCCGATTTACTGTTAAAGCCTGCGTGCAATAACACATCCATTACCGTCATATCGGCGTGTTGAGCGTCGCCCAGCAAACGTTTCGCTTCTTCCACTCGGTAGCTGTTCATAAATTCAAAAAAATTGGTGCCGTAGTGTTTGTTGATTACGGCGGAGACTTCTTTTACCGGCAGGTTGATGCGTTTGGAAAATTCATCGATATTCAGGTTTTGTTTTAAAAATAATTTCTGGACTTCCATGCCTAACTGTACTTTTTGAATCGCTGAGTCGGTCAGTTTTTCATCGGTTTTGTCTTTGGCGACTTCCGGTTTGGTGGTGAGTAATTTGTGGGTGTGCACCACACTGTTGATAAACAATGCATTGATCAAAATGAAAATAATGTAGTTTTCGGTAATTCCAAATAGATCAGATATTTGCGGAGCACCCAGTGCCACTGTGTTGGCAACAACATGCACCAGAATTGAGAAGCTCCAGGTAAACAAAAACCCCAAACTCAGCATATTTAGCCAAGTGGGCTCGGTGGGAGAAAAGTTGGAGTATTGATTGTGCAACCCGATCCGGTACAGGCGCACACGGTTAACGGCGGCGAGTGCATAAAAGAACGGCATGATTTTAATAAAATGCCAGAGGCTATTGGCAATTTGGCGCTCGGTTTCAGTCTGACCAATGGTTTTAAAGCGCAAGTCAGAGCTGTCGAGTTGGAATACCAAGAGCCACAAGAGTGAAATCACAATGGGGATGAGGTGCAGCAAATGGCGCCGGGCAAACTGGAATGCGTCTTCGGTGAGCGATATTACATAGAACAGCAGCATCGGCCCTTTAAGCAGCTGTGCTGTTGCCAAAAAGTAGGGCAGCAGTGTTTCATCAAACAGGTCAAACAGCATTACATCGTCGTTCCAGAGCACCATAATGCAGGCTGAGCTGACGGCAATCGATAATAGGAAAATGCTGAGCAGGCGGTTGGCGAGTTGATTTTTGACCGGGAGTATCGCCTGAAAAATTACCAGTAGGATACACTCGGCGACCGTCATAAACAGAATCACGTCGTGTATGTTGAATATGTGCTTTTGCATGAGTTCAAACCCTGGTTGTCATTGTTATGTGTTTTTTAGGTCTGGTGGTTCGACCGCAAGATTATAGAGGATGGCATGGGTTGTGTCGCATCGAATTCCTGAATGCTGTGATTTCGTTGTCATCCGCTATTTTTACCCGTTAATGTGAATGTGCATAAATCGGCCGCTATTTTCTTATTGTTACCGGATACATAAGCAAACTATGAGTGATTCCAGAGGCAGTCAATCCCGTTTCGATTCTGCGGGGCGCGACTTTTTAAGGGCGCACCTGCCGGGACTTCTGTTTTCCCCCGCCGCGGATGCGAACTGGGCTACAGATGCCACCGCGCAGGCCTACCTGGATTTTTATGCGATCAATTTCGCGCGAACCCATACGGGCATCACCCATGGTTTTGGCACAATCGATGCGTGCGGTTTTCGCATAGCCACCCATTATTGGCTGCCGGAAAACCCCAGAGGTACTTTGGTGGTGGTGCACGGTTATTACGATCACGTGGGGCTTTTTGGCAATGCGATTGAGTTTGGTCTGCAACAAGGCTTTGCGGTATTGGCGTTTGACTTGCCTGGCCATGGCCTGAGTAGCGGAGAGCAGGTTGCAATCGATTCGTTTGATCACTATGCCGATGTGTTGGATGTAATTTTAACCATTGCACAGAAACTCTTGCCCGCACCTTACTTTGCCTTGGGGCAGAGCACCGGCGGTTCAGTGTTATTGAATTATCTCTGGCGTTACGACAGTGTGCGACCGGCGCCTTGGTTGGCGCGCATCGCCTTGTGCGCACCGCTGATACTGCCTCGCGGCTGGCGCTATTCCGGCCGGTTTTTGTATGCGTTGGTGCACTCGTTTATCAAGCGAATGCCGCGCGGCCGCTCGCGTAATTCCCACAATCCGGACTTTATCCACTTTGTTGATGAGCTGGATTGTTTACAATCGCGCACGCTGTCGGTGCGCTGGGTGGGGGCGATGAAGGCCTGGGATCAGCAGTTCCGCCGTTTTCCCCCGCTTGAGAAATCGCTCTTGGTCATTCAGGGTACTGACGATTTAACAGTCGCCTGGCGTTACAACTTGCAGCAGATTTGGCGCGCATTGCCCAATGCCCGGATCGAGTTGATTCCTGGTGCCGGGCATCAACTGGTCAATGAGAGCAGCGATTTGCGGGCGCAAGTTTTTACGGCGATTAATCGCCACTTCTTTGGTGATTGACTTGTCGATCTGCGCGCTCATCAGGCACACTCGCCCCAGCTTACTATTCCCCTTTCCCATTATCTCTACCTGACCAGCGTAGAAAAGGAGCTTGCTTTGCATCAGCCCAACCGAACGATTAAAGACTACTTGTTTATCCTGCTCAAGGGTTTGTGTATGGGGGCCGCCGATGTAGTGCCTGGCGTTTCCGGCGGCACCATCGCATTTATTACCGGTATCTACGATGAGTGGCTCAGTTCGCTCAAACGCTGTACACCAGCGGTGCTGTTGATGCTCAAGCGAGAGGGGATTGTTAAAACCTGGCAATACATTAATGGCAATTTTCTGGTGGCCTTGTTTGGCGGCATTCTTATCAGCCTCAAGACGTTTGCTGCAGTGGTACTAGTGGCGATGGATGCTTACCCGATTTTGGTCTGGGCGTTTTTTTCCGGTTTGGTCGCCGCGTCGATTTATCATTTGGTGCGCGAGCAGCGGGGTTGGGGGCTGACTGAAGCCTTTGGTTTGCTGTTCGGCATTGCATTTATTCTCGCCATCTCTTTTATGGCGCCCGCGCAGTTGCCCGGGCACGGCTGGATTTTGTTCCTCGGCGGTTTTGTTGCCATCTGCGCCATGATTCTGCCGGGCATTTCCGGGAGTTTTATTTTATTGTTGGTTGGTCTGTATCCGGTATTTTTGCAGGCAATCCACAATCTGGAAATCGTGAAATTACTCTGGTTCGGCGCCGGGTGTATCTGCGGTTTAGTGGTCTTCTCGCGTTTCCTGCTCTGGCTGCTGCACAGCTATCACAACCAAACCCTGTCGGTGCTGATCGGCTTTCTGGTGGGGTCACTCTATGTCACCTGGCCCTGGAAAAACGCCCTGCTCACTACAACTGACAGCCATGGTCGCACCGTGGTGTTGCAGCAAGAAAACCTCAATCCTTTCAACTTTCTCGCGGTGACGGGCAATGAGCCGACCATCGGCCTGGCCATACTATGGGCCTTTCTGGGTGTGGCGTTGGTGCTGGGAGTGGAATTGGCGGCACATTGGATCAAGCGTCGTACCACAGCTCCGGCCTCGGTCTAATCCCTGCGCTAACAAAAACGCCGCGTTCATTGCTGGACGCGGCGTTTTTTTATTGAGCTATTAAAAATTGGTAATGCTTAGAACAACACTCTGCAACGAATCGTCCCTTCAATATTCTTCAACTGCTCCAGTGCGATCTCATCGTAAGGGGAGTTGATGTCCACTACCACGTAGCCCACCTTGTCATTGGTTTGCAGGTATTGAGATGCGATGTTGATGTGGTTGTCGGAGAAGATCTTGTTAATTTTCGACAACACGCCCGGTACGTTGGCGTGGACGTGCAGCAGGCGGTGCGCATCCGGGTGGCCGGGCAGGGCAACTTCTGGGAAGTTGACCGAGCTGGTAGTGGTGCCGTTGTCAGAGTACTTGATCAGTTTTTCAGCCACTTCCAAGCCAATATTGGCCTGGGCTTCCATGGTGGAGCCGCCGATGTGCGGGGTGAGGATCACATTGTCCAAACCGCGCAGTGGGCTGATAAATTCGTCGCCGTTGGCTTTGGGCTCTTCCGGGAACACATCGATCGCAGCGCCGGCGATGTGGCCGGACTTAATGGCATCGGCCAGCGCATTAATATCCACTACTGTGCCGCGCGAAGCGTTGATCAGGATCGCTCCCGGTTTCATCAGGCTAATTTCACGTGCGCCAATCATCATTTGCGTCGATTGGTTTTCCGGCACATGCAGGCTGATGATGTCGGAAGTGGCGAGCAGTTCATCCAGGCTGCGCACCTGAGTGGCATTGCCCAGCGGCAACTTGGTGACCACATCGACAAACTGTACTTTCATGCCCAGGGATTCTGCCAGCACGCTGGTTTGGCTGCCAATCGAACCATAGCCGATCAGGCCGAGGGTCTTGCCGCGAATCTCAAATGAGCCATTGGCCGATTTGTCCCAGCCGCCGCGATGGCAGACAAAGTTTTTCTGCGGAATATTGCGCAGCAGCAAAATTGCCTCGGCAATCACCAATTCAGCGACCGAGCGGGTATTGGAGTAGGGCGCGTTAAATACCGCAACGCCGTGCTCTTGCGCCGCTTTCAAATCCACCTGGTTGGTGCCGATGCAGAAGCAGCCAGCGGCGATCAGCTTGGGCGCATTTTCAAAGACGCGGCGGGTCAATTGGGTGCGCGAGCGCAGGCCGACAAAGTGGGCATCCTGGATTTTGGCGATAAGCTCATCTTCGCCCAATGCGGTTTTCAGGTATTCAACATTGGTATAGCCCTGTGCATTCAGGCTATCCACCGCTGATTGGTGCACTCCTTCCAGCAACAGAAACTTGATCTTGCTTTTGTCTAACGAGGTCTTGCTCATGGGAACAACTCCTAAAGTGCCAGGCACCTAAAATTAAAAGTCGGTCAGCGCGTCTCCGGGAGCAATGGCATCAAACGGGAGACGGAAGGGGCAGGCTGAAAAAGGCGCGCATCATACCACAGCTCAGGCGGGCTGCGCCCCCTGCAGATCGACCAGAATAATTGCCGGGTCGGCACCGTTTTGGCGATAGCGCCAGCGCACATCCAGATCCAGTAAGCGCATCCCGTAAATCCGCTCGGTGTCCAGTTGCTGATATTGCGGGCGCGGGTCTTGTTGCAGAATTTGGGTGATCAAACCGGCCAGGTCAGTGCCTGTACGCTGCCAATACTCGACACACACCGCCATGAGCGTGGCGGGGATATCCACAGCGATCAGCTCGGGTGGTGCATCGGCAAACGAATTTTCTGCTTCCAATACACAATCAACGTAGGGCACGTAGGGTTTGATATCGAGCACCGGTGTACCTTCGAGCAAATCCACGCCGCTGATCTGCACAAACAGTTTTCCCTTGCGTTCGCTGACACCCCGATAACGCACGACCGACAAACCGATCGGCGCCGGGCGGGTGGGCGAGCGGGTGGCGAATACCCCGAGGGTTTTGTTACCACCCAAGCGCGGTGGTTTAACTTTGGCTTTCCACTCTTCGCGCTTATTGGCATGGAAGACAAACTGAATCCACACATGGGTACAACCTTCCATGCCTTCAAATGCAGCAGGGTCGTTATAGGGCGGCAGTAGCTCAATCTCGGCGCAGGCCAGCGGCGCCAGGCCCGGTTGGCGGGGAATGCCAAACTTCTCCTTGAAGCAGGAGTGCACTAGGCCGATGGCGGGGAAGTTGAAGTCCATAAAAGGTCGCTGCGCAGAAGTGAAGTGGCGCAAGGCTAGGCAAAAGTTTGCGCTATCTCAACCGTTTTTAGTTGAGGGATGGCACAATCCTGCGCCATAACTGCTGGCATACAGTTAATGAAATCGGTTACATTGTGCAAAAATACGTTATCCAACAATAACTATCTACAGCTTGGGAGATCCCATGAGCCTATCTTATTCCCTTGTTCGCACAGCACTCGCGGTACTGACCACCTGCGGATTGCTACTGGGGTGCGACCAGCAGTCCTCGTCATCAAGTACACCACCACCTATCGCTGAGCAACGCTACG
Source organism: Cellvibrio fibrivorans (assembly GCF_031457055.1). Taxonomy (NCBI): domain Bacteria; kingdom Pseudomonadati; phylum Pseudomonadota; class Gammaproteobacteria; order Cellvibrionales; family Cellvibrionaceae; genus Cellvibrio; species Cellvibrio fibrivorans. The sequence continues at coordinate 548,667 of NZ_JAVDVX010000001.1, read as the reverse complement.
CTCACAAGCTCAGCGACAAAAATGCCAGCGCCGAAACCCTCGCGCTCTACAACAATCTCGCCGCTTTACGCGGCCGGCACATGCTGTTCGGGCATGAAGATAGCCTCGCCTATGGCGTCAATTGGGAGGGCGATCTCGACCGCTCCGATGTGCGCGATGTGACCGGTTCCAACCCGGCCGTCTACGGTTGGGAGTTGGGCGGTTTGGAATTGGGACACGAAAAGAATCTGGATGGGGTCAACTTCAAGCAAATGCAGGAGTGGATTAAGGCGGGCTACAGCCGTGGCGGAGTTATTACCATCAGCTGGCATATGTACAGCCCGGTATCCGGCGCCAATTCATGGGATAAAACCCCGACGGTGCACGAATTGGTTCCCGGCGGAGCCAAGCACGACGTGTTTAAGGCTTACCTCGATACTTTTGTCGCCTTTAATGAAGGACTGGTAGCAACCGATGCGGCCGGCAATAAACACGCTATTCCGATTATTTTCCGCCCCTGGCATGAGCACAACGGCGATTGGTTCTGGTGGGGCAAAGGCCATGTGAGCGAGCAGGATTACATCGCCCTCTGGCAATTCACGGTGAAATACCTTCGCGATGAAAAAGGTGTCCACAACCTTATCTATGCCTACTCACCCGACCGCAGCCGCATCGATCTAAGCAAATTCGAGAGCGATTATTTTTATGGTTATCCGGGGGATGAATATGTCGATGTGATTGGTTTGGACAATTACTGGGATGTTGGCCATGAAGCTAATACCGCGTCGGCGGATGAACAAAAAGCAGGGTTTGTCACCGCGCTCAAAGGCATCGTCAAAGTTGCCCAGGCGCGCAATAAAATTGCTGCGCTCACGGAGACGGGCAACAACCGGCTAACTATTCACAACTTCTGGACTGAGCGCATCCTCAACCCGATTTTGGCGGGCGCCGAGGCGCAGCAAATCACCTACATGATGGTCTGGCGCAATGCCAATCTGGCGCGAGAAAAATCAGAACAATTTTTTGCACCCTATCCGGGGCAGGCGACAGCCGAGGATTTTAAAACCTTCTTAGCCCATCCTTTTGTGCTGTTTGAAAGTGAGCTTCCAAAGCTTTACGAATAGCGTTTTTGGATGAAAAAAATCGATTGTTTATTTTTATTAATAAAATAATGTCTTTCGCTGTCATTTTATAACTGTCGGCTAAATTGACACTTTAATGTGACGTATTTGGCATTAATTGGCGCGAATTATTGATATCACTAGAAAAAATTAAATAGGCATACCTTGTGCTTAGTGGTGAATACACAAATAAGATGACACTACTACAAAGGATACTTTTATGACGTTTTGTTCCAAGATATTTGCCGTGGCTGGATTGGTATCGCTGTCGACGATGGCATCTGCCTCACCTTTGAGCGACTACAACCTGATTCTGTTTGGCGATTTGAATACCAACAGCAATGTGAAGGTTTACGGCAAGGCGCTGATTGGCGGTGACCTGAAATCCAGTGGCGAATTCGGTTCGCACCTGACAGATTCGTCATTCAATGCCACCAACAACGTTGAAGTGCTCGGCAGCGTCACCTCGCCCAACCTAACTATCCAGAATGGTTATTTGGGTTATGGCGAGACCAAGTCGATCGGCAACCTCAACTGTAATGAAGGCGGTCTGCCCCAGAATTCCTGCGTAAGGGAATTGGATGATGTGGGTGCTGTGACTGACAAGCTTGACGGTTTTTATGATGCCCTCAGCGCTGAGTCAGATTTTTATCGCGACTTTACCCAAGTGGGGAGCGTTTCTGGCACCACTATGAGTTACAGCGGTTTTGCTACTGATTTGGTGGTATTCAATATTGCGGGTAGCGATCTGTTTGCCAATAACGCCAACTGGCAATTGAATTTTGGTAATGCAGGCAAGGTAGTCATCAACGTCTCCGGTTCTGTTCTAAGCAATCCGGGTTCAGTGAATTTGAGCGGCAATGGTTTCACCTCCAGCACCTACTCCAACATCCTGTGGAATTTCTACGATGCTACCAGCCTGAATTTGGGTAATGGTTGGAAAGGAAATGTGTTGGCATTGGATGCTGATGTGAAAATCATGAATGATATCGACGGCTCCCTGGCTGCTAAATCTTACACCGGCTCGGGTCAAATTCATCACTACTACTGGGATTACACCCCGCCTACCGAAGAGGTACCGGAAAGTGGTTCTTTGGTGTTGTTGTTGAGTGGTTTGGGCTTGTTGGGGCTTACTCGCTTGCGTCGTCGCAGCTAAGTTGAATGTGTTTTAAAAAAATGCCCCGATCACCCGGGGCATTTTTTTTGCCAGTTACCCAATAATGAGTGACTCGCTAGGGGAGTGGTTTGATCTTGCCATTTTTCAGGTCCAGCAAAAAATGATCGCTTGGTGCATCGCCGGAAAATTGCACTAGGATGTTCAATAATGTGCCCAATTTTTCCTGATAAATAGTGCGCGGCTTAGCTGATTGTTTTTTTGTGTTTTGCCGATCGCTAACCAACAACTGTTGTGCGAGCAATTCATAATGCTTGAACCGTTGCGGATCAATATCCTTTAACGCCAGCTGATCGGCGCTCCACAATCGATAAAAATCCACGCTTAAATCCGTTCCTGTCCAGGTTGAAAAACTATCGAGCGATAATCCGTTTTTCTTTGCAAAACTTGCTGCCTGCCTGGTTGCTAGCTGCCACTCACCTGCTAGCGAATTATCCTGATCCTGATGATTAATCAGTGCCCCTATTTGAGCAAGGCTAATGTCGGTTTTTAATTGAGAAATAATCAACAGCTGCGCGCCATTTAATTGCATCAAGAGTTGGCGGATATCTGCAGGCCAATCTTGTGGCAAAAAGCGCAAACGTGCCAGTTCGCGCAGATGCCATTCGGCAAATTGGTGATAATTTTTGGCCTGGAGAATGTTTTTATCCCAGATGTCGGGCGTATCGATAGACCGTAAATAATTCCACTCAGTAAGGTAATGCCCGAAGAGCTCGTCATAACGCGGAACATCTTTTAATACAATAGTTTCAACTTCAATTTGCTGGTCGGGTCTGATGCTCAGGATTTTATAGGCGGGAATATAAGCGGCGAGCGAAGGTGCCTGGATATTAAATAACACCTTGTTGTGCTCACCGCGATAAACACCTGTGTCATTGATATGCATATGGCCAGCCACATGAATTTTCAGCCCAGTGTCCGCCAACATTTTGCTGGTGTTGGTACTTGGGTTGCGGCTCAGTTGAAATTTTTGTTCGCCCATTAACTGCGCTATATCAGCGCTGGCGCCGTCATAAAATTCCTGCATGGGGAAATGGGAAAATGCAATCAGGGTTTTATCTTGTGCCTGTGCTCGCTGCACTACATCGGTTATCCACTCCAGCAAATGGGTTTTGTGGGTGATGACTTTGTTATAGCCTGCATCACTGGAACCTAAAAAATTTTCTGCGTTTTGTGGATTACCATCAGTACCTAATTTAGGTTGGTAGACATTGGCATCAATCGCTAGCAGCCAAAGCCCCGCTGTTGGCTCGACCAAATAGCTGCTATCCGCCACTTGATAACAGTCGCTGTAATGGGGCTTTTTATGTTTTCCGCCAATTCCCTGATGGCATATCTCATAGTGTCTCTTATCAAATTGGGCTTCGTGTTTTGCTTTCGAAAAATCGTAGTGGGATTTCTTTTCACTAGAGTAAGGCGTTTCAAAATAGCGATAACTCTTCTTTGGATAAAATCCGTGTTCACCAAGCAAATCCATAATAGGTTTATAACCCAACTCCTGTACATCATCGGAACAGATAACTGCATGCCTGTCTTTATCATTGTCGTAATTTTTATTTTTACACAGTGGATGTTGCAAGCTAAAAACTGGTTGCTCCTTTCCTCCTGCACCTAAATAATCTGGTTTACCCGCTGGATGTGAAAATGGCCTGGTTGGATCGTGGTTGCCCGGCGCTGCAAAAAATTCAATGCCGTATTGGTGATGGTATTTATCGAGAATATTTTTTAACCCACGCATGTGAACCGGTTGACCGTCATCGCTAAAGTCGCCGGGCAAAGCAACGTACTTGATCTTGCGTTTTACAATGTCATCGAGTGCCGCGAGCAAGGCAAAATAATTTTCATTAAACAGGCGCGTGGACTGCAGTTGCGTGCGCATCGAGCGGATGTTGGCATTTTGTTTACCCTGCGCAGTATTTGTCGGAAGCCCCTGAAATATATCATCGCTGAAGTGGCCATAAATATCATGAAAGTGTATGTCCGGCATAAACGCAATTTTCACGTGTTCGGCAGCAAGATTTGATTTCTGCGAATCTGCCTCACAGTTAGCGGCAAAAAAAATAAGGCCATTCAGCAAAAGTAATAGGAAAGTAAATTTCATAATGAGGCGATTCGATGGTGTATTAGGGGTGCGATAAGAGAGTCTGCATCAGTTGTTCTGTGCAAAAAACGAAATGACTTTCGGGAGTTTATAGCAGCTTAACTACACATTTGTGACAGAGGTAGTTTTGCTCTATTGATTTGCGTTTTAATTGTTAATTATTGTTAAAAGCGCTATTAGGTTGATGATAGCAATAAAAGTGAAATGCGCGCCTATTACATTTCCGCCGCGTTTCTAATTCCTGTTCAGGAGAGTTGATCTGCTTGGGAAGTAAAAAGGAATTTTCTCTTTTTATGAGAGCTAGAAATGGTCGTTTGTTGTTTTTCTAACTGTAATAAATAAGAGGAAGTTAACGTGAGAGTCCATAACAAATCCACTATTCATACCAACAGAAGTCAGTTAAGTGTTGCGATTACACGTGTCATTCTTGGTGCGACTTTGGCAACTCTATCGCTGCAGGGCATGGCGCAAAGTTCAGATCAATTGGAAGAAGTGGTTGTGACTGGCAGCTACGCAAAAAGTCTTGAAAAGGCCATCGATATTAAACGTAACTCGATTGGTTTCTCTGACTCTATTGTCGCGACCGACATCGCCGATTTCCCCGAGCAAAACCTCGCTGAAGCTTTGCAACGTATGCCGGGCGTCACTATCGAACGCAATAAGGGCTTAGGCAGTAAAGTAAACGTACGCAGCCTGCCGAGCGAATTTACCCATGTCTCTATCAATAATCTTTCCACGGCTTCGGGCAGTGGCGGCCGCGATGTTGAGTTCGATATTTTCGCGTCAGAAATTATTCAAAGTGTAACCGTAAAAAAATCGCCCACCGCTGCCGATGAGGAAGGCGGCATTGCGGGTTCAGTGCTGATTTCGACTGCGCGCCCGTTTGATTATAACGAATCAAAATTTGTTGTCTCGGCTGAAGGCGCACACAATTCAATCTCTGATGAAATTGACCCAAAAGTATCTTTGCTGGCGAGCGACACTTTTGGCGATTTTGGCGCATTGGTTTCATTTTCAATGGCGGAGCGCACGAATAGAACCGACTCCAATTCCGGTATTAACTTCCGCCCACTGTCGCGCTGGACCGAAAAAACCGGCTCGTCAAAATGGCAAGCTGATCAAACCGTCGCAGTGCTTGAGCGGGATACGGGTGTAGTAATTACTGATCGCTTCAACAAAGACGTAACCAATCGAGTTGTGTTCCACGACAAAATTGGCGATCGCGCTTATTTGAATGAGCAGGATAAATGGGGCGCAACAGCGGCCTTCCAATACCAACCCAGCAGCACCTTTAGTCTCGCCTTTGATGCCATGCTCGGCGGTTACGACAACACTGAAGATGAATATGATGCTGCGGCGTACACGGCATCAAGTATAAGTGCATTGGAAACTGTTCACGCTTATGACAATACAACGCTGGCAAAACACGGCATTCTGGTATTAACCGATGTTTCCTACGCTGCGACACAGCACGAATTTTTGAGCAAAGAAAACGTCCACGAAACAGATTTCACCCAATACAGCCTGAATATGGATTGGGAAATTGGCGGTTGGTTAATTGAAGGGCTTGCCGGCTACTCAGGTGCAGAAAAAACTTCCGATACCAGCAACCTGAAACATGTTGCCTTTGCACCCTCGCGCAGCCGCTACACTAACAATGGTGGTGAGACATTGTTAAGCGCTAATCCAAATAGCTTTGATATGTACAATTCGCCGCAAAAATATTTATTTGATTCCTACGAAGTGAATCTCGAAGAAATCCAGGATGATAAATACGCAGCACAATTGGATTTTATCAAGCCGCTGGAATTAAATTTTCTGAGCGCGTTAGACCAAGTGCAATTCGGCGCGCGCTATACCGATAAATCCAAGGAGCGTGATCGCGGTACTACCACCGTGCGCGGGCCAAAAGCGGGCGACAATTCATGGCGCAATGTGCGCACCCTGCAAGACAGTGAGCTGACGCCCATTTCTGAATTGGTGCCCGGTGGCAATTATTTGTCGCAATCATCAAACAGCCCTTCGTGGTCGCAAGTATCCAATAGTTATGCGCGCGATACCTTCCGCTATGACGGTTTTAAAGTGGATTTTGCCGATAGCGAATACTACCGGGTCGATGAAGAAGTTGTGAGCCTCTATGCTATGGCTGATTTTAAATTTGATTTGGCTGCAATGCCGGTGATGGTGAATACCGGTGTGCGCACCGTTGATACATCAGTGCTGTCTTTCGGTTATCACCAAATTCAAAATGCAAACGGTTCAACCGGTTACACCCCAACACCTATTTCGAAAGAAGGTAGTTACACTGACGTGTTGCCCAGCATCAATATGAATATGGAATTGCGCGATGGTTTGATTTTGCGCGCGGCCGCTTCCGAAACCTTAATGCGCCTAGCACTGGGTGACATTGCGTATAAGCGCACCGTAAGCCTCAATGATTTTAAATATCGCGATGGTAACCCCGATCTTAAACCCACTTATGCGGATCAATGGGAATTGGGTCTGGAATGGTATGTTGGTGAAGGCGCTCTCTTTGCCGCATCTTACTTCGAGAAAAAAATTGAAGGTGTGGTGCGCGAGTCGCTTACTGGCGTAGTAAAAGATGTGACCAAATACAATGCTAACGGCACCATCGATGGCGTGTATGATTTTGAGATTTATCAAAAAGTGAACGCTGAAGGCGATTACGATGTGTCCGGCGTGGAATTAATTGCACAATTCCCGCTGAGTATGTTGCATGAATCTCTAGATGGTTTTGGTATCAATGCCAACTACACCATGCTGGACAACTCACTGACCGGCGAATCGGATTTGGATATTCCCGCTCCACCGGAAGGTCTGGCAGATGAGACTTACAACCTGACGTTCTATTACGAAAATGAAAAATTCGACGCGCGCGTTTCTTACAACTACAAAGACAAATATGTCGAATACATCGCTAGCGATATGTACCCGGTTTACCGCGATGCCTATGGCCAAACCGATCTCTCTCTGGGGTATCAAGTGACGGAAAATATCAAAGTGATGTTGGAAGGTATCAACATGACCGATGAAGAAACCAGTGCTTATACGATTGATCCGTCCTTCCCATCCATGTACGAATTTTCCGGTCGTCGCATCAGTTTGGGCGTGAGAGCGGACTTTTAACATAAAAAAGAGAAGATAAAAAAGAAAAAAGGATGCTCCGTTTGGGGCATCCTTTTTTTATTAATGCTGTAGGGAAAATTAGTTATACAGCAAAGTGCGCGATCTGGGTTTCCAGATCTTTGGTGGTGTCATCCAATCGCCGTGCTATCTGCTCGGACTTGCGCGCATCCTGATTCAAACTGTCGATTAGGTTGACGACCTGAATAATGTTTTTATTAATTTCTTCCGCGGTATAACTTTGCTCTTCGGCCGCCGTGGCGATTTGCATATTCATGCCTAAAATCGCAGAGATGGATTGGGTAATTTGGTTGATCGATTGGCCCGCTTGTCCTGCCATCTCCAGGGTCGCGCCGGTTTTGCCCTGGCTGGTTTTCATCGCATTCATCGCGTTGGTTGCGCCGCGTTGCACCGCTTCAATAATTTGTTGAATCTCCGCTGTAGAGTCCTGCGTGCGTTTGGCGAGTGAGCGGACTTCATCGGCCACTACCGCAAAGCCGCGCCCCTGCTCTCCGGCGCGCGCCGCTTCAATCGCCGCATTGAGGGCGAGCAAGTTGGTCTGCTCGGCTACATTTTTAATCACATCAAGCACGCCGCCAATGCGATTGGTATCTGCCTCGAGCTGGGTCATAGCTGTGCCGACGCGGTTGACCTCGGTATTTAATTGGTTGATTGCATCGAGGGTGTTGTCCATCATTTTTAAACCCTGATGTGCATTTTGATCGGCGCTCTGGGCTGCGTCTGCCGCACCACCTGCATTGCTCGCCACTTCCTGTACGGTCGCCGTCATTTCAGTGATGGCAGCGGAAACCTGATCGGTGGAGTGATGGGCTTGGTCGGTATAGCGCGCCACGGCCGAGGCGCTCTGGCTAATTTGGTTCGATGCGTCAGCAAGTTTCTGCATGGAGTTTTGTACTGTGGTCACCACCTGCACAATACTTTGCTGCACTTGATGGATATTGCGCCCGAGTTTGCCCAGCTCACCTGCATCTTTGAATTGTAAGGTCTGGCGGAAATTGCCGCCCGCGAGCAAAGCGAGATGGTTATTAATAGTCGCCAAGGGCGTAATAAGGCTTTTGCGCAGGATAATCAGCACCATAAATACCACTAGAACCCCGCCCAGCAGAATCAATGCGCTTGCCCAGAAGGAGACACTTTTACTCGCTGCCAGATTGGTTTCCGTGTCCGTGGTGACACGAGCGCTAATCAGCTGCGCCGATTCTTCCAGTAATTTGCTCGGCTCGCGGTCAATCCCGGTGACTGCCTTGTCACCTGCAGAAGGGTCAAAGTTGGCTGCTTTAAACGCATCCAAACCGGTTTGGTATTTCCCGAACGCTGTTTGATGAGCTTGTAAAAAAGCCTCGACTTTGGCGCGGCTATCGCCTGTGAGTTCACCCCTCAGCTTTGTGCCCTGCTGTTGGATATCCCGGTGCAGGGCTTCAAATTGCGTCCAGTACTGCATGAGTTTTTGCGGGTCCTTACCACGCAGCAGCACGTTTTTCCACTCTTGCACCTGGGTCTTGAACTGGTAATTCATCTTGTTGATGCTGCGCTCTTGCGCGACTGAACCGGCGATCAGACGGTTATAGTCGGAGATGGTGTCACTGAGCAGGGAAATGGCGATGCCGCTGATCATCACAAACAGGATAATGCCAGCGCTTACTGCAACCAGTAGGCGCCCTTGGATACTGGAAAAGGAGAGCATGGTAGAAGGCCTTCAAAATGATGGAAGTCCTCCGAGTATAGGAGACAAAATGCGACAGTGATGGCTGGCGTATCAAGCAATTGCGCTGTAGCGGAAATCACGCAGCTGCACCTTGCCGCCACCCGCGCAGTAAATGCCCACCTTCAAACTTAAAAACCCGCCAAACACATTGTGGTTCAAACCCGACACCTCCATGCGGGTAGGATGGCGCTCCCAGGTGCGGCCGGCATCTTGCGAATACTCATATGTGATGACCTGCTGGTCATTGGTAATACGCATCCGCAGGTTGCGGGTTTTAAGCGGGATACGCGCCCAACTTTGCTCCTCGGCGTATTGAAAACTTTTAATCGCATCGGCAGTAAAACCCATGCCCACAAAGGCTTTGTGATTGTAAAACAGCAGCAGGCCCGCTTCGGCATCGCCCACTAACGTGAAATCGACTGCAACCTGATAGGCGCGATCACCCACTCCGCAAGTTAGCGGTGATGAGTCAGCGGGTGATGTTCCTTTGGCTGCGAGCTCCAGCATTTTTTTGCTGTAAACGACGCGCGCCATTTCCTGAGCGCCCGGCTGGTGAAAGCACCACTGGCTGCCAATTTTATTGCGCGCAAAATTATCAGATAAGGCGATGCCGTGTGCGCCGCTTGATGCGGGATTGGGTTTGGGTAAGGGCTGTGAAAGATCGCCGCCGGTCGCGCGGAACCAGCCATCATCCGTCCATTCAATGGGTTCCAGAATGGTTTGGCGGCCTAGGGTTCTAAACCCGTTTTCGTAAGCGTGATAGATCATCCACCAGCCGCTACTTTTGCCGTTGATAACCGGACCTTCAATTAATGTGGCGTGACCGCGCGACCACCAAGGCTCTGCTTCCGATTGCGAGCGTACTAAAGGGTTGTGCGGGCAGTGTTCCCAGGGGCCGTGAATGGAGTGTGAGCGCGCGGCAATGACCATATGCCCGGTCACTGGCCCTGCTGTACCGCCCACCGCCGTAACTAAATAAAACCATTCACCGCGGCGCAATAGTTTGGGGCCTTCGGGCGCAAAGTTTTCGACTATCCAGTCATCGGGATAACGCCAGGGACTGTAGGCTGGCTCGATCTCGCCATCGGTCGCCAGTCCATCATCGCTCAACCGGATTTTGCGGATGCCATTCACAAATAAATAACGTTTGCCATCCTCGCCCACTGCGTGGCCAGGGTCGATACAACCATCGATTTTTAAATCGATTGGATCACTCCAGGGGCCATTAATATTATCCGCCCAAATGACATAGGTGCCCCAAGGTTTACCATCGGGTGCGGCGGGAATATAAATGTAATAGCGATCGCCGTGTTTGCATAAATCCAATGCCCACACAGTGCCAATATTTTTTTGTAGTGCCGGACCTATAGGTGTCCAGTTCACCAGATCGCGCGAATGCCAAATAATAATTCCCGGGTAGGAATTAAACGACGAAAACGTCATGTAGTAATCATCGCCATCTTTCAACACGGTAGGGTCGGGGTGGTCACCGGCGAGAATCGGATTTAAAAAAGTGCCGTTACCTAAATCGGCTTTGCGCTGGCCTTCAATACCGCGCGCCCAGTGTGGACGCAATGGAGCAACGGTTGGTGTGCAAGGTGCGGCCTGCGCGCCACCGATAAATGTGAGCGGTGATGCAGCGGCGCCCGCGAGACAGGCTTTAAAAATATTTCTGCGGGTGATGTCCAGCATGGATAACCTCAAGTAAAAAAGTGATTAAAAATTAGAGTAATTTTCAGGATGATCACTTTAATTTTTTGTACAGATTGTTTTTGCCCGGGCCTATTATTTATAGGCGTAAAGTTTTCGCTGCGGCAGAAATTCCGTTATGTCCAAGCTGTAGAGCTTCGGTTGAGGTGTGCACTGACGTATTTTGGAGAATTAAATCGTGGCCAAATTCCAGCGAAGAACCCAACACTAGAATCGAATCAGCTTGCGCGTGAAAATCTATTTTTGCAGTGGGGCGATTAAAAATACTTACGCCACTTGGCAGGGTTTTCCCCGTGCTCGTAGTTACAAGTCCGCTGACCACGGTTACCCATGCAAACTGATGGTTCAGCGGTAACTCATAACTCCAGTATTGTTGTGTCTTAAGCGGCACGACTAAATAATTCAACTGGGAGGGAATCGCAAAGTCGCTGCGTTTTTTGCCGTGCCAGCCAATTAATAATTTTGCGGGGTCGCCATCTGCTGCGTTTGGTTCCGCTTGTAAATAGGCGGTCTGTGGGGGTGAATTTTCCAGTGCGGGCGATAGGGCAATACCCATTTGTACGGCGATAAAGTCGCGGGTAATGGGCGCTATTGAATGCCAAATGCCGGCGCCCGCAATGACCCAGGCCCAGCTGTCTTTTTGTAATCGACCCTGTTTGCCAGTGGAGTCCGAGTAAGCGGCCTCACCGGCAATCACGTAGGTGATAATCGCTTGTCCTGATGCCGGTGTTAACGCGGGTTCAGCTTGCAGGCTTTGGGCGCTCAACAAGTTGAGCGATACAAAGGGTTTGATTTTTTCGATATCACTTTCTGCTGCAAACAAATTATTTTTATGCTGCAGATAAGTGGCTGTCATGTTGCTATTGCTGTCGGTTGTTGAAGTGGTCATGTTTTTTTCCTCGGCGATCTTGTGAGAAAAAGCGTTATTGCACACCAGCGCCATTCATCAGCGCATCAAACGCTTGCTGGTCCAATACTTTGTTATTGGTGCGATCAAGCAGTTCACCTATATCCCATAAGAAGGGCACCATGCCGTTGGCGATGGCTTGTTTGGTGACGTAATTGAGGTAATAGGCGCGGCCATCGAGATGCAATTGCAAATCGGCGCCGGTTAAGTTTTTGCGCACGCCTGTGCCAAATTCGCCCATGATCACGGGAATGCCTTTATCCACAAATTTCGTTTTCATGGATTTGAATTGCTGATCGACATAATCTTCTTCGCCCCAGGTGGGGTTGTGAGCGGTGTCGGTGGTGGAGTGAAATCCCTTGCCCCAATAAAAAAACTGGTTGCCCCAGCTTTCATCTTTGGTCATGCCGGTGTAATTCCAGGGACTGTAAAAATGAATCTCGGCCATCAGGCGGTTGGCGACTGAATCAGTTGGTAGTGCTGTCATCAGCGTGTTGGTTTTTTCGATATCGGTGGATGGCCCCTGCACGATAAGCACACGCTGCGCATTTTTGCCGCCGGTTGCGCGCACTGTGTCGATAAAGGTTTGGTGATAGGAGTGCAACACCGCCATCTGCGCAGCGGTTTCCACATTGGGTTCGTTGGCGCTGGCAAAGAGGACGCGCTCGTCAAAATCGCGCAGCTGTGTGGCGATCTGTTCCCAGAAAGCTTTCTGTTTTGCGTTGTTTTGTTCCTGCTTGGCGGGTACCACATTGTTTTCCAGCCAGCCGCCGTCCCAGTGGATATTGACGATCACGTAGAGATTGTTATCAACACAATACTGCACCACCTCTTTCACACGATTGAGCCAGTTGGGGTCGATTTCAGCGGTGGTTTGGTTGGCGTATTGATCCCATGACACGGGCAGGCGCACTGCACTAAAGCCCGCTTGTTTTACGAAGGCTACAAACTCTTTAGTGATTTTTGGATTGCCCCAATAGGTTTCCGATTTACCGCCCATGGCTTCCAGTGTATTGCCGATGTTAAAGCCGATCTTGATCTTACTGGCGATTTGCGTGGCAGTGCTCTCCATGCCGGTGGTATCGGCAGGCAGAGGATTCAGGTTGTAGCTGGGGTAAATTCCGCCGGTTGCCGGAGCGCTGGAGGAAGAAGCCGCGATGCTGGATGGCACCGCAACAGCTGATGAGCTAATCGCTGCCATAGAGCTCGGGGTTGTAGACGATTGTTGAGGTTTGGAGCTGGCTGCTGGAGTCGCTGCGCCACCGCCACCGCCACATCCCAGCAGGGAGACTAATAGGCTTGATAACAGAAGTCTGTTTTTTAAGGTCATAGCAATTCTCTTTATTGTTGTGAATAACCTGCAGCTGCCAGATACAGCAGCTCGGGAAATTTTGACGTGAGAGTTTTGCTAATGACGGGTGGCAAGTGGTAATGCTTGCGTTAAAAAGGCTATCAATTGGTAAAAAGTTGAAGTTTTTTTAATTTAAGTTGAAGAGCCGGGGGTTTTGTCGCACAGGCTTTTATAGATTTTGGGGGTGCAGCTGTATTCTTCTTTGAAGAGTTTGTTGAAGTAGGAGACGTTTTTGTAACCTACCGAGTAGGCGATTTCGGCGATGTTGGCATCTTCCGCTTGCGCCAATAAACGCGCCGCTTCGGTCAGGCGCAGTTTGTTCAAGTAGCCGGTAAAGGTAAAACCCAGTTCGGATTTGAGGATGTCATTAATTTTGGTGCGGCTCACGCCTATTTCGCTGGCCATGGCATCCAGACCCAGCTCGGGGTTGGCGTAGCGTGTCGCCATGAAATGCAGTATGGCGCTGCGGTCTTTATCGCGCAGCGGCTCAACAGATAATTGTTGGTAGGCAATCAGCGGTCGGTCGCGCTGGATTTTGTTGTGCAGCTCCCGAATCAGTGTGTGAGTATGCTGGCGGAAAAACCACAGGGCGTAAGCGCCCCAAAGCAGCAGCAAAAAAGCGCCGTACAGGTACAAATAAAATCCGTTGTGCCCGATCAGGGTGATTTCGCTCAACTGGACGTTGGTGTCCATATCCATTTGGGTCTGGACGCTGCTGCCAAAATTGAGCTTCGCCACTTTGTTGAGCTTGTATTCCTTGCGCGACAATTCGACCTTAAACATTTCGAACCACCATTGCGGTGTTTCCAGTCGGGTGAGGTCAAGCTCGACTGCGCGCCACTCGGGGCCGCAAGAAAAAAAAGTGGAGGGCGAGCGATAACTCAAAAAGTCGCCGGCCTTTGATACCTGTTCATCAAAAGTGAGCAAGGAGAAACTCAGGGTGTTGGCGGTGGAGCATTTCGCGCTAAAGACAATTTTGTCGAACGCGGATAAATCCACCAGTACAGGCGCATTCTTGGGGTCGGTAAAAACCAGATTAACGGCTACAAACGGATATTGCGCTTGACGGGTCAGGGTGAAATTAAAATTCAAACTGAAAGTGTCATCGGCAATCCGGAGGCTGGAGCTTCCGCCCTGATAGACATCCGTTTGCGGCTCGGTTTGCCACCGAAGATCGGCTTGGCCGCCGGGTAAGAGCGCGACCTGCATAAACGTTTTGCTCACGCACAGATAACCAAGTGCCCCGCTCACCACCAGCAGGCAGAGCAGGGCGATAAGGGCTCGGTTATAAAAGTGCTGCATAAACGCGCTGCTGGTTTTTAGCGCGGAAAGAGGGTTTTCACACCCTCTTTGGTGCCGAGCAACAAGACGTCCGCCGGTTGTGCTGCAAATAAACCGTTGGTCACAACACCAGTGATTTGGTTGATGCGGGTTTCCAGACCGACCGGATCGATAATCTGCAGGTTGTACACATCGAGAATCACATTGCCGTTGTCGGTCACTACACCCTCGCGGTACACCGGTGTGCCGCCGAGTTTGACCAATTCACGCGCGACATAAGAGCGCGCCATAGGAATGACTTCAACTGGCAACGGGAACTTGCCCAGCACATCCACCCATTTGCTTTCGTCGGCAATGCACACAAATTCTTTGGATACTGCGCGCACGATTTTTTCGCGCGTCAAGGCAGCGCCGCCGCCTTTAATCAAATGTAAATAAGCGTTGCTTTCATCGGCGCCATCGACATATACCACCAGCTCAGTCACCGAGTTGCAATCCAGCACGTCTATCCCGAGTTTCTTCAGGCGTGCGGCTGAGGCGTCTGAACTTGCCACAGCACCGGCGAATTGGCTTTTGATCTCGCCCAGATAATCGATAAAAAAATTCGCGGTCGAACCAGTGCCGACACCGATAATCGAGTCGCTAAACAGTTTGGGTTTGATGTATTCGATCGCCGCGCGTGCGACAGCTTGTTTGAGTTGGTCTTGGGTCATGTGATTATTCTCGGGAGCTGGGTCAAAATCTTGCCGCATTATACGGATTTTCGCCGTGCCAGCGGCGGCTAAATTGTTTACACTGCGGCGACTTTTTCATTCATTGACTAAACAGTCCACCTCACTCGCGAATGCCAGAACTCCCATGCCTGAAACTTACATAAAACGTATCCTCAATGCCCGTATCTACGATCTCGCGGTGGAAACCCCGCTCGACGAAGCGCGTCTGCTCTCTGCGCGCACTGGCAATAAAGTCCTGCTTAAGCGCGAAGACTTGCAACCGGTGTTCTCGTTCAAATTGCGCGGTGCCTACAACAAGCTGTTGCAGCTGACCGAAGAAGAGCGTAATCGCGGTGTGATTTGCGCCTCTGCCGGTAACCACGCGCAGGGTGTTGCACTTGGCTCCCAGCATTTGGGGATCAAAGCCACTATCGTAATGCCGCGCACGACGCCCGCGATTAAAGTCGATGCAGTAAAAGCGCGCGGTGCCAAAGTGGTGTTGCATGGCGATAGCTATGACGAAGCCTCTGCCCACGCCAAAAAGCTGGTGGAAGAAAAAGGGCTTACCTATGTGCACCCTTTTGATGATCCGGATGTGATCGCAGGACAGGGCACGATTGCGATGGAAATCCTGCGCCAGTATCCCGGCAAAATCGACGCGATTTTTATCGCAGTCGGCGGTGGCGGCTTGGCGGCTGGTATTTCCGCTTATTTGAAATATGTTCGCCCCGAGATCAAGATCATCGCGGTGGAATCGGAAGAGTCTGCCTGCTTGAAAGCGGCACTGGAAAAGAAAAAGCGCGTGGTACTGCCGCAAGTGGGTATCTTTGCCGACGGCATCGCGGTGGCGCAAATCGGCGAGGAGACTTTCCGCGTGCTGCGTAAAACGGTCGATGAATGCATCACCGTGACTAACGACGAAATTTGCGCGGGCATCAAAGATATTTTTGAAGATACCCGCTCGATTGCCGAGCCAGCAGGCGCAACGGGTATCGCGGGGCTGAAAAAATACGTGGCGGAACACGGCATCACCGGCCAAACCCTGATCGCGATTGACTGTGGTGCCAACATCAACTTTGATCGCTTGCACTACATTAGCGAGCGCACGGAAATCGGCGAGCAGCGCGAAGCGATTCTGGCGGTAACCATTCCCGAGCGCCCTGGTGCCTACAAGGAATTCTGCAAAGCCTTAGGCAAGCGCAATATCACCGAATTTAACTATCGCTATGCCGATGCCAAAGACGCCAAGATTTTTGTTGGCGTGCAAGTGGCAGCAGGTGGCAATGATCGTGCGGATCTGGTCAGTGGGTTGCATTCACAGGGTTATGACCTCGTGGATATGACCGAGAACGAGCTGGCGAAATTGCACATCCGCCATTTGGTGGGGGGCCACGCACCGCAAATCACCGATGAAGTGCTCTATCGCTTTGAGTTTCCCGAGCGCCCGGGTGCGCTCATGACGTTCCTCAATAAAGTTGCCGGTCGCTGGAATATCTCCCTGTTCCACTATCGCAATCATGGCTCGGCGTCAGCGCGCGTGTTGGTTGGCATGCAAGTGCCGAAAAAAGAATACGCCGACCTGCAAGCGTTTTTGAATGACCTGAATTATCCCTATTGGGATGAAACCAAAAACGAAGCCGCCAAGTTCTTTCTGGGTTGATCCCGGCTACGGCTTTGTTATTGCTTGTTCGATAAAAAGGGCGCTTCGGCGCCCTTTGTTGTTTTGGTCCTGAAGCATTTTGGCTATCCCCATCTATCCTTAACCCATTCGTCCGAAGGGTTAATTTATGTTCAGGCACTGGCGTGCCGGTGATTTTGGTGTAATCTGGACAACGTTGTCAGAAAAATCCACATGCCAAATCAATCAACTAAATAGAGGCAGGAGTTCCATAATGAAATCTGCAGGTCAACACATAGCTGCGCGGTTGGGCGCATTGACGCTCGCGCTGGGGCTCGCCCAGGGCGTCTTCGCCGCAAACCTCAGCCAACAACAACTCAATGAATTTGCGGGCAAGGCCCAGCTGCGTTTTGGCGTGGTGAACAATCTGGCGGCCAAGCCGCAAGCGAAATTGACGCTGACCAATGACTCTGGAACAGCCTTGCCTGCGGGGCAGGGTGAGTGGAGGATTTATTTTCATTCCGTGCGCAAATTGGACTCGACGGTAATAGACGGTTTGAGCCTGCGCCATGTGCAAGGTGACCTGCACGAGTTGGCACCGACAGTCGGGTTTAAAGGCCTCGCTGTGGGCGCAAGCTTGTCAGTGCCCTATACCGCCAGTGCGCATATGGTGAGTTATACCGATTTTATGCCGCGTGCATTTATCGCCCAGCAGGGGGCGGATGCGGTGGTGTTCGCCAATACCGATACTGAAAACCTGAAAGAATTTGTCGAGCCTTTTACCAAAGCTGAACAGTTGCAGCGCTTCTCGCCCGACCTCTATCCCATCGCCACTGCGGCCACCCGCTATCAGGATAATCTCGCCGTTAATCACGCGGCCGCCAAGCTCGATGCCAGCCCCAAAATTATCCCTACACCGGCCGATGTGAAATATCGCAAAGGCACAGCGACACTTGATAGCAGTTGGCAAATTCGCTACGCCGGGCGCCTCACAAGTGAAGCCAACTATTTTGTTGCGCAATTAAAATCAGCCGGGATCACGCTCACTGCTGCTGCGGATCATGTCGCTGCAACGGGCAAAGTGATTGAGATAAAAGTTGATAACTCAAATGCGAAAGCAGAAGCCTACACACTTGATATCGCCGCCGACAAAATTACCATCATCGGCAGCGATAACGCTGGTGCTTTCTACGGCATCCAAAGCGTGTTGAGTTTGCTGCCCGCGCAAGCAGCGAGCAGCCATGCACTGCCGCTATTGAGTGCGAAGGATGCACCGCGTTACAGCTGGCGCGGCATGCAATATGACATGGGGCGCAACTTTCATGGCAAGGATGTAACACTGCGTTTGATCGAGCAAATGGCGCGTTACAAACTCAACAAATTGCATTTGCATTTAACAGAGGATGAGGGCTGGCGCTTGGAAATTCCTGGCTTGCCGGAGCTGACCGACATAGGCGCCAAGCGCTGTTTTGACCTCACTGAGCAGACTTGTTTACTGACCCAATTGGGTACAGGTCCGCACGCATCCGGTTCGGGTAATGGTTATTACACTACGGCCGATTTTATTGAAATTATAAAATTCGCCAGCGCCCGCCATATCGAAGTGGTGCCTGAAATCGATATGCCCGGCCACGCGCGCGCGGCAGTGAAATCCATGGAAGCGCGTTACAAAAAATTGTTGAAGGCCGGGAAAAAAGCCGAAGCCGAACAGTATTTGTTATCCGATCCGTTGGATAAATCCCAATACATCACCGTGCAAAGTTACACCGACAACTCCATCAACGTGTGCCTGCCATCGACCTATGCGTTTGTCGATAAAGTCATTTATGAATTGCAGCAGATGTACCGCAAAGCGGGCACCAAGCTCGTCACTTTCCATATGGGCGGCGATGAAGTGGGCGCAGGTTCCTGGACTGCATCACCTGCCTGTAATGCACTCTTTGCCAAAGGTGAACAGGGCGTTGCTGGCCCGGCTGATTTGAAGCCTTACTTTGTGAGCAAAGTTTCTGCGATCACATCTGCGCGCGGTTTGGATTTGGCCGGTTGGGAAGATGGCTTGATGTATGACCCGGTCAACACCTTTAATCGCAGTCAATTTGCCAATAAACATGTGCTCGCCAATGCTTGGGATAACATCTGGGAATGGGGCGTTGCTGACCGCGCCTATCGTTTGGCGAATGCCGGTTATGAACCGATTTTATCGCCCGCTACCCATTTGTATTTCGATCATCCCCATGAAGTGAATCCGGAAGAGCGCGGCTATTATTGGGCAGCGCGCTACACAGATACCGCAAAAGTATTTGGTTTTATGCCGGATAACCTTTACGCCAATGCCGATAAAACCCGCAACGGCGCACCGATTGAAAATCTGGAGGCGCTCGTAGGTCGTGCTATGCCCGCACTGGAAAAGCCGGAGAATTTGCGCGGTATGCAAGGGCAAGTGTGGACTGAAACTATTCGCACCGGTGCGCAGATGGAGCAGATGATTTATCCGCGTTTAATTCCACTCGCCGAGCGCGCTTGGCACAAGGCTGAATGGGAAGGTGATAAACCGGATGCCGCTGCACGCACTGCTGATTGGGCTGCATTTGCGGTGCAATTAAGCGTAAAAGAATTGCCGAAGCTGGCTGCGTTGGGTGGCGATTTTTATCTGCCGCCGCCCGGTGGTGTAGTGGACGATGGTAAATTGTTGGCCAATACAGCCTTGCCAGGTTTGGCAATTGAGTTCAGCATCGACAACGGCTTAAGCTGGAATGCATACACGGATGAGCACGCCGTGAGTAAATCTAAAGTCTTGTTACGCACCCGCTTGGGCGAGGCGACTAGCCGTGTAACAACCGCTGAAACGAAGCAAGGTAATTAACACCAGCCAGCGCAAGGACGCGCTACGGCTTCACTCATCACAGCGTAAAAACCCTTCTTTTCCAGTCTTTTTTAACCGCGGCTGCTGGAAAACGCTAAAAACCTCGGGAAAAACGCATTATTTTTGCGATATTGTGCTGCTTTTTGCGATTTTATCCATCGCTCGTGTTTCATTATTATCATTCCTTGCCTATTATTTATTCACGTCACAGCCTCGGGCTGCTTTGTGGTTGACGTAAGGGCTGTTGTTTTTTTCAAAAATAATGTTGCGCAAGGTTACAACCATGAAAGTCGATGTTCTCTCCGTTGTAATTTTTTTGTTTTGCTTGGGAGTATGTGTAACCCTGTTGGATATAGGCGCGTTAGTGTCATTTGCAGAGGCCGCCGTAGAATCCACCTCTGAGTAGTAACAGGCGAGTAAACGGAATTTTCGACAACAACTCCCGCTTCGGCGGGAGTTGTTTTTTGTGGAGTGAGATTTTCTGCGGGAGGCGATGGAGACAATATTAGGTTTGCGTCAGGATAATTTCTTTATCGGTCGCAATCGCAAACAGCGGTATATCCCAAGTATCAGTGGCAAGTGCATCGACTTGCTGGCAAGCGTGCGCCAAACCAATCAGTACCGGTTTTCCCGTGGATGTTTTGTTTCCTGCAGAAAGCTTTTGTTTGAAGGCGAAGGTCGCATCGTAAAAACCACCCCCCATCCCCAAGCGCGCTCCAGTACGATCAAATCCCACTAGCGGCATCAGCACGACATCTAACAACTGTGCCGACATTCTGTGCTGTGAGCGGAAGTCTGGTTCGGGAATGCCAAAGCGATTTTTAGTGAGCAGCGCATCAGGCGTGTATTCCACAAACCACAAATCCTTGCGCTTATCCGGGCGGAGTACCGGCAAAAAGCAGTGCTTTTCCATTTTCCACAGCTGTCGGGCAATGGGCTCAGGGTCTATCTCGCCATCATTTGCCATATACAGGGCAACATTGCGCGCGCGCATAAATTGCGGCAGCTTCATCAAATGGCGTAGCAGGAACATCGATGCCTGCAGTTGTTGGGTGGGATTAAGGGCATGGCGGCGCGCACGCAATTCATTGCGCAGTTGCTTTTTGGTCAGTGCGAGATGATTGAGTGGTTGGTCGTATTGGGAATCAAACGAATCGGCCATAAATAGCCTTAAAAAAACACAGAAGTGAGTTAAGAGACCCCGAAATGCCGCAACCAAGCTGGCCTTGAACCCATAGGTTCAAGGAGGTAGCACCTGTGGTTTTTAAGGCTTTCCGTCAGGCGGACATGCACACCAAACACAACGAGACACCACCAGTTTTGTGGAAATCGGCTCAAGGACTTGTCGGTTTGCAAACATTCCAGGGCGTGGCGCCAGTATAACCCAAGGTCACTGGCCTTCCGCAAATGAAATTATGCTTGGCTTAGTTAACCGGTTAGCTGTTAATCGTCTTAAACGGGGCTGGTAAAAAAGTGCAATTTGCGCTTGTGCTCGCTTTTAACCCAGATTGGCCAGACTGCGATCCAGTTTTTCATTCAAGCGCAGCAAATCACTTTGGTTGGCAGATCCTCCAGTGCCCGTGCTGCTATTTTTGGCTTGCAACAGTTCGTGGCTCAGGTTGAGTGCGGCCATTACCGCGATGCGTTCAAGGCCGATGACCGCGCCGGTACCGCGGATCGCTTTCATGCGCTCGTCGAGTAACTGCGCGGATTCCACCAAGGCCTGGCGCTCTTCGCGCGGGCAGGCGACCTGGTATTCCTTATCGAGGATTTTTACAAAAACAGTTTCGTTGCTCATTGATGCCTCGATTACTCAGCGTCCAAATTACGTAAATGGGTGATCATGGCTTCTACGCGGCTGCGCGCCAATTCATTCTTCTCGATCAGGCGCACTCGCTCGCGTTGCCACTCGCTTTCGCGGGTTTTGAGTTCGGCGTTTTCTTGCTGCAAGCGGTTGCACAGCAGGATCAGCTTATCCAGCTTGGTTTCGAGGGCGAGTAACAGATCGTCAGACATGATAATAAATAACCAATAAATAGCGCGGGTCGCCCACTATATTGTGCGCTCGGCGGGTGGTCAATCGCGCAACCCAAGTTAATGTGAATTCGAGAAGTTGGTTGTTATCAAATGATAAACAAACAGGTTTTACTTGAACCACCTCAACCTTATAAATCGCTATATAAAAAGTTTGCAGAGCCGCCCAAGCCAATCGTGATAGCATTCATCCACTGTGATGAGAGGCCTCTATGACCGATACAACTTCCCCCGAACAACTGCTCACTCCCCTGAATTTTGACGATCTGGCCAACCTGTTGGCGCCCCTCGGCACCCTCAATAGCCCCTCCGAACTGCACGGTTTGCTGTGCGGGAAATTATCGGGCGGTGCGACCCTGAGCGAAATCAACTGGTTGTTGGAGGCGGTCGAATTCCTCGATTTTATCGCCGCCCCCGACGAGCAAGTGCGCATCGCTCTAAGCCGTTTGTATCACACCACCTGCGATCAATTGCGCGGCCAATTCAGTTTGAAACTCATGCTGCCGGACGATGACAACACGCTCAATGATCGCGTGCGCGCCCTAAGCGAATGGTGTCACGGGTTCCTCACAGGATTCGGCAGTGTTGATCATCAGGGCAAACGTGTGATCAACGAAGAATTTGAAGAAATGCTCCAGGACCTGGCGAACATCGTACAAATCCAGGCCGATGATGAAGAGGATGAACCCAGCGCAGAGGCGGATTACATGGAAGTCACCGAATATGTCCGCGTCGTCGTCAACTCACTCTATTTTGAATTTTCTGCCGAACATGCTGAAGGTGTAAATCCTGCAAGCATGGCGCCAGCGTCGAATCAATTGCATTAATTGTTTGCGAGTGCCTCTATGAGAATTTCCAAAACTGAATTTGCCCGCCGCCGCAAAACTTTGATGGCGCACATGGAGCCCAACTCCATCGCCATAGTTCCCGCCGCGCCTGAGCGTCCGCGCAGCCGCGACACCGAATATCACTACCGTCAGGACAGCGACTTTTTATATCTGTCAGGTTTTGAAGAACCCAAAGCGGTGCTGGTGTTAATCCCTGGCCGCGAACATGGCGAATATGTTTTGTTTGTGCGCGAGCGCAACCGCGAACGCGAAATTTGGGACGGTTATCGCGCTGGCCCCGAAGGTGCGTGCAGTGAATTTGAAGCCGACGATGCATTTCCTATCGACGATATCGATGAAATTTTACCGGGCTTGCTTGAGGGCAAACAGCGCGTTTATTACTCCATGGGTAAAGACAGCGAATTCGATAAACATGTGATGGACTGGGTCAACACCATCCGCGCCAAAGTGCGCTCAGGTGCAACCCCACCCGGCGAGTTTTTGGATTTAAGTCATTTTTTAAATGATATGCGTTTATTTAAAAGCGCCGCTGAATTGCGTGTGATGAAAGAAGCCGGCGAAATTTCTGCGCGCGCTCATGTGCGCGCCATGAAAGCGAGTAAAGCGGGCGTGATGGAATACCAACTCGAAGCCGAAATCCTGCATGAATTCCAAATGAGCGGCGCGCGTTTTCCCGCGTATAACACGATTGTTGGCGGCGGAAAAAATGGCTGCATTTTGCATTACATCGAAAATTCTGCGCCGCTCAAAAATGGTGATCTGGTGTTGATCGATGCGGGATGCGAACTGGATTATTACGCCGCTGACATCACCCGCACCTTTCCCGTCAGCGGAAAATTTTCTCCTGAACAAAAAGCCCTCTACGAAATTTGTTTGCAAGCCCAGCTCGAAGCCATCGCTGAATGTAAGCCAGGTAAGCATTGGAATGATCCTCACGAAGCCACAGTGCGCGTCATCACTGAAGGTTTGGTAAAAATTGGTTTGCTTGAAGGTGACGTAAGCGAATTAATTAAAAGTGAAGCTTACAAAGAATTTTATATGCATCGCGCCGGTCACTGGCTGGGAATGGACGTGCACGATGTCGGCGATTATAAAGTCGGTGGTGAATGGCGTGTGCTCGAACCGGGTATGGTGATGACTGTTGAACCGGGTATTTATGTTGCTCCCGACAATGAGCGCGTCGCCAAAAAATGGCGCGGCATTGGCATCCGCATCGAAGATGATGTGGTTATCACCAAAGACGGCAACGAAGTACTTACTAAAGACGTACCAAAAACTGTTGTGGAAATCGAAGCCTTGATGGCAGGAACTTATGCGGGCGCTTGATAATAAAGCAGATTTTTATCAAGTAAATACATGGAGAGTTGCTCCCTGGTTAGTTGATGCATTTTGTATCGGCGGATTAGTCATTTCGGCACTAATTGCATTACTTTGGAATTATCAAGGCCTACCCATGCAGTATTGGGATGAAAGCCGCAATGCAAATAACGCGTTGGAAATGGCGCTCGGCTCCGGTTGGCTTGTGCCAACCTACGAAGGCGTTCCTGATCATTGGAATACCAAACCGCCGCTACTAATTTGGCTGATTGCCGGCTTAATGAAACTGGATTTGCCGCCCTTATTGGCTTTGCGCCTGCCCTCCGCATTGGCCGCCGCTGCAACTCTGATTATGGTCTGGGCCGCTGTACGTTTTGGTTTGCGCGATAGATTGGCTGCGCTAATCGCTGCAGCGCTCTTGCTAAGTTCCAAGGGTTACACGGGCATTCATGGTGCTCACACAGGTGACTTTGATACACTTCTCGCGTTATTTACGACAGGGTATGTGCTGAGCGTTTGGCAAGCGTTGGCACAATCAGGGCGGCAAAAAATAGTCTGGATGTTGAGCACGGGAATTTTTCTGGTATTGGCGGTGATGACCAAAGGTCCAGCAGGCTTTTTTGGTGTAGTAGGCCTGTGTTTATTTTTACTCCTGACTGGTCAGGTGCTAAATGTTATTAATGATTGGCGCTGGTGGTTAGTAGCAATATTTTCCTGCTTAATTTGCGCGAGTTATTACATCGTTCGTGAAAGCTACGATGCAGGTTATTTACAGGCAGTGTGGATGAATGAGCTGGGTGGCCGCTACAGCGAAACCAATGAATCACACTACAAAGGTACCTGGTTTTATCTGCGTGAACTGCTTAAGCAGTGGGTACCCGGGTGCTTGTTTTTATTGTTACTTGGTTATTCACTGTTGGGCGCGGATGCCACGCGCAAACGTCTTGCGCAGATAACCTTTTTATCGGGCGCAGGAATTTTAATTCTACTTACCACCGCCAAAACGCAGCTTCATTGGTATCTAATTCCGGTGATTCCTTTACTGTGCATAGCTGCCGCTATCGCTTTGGTTGACGCTATAAAAAAAGGTATGCAAGTTCCTATTAATTACTGGCGAGCATTTCTTGTTATGTTTATTGCTTTGCCTGTGATTATTTCTGTTTATAGGAATGCAATAAGTTTGCCCGCAAAATCAAAAGATAAAACCCATATCAGTCAATACGGTATTCTATTTAATCATTTGCACACCGCTGGGCGAATGCCCAATCGCATAATTGTTCTCGATGACGGGGCGGACAATACAGCAGGCTTCACTGACTACAATCCGGAACTCAAGTTCTATGCTCAGCTCGAAAAACAAAAGGGAATTGATGTTCAGGTTGCCAGACTCGCTGATGCCAATTTGGTAAATGGGCTAGTCGCAACCTGTGATTATAAAAATATGGCAACAGTGCGCCAGTTAATTACCGCGCCTTTAGTTGAGAGCGCTGTGTGTGTGGCAGGTTATAAGGATCGGCAATGAACGTTGTAATCCAAAAAGATACTTTTGATATCGTCATTATTGGAGGCGGCATGGTGGGCGCTAGTCTCGCCAGTTTGCTTTCTGCCAGTCAACCACAATTGCGTATTGCGTTGATTGAAGCGCAGGCGTTCGCGCGTGCGGATGAAATGCATTTCCAACCGAGTTTTGACGCGCGCTCGACAGCGCTCTCATACGGCACTGTTGCGATTTTGCGCGAGTTGGGTTTGTGGGATTTATTGCAGCAACACATAACGCCTATTGCGCAAGTGCATGTATCTGATCGTGGGCATTTTCTGGGCGGTGTGATCGATGCAGAAGAAAATAATCTCGATGCTGTAGGTTATGTGGTTGAAAATGCCTGGTTGGGAAAGGTTCTGCTCGAACATGTACAAGCACAACATAATATTCAATGTTTTGCTTCATCTACAGTAACTGCGTTAACCCCACAACAAGATTGTGCATTGTTGAATGTTAAAACTAACGCGCAAGAATTCTTAATAAAAACATCACTTGCTGTGATCGCCGATGGTGGCGATTCACCCTTGCGTAAATCGCTCGGCATAGGTACGCAAGTGCGCGCGTACGGTCAAACCGCCATCATTACCAATGTCGAATTTTCCGAGCCACATCATGGCGTTGCTTACGAGCGTTTTACAGCGGATGGCCCAATTGCGCTTTTGCCCTTAGGTGAATCCAATAGTGTACAGCAATCTGCATTAGTTTGGACTTTACCTGCGGCGCAAGCCGATCAAATTCTGGCACTAAATGATGCCGATTTTCTTATACAGTTGCAGGAGCGATTTGGTTTTCGTGTGGGGCGGTTTAATCGTGTTGCCAAACGTTTTTCCTATCCATTGCAGCTGGTGTTGGCTGAAGAGCAAATTCGTTCGCATTTGGTATTGCTCGGCAACGCTGCACATTTTTTACATCCGGTGGCGGGGCAGGGGTTTAATCTCGCGCTGCGCGATTGCGTCTGTTTGGTAGAAACCCTGCGCGAGGCAACAGAAAAAAATAAATCACCCGGTGATTTAGCGGTGTTGCAAACCTATATCCACAAACAATCGTTTGACCAGCAAATTACGATTGAATTTAGCGATAAATTGGTACGGCTATTTTCCAGCGACCAGTTGCCACTGATCGCCATGCGTCATCTCGGGCTATTGAGCCTCGAGTCCATTCCGTTAATCAAAAACCAATTTATCGCCCAGACTATGGGTAATGCTGGCCGCCAATTTCGTTGGAAGTTGGAGGAGTCGAATTCGGCAGCAGCCGGTGATGAAAAAATTATTGATTCTTGCGTGCGCGTGAATGCCGATGAATCTCTCAATAATGTTGATTATGATGTGGTGATCGTCGGTGCTGGTTTGGTCGGTGCATCGCTTGCCTGCGCAATTGCGCAAACTGATGCGGCGCGGAACTTGCGCATTGCCGTAATCGAAGCCAGCAGTGACTTACCACATTTTAGTGGTGATCATTTTGATCCGCGCGTAGTTGCCCTCACTCATGCATCGCAAAAATTATTATCAGATATTGGCTGCTGGGATAGCATAGTTAAGCGGCGTGTTTGTGCCTATCGCGAAATGAAAGTCTGGGACGGTGAAGGTACAGCAGCGATTGAATTTGATTGCGCTGACGTAAAGCAATCCCATCTCGGCCATATCATTGAGAATTCAGTGGTTGTGAATCAATTACGTGAACGTATGGCACAACATAAGAATATTTTTCTTATACAGCCGGTCACTGTAGCCCAGGTTATTCCTGCGCAAGCAGAATTTCCGCGTGTACGTGTGCAACTTACGAATGGTGGTGAAATTACCGCTGCATTATTAATTGCAGCCGATGGTGCGCAATCCAAAGTGCGCGAACTCGCAGAATTTTCTACGCGTGAGTGGGATTACGGCCAACAGGCGATTATCACGACGGTACGCACTGAGCGGCCGCACGAATTCACCGCGTGGCAACGCTTTATGCACACAGGGCCGCTGGCATTTTTACCGCTGCAACATAATGGCGATGCGCATAGTTGCTCGATCGTCTGGTCAGCAGAAGATGATTTGGCCGCGGAATTAATAGCGTTGAATGATGAAGATTTCTGTGCGCGTTTAACCTCCGCATTTGAGGCTCGCCTTGGTCGCGTTATCGCTTGCGATAAACGCTATGCAATCCCTTTGCGCCAGCGTCATGCCACTAGTTATATCCAGCCCGGTATCGCATTGGTTGGGGATGCGGCACACAACATCCATCCGTTGGCGGGGCAGGGAGTCAATTTGGGTTTGCTCGATGTGATCGCGCTTGCACAAGAAATCGAACGAGCCCTCACGCGCGCTATTCCGCTTGCGGATTATTCGATCCTGCGCCGTTATCAGCGTCAGCGTCTCGCCAGTAATCTGGGCATGATGTCGGCAATGGAGGGCTTCAAGCGTTTGTTTGGCAATCGCACTCTGGCCGTAAATTGGTTGCGCAATACTGGCATGCGCCAACTAAACTCTGTATCAGCAATTAAAAAAATCATTATCAATACTGCACTGGGTGTTTCTTGAGTCGGCGCTAGAGGTGAGTCTATGGATGTAGAGGCGATACTGTCAGTCACGCCCTTTGATTGGCATGCGATTGGAACCTCGCTGTTGTGCGGGAGCATTATCGGTATCGAGCGCCAGTTACGCGGCAAGCCGGTGGGAATCCGCACCTCTTCCCTGATCACGCTAGGCACTTATATTTTTATCGCGGCATCGCTGTATGTTTCGGCCCACATGGCGGGTCCGGAAAAAGTGGTCACAGATCCCTCGCGCATTATCGGGCAGGTAATTACCGGTATTGGCTTTCTCGGTGCAGGGGTAATGCTGGCGCGCGATGGTTTTGTGCTGGGCGTTACATCGGCGGCTACCATCTGGATGTTGGCGTCTATTGGCGTTGTAATTGCGATAGGCTACAACATGGTGGCGATCAAATTATCACTGGTGGTTATTCTGGTGCTCGTGGGGGTAGACTTTCTTGAGGACTACTCGCAGGCATTTACGCGCGGCGTACATAAAAAATATCAGGACTGGCGCGGTAAAGGTAAATCCAGTTCAGATTAGTTGGTGTAGAAAAGTAACATTTTTAAAGAAGTATTTATGTCAAAACTCCTGATTGTTGCAAACGTATTAAATGGCCTCCTATTTATTATTTTAGTTGCATCCATTGCCGGTTTTATTTCATTTCTTAATATCTACGGATTATTTTTAGCCTGCGTTACTGCAGTAATTGCCTGGGGCGTTTTTAAACAGCAACGCTGGGGATATTTTGCGGCGGCTGCCTGGGCGCTGGCATGTTATCAATTAGCAAAGCAAGGTTACGAATTTCAAAGCATTAAGCGCCACGTGATGATTCTTGGGTTTACTTTAATTCCGCTTGCACTGTTTTTGCACGAAACCTTGGGTAAAGCGACTGCAAAATCTGCACAAAATAATGGCAAGCAAAGCGATGACAGCCGAAAAATGCCCGATTAATTGTGTGCCTCTTACACAGCATTACAAAAAGTGTCGATAATCACTAATTTCATAGATAACTGCTTGACTCGATAAGGCTTAGTGTTTTAATTTTGAACTGCTACAGATTGAGATCCGCCCCAAGACTAGACTTTTGTAAGACAACCGCTTGCTGAAGACACTTGGACGTACCACGACCTGAGCAATAGCTTTATTTCAAGCTATTTCACTCTGGCTTTTAGTAAAGTCGGTTTTTTTGTTCGGTCAGCTACGCTGACGTTTTAGATGCAAGATGAGGAAGCTATGTCAGATCTAGTCTCTGGTGTTGTTAAATGGTTCAACGATGACAAGGGTTATGGTTTTATTGAGCGTGAAGGTGGTGCAGATGTATTTGTACACTTCCGTGCAATCAACGGCAATGGCCGTAAAACCTTGAAAGAAGGTCAGAAAGTGACTTTCGAAGTAACCCAAGGTCAAAAGGGTCCGCAAGCAGAAAACGTAACTCCACTCTAAGTTGAGTGAGTTCCGAAAAGGGTGATTGAGCAATCAATCGCCCTTTGCTGTTTTAGGGGCTTGTTGTCTTCTCATTCGCTATTCTCTTCCACTCTTTATGAGCGTTGGGTTTTTGTTGCCCTCGCTGTTGGCTTTTCCTCCATGTTTGATCTGCAATCCATTATTTGGCTCACCTGCATCGCGATTTTTATTTATTACTGGCGCGGTGCGCTGCTCGTTAAAGATCGCGCTTATCATGCAGCGCAAAAGCGCTGCGAAGAAATGCAAGTGCAGTTGCTGGATGAAAACGTCTATCTGCGGCGCCTGTGGTTCAAACGCAATGAACTGGGAAAGTTATCGCTCTGGCGCGCATTTTATTTTGAGTTCACGGTGTCAGGTGCCGATCGCTATTTTGGTCGTGTGATTATGCTTGGCTCACGCATTACCCAGGTCGAACTCGACCCGCATCGCGTCCACTGATTTTCAACTCCGGATTGCACATGACAGAAAAATTTCCCAGAGAAAAAGTCGGCGGATGGAAAACAAAAACCTCATCGATTGTTTACGAAAATCCCTGGTTAAAAGTCTCCCACGAAGAAGTCATAACCCCTAAAGGTACCGATGGTATCTACGGGGTGGTGCATTTTAAAAATATCGCAATCGGCGTAGTGCCAATTGATGATGAGGGCAATACATGGTTGGTAAAACAAAGCCGCTATACACTCAACCAATTCACCTGGGAAATTCCGGAAGGCGGCTGCCCTCAAGGTGAAAGCCCATTAAACGCCGCGCAGCGTGAATTGGAAGAAGAGGTAGGCTTGCAGGCCCATAATTGGCAGCAGTTAATGACCATGCATTTATCCAATTCAGTCACTGATGAATTTTGTGTAGTGTTTGTTGCGCGGGATTTATTTCCCGGGCAACAACAGCTTGAGGTCACTGAAGATATTGAAGTTAAAAAGTTGCCGCTTATTGATGCCATTGAAATGGTAAAGCGCGGTGAGATTACCGATGGTATTTCTGTTGCCGCTTTGTTGCGTGTTGCCTTGGGTTAGTCGCCCACCTCCACAGGCTAAAAGGATAAACAGCTATTGGAGTCGATTAAGGCGAGCTACACTTTTTTACAGATTGGTAATCCAGCTCTGTTTAGAGTTAATAGTCATGCCTGTGTGTACCAGGGTTTAATTGATAAAGGAAATCTCAATGAAAGTTATCCCGTTTATAACATCAATAATATTGTTGGCAACTGCCGCGCAGATAAATGCGAATACCTGTGAAAAAAACTTCGTTGCCGAAGGTGATCCTCGCAACGGTGCCGAGTTCTCAACGTCCACTACCATTAACGATCTTGGTTCGGCTAGTGCGCTGGGACAGTTACGCGCGATTGCGTTAGCAGATGGTTTTAATGTTTTGGGTGAGGAATCAACTGGGTCCCAAGGTACCCTCACCATCGAACAGAAAAATGGGCGCCATCCTTTTTTGATCTATCTCACAGCGGTTAACAAGGGTACGGCTGCGGAAGTCAGCATTCGCACAAAACTGAATCGGCGCACCGTGGCAAAACCGGAAGATATTCGAGCCGGTATGTGTGGCATGGTGGCCAGAATTAAAACCGGAGCTGAAGGAGATGCTATAGCGGCCGCTGCGAGAGCGGCGATCGTACCAGAACCCATAGTTGAGATTCAGCCTCGCTGGTTAGCAAAAGATATTTACCGATTGTCAAAACGTAAAACCGCAGAAATGATCACCGCGCATTACAAGGGTAAACGTTATCTTTTGGATGGGACTATAGGCTCACCGCTTGAAAACGAAGGCACCATTGAACTCTGGTATAAAGTTACCATTGACAGGAACGGCATCCTTCAAACGCTCGACGCCGATGAATCTACTTTCTGGCCGCCGATTGTTTGTCGTATGGCGCCAGAGGCTCGCGCCAGAGCAGCAAAATTACAGGAAGGTGAATTCGCCAAATTAACCGGCACAGTTTCCCATTATTGGCAAGGCAGTCCGAGTAAGTTGGTGTTGAAAGATTGCCGTTTTGAGTAAGCGGCGCACAGTGTTTGCCAGCACTTTATTGGCTTAGTCATTGCGGTTGGGTGAAAGTATGCTTCGTAACCAATTCAGCCAACCGTTATTGCCCAGCATAAATTTATCCAGCTGATCCTGACTATAAAAATAATGCTCCGCATTCTTAAACAATAATTCTCGTTTGAGCATTCTGCGCTTGGGATTAATCGTTTTAATAATGCGCGCTGGATTACCTGCCGCTACTGAATTTGCAGGAATGTTTTTGGTCACCACTGATCCTGCCCCCACCACCGAGTTCTCGCCAATGGTTACGCCTTTGTTGACGATAACTCGCTCTCCCAGCCACACATTATTTTCAATCACCACAGATTTGGTGCAGCGAAATGGACGGATGCGGTTGTAAATGCCGTGCCAATCACTATCGCTAATAGTGACATTGGCCGCTAACATACAGTTATCGCCAATACGAATCGATTTTGCAGCTGAGATGCGCACGCCCGGTGAAATCAAACAGTAATCGCCAATAATAATTTCCGCATCGGCTTGTTTACTTGGCCAGCTGGTAAAGCGCACGCAGTTATCGCTCGCGCAAATAATTTGCGCATATTTTCCCAAATGAATATTGCGGCCAAAAATGACCAGGCTGCGCGGGTGTGCAATTTCAGGAACGCTACCCAAAGTATCAAATTGCGGTGCAATAAAACGCTTCACATACCATTGGTTGATAATTTTATAGAGTCGTTTGACCCGGTAGGGTGTGCTGCTGCGGCGCATAAGGCGAATTCGCTTGTTAATTAGCTGAAGATGTTTGTTGCGAGTGCATGTCTGTTAGAATACGTGCAGTGATTATGAGCGAGAATAACAATGCTGCCAATTGATATAAATTCAGTAAAAGGTTTTTTGGATGGTGAAGAGGGTGCTGCTTTATACGAGCAGGCGCTCGCAGTAGCCGCACTTGGCCCCTGTTTGGAAATTGGCAGTTATTGCGGTAAATCTACTGTTTATCTCGGCAGCGCCTGCAAAAAAGCCAATAGTGTTTTGTTTGCAATTGATCATCACCGCGGTTCGGAAGAGCATCAATTGGGTGAGGAATATCACGACCCTTCACTCTATGATGCGCAATTTGGCAAGATGGATAGCTTCCGCGAATTTCGCCATACGCTTGCGCGTGCGCAGCTTGAAAATACGGTGGTGCCCATTGTTGCTCCATCACAACTAGCTGCGCGTTATTGGGCTACACCTTTAAGTATGGTGTTTATTGATGGTGGCCATAGTATGGAGGCTGCGTTAACCGATTACCACGCTTGGGCGCCGCACGTAGTGCGTGGTGGGTGGCTCGCGATTCACGATGTATTTCCCAATCCCGCCGATGGCGGTCGTCCGCCGTTTGAAATTTGGAAGTTGGCTCAGGCTTCGGGTTTATTTGAGGCTATGCCGTTGATAAAAACCCTTGGCCTGTTGCGGCGCGTATAAAAAATTACACCGCTTACAAAACACGGCGAGTGTCATCATTTAATTACCCAAATAAACGCAAAGCCGCCGCGATAAGAGTGATCGGTCGACACCAGCGAGCTTTTATTAAAATCGGTTCCGCTGATATTGTCGTAGCGAATAAATAATGCAAGCCGGGTTTTAATCCCGCTGTGATTAAAGCTGCGGCTCAATGCCATTTGATTATTCCAACCGCTATAGCCTCCATCGGCATCAAAATAAGGGCGCGCTTCAGTCACATACTCTTGTTTTACATTGTAGTAATAATCGTGATAGTCATCGCTCGCAAACATCACGCCTGCGCGATAAGTAAATGTCCAATCACTAAGCCGGGTGCGATAAACAAATTGCGGTTGAAAGGCGGAGCCGATATAACCTGATTCATCTGCTTCTATGGCAAACACCGCTCGCCAAGGGATTTGTAAATGCCAGCCGTGTGAAAAATCAGCGCCTGTTAAATTGATATTAAACGATGGCCCAAGCTCCAGAGTGGAGCCTAATTCCGGCATATCTTCACGCAGTTCATTTTTGTCGGTATCGGGAGTAATGGCCGCACTGGCGCTAAAAGTAAATTCGTATTGATCGGTGCGTAAAAAATTTCCGCGAATACCCTCTCGATCCGAGCGAATTATTTTTCCGCGATAGACAACATAGGGGATCGGGCTGATAAAACTGCGGTACTCATCAGACCCACGATAATCAGGACCGGTGACAGCTCCTATGCCTAATCCAAGTTCCCATTTTTTATCGGTGTCATCCTGCGCATTGCTGATATTGCAAATACCGGTGAGCAGGATCGATGTAACGGCGAGCTTCCATAAGTAATGTAAATTCATAAAAAATGATCTAATCCAATAGTGCGCTTAGCCCTTATCGGTGGGCGACTTGATGGGATTTTACTGGTATTCTGCCGCCATTATCCACGTAATTATTTATCCCATAGAGATT
The DNA here is from genome assembly GCF_031457055.1 of Cellvibrio fibrivorans. Lineage (NCBI taxonomy): Bacteria > Pseudomonadati > Pseudomonadota > Gammaproteobacteria > Cellvibrionales > Cellvibrionaceae > Cellvibrio > Cellvibrio fibrivorans. Next base: position 514,832 of record NZ_JAVDVX010000001.1, on the reverse strand, counting down.
CCTGTGACTACCACTGCATTTTCATCTTTACCGCTCAGCGCCGATATGCTCGCCAACCTTGAATCACTCGGGTATAACGAGATGACACCCATTCAGGCACAAAGTTTACCCCTGGTTTTGCAAGGACAAGATATTATTGCCCAGGCAAAAACCGGCAGCGGAAAAACTGCCGCTTTCGGTATTGCGCTGCTGGAAAAATTAAATGTGCGTTTTTTTGGTGTACAGGCGTTAGTGCTTTGCCCAACGCGTGAGCTTGCTGATCAAGTCGCAAAAGAAATTCGTCGCCTTGCACGCTTGACCCATAACGTAAAAGTGTTGACGCTTTGTGGTGGTGTTTCAATTGGGCCGCAAATTGGCTCGCTTGAACGTGGAGCGCACATTGTTGTCGGAACGCCGGGGCGTATTGTCGATCACATCGCTAAAGGCACATTAAAACTCGATAGCGTCAATCAGTTAGTTCTGGACGAAGCTGATCGTATGTTAGAGATGGGTTTTTCAGAAGATATCGATAAGGTATTAGAAGCCTGTAACACAGATCGCCAAACGTTATTATTTTCTGCTACCTATCCTGACGATATAAAAAAAATCAGCACGCGCTGCCAGCGCGATCCGCAAATGGTTAGTGTGGAATCTATCCACTCCGAAACCAATATCGAACAGCACTTTTATGAATTGCGTGCTGACGATGAAATCTATCCCGCCGTATTAACCGTGCTGGCGCATTTTCAACCGGAAGCCTCCATCGCTTTTTGCAATACCAAAATCGCTTGCGATGAATTGTTGGATTATTTGCGTGACCAGGGTGTGAATGCGTTGGCATTGCATGGTGACTTGGAACAAAAAGAGCGCGATCAGGTATTAGTGCGTTTTTCCAATAGAAGCTGTTCGGTATTGATTGCCACCGATGTTGCTGCACGCGGCATTGATATCAAAGGATTGGATGCAGTAATTAACGTGGATTTGGCACGCGACAGCGAAGTGCATGTGCATCGCATTGGCCGCACCGGTCGTGCCGGTGAATCTGGCTTGGCATTAAATTTGGTCGTGCAGAAAGAAGTGCATAAAATCAATCGCCTCGAAGATTATATGAAGCAGTCGATTGCTCTGGAGCCTCTGCCGCAAGCCGATAAAAAATCTCTCCCTGTCCCCACCATGGTGACCTTGCATATTGATGGTGGCAAAAAAGATAAATTACGCCCTGGTGATATTATCGGTGCCTTAACCAAAGACGCAGGTTTACCCTTTGAAAAAATCGGTAAAATCGATATGTTTGATTTTTCTGCTTATGTGGCAGTGGATCACAGCATCGCGCGCGCAGCATTAAAACAGTTGTCGGATGGAAAATTAAAGGGCAGGAAGTTTCGTGCAAGACGCCTTTGATGATTTTCAGTTTGAAAAATTAGGTAAATTAGCTCGTCAATTTTCTCACCTTAATAGTATTAATGTAGTTAAAAACACATAGGGTTGTAGTCCGGCGCAGTCTTTGACACCGTCTGAGACATGGATGTCGAAGATGAGCCTACAGGGACGTATTTACGGCGTGTCTCAAAGAGTGTGTCGGAGTGCGCCCCGGTCTTCCCAGATAAGTAATTCCAAAAAATAACAAATAAATAATAGGAAAAACCATGGCCATAGCTGCAGTCGTCATAGCAATCCTGATCTTGGTAGTGTTGATCACCGGATTAAAACTCAATCCTTTTCTAGCATTTCTGGTTTCGGCCATATCCGCCGCGATAATGCTCGGCATTCCGCTCGATAAAATCCCCGCCACTATTGAGGCGGGGATTGGTGCAATGTTGGGGTCGCTGGCCATTATTTTATGCCTCGGTGCTATGTTCGGAAAACTTGTTGCGGAGTCGGGCGCCGCGCAACAAATCAGTCGCAGTTTAATGAATTGGTGCGGGCCAAAATATATTACCTGGGCACTGATGCTCACCGGTTTTATCGTCGGTATACCCTTGTTTTACAATGTCGGATTCGTCTTGTTAGTACCGCTGGTATTTTCAGTAATGTACCAAACCAAATTGCCCGCAGTGTATTTAGGTATTCCGCTGCTCGCCGCGCTCTCTGTGACTCACGGCTTTCTACCACCCCATCCATCACCTGTCGCATTGATTCCACAGTTCGGCGCGAGTATGGGCACCACATTGTTTTATGGAATCATGGTCGCCATTCCCACCATGATTGTCGCGGGGCCACTTTTTTCCTCCCGTTTGAAATCCATTCAAAGCACACCACTTGCTACCTTTAAACCGACTGATTTGCCAGAGGGTGAATTACCCGGCGTTGCCAATAGTTTTATTACTGCATTGCTGCCGGTGTTGTTAATTGCACTGAGCAGTATTGCTGTTTATACCTTGCCCACTGCGCTTGCAGAAACACCGCTGATAAAACTTCTAAGTAATTCGATGATAGTGCTGATGATCGCGCTTGCTATAGCGACAGTGACTTTGGGGCTAAAGCGCGGCATGAGCATTGGCAAAGTGATGAGTGTTTACAGCGATGCAATTAAAGATATCGCTGTTATTTTATTGATTGTCGCCGGTGCCGGTGCCTTAAAACAAGTGATGGTTGTTAGCGGAGTGAGCGAGCAGCTAGCGCACTCATTGGAAAATATTGCACTCAATCCGTTGGTATTGGCTTGGTTGATTGCAACCGTTATCCGCATTGCTCTGGGTTCTGCTACTGTTGCGGGCCTAACTGCAGCCGGTATTGTTGCGCCGATTATTCCGCTGACAGGTGCTGACCCAAACCTGATGGTGTTGGCCATTGGTGCTGGTAGTTTAATGTGCTCCCACGTAAATGATTCAGGGTTTTGGATGTATAAGGAATATTTTAATTTGAGTTTAAAAGATACCTTTAAATCCTGGTCGCTGATGGAAACAATTATTGGGGTGATGGGATTGATGGGTGTGTTGGTATTGGATGTTTTTGTTTGAGGTTTGCCGCATTAAAATAAAACGCCCGACCTGGAGGCAGATCGGGCGTTTTTCCAACCTACAGACACACGAATAAAATCAATGAAGTATATTGCCCCCTAATAATTTTCGTACTTCATCCGCTGCAAAATGGTAATGCTGGTTGCAGAATTGGCAATCGATATCAATGCTACCTTTCTCGATTAATAAAGATTCAACCTCTTCGTTGCCAATCGCCAGGAGCGCGTTAGCGCTGCGCTCGCGCGAGCAGCTGCAGGCAAAGCGTAACGCTTTTGGTTCGTATAGTCGCAGCGGTTGCTCATTGAATAGACGATAGAGCACTGTTGAATGCTCCAGCTCCAACAATTCCTCTGCCTTAATGGTGTCGGCCAGGGTGATAATGGTTTCCCATTTATCCTGGTTGTCTTCCTCGTTAGTAATTAATTGTTGCGGCAGCGCCTGAATTAAAAATCCGGTCGCAATATCGTTGTTTGCCGCAAACCACAAACGGGTGGAAAGCTGTTCTGATTGGTAAAAATAGTGTTCCAAACAACCCGCAAGATTTTCCGCATCCATAGGTACTATGCCTTGATGGCGTTCAAGTGTGCCGCCGAAATTCTCACTGCGCTGCGGCTCAATAGTGATAACCAAAATGCCGTTGCCTAATAGCTTTTGCAGGCTACCATGACTGGCTAATTCATCGCTAAGTTCTATATTGGGATTAATGCGCACTATGCCACGCAAATCATTATGATGATTGCACTCAGCCATAATGGTGCTGACTGGGCCGTCACCGCGCGCTTGCAGAATAATTTTTCCATCAAACTTTAAGGTGCTGGATAACAATCCCACTGCTGCCAAAAATTCACCGAGTAAACGACGAATAGCGGGAACCTGCGGGTTGTGGCTTAACACTTCGCGATAGCTGTCACCCAAGGTGACTATCTCGCCGCGAATATCGCAGTCATCAAATAAAAAACGGTGCAGTAGATCATTGCTTGGCATATATCTGTCTCATTAAAAAGCAGTTATCTCACTAACAATTAATTGTCGTCGCCCAGTAAATTAATGCGCTGGAAGCGGTGAATATGGCGGCGGTCTTTTTTGCTGGGGCGCTGGTGGCTGATGATGTAGCTGCCCAGCCCGGCTTTACGTTCGGCGGTGCGTTTTTCGCGCAGGGTTTTACTTTCTTCGGTTTCTTCGTACAACAATGCTGCTTCCGGTGCGCCGCGGCGCTGGGCAGATAACGCTTTTACCACAACGATTTTTTCATCCAGATCCTGGCGGATAGTTAACACCAAACCCACAGTGACTTCTTTGCTGGGTTTGATGCGCTGGCCATCGCAATGAATCTTGCCGCCGTCGATCGCCTGTTTGGAGAGGCTGCGGGTTTTAAAAAAGCGCGCGGCCCACAGCCATTTGTCAATGCGGATTTTATCGTCGTCATCGTCTTGTTCGGTTTTCTGCTTACTCATACATTAATTTACCGCTGGCATAATTTCATCAAAGTGATGGATGGCTGGGTACTGCTCCATACGCCGCTCAATTTTGCTATCGGGCTGATGAATGCCCAGCAAATGTTTAATGCCAAAGGTTTTGGCAGAATCTAAAATGCGTACCGTGTCATCAATAAATAAGGTGCGCGCGGGATCAAATTGTTCACGCGCTTGTAATTCCTGCCAGAATTTTTGCGATTCTTTTGGCTCATTAAATTCGTGCGATGAAATAATTACATCCAGCCATTGATCGATTTGGGTCACTTGCATTTTGAGCGATAGGCTTTGCGGGTGCGCATTAGTCACCAGCAATACTTTTTTGCCACGCGCGCGCAACCGCCGCAAAAATTCGCCAACATGGGGGCGGATCTGGATTTTGTGTTTGACTTCGTCTTTTAAGCTGACGATATCGACATCCAGTGCCTTGGACCAAAATTCCAGGCAGTACCACTGCAAGGTGCCTTCGTGTTGATGAATATCGGCTTTTAATTTTGCATTGGCGGTGGCCAGATCGACATTGTGGATTTGCGCGTAGCGCTGGGGCAGGTGATCCAACCAAAAATAATTATCGAAATGCAGATCCAACAAGGTACCATCCATATCCAGCATGACAGTATCTATTAAGTCCCAATTGATCATAAAATTGTCTCACCACATTCTGCAAACTGTACTCGACCTATGCCGACCAAGCCCAGTATTTTGAAGCGCGCGACAGTAGCGCGCAGCCGATTATTCCGTGCCGATGAAATTCACCTGCGTTTTAGCAACGGTGAAGAGCGCACCTACGAGAAGCTCTGTTCCGGAGGGCCGGGGGCGGTGCTTATTGTACCCTTGCTCGATGAAAATACGGTGCTTTTGGTGCGCGAATATGCGGCCGGCATTGAGGATTACCACCTCGCGCTACCCAAAGGTGCGATCGACCAGGGCGAAACCCTGCTGGCGGCGGCTAACCGTGAACTGAAAGAAGAGGTGGGTTACGGTGCCCGCAAACTGCAATTCCTCAAACGCATCAATCTCTCGCCCGCCTATATGGAGCACGGTATTAATGTAGTCATCGCCTGGGAGCTCTACCCCGAACGTCTGGAGGGCGATGAACCCGAGCCTATTGAAGTCGTGCCCTATCCTTTATCGGATTTGCTGCAGCTGATTGCCCGCGCCGATGTCTGCGAAGGCCGCAGTATCGCGGCCCTGTTTATGGTTCGCGAATGGTTGGCGGGTAATTACCAGGCACCCGAGCCAGTGTTGGATTTATCCTTAACACCGGAGGTCAAGTATGACTAATCATCCTATCAGCGCCGAGTTGATCGAACAGCTAGTCGATCTCAGCCGCCGCGCGGGGGCGGCAATAATGGCTATCTACAACAACAAAGACAGCTACAACATCGAACAAAAGACCGATGAATCGCCTCTGACAGCGGCCGATTTAGCGGCACACCGGTTGATTAGCGCTGAGTTGCCGAAGTTGTTGCCGCTGCCGGTTATCTCGGAAGAGGGGGAAATCCCCGAGTTTGCCGACCGCAATTTATGGGAACACTATTGGTTGGTCGATCCCCTCGATGGCACCAAGGAATTTATCGCCGGCAATGGCCAGTTCACCGTCAATATTGCGCTGATCCAGCGTGGCCGAGCACTTCTGGGTGTGGTTCATGTGCCAGTCACTGACGTCACTTACCTCGGAGTGCTGGATGCGCGCGATGCCAGTAGCATAGGTGCGTTCAAGTATATGGAGGGTGGCCATCGCAAACCTATCACCGTGCGTCCGCTACTGGAACGATTTTCCGGGAAGCAACCCTTTACTGTATTACTCAGCCATCGCCACAACACCCAGGCCACTGTCGATTTAATGGAGACAATTACTCACAATTGGCCGGGTGCGATAGAGACCACTAATGCCGGTAGTTCACTTAAGTTTTGTGTGATTGCCGAAGGACTCGCGGATTTTTATCCGCGTTTGGCACCTACCTCGGAGTGGGATACCGCCGCGGCACAGGCTGTATTAGAGGCTGCAGGTGGGCAAGTCGTCTGCGCGAACCCCTCATTGCCAGCGCTGATATACAACGCGTCTGAAGATTTGCTCAATCCACATTTTTATGCGCTAGGCGATAAAAACTTCTTTTGGGAAAAATTGTTGGTGGCCGATGAGTTGGTCAATTAATCTTGTTGAATTTGAGCGGTTGCACCTGAGAGGTGCAGCGACAATCCCGCCGGTTTTATAACCAAAGTGCTAGTGGTTCGAGAAGAAAATATTCTAAGTTCAAGGTGGTTAATAGTTATGCATCTGGGCTAGTCTTCATTGGCAGGGAATGAAAATCTATACAGACCTACACAAAACTTTCTCGAATCAAATAGTCCTCTGCAACACCCTCCACACTACTTTTGTTATTCAGTTCTTAGGGAGCGTTATTCATGAGAAGACAAAGCAAAAATTTAAAGGCCGATTTTAATACTAGCCGTGCTGATTTAATGCGCGACAAACTGCTGCGCGAAATCTCCGATTATGAGCGCCAACTGGCCGAATTGAAATTAAATGGCGCGCAGGTGAATTTCACCATGATCCAAACTTATAAAGAATTAATCAGTGCGCGCCAAGCTATGCTGAAGCGTTTACCCGTGCATTACTAGCAGCTAATCAAGCGCTGCGACTTTTACCCCTTGGTGTAATGCTAAAGCGTGGATCATTAAATTCCTGTTGCAGATAAAGGGCTGTCGCCAAGTTAGGTTTAGCACACTGTTGTGCTAATTCATCATTGGCTGCGGCCTTAATTTTTTCAGCGGAACTATTTTTTGTTGCTGTGTGTGTCAGCATTCCCCTTGTGGGAATACGCAAAGGTTTATGTTGCAGCCAATCATTGGCGTCGTTAAATGGCATGGGGCGGTGGATAAAATATCCCTGTACCTGATCGCAACCTAACTCGCGCAAACTACCGATCTGTTCAAACTCTTCCGCGCCCTCTGCGACTACCGCTAAGCCCAAAGCGTGAGCGATAGATACGATTCCCTTAGTAATATCCCAATCCACTCTATTGCCCGGTAAATCGGCGACAAATGAACGGTCAATTTTAATAATATCGAGCGGCAAGCGTTTGATATAGGTGAGCGATGCATAACCGGTTCCAAAATCATCTACCGCCATGCGTGCACCCAAGTCGCGGCAACGCAGCATAATCCGTTTGGCGCGTTCCAAATCTTCCAGCATCGCCGTTTCAGTAATTTCAATAATTAAAGATTCACCAAAGCCCTGTTGTTGCTCGCATAGAATTTGCAATTCCACTAAAAAAGACGGATGCAAAAAATGGCGCGGTGAAATATTGATATGGATATCGGGCGTTAATGAATTTTTATTCCACAACCGCATTTGCCGCGCTGCTTCGCGCAATACCCAATTGCCCAAACGAAATTCCAAATCGCCGCGCCCGGATTCAAATGCCTGGATTAAAGGCCCGGCGCTAATTACTTCTCCATCGGGTTTGCACCAGCGCAACAGGGCTTCAAAACCCACCACGCTTAAATCCTGCAATTGGCAAATGGGTTGATACCACAATTGCAATTCGTTGCGCTCCAATGCACCTTCCACATCAACCACGGAAATTAATCGATTTTGTGGTTCTTCAGCTTTTACCGAGGCGCGTTGGAATCTATCGCCGCCCTGGCTTTTGGCGATATACATAGCGGCATCTGCTTTGCGCAGCAAATTAATTTCATCGACACCATCTTGCGGTGCCAGTACCACGCCGATGCTGCCACTTAAGCGACCGCGTTTGCGACCCTTGCCATAGGGTACACGCAGTGCCTGCAAAAAACGTTTCGCGAGAGTATCTATATGAGATTCATCGCACTCGGCGATAATTAAAAATTCATCGCCACCCAGGCGGCCAATTTGATCGCCTTTGCGCACTACATCGGATAAACGCTGCGCTACATCGCGCAATAAAATATCGCCAGTTTCGTGACCCCAGTGATCATTGGCGGATTTAAGCCCGTCAACGTCGATAAAAAATAAGGCAAACGGGCGATTGTAGCGGTGCAATTTTTCCAGGCTGTCGTCGACACAATTTAAAACTCCGCGCCGGTTTAATAATTTGGTGAGTGGATCAATAACTGCCAGCGAACGCAATTGCACTTCCAACTTTTCACGATGGCAAGCAACCGCAATTTGGCTGGCAATACGTTCCGCGAGTGTGAGCAGTTGCGGTGAAATATCGGCAACCGATTCGGTGTGTGCAAACCAGGAAGAGGCGAGAACACCCAATACTTTATCGGACGAGATGAGCGGGATCACCAGGTTGGATTGCAATCCAGCATCGACCAGCTGCTCCATGGCATCTGGAGCATTGGGATAATTGCGCGTAAAAATGCTGGTTTTACTGGTGAGTACACGGCCGGAAATTCCGGTGGTGGACGAAAAGCGAAACCCTTTAAACGCATTGAGCAAATGCTGCTGTTCACCTTCGAACAATTTATATTCAAAGGTCTGTGTTTCTTCATCGAGCAAAATTAACGCCGTGCCGTCGGCGCCCAATAGAGTGCGCACTGCGGCGGCAGCTTTTTTAAAGAAAATTTGAAAATCCGGTTCGAGCGTTAACGCATCCATGGCGGCCAGAAGTGATGGCACCGCTGTGTGTAACAATAACGAATTTTTCATGGAGGCGTGCTCACAAGTACATCAAAAACACCCGGGTAAGGCATGGCTCCAGATAATTGCAATTAGCTTGCCAGCGATATTTTTATAAGCACTTTTTTACAGAACTGACTAAATCTCGTGGCTTGATATGACAGAAATAGTAAAAACGCACGCGCACTAGTGCTGTTATGAAGAAGTAAACACCAAAAAAAGGCAGAAAATTATTAATTCGCATTCATTTAGTGCAACCTTGTAGGGTTTTTGATTAAGAAATGCATTGACTTGGGTTTTTGAAGTAATAGACCATGCAAACCAATTGAGGTTACCAACCGTTTTAAATGAGTGGCTGAATATGTCGGTGGATATTGAAACCCTGCTAATTGCGTTGTTGTTGTTGCTTGCAGCATTGCTCTATTCCTCCGTTGGGCACGGTGGTGCATCGGGTTATATAGCGGCGATGAGTTTATTGGGCGTAGCCCCCGCGGTTATGAAACCTACGGCGCTGGCCCTGAATATTTTGGTTTCATCCGTGGCGGTATTTAAATTTTATCGCGCTGGTTCTTTTTCATGGCAATTGTTCATCCCTTTGGCGATTACGGCAATTCCAATGGCCTACATTGGTGGCGCAATCACTTTACCAGTGCATTGGTACAAACCGCTGGTGGGTGTTGTCTTGGTGTATGCCGCGTGGCGTTCATTCAGCACGGCGCAGGGGGCATCCAGTTATGACGTGCAAGCTGTACCTGTTGCTGTTTTGTGTGTAATGGGGGCGGTGTTGGGGTTGTTGTCGGGTTTGACTGGTGTTGGCGGCGGAATTTTTTTAAGTCCATTATTATTATTTTTTCGATGGGCACCAGTGAAGGTAATTTCCGGTGTAGCAGCCGCATTTATTTTGGTGAATTCGACGGCTGGAATTTTTGGTGTGATGTCCACCAACGTTCAATTTCATCCGGGGTTACCGCTTTGGGCGCTGGTGGTGTTGGTTGGTGGATTTATCGGTGCTGAGTATGGCAGCAAGCGCTTGGCTAATCCGGTCATTCAGCGCTTGTTGGCATTGGTACTGCTGGTGGCGGGTGTAAAAATGATACTGACCTTTTAAATATCAGGGAGCCGTTTTAATTTTTAATTGACCAACAAAATTACACGGCCGGTGGCGGCTATCCAGTTGCTCTTTGATAATTTTTTCCCACGCAGTGGTGCAGGCACCTGTTGAACCAGGCAAACAAAAAATTAAGGTGCGATTGGAAAATCCGGCCGTTGCGCGCGATTGAATGGTGGAGGTGCCGATTTCGTCATAAGACACCTGACGAAATAATTCACCAAAACCGACAACGGTTTTGTCAAATAAAGGAGAGACTGCTTCGACAGTGGAGTCGCGCCCCGCAAAACCGGTGCCGCCGGTAATTAATACGACTTGTGCTTGTGCATCAATAATCCAGTTGGAAAGCACGGCGCGGATTTGGTAAATATCATCAATCACCAAATTGCGGTCATGTAATTTGTGGCCTGCAGCAATTAATAAATCCTGCAACTTTTGGCCGGAGGTATCAGTATCCAGATTGCGTGTGTCGGATACAGTGAGCACGCAAATATTCAAGGGTTCGAATTCTTTTTGGGATGACACTTTAGCCTCCAGTCATATTCATAAACCGCACAATTTGCGGTTCATTATCTAAATCAAAAGTATGTTTTTCCGGTTTGTGGTGCATGGCGTTGATAATACGCGTGCGCACTTCTTGCTGCGGATTTTCGCTGGTGCGCAATGCCTCGCGCAAATCCACGCTGTTCTCTTGTCCCAGGCACAATAATAATCTTCCAGTTGCCGTGACACGTACGCGATTGCAGCTGCTGCAGAAATTATTCGAATGGGGCGAGATAAAACCGATGCGCGAGTCGTAACCACTTGCCTGCCAGTAACGCGCGGGGCCAGCGTTAACTTCACCTTTGGCAAACACTGGCTGCAATAAATGTTGTTCGCTGATGGCGCTGCGTAATTCGTCGCTGCTGACAAACTCGGCGGCGCGGCCGTGTTCATCAATGCGTCCGAGCGGCATCTCTTCAATAAAACTGATATCCAGGCCTTCATCCAATGCAAATTGCACCAGTGCCGGTACTTCATCTGCGTTGTAATGTTTGAGCGCGACGCAATTGAGTTTGATGCGTTTAAAACCGGCGGCTTGTGCGGCTTTAATCCCGGCAAAAACCTGATGGATATCGCCAAAGCGGGTGAGTTGGCGGAAGCGTTCGGGGTTGAGGCTGTCAAGGCTGATATTGATGCGGTCTACACCTGCATCTTTAATCGCTTGGGCATATTGGGGCAGGTGTGTGCCATTGGTGGTGAGGCAGAGTTCCTTTAATCCGGGTAATTGCCCAAGCCGCTGTAACAGGTCAATAATCCCGCGCCGGATCAGTGGTTCGCCACCGGTAATGCGCAGCTTGGTTACGCCCAGGCTTACAAACGTCTCGCCCAGTGTGGCCAGTTCTTCAATGCTCAATACCTCGGCGCGCGGCAGGAACGTCATATCTTCCGCCATACAATAGACGCAGCGCAGGTCACAGCGGTCAGTCACTGAGAGGCGTACGTAGTTGATGGTTCGGCCAAAGCTATCGATCAACATATATAAAGAAGGATTCCTGATTGGGAGAGCCACTCTAGCGGTGCTCAGCCTGAGGCTCAAGGCGTTTCGGCTTTCATTCGCCTATATCCGTAGCAAGCTTGCGGCCAGCATTTAACTTGGTACGGGTTAAATTGGTCAAAAGTACTGATCCAAAATGGTGAATTAGATAATTTTACACCGATATCGACGACTCGCCGGGTGTTTCTGACGGCCAGTCATTATCGATTGGCAGGGCGGGGCGCATTAAAAACTGAAAAAATAACAATAAATGCATTTATGTGGTGCGCAGTGCACCATCACTTTGTTTTTATATGGTGCATATAAGTGGAATAAGAAAAATCAATTTTGCTGCCAGTTGGTGCGCTCTTGCACCATTAAAATTCATAAATCTCTATTGTGCTGGTGAAGAGGAAATTGGCTGCTGCGAGCGATGCTGTGGTTTGTGTTTTTAAGTTTATGAAATATAAAGAAAAATATTTTTTCAATTAAAAAAATGCGATATGGCATCGCGCTTGCAATCACCTCCCTGTAACCAAATTGCAGGTGATGCCATGACCAGTTTTTTCAAAGCCAGCGTAGAAACCCTTCCTTCTGCCCTGCTCAAGCAGCGCAGTGATGCCAATGAGCGCGCAAAAAAATCCCGTGTTGGCAAAGTCTGGTTGGTAGGTGCAGGTCCTGGTGATGCAGAGCTGTTAACCGTCAAAGCCCTACGTGCGATTAACACTGCCGATATTATTTTTTACGATTATTTGGTCAGCGACGATATTCGCGCACTCTTCCCTAAAAATGTTCCTGCGCACTACGTTGGTAAAGCGAAAAACCAGCACAGTATCGCGCAGGAAGATCTCAACCAATTATTGGTTAAACAAGCGCAGTTGGGTTTGACTGTGTGCCGTATTAAAGGCGGCGACCCCTTTATATTTGGCCGCGGCGGTGAAGAGCTGTTGGAATTGCGGACTGCCGGAATTGAGGCAGAAGTGATCCCTGGTATTACCTCCGCCTCAGGTTGCAGTACCTACGCCGATATCCCATTGACCCATCGCGGTTTATCGCAGGGCTGCACTTTTGTGACCGGCCACGCCGAAAAAAGTTTGGATGTGAATTGGTCGGCGCTGGCGCAACTGAACCATACCCTGGTGTTTTATATGGGCCTGACCCGCGCCGATGAAATCGCTGCAAAATTATTGGCGGGCGGATTGGCGGCAGATACACCGGTTGCGATTATCGAAAACGGCTGCCGCAGAGACCAGCGCGACATTGTCTCTACCCTTAGCGAATTCCCCGCTGCAGTTATCCGCGAGCAAGTGCAATCACCCGCGCTAATTATTGTCGGCGAAGTGGTGCGCATGAAAGAAAAATTGCAAGCGCAGGTGCAATTGCATGTATCGGAAAAGCAATACCTGTTGGCTTGATTGATCGTCACTTTCCAAAATTAGTTAATACAAAAATTTCACGACCGTGAGGCAGATATGAAGAAGCGCATTGTAGTAGTTGGCAACGGCATGGTGGGCCACAAATTTATCGACAACCTGGTGAATCACGCGGATGCGGATCAATACAAAGTCATCACTTTTTCTGAAGAGCCTCGCCTCGCGTATGACCGCGTGCAGCTCTCCAAATATTTTTCCGGTTCCACTGCCGAAGATCTCGCGTTGACTAATGCGGATTATTACAACGAAAAATCTGTTGAATTTATTTTAAAAGATAAAGTTATCGATCTGGATTTTGACAACAAAGAAGTGATCACTGCCTCTGGTCGTCGCGAAGGCTATGACAAGTTAATTCTTGCCACAGGTTCTTTCCCGTTTGTGCCGCCAATTCCTGGTAATAACGGCGAGCACTGTTTGGTGTATCGCACCATCGAAGATTTGGAAGCCATTACCAATTCTGCCAAGCAAAGCAAGGTGGGTGTGGTAGTCGGTGGTGGTCTGCTGGGTTTGGAGGCTGCAGCTGCTCTTAAAGCGGCCGGCCTTGAAACTCACGTCGTAGAATTTGCTCCACGTTTGATGGCGGTACAGCTCGACGAAGGCGGTGGAAAATTATTGCGCCGTAAAATTGAAGCAATCGGCGTGAAAGTGCATACCCAAAAAGCCACTAATGAAATTGTTGCGGGTACCGAGCTTCGCTATCGCATGAATTTTGCCGATGGCAGCCATCTTGAAACCGATATGATTTTATTCTCTGCCGGTATTCGCCCGCAGGATGAACTCGCGCGCAAATGTGGCATTCAATTGGGTGAGCGCGGCGGTATAGTGGTAGATAACAACTGCCAAACCAATATCGATAATGTATACGCTATTGGCGAATGTGCACTCTGGAATAATCGCATTTACGGTTTGGTTGCGCCCGGCTACCAAATGGCAAAAGTCGCAGTGTCCCATATCACTGGTGGAAGCGATCAATTTATGGGTGCTGACATGAGCACCAAATTAAAATTACTGGGTGTTGATGTGGCATCGATTGGCGATGCGCACGGCACTACTCCTGGTTCATTGAGCTACACCTACAGCAACGATGTAGATGAAGTTTACAAGCGTATGATTGTTTCTGCCGACAATAAAAAATTGTTGGGCGCGGTATTGGTGGGTGATGTAGAGGCTTACGGCACGCTGCAACAAATGTGCGTTAACGGAATGGATTTACCGGAAGATCCCAACTGCCTGATCCTGCCAAATGTGGAAGGTGGCGGTGGTATGGCAATTGGTGTGGATGCGCTGCCGGAAGCGGCGATGATTTGCTCCTGCTACGACGTTAGCAAAGGTGCAATTTGCTGCTCAGTACAAAACGGCGCGCGCACTATGGGCGATATCAAAGCGCTCACCAAAGCTTCGACTGGTTGTGGTGGTTGTACAGCGCTCACTAAACAGGTGATGGATTCCGAGCTGAAAAAACTCGGCGTAGAAGTGAGCAACCATATTTGCGAACACTTCCCGCACTCGCGTCAGGAATTGGCCGATATAGTGCGCATCAAACAAATCAAAACCTTTGATGAGTTGTTGGATGGTCACGGCCATGGTCTGGGTTGCGATATTTGTAAGCCTGCGGTTGGATCGATTCTCGCTGCATTCTGGAACGAATATGTGTTGGATAAAAAGCACATTGGCTTGCAGGACACCAACGATATTTTCCTTGGCAACATGCAAAAAGACGGCACCTATTCAATTGTGCCGCGCGTTGCGGGTGGTGAAATTACCCCGGACAAATTAATCGTCTTGGGTCAGGTTGCCAAACAATACAAACTCTACACCAAAATTACCGGCGGCCAACGTATCGATTTATTCGGCGCGCAATTGCATCAATTACCCGCCATTTGGAAAGTGTTGGTTGAAGCAGGTTTTGAAACTGGCCACGCTTACGGAAAATCATTGCGCACGGTGAAATCTTGCGTTGGCAGTACTTGGTGCCGCTACGGTGTATTGGATTCAGTGGGCATGGCGATCACGCTGGAAAACCGCTACAAGGGCGTGCGCGCTCCGCACAAAATTAAATTCGGTGTGTCTGGCTGTACGCGCGAATGTGCCGAAGCACAATCAAAAGATTTTGGTGTAATCGCAACCGAAACCGGTTGGAGTTTATATGTGTGTGGTAACGGCGGTATGCGCCCACGTCACGCCGATTTGTTTGCTACCGGTTTGGATGATGTGACCTTAATTAAATATATTGACCGCGTGATGATGTTTTACATCCGCACCGGTGATCGTCTGCAACGTACTTCGGTATGGTTGGAAAATATGGAAGGCGGTTTGGATTATCTCAAGAAAGTGGTGATTGACGATAAGTTGTCGATTTGTGCAGAGCTGGAAGCGCAAATGGCCTACAACATTAGCCAATACCAATGCGAGTGGAAAACCACCGTTGAGAATGACGAGCTGCAAAAACGCTTTAAGCATTTCATCAACACTGATGCCACCGATAGCAACCTTGCCTATGTGGTTGAACGCGAACAAATTCGCCCGGCGACGGCATTGGAGCGCAACAATACCAATATCCAGTTTGTTGAGTTGGTTGATTAATGTGTAGCCCGTATGGAGTCTAACGAAATACGGGTTTGGCTTAAAAATTGAAATTTCCCGTATTGCGCTAGGCTCCATACGGGCTACGAATTCAAAAGTATTTTAGTGAGAAATATCATGAGCGAAAAACCCTGGATCAGCGTGTGTGAGTTTGACGATTTAATTCCTGACACTGGTGTTTGTGCGCTAGTGAATAATCAGCAAGTGGCGATTTTCCGTTCGCGTCGCCTGAACGAAATTTTTGCCGTATCCAATTATGATCCGATCGGTGAGGCCAATGTGTTGTCGCGCGGCATTATTGGTTCGATTGGCGATGAAGTGGTGGTTGCATCGCCACTCTATAAAGAGCACTACAATCTGCGCACGGGCGAATGCCTGGAAAAACCGGAGTATAACGTCGCTGTTTACCCGGTGCGGATTGATGATGGTTTGGTGCAAGTGCAGGCGTAATTTTCCTAACGGAAACCACACTCTGCCGCAGTTAATTTTTGTGTAAACTTCCCCCTTCTTCTTCGACTGCTTCATGAGTCGGCTTAATGGGCAAACCTCTTGGTTTGCCCTTTTTTATTTTCGCTTTTTTTGGTTTTTTCTTTTATTTTTCGGGTTGTTGTTTGGCGTAGTTATTGCTCTGCGTAGATGTGTTGTTTCTATTTTTTAACCACTCGCTTAGCGCACAGGAAAACTCTATGAACCGCAATGATGTCACTGAAAAAATAATCACCAACAAAGTGTTAAACGATATTAAATGGTGCGACGTCGCCCAAAAAGTGGGCTTGAGTAAAGAGTGGGTCACTGCTGCTTGTTTAGGGCAGATGACTTTGAATGCCGAGCAAGCCAAAATCATTGGGGATATTTTCGAATTAACGACCGAAGAGCAAAAGTGGCTGCAAGTTGTGCCCTACAAGGGTTCGCTGCCCAGTCCAGTGCCCACTGACCCGCTGATTTATCGCTGGTACGAGATTGTCAGTGTATACGGCACCACGATTAAGGAATTAATCCATGAAGAATTTGGCGATGGGATTATGAGTGCAATCGATTTTAGTATGGATATAGTGCGTGAGTCGGACCCAAAAGGTGATCGCGTCAATGTGGTTTTGTCGGGCAAATTTTTACCTTACAAACAATATTAACGAACCGCTTCCGGCGTTTTGTGCTTGTGCTGGTACATGCGCTGATCCGCAATCTTGGTAAGCTCAAGCGGGTCGGCGCCGTCTTGTGGATAAAATGCGGTGCCAATACTGCAGCCAATTTGAATCGGATATTCCTCAATTAAAAAAATCTCGCTCAGTACCAATTGGATTTTTTCGCTAACAACCCTTGCCTGGTTGAGGTCATCCATTTGATGCAGCAGTATCACAAATTCATCGCCGCCGATGCGTGCAACGGTATCCGAAGTGCGCACGCAGGCGAGCAGTCGCTGTGCAACCTGTTTTAATAATTCATCGCCCAGCGCATGGCCATAGTGGTCATTTACCGGTTTGAATTTGTCCAGGTCGAGCAACATAACCGCGAGTGCCCGCTGATGGCGTTTGCAATAGCTTAGCGCCTGCTGCAAACGGTCAGCAAAGAGTGCGCGATTGGGTAAGCCAGTCAGGCTATCGTGCTGCGCCATGTAGCGAATTTTTTCCTCACTTTTTTTGCGCTCGGTAATATCGCGGCTGACGCCGACAATACCGATAAAATTTCCGTCGGCATCGTAAATGCCGGACGTCCTGATCTCGGCGCACACGGTAGAACCATCTTTGCACCGATGATCCAACTCCGCGACAAAATCGGGGAAGGGCTGGTTGGCTTTAACCGCCGCGATAGTTTTACCCACGGCTGCCTTTACTTTTTCGACCGACTCGGGAGTAAGTGTTTCTTCCAGCGTTTGTTGCATAGCTTCACTGGCCGTGTAGCCACGCAGTTTTTCCACTGAGGGGCTGACATAGGTGAATCGGCCGTTGAGGTCCATGGTCCAGATAACATCCTGTGCATTATCCGCTAACAGGCGATGGCGCTCTTCGCTTTCGCGCAGGGCCTCCAGCGAAAGTTTGCGCTCTATGGCGATTTCCGCGAGATAGGCGGACTCTTCAATCAGTTTGATATCTTCCAGCGTCGGTTCGGCGGCTTGCCCCTGGTAGATGGCAAAGGTTCCCAGCACCTGACCGTGGCGATTGATAATAGGTTCCGACCAGCAGGAGACCAGTCCTGCTTTAGCGGCCAGCTCTTTTACCCCAACCCAACTGGGGTCTTTCTGGATATCGCGGACAATCACACGTTCCCCTGTGATTACCGCAGTGCCGCAGGAGCCAATGCCCTGGTCGGCAGGCAGGCCGTCTACTGCATCGTTGTAAAACGCAGGCAAATTCGGTGCGGCTACCACCCGCAGTCGATTAGTTTTGCGATCAACGAGCAATATGCTGCAGGTCATTTCCGGGCGTATATGTTCGACGCCGACAATAATCCCCATAAGGACTTCTTCAAGCGAATCGTCAGCGGCGATTTGTGCGAGCACATGGTTGTGGCCGCGCTGCCACACATCGGCGCGACGCATCAGGCGCACCATATTGCGCAATTTCAGATTAACCCGGTTGATGTGCACCGCCGCAGCGATCACGACAACTACCCCAAATAATGCCGCAAGTGCGATGTAAAAATTATTCACCTATATCCTCGTTCCACAGCACCGGCTGCCGGGCAATAAAATCCTGCATCAGTTGTATGCATTGGGCATCGTCGCGTAAATCCAGTTCCACGCCGCGGCTGCGCACATAGTCCTCCGGCCCCTTGAAGGTGCGGTTTTCGCCAATAACGACTTTTTTGATGCCATAAAGTAGCACTGTTCCGCTGCACATATCGCAAGGGGATAGGGTCGAATAGAGAGTGGCGCGGCGATAGTCGGCAGCTTTCAAGCGCCCGGCGTTTTCCAGGCAATCCATCTCTGCATGCAATAAACAACTACCTTTTTGTACCCGCTGATTGTGCCCGCGTCCGACAATCCTGTTGTCGATCACCAGCACCGAACCTATCGGAATACCGCCTTCCGCAAGGCCTTTTTGCGCTTCTTCAATGGCGGCTTGCATAAAAGGATCTGACGTCATTCAACGTTCTCCATGATCGTATAACGGCGAATTGCCACAGTTATCGTAATGCGCTTGTTGTAAGCGGTGCTCTGAGTGTAGTCGCTGATTGCTGGATGGAGTTGATGGGTTACAAGAGTTTGCACAATTTTATAAATCAGTTTTGTGCAAATACAGTGCCGCTCGAATCATCTAATCGCAGAATCCGGAGCGGCGTTAGCAGGGTAATGCAAAAGTGCGGATTGGTTCACTCAGGCTTGGCCAAACAGCGCATTGGATGAGCGCAAGCGGGCGATGTCGCGCACCGGTGGCAATCCAAACAGGCGGTGATATTCGCGGTTGAATTGCGACGGGCTTTCGTAACCGACCCGGTGGCTGACGGTGGCGGCGTCCAACTGTTCGGCAAACAGTAAGCGCCGCGCCTCCTGTAGACGCAGTTGTTTCTGGTATTGCAGTGGCGTCATGTTGGTGATGGTTTTGAAATGCGCATGCAGGGATGAACTGCTCATACAGGCCTCACGCGCCAGATCGTCGATGCGCAGGTTTTTGTGGTAGTCGCGCTTAAGGGTGTTGATCACTTTACCGATCTGTTGCGCGTGGCTGCCAGCCAGCGCGATCTGGGCCAGCGTCTCCCCCTGTTCACCCTGCAACAAGCGGTAAATAATTTCGCGCATCAGCAAAGGCGCCAGCACCGGGATATCAGCTGGCGTTTCCAGCAGGCGCATTAGGCGCAATACCGCATCTAGCAAGGTTGCATTGGCTTTGCTGACAAATAATCCACGTCTGGGCGGCGCTTTGATCGATGCTGTCTTTCGGATCTCATCACCGCCTGCAAGTAGCAAGTAGCTAATCTGCTGTGTATCAAGTGCCAGACGAAAACACAAATAGGGTTTTTCAGGCGTCGCCTCCAACACTTGCCCCATTACTGGTACATCCACTGAGGCGACTAAATAATTGGCGGGGTCATAGCGAAGAATTTCATTACCCAATACCGCCTGCTTTTGCCCCTGCGCAATGATGCATACCGAGGGTTCATAAACCGTTAGCGTGCCGGTGGTGGGATGATCGGCGCGGATCAGTTGTACCGCATCGATTGCGGTATCGGTAAAGCCTTCGTATTTGGTGAATTGTTCAATACGCTGGACTAATTCCTGCACTTGTAAATCAAAGGGCAGGGCAGCCAATGCTTGTGATCCAGATACATTGTTGGGGTTAATGCGCGAGATTTGCACGGTTTACACTCCTGTTACACCTCTATTGCCGATGGGTTGAGTCTACACCTCTGACATAACCAGCAATACCCAAGCCATTCTCCTTTGGAGAATCAGGCAATCATCGGCGAGTAACTGGCTATCGGTTAACGCATCCGCATCCCTATAGTGAATTCACGCCGGACAGCCCCAAGGCGCCGGATACCTAAATAACTATGAGGAAATAACCATGTCAGCGATTCAATCTGTTCTTGAGCATAAAGTGGTTGTCATTACCGGTGCCAGCAGCGGTATTGGTGAGGCTACTGCACGTTCACTCGCCCAGCAGGGCGCGAAAGTTGTGTTGGGCGCGCGCCGCGCCGAGCGTTTGGAAATACTTGCAGCTGACATCCGCGCGCAGGGCGGGGTGGCGGAATATCAAGCGGTTGACGTACGTCAGCAGGCGCAAGTGCAAGCCTTGGTCGATTTTGCGCGCGAGAAATTTGGGCGCGTGGATGTGATTATCAATAACGCCGGGGTGATGCCCTTGTCCGTAATGGAAGAATTAAAAGTTGATGAGTGGGAGCGCATGATCGATGTAAATATTAAAGGCGTGCTCTATGGCATAGCCGCAGGTCTGCCATTGATGAAACGCCAGGCCTTTGGTCATTTTATTAATATTTCATCCATTGGTGGTCACGCGGTTTATCCCACGGCGGCGGTTTACTGCGCGACTAAATACGCCGTGCGCGCCATCTCTGAAGGTTTGCGTCAGGAGCAATTGGATGGTGCTATCCGCGTTACGATTATTTCCCCTGGTGTGGTTGAATCGGAATTGGCGGATTCAATATCCGATCCGGCCGCGCGCGATGCCATGCGCGCCTTCCGCCAAATTGCACTCACGCCCGATGCCATCGCCCGTGCAGTTTGCTACGCCATCAGTCAGCCTGCAGCTGTGGATGTGAGTGAAATTATTATTCGTCCGACCAAAAGTCCATATTAATCGCGACCCGGTTACAAACTGTGACAACTGTTTTTAAGGCTACTGACATAATTTGCCATTGCTTGACCTTACCCTGCGGTAAGGTTTCACAATACAGTCTGCTTCACCCCTGGCAGACTGAGTTTTATAAAATCCCCACAAGGGAAGGAGTCGAATATGTCTTCACATCAACCGTTTTCACATCATCACAATGAGCAGTTGGTAAGAGAGTTTTTGCAGGCGGCACACAGTGCCCAGATTAAACATCTGGATGCCTATGTGGCTGAGCAAGTTAAATGTTGGGGCTTCCCCGAATTTAATCCCGGTAATCGCGATGAGTACCAAGGCTTTTTTAATTACATTGCCGATGTGTTTGCAGCGCAAACTTTCAGTATTGAACAATTGCTTGCTGGCGACGCGCAAGTGCTGGTGCGTTTTCGTATCAGCGGAAAACATCACGAAGAATTCATGGGTTTACCGGCCACCTTTGGCGAGTTGGAATTTACGGCTACAGCGTTATTTCGTTTGGATGCGGGCGTGATTCATGAAGTCTGGATGTACAACAAACATATTATGTTGCAAACCGCAAAGGGCTATCGTTATTCAACCCGCTCGACGATTACCCTCCCGCAGGTGTGCAGCATGCACGCTATTGCCTGCTAAATAATATTCCCACTTTGAAAAACCCATTTGCATTTTTGCGAGTGGGTTTGCATTTTCTATTGCGTGCTCCATAAATTGCCTACTCGTCACTAGCGTCTTTGTTGCAGGGTTATCATTTGCATGTTGATCTGCATCGTCTGCTGCGCAAAACTGTAAAAGATCCCGAACAATTTGTCTGTGTTTTTTCTTCCCGCCGATTTTTTTACGGCTGTGTGCGCTAACTAATCCTGCAAGCTGTGAACAGGGTTCATCTTTTTCGTTGAGCGAAACCGGACAATAGCAACCGCTAATCTCTGATGCATAACAATAACGACGAATAATGCCGCATCCGTTTTTTGCTCAGGGCGTGCGCGCCTGGATAGCTTTGCGCTTAATGCAATTTGGGGGTGAAGCTGTTTAGGTTTTTGCAATTGATTGTGCGAGTGCGATCAACCGGGTGGTTAAAATATCCGCGCAAAAACCGCAACAATAATAATGATCTGCATGAATGCAATAGCGATAGTTTCAACAAATCCGGCGCAGGGGCGTTTGCCTTGTCGAATAAGACCTAATAAACGCGTGCCAGAGTGAAACTGTTACTCAGGATAAGGATGCCAAGACCGACGTCTGCCTCGGTAAAAGCCCAGTGATTGGGCTTTTACCGGTTGCTCCTCTCACGCTGCCCAGTTCCTTTAATACCCTTATCTACCCAATCCAACCCAATGCCAGCCTATCTTTGCAGCAGTCAGCCACTGAATCATAGCTATTGGCGCGGGGGATCTTGTAAAATTCGCCCATCACTTCTACGAGACATTCCCCCCATGAAGAAACTTCTGGCCTTGATTGCACTCGCCAGCCTGAGTATGAGTGCCTACGCCGATATATTTGCGGTTTTCCGCGAGGCAGATGGCAGTACCAAATGGCAGTATGTGGCTAACACCACTGCCAGTGTGTTGATTATTTCCCTGGTAATAGCGCTGATTTTTTTAATTCGCGCGCACTTGCGGTCAATGCGCGCTAATCGCGCGCTAACCGACATAAAAGCAACCCTGGAAGACCGTGTGGCGAACCGCACCGCGGTACTGCAAGCCACCACCGAGCAATTGGTGGAGCGCGAGGCCTATATTGCCAGTATCGTAAACTCCATGCCGGTGATGTTGATCGGTTTGAACCAGCAATTACACATCACCCAATGGAACAAAAAGGCCGAGGAAATTACCGGTCGCCCGATAAAAGATGTGGTCGGTAAAAATCTGTGGGAAGCTTATGCGGCAATTACGCTCACGCAGGAGCAGGTGAAATCCGTATTGGAATCCGGTGAAACCCTCACGCTCAAACATGCCCAGCGCGGGCAGTACAGCTTTGATATCACCCTCTACCCGCTCGACAATCATGCTGACACCGGGCTAGTGATTTTGATTTCCGATGTAACCAAACAAGTTAATGCTGAAAATAAAGTGGCCGAGCGCGATAAAGTATCGGCGATGGGCGAGCTGGCATCGGCCATGGCCTACGATATCAGCTTGCCGATGCAAACAATTCTGTCGCGCGTCACCCGTGCACGGCAAGAATTGGAAGCGGCAGACTTGGGGGAAGTTAAAGAATTTTTATTGCAGGAGGTAGAGACGGTTCGCCTCAGTGCACATCAAGCGACTGCGATTGCACAAAATCTATTGGATCTTGCCGGCAGTCATCGCGACAGCAAACAACTCGCCGATGTGCCGCCAATTATGGACCGCAGCATTGCGCTGGCAACGGATTTGTTTACCGATGCCGATAGCCTCGCTTTTAAGCACATTAATATCCGCCGTAATTACGCATCCCCTCTGCCGCAAATTCCCTGTTTCCCTGCTGAACTGGAGCAAGTATTTGTGCGCCTGATGCGCAATTCGTTTTACGCACTCAATGCCAAAACCTGGGACGACAATAACAAGCCTTGGATCAATATCGAGATTGGTGAATTTTACGACTCGCTCTGGATTAAAATTGAACACAATGGAAAATGTTTAAGCCCAAGCGAGCAGCTGGATATTTTCCAACCTTTCTTCGCGATCACCAATCATGAATCCACCTGCCCGGTAGAGCAGCGCCTATCCTATTCCTATTTCATCATCACTGACCACCACCGTGGCCAAATGGCGGTGACCTCAGATGAGCAGTATGGCACTTGTTTTAATATTCAGTTGGCGTTGAGTTAACGAGCAAATGTGCTTACAAAAGCTGCTGCCATAACCTGGCAGCAGCTTTTTTTATACTTGTTATTTTGAGTCGGAGACATAACCAGTGAGCGATGCCGATAAAAGTCCATTAATGAAAGATGGTTTGGGGGGGCATGCAATTAAACGCATCGCCAAATCTGTTGCATTGGTGGTGCCAGGATTCAATGCCAAGGCATTTCAAAAAGATGCAGAGTGCGGTCTTGATGCGCTTGAATTAAAAGCGCGGGTGCATCACTTGATTGCGGTGTTGCATCGTCACTACGATTTGCCGTTTAAAAAACTCAGTGAGTATTTACAGGATTTACCGGACGTATGGGATAGAGGAAGTGCGGCGGATAATAAAGCTGGTTTTGCGGCTTGGCCGTTGATTGATTATGTTGCTATACACGGTTTACAACACCCGAAAGAGGCGCTACAAACACTGGAAAAGTTAACACCGATGTTCAGTGCCGAATTTGCGATCCGCCCTTTTATCCAGCAGCATACTGATATCACCTATGCAAAATTGTTGGAGTGGTGCGAACATCCCTCTGAGCATGTGCGCCGTCTTGCGTCAGAAGGTTCCCGGCCGCGTTTGCCCTGGGGAATACGCTTGCCGCAATTTATTAAAAATCCAGAGCCACTGGTTGGACTTTTGGAAAAACTAAAAACAGACGAGAGTTTATACGTGCGCCGTTCAGTGGCGAATAACCTCAACGATATTAGTAAAGATAATCCTGCGTGGATGATTAACCTGTGCGACCGCTGGTTGACTGATTCGAATGAACATACAGATTGGATTGTAAAACACGCGCTGCGCAGTTTGGTTAAGGCGGGTGATGTGCGCGTATTTCCACTGTTGGGTTATGCAGCTAAACCGAGTGTGACTGTGAGCGATATAACGCTGAGTAAAAAGCGTATCGCAGTAGGGGATTCAATTGGATTTTCTTGTACTATTACGGGTGGGAAGAAAGCGCAGAATTTGGTAATAGATTATGTTGTTTATTTTATGAAAGCCAACGGCAAGCTGGCGCCCAAGGTCTTTAAATTAAAAAATATTATGCTTGCTGCCAATGAATCTATAGCAATTACTAAAAACCACTCGTTTAAACCAATTACTACTCGCCGCTATTATGCGGGCACGCATCAGCTGGCAATTCAGGTAAATGGTAAAGAAGTTGCGCGCAGCGATTTTTATTTAGGTGATTAAAGGTTGTTGCTGTCTAAAGATACTCACTTGCCGATACTGAATCGGCAAGTGACCAGTTTACTTAATGCACGCGGCGCCAATGTTCTTCAATCAATATCCCGTCTTCCATACCTTTGTGAATCCACAGATCTTTTTTAATTACGCCATTAAAGTGATAGGTTTTTCCCATAAGACGGGCCTCAGAAGTGACATCAATCGTCTCAGAATAGTTTTCACCTTTAAAAGTATAAGTGCCGGATGCGGCTACGGTAAATTTTCCACTTTTGTCCCAGGTGATAAACGCAAAGTGTTGTTCGGATAATATTTTGCGGGAGAGTGTACTTTTGTCTTTTATTTCGCCGACGACTTCATTTTTTTGGTTTTTGTAAATCGCATATTCCAGCTCCCAGGTCCCCGTCAGTGTTGCTTTGGGGTTGGCATTAACCCATTGGCTTAGTGCCAGTATCGCTATTGCCATTAGTGTCAGTATCTTTTTCATTGTTATATCTCTCGGTTGTGTTTGGATTTTCGTTGTGGCCAGTCTGGATGGCGGTTGGATTATGCATGAAACGTACATGAGTTGCGCAAACAACGGATGAGTCTAAACAAAAATTAATAGTTGATGAGGATTTATTGACTGCAGGAATAATCAGAATTTCTATAGCGCATTTAATGCAGCGTTAAGTTTATTTTCCAATTCGGATTTTAATTGTAAGTAATGTCCAAGTTGCACTCCGGTTTGTTGTGCAATGGTGTCGTGGCAGAGGGATAAGTCCAGGTCAGTAATGTAGCAAGGATAGCGCTCGCTGTGTTGGCGCCGGCGAACAATATAACTGGCCACCGCTTTAAATAAATCATCGCCATAAGCCAGCGCAGAAAATTCCTGTTCATTGCAATAAATTGTAAAACGCAGCTGCTGGTCGCCATCCAATTCAGCAATAGCTTTGATATTAATAAAATGTAATTGACTTAAGTCGCTATGCAGTTGCCGGCGCTCGGCATGGCCTTGCTGCTGTTTGATATTGCCTACTAGTTCGTAGATGGCAATATCCTTGGTGTCGGGCAGCGCGCCCGTGTGGTCACCATCCAGTAATTGGCGTTGCATAGCGGCATTAATAAAATTGATCAGCGGCCGTAGCAGCGTCTGTTGGTTGTGGTATTCGGTCAGTGTGGTAAACACTGAGCCTTTTTCATCCACAATAGTGATGCGCGTTTGGGTACGTTCCAGTTGATAAAATACTGTAATGCTGCGTTGTTTTACCTGTTCGCAAATGATGCGTAAAGGTTTGTCGCGCAACCCGTAGCGGTCAATCACTATGGGGCTGAAATCAGTTTGCGCTTGCGCGAGCCGCGCTAATAAATTTTCGTAATTTTTAAAGCGCTGGATTTGCAATTGTTGCTGTACAAATTGCAAGAGTAGATATTCATCGCCCATTTCCAAAATATAACGTGTGCTGCGCGGGCGTGTGCCTGAGTAATAACAGCTGATCAAGTCGCGCCACAATTCCGTTAACCGCTGGGCAATATTGTTGCCCTGACCGCTACTAAAGCAGCGCACACTCAGTTCCGGCAAGCTGAATTGTTTGCCGGGGGGAAACAAACGGAAATAGTGTTGCAGGCAATTGATTAGTGCATCGCTGGCATAATGGCGGCAGATTAACTCGCCCCAGGAGTTGATGTGGATGATATCGGCGTTAATCACTAAGTTTTCGCGCAAGCCGCTATAGCCGAGCGCATCGCGTTGGCTGCTGAGCATTTGCATACCTTTTTTATGCAAATCAGCTTGGGGTTCAACACCGGTGTTGACGATAACTAATAACTGCTCAATCACCGCAGGGCGAGTAAATTGATGGTGTTCAATAGTCAATGGCGTGGGTAACCATTGCTGCAGAGCGAGGATCAGTTGTTGTTTTTGGCTGGCGCTGAGTGAAAATTGTTTGCCAATAATATCAACATGGGTATGGCTTGCCAAAATTTCATTGGCGTGACACCAGAGCAATAACTCCAATAAGCTGCGCGAGCGTTTTATCGGTTCCACATCGACATTGCGCAGCGCCAAATCATTTTGACTACCACGCACCACTTGCCAACTGTCGCCACTGTCATTCTGTTCGCGAATAAAACACAGGTTGTCTTCACTTAAATCGCGCGAAATGCCCGGATTGATCCATTCAATTTTTCCTGCTTTGCGTTCAAATGCCGCGTGCAATTTGCGTCCGAGAATCATTAACTCATCGCTACTGATGGCGATATCAGTCTGCTGGTGTTTGCTCAATTCACTCAGCAAGCGGTAGCTGTGGTTAAGTTCATTGACCAGTAAGGCACGCTCGGTAATGACATGGGGTGCTTTCCAATAGGCGCGGTTGTCGAGCATATGTAATTGATGTGCTGACCAGTGCCAACTCTTTACCAGTTCCTCCAGTAATTTCCGCTGCCAGGATTTGTTGGGTTGGCGGCTGGTGCGCGACAAGGGTTTATTTACCTTGAAATAAAAACAGCGCCGCACTAAATCGAGACGCTGTAACTGATTGTGTTTTTGCAAATACTGCTCAATGCGGCGATACACCATCACGTAGGGATCGAGCGCGTCGGCGTCCGGGTCTTGTGCGTAAATCGCGCGTTTAAAACTGAGCGCTAGTGGTTCGCCATTGAGCAAATGACTAGCTGGTTTTTTATCGGGATTTTGGTTGTTTGCTTCTTGATGGCTGAGTGCTGCGTTAATACTATCTTGATAAAGACTGATCTGCGGTGATGTGTCATCACTGGACAATTGCGGTTCAGCTGTTGCAGTAACAATTTCTGTTTCCAGCTCGCTGTTGGCATAGACTTCCAGCAACAATAATTTCAATACCGATTTGTAGGGTGATTCAATCGCCTTGTAGAGTTGCCAAATACCAGCACCAATAAATTCATTAGCAGGAATGGATGGCAAGCCACCAAAGTCGATAATATCTTCGCGCTTGAGAAAACGCTTTCCTAATAGTTTATCGCGATAGCTGTTGTAATGGTGTTCTTGTGATGCGGGAATAAACCACCAGAGTGGAATTTTGCCCGCCAGCCACAGGGCGGTGCGATAGAATTCATCGAGCAATAAATAATGCTGCGCTGAACCGCTGGCTTCACTACTCAAACATTGGGAGCGCCGACTGGAAAATTCACCGCTGCGCATTAAAAAAAAATGCACTTCAAAATGGATCTGCACTGCTGCCCACTGGCTAATCAGTTGGCATTTGCGCTCCAGCTCGGATAAAAATGCATCGTCTTCAGTAAGGCTATGGCATACCCAAACATCCAGGTCACTTGAATCGCTCTGCGCAATAGTGCCGACACTGCCCATAATAAACAGCGCGTCTATCGCCATGTTTTTTTCAGTGAGGTCGCGATTATATTGAAAACTGCGCGCGAGAATTTTTGCTAACCGCAATTCATCATTGCCGGGTGTATAGTGATAGACACCAGCAGGTGTACTGTGGGAAATGTAACCCGGCAACATGGGATGGTTAACGTGAAATAAGAGCGGCAGCACTTGCAAAAATTGTTGCTGGCGTTCAGGCAGCGCTGCACATGTGCGCTGGTGGCGCAGTTGGTTTAAATCCAGGAACCGCTGCTTGAGTTGATTGAGTTGTTTGCGATCAACGCCTTCATCGATATCGTGTATGTCTATTGGACGAGAATACATAGGCCTTAGTGGTGCGAATTGCCGTTAGTGACTTTTTTCTTGCGCAAAATATCGGCGAGGGTGGTGTAGAGCAATTCCGGATTGACCGGTTTGGATATATAGCCGTTCATGCCCGCCGCTAAACAGCGCTCGCGATCACCACGCATCGCCTGCGCCGTAACAGCGACAATGGGAATGTTTTGTTGCAAATTATTCGCGCGCAATTGTCCCGCACGAATGCGCCGTGTCGCTTCCAATCCATCCATTTCCGGCATTTCCAGATCCATTAATATGGCATCAAAGGGTTCACTGGTAGCTTCCAATAATTTCAGGGCTTCAATGCCATTGGTCGCAATAACGGTGGTTATTTTTTTCTTTTTCAGAATGCCGCGAATGACTTGTTGATTGACGATATTGTCTTCAGCAATCAGGATGCGCGCATTTTCCAATAATTCTTCAATATCCGTTGGAGTAATAATTTTCGGGCTGATGTCTTGCAGCAATTGTTCGCGCCCAATCGCTTGGCTGATGGCATCGAACAGGCGCGATTCGCTCACCGGTTTACTTAAAAACTCATCGACTAAAATGGCATTGGGGTCAGCGCTGGAAATTTCATCGCGATGGTAAGCGGAAATTAAAAATACACGCGGTTTTTGTTTGAGGCTGCGGTCAGATTTAATCAGGCCAGTGAGCTGCAAACCATTCATATTGGGCATGCGATAGTCGAGTAGTATAAAATGATAGGGCTGGCCTAAATTATCGGCTTGTCGAATACGCTCTATGGCAGCGATGGGGTTATCTATTTCATCGACTTGCAAGTGAATACTGCGCGCAGTACTCGCGATAATCGTGCGTGCAATTGTATTGTCATCAACAATTAGCGCGCGGATATTATTCAAATCGCGCGGATGGTTGATCAATGTTTTTTCACCCAGATGACTGTGTTCAAACGCGGCACTGAAGGTGACTTTGCAGCCTTTGTTCAGGCTGGATTCGATGCTAAAGTCGCCCTGCATTAAATGTACAAGGTGGCTGCAGATACCGAGACCGTAAGTATTTTTTTCGGTTTCCGGTGTATTTTTGTTAAAGACCAGGCGCTCTTTGATATGCGTCAACTTTTCTTCGGTCATTCCCAAGCCGGCATCTTCAACGCTGAATTCGAGCACGACTTGTCTGCTGGTTTGGCTTTTGCGCACCACTCGCACTATGACTTGGTTGGTATTGGAATATTGAAATGCATTGCTGATCAAGTGACCGAGGATTTGGCTCAGGCGCGAGGCGTCACCGCGCAGGAAGCGCGGCACTTCGGGTTTAATGTCGTACACAATATTAACCGAGCGATGCAGTGCACTGATTTCAAACAGCCGCGAAATTTTTTCAAATAATTGGTCTAGATCAAAATGGGCATATTCCAGAATGACCCGCCCCGCTTCAATTTTGGAGAAGTCGAGCAGCTGGTTAATGATTTGCAAGAGCGAGTCGGCCGCTGAATTGATGCTGGTAAGATAACTCTGCTGCTGTTCATCGAGCTGCGTATCTTGCATCAAATAACCGATGCCGATAATGGCATTCATCGGTGTGCGGATTTCATGGCTGACGCGTGCGAGGAATTCGCTTTTGGTTTTGCTAGCGAGGTCGGCTTGAGCTTTGGCACTGAGCAGCTCTTCGCGCGAGGTCATAAAATCGGAAATATCGGTATTCACTCCCACGCAGCGGCTGGCGTGGCCCTGATGATCGGGTTCAAAAAATTTCGCTTTGGAATGCACCCAAATAATATTGCCATCGCGATGTAACATGCGAAATTGTAATTGCAAAGATTCTTGTCGATTGTCGATAGCGGATTGGTACTCGCCGAGCATGGTGTCCACATCATCCGGGTGAACAAAATAATCGCGCAGGGTATCGAGGTTCCCGGGTAAGTCTTCGTAATCGTAACCCAGCATGCGCAGATAGCTGCGGCTGAAATAAATTTTGTTGGTTAATAAATTCCAATCCCAAAGGCCGTCATTGGTTGCTTCCATTGCGTATTGGTAGCGGGTGTCGCGGTCAACCATTACGCGCAATTGTTCGTGCTGGTGCATAAAGCGGAACAGCCAGGCGAGCAGGCTGGTGAGCGCTTTGGTATCTTGCGCATGCCAGGTGCGCGGGTTGTCGCGGTGTAGGGTCATAAAACCGCGCAATTGGGCCTGCTCGCACAGGGGGATAATCAGGCTGTTGTAAATATCCAGTGCACGCAAGCCCTGGGTGGCTTCGGCCAAATCGTGGTCGGTCGCGGTGAGGGCGAGCGCATTGCCATCGCGCAGTTGGCGAAAGTAGCTGGACTCCGGTTTGAGCAGGAAGTAGAGCCAATCCGGATGTTGCAAGCGCTGGCGGGTGGTATCGCTCAGATCCTGCGCGGCCCATTGGCTCAATAAACTCACACTGGCGGAGTGTGCGTCCCAGCCCCAAAGGCCAATCTCGCGCAGGTCCAACAATTTACCGACTTGCGCCAATACTTGTAAGGGGCTGGATGAGTGCTGTTGTTTGACTAAAAACTTGAGTGTTTCCATCACCCAACTTTCATCGAAAATCGGCCCTTCGGTTGCTTTACCCTTGGTGCCAAGGCTTGGCGCAGGTGCATCCTGCTCATCGTTGCCATAGTCTCCGGCGGCCGAAGCGCGCAATTGGCGAATGGCATGTTGCGCTTGCAGCGACTGTTTTAGCGACGCGAGTTCCTCCTCCAGCAGCAAAATTTTAGCTGCCAGCGCCTCTTCAGACTCTTCTGAATGCAATGATTTTTTACCCATATCCTTTTATTCGCGTCTTGGTATTTATCTGGACAAAAAACAAGCTGCCAGACTTAAAGGCTAGCCCATGTTGGTGCGAATACCAGCAATTGGAGGGAATAAAATGACGAGTTTGGCGTCGGCGAGAGAGGAGTAGGGCACAATTGAGATCAAGCGCTTGACCTTAATTATGTTTTGTCCGGTAACTGATTGAATTATAAAAATTAAAAAAGCCGCGTATTGATTGCAATACGCGGCTTTTTTAATACGCTGCCCGGTTTTATTTCCGGCTTTCAAGGCTCGCTTTGGCGCGACCAACGGCAGCTTTAACCTGCGCTGGTGCGGTTCCGCCGATGTGGTTGCGCGCGGCAACTGAACCTTCCAAGGTCAACACTGCAAACACATCTTGCTCGATTACATTTGAGAATTGTTGTAGCTCGGCCAAGCTCATCTCGGACAAATCCTTGCCAGTCTGTACACCGTAAGCCACTGATTTGCCGACAATCTCGTGCGCATCGCGGAAGGGTACGCCGCGACGCACGACGTAATCCGCTAAATCGGTAGCGGTGGAGAAGCCGCGTTTGGCTGCTTCGTACATTTTCTCTTTGCGCGGTTGGATCGCCGGGATCATATCCGCGAAAGCGCGCAGGCAATCTTTTACGGTATCGATGGCATCAAACACTGGCTCTTTGTCTTCCTGATTGTCTTTGTTATAGGCCAAAGGTTGGGATTTCATCAGAGTCAAAAGCGCCGTGAGGTGACCATACACGCGGCCGGTTTTGCCGCGCACCAACTCAGGCACGTCCGGGTTTTTCTTTTGCGGCATGATCGAGGAGCCGGTGCAGAAGCGATCCGGTAAATCGATGAAGCTGAATTGCGATGAAGTCCAGAGCACCAGCTCTTCGCTCGCGCGCGACAAGTGCATCATCAGGATACTGGCGAAGGCGGCAAATTCGATGGCGAAGTCGCGGTCGCTGACTGAGTCGAGTGAGTTTTCGGTTGGTGCATCAAAACCCAACAGTTGCGCGGTGTAAGCGCGGTCGATGGGGTAAGTTGTGCCGGCGAGCGCAGCGGCGCCCAAGGGCGATTGGTTTACACGCTTGCGGCAATCCATCAGGCGGCCATAATCGCGCTGCAACATTTCAAACCAGGCCAATAAATGATGACCAAAAGTCACTGGCTGGGCAGTTTGCAAATGAGTAAAGCCGGGCATGATGGTATCGGCATTGGCTTCAGCCACTTGCAGCAAACCTTGTTGCAGGCGGGTCAACTCTTTTGCGATTGCATCGATTTCGTCGCGCAAATACAGGCGGATGTCGGTGGCTACTTGATCGTTGCGCGAGCGTCCGGTATGCAGTTTTTTGCCGGTTATACCGATGCGTTGGGTGAGCAGCGCTTCGATGTTCATGTGCACATCTTCAAGGCTGATGGACCAGGTAAATTTGCCAGCAACGATTTCTGCACGTATCTCTTCCAACCCGGTGATGATCTGGTCGCGCTCGGCATCAGTCAGCACGCCAACTTTGGCGAGCATGGTAGCGTGGGCGATGGAGCCGTTGATATCGTGATGATAGAGGCGGTAATCAAAACCAATGGAGGCGGTAAAGCGCTCAACAAAGGCGTCGGTGGCTTCACTGAAGCGGCCGCCCCAGGGTTTGATGGGCTGATCGTTTTGGCTCATGAGCATGTGTCCACAAACTGGAAATAATGAAAGAGATGTCGGGCGCGATTAGGCTACCATTGGTATCGGCACATCAATACGCAAGCTGCCCTGATCCGCAGGCCGCGCATTATATAGCCCAAAGGCTTATTTAAACACTGATTAAAGAAGGCGCTCATGAGCAGCTCCCAGGCCTCTAATAGCAAGGCCCCCACTACCAGGAAAAAGGCACCGCGCCCGGCACCGGCCGAGCCGGCCACTCCGTTTTTGCCGGATTTGTGTAGCAGCCAATCGGTCTTTCTGCTCGTACTGGTTGCGGAATTATTGGCCGTGCTGCTGACCATTAGCGCTTCATCCGGATTGCAGCATTTTAATTGGGACAAGCTCGCGTTAATTTCCGTACAGGTGCAATGGATCGTGGTGTTCAGCGCAGTGGCTCTGTGCCGCCTGCGTTTTTGGTTGGGTAGGCAGAATCATGTGCGCGCTGGTGTTGTCAGTTATGCGTTGGTATTGGCGATAACACTGGTGCTGTGTATTGCGGGGCAGTGGATTATTTACGGTGCCAGCGGTATGGCGTTTGTGGGCGATCAGGAATTCCATTTTGATGGCTGGCTCCTGTTGAACAACATGGTTATCGCGGCGATTTTATCGGGCATTTTGCTGCGCTATTTATACTTGCAGCAGCAGTTGCGCAACCAACAGCAAGCGGAAATGCAAGCGCGTATCCAGGCGCTGCAATCGCGTATTCGGCCGCACTTTTTATTTAACAGTATGAATTCAATCGCCAGTTTAATTGCAACTGATCCGGACACCGCCGAGCGCGTAGTGGAAGATCTCTCTGAATTATTTCGCGCCAGCCTCGCCGAGCCTACATTAATTCCATTGGGTCGCGAATTGGAATTGTGCAAACATTATCTGGATATTGAACAGCTGCGCTTGGGGCGTCGTTTGCAATTGGATTGGCAAGTTAGCAGTTGCAACCCGGCGATAAAAATTCCCAGTTTGATGATGCAACCGCTGGTGGAGAATGCAATTTTTCACGGAATAGAACCGCTGCCCAAAGGCGGGAAAATTACCGTCAAGGTATCACAAAATGATAAGCAGCTCAGCATCGTTATCTCCAATCCCTATTTGTTGGTGAAAAGAAATAATCATCATAGTGATGCATCGGCACGTCACAACCGCATGGCGTTGGACAATATTCGCCGCCGATTGACTGCCCATTTCGGCACGGCAGCGCGCTTATCCAGTAGTGCGGAAAATGGTGTCTTTACCACTTACATTTTTTGTCCGTTAACCCTGTAATCTCCGTAACATTAATAGCGACTACAACTAAAAGACTGAGACAATAACGATGGATATTTTAATTGTTGATGATGAAGTCCTCGCACGCCAGCGGTTGCTGCGCATGGTGGAAAAAATCGAAGGATTCTCTGTTGTTGCTGAGGCAGACAATGCTGAGGACGCGTTGGTCGCCATCACCCAACATGATCCGGATATCGTCTTGCTGGATATTCGTATGCCGGGCCGCGATGGTTTGAGCCTTGCACAGGATATTGCCGAATTGGAAGATGCCCCAGCGGTAATTTTTTGCACGGCGTTTGATCAATACGCGCTGGATGCGTTTGGCACCAACGCCGTGGGGTATTTGCTCAAACCGGTAAAAGCCGAGCAGTTGTTACAGGTGTTGGAGAAAGCGCAAAAGCTCAACAAAATCCAACGCGTTGCCGCACAAAAAGACAACAAGCCTAAATCGGAAAATCAGCGCACTCACATTACTGCGAAAACGCGACGCGGGGTTGAATTAATTCCACTTGACGATGTTCGCTATTTTCTCGCCGATCACAAATATGTCACGGTTTATCATCGCGCAGGTGAGCACCTACTTGATGAAACTTTAAAAGAATTAGAGGAAGAGTTTGGTGCGCGCTTTGTGCGCGTGCATCGCAATTCACTGGTGTCGGTAAAACATATTGAGGCGCTGGAGCGCAATGCGCAGGGGCAGTATCAAGTGCGCTTGGCGGATACAGAATTACGTCCGGTGATTAGCCGTCGCCATGTGAGTGATTTAAAAGCTTTGCTCAAAATGATTTGATTCGATTTTTAGTGTTTCCTCTTCTTGCAATGATTCATTTTGTTAGTGGTTGATAAGTTTGTGCAATTTTTATGGTTGATCATCTGCAATCATTGCTACCAAAATTGTTTACGCAAAATTTATTTGAATTAAGCGCCACCAATTGGCAAAGAGTGATCACTGCACTTTTTTATGGCGCATTACCCTCGACAATGTGACGCTTTTTCCCCATCCCGGGCAAGCGCTCAATTTACTTATCGTCGAGGGAACAATGAATATCTTTAATAAATTATTACGGCAATCTGCATTACTGCTCGGTGCCGGCTTAACGTTGCAGGCGCCTGGCAGTTTTGCTGCGCGTTGTGAATATCTCGTTCAAAGCGATTGGAATACTGGTTTCGTGGCCGCCATTCGTATTACCAACGACACCAATACCGCTATAAATGGCTGGTCGGTTAATTGGGCCTATAGCGACGGTTCTACCCGCACCGGTGGGTGGAACGCCAATTTCAGTGGTAGCAATCCTTACAGTGCAACTGGTGTTGGCTGGAATAACCAGATTAACCCTGGCCAGTCTGTAGAATTTGGTGTGCAAGGCAATAAAGGTGTAGCCAACAGCCCGGCGCAGCGCCCGGTGGTCACTGGCACTGTTTGCTCGAACGCACCGGGCAGTTCAAGTAGTTCCAGCACTAGCCGCAGCGTTATTACTTCAGCGTTCAGTTCGTCGCGCATGTCGATCAGTTCATCAAGCATGTCGAGTCGCTCTAGGAGCTCTTACGGATTGAGTCTTAGCAGTAGTTCGATTCCATCCAGTAGCGCATCAACCACCTCAAGCAAGCCTACTATTCCGAGCAGTTCGAGCGCCAGCTCGGTTGAGCCGAATACTCCACCGGTAGCCGTGCTGGACGTGACTGTCCATGGTATGACAGTCTTTATTGACGGCAGCAAGTCCACCGATGCTGAGGGACCTATCTCCTATAAAATTTATACTGGCGATCCAGAGAAACCCACCATTTTTTATCCCTCGGTATGGAATACCTATCAAACCCCTGGTGAATACTCGGTGACCCTGGAGATTTGGGATAGGCGCGGAGCAACAGTCCGGGTCTCGAAAAAGTTCACTGTGCAACCGGTAGCGGGCAATCAGGCGCCCATTGCGATGATATCAGCGGCGCGTGAGAATCGTTCTATCGTTGCATATGCCACAGCGTCATTCGACCCCGAGGGTGTCCCGCTGTCATATGAGTGGGATTTTGGCAATGGCGCCTATATCGGCGATGCGCGTACCAGTTTCACCGATTGTTTGCCTGATCAAACGACAAGCCAATCCGCACTGGTGACGGTCACTGTCAGCGATGGTGAATTGAAGGATACCCGCCAAATCACGGCCGGTGGCCTTTGCGGCACGGTGTTTGATGTGTTCCCGCAGCCGCAATTTACCTATCGACTCGAAGGCAACAAAATTTATGTGGATGGTCGAAAATCGACAGGAACCACTGGTTTGTCCTGGGATTTTGGTGATGGCAGCGCTCGTGTGGCGGGCGTATTAGCAGAGCATACCTATGCAGCGGCCGGCACTTATACGGTCGAGTTGGGAGCATCCGGTCAGAGTCTATTTGGCAACCGCACTACCCAGATTGTCACGCTAGGCAGTGCGTCGAGCCTTGCATCTTCAAGCTTGGTTTCTTCGAGTGCGCGCTCTGCGACTGTTTGCCCAGGTAGTTCAGCGGGAGCAACCTCGGCAGCTGCTTGTCCGGCACCATCAAGTTCGGCCAGATCCAGTTCGGTTGCTTCAAGCTCTGCGCCGTCCAGCCTGGCGATCTCCAGTGCTTCCAGTGTGAGCAGTATCCCCAATCACTACAATGCGCCGCGCGCAACGACGGCGCCAGTCATTGATGGCAATGCCGATGTTGTGTGGGAGCGTACTGCCTGGGCACCGATCGATGTGTTCTGGCTGGGTACTCAATCTAATCCATCAGCACAGGACTACAGTGGCCGTTATAAAGCCCTGTGGGACGAGGATTATCTCTACTTGTTGTTTGATGTGACCGACGATCGTATCTATGACGGTGTGCGCGATGCGCTGGATCGCTATTGGGAAGATGACACAGTGGAGCTGTTTATCGACGAAAACAAAAATGGTGGCCAACACGGTTACAACACTGGTGCGTGGGCCTATCACATCAGCACCTATGGCGATGTGGTGGATTACACCACATCGGGGCCGAAACTGCTGAACGATCACGTCACCAGTCGTCTGGTTAGCAATGGCAGCAAGCATAGTTGGGAATTGCGGGTTCGTATCTACGGTGAAGATTATGCAGATTGGAAAGCTAATACCCCCCTCAAGTTATTCAGCGGCAAGTTGATGGGTTTTTCAGCCTGCTATATCGATAACGACGGCAGTCCGCAGCGTGAAAGCATGATGGGCTCAGTGAATACCCAGGGTCATAAAAATAACCAGGGTTATCAGGATGCGAGTGTATTTGGCTCGCTACGTCTGGTTGAATAATTTGTTAGCGTTGTACAACGTATGATGCGAAAAAACAAACCCCCGCGAGCAACCGTGGGGGTTTGTTTTTTTTAACGAGTAGATTGTTTTGACGTAAAAAATTAACGACAGGTCACTGCCGGTGTTTCCACGCCGCCGCCATTGGTGTTGGCCTGAAAACCAAATTCAACGGTTTGGCCCGCGCCTATGGTGCTGTTCCAACTCGCCCCGGTTGCCGTGTAGGGATTGCTACCACTGATCGTGGCATTCCATGAGCTGGTGATGCGGTTGCTGCCGGAATAATTCCAGCTCGCGGTCCAACCGGATTTGGTACTGGTGCCAGTATTGGTCACGCGGATTGCACCGGTATAACCTGAGCCCCAGGAATTGCTCACCACAAAAGTACAGCTCACACCGCCGGTAGCGGCGGTGCTACTGGAAGCTCTGCTTGATGCAGGCGCCGAGCTTGGTGCAACACTGCTTCTGCTTCTGCTGCTCGATGCGGGAATAGAACTTGGTGCAGTGCTGGATGTTGTACCTCCTTCAATACCCCAAGGTGCAGGCAGCGCCGCGCAACTGGTGCGCCCAACACAACTCTGTTGATTCTCCCAGCCCCAACCGCTCGCGGTGGTTACACAAATCGGGTAGCGATTGCCATACCAATTACAGGTTCCGCCGTTGGCGACTGATGACGGCGTGCTTGAGCGACTGGATGAGCTGGGTGCAATCGATGAAGGTGCAGACGACGAGCTTGGCGCAACACTTGATCGAATACTGCTGGCAACGCTACTGGTGTTACCGCTGAAATTAGTCGCCAATTTGGAGGTGGCTTTAATGCCGTTGGCGCTGTTGATCAGGTAGTTGCCCCAGGTGCTCAGTGATCCGGCATTCCAGTTGTTAACAATATCCAACTGCACACAGCAGCTACCATTGCCTGACCAGCTCCAACCCAGATAACCAATTCCCATATCCTGCGCGTACTGCAAAATCGCCTCTTCTGCGACATTGCTGCCACTGTGCTCGGCGCCGAATTCACCGACTACCACCGCCAATCCACGGGTTTGGAAACTATTCAGATAGCTCTGCACGATGCTCGCGTTGCTATACACCTCGTACATATGCACCGAGAAAATCGTATTTTTCAGTGTATCTGCCGCCAGTATGCTCGGTGCGTTATCGCGCATGGCGTTTGACCAATCCTGGCCCCAGTTGGCCGCATCCACCATCAACATATGGGTCAAGCCGCCGCTGCGCAGCGCGCGTATGGCGGTGATATGGTCGGCGGTGTAGGTCGCTGCCGAGGTGCTGTTACCAAAGGGTTCGTTAGCGATATTAACGATCACGTAATCTTCCTGGCCGGTGATCGCCGCTTTGATGTCCGAGCTCAACCAATACTCGGTCGCACGGCTGATATGGGTCGCGGCCGCACTTTCGCCATAACCGGTGGAGTCGTGTACTTCCAATACACAGACCAGTTTATTGGCCTTACATTGGTTGATCACATTGGTCACATCAGCGCCGTTATTGCGTGTCCACTGGGTGCCGTTGCTCAGCACCACGCGCACCGAGTTAGCGCCGGTTGCTGCTATATCTTTTAGCGATTGGCTGAGGCGGTCGGAAAACCAGGTGTGTGCAT
The DNA here is from genome assembly GCF_031457055.1 of Cellvibrio fibrivorans. Lineage (NCBI taxonomy): Bacteria > Pseudomonadati > Pseudomonadota > Gammaproteobacteria > Cellvibrionales > Cellvibrionaceae > Cellvibrio > Cellvibrio fibrivorans. The sequence goes on along the minus strand of NZ_JAVDVX010000001.1, from coordinate 475,619 downwards.
GGTTAACACCGCGAAAGACAAACTTGTTGCCATTGGGGTCCAGCACTTGCGTGCCGTTGATTGTCCAGCCTGCAAAGGCCGGAGCCATCATGGCGGAAGCGACTAAAGCCAGCGCCGTTTTTTTCAGTAAATGGTGTTTGAGTGTCGTCAGGTTTTTCATAGTGGTTTCCTTTGGGCAGCAAGCGACCCTGCGGCTTTTTTGCTGCAAATAAGTTTTATCGTTGGATGGAGGCGACTACATAGCTGCCGGACAATTACTCTTCTGCCGCCCGATGGTCTGCTGGAGGAGTGCAGGCCTGTTGTTATTTGCTGTGGGTGCGAGCTGATTTGTAATCGGTTACATGATATGCCTATGGTGATGTTATTAACAACCCCCATGTGCGGGTAAAGCTGTGCAGCTCCCAAAAATGCGAGCTGGTTCTGGTTAGGGAATTGATCGGGGAGCTTCTGCTTGGATTGGTGTTCAGGTGAAAGAGAAAAAGCTGTTTGCGGTAAGGCGCCCTGTACGCGGATCAGTACTAAGCCCCGATTGCAGGTTGATATCGCCAGAATGTAGTTGATTGCTGCGGTAAATAATCGCGCGGTTAAAAACGACCGGAACTTGGTAGATGCGTTCAAACAAACGGGTATCGCCGTTGATGTAATTGAATCGGCTTTGTTGTTCGTCCATCACTTCTTGTTTGAGAATTTTAAAGTAATTGGTAAATTTTTCTTGAGTGATGGTTTCAAACCCGGTACTGCGATGGCGATAAAAAGAAGTGCCGCCAAAAGATTCGGCACACAGGTAATGCACCATCGCAAACTGTTGTGGGTCGTGGGTGTCGATATGAGGCACCGATTGGATCGGGCGCAAATTTTCTGGCGGTGTAGTGGTGAGGGAAAATGCACATAGGCTCAGTTCGGCCGTGCGCTCTGCGGCTATGGCAAATGTCTCGCGCATCAAGGGGGTTAGGGCGCGCAAGCTCTGCGCTGGATAATCCCCCGTAATGTGTTTGCGCAAGCCGGGATAAAAATCGCTCGCCTGTGCGATAAAACCGGGCTCAGTACACGCTTGCTCCACTAACTGTTCCGGCGTTGCAAAAAAATTATCGATAATCAGCAGCGGATTTTGTTCCTGCCCGATAAATTCTACGCGAATTTTTTGTTGGCTGGTTAACTCATGCATTACCCAAGCGCTCATTCTTTTTTTGGATCAGCGCGTAGATCTGCCCCAGCGAGGCGACCATGGTGTAGATGGGTTGTAAATAACCCTGCTGTTGCAAGGTGATCAGTTGGGTTGCATCCAATTGCGCCAAACGCTCTTCGTTAATCGTATACAAACCTTGTACTCTTTGCTGCTGAGCGTTGGCAAAACTGATATGCAGGGCCATGGGCATAATTAAATTCAGTGCGAGCAATGTTTTAATAAATTCCTGCGTATGGGTTTCACCCTCAAGTAATTCGGCGAGGCGGGATTTTATTTTGTGCAGATAGTCAGTCTCTTTTCCGGTTGAATCAAAAATCGCTTCACCTTGCCCGGTTGTTAAGGTGTGGCTATCAGTGTCGATACAAATCAGCGTCTGGTTATTTTCATGCCCGATAAAAAATGGCTGGCGCATGATATTGAGCGGAGTGTAAATGCTCTGCCATTGATTGTTGTTCCAGAATAAATTTTCACCGCTTTCGAACCCCAGCAGGGCAACGCACAAAAAATTGCCCGTCTCACTACTTTTGGTAAACACAATCGGGTAGTGCACTACCAAACGCAAAAATTCGCTGATCACTACCGGCACCATATTATTGGTGGCGCCGAGGGATTCGATCAGTTGGGTATCGATACGCAGCTGTTGATGGTGTTGATTGTGGAGGGCAACAAAATTGGTCATAAGATCTCCCGCGCGCTATAGGATCTATTAAATAGTTTGCAAACCATGCAAATGGATTTTTGTTAGCAGTTCGCGGTTGCTGGGTAAACTGCGGACGACCTGTTCAATATTTTTTTGGTTTTTACTAAACTGTTCCTGTGCTACAGCCACATCCTGAAGCAAATGTTGGCTGTAACTATAGTCAGTTTCAAAACCCATGCCGTAGAGGACATACTGGTAGCTGGCGGCAGGGAAAACTTCGTTGTTGCTGGTGAAGTCGTGGTCGCCGGGTGGATGATAGCGCCAGAGTTGCATCAGTTCTAGCAAACTGTGCGGAATCGTTGCCGGGTCGCGGTTGTCGCTCCAGAAACTATTGTCAGTGCGTTTGCTTAAAATGTAATGCAATTTTAAAAAATCAATAATGCGTTCCCAGCGATAGCGGAAGGTATCGTTAAACCGCTTGGCGGTAATGCCCATCACCTCCCGGCAGGCCGGCAATTGTTCGGCAATCATGCTCGCCGACAATTCCACTAATACGATTGCGGATGCTTCCAGCGGCTCTAAAAATCCTGCCGATAATCCCACCGCGACACAATTATTTTTCCAAAAAATCTGGCGATGACCGGAGTGGATAGGAATCTTGCGCACCGTTAAATTTTTAAACGCGGCACCCACATAATCTTGCAAGCGCTCGGTCGCCTGTTCTTCGCTGATATGGTGGCTGGAATAAACGTGGCCGACACCGCGGCGATGAATCAAACCTATATCCCAAATCCAGCCGGCGTCCTGTGCGGTAGAAATGGTGTGGGATGCAATAGGCGCATCCTCGCTTTCATAGGGAACTTGCACAGCGAGTGCAGTATCGATAAATAATACATCGCTACAATCGATAAAAGGCACTTGCAAATGTTGGCCAAGCAATAGCGATTGGAAGCCGCTGCAATCGATAAATAAATCGCCTTCGATAGTGCCCGCCTGCGCTGTGTTGACCGAGGCTATATCGCCATTGTCGGCTGAATTGATGCTGATAACATCGGCTAGCACATGCTGCACGCCGAGTTTTGTGCAGCAGTGTTTTTGCAAGAAGGTGGAAAATTTTCCTGCGTTTAAATGGTAAGCATAGTTGGCGACGGAATTAAATTCCGGTGTGGTGATTAGCTTGGGCGCCAAGCCCTGTTCACACACGGCTTCTTGAAAACAGGTTGCGTCTGAAAAGGATTTTTGTAATTGCTTTTTGGTGCGTGCCGCCTGCCAGTGCGCTGCCAAATTGGTTTTTCCAAACCCTTGCGGCAACATTAAGGGATGATAATAAAAATCATCGGCAGTACCTGTTACCCAACGCGCAAATTTTGCGCCCTGTTTAAATGAGGCATCGCACTCGCGAATAAAATCGGTTTCGGAAATGCCTAATTTCATCAGGGTGGAGCGCATAGTCGGCCAGGTACCTTCACCTACGCCGATAATGGGAATATTGGGGGATTCAATCAGAGTGACGCGAATATGTTTGCCATCTTGCGCACGATGGTGTGCTGCGATACGCCCCGCAGTAAGCCAGCCAGCAGTGCCCCCACCGACTATCACGATATTGGATATCTTATTATTCATAGCGCACCCGTCGGTAACTCACATTGCAATCCCGTGTAGGGACATTAATGACAAACAAAAAAATGAAACAGGTTGTGAAATAAAAAGGGCCGCTGTAAAAAACAGCGGCCTAAAAATCATAGCGGACATAGGCTATGAGTTGTTCACCTGACATCTAACGTGATTAAAAACTCGCACGTACACCCAGTGCCCAACGGCGACCACTGTCTTCAATTAACAATAAGTGGTTGTCGTAACGGCCGCGTTTGTGGGTGTATTCCTCGGTGAGATTAATGCCTTCAACGAAGACGGTAATTTCATCGGTAACATCGTAACTCGCACTTAAATCCCATTGCTCGTAATCTTCTACGATGGTAGGACCGTTGCCATTGCTCTGAGTAAGCGATTGCACAAATTCACCGCGTTGGTTGTAAGCTAAACGTAGTTGTATTGGTCCTTGTTCGTAAAAGCCGACCAGGTTCATGGAATCACTTAAACCGGTGAGCGCAAATACTTGTGTAACATCGGCCGGGTCGAGTTCTGCATCGCTATCCACCAGTGTGGCGTTAAACATCATGCCAAAACCACTTTCGCCGAAGGTGTGTTGCACGCCGAGTTCAACACCGTCTACCGTGGCATCTTCGCCATTGTTGGGCAGGGTATTTTTAAATACCGCCACTGAATCGTTGGCATCGGCGGCGCCGGTGTCGCTACCGGTTGATGGGTCGAGTAACAAACTGCCGCTGGGTAATGTGAAGGTTTTATCGGCAATCGTGTTGACAATAAAATTCGCTACGTCTTTTTTGAAATAACCGGCAGATACATAACTGGCATCGCCGTAATACCACTCCCAACTTAAATCAAAGTTGTCGGATTCAAAGGGTTTGAGTGCAGCGTTACCACTGGTGGAGGTGAGGTTGCCACCCTGGCGGGTTGTGGTAATTACTGTCACGGGTGCCATGCTGGTGAGAGTGGGGCGCGTTAAACTTTTGGATGCCGCCATGCGCACAACCATGTCATCGGTTATATCCAGTTTGATGCTCATGTTGGGTAGGATTGCATCGTAACTATTATCGACGTTAATCGATTGTGCTGCACCAAATTGCGCGAGCATTTCGGTTTCATCCAAAATACGCAAGCCAGTGACGGGAGCTTCAGTGCCTGTGACAGTGACATCGGTGGATTCAACACGCACACCACCAATGGCAGAAACAGGCATGCCGCTCAAATCGCCAGCGAATTCAGATTCTAAATAAAACGATAAGGTATCCTCTTCAACGACGAAGGAATTATCACGCTTCACTGCATCAAAATTTTTGCCGCTGGTACTTTCGAGATAAGCAAATTGCGCTTCGCCATCGTGCGCGAGCCATTGCGTTGGCATGCGGCCACTGCCGCTGACATCGCTGAGGAAATCATCGCCCGCATCAAAAATATATTGCATATCTGCAGGAATCACGGGCGAATCAGGATAGCCACAATAGGTACAGTGAATGCCGACACCTTCGTTATCCCAGCGCTCCAGTGCTTTGTCTTCACTGGAGAACATAGTGCCGAATTTAATTTTTACTAAACCGGAATCGCCGCCTTCATCCCAAGTGCCGTCCATTTTGAATTGGTTGACTTCGTCATCCACCGCCCAACCGCGACGCAACATTACGTGTGCACGGCTATTGTCTTTATCAAGCAAATCACCTACACCTGCCGGTGCAACATAATTGGGTGCGCTTGGATCGCGATAAGCAGTGCCATCCAATTCTTGTTGACCGGAGAAAATACTTGCGTCGGCAGTGGCAAATTCACTCGCATAAGGCAGGATATTGTCGTCCACCTGGAAGCGCACGCGGTTGGCATAACCAATCAAAGAAAGTTGATCGCCGCCGCCATTATTGGCATCGCGTTTGGCGTTTGAGGTGGTGACATCAAAATTCAAATTCAATTTGTCATTCACTTGCCAATCGGCATTAACCCCGAACAATGAATTAGAAGTGAGGCGATCAAATTTTTTCGCGTGCATGTCCGTTGCCAAGCCGACTTCCTGACGCAGATCAATGACGGTGCCGTTTTCGTCGGTCACTGCATCGGTGATATTCGGTGCAGTGAACCAGTGGCCATATGAAAGCGCATTGGTTTCTACATCAAAATCGGAATAAATAGCGTCGGTGGTAATGGTTAAATCATCGGTTGCGGCGAATTGCAGCACAAGCGACGCGTTAGTACGGGTGCGCTCTTCAAAGGTGACTTTGTGATCGTAATTACGTGGCGAAAAAATCGTAGTGCCTGCAGGCACGCCCGCACCGCCATTTAATTCAGAGGTGGGGATGCCGACATTTTCCAGCCATCCGTCCATTTGTGCTTGATTTAAACGGGTGTCGCGCTCCTGATGTGATACCGCAAGCAGTGCGCCGAATTTTCCATCATTAAAGACATTGCTGATCAAGCCGGAAATTTGCGGTGTGGTTTCTTCGCTGTTTTCTTCCATGGCGGCTTTCACACTGCCAGCGACTTTGAAATCACCAATAGCAAATGGGCGCGCGGTTTTTACGTTGACAGTTGAACCAACTCCGCCGGATTGCATAGTTGCGGATGAGGTTTTATACACTTCCAAACCGCTCACTAGTTCAGAAGCAACTGTATCGAAACTAAATGCGCGCGATAAATTTTCGGTCGCCATTTGACGGCCATTAATTAATACGGTGTTAAATTCGGGGCCGAAACCGCGCACGGTAATTAATTGGCCTTCACCACCTGAGCGGTCGATAGACACACCGGTAATACGCTGCAATGATTCGGCGAGGTTGGTATCGGGAAACTTACCGATGTCTTCGGAGGAGATGGCATCGACCACACCACCTGACGCGCGTTTAACATCCATTGACCGCTGCAAGCTACCGCGAATACCGGTCACCATTAATTCTTCGACTTGTTCTGTTGCACCTGATGGAAGGGGTGTGTCTTGGGCGATTGCCTGGGTGCCGGCAACGGAGGTTAATAAGCCAATAATAGCGCTGAGTTTATTTTTATTGTGCATTGAATCCAACTCCTCGTGAGACTGATTGGTCGTAATGGTCAGCAGACCCTTCTCGTCAATCTTCACACTGAGTTTGGTGTTTGCCACCAAGAGCTTTACAGCATCTTCGATGGAATAGCGACCGGCCAATTTATTGGTGATTATTTTCGCTGCATCATCAAACGGAAATATCAGCGTAATATCGGCCTGCTCGGCAAACTCAGTGAGCGAAAGATCTGCCCGTTGCTGAGGAATGTCGAACTGGATAATTTTAGCGAGAGAATTGTTTTCCGCCCACGCAGGCATAGGTGTGCCTACCGCGAGGGCAAAAACCAGTAACCGAAAAATTGCCTGCTCGTTTACCTCAGCCGCGAGCATCTTGCTCGCGTGCTTAATAGACGATGGGCAATTTTTTTTCCGCCATCTCAATGAGGACATTTGCACTGTGAACACATTATTGTGATTTTGTTGTCGCTTTATAGTTGTTATTGGAACCCCGCGCCGCACAATATAGCCGGATTCTTTTTTCGTAGTGGTAATACTTGATGCTAGAGCTTAAAGACTTGTGCGCCAAGGAACAAGCGTGGGCGCAATAAACTTGGATATAGTCTGGCAGACTTTTTAGGTGGGCGAGGGAAAAAATTTTCGCGATAAAACAGGAAATTGCTCAACCGCCAAACACTCACTGCAAAAATCTTGCAGTGAGTAGTTATTCGCACCATGATGTATTAAGCGTCAGCGGTGCCCTGAATACGAATCGTTATTGCGCTTATTTGGCACTTAACCGAATTTTATTGTTGCCAATACGCTGGTTGTGAATATTAAAATTTTGTTCCAATGCAGCGAGCAAACCATCCACATCACCTGCCTTAAATAGTCCGGCAATGCGCTCTTGTTTAATGCTTTCATCAATCACTTCAAATTGCACTGAGGTGTAGCGATTAATTTCCACCAAGGCGTCTTCCAATGTTTCGCCGCGAAATACCAGATTGCCTTGCCGCCAGCTGAGCTGCGCAGTGATTTCATTATCGTCCGCTTTGGCGATAGTTTCCTGCTTTGCGCCTAGCACCACTTTTTCACCTTTTGCTACCGCCATGGAGGTGGCGGGCAAACGCTCGGCGACGATTTTTTCAATCGTCTGTTGCACTTCTTTTTTGGCAACCAATACTTTTCCATCTGTTACTAACAGTGCAACTTCGTTGTCATTGCGGATGCGCACATTAAATGCAGTGCCTACTGCTTGTACGACTTTATTGCCCGCGACCACGCTCAGTGGGCGAGATTTATCGTGTGCCACTTCAATATTTAATTCACCGCGCTCCAATAAAAATAAGCGATGATCTTCGCTGTATTTAACGATCACACGGCTATTAGTATTTAACACCAGCAGTGAACCATCCGGTAAGTTCACATTGGAGTGTTCACCCACAGCAGTTTCATAAACACCATCAACAACTGCTTGGTCGCTGTGCAGCCACGCTATTAGTGAGGCTGATTGCGGTGTGGAAAAGCTCCAGCCAAATACCAGCGCAACCAACACCAGCGATGCGGCAATCGCGCCGTAAAAACGTGGTTTGCGCGCGTGTGGTGATACTGATGTTTGCTGCGGCGCTTGAAATAAATCGGCGAGGCGCGCGAGGCTGTCCATCTTGTCCCACAATTCCGCCATCTCAAATAATACCGCGCGATGCTGTTCGCTCGCGTTGAGCCAGTGGCTTAATTCCTGCTGCTCTTGCGCAGATAGTTCGCGATCCATGCGCGCGATCCACAGGCTTGCCTGATCGTAAATTTGTTCGCGGTTGGGGAAATCAATAATATTATTCATGATTTACTCCGCTCTTGGGCGCCCATATTTTTGGCGAGCGATGAGGTTGTCTGGCGCGGGCCAGTGCCTTGCTTTAACTCAGCCATAAATTGCGCGCAGCGTTTAATGCCGGTGGCGATATGCTTTTCCACAGTGTTCTCACTGATATCAAGGTTAAGGGCAATTTCTTTTTGCGAATAACCGTAGACTTTCTTTAATACAAACGCCTTGCGACACTGCAGCGGTAATTGCCGCACCGCTTCGCAAAAAAAACCAAATTCCTGATTGGCCGCAACGCGATCAAAGGTTTCATCGGCGCGGGTGGTAAATCCCACCAGCTCCAGATCCAAATCATCATCCAAGCTAACACTTAAACGCGTTTCAGCGCGTTTGAGGTGATCCAGCGCCAGGTTTTGCGCGGTGCGCAACATAAACGAGCGCGGGAACTGGATCTGCTCCGGCGTCTCTACCTGGCAAACGCGCACATAGGTTTCCTGCACTATGTCTTCCACTTCCTTGGGCGGTACCAAACGCGATACCGCACGTGCAAGCGTGCTGCGCAGGGCCACAAACAGGTTGGCGATATTGTCCTGCTTTGTGTTGTCCGTCATTGGTTTGGTAGTAAGTGAATCGTTATTCGATTTGTTGTTATAGGTCATGGGCTTCAGCCACCAAGGTGATTTCCTCATAGTCCATGACGATGCAGGATGAATATTCCGCCATAGTAGCGGAATATTTTTTTGGCAAATGGATTATTGGGTTATCAAAAGGGGGGCGTTTGAGCCAAAACAGCATAGCAAGACCCGCGCTTCTGCTAGCTGGTGGTCAAAACCCGGTGTTAGAGTCGAATCTGGCTGGTTCGTTTTTTGAACAGCCAATCCAGCATAGAGTAGTCATCGGAATACGGCCGCTGCCGAAGGAGATTTCCCGCTATGTCATTCACTCAAACTATTCTCAATGCGCCGCGCCCTGCGGCTATCCGCACAGTAAAGCTGCCGCGCCGCATGAATTATTTTCCCTCCCCGGCGGATTGGCGCAACGAAACCCTGTATTTCCTGTTGGTTGATCGTTTTAGCGATGGCCTTGAAGCCCAGCGGCCATTGCTCGACCGCACCAACCTTGCCGCAGCCCGTCCGGTAAATTGGCGTTGGGATTTGTGGTCGCAATCCGGCGGCGAGCGCTGGCAGGGTGGCAATCTTGGTGGTGTTGCCTCCAAATTGGATTATTTAAAAAATCTGGGCATCACCACTATTTGGCTCAGTCCGGTGTTTAAGCAGCGCGGCCATCTCAATTCATTTCACGGTTACGGCATTCAGGATTTTCTGGATATAGATCCGCATTTTGGCGATCGCAAAACACTGGTGGATTTAGTTGCGCTCGCGCACAGCAAAGGCATGCGCATTATTCTCGATATCATTTTCAATCACTCGGGCGACAATTGGACTTATCCTGCGAATTTACCCGGTGGGAAATTCCAGCCTCATTACACTAGCGGCCGGCATGCGTTTGGCGCCTGGCGCGGTGAGCAAGGTGAAGATGTGGGCGTGATCGCAAGCGATGAGCAGGGTGTGTGGCCAAGCGAACTGCAAGATCCCGAAAAATATACACGCGCCGGTGCCGGTAATTTAGGGGCAGGTAGTATTGACGATCCACAAGCCGAACATAAGCGCACAGATTTTTTTACGCTCAAAGATTTTAATCTTGATCATCCGCAATTAATGAGTGAGCTTGCCAGTTGTTTTAAATATTGGATTGCACTGTGCGATTGCGATGGTTTCCGTATAGATACACTCAAACATGTCTCCTTTGAACAGGCGCGCAATTTTTGCGGCACTATTAAAGAGTTCGCCGCGAATTTGGGGAAAAGTAATTTTTTTCTGGTGGGTGAAATTGCGGGCGGCGATTTTGAACAAGATCGTTATTTAAATGTACTTAGTCGCAATTTAAATGCAGCGTTGGATATTGGCGGCATGCGCATTACGCTTAATCAGGTTGCTAAAGGTTTGCAGCATCCCTCTGATTATTTTGCCGGTTTTAATCCGGGCAATGCAGTGATGGGATCGCATCGTGTAGTGGGCGAAAAGCACGTATCTATTTTGGACGATCACGATCACGTGTTTGGCAAAAAAATTCGTTTCTCGGCGGAGGCCGCGTCGCCCAATCAAGTGGCTGCAGCAGTTGGCATACAATTATTCACCTTGGGTATTCCCTGCATTTATTACGGCACCGAACAGAGCTTGGGTGGTCCGGAGCTCGCCGAGCGAATTTGGCTGGAAGGATTCGGATCTAATGACCGCTACCTGCGCGAAACATTATTTGGTGCGGAGCATCCGCGCAAAGATGGACTTTCCGGTTTGGATTCGGCAGCGAATCCCTGCGATGAAAGTTTACCGGGGTTTGGTCCCTTCGGAACGGTGGGGCATCACTGCTTTGATCCTGCTAGCAGTGCCTACATACGCATTCAAGCGATGGCGCAGGCGCGCGCGCAATTTCCGGCGCTGCGTGTTGGCCGCCAATATTTGCGTCCGATCACTTTTCTCGGTAATCCATTCGCGGTTTATGGTAACGGTGAAATCATTGCCTGGTCGCGCATTCTCGATGACGAAGAATTTTTAATTGTGCTCAACCCGCACGGCACACAATGGCGCGGTGCGGATATTTTAATAGATAGCGCGTTAAATCCGCTGGGCAGCGTATTGACGGTGGTGGTGAATACTGCACAAGCCGCCGATGCTAATCATTTGATTGATGTGGTAGGCAGTAGCAAACCTGTTAGGCGATTGGCGTCGGGTATTCACTGTGTGGAAATTCGCGATCTGGCTCCAGCAGAGATACTGGTGTTGGCAAACCGAATGTAGACTGGATTATTTTTAAAGTTAGAAATACCAGCCTAAACCTACACGATAGCCTGCAGTCTCAATTTCAACGTCCGAGTTTTTCGTATCGTCGTAAATGTAAGTGCAGTTTTCGCCACAAGGTTGGGAGCCGGGTACACGTTGTTCGTATGAAAGTTGACTGTCGGTGCCAAAATCAAGATAGCTGCGATACTGCCCGATATCGACATGAAGGTTTTTGCTTGGCTGCACTCGCAAATAAAGGGACAGTGTCGATTGATTGGTGTCGCCCGAGTAGCGCAACCAATTTTCCGATAGATTCAGGCTAATGACTTTGTACACGGGCACCTTCATATTCAGCACTATACCTGCGCCAAATTTATCCAGATCAATATTAATGGCTCGCATTGCCGTGCTATAGCTACTTTCGATGCGCATCATGCTGAGCTCGGGGGACACATCAAACTGGAATCGCCCTTGGTCGTCAACATGAAAAACAGAGCGAACAGAAACTTGTTGTAAGCGGTGTTGTGAATCAACGTTCACTGATCCGACCAGTTGGTTACTGTCAGGGTTGGGTTGATCCAGATAACGTAAACGATGCTCACCCCTGCCTGATGCATCCTCTGCACCTGACAAAATAATATCCATCTGTGCATCGCGCTGTTCAATTTCTACTTGGGTAATTCGGCCACCAGCGTGGTTATAGTTTGCTTGTAAATATAAAGAGTCAGCGCTGCCATCGGTAAGATCAAGCCGTTTTACACTCTTTTGCGGTGTAGATGGTACGCAGGCGGATAACAATGTAATCAGGCTGATAATGATGCAGGGGTTGGTTTTTATAGATCGCATAGATACTTTTATCTCCTTGTTGTGGGTACTTGATTGCTGTGTTTTTTCCATTGTGGTTTTATTTTTGCTTTTCTTATAAAGCAAGGGATTTTACCGGTTTATGAAGTGAGTGGTATAGATTGCGGTTGAACAATTAAACGAACGAAAAACCGGTCGGATACTGATGGTAGCCGTCAAAGTCGCCTTTGCTGAGCGGCACACCGGCATGGCGGGCAATGCTATAAACCATGCAAAGGTGAAAGAAGAAATTGGGTAAAGCATAAAAATTCACATATTCATCTGCGGCTAAATCCAATTCAGTAAAGCCTGCCTTATCCTGAATGTGTGCGGGTGGCTGATGAAGTTCAGCAGCAGGTATCGCTTGCAAGTATGTAATTGTTTCATCAAGCTGTTGTTGTAAACCTGCATAGTTTTCCTGTTGGTTATCAAAGCTAATCCGCTCGCGCTTTGCTAGCGGACAACAGGTGCGTAGGGAAAAATTAGCTGCTGTGCGTATCTGCGCGAGCAGTGGCAGCATATCGCTGTGCAAACTGCTATGCAGTAGGGTGGGATTTTGTTGCTGGTGAAGCGCAATTTTCTCTACTATCACTTTGAGTTGGTGCAGGTAGTGAATAAAGATTCCAGTAGGATTTTTCTGCATGAATAAATCTCAATATGCTAAATCAATAGCGCGATAGGCGCGTGCAATACGTGCCGCCCAGCGTTCGATCCCTGTCTCGGTTGTTAATCCGTCCTGACGAATTTCAATCATTGCACAGGGCAGACCTCGTGCTTCTCCATGTGTTGGAATGCTGTAGTCGAATGCATCCTCAATCGGATAGGGCTCGTTAAGGCCGACTATAATATCGCCTTGTTGGACCAATGCGCGATATAAATCTTTGGCAAAGCGGGCATCACTTTTATGTGAGACACCAATATGCCATGGACGCTGCTGATTAAACAGGAAAGGTGTGAAACTGTGAATACTCAAAAAGAGAGTGGGATGCTTGGGGTTGCTGAGCAGGCGCGCATCTAGTAATGCATCTATGGCATCGTGATAGGGAATAAATAGATTCTGGATGCGATCTGCGCGCTCATATGCGGATAAATTCTGGTTTCCAGGAATGACTATTCCTGCGCTCTGCTCGGGAATTAATTCATTGCTCTCGATTGGGCGATTGCAATCAATGACCAATCTTGAGTAACCACTCAATAATAACGGCGCATCAAGTGCTTTTGCGAGCAGGCGTGCGACTGTAGCGGCGCCCGGATCCCAACCAATATGCTCTGCGAGCTGGTCATCACTCAAACCCAATTTATCCAGGCATACAGGTACTCGATTAGAGGCGTGATCACATACCAATACCAGATTACTTTTGCCTTGTTGATTGAATAGTTCAACTGCAGCGGGTTCGGTTGGCAATAACAGTGTCGACAGTGCTTGATTGTCATTCATAGCAGTTAATTTTTTACTTCATCGGTCCACACGGTAAAACGTTTTAACGTGTTGGTGCCGAATACATTGGTGAGAGGGACATCGGTTGCATCGCGTCCGCGCGCAATAAGAAGATGGCCGATGCGCGGAATATTATTGCGCGGGTCAAAGGTATGCCATTGCCCATCAAGATAGGCTTCAAACCAAGCCGAAAAATCCATCGGGTTAGGTGAAATGGGTACGCCTATATCGCCTAAATAACCAGTGCAATAACGTGCGGGAATATTCATGCAGCGGCAAAAAGTAATGGCAAGGTGTGTGTAGTCGCGGCATACACCCAATCGTTCATTATAAGCTTCGAGTGCGGTTTTGGTTGCGCGCGCGTGTTGATAGCCGAATTTAATATGGTTGTGCACAAAATCGCAAATGGCTTGTACCCGCGGCCAACCCATCGGGGTATTGCCAAATAAGTTCCACGCGAGATCGGAGAGCCGATCTGTCTCGCAGTAACGGCTACCCAGTAAATAGACGAGCGTGTCAGACGGTAAATTTTCTACCGCATGTTGATATGCGTTTGGATATACAGGATCGGGTAGTCCCGAATCCCTCACTCGCGCTTCTGTTGAAATCGTGAAGGTTCCAGGAGGTGCCACAATGCGGCTGCACCAGTTGCCAAAATCATCGCGGTAGGCGGTGATGGGAACAGCAGGGTTAGTGATGATGTGATCAGGAATAATTATGTCAGCGGCGCGCGTGTAGTGCAGGTTTAATGTCAGCAGCATGGGAGTTGGCTGCGGACAGTCATAAATTAATTCGTAGCCGACGCGAATATCCATTTTAAATCTCCTCGTATAACAATAGGGTTAAGTGTGCCCTTATCAGACACCTTTTTAACCTATGTTTTCAGTTCGCTGGCGCACCCAGTTTAAAAAAGGCGGCGAGCGAATTGGCGGAGGAGGACATGAGTTGCATTCATCCGAATACAATTCGTCATTAGTGATTAGTCCGGAATGTCCTGCCAATCAGTAATTCCATCGTAGTGCTCTTCTGCATTGGGCAATGCTGTGTAGTAGTAAAGTGCGATTGATTTACGGGTAATGTGTTCGGGGGTATTTAATGGCTTTGGATGGCCGTGGAACGATTTTTTATCGGTATTAAAAACCACCAGTCGATTAAATAGCGGTGAGATAGCAACTTCGCACTGGGTGAGCTGATCATTCCACAGCTCTAATTCGCCGTTGTATTCCTCTTTCCAATTTTTGTTTAAATAAAATAAAACATTGATGCGGCGATACAGGTTAAGTGCTTTTAAATCGTTAAAGTCGGTGTGTACTGCTAGCTTTCCGCCACTGAGTATTTGGTGCAGCCCACCACCGTGAAAATAGGGGTCAGGTAATAGTTTTTCGATGCCGGTCAGCTTTTCTAAAAAATTTAAAAAAGGATATGAATTGAATGTAGATAACATGTTTAACAAGTAAGGTGAAACATCAATCAACCTTGATGCATGGCCTATGCCTTGTTTTTTTGGCTGATGAACAAGATCCCGTTGTTTCCAGTCCAGCCAAATAGGGGAATTTGTATCAGGAAATTCTTGTAAAACATAGTTGGCATGTTTTTTTGGTAAGAAATCGTTAAGAACGATATGCGGAAAGGGCTTTGCATTTACATAAGTGCTGTGGTTTTTTTCTCCCAGGGCTTCCAATTCTTTGATATTGAAAGCAAAGGGGGCTTTGTTGAATAGCATGTCGTTATCTCTGTATTAAGCTGGCTTCTTGGTTCGCATCGTTTTCATGTGCTGGTATATGAAAAATGTATCTACTGTCCTGCTACAAAAGTAGTGATTTGCTTTTGTAGTTTACTATTTTTTCTGAGCAATAACCTTATCCTGTTGTGTTTGCAAATAATGTCATCAATGGATTTTGTTTTTCAGTGCTACTCGGGTGGATTGTAAATGTCGTAAATTGCGATCCAAGTGGCGGGCAATACTGCTGTGTTATTGGTATCAGCGGTTAAATAGCCTGCGCCAACCGGGTTTGGTTGGGGTGCTTGTGGCGGCTGGGGAATGTTCTGTGCTGTGTTCGGCAAGTTCACCAGATTCTTTGGTCTGTTGGAAAAAGATCAGCAAGCGGCCAACCATTTCACGATCGTAACCAAAAGGTGAGAATTCGCTCAACCCGTGTTGCGCTAAAAAATCGCGAAGATTTTTTTCGGCCGGTAAATATTTCATGCTCCAATCTTGAAATAACCGGCGCTTGGTAAAGCCTTTGAGTAAAATTTTGGCATTTTTGTGGCGTGGGTCGGTGCAAATACGTTGATATGTTTGCACCACGGCATCGCGCTCACCTTCCAGGCATTGGAAAAAATAACCATTTCCATAATAGAGCACCCCGCCCACTTGTGCTCGCGCGTTATTGCGGCGCGACTCGGAAAGAATTCTACCAACCTCCAATTCTATTCCCTGAGCTGCACTGTTGCCGGAAAACGTCGCCTCACTGGCATATACGAGTCTAACCAAATCTTCCACAGTTTCATTCCTCTGGTGAGCTATTGTTGCGCAGAGTCCGCGCGATTAATTTACGACAATGCCCGCCAGTAAATCAGCGAGTTAATGGTGTCGGTTGCTACACCATCAACTCATTGAGCGCTTTATTTCTTGCGGAACAAAAGCGTTATACGGTTGGATTCGCCGATTAGACGATTTTTTGCTTTTTGTTCTTCAGTTCCGCTCAGGCTTGGTGGTAAGCGCCATACATTGTCATCGGCTTGCGGATCATCCTTCGGATTCTTATTGATATCGCTTTCGCCCACAAATTCAAAACCGGCGGCGGTCATGGCGCTAATTACATATGAGCGCTTTAAGTAGCCACGGCTGCCATCAGCCCATGCATCGGGTTTGTCCTCGCTCATCGCATGTTGAACTATGCCGACAACACCGCCAGGTTTTAATACGCGATGAGTTTCTGCAAGCGCTTGTTTTAAATAATTACCTTTTGCATCAAAGCGCGCGAGGTTGTGCAGGGCGCGGATAAATAAAACCGCATCCACTTTTCCGGTTAACTCGGCCGGCATATTGGCAAAGGTATAGGCCTCGCCCTTAGCGCCATTTGCTCCGCCCCAGGTTTTGGCATCGACCGCAAATTGTGCTGGCCAGGCTTTGCGCTGCGCAATAAATTCCGGTGTCGCAAATCCGCCAAATTCCGGCCACATATTCAGGCTGTAATCAACGGCAATCAATCGGCCTTCAGCGCCTAAATATGGCAGTAGAATCTTTGAGTACCATCCTTCTCCGGGTAATGCTTCTACCACGGTATCACCTTGCTTTATGCCAAAAAATTCCAGTGTTTCCACCGGGTGGCGCGCGGCGTAGCGAGCCTGGTGTTCAGCGGGAAGGCTTTGGGTGACGGTGACTAATTGTTTTTTATCGGCGTCGCTCAAGGTGGCCGTTTGCTTGTGATCGACCACACTGGAGCAGCTCTGCAGCAGGATTGCAGCAGTTAGAAATGCGATTCTTTTCATGTCAGGATTCCTTTGTTGAAGGTGATAAAGCCGGGCAGAGTGTGCCAGTCAATGGTGTCAGCCAACAGCGCGAAAGGATTATTTTTTGTTAAGGTGCGGCGCCAAAAAAACAAAACCCCACTTGTTAGGGTGGGGTTTTGCGAAGCTGGCGAGAGGTTAAAGCCAGTTAGTTGCAGCTATTAAGCTTTTTTGTTGCGACGTGCCAAACCAAGGCCGAGCAAGCCAAGGCCGAACAGCACAATGCTAGATGACTCTGGAACAGCGGTTACGCCGTCATTAGCGTATTTCAGCATGTTAACGCGGATGTCAAAACCATTGCCTGAGTGGAAGTTGGTGGTGGTCATACCGCCCAGCATTACATGACCCAGGCCGTAGCTTTTCTCCAACAGGATGTTGCCTGCTGTTGAGTAGGCCAGGGTGTTGAAGCCAGCGCCTGCTACTACGTCGTGTGAGCAGCCTGAACCGGTAAACACAGTGCCAGCAGCAGCGAAGTCGTTGGTAGTCAGGGTGCACTCAGTTGAGTAATTGCCAGTTTCGGTCAGGGTTGCACCAAAGCCCAAATCAAAATTGTCGGTGCCGCCCCATCTAGCAGCGTTAACAAACACACTACCGCCAGAAGCAACGAAGGTTTCTACGGTGCTGCGGTTGCTGTTGTACCAGGTTTCAAAATCGAAAGTATTGCCGTCGCCACCATCAATGTAAACAAAGTCAGAGGTGTCACTGAATACGCCAGCATCACCAAATACTGCTCTGTCCCAATTGCCTGCACCAAAAGCGGCATCGAAGTTGTCGATGTTAGCGTTAGTGCCCCAAGGCTCAGAACCACTGGTCAAGTAGATCGGACCTGCAACAGCAGCTTGCGCAGCACCGAAAATTAAACAAGCGAGTGAAATAGTTTTTAAAGTTTTCATGGTTATCCCTATGTGGAATTGATGTTGTACAGCGGCCGCCTTAAAGCAAGAACTGTGCTTGATTCATTATGCTGTTGTTTACTATGGATTTATTGTCGTTTTGGCGCTGTAATCCTGATGTGTCGTGTAAATTATTTCGACAGCTTGTAGGGGTAAAGGGTGATAATCACTGCAGCGAAAAAAACCCGCCGAAGCGGGTTATTTTGGTTTTGACCGAATGCCATCCCTGATCTTTTTGCTGATGTTTACTTAATCAGTACACTAATGTCTGCATCGCATGCGCGGGGATGTTGACGGTTGCCTCTTCATTGCCCACATAGTAGCGATAGCTGATCGCGTCGTCAGTATTGTTCATAACGACGGTCACCAGTTTGTTATCCGCATTCATAAATGAAGTGGTTTGTAAAACGCTGCGGCTTGATACGGCGCTTACGCGTTTGGCATCGGGACGGATAAATTTGGAGAAATGCCCGAGGTAGTAATAGGTTGGTGTGTAAATTAACTCGCCGTTATTTTCGTGGATAGGCGCGAAGCAGAAGTTGCCGACATGGTTGGGGCCACCGGTATTGTCGAGCAAAATATTCCAATCGGTCCATGCGACAGCTCCAGAGTTAAAATCGTTAATTAATGAATCGCCATAACGCTCGGCGTTGGGCCAGTAGTGATAGCGCTCGGCGTTGAATTTTTCTACGGTGGCTTCAGTGAGCATCAGGTTTATATTGGGGTAAGCTTTTGAAACTTCTGCAACGTTACCGTACAGCGGTTTTGCGCCAGTCCAGGTTTCATACCAGTGGAAGCCAATGCCCCACACATATTTGGCTGCTTCAGGGTCGC
This sequence comes from Cellvibrio fibrivorans, assembly GCF_031457055.1. Taxonomy (NCBI): domain Bacteria; kingdom Pseudomonadati; phylum Pseudomonadota; class Gammaproteobacteria; order Cellvibrionales; family Cellvibrionaceae; genus Cellvibrio; species Cellvibrio fibrivorans. The sequence goes on along the minus strand of NZ_JAVDVX010000001.1, from coordinate 457,016 downwards.
TCATGATGGTGTTGGCGCGATGCACAATTAAATCGCGATTGTGATCCCATACGATAATTTTTTTATCGCCGTAACCAGCTTTTTCCATTACCGGGCCGAGATGATTTTTCAGGAAGTCGCGTTCTTCTTCGGCAGTGAAAATCATTGATTCCCAGGTTTGTTTCGCCATAGGTTCATTTTGAACTGTGATCCCCCAAATCGGTATGCCTTCTTTTTCGTAGGCTTTAATAAATTTGGTGTAGTAGGTGGCCCACGCATTGTTGTATTCGGGTAATAATTTTCCGCCTTGCAACATATGGTTGGTGTCTTTCATAAACGCGGGCGCACTCCAGGGGCTCGCGTAGGTGGTAATTTTTCCACCGGCCGCTTTAATGGCCGCTTTCAGCATCGGCAGGCGATATTTTTGATCGTGCTTGATACTGAAGGTTTTTAATTCTTTGTCACCTTCTTCGATATAGGTGTAGCTGCCGCTGCTGAAATCGGAGCTGTGGATGGTGGTTCTCAGCAGGCTATAGCCGATACCGTCTTTTTTGTCGTAGTAGGCTTTTAAAAATTCGGCTTTTTTCTTGCTGTTTAATTTCGCAAAAGTTTCTGCGCTCGCATCGGTAATCGCGCCGCCAATACCTAAAAAGGTTTGGTATTGTTTGGCGGGGTTAACGTAAATCGCAATTTCCGTTTCTTTATTTTGTTGCGCGGGTTTAAAGCTCAGGGTATCGGTGAGGCTCAACTTGTGATGGGTATCTTTGGCTGTGGTGTAAACACTCAGTGTTTTTGTGCTGGCACTGGTGTCGGCGGCATGGGTTCCGAACGCGGTGCCGGCGATTGCAAGCGCGATGGCTAAGGTTTGTAAGTGTTTAGTCATAGTTGGGCTCTCTATTTTTTGGTGTTTCGCTATTGTTGGATAGCCTTATCCGGATCGCGTCCACAATCCGGATAAGGTTTGTCGCGTTACTGCTTTTTAATCTCAAACCAATTGATATTCCATTCCTTGCCAATCGAGCGGAAACGCAATGTGTGGTTGCCTGCTGTCATCGCAAAGGATTTGCCGGTTTTGGTGATGTAGGTTTGCCAGCCGCCAGTGGCTGCGAGATCCATGGTGTCTACCACTACATCATCAATCAGCACGTCAAAACCAGTGCTGCCAGTTTGGCTGGCAAGGCGGTAATCAATGGTGTAATTACCGGCTGTTTCCGCTTTGATTTTGAATTCAATAAAGTCGCCCGTTTCAAAATGGCCCACGTTAGTGCCGCCGCCGGTATCGCCACTGGCTTCAGTTTGGATGCCGCTCATTGCGGTGAATTTTTCCGCTTCGATTTTGGCTGGCACTGCGACAAACAACAGTTGAGTATTGGCCGGCGTGCTGGTGTAACCTTCGGCGATGCTATTTTTTGCAGCGACTGAATAGTAGTAGGTTTCATCTTCATTCAAGCCGGAGTCGTTGAAGCTGGTAGTGGTCAGGCCTTCGGCGACTAAGGTGCCTTTCGCACCAGCGCTGGTTGCACGATAGACGTTGTAGGTGATGCCGTTGCCGGTTACCGCCGCCCATGTCAGCGCAACACTATTACCGGTTTGCACCAGGTTGACGTTGGTGGGGCGCGCTGGATAGTCGAACACGTCATTGTGCTCACTGGTTACCAGCCATTTGGCCAAGCCTGCATTCACGTCATAACCCACTTCACCGTAGCTCTTAAACAGGGCTTCGATCTCGGAAATCGGCGCGGTGGTGAAATCCACTTTGCCCGCGTTATCGACAACATCTTTACCGGCCACAGGCGCGTCTTCAATCAGGTAGATCTCCGCCCAGGTGTTCACGCTGCCATTACCTTTGAATACACCGCTGAAGTTGTAGGTTTGACCGCCTTTAAGGGTGATTTGCTGGTAGAGCGCACCGTTGATTTCACCGGTTACGCCGTCCGGACGGGTGATATGCATGACTGCACCGTCACTGCCGGTGGGCGCTTTGCTGGCATCAACACTGTTGTAGTTGAAGTTGAGTGCACCGCTGATGGTCAGTTCTGACCAGCCGCCGCTGGCGCCAAAGTTGCCGTTGGCCAGCAGTTCTTCGTTGGTAGTGGTGTTTTTCAGGCTGATGCTATCAAAGGTCACATCGGGGTTGGCACCGCCGTTAGCGCCAGTTTTCACTACCAGATAGTAGGTTTTGTCGCCCGTGCCGCCTGCCGTTATGGTGGTGGCCTTTTTGGCACAGGCGTTGGCGAAGCTCGAGTCCCAGTTGTTGCAATCCCAGGTGCTGGCTTTGGTGATCAGGCCGACGCCAGTATCCAAACTGGTGTTGATCTCATTCGTCACCATGCCCCAGGTGCCTTTACCCTGGCCGCCCGCAACCGAGACAAGTTTGTAAGCCCAGCTGGTGGATGCCCAGTTGTAAGAGGCATAGATGTCATAAGTGGCGCGTGCAATTTTGCCACCCAGTTCCAGACCCGCAGACTGCCAGGGTTGGAATTCGCCCATCAGCATTGGGGTTTTGAGTGCAGTCAATTTGGTGTTCCAGTCGCATACACCGCCGGTGCCAGTCTGGCCGCATTTGAGCCAATCTCGGTGGATATCAAAATGGGTGTCGTTGGGGCGATCGCCAAACAGACCAGGGTAGGGGTGGAGCTCAAAGGCCACATTGGTCATGTTTTTGGCAACCGGATCGCCATAGACTTCGATATTGCCATAATGGCTGGGCAGCATAACGATGTGTTTGCTGTCGATCTTGCGGATGGTCTCGTACAGCTCGGTCACTCGTACGGCCATGTCTTCAGCGGTTGAGCCCCATGGTTCATTGAGTGGGTCATAGGCGGCGACGGCGGGTTCATCTTTATAGCGGGTAGCGATTTGTTCCCATAACCATTTGGTGCGGTCTTGATATTCGGTGTTAGTCCAGTATTTGTTTTGGCCAGAGCAGCCGGTGTGGTCATTTGGTGTTTGGCCACCGAGGGCACCGTGTAAATCGAGGATCACATAGATGCCACGTTTTTTCGCTTCAGCAATTGTCCAGTCAAGGTAATGCCAGGCATCAGCACGCAGCGTACGAGGATTTTTTTCATCCTCGATCACATTCCAAAGGATCGGCAGGCGTACGACATTAAATCCGAACGCTTTAAGTTGATCCCAATCGCGCTCTTTGATCCAGTTGTCGCGGAATAATTTGATCAAACGCTCTTTTTCATCGTAGCCAAAACGCTCGGTGAGTTTGGCTTCCAAGGTACATTGGTCATGCACGCCATTGCCGCCCTGGCCCATCATCCAGAATTCTTGCACCAGCCAGTTACCCAGGTTGGTTCCCTTAAGGTGGATTGGATTACCGCTGGCCTTCACCCATTTGGTGCCATCGGTTTTGAGCATGGTCATGCCTTCATCGGGCGCGATGCTACTGGCTGCGCTGGAAGACGACGGCGCGACCGAAGCAGCTGATGAGCTGGCGGGAGTCGACGACTTGCCGCCACCACCACTACCGCCCCCGCCACCACAGGCAACAAGGCCGATGATGCAGGTGCTGAGCAGGCTGGTTTTCAGGTTGATAAACGGGATTTTGCTGTTGGGGTTAGTCATAGCGGTTTCTCTTATTTTGTCGATAGTTATTGTTCAACACTTATGGGTGTTATTGCCGCGTGAATCCTGACTGACTCATCAAAGGCTTGCGCCCGTTTAAATTTACTCGAACCGGCTCAGATTAAGTTTTGCCTAAACTGGGAATCAGATATACCCGCACGCCTGTACAAAAAAGCCCCGTGCAGGCACGGGGCACAAGAGGTTACAAGGGAAATTCATTGCCAGCGCCACCGATCGGCGATAGCCGCGGTCGGGCGTCAGCTCCACTATGACTGACTTCTCTTGAACCCAGGGAGAGGCTTGATCCTGTCGACGCCAGTTAACGATAGAAAAAATTGCACTGCGTCCTGTTGAGTGCAACCGAACCTCAACCTCAAAAGTGGGTTTGGTTTGGTTGGGGCGTAGGAGTAGAACGGAACGGGTGGGAGGGGTGTCAGGTTTGGGCCAGAATGGTGCATACGGTGTTGTTGTAACTATACAACACCATAATTTTTTGGTGATTGTGACGTTTTGATACAGGTTTCATTAAATAATTGTGAATCTCTTTGCAATTCAGATTTTTCTCTTAAAATAAAAAATATAAGAACAGGAGAAAACCATGAAAAAAATAATTTCAAGCAACGAGTTATTCAAAATATTCCTCGTAGAAAATTACGATGCCGATAACCAAAAGGTAACATCGCATTACGAGCTCTTTGAAGGCGGGCACCGTCCGGTGGAGACTTTCGAATCCCTCGACCAAGCACAACAGACCATGCTACAAAAAACCGAATTCTGGAAGCAGCTGACCAAAAAAATCCCCTTGTATTTTGAGGCGCGTTTTATAGCCTGACATCGCAACTCCCTCTTCTCGCGTCTGCTTACACCGATTGATGTATAGGCTGTAGACTCTATTACGCAAATCGTCAGGCAGGAATGGACCTTCTATTGCTGGTTAAAACGGCTTTAACATGCTCTCGTCATAATCATTTGCCTTGAGCGTTACATTAAACTTTTCCGCTAGTCGATCAAGTTCTGCTTGTTTAATGGCCAGCTCATCCAGCGTGAGAGTGTTATCATCCAACTGCCATAACAGGCGTGAACCGGCGTAACTGTATTGCATCGCCACTAGTGCATTGATATTGCCCTCATTGGCAGCGGTTTCCAGTGCTCGCATTTTCCGGTGAATTTTATTAAGCGCCTGCTTCAGCTCCCATACGTAGGTTACCTCACGCATAAATTCGTGCTGTCGAAATTTATTGAGTAACCAGACAACCGTTATGGCAGTAACCACAACACCGAGCAAATTCCAATGAAAATGACGGCCACTTTCATCGGGGAATAACGCAATGAGCAGTTGCGATAGGGATAAACTACCAATCGCCAAACCAATTGCACAGGCTGCGAACACAATCTTTACATGGCGATTATAACGCGCCTTATTAACCTCAATGAGTTGCATAAAATCCTGTTGGTAATGTAAAAAACAAATGGGCTGTGTAGTGCGCATCTTAGCCGATCAGTGTGTACCGCACTGTTGATTTCTATTATTTTTGCCGCAGTCGCTTGTCAGGCTATTGATGAAAATCAGGTTGACTGAACGTGGCTTGTGGTAACTTCTGCTATTAACTTGCCAGATGTGTCAGTAACCGTTGTTTTAACTACACTAACGGTACGACCTTTTTTGACATAATTTGATTTTGCCACAAATGCTCCAGTCGTATTGTTTCCTAACAAATTGGCATTAATGTTTATTGCCAAAGGAAAACCTTTCATACCTTTCTCAGGATCAACGCCTGCAAGAACAAGTACGGATGCGTTTACATCAGCGAGCCACAAAGTAGCGCCTGCATTAACAGTACCAAAAGGATTTAATATGCCGGGTTGTATTGGCATTTCAGATATAACTTCATCTGATGATCTTTCAATAACTGTAAATTTAATATGACCTTGAACTTCCATGCTTACGCCTTAATAGTAAATAGATATGGTTGGTCTAACCTTGCTGGCCTGCTCTAAGTAAGTTCGTATTTCTTACCCCAAGAATCAAATAAAACAAGCCAGCGACAAATGCCAAATTATTACGCGGTTTGGTGTCCGAGTTGATATTACAACTTATTTCAGCGGGAAATAAATATCAGTAATGAGGTCGCATTCATCAACCTCGTAGATAAAATTCACGTAGTGGAAAAAGCAGGGGTAATCGCGAATTTCTTCGCCGCTGTTAGGCAACCATTCGCGATAAAACGCGTAGATGCTGGTATCAAGATTACTGTGACTGCCTTTGTGTCGAACAACGGCGCATTTTCCGCCGGGAATTATTCCGTTTTTTACACCGTAATCATTCGCGGGAATATCGGTGTCGATAGTGCCGCATACGTCCCAGCGAAATTTTTCTGGTTCAGTGGTTTTGGGGTCACTGTAGGGAATGCCAAAGGTTTTGCTGGTTTTTACCGGCGATAGGCCAGTGGCCTTGCGCCAGGCAATAAATTTTCCGGCTGTCTCTAACACCTTTTCCGGCGCACCCAGATGTTCCAGCAGCGCAACTTTCGTGGTTTCAAATTGAATAATGTTGACGTTCATGGGGATGGCTCCATAAGGCTTTGGCTGAAATTGAAACCGCAAATGCCATTCTGGCCAATTGGGCTCACCCCTGAATTCAGATGGCGATTGATCAAAGGTGCGTTTGAAAGCGCGCGCAAATGCTTCGGGGCTTTCAAAGCCCGCTTCCAATGCAATATCAATAACCCGTTTTTCATTTTCAAATGCCAAGCGGTATGAGGCGCGCTTCAGTCTGGCGAGCTGAATATAGCGAGTCACACTCATGCCGGTATAAACCAAAAATACCCGATGAAAATGGTATTTTGAAAATGCGGCCACATCACTCAGTGCATCAAGCGTTAAGTCTTGGTTGATGTTCTGATCGATGTATTCACACACTCTGTTTATACGTTTGTCGTAGCTGTTGATCGGGTTATCGCTCATTCAATCATTCGTGGTTGAAATCGTTCTGTTCAGGTGTCACGCATCATGCGAGCTTTTTGCGAGTTGTTCCTGATCGAGATTGCTAAGTTGTTGGTGTGGGGTTCAGTCTAACCATTTTTTGTGATCTGAAAACAAAAAAGCCGATACATTTCTGCATCGGCGAAAAGGCTCATGATTAACCAGGGTGGAAAATCATGAAGGCTATGGAGATAACACGAGAGTTTAAAACACGGGATTCACACAGTTTCAAAAAAGACCGGCACATTGCTGTGCCGGTCAAGGCTTCGTAGACACTAACGGGCTGGACTATTGCTTGGTGAGTTGCCACCAGTTGATATTCCAGCCACCTTTTCTCACGAAGATCGCCAGGTCTTGCTGACCTGCTTGTAAGTTCACGGTGATGCTCACCGTCTGCCAGTTTTGCCAGCCACCGGTATTGGGCACAGTCACTACACCCAAATCCGTACCATTGCGACTCAACACCAAAGTGCCGCCTGAGTAGGGTGATGCCACGCGTACTTGCAAGGTGTAATTGCCCGCAGTGGGGATGTTGATCGGGTAGCTCATCCAGTCGTTGTCATCGGTGCTGCCAGCGTTGAATCCGCCATCGGTATCGGTGGTGGTTTCCATGCGGATGCCGCTGTGATCTTTAAACATTTCTGCTTCGATACGTTGACCGGTTTGCGCTTTCCAGTTCATCCAGTAGGCGATGCTTTCGTTGCGCACTAAGGGTTGAGTGGAGAATTGGCGGAACCAGCTTTCGATCTGCGCGGCGCTCGCGCTGCTCACGTTCAGGTTGCTCATGCCACCGCCGTTGTTGGAGTTGGTGATCATGCCCCAAGCCCAGCCGCTGGTATCGCCGTTTGATCCGCCCGCTGAAGTGGTTTTCCACGCCCAGTTGGTGGCTGCCCAGCCGTAGCTGTTATAGATGTCGTAGGTTTTGCGGGTCATCTGGCCGCCGTAACTGCCGAGCAGCGTCCAGGGTTGGAATTCGCCCACCAGGAACGGAGTTTGGATAGCGTTGATTTTGTTGCGCCAATCGCAGCTTTCGCCCGTACCGTTCTGGTTGCAATGCAGCCAGTTCGCATGCATGTTGGCTTGGCCAGCGCCGTAAGTGGCAGTGTCATTCCATCCCCAGAGGCCAGGGTAGAAGTGCATCCAGGTGGACACATTGGTCAGGCCGCGGCTGTTCGGGTTGCCATAGGCATCGATACCGGAATTGTGGCCGGGCAACAAAATGATGTGATTGGCATCTTTCGCGCGCACCACGTTGAACAGCTCATAAGAACGGTTGGCGAGGGTAGTGGCGTCAGTGCCCCAAGGTTCATTCAACAGGTCATAAGCGGCGACGGCACTGCGGCCGTTGTAGCGCTGGGCGATAACATCCCACAGCCACTTGGTGCGATCCCAGTAGTTGGCGTTGGTCCAGAGTTGCGCCGCACCTATACAGCCGTCGTGCTGCTCGGACGCTGCCGCTTGGCCGCCGACTGCGCCGTGCAGATCGAGGATGGTGTACATACCGCGTTTTTCTGCTTCATTGATCGCCCAATCCAGATATTGCCAGGCGTCGCTGCGCACGTTGTAAGGGTTGTACTCGTCTTCAATCAGGCTGTAAAGGAAGGGGATGCGCACGACGTTCATGCCCATGGCTTTCATCATGTCGAAGTCGCGTGTGGTGATGTAATTGTCGCGGAACACTTTCATCAGGCGCTCTTTTTCGGCATTGCCGAAGCGTTGTGCCATCACTGACTCAAGGGTGCACTGGTCATTTACCGCTCCGCCGTTGTGGGAGATGATGCCGCCCATCATCCAGAATTCCTGGATCAGCCAGTTGCCCAGGTTGGTACCGCGCAAATCCACGCGCTGGTTGGTGTTGGCGTTAACCCAAAGCGAGCCGCTTTGTTTGATGGCGGGCAAGGGTGTCCAGGTTTGGGTTTGTACCGGCACTACCCTGAACCAGTTGATGTTGAATCCGCCCGCGTTCACTTTGATGCCAAAACGATGCACACCTGCGCTCAAATTCACGCGCTGTTTGATAGTCGTCCAGGTTTGCCAGCCGCCGGTGCTGGGCACGGCGATGCTGCCATAACCGGGTGTGCCGCCCGCCTCTTCAAAAGTGATATTACCGCCGCCGCTTTGGCTGGCGATGCGATATTCAATATCGTAAGCGCCTGCAGTGGTGATATTGACCGGGCTGTTAGCGTAGGAGAGCCAGTCATTGGCATCGATCCAACCAACGTTCTGGCCGCCGCCGGTATCGTTGGTGGCTTCGAGCTGCACACCATTCATATGGCTGTAGGCTTCCGCCTGTATGGTGGCGGGTGTATTTACCTGACTAACGCTGTATTGACTGAATAGTGCGCCGCCGAGGCAGAGCGCAAGTAATGACTTGTTCATAGTTGGGTACCTGTAAAGTTATTGTTATCTGTCACAGAGTACGAAAGCCTGATTCCGGATTACTGCATTCCCTGTTGTTGTGCGCGGGGTTGTATGCGCTGGATTTCGTCGGGGCTGAGAATAGGGCTGCGGGCTAAACTCTGTCGTTCGAGAGCAAAAGTGGTACACAAAAAAGACGAAGGCGAACGGGTACGACTATGGGAAAAATGCTCGTACGCGATTTTTTCTAGCCCACGGGATTCATCTTCTATAGTATCCGGCGTGAAACAAATGGCTGGGGCAATGACCTCCGCTATAAAAAATAAGAAGTTTTTGGGAGAAGCCATGAACCAGGTCGTTTTCAACTTCCACGATGTCATCCTGTTAATGACGGCAATGCTCTGCTGTTTTTTTGCGCTCTTGCTGATTGCCACCAATCCGCCCCAAAATACCAGCAACTACTTTCTCGCCGCGTTTTTAATTGCGCACGCCCTTATTCCTTTACATGAACTCATCCTCTGGGGGGCGGAGTTCAAATTGCATGTGCGTGAAAAATGGCCGCAAGTCTATTTTATCGGTGCGTTCGCCTACTATCTGGACGCAGTGCTGCTCTATTTTTATGTGAAGTCTCTGGTGTTCCGCGATTTCCATCTCCGTCCCAAGGACTATCTACACCTGATCCCCTTTGGTCTGTTTGCACTCTTTATGGTAGTCGCCTTCTACCGTTTTCCAGCGGCGACTCGCCTGGAATGGATCAACACTGAAGCCTTTGTGTACAGCCCGGGCTATATCGGCATGGATTTGTTGATCAAATGCACGCGCGTTGGCTACTGCGTGGCGGGTTTCCTGCTGATTTTTAAATACAAAGACATCCTCAAAAATACCCACTCCAATATTGAAAAGGTGGATATCCTCTGGCTTAAGATCCTTGTAGTCGGATTTACCCTTGTCACGAGTATGGAGGCGTTCCTCGCGCTCGCGAAAATGGCAGGCCTGTTTGCCGATTACGATTTCCTCCACCCCGACCCCGATGGCAACCCGATTGAGTACATTGGTCTGAGCGGTTATTACGCGCTGTTCTTTTTGGTGTGTACGCTGGTATTTACCAGCATGCGTTATTTCAGCAATTTTGAAGCGGTGAAACAAAAAGACACCAAAGAGCCAGCCAAAAAATCCACGCAAGAAAAATTGCTCAACCCCGAATATGCCGCAAAAATTGACGGCCTGATGCGCGCGCAAAAAACCTATCTCAATCCGGAGCTGACGCTGGATATGCTCGCTGAAACACTCGCGATTCCGGCAAAAGATTTATCGATGATCATCAATCGCCATTTCAATCACAACTTTTATGAATTCGTGAATGGCTACCGTATTGAAGAAGCGCAAAAGCGTTTGCTTGATCCTGCGAATAAAGAAAAGACGATTACCGATATTTATCTGGAAGTGGGTTTTAACAGCAAATCCGTATTCAATACTTTTTTCAAAAAGCTGGTAGGGAAAACACCATCGGAATATCGCCAACAGCCAGCGGATGTGGCGGCCACACACTGACTATTTTCACTACTACAAGAGAATTCCGCTCATGAATCATCACACATACGCTCGATCGCATCGTCGTAAACCACTTGTACTTGCTTGTGCGCTATTGCCATTGATCGCCTTGCCCGCTGCAGCTAACACTACCCCGGTGGTTGAAGAAGTGATCGTCACCGCCGCCAAGCGTCAACAAAGTTTGCAGGATTTTTCTGGCGCAATCAGCGTGGTGAGTGATTTTTCCAGTATTAAGAATTTGGGGGATATTGCCGCGCAGGTTCCAGGTTTTTCGCTGGTAGATGCAGGTCCTCGCAACCCTGCGGTATTGATTATGCGCGGTCTGCGCCTGGATGAAATTGGTTCCAATGATTTGGGCGGCGATGGATCTGCAATTGCGAGTTATGTCGATAACATTCCGCTACAAGGTTATTTTGTGCCGCCTTCTTTTAGTTTGAAAGATTTGCAGCAAGTGGAAATCCTGCGTGGCCCCCAAGGTACGCTTTATGGCAATGCATCTATCGGTGGATTAATTCGTTACGTCACCGCTAAACCGGATTTGGAAAAATATTCCGTGAGCACTACCGCTGAAATTTCACAAACCGATGCAAGCGATGATTTGAGTTACGATACCGATTTGGTAGTGAACACCCCGCTCGTCGACAATACCCTCGGGCTGCGTTTAATGCTCGGCAAAACTGACCATGCCGGTTTTATCGACAACCCTTATTTGTTGTCCGGTGCGCAAGATGATATCAATGACGACGAAACCAATCAGGCGCGCATCAGTTTACTTTGGCAAGCGACTGAAAAATTGTCGCTCAATAGCAGCTATCACTATCAAAAAATCAATGTTGGCGACCGTCAGGCTACTAACGAAAATTTTACCGGTGATGAATACACTGCTTCCAGCCGTTACTTACAACCAATGGAAGGTAAATTGCAGTTGGCAAGCATCGATGTCAATTATGATATGGAGTGGGCGACTCTGACGGCGAGTCTGAATCACTATGATTATGCTCACAATGAGCGCGCTGACCAGACAGATTTGTATATAGGTCTTGACCCAGATGTTGAGTATTACAATCTTTACGATGATCTTTCTGCGTACAACGCCAGTATTGTGGATGTCGTAAAAGACAGTGCCGAATTGCGCTTGGCATCACCGGATGAGCAGCGATTGCGTTGGCTGGCCGGTGCTTTTTATAGCCGTGACGATCTGGACGCGTACATGGGGGATTACACGCCTGGTCTGGGTGAATTTTTCGAAATGGATTTGCCTGGCGATCTGGAATATCTCGCTACTCAAACCGAAACGCTCGATGAATACTCCACCTACGCCGAAATGACCTATGACCTCACTGAAAAATGGGACGCGACTGTCGGTGCCCGTTATTTCCGTTACGATGACCAGTTGGACGTATGCATCACTTATTTCCCTGATCCCACCGCTGATTGCGAGAACGGCGATGATGTGAGCAATGACACGCTTGGTAAATTCAGCACCAGTTATCAATTCAGCGACGATAAAAAAATCTATTTCCTCGCGGCAGAAGGTTATCGCCGCGGGGGCGCTAATACCGCACCGGCAGAAGTACTTAACAACCGTTTTTATCGTCCCGACCAAGCCACTAATTATGAGCTCGGTTTTCGTTCGCTGTGGCTCGCGCAGCGCCTCGAATTGAATGCAGCGCTGTTTAATATCGAATGGGATGACCTGCAAGTCCAATTGGAAACTATTGATGGCCGCACCGCTTGGGATAATGCCGGTAAAGCGCGCACCCAAGGTGTTGAGTTGGATGCATCGGCACAGTTGAATGACGTTTTTACTCTGCACGCGGGTTATTCTTATACCGATGCTGCGATCACCGAATCTATTGCGACGATTGCTGTGTACGATGGCAATCAATTACCGGGTTCGCCGCGCACCCAATGGAGTCTCTCGCTGGATTTCAATCGTGAGTTCAACGGCGCTCTTTGGGATGCCAGCATCGGCATGAACCGTATCGGTCATGTGTATACAGCGCTTAATCCGGAATTTGCCAGCTATCAAAAGCTGGATGCCTACAATATCGCCAGTGCGCGCGTTGGTGTAACACTGCGTAATTGGCGTCTGGGTGCGTTTGTGAATAATATTGAAAATACGCGCGGTATTTCTGGTGGTCGCTTTGATGATTTTTATGGTGACCAAGGCCAGTTTGAATATGTCACGCGTCCGCGTACGATTGGTGTATCGGTGAATTATCAATACTGATGAATCGAGCCGACAATCATTGCAGCTGTGCAGGCGGGTAACCAGCATTTGATCTATGCTTGTTTTGCTACATTTTTAGCCGTCGTCTGGGAAGAGGGCGGCACACAATCAAAAGGCCGTTGTTTTTGATGTGGTGACCACTTAGGGATTTCACACATTTAACTAACAGGAAGCATTCAATATGGCAGCTGAAAAGAAAAAAGCAGATAAAAAAACTGAAAAAAAACCCGTCAAGAAAGTCGCCGCAAGTGCCAAAAAACCGGTGAAAAAATCCGCTAAAAACGTGGCAACTGTGGGTGATGTAACCGTTAATGTTCCTAAGGGTGGTCAGGTAATTAAGTTTTTCAATTTAGTTCCAGCAATGCCAACGGTCTCGGGTCCCGGAGACTGGAAGTTTACTGAGGTAGGTAGCACCGTTGATATTTCCACACTGACCGTACGTTTTGAGCTGAATCCCTCGGCGATAGAGCGTGAGTTTGAACGTGCCATTTTAGTAATTAAAATGCAGCCAAATCCTAGCACCAATGGCACCTGGCGTTTTGCTTTGAGTGGTGTTGCTACAGATGCCGCGGATAGTGACCCAAGCAATGATATTGCTTTGGAAATCATTGATAACGGTTTTACCATGCTGGTTTACGTGCATGTGTTGGAAAACTCTGAGGAGGCAATTCCGTTTGGATTTGTGGCGTCATTTACCAATGCGGCGACTGGAGCTGTGTCTATCTATGAGTCGCAAGATCCAACGATATATCCTCGTCGGCCATAGTAACCAGGGAGCAGCGTTGCTGCTCCCCGTATCTTTTCAGCAGTTCACCAAATTCTTGATGGACACACATTCCATCAAACCAGTTAAATGAAAACCAAATGGTGTGCATACCCAATGCCAGTGATTTTTCTATATTTAACAGGGCAGAGGCTTTGTTGCCTACCAAGCTGTGTACTAGCGCCGCTGTGTAACTGGTCTCGATATTTTGCGAATCAATTTTTTCAAGTTCACTCAGTGCGGTTAGCGCAGCGGGGAAATTGCCAATTTGGGCATAAGCTTGTGTCTGTGCGCGTAGCTGTTCGTTGTTGGGTTTGATAGCTGTGGTAATAGCAATAATTTTTTGGTAGATCGTGGCCGCTTCGGTGTGATTGTTGGCAAGTTTTTGCGCATCGGCATAGTTCAACATGTGCGATGTGTTTTCGGAGTCTCTTGCTAATAATTGTTGAAAAATATCGGCGGCCCGCTGGTGTTTGCCATTCAGCATATAGGCGACAGCAAGGTTGCCCACATTGTACAAATCATCCGGGTTGTTCTGTGTGATAAGTTCGAGCGATTTTTGGGCGTCCAGTGCTCGCCCTTCGGTAAGCGCAATAATGGCATACAAGCTGTTGGCCTCGTGAAAGCTAGGAGATACTTTTAGTACATCCTCCAAATACTTTTTGGCATTTGCCGTGTCACCCATGTACCAATAAGCGTTTGCCAAGTAAAACACGGTTTTAACATTTGCCCGGGACTCTATTGAACGCTTGTAAAGCTCAACGGCTGCCTGATAATCCTTATTGAGCATTTTTCGGTAGGCTTTGAGTTCTGTGGTGGCTGCTTCTCCCAGTGCTAATTTTTTTTCTAATAGGTCGGCTTCTTTGTTGTTGTGCTGGGCAATTTTCAAAAAATAAAGATTGTAAAGATGGCTGATATCATCATGTTTGTTATTGATAGAAAGGAATGTCTCGAGTCTGTCCAAATAGTCGGTATTTTTAGTTTGATGATACAAATCCAAAGTGATTTCTCTGAATAACGTTTGGGTAGCTGCCAGCTTTTTCGTTGCAATTTTTAGGCGTTCAAGTTGTGATATTTGTGCTTCATTCGCCCCCGACTTTCGGTATTCAGTATTAATGTTCAGGAATGATAAGTAATCGTCTTGTGTACTGTTAGAGAAGGATTGCATGGATTTCTTTGCATACAAACTCTCTATATTTCGTTCGACAATCGCGGCGACTGATAAATAGTTATCAGTCAGTACATCAAGGGTTTTAGTGCCTGCGACATTTAACCGACCTTGGGCATTGTCAGTCGTGCTGGTCATGCGATTTAAGGTGATTGTGCACAATTCAACTTGGCAATCCAGGTTGGCAGTGATTAATTCATCTGCTGCGGTGCTAATGCGTACCGTTTCCAGATCGCTGCCAACTGCTGAAATTTCAGTGCGAGGAATTAAATAGAATCCATCCAGCTGAATTACACTCTGTTGAATCGCATCATATACAGCACCTTTCACCAACTCTTGCTGTGATTCCTGCATCCCGTTTGCTGTCAAATTCGGTGGGATCACCGCGATATACTTCGGCGGTTTAGGTTGTAGCTGCCAAGCTGCCACCACCGCAAGAAGCAATATACTGAATAATCCAAAACCCGCACTGATTTTATTATCAGCCACATAATTTTTAATCGACATCCAGCGTGATTTTTTCAGAGTTGCATTAACTGCAACAAAGCGTGTTTCAAAGGTGGGATGATCCTGCGTTCTTACTGCGTTATTAATTCCAGTATTTTTTATAGTCGATTGATTCGCCGCCGCACCGGTTGGCATCAGCGCTTGCGTATCATCACTCACAAAATCATTGGCCAGCTGCAAGTGGCTCAGCGCTTCAAACTGCGCGGCGACCCAGTGGGTATTGTCCGGACGTTTGGTGGGATCTTTGCTGAGTAGCTGGCCGAGTAAGTCATTAATCTCTGCTGGCAAATTCGGATTGTGCTTGCCGGGGGAAGTGGGCGGATGGGAGATAATCCGCTGCATTAACTGCAATTTATTATTGGTATCGCCAAACGGATGTGCGCCACACAACAATTGGTACGCGAGTATACCGAAGGAAAATAAATCGCTCTTAAAATCGATGGTTTCGCCCATCGCCTGTTCGGGCGACATGGAGCAATAGCTGCCCGCGACGTGATCGGTCAGAGTCGCGTTATAGTCTTGCGATTTGGCGATACCCAAATCGGTAATCTTGGCGACTTTGCGCTGGTTGATCAGGATATTTTCGGCTTTTAAGTCGCGGTGAATAATACCGGCGTCATGCGCAACCGCGAGGCCCTGGGCAATGTCGGTCAGCCAGCGCATGCGCTGCGCAAAGGGCGCAATATGCTCGCGCAAATACAATTGTAAATTTTGGCCTTCCACCAATTCCATCACCAGCGCGAGTTGGTCGGGCGCTTCGATAAAATCGTAAATCTGCACAATATTCGGGTGATTTAATTTTGCCAGCAGCAGCGCCTCGCGTTTAAATCGCTCGACGTAGTGGTGCTCAAATAATTCGGTGCGTAAACATTTAATCGCGACTTGCCGATCCAGTCGTGTATCGCGCGCGCGATACACCAAACCCATTCCGCCGCGCCCGATACAGTCGAGCAGCTCGTAGTGCCCGAGCTTATTGGGCTCGGTCTGCGCTGCAACGGTGTTGGGCGGAAGCGAGTTATTCATTCAACACTCAGCAGGATTTGAGTGGCGAGGCGAGTGTGAGCTTGTCGCCTTTGTAGATTTTAAATTTTTCGCACCCGAAGCGGATTTTGCCACCGCGTCTTTCCAATAAATTTTGTTGGCCGACAGCGTCGGGCAGTACATCAACCAATTGTTTGCGCGCGCGGAAAATCTGGATATTCATATGGGTGCTGTCCAGCCCCAACTCTGCTGCGAGCTGGTCAGCATAAACCCAGCCCTGACTTTTGCTATCCAAGCCACGCCCGGCATCTTCTGCTCGGTGCCGAGCGAGTTGCAACAATAAGTAGTGGTGGGTGCGCACGGCCAGGTCCAGCGTTTGCTGGTGATGCAATTCGAGCTGGGTGGTTTCTTCATCCATGCTCATATTAAAAATAAATTCGTAATCATTAATGTGGCGCGAGGCTTTCGCTTCGGTCGGGCCATAAATTTGCGCGCGCACAAATTGCCAATGGCTGTTGCTGAACTGCACCAGATCGCCATCGTTCAATTCCGGCTGCTCATGTTCGCACTGCTGGTTCAATGCTTCCTGATGCCATTGCTGTGTCTGCTCGTTGTAAAACAGCGCGAGCTCCGGATGTTCTGCATCGGGTAGCAGGTGGTAGCGCGAGAGGTAAATAGGTTCAATTTGCGCGAGCATGTTATCCAGCGGCCAAAGCATATCTGCCGGTGGAGCGAGATTGATCACGGTAAAGCCCGGGTCAGTTTGTTCGGCAAAGTGGATTTCATCATTCAGGCTCAGGTCGCGGGTATCTCCCTGACCGAGGCTGACACCATTCACCCAGGTGCCGTTTAGGCCGAGATTTTTGAGGCGCCAATGGCTGCCGTTCCATTCAATCGCTGCGTGCAATTTGGAGACGTAGGGTTTATTGATGTGGGTATCCACACTCTCGGCGAGCCTGCCAAAGGTGTGATGGGGCGCGAGAGGAAAGTAATTCTCTGTAGCGACATCCAACAAATAAGCCATAAGGTTTCCGCGTAAAAAGTAAGCATTGCCAGAGCGCGGTGCTGCTGATTCTTTCGCTCCTTGTGTAAATGCTGCCCGCGCGTCTATGTGTGTGCTGATCTATATGTTGGTTTGGGTTAGGTTCTGTCTGTAATGCCCTGTAATAGGCAATTTCATCCAAGAGCTATAGATTGCCACAAGATGCCCCAGTTTTCCCACCTATTGTCTGCATGGATTAAGAGACTGTCGCTATGATTGCCCTGTTCCAAGCCGCTATGAACCACAAGCCGGTCGCCCGCGCCATCCACAAATTCAATCAGTCCACTAGCGCCAAGTGGGTGCCAGTGAATAAAAGTTTTATCACGCTCAGCAAAATTATCCTGCGCGCGGCGGTTGATCGCCTTGGCCTTGCGCATGCGGCTATCACTTTGCGCTGCGTTACCCATCAGGGCTATCACCATTTGTTACTGGTCAATGACACTCAGGACTTACAGCTCGCCGCCGCCGGAAAGGTAGAGGAATTTTTTATTTCCACGCAGGAGGCAAACAATTCTCCCTTTGAAGATTTTATCGCCGAGACCGCGTTCAGTTTACCGCTGAATTTTAAATTGCCGCAGGGGCAGCCGCAGCGCCTGGGGTATTTGGTTGCACAAGCAGCGCCGGGCGTGGAAGCAAAACCTGCACAATTAACCAAAGAGCTGGCATTGGTTGCTGATGAAATTATCCGCACCATTGGTCGTTACCAGACTCGCTACCGTGCGATCCATATTTATGGCGACCAGAGTTATTGGATCGGCAACAGCAAAGCGTTGCGCCAATTGGATCAACGGATCGATCAATTGGCCAAAGGGACGCAGCCGGTATTGATCCGCGCCAACAAAGGTAGCGGTAAAGTAATTGCTGCGCGCAGCCTGCATTGTTTATCGCGCGCCGATACCGCGCCCTTTATCGAATCTGACTGCAATGAATGGGAGGAGGGCGCGGCGGCGAGCATTTTGCAATCGCTGCACACCTACGCCAATGGCGGCACCCTGTTTGTGCGCAATATCGATGCGTTATCCAGCAGCAGTTTCCAGGCGCTGCGCAATTTTTGGCTCAAGGCCGCCAACGCCCGTTTTGACGGCACCTACAGTGTACGTTTGATTATGAGCTTGAGCAGTGAAGATGCGCCGCTCGCGTCATCGCAATCCCAATGGCTGGCGCAGCATGCGCTGGAGTTGCGCTTGCCCGCATTGCGTGAACGCTACGGGGATTTGCGCGATCTCGCGCAGTTTTATATTCGCGAATTTGCACTCACCGCCGAATTCGATTTAACTGAAGAGGCTTGGCAGTTGCTGGAGTCCACCGACAGTTTGGTTGATGTTGAACAATTAAAAGCGGCGATTCAAAAACTCTCACTCATCGCCAATGGTGCACTGGTATCAGCCGAGGAGTTGCGCTCGGTATTGGATTGATTCTGCATTCTTTTTCCTGCATAAATTATTTGCCTCACTTCTGCGACACCTGATTAATAGGGAGTCGGCATCCTCGCGTAGCGGGGATCCATAGGTCTTATTGGTAAATCAACAGCTGGACTCCCGCGTGTGGGAGTGACACAGGGTAAATAAGCGGGAGTGACGCTGGCTATTGGCAGGGTTATACTGCCCCGTCTTTTACCTGACCCTGCCAAGTTCAGGGTGTCATCGGACTCCGGTTATGAAAATTGCAGTTGTATTGATGTTGCTATGCCTTGGCCTTGGCGCCTGTGGCCAGAAAGGCCCGCTTTATTTGCCCCAGCCCAACAAGCCTCAGCCGGAAGCTCCAGCTCCGCAAACCGAGCCCGCGCAGCCCAAGGCAGACCAACCCAAAACCAATCAGCCTGAAACCCCGGCCGAGTAATTCCAAACCATCCGCTCCCCGCTTTTTGATCGAGATTTTTTATGCAGCATTTCACCGAACGCAATGGCGAACTCTACGTTGAAGATACCCCGCTGGCCGCTGTTGCCGAACGCTTTGGCACGCCCTGTTATGTGTATAGTCGCGCAGCGTTTACGCAGCAGTATTTATCCTACGCGCAGGCCTTGGGTTCGCATCCCGGTATGATTTGTTATGCGATTAAAGCCAACTCCAATCTCGCGATTTTAAATATGCTCGCCAAACTCGGCGCCGGTTTCGATATTGTCTCCGGTGGTGAATTGGAGCGTGTGCTGCTCGCCGGTGGCCAGCCATCGCGCATTGTTTTTTCCGGTGTGGGTAAAAGCGCGGATGAAATTGCGCGCGCATTGGATGTGGGAATTTTTTGTTTCAACGTTGAGTCAGAAGCGGAATTGGAACTGCTTGCGCAAATCGCTGCACAAAAAGGCAAGGTGGCGAGCGTGTCACTGCGGGTAAATCCCGATGTGGATGCCAATACTCACCCGTATATTTCTACCGGTTTGAAAGAAAATAAATTCGGTATTGCGATTGAACGCGCGCCTGCGGTTTATGCCCGCGCTGCACAGTTGCCGAGCTTGGCGATCAAAGGTTTGGATTGCCATATTGGCTCCCAGCTCACCCAGCTCACACCGTTTTTGGATGCGCTTGACCGCTTGTTGTTACTGGTCGATGAATTGGCGAGCAAAGGCATTACTATTTCCCATCTGGATTTGGGTGGTGGATTGGGGGTGACCTATCGCAACGAAACCCCGCCACCCGTGGCAGATTACATGGCCGCGATTAAAACCAAATTGGGCGATCGTAAATTAGCGTTAATGTTTGAACCTGGCCGTTCAATTTCGGCAAACTCGGGTGTGCTGCTCACTAAAGTGATGTTCCTCAAGCCAACCGAGCACAAAAATTTCGCGGTGATCGATGCCGCCATGAATGACAATATCCGTCCGTCCCTGTATCAAGCATGGCAAGACATCCGTGCCGTTAAGCCCCATGCGGGCGAAGTGAAAAAATGGGATCTGGTCGGCCCGATTTGCGAGACCGGCGACTTCCTCGGTAAAGACCGCGATCTGGCGATTGAAGCAGGTGATTTACTGGCGGTAATGTCAGCGGGCGCCTATGGTTTCAGCATGAGCTCCAACTACAACACCCGCGGCCGCGCTGCTGAAGTGGTCGTTGATGGCGACCAAATGCATTTGGCGCGCGCGCGCGAAACTTTTGACGATATGATTCGCGGCGAAATGTTGTTGCCCGAATAAATGACCGGATCGGTTGTCCGGAAGTAATAGGAAAAAACATGCGTTTACGTTTTAGCAAAATGCACGGTTTGGGTAATGACTTCGTTGTGATCGACGGCGTCAGCCAAAGCGTGCGTTTAACACCGGAAAAAATTCGCTACATCGCCGACCGCAATTTTGGTGTGGGTTGCGACCAAATTCTATTGGTCGAAACGCCCGAGACACCCGATGTGGATTTCCGCTATCGCATTTTTAATTGCGACGGCAGCGAAGTGGAAAACTGTGGCAATGGCGCGCGCTGTTTTGCGGTGTTTGTGCGCGAGCGCAAGCTCACGGGCAAAAATGTTATCAAAGTGGAAACTGCAGGCGGTTTAATCGAATTGCGTGTGCAGCAAGACGAGCAAGTCAGCGTCGATATGGGCGCACCGCGGTTGCAGCCAGCGCAGGTGCCTTTTACCGCCGATGCGCAAGCAGTGACTTATCCATTTGAGGTTGCCGGTAAGACGTACGATATCTCTGCTGTGTCCATGGGCAATCCCCACGCGGTGTTGGTGGTCGATAATGTCAAAACTGCACCCGTCGCTGAATTGGGTCCGCTGATTGAAAGCCACGCGCGCTTTCCTGCGCGCGTGAATGCCGGATTTATGCAGATTGTGTCGCGCAACGAAATTAATTTACGTGTATTTGAGCGCGGCGTAGGCGAAACTCTCGCCTGCGGTACCGGCGCTTGCGGCGCAGTAGTAGCTGGCCGTCTGCGCGGGCTGCTCGACCAAAACGTCAAGGTGAATTTACCCGGTGGCAGTTTGCAGATTGAATGGCCGGGTGAGGGCCAACCGGTGATCATGACGGGGCCTGCGGTCACCGTATTTCATGGACAAATAAAAATCTAATAACCCAGAATTGACTCTATGAACGAAAAAATCCCCACGCTTGCCGATCCACTGGAACCGGAACAAATTGAAGCTTACTTGCGTGAGCATCCTGATTTTTTCGAACAGCACCATGAGCTGTTAGCCGAAATTACCCTGCCGCACGAATCGGGTTCGGCGGTGTCATTAGTGGAACGGCAGGTGGCGATATTGCGCGAGCGCAATATCGATATGCGCCACCGCTTGAGCAAATTGCTCGACAACGCGCGCGACAACGACAAGTTATTTGATAAAACCAAACGCCTGGTGTTGAGCCTGTTGGAAGGCCAGGATATGGGCGATATCATCGATGCGCTGCACTACAGTTTTGATAAAGATTTTAATATCCATTTCACCAGCGTGATTTTATTTGGCAACGCCGACAAAGTGCCCAGCAGCCAAGCGCGCATTGTGAGTATTGCGGAAGCGCGCGAACATGTTGGCCCGTTGCTGAAAAATAGCCGCGCAGTGTGCGGTACTCTTGGTGCCAAAGAAATGCAGTTTATTTTTGGCGAGCACGCCAGTGAGATCGGCTCGGTCGCTACAGTGCCACTGATTCACGGTAGCGTGTTTGGTTTGCTCAGTATTGGCAACCGCGACCCACAATATTATCGCTCCAGCATGGGCACCTTGTTTTTGAGCTATATTGCAGAAGTACTCAATCGCTTACTGCCAAAATATTTGCCGCGCTAATTCCCGATGCCTTCTGGGCGCAGCCCAGCGGAGATTTATGACCGACCTTTCTCCACCGGCTACTCCCATGCCCTTCGCCGAACAGCTCGCGGCGTTTTACATTTATATCCGCAGTGAACGGCAGCTATCCATTCATACCCAAACCAGCTACGCGCGCGATCTGGAAAAATTCCAGATTTTTTGTGCATCAAAATCGATTAAAGAATTGCATATGCTGGGTGTGAATCACATCCGCATGGCAGTTGCGCAATTGCATCGTGAAGGTTTGGGCGGAAAAAGTTTGCAGCGCTGGTTGTCGTCGCTGCGCAGTTTTTTTCAATTTTGTATCCGCCGCGGCTGGCTCAAAAATAATATTGCCGACGGCATCACCGCGCCCAAATCGCCTAAAGCGTTACCTAAGGTTTTGGATGCCGACCAAGCCGCGCAATTTGTGCAAGTGGAAGGCGATGATTTTATTAACAAGCGCGACCGTGCCTTGGTGGAGCTAATTTATTCATCGGGTTTGCGATTGGCGGAAGCAGTGAGTTTGGATATCAATGATATCGACTGGGGTGACGCCATGCTCACGGTCACCGGCAAAGGCCGCAAAACCCGCACTCTCCCGGTAGGTTCCCACGCGCTTACCGCGCTCAAAGATTGGTTGGAAGCACGCAAGCTATACACCCAAAATGACGAGCCCGCACTTTTCACCACGCAGCGCGGCCAACGCATCAGCCATCGTGCCGTGCAAATGCGCCTCCAACAACTCAGCATCCAACAAGGCATGGACAACCCCGTCCATCCCCACATGCTCCGCCACTCCTTCGCCAGCCATATGCTGGAATCCAGTGGTGATCTACGTTTAGTTCAAGAACTTCTCGGTCACGCCAACATCTCCACCACACAGGTTTATACTCATCTCGATTTCCAACACCTTGCGAAGGTTTATGACAGCGCACATCCACGAGCGGGTCGGAAAACGGATGATGACGAGGTGTAGTGGGGTTTTGTTTTGCAGAATCAAGCAACGTAAAACATGGTGAGCCATCATTGATAAATCACAAACGATGTGATGCTCCAATCACAAAACCCGCTTCACACAGTAATCACTGTTCGCGAACCAGTCTTCAGTCGCTGTTTGTGCTGCTTGGCATTTCAATCAATTAATCTGATTTATTAAGCGAGATGTGAATCTCGTTGCTCTTTTGTTTTTTTCTCCCCCTAAAATTCGCCTGATTGAAATTGTGCTCGACGTTATCAGCCGTGTGTTGACATGTTCGATGCTGCATTTTATTGCCTGGTGTTTTGATCGAAAAGGCGGGATTAATAATGAATAAATTATTGTTGGCCGTACTCGCGGCGGGTGTTTTGCTGGCTGTTTATTTTGCAGTGCTGCCAAATGCCGGACAGCAAATGTCTGGCGATGGTGTTGGTGCTAGTGGAAAAATTTCACGTGCGCCGAAGACAGCAGCAGTGGTGGCTGATGCACAAGAGAAACCCGTGACAATGCAGAATAATGACAACGAGCGCTATCAAGCGGTTTCGGATAATCCGCAGTTTCCCAACCTTGAGCAGCGTATTGCCGAATTAAATCAGCTTTATCCCTACCGCGAATTTTCTGCCGCTGAGGTGTTGGATTTATTAGCACAATCACATGCCTGGGAAAGTTCAGCTGATATTCCCGACAGCTTGCCAATCACCGATGAGCAGAGAAACGATGGGCGCGCCTTTATTGAATTAAATCCCGAGCGTTTTCAAGTGTTGTTGCCAGGCGACACGCTCGAATTACCGCTGGAAAAATTAGGGATGCATTTGCAAATGCAGGTGGACTCGCGGGAGCCATTGGCGAATGGCGGCTTCACATTGCATGGCCATCTGGTAGGAAGCGATGAAATTATGCGGGTCACTATCACCCAAGGCCCCGGTTTAAGTCTCGCTGGTATTGATACGCCCCAGGGGCACATTGTGATGCAGGCAAACGATACCCAGGGCTGGATTGCATCCAGCGAAACACTCTTCAAACAAGATCCTCATTCCACAGATATTTTATTGCCCACCGACGAATAACCGATAAAGGTAATGTCTATGAAACTGAATTTGCTAAAAAAATTAATGTTGTTGGCCTTGCCGTTGTCGGGCATGAATTCTTCTTTTGCGGCTACAGTTGATTTATTGGTGTTGTACGACACACACAGCGCCAATTATTTTAATCAACAGGTTGAAACCGCAATGCAAAACTGGGTTGCACAAACGAATAACGTTTATAAAGACAGCAATATCGATATTCAATTGCGCTTGGTCGGCGCAGTTCCGCATGAGCAGGCCGGTGCAAGTATGGATGCAGTGTTGACCAGTTTGCGTGTGGACACAACCGCTGTTAATTTGCGCAATCAATACGGTGCAGATTTTGTAACCCAATTACACCAGACTGGCGAATGCGGTATTGGTTACATGGCTGTGAGCGCGCCATGGGCGTGGAATGTGGTTGGTCCGGATTGCGGCCCGCTGGTACTGGCGCATGAGCTGGGTCACAACATGGGGCTCAATCATTCACGCAAACAAGGTGACACCGGCGGTGCACGCTATTCCTACGCGTTGGGTCACGGGGTGGATGGTTTGTTTGGTACGGTGATGACTTACTCCTGGCTTTATGTGAATAAAGCGAGTGGTCGCGTAGCGAAATTTTCTAACCCTGATGTGAATTGTTTGGGAGTGCCATGCGGCGTTCCTGTCGGACAACCCGACGAAGCTCACGCGGCGCAAGCGTTAAATAATGTGAAAAATGAAATCGCTGCATTCAGATCGGCGATTGCATCCTCGTCGAGTCAATCGTCGTTGGTTGTTGTCTCATCAAGTCGCGCGAGTTCAACGCCAGCTAACACTGTGTCATCGAGTCGTTCATCGCAAGCAATCAGTATTAGTTCCAGTATTCGCTCTTCTACAGCGACAACTTCAAGCCGCTCGTCTGTAGCCAGTAGTCTAATCAGAAGCTCAGCATCCAGTCGGGCTGCATCAAGCACAGGTGTAGTATCGGCGTTGGCGCAGTGTGATTATCGCGTGGTGAATCAAGGCTCGCGCAGTTTTACGGCGGTGATTGATATCACCAACCCTACCAATCAAGTGATTAATGGTTGGTCATTGAATTGGCAGTACAGCAACGGTGCTTACCTGACATACGCCAGTGGCGCTAATGTGTCGGGCCGCAATCCCTACACAGCGGTTAATCAAGCAAATAATGCGAGCATAAATCCCGGTCAGCGTGTGCGAGTTACGCTGTACGGGATTAAACCGCGCAATAGCTCTCATGAAATACCAGAGTTGACCGGGAAAAGTTGCCGCTAATTTTTCCTATCGTGTTCACAGCCTTGCTCATTGATGTTATGTGCAACATGAGCAAGGCTGCGCTGCTAAATCCCCGCAACATTTTTATTCCACAGGGCGAAATTTAATGCGCGGCTGCAGTTGCTCCCTCTGCTAATGCAGTCCTGATGGTGTCTGCCAAAGGTGTAGTGGCGCGGCCGATCAGCCGGCTCAATTGGTGGCTTTCATCAAACAGTGCACCCTGCGCAGCACTGGCATCGGATGAAGCGAGCAGAGACGCGAGCCAATCAGGTAGACCTGCGTTTTGTAAAATTCCGCGATATTCCGCTTCCGGTAAATTGTTGTAGGGGATTTGTTTCCCGGTTTGGCGCGATAACTCGGCGGCAAAGTCTGCCAGTGTGTATGCCGCATCCCCTGCGAGTTCGTAAATCTTTCCTGCTTGATCATCGCGCACCAACACTTCTGCGGCGGCAGCTGCATAGTCGGCACGAGCCGCGAGTGAAATTTTTCCATCGCCCGCGCTGCCGAGCAGCACATTAAATTGCAGTGCGGTGGGGATGCCTGCGGTGTAATTTTCTGTGTACCAACCATTGCGCAACAATACAAAAGGAATACCCGACGCTTTGATCAATTGTTCGGTCTCGCGGTGTTCGTGCGCGAGGTCCATTTGTGAATCTTGCGCGTTCAAAATACTGGTGTAAGCGAGTAGTGTCACGCCGGATCTTTTTGCGGCTGCCACCACGTTGCGATGTTGCTCCAGGCGTTGGCCTACCTCACTACTGCTGATCAGCAGTAATTTTTCTACACCCTGTAACGCGGCTTCGAGAGCGGCGGGTTGGGTGTAATCTGCGGCGCGAACCTGCAGTCCGCGCGCTTGCAAATCGCTCGCTTTAGCGGGGTTGCGCACCAGCGCGATCAGTTGGTTGGCGGGAATATTTTGTAGCAGTTGTTCGATAACAAGACGGCCCAATTGGCCAGTAGCTCCGGTAATGGCGATCATAAAAACCTCAATTAGTTGCTGTGAAAGAGTGGCTATTGCCACACAAAA
Organism: Cellvibrio fibrivorans; assembly: GCF_031457055.1. NCBI lineage: Bacteria > Pseudomonadati > Pseudomonadota > Gammaproteobacteria > Cellvibrionales > Cellvibrionaceae > Cellvibrio > Cellvibrio fibrivorans. The sequence goes on along the minus strand of NZ_JAVDVX010000001.1, from coordinate 430,820 downwards.
AGGTTGCTTGCGCGCAAGTTCAGGGGCAGAATAGCAATCAAGCTAACTTTTAGTAAGTACGAACAAAAAGGTAAGTATGAAAAAAAACGGTCCGATCCAAAGCGCTAACACCGATCCTCAGTCCGCCAGCTATGCGTCTATCACCGAGGCGCTGGCGGCGGGTAATGTGTTTGCTGACCAGTGCCCCTCGCGCCTTATCCTCAATCACATCACCAGCCGTTGGGGAGTGTTGGTATTGGTCGCGCTTCTTGCGGGCACCCATCGCTTCAGCGAGTTGCGTCGTAAAATTAATGGTGTGAGCGAGCGCATGCTGGCGCAGACTTTACAGACGCTCGAGGGTGATGGTTTTGTCGCGCGCCATTCGCTCCCCGTCGTGCCGCCGCATGTTGAGTACAGCCTCACGCCACTGGGTATTGAGGTTGCAGAGCAGGTGCGTAATTTGGTGGATTGGATTGAGCAGAATGTGGGGCGGATAAATTTGGGTTAGCGCCCTTATTCGCTCACGATCTGCTGCTAGTATTCCCCTGTTAATCCAATAACCGCGCCCCCTAATAACTGCGATAGAGCCCTGCGTTTATGTTGAATTTTTCCGCAATCCCCGCCGAGTTACATGCCCCCGCCCAGCGTTACTGGGATCAATTTGAAGCTGCCCTTCAGAGTCAGAACCTTCCGCATCCGCGCGATTTGTTGCCACCATCGGTTACCGCTGACGAGTTTTTTCGCCAATTGACGCGCGCGTTTGTGGCGAGTGAATTTATTGCCAAAACCTCTGCTCAGCGGCCGCAGTATCTGATTGAACTCGTGCAATCCGGAGCGCTGTTTACGGCGCAGACGGATGCTCATCTCGATGTATTTGCAGCGGCGGTTAATGCGTGTAATACCGATGCGGAATTGGATAAATGCCTGCGGCAACAGCGGCAGATGGCGATGATCCGGATTATCTGGCGCGACTTGAACCGCGTTGCGGATATGCGCGAGGTGACGGCGGAGTTGTCGCGCTTTGCGGATAAATCCATTTTGCTCGCGGCAGAATTTCATTATCGCGCGCTGGAGAAAATGTACGGCACGCCGATTGGGCGCGAATCGAATTTGGCGCAGCCGTTTATGGTGTTGGGCATGGGTAAATTGGGCGCGGGCGAATTGAATGTCTCCTCGGATATCGACCTGATTTTTACCTTTCCCGAAGGCGGTGAAACGAATCATGCTAGCCGTGCGATTAGCAACCAGGAATTTTTTATCAAGCTTGGGCAAAAGCTGATTAAAAGTCTGGATACGGTCACTGCTGACGGATTTGTTTTCCGCGTGGATATGCGTTTGCGTCCGCACGGCCAGAGCGGTGCCTTGGCGATGAGTTTTGTGGGCATGGAGGACTATTACCAGACGCAAGGGCGCGAGTGGGAGCGCTACGCGATGATCAAAGCGCGCACCGTGGCCATGGCGGGCGGCGAAGGGCAAATTGCCGCGCGCAAATTGCTGCGCGACATGTTGCAGCCGTTTACCTATCGCCAGTATATCGATTTCAGTGCGATTGAATCCCTGCGCGAAATGAAGGGGTTAATTGCGCGGCAAGTGCAGCGCAAAGGCATGAATCTGGATGTGAAATTGGGCGAGGGCGGCATCCGAGAAGTGGAATTTGTGGTGCAGGTGTTCCAATTAATTCGCGGCGGGCGCGATGCACGTTTGCGCAAACGCAAAGTGCCGGTGCTCTTGCCATTTCTGGAGCAGGAAAATTATTTGCCTCCGGGCGCGGGTTCCGCATTGCTTGAGGCGTATATTTTTCTGCGCAATACAGAGCATGCCATTCAAGGTTATCAGGATAAACAAACCCAATCCTTACCCGTTGATCCTATCGGCCAATTGCGCCTTGCCTGGGCGATGGGTTTTGAAAATTGGGACAGTTTTTTTGCGACGCTGAGTGGCTATCGCCAGCGCGTAAATACGGAGTTTAAATCGGTGATTGCAGCGCCCGATGAGGAAGATACGGTCGATCAAAAGGCCTTGGCGTTTTGGATGGGGTTGTGGGAGGGCAGCCTGCAGGGTGAGGATGCGGTTCATGCATTGACCGCGCGCAATATCGAGGGGCCGGAAGCGCTGTTGAAAAATCTCGCCGATTTGCGCGAAGGACGCGCGGTATTGTCGATGCAGGCCAGCAGCCGCACACGACTCGATGCGTTTATCCCACGTTTGTTGCAAGTGATTGTGCATGAGGCTTTTGGCCCCAAGTTGCCGATTACGATCGCCGAGACCTTTGCGCGCATCGTGCCGCTGATTGAAGCTGTCGCACGGCGCAGTGCCTATTTAGTGCTGTTGGTGGAGAACCCGACTGCCGTGCAGCAGTTGGTAAAACTCTGTGCGGCCAGCCCCTGGATCGCCGACCAGATTGCGCAATATCCGGTGCTGCTCGACGAGCTGCTAACGCCGGAAAGTTTATACACCCCGCCCGATAAAGAACTGCTGCGCGATGAATTGCGCCGCGATGTACTGCGTTTGAATTGGGATGATCTTGAAGGGCACATGGAGGCGCTGCGCTACTTCCGTTCGGCCCATGCACTGCGCGTATCGGCAAGTGAAGTGGCGGGTGTGTTGCCGCTGATGAAGGTGAGTGATTACCTCACCTGGATCGCCGAGGTAGTGCTGGAACATGTGTTGAATTTGGGCTGGGAGCATATGGTCGAGCGCCATGGCCGCCCTCGTCGCAGTGATGGTTCGGTCGATACTGCGCCGGACTTTGTGATTGTCGGCTACGGCAAGTTGGGCGGGATCGAGTTGGGACATGGGTCGGATCTGGATCTGGTGTTTATCCACAATGCCGACTCCAATCTGCACACTGATGGCGAGCGTTCCATCGATAACACCACGTTTTACACCCGCCTCGGCCAGCGCATTATCCATGTACTTAATACCTACACTCCCTCGGGCAAGCTCTACGAAGTGGATATGCGCTTGCGTCCGTCTGGCAACTCGGGTTTGCTGGTGTCGTCGCTCACGGCGTTTGAGAAATATCAAGCCAATGAAGCCTGGACTTGGGAGCACCAAGCGCTGGTGCGCGCACGGGTGGTCGCCGGCAGTGCCGCGCTTGGTGAACAGTTCGAGCAGGTGCGCCAGCGCATTCTCACACAGGAGCGGGATCTGGATAAATTGCGGGCCGATGTGAGCGAGATGCGCCGCAAAATGCGCGAGCAGTTAGGAAGCGAGGGAAAATCCAAACCAAACCCTCTAAGTGCATCGAAAACGCCCGCGATATTTAATTTGAAACAGGATTCCGGTGGTATCGTGGATATTGAATTTATGGTTCAATACGCGGCTTTGGCTTGGGCCGCTAAGGAACCCAAGGTCATCCGGTACACGGACAACATTCGCATACTCGGATCACTGGAAGAGGCAGGCTTACTCGATGCCCAGTCCGTGGCCCACCTGATCGCGGCTTACAAAGCATACCGATCCACCGGGCACCGTCTCGCGCTACAGCGTCAGGAGGCGGTACTAGAAGGCGACAATCACTTCCTGACCGAACGCGCGCAAGTCACAGCTTTGTGGCAGCAGCTGATCGATCACACCTGATTGCATCGCCCCGAACATTGAGTGCTGCGCGGCTGTGGCCGCGCCTAACAATCCCTCAAACATACATACAGAATTATTGGAGTTGCTATGTCTTTTGCCGATCGCGACGGCGTTATATGGCTTGATGGTGAACTCATTCCCTGGCGCGATGCCAAGGTTCACGTGTTAACCCACACTTTGCATTACGGCATGGGCGTGTTTGAAGGCGTGCGCGCTTACAATAGCTCAACTCTGGGCACCAGTATTTTCCGTCTGCAAGAACACACTGATCGTCTGTTCCGCTCAGCGCATATCATGCGCATGAAAATGCCGTTCACCAAAGATGTGGTGAATGAAGCGCACAAAATGGTCGTGCGTGAAAATGGTTTGGCCGAAGCTTACTTGCGCCCTATGGCATTTTACGGTTCAGAAGGCATGGGCTTGCGTGCCGACAATTTAAAAGTGCATATCATGGTTGCCGCATGGCACTGGCCTTCGTATATGTCACCGGAAGCGCGCGATCAGGGTATCCGTATCCGCACCTCCAGCTACACTCGCCATCACGTGAATATTTCCATGTGTAAAGCGAAAGCCAACGGCCACTACATCAATTCGCTGTTAGCGCTGCAAGAAGCATTGGACAGTGGTTGTGAAGAGGCGCTATTGCTCGATGCTGAAGGTTATGTGGCGGAAGGCAGCGGCGAGAATTTCTTTTTGGTGCGCGATGGGATTATCTACACACCCGAACTGACTTCTTGCCTCGATGGCATCACGCGCAACACCATTTTCCATCTGGCGGCAGATTGCGGTTACACCATCAAAGAAAAACGCATCACACGCGATGAAGTATATGTTGCCGACGAAGCATTTTTCACTGGTACTGCAGCAGAGGTATTGCCGATCCGTGAATTGGATGGCCGTATTATCGGTGAAGGTCGCCGCGGGCCGATCACTACCCGTTTGCAAGATTTGTATTTCAAATCCGTGCGCGGCGAATTGCCCGCGCATACCAACTGGCTGGCACCGGTTGCAAAATAATTGTCGCTAGACAATTGCCACAACGGAGCCGAATGGCTCCGTTATCGTTTTGGTGTTGTGTGTTTTTGTATTAATGATTCTGCGTTACTGTTTCTATTCAAAGTTGCATGGCTGAGCTCTTGTCTACCGTTGAATCGCCCACTGCTGAATTGCCGCCTATGACTGAAATTGCTTTTCCTGCCGAGCTGAAAAAAATCCAAAAAATTTTGGTGATTGGCCCTGCGTGGATCGGCGATATGATGATGGCGCAAACCCTGTTTAAATTACTCAAGCTGCGCAACCCAAAAGTACACATTGATGTGCTTGCCTCGGGGTGGACGCGTCAGTTGCTGGCATGTATGCCAGAAATTCATAACGTGATTGATATGCCGCTTGGGCATGGCACCTTTGGTTTGGGCGAGCGGCGCGCATTAGGTAAATCGCTTGCTGGCGAAGGTTACGATCAGGCGATTGTTTTGCCCAATTCGTTTAAATCTGCTTTTGTTCCATTTTTTGCCAACATTCCGGTGCGCACCGGTTGGCGCGGTGAGCTGCGTTACGGATTATTAAATGATGTGCGCGTGCTGGATAAAAAACGTTATCCATTAATGGTGCAGCGCTACGCGGCATTGGCGCTACCAAAAAATGCAGAGCCGTTACAAAAATTTCCTTTTCCTGAATTGCGTGTTGAAAAATCACAGCAACCACAATTATTAACAAAGTTTGCATTGCAGCTTAACCGCCCGCTGTTAATACTTTGCCCCGGTGCCGAGTATGGTCCTGCGAAACGCTGGCCAGAGCATTATTTTGCGGAAGTGGTCGATGAAAAAATTCGCGCCGGTTGGCAAGTCTGGTTAATGGGCTCTGCAAAAGATCACCCGGTTGCCGATGCCATTCGCAATTTATTATTGGATGACGAGCGCGCGCATTGTTACAACCTTGCCGGTGGCACTAGCCTTGGCGAAGCAATCGAATTAATGGCCTGTGCAGACGCAGTATTAAGTAATGATTCGGGGCTGATGCATATCGCTGCTGCATTGCAAAAACCACTCGCGGTGATTTATGGATCTACGTCACCGGAGCATACGCCGCCGCTAACTGAGCAGGTGAGTATTATCAGCAATCAAATTGAGTGCTCGCCCTGTTTTGAACGTGAATGTCCAAAAGTACATCACAAGTGTTTGCGTGAATTGATGCCGCAACAAGTATTGGCCGCGCTCAATGCGCTTATCGCACAACCGGCAATTGTCGCAATGGAAAATCCTGGATGAAATTAGCCTTCGCTATTTTTCGCTATTTCCCCTTTGGTGGTTTGCAGCGCGATATGCTGGCAATTGCACAGGCTGCACAGGCAATCGGTCATCAAGTCAGTATTTTTTGCAGTGATTGGCAAGGCGAAAAAATCCCCGGTATTAATGTTGTTGAAATTAAAGGTTCCGGTTTTTTTAATGTTGCCGGTGTGAAACATTTTGTCGATGCATTCCAGCAGCACTTCCACCGTAATCAATTTGATTTGTTGGTCGGCTTTAACAAAATGCCAGGGCTTGATGTGTATTTTGCAGGTGATAGCTGTTTTGCGCATAAGGCATATGGTGAGCGCAACTGGTTGTATCGGCTGGCTCCTCGTTCACGTTTGTATCTTGCTTATGAAAAAGCAGTATTCGCTGATACAAGCGAAACGCAAATTCTTTCATTGGTTGCGAGTGAACAAAAACAATTTGTGCGTTATTACGCTACCCAGCCCGAGCGTTTTCATGCGCTGCCTCCTGGGATTTCGATAGAGCATCTCGCCTGTAACAACCCTGGCGCAGCGCGCGTTGCGTTGTGCGATGAATTAGGCCTATCGTCCGATACCAAAATTATTTTGTGTCTGGGTTCCGGGTATAAAACCAAAGCTGTCGATATCAGTATTAATACCTTTGCTGCATTGACAAAAATCATTGCGGATAAAGTCGCGCTGGTGATTGTGGGGAAGGATGATCCGCACAGTTATCGTCAACTTGCCGCGCAGGCAGGGATTGAGCAGCATGTATTTTTTTTGGGGCCGCGCAGCCCCGTTGGTGATTTGTTGCACTCTGCCGATGCTCTGTTGCATCCAGCACGCAAAGAACTGGCTGGCAATGTGATTTTGGAAGCGATGCTGTGTGGTGTCCCGGTAGTAGCGTCTGATCATTGCGGTTATGCACATTACGTTGCAGATCAGAAAATGGGGGAATTGATTCCCGCCGATGCCTCACCCATCGCGATTGCACAATTGCTTGCCACAACACTCGCGGTTGATGTAGATCTGTGGCGCAAGCGCGCTGCATTATTTGCGCAGACCAGCGACGTATTTTCCCGCTCTGCTATTGCTGTCGCAGCGCTGGAAAGAATTGCTGCTGCGAAAGAGAATCCTGCAGTGCATGCCCTGCAAGCACAAGAATCTGCTGATGCGGTTGTGATCCTGCGCGAAGAATTAAGCGATGCATGGAAAGGCCAGGATGTGTTTGCGTTAATGGAAAATATGCAGGGCAAAATAGCGCGCGAAATGAAAGATCGCCAGACCCTGCGTTTTGAAATCAATGGTCAGGGTTATTATCGCAAATGGCATCGCGGAGTGGGTTGGCGGGAAATTATCAAAAATTATTTGCAGCTTCGTTTACCTGTGTTAGGTGCCACCAATGAATGGCAGGCACTGAATAAATTGAGTGCATTGGCCGTCCCCAGCTTGATTCCAGTTGCCTATGGGGTGCGCGGTAAAAATCCGGCACGCCAGCAATCCTTTATCGTGACGCGCGAGCTGACAAATGTGATCCAGCTGGATCATTTTTTCGAGCAGCATTCAGTAAGCGTTAAGGCCAAGCACCGCATTTTGGCGAGCCTCGCTGTTATTACCCGTGAGTTTCATGCTGCTGGTATTAATCATCGCGATTTTTATCTCTGCCATTTTATGTTGAATACAAAATTTATTGCAGACCAAAATCTTGCGCCGGAGCTGTATCTGGTGGACTTGCATCGCGCACAGCTGCGCCCACGCGTGCCTGAGCGCTGGCTGGTGAAAGATTTAGGCAGTCTGTTATTTTCGTCATTGAATTTGCCTTTTACACGGCGCGATTATTTGCGTTTTATGCGCGTGTATTTTGCGCAAGAGTTGCGCACTTTGTTAGTGGAACAAAAACATCGGCTGGAAAAAATATCGGCACGTGCACGTGCTACTTATAAACGCGAATTTGGGCATGAGCCGTTGTTATCGGATCACTTGTTGCCTGATCAAAGGAATTAAGCGGTTTATGAATTTATTCAAGCGCGACTGGCGCGAACAAAAATTATCGAGCTGGGCGTTTGGCGGTCTGTGGGTATTTGTCACCGCCTTTTTATGGTCGCCCTCGCGCGATGGAGTGGAGGCGGTTTACGCGCTCGCCTTTTTTATTCCCATGCTGTTGTTATTACCGTGGCGCAAGCCGGAACTGCATCAGTACGGTGGTTGGTTTAGCGTTTCTGCATTGGCTTATGCAGGTTGGAGTTGCATAACCAGTGTATGGGGCAGCGATGCAGGATTTTTTATTTTGCAGTTTTTGATTCTTGCTGCTTGGCTGTTAGGGGCAGCGTGGGTCATACACAAAAAATCACTGGATTGGGATAAATTTCTATATTGGTTTTTACTAATCGGCGCGCTAACGGCGACAATTTGCATTGCGGTATTTTATTGGAGCCATCCACTTGCGGCACGTCTGGAGGGCATCACGCTTGCGCGCGCGCCTACTTTAGTGGGGCAGGTTTATGGTGTGGTGGTGTTGGTGGGTATTTTGCTGTCCTGGCGCACGTCCTGTTTTAAGTGTGCACTCGGTTCATCGCTTGCAACCATTCCCGCTTTGGCGGCGCTGGGTTTGTCCCAAAGTCGCGGGCCTTTGTTATCGCTTGCTCTGGTGCTGGTAATTGGCCTCGTTTGGTTGCGCCCGGGGCGAAAAATTTTATTGACGCAATCGTGCGCTGCATTGCTTGCGCTGGGTGCAGCGCTTTACTTTTTTCCATTGGATCAAGCATTGCTTGGACGCGGCGCCTCTTTTCGCGATCAAATCTGGTGGGACGTTATTGCGCAAATGCGTGCGCAGCCGAGCCTGTTCCTATCGGGTATTGGTATGGAGGCGTCAACCGATATTGCGACTGGCATTGGGTCTTATCACCACGCCCATAATGCATGGTTGGACATTTTATATCGCACGGGTGTAGTTGGATTGGGTTTGGCCTTGATTCATCTTATGTTGTTATTGTGGTCAGCGCGCCAGTATCGGCACTTGGCGCCACTGACACTTTGGTTAGTCTACGGCTGTGGTTGTCTATTTGTTGATTCGCGCAGTTTGTTTTGGGAAATCGATACCAAGTGGTTGCTCTATTGGGTGCCCGCTGCGTTATTGGCCGCGAGTCTGGTGCGCGAAAACAATTTGCGTGTGAAGCATCCGCGCATAAAACATTAATCTGATTCTGGATAATTTATGAATCCTGTACAGAAAGAACATCCTGTGGTGGGCGACACATCGGCCTGGGTTGTTTATAAACGCCTGCTTACTTATGTAAAACCCTATTGGTTGTTATTTGTAGTGGGCATTGTTGGTTTTGCGCTTTATGGTTATTCGAACAAATTGTTTGTCCACACGCTGGAAAATTTAATCAATGTTATTTCTGAGAATAATCCTGCCGATCGTTATTTGGTTCCCTTGCAAGTAATGGGCATTACTGTGTTGCGCAGTATCGGCGCATTTCTTGGGGCTTATTATTTATCCAAAATTGCGTTCAGTGTGATTCACAATTTGCGTACCCAGGTGTTCAACCATATGACGCAATTGCCGAACGCACATTTTGATAAAAGCAGTTCTGGGCATCTCATCTCAGTCATTACTTACAATATTAATGGTGTGACGTCAGCGGCGACCGATGCGTTAAAAATTTCCCTCCGCGAAGGGTTAACGGTGATTTTTTTATTCGCAACGCTGATCCAGATGGATTGGCGGTTGACAATGATTTTTATTGTGATTGCACCGGTGATTGGTTTTCTGGTTTCTGTGGTGGGCAAACGTCTGCGTCGGTTGAGCAACAAAGTGCAGAATTCTGTGGGAGATATCACCCAAGTTGCAGGTGAGATGATTAACGGTGTGCGTGTAATGCGCAGCTTCGGCGGTGAAGATTATGAGAAGCAACGCTTTGAAGCCGCGAGCAGAAAGAATTACCAACAGAATATGAAGATTGTGGTGACATCCGCTGCGAATACACCCTTGATCCAACTGATCGTCGCCGCCGCTATGGCTGCGTTGATTTTTATCGCGCTTAGTTTTATGGAAATTGCTGATCCAGCAAAATTTGTCGCCTATATGACCGCTGCGGGAATGATGCTTCCATCCATGCGTCGTTTGGGAGAGGTGGCACCGGCGATATTAAAAGGCGTCGCTGCAGCCGACAGCGTGTTTACCTTGCTTGATACACCGGCCGAAGAAGATCGCGGTACCCGTAAAATCGAGCGTGTTAAGGGAGAAGTTGAATTAAAAAATGTAACGTTTTGTTATGCCAATCAACCTGCTCCCGCGTTAAATAAAATTAATTTAACGGTAAATGCCGGTGAAGTAATTGCACTGGTTGGACGCTCGGGAAGCGGTAAATCCACGCTTGTAGGGCTGCTTAACCGTTTTCACGATGTAACCTCAGGCGACATTTTAATTGACGGTATTTCGGTGCGCGATTACACGCTCGCCAGTTTGCGCGAGCAGATCGCCCTGGTGAACCAGCAAGTGACCTTGTTTAACGATACGGTTGCGGGCAATATTGCCTACGGCAGTTTGCAGTCGCGCTCGCTGGACGAGATTCGTCGCGCTGCCGATGCAGCTTACGCTACGGAATTTATCGAACAATTGCCTGAGGGGTTTAACACGATAATCGGCGAATCGGGAGCGCGTTTATCAGGTGGCCAGCGCCAGCGTCTAGCCATTGCGCGTGCTCTCTTAAAGGATGCGCCGATCTTAATTCTCGATGAGGCAACATCGGCGTTGGATAATGAGTCTGAGCACTATATCCAGGCGGCGCTCAGCACTGTGATGAAGGGCCGCACCACTTTTGTGGTTGCACATCGTTTGTCTACAATTGAGCAGGCTGACCGGATTATTGTGCTGGATCATGGTGAAATACTGGAGCAGGGCACCCATGCGCAATTGCTGGAGAAAAATGGCCACTACGCCAGGCTCCACGCCAAGCATTTTAATGATGATGAGATCCCCCCTGAATAGCCAGGGATCTGATACGCGAGTAACGGCAGTAATTGATTATGTTGGGGAAGTGGTATTAATGGATTACAACTATGGGAGTTACTTATGCATCTGACAATGCCCTACTTTGAGCGCGCGCACATACTGGTCGTTGGCGACCTTATGCTGGATCGCTATTGGCATGGCACGAGTTCGCGCATATCGCCCGAAGCACCGGTGCCAGTGGTTAAGGTCAACCAAACGGAAGATCGCCCTGGTGGTGCGGGTAACGTTGCCCTGAACATGGCAGCCTTGGGCTGCGGTGTTTCGCTGATTGGGATTGTCGGCGATGATGAAGCTGGGCAGATCCTTCATAGCCGTTTACGCGCAGCCAAGATCCATACGAATTTCCAGATTTCGACAACCAAACCGACCATCACAAAACTGCGGGTAGTCAGTCGCCACCAACAATTGCTGCGCATGGATTTTGAAGAAAAATTCGATGTCTCGGACAGCTGCGAATTTGTGAGCAAGGTGAAAAACCTGATTAACCGCACTGATGCACTGGTGCTATCCGACTATGCCAAAGGAAGTTTGCTCGATTGCCAATCCCTGATTCGTATGGCGCGCGATGCTGGAGTGCCGGTATTGGTTGATCCCAAAGGCAATGATTTTTCTCGCTACCGTGGCGCTACTATGCTGACGCCCAATTTCCTTGAGTTTGAAGCGGTGGTGGGTAAGTGCACGAGCGAACAGGATATGGTGGACAAGGGTGAAGCACTGATGCAGGAATTGGATCTGCAGGCGCTGTTGGTCACTCGTGGTGAACAGGGTATGACGCTTTTGCGACATCACCAAACAGAGCTGCATTTGCCCGCGCGTGCACGCGAAGTGTTTGATGTGACGGGTGCGGGCGATACGGTTATCGCCACTCTTGCTGCTGTTATTGCCTCTGGCCAAACCTTACCGGAGGCCACAGCATTGGCCAATTTGGCAGCGGGAATAGTGGTAGGCAAAATGGGCACAGCAACGGTGAGTGCACCGGAGCTGCGCCGCGCTATTATTGCTGAGCAGGGGGCCGAGCGCGGCGTAGTGACTGAAGAGCAGCTGCTGCTGGCGTTGGAAGATGCCCGTGCCAGCGGCGAGCGCATCGTGTTTACCAACGGCTGTTTTGACATTATCCATGCGGGGCATGTGGGCTATCTGGAAGAGGCGCGCAAGCAGGGTGATCGGCTGGTATTAGCTGTGAATTCCGATGCATCCATCCGTCGCCTGAAAGGCTCTGGTCGCCCCATCAACCCGCTCGACCGCCGTATGGCTGTGCTTGCCGGACTTGAAGCGGTGGATTGGGTAGTGCCTTTTGATGAAGATACTCCTGAACGTTTGCTCCGCCGCGTCAAACCGGATGTGCTGGTAAAAGGCGGCGACTACAGCGAGGATCAAGTCATCGGCAATCAAATCGTGAAGGCTTACAACGGCTCTGTCAAAGTGCTTAGCTTTTACGACAACTGTTCAACTACCTCAATCGTGAATAAAATTTTGCGCCAATAACCCCTTTGAATAGCTTTTAAAAAGCCCCGCCAACAAATTAGTTGGCGGGGCTTTTTTATGCACGGCCTTTGGTTGCGCGTGCGCCTACTTTAAGCCGCTAGTTCGAGGATTTCACGCGAGACCTCCGGGGTAATCACACCGTGCTCACCCAGCGCCAGCAGCTCATGTTTAACCAGCATATCCACCAGTTTTGGAATGGAATCGCGGCCGACACCGTATCCGCTCAGGGTTGTCGGGGTGCCCATCTGCTCAAAGAAGTTTTTGGTTGCGGCTATGGCCGCATCGATCAGTGCGTCTTCATCGGCATGGTTAAGGTTCCATACGCGGCGGCCGTATTGGAGCAGCTTCGCACGTTTTTTGTCGCGCTGGTGTTGCATCACCGCCGGTAAAACGACCGCGAGGGTTTGGGCGTGGTCCAAGCCATGCATGGCGGTAAGTTCGTGGCCGATCATATGAGTCGCCCAATCTTGCGGAACGCCAACACCGATTAAACCGTTCAACGCCATAGTCGCCGCCCACATGACATTGGCGCGCACCGCGTAGTTGGTTGGCTCTTTCAGTGAGCGGGGGCCTTCTTCGATCAGTGTCATTAACAGGCCTTCAGCAAAACGGTCCTGGACTTTGGCATCCACAGGATAAGTCAGGTATTGCTCCATGATATGCACAAAGGCATCGACCGCACCGTTGGCGATTTGGCGCGGCGGGAGGCTATAGGTCGTGGTTGGGTCGAGGATGGCAAATTGTGGATAGACCAGCGGGCTACCAAAGGAAAGCTTTTCTTGGGTCGCGGCTTTGGTGATTACCGAGTTGCCGTTGCTTTCGGTACCTGTGGCGGGCAGTGTCAGTACGCAGCCGATTGGCAAGGCGCTGAAGAAGGGCTGGTGTTTGGCCATAATATCCCAGGGCTCACCCTCGAAATTGACTGCTGCGGCGATCAACTTGGTGCCGTCAATCACACTGCCGCCACCAACAGGCAGGAGGAAGTCGATCTTTTCTTTTTTGACCAGCTCCACTGCTTTCATAAGGGTTTCATAGTGGGGATTGGGTTCTATGCCGCTGAACTCAAACCAGGTTTTACCTTCCAGCGCTTTAACGACCTGATCGTAAACGCCGTTCTTTTTGATCGAACCACCGCCGTAAGTGACCAAGATGCGGGCGCCTGCGGGGACGAGGTTGGCAATCTCTTTAATTTGGCCCTCACCAAATACAATCTTGGTGGGGTTGGAAAAGGTGAAATTTTGCATGAGCTATTCTCCGTGGATAATCTGGTGCACTAGTGGTCGATGACTCTACTGGTCAGCGTGGATGAACTCGATCGGGTTTACGCAAATTTACGACGGGGAAATGAAAATGTCGCCTGCGTCGATACTGAAATCAATGGGGATAAGTGAGCGGCCGCTGCAGGGGCCAGCGACACATTTGCCCGTTTTAATCACAAACAGAGCGCCATGATTGGCGCACTGGATCATGCTGCCACTGCTGTCGAGGAATTGGTCTTCCACCCATTCGAGCGGAATACCGATATGTGGACAGCTGTTGTGGTAGAGGTAAACCTTGCCCTGTTGTTTGACAGCAAAGAGCTTGCGTCCCGTCAGATTAAACCCCTTGCTGCCAGCCTCGGGGATGTCAGCAAGGGAGCAAAGGCGTAGCTTCTCCGGTAAGTTAGTGTTCACTTACTTTGGTGCTGCAAGGCGAATGGTGCGTGTAAGCAGCTTGCCATCGCGTGCCACACTGACGGTGACTTTTTCACCCGGTTTGTAATTTTCCAAGGCACTGAGTAACTGGTCGTCATTGGCAGTGGGGTAATCGTTGATGGCGACAATGACATCACCCAGGGTGATCTGCCCCCAGTTGTTGCGTTTTGCGCCTTCAAGCCCGGCTTCAGCGGCGGGTGAGTTAGGCTCGACCCGCAAAATAGGCACCCCTTCGATACCTATCTGTTGCGCCCATTGGTCGGGTGCAACGGCAATACCCAGTACCGGGCGTACCAAGCGACCATGTTCAATCAGCTCGGGTACAACTTCTTTTACTGTGTTGACTGGAATCGCAAAACCTATGCCGGCGCTGGCACCGCTTGGGCTGTAAATCATAGTGTTGACGCCAATTAACTTGCCCTCGGAGTTGAGCAATGGGCCACCGGAGTTGCCGGGGTTGATTGCGGCATCTGTCTGGATAACATTGGTAATCTTGCGTTGGTTGGGGGAGATAATTTCGCGCCCCAGTGCGCTCACCACACCCGTGGTGAGTGTTGCATCCAGACCAAACGGATTACCTATCGCCAGCACTTTGCGGCCAACGCGCAAATCGCCTGAATCGCCTAACGGCAGGGCATTTAGCTTGGCTTTTTTACCGTCGATTTTAAGCACTGCCAGATCGCGTTCCGGCGCCAACCCCACTACCTCTGCAGGCCAATTGGATTGGTCTTGCAGGGTGATGGTAATTTGCCGCGCGCCCTCTACTACGTGGTAATTGGTGACAATGTAACCCTTATCGTTCCATATAAAGCCGGTGCCTGAGCCGCGCGGCACAGTCACCAGATCAAAGGAGTAGGGATCGCGGGCGAGTTGTTGGTTTGTAACGAACACCACACTGGGGCGTGCAGCTTCAAACACCTCAACGCTATTGCGTTCGTCATCGGTTGAAAAGGCCTGGACGCTAGCGCTTAGGGCGCTGGCGCCAGTCATACACATCAATACTAACCAGCGCCAGAGTCTCATAACCAGTCTCCGTGCCGATTAAGCGTTATCACGCAGGGCTTGGATACGGGCTTCCAATGGGGGATGGCTGGCAAACAGATTACGTACGCCGCCGCTGATACCAAAGGCACGCATGCTGCTTGGCAAGGGGCTTTCCACGCCAGCATTGGATTCGGCCTGAAGGCGTTGCAGGGCGCGGATCATGGCACCGCGGTCAGCGAGCGTGGCACCTGCATGGTCGGCGCGGTATTCGCGATAGCGTGAGAAAGCGGCGACTATCATAGAGGCCAAAATTCCCAGTACTACTTCTGCAACCATAGTAGCGATCATAAAACCAAAGCCGCGACCACTTTCATTCTTGAGCAGGACGCGGTCGACAAAGTCGCCGATGATACGCGCGAAGAACATCACGAAGGTATTTACTACGCCTTGGATCAAACTCAGGGTGATCATATCGCCATTGGCAACGTGGCCGATTTCGTGCGCGAGTACCGCTTCCACTTCATCGCGTTCAAAACGTTGCAGCAAACCCAGGCTCACCGCAACCAGCGCCGCATTGCGGTTCCAGCCAGTGGCGAAGGCGTTGGATTCCTGTGCAGCAAACACACCAATTTCCGGAGTTTTGATACCGGCTTTTTGCGACAGCTTGGTCACAGTATCTACCAGCCATTGTTCGTCGGCATTTCGTGGCTGCTCAATTAGCTGTACGCCCATGCTGCGTTTGGCCATCCACTTGGACAGGAACAGGGAAATAAAGGAGCCGACAAAACCGAACACGGCACAGAACACCAGCATGCTTGATAAATCCAGGCCGTTTGCGGTGCGATAGTTGCCCACGCCGAGCAAGCTCAGCACAACGCCCGCCACCAGCATGACTGCGAGGTTAGTTAACAAAAACAAGCCTATGCGTAACACGATAATATCTCCCATAAAATGATTAATTCGCTGCTTTATACGCAACGTCGGGGGAGTATATGTGTGCGCTGCGAAAGAATTTCAATCATCGCCGCGTTAAGAAAGGAAAAAGTGCAGGACAGGGTGAAAGTGCGCGGAGAAAAGTGGCCGCCACAAGGGCGGCCCAAGCAACCGTGTTAGCCGAGAGACTTTCGGTGAGGAAAGGCCCTAGGGGGTGAGAAGAAACCGCAATCGACTTGCAGGGCGACTATTGAATCCTCTCGGCTGCTGCACGGGAGATGCTGTGCAGCAGTGAGTTAACAATAATCGTTCTCATCTTTCTGGTCAAGTGTTTTTGAGAAATATTCTTATTTGGTTGCTGCAGCTGATTTTACTTGGAGCAATTGATTATTGAGCTGGTTGATTTTGGCTGCCATCTCTTCAATCAGGCCCAGACAAATTTGCGGTTGGTGTTCAATCAAGGTGATGAACTCCTCTTTGCGCACGGCTAATACAGTGCAATCGCTGTTGGCGATTACCGAGGCGATACGCGGTTGGCGCGTAAATACGGCGAGAGCACCGAAGATCTCATTGGCGTGAATGTCACCCACTTTTACCCCGTCGCAGACAGCATCGGCGGCGCCTTCAAGTAATGTGTAAACGCGGTCGGCGACATCACCCTGGTTGATAATTGTCTCGCCCGCGCGAAAATGCAGGAAACCAGCAGACGGTTGGAATTCGCTGCGCAACTCCTGGGTGAGCGCCTGCTCGTAATAGCTGATGGTGCTCAGCAGCAGGTATGCCCAGTTGCGCTGGGATTTAAGATCGCTATTGGCTTGTGCGACCAGTGCGTCGCGTTCATAGGCCAGCAGTGTCACTGGCGCTTTGCAGCTGAATTGCCCTTGGGGGAGATTGAGTGAGCGGGGCAGGCCAAGCAGGTCGCCCTCTTCAAAATGCATGATCAATTTATTGTGCAGGTAATAATCAATCTGGCCTGCGATAACCAGCAGTGCGCGCGTCGGGGGGATATCCTCAAAAATATCGGTGCTTGCAGCTACTGTAAAAGGCTCATCGGCTGGGGCTACTTGTGTGCATAAAAGTTCGGTGAGGCTGCGCAATTTTGCTGCGAGCTCAGACATAAGATCAGACTGTTTTGTTGGAAGATGCATATACCCCTCGGTTACAAAAAAACACTAGTAAGGCGCTTTTAGTGTAGCCTGTGCCGGGGAAAAAACTGCGCCTAAAACCTCAGTCTGATAACCAGATGCGATTTTTGTGTGCGGCTATGCCGTTGCCTGGGAAAAGTTTCCCTGTTCGGGCATTTCGGCTTCACTGACCAACTGGGCTTTCAGGTCGGGGGGAATATCGTTCCAGTGGACATCCATCAGCGCACCTTGCAAGGCGTAGAGCATGACTTTGGAAACATTGATGTCGCGAGCTCGTATACGGCGATAGGCCTCAACAGCGCCAGTGCGTTTGAGGTCGGCGTGGGTGTTGATCCCTATTGCGCGGAGGATGTTTACCGATGCCATTCCAAGATTCTTTAATTGCAATAACTCACTATGACAGGCAGTCATACAGTGCAATCTCCATTTATTATTATCGGGTATTGTGTTTTAAAATTTCCGTTTACATCGCTGCCTTATCTTACATACTTGCATGTCATGTGCAATTGTTTTCTCTCGAATGCTATGCAAATCGTGACAAATGGTGCACTAAACGCAATAAAATGGCGCAATACTTTGCGGAAAATTTCATCTATAAACCCAGCTTGACGGAATTCTTGCATGACTGATTGGACACCTGAACTGTTGCTGGGATTGGATGAGCGCGCGTTAGTGGAGTATCCCATACTTGCTTGCCGTGTCCATCGGCAGATGCTCGATCCTTTATTATTTTTAGCAGAGCGTGCTGCCTGTGCTGGTTTTATTTTAAAAGTGGCGAGCAGTTATCGAAGTTTTGATCGGCAGTTGTTGATCTGGAATAACAAGGCGCGCGGCCTTCGCCCGGTATTGAATGATACGGGCGAGGCCATCGATATAAATACGTTATCGGCGCGCGATAAAGTTTTTGCGATTTTGCGCTGGTCTGCACTGCCTGGTGCGTCGCGCCATCATTGGGGAACGGATATCGATGTGTACGGTAGCGCGCACACAGATCCCGAATATCAATTGCAATTGACTCTTGCCGAAACTCAGGGTGATGGTCCCTTTGCTGAATTTCATCGCTGGTTGAGTGACGAGTTGGCGCAGGGCAATAGCGATTTTTTTCGCCCCTACGCGCAGGATCGCGGCGGCATAGCGCCTGAGCCATGGCATTTAAGTTATGCGCCGCTGGCGACTGTTTTTTCTCGCCAACTTACACAGGAGTTGTTGCGCGAGCAGCTTGAACAAACGGATTTGGAATTGAAGCAAGTTGTGCTCGATAACCTCGATGAAATTTACTCGCGTTTTATTTGTGTCGATTAACAATCAATAAGGAATTATTTTTTGAATCACTCTGAATTGACCCTGCCTGCCTCAAAAAAAGCTGTTCGCTCCTGGATGTTATTTGATTGGGCAGCGCAGCCATTTTTTACCGTTGTTATTACCTTTATTTTTGGTCCCTATTTTGTTTCTCGTCTTGCGAGCGATCCAGTCGTCGGACAGGCCGCGTGGGGTTATACCATCACTATCGCCGGTGTTGTGATCGCACTAATGGCGCCGATTCTGGGTGCCGTTGCCGATGCAACCGGTGCGCGCAAACGCTGGATTGCTTTTTTTGCCGCGATAAAAATTATCGCGCTTCTATTGCTTTGGTTTGCAGCGCCTGGCTCAGCTTTATGGTTGCCCATGCTGTGTGTGATTGTGGCGATGATTGCTGCGGAATTTTCAATTGTGTTTAACGATTCGATGATGCCGCGGTTGATCGCAAAAGAAGATATTGGTCGCGTATCTAATATCGCGTGGGGTTTGGGTTATCTTGGCGGGCTGATTGTATTATTTAGTGTGCTGCTCTTGCTTGCAGGTAGCCCCGAAACAGGAAAAACCTTGATTGGAATTGCGCCCTTATTTGGTTTGGATGCGATACAGGGTGAGGATGCGCGTATCACCGGCCCCTATGCTGCGCTTTGGTATTTGCTCTTTATTTTGCCAATGTTTTTGTTCACGCCGGATACCAGCAAAGGTGTGCCGCTGAAATCGGCAATTGTTGAAAGTGTCAGCGAATTAAAAAATACCCTGCGCGAATTAAAACAGCGCGCTGGTTTGCTGCGTTTTTTAATTGCACGCATGATCTACCACGATGGAGTTAATGGGTTGATTTTGCTGGGCGGCACTTTCGCAGCGGGTATGTTTGGTTGGCACACCATTGAGATGGGTATTTACGGCATTCTACTGCTGGTCGTAGCGATTGGGGGCTGTACGTTTGCAGGGCTACTGGATGCACGCATGGGCTCGAAAAACGTTATTTTGCTCAGTTTGGTGTGTTTGGTTATTGCAACTGTTGGCATTATTTCGACTGGCCCCGGATACTCTCTGTTTGGTTTGGTGAAGTTTTCTGTTGTAGATTCCGGCGGATTATTTGCGACAGATGCAGAAAAAGCCTTCATTCTTTTTGGTTTGCTAATCGGCTTGGCGTTTGGTCCTGTTCAGGCATCGTCGCGTTCTTATATGGCGCGCAGCGTAAGTGTTGATGAGGCCGGTCGTTACTTTGGCATTTATGCGCTGTCGGGCCGTGCAACGACATTTTTGGCAACTATGTCAGTCACGGTGCTAACGCTCTACACCGATTCCGCGCGTATCGGTATGGCGGCGTTGATTGTATTTTTAGTGGTGGGTCTGGCGATTTTATTAAAAGCGCCTTATCCCGCTTCATCATCAAATCAGCCGAGTTGATTTCAGGTTTTATTGCAGAGGTAAAGAGATAAGTATGTTAATTATTTTTGATTGCGACGGTGTATTGGTTGATAGCGAAATTATCTCTGCGCAGGTGTCGAGTGATTGCTTAAAAGAAATTGGAGTTGAGTTGAGTGCGGATTACATTCTGGAAACCTATCGCGGAAAATCTGTGGCAGATTGTATTCGCATGATTACGGAAGAATTGTCCAAGCTTGAATCGTGGAAAAATCTGAGCGCTGATGAGCAAGCAGAGCGCGGCGCGCAATTCTGGCGGCATGTGCAATTGCAGACGCTGGTGGTGTGCGAAAAAGAATTGGAGCCGGTTGCCGGTGTGATGAATGTCTTGGATAGCTTGAAGGAAAAGCAGGTTGCGTTTTGTGTTGCCTCCAACGGCAAGCACGAAAAAATGCGCATGACGTTGGCTAAAACCGGGATCATGCCCTATGTGCAAGGGCGCGTATTCAGTTTTGAAGATGTGACGCGCGGTAAACCGGCGCCGGATTTATTTTTATATGCGGCAAAAACATTAAATATCCCTGCAGAACAAGCGATAGTGGTGGAAGATTCCTTGACCGGCATTCAAGCTGCAGTTGCTGCTGGCATGCGCCCGCTTGGTTATTGTCCGCCAAATAAAGATGGTAGTGACAATGTATTATTGCAGCCAATGCGCGCGCTTGGTGCTGAAGTGTTTTTTTCGATGGATGAACTAATCCCGTTAATTTTCAAGAACTCCTAGGCTAGGTAGTTATGCAAATACCAGCACACAATTTCGCCCATGTTGATGTGTGGCAAGAAATCCGCGCTGAGGCGCAGCAGGCGAGTGCCGATGAACCTGTGCTCGCGAGTTTTTATCATGCGAGTATTTTGAACCACGCATCTTTTGCGGCGGCGATCAGTTTCCATCTTGCCAATAAACTGGATAGCCAGGCATTACCGGCGATGATGTTGCGCGAAGTGTTTACCGAGGCGATGCAGGCCGATACCAACATTGAGCAGGCGATGCGCGCGGATATTCGCGCGCATCGCGAGCGCGATCCAGCGTGCAATAAATTCTGCATGCCGTTTTTATTTTTCAAAGGTTATCACGCGTTGCAATCCTGGCGTATTGCGCACTGGTTGTGGCTGCAAAAACGCAACGCGCTCGCGCTCTATTTCCAGAACCAGATTTCGCAGGCGTTTGATGTAGATATTCACCCGGGCGCGCGCATCGGCAGCGGCATTATGATCGACCATGCCACCGGTGTGGTGATCGGCGAAACCACGGTGATTGAAGACGATGTGTCCATGCTGCACAGCGTCACCCTCGGTGGCAGCGGCTGCGTTAAAACCGATCGCCATCCCAAAATCCGGCGTGGTGTCTTGATTGGGGTAGGGGCAAAAATTTTGGGGAATATTGAAATCGGTGAGGGAGCAAAAATCGGTGCAGGCAGTGTGGTGTTAGACGCAGTTGCACCGCACACTACCGTTGCGGGTGTGCCTGCCAAACCTATCGGCAGGCCGAAGGGGGAGTCTCCGGCGCTCGATATGGATCATCACCTCAATGATGAGGCTGGTGATTAGTAGGTAATCAGGCGCTGCGCTGGTCGGGCAAATAACTGGTCTCATCATCGCAGCCATCCAGCAGCCATTTCAGCACTGACTCGCGGCTCTTGAGCATGGATTGATAGTGTTCGATGAGCATAGTGTTGGGCCGCGGATGCGCCTGCATAGCATTGATCCGGTCGGTCAAAAAGGCGATATCCTGTTCCACCTTGATGCGTGCATTGCCGTGTGGGCTGAGCGCGCCATCAATCACCAAGCGATTGTCTTGCAGTTTCTTTTGAATAAAAGGCAACATAGTTTCACCACTCCCTCGCAGTTTAGGCATTGAGTATGGTTGGCGGTTGCACCGACTGCCAGTCGCCCGTAAGACTGATTGGTTACATTCTGTGCGCTGTTTATCGCTCTTATTTGATCGCCTGCTGCATAGGGCGGCATTAGGGGCAGTGAGTGCTATCATTCAAGCAGTGCAGTTTTAGCAGCAGGATTTTTGGATTATGAGCGCTCCCGAGTTCGACATTATTTTCCGCGGCGATATCGTCTTCGGCCACCAGTTGGCCGAAGTAAAAGCCAAATTACAACAGCTGTTCAAGGCTGATGCGGCTAAGATCGACGCCTTATTTACCGGTCGCCCAGTGCCGCTCAAGCGCAACCTGGATGAGGCAACTGCCAATAAATACCGCGATGCGCTGATCAAAGCGGGCGCGATGGTCGAAGTTTGCTCCAGTGATACCAGCCCTGCCAATGCAGCACCTAAACCGGCTCCAGTCCCGCGTCGTACAGCTGAAGCCATAGTTCCTGCCGCAGCATCGGTGGTCAGCGGTTGGACATTGGCACCGCTCGGCTCCGATCTGCTACCCGCCAAAGAACGCCCTGCGGCGCCTGTGCCGGTGAGTGTGGATATCTCCGGCCTGAGCCTGCGCGCCGCTGAAGGGAATCTGGTCGATGTGACTGAAGTGCATGAAGAAATCCATGCGCAAGTCATTGCTCCGGATTTGGGCCTGGCTGCCGTCGGTGCCGACCTGATCAGCGCCGATGAAAAGCTGGAGTTGCCCCTGGTCGAAATTGAATTGGAAGATTGGGATATTGCTGAAGCGGGTAGCGATTTGCTGAGCGAAGACGAGCGCCCGATTGTTCTGCCTGCCATAGTGGAAGTGGGCGATTATGGGCTAGCGCCTGCGGGCAGTGATCTCGGCCAGCTAAAGCCCACTGTAAAACCCGTTACACCCGATGTCAGTGGTTTGCGGTTGGCTGATTCGGGCAAATAATTCCTACCGCGGGCGCAAGCGTGCCAATAAAAAAAGCGCGTACCCGGTCACCCGGATACGCGCTTTTTTGTTTACAGCGGGATTATTGTGCGGCGACAAGTTTCCAGCGCGCACTCCACCAACCCGGTTGGATACTGCCTACCTGCAGGCGCCCATATTCGTTGTGGATGTACTGGGCAGGTGCCGCGCGATTTTTGAGGCGGTACTCATTGGCGGTCACTTTTTCCAATTCCCAGTGGCTATTGGTGTCGGTTTTGGCAGCACTCGCGGCAGTGAGGTTGCCATTGCTGATGGTCAATACCTGATCGGGTTTCCAGCGGTTAACCAGGCGCACAATGTTCGATCCACTCACTGGCTCGAATACCCATTGCGAACTCCAGTAACCGACGGGTACTTCGGTTGATTCAGGGTTGCCGTTTTCGATATGGATGTACTGGGTGGTTTGCCACGCATTTTGCAGGCGGAAGGTGCCAAGGCTATCGGGCAGTTTGTCCAGCTTGATCCAGTTGAGATTGAAGCTGCCGGTTTTTAGGGCGAGGGCGACAAATTGCTCGCCTGCCGGCAAGCTCACTTCGTGGCTGACGGTAGTCCATTGTTGCCAGCCACCGGTGACAGGCACAGTAACCTGGCCATAAACCGGAGTGCCGCCTTGTTTTTCAAACTGAATCACGCCCTGGGTATTCAGGCTGGCAACCCGGTAGGACACCTGATAGCGCCCCGCTGCTGGCAGGTTGACCTTGTAGGCCAGCCATTCACCATTGGCAATCCAGCCAACATTGTGGCCGCCGCCGGTGTCCGTGGTGGCTTGGATATCCACACCATCTTGACGGTAAGCGCCGCCGGTATTGCCGCTGGTGGTGTCGTAGAAGCCGGTGTAGTTCTCGGCTTGCAGGGTGATGCCGGTAGCGGGTGCATCAGGAAATGGCACTTTGTGGGGGCGGTTGGCCGACATTTCTGCCGCACGCTCGCGCCAGAGTCGCGCCATATCACTGCGCTGCGCATCGCCCAGCACATTGCCTTGTTCGTCTTTGATCAGGGGCGATGAGTAGTAGGCTAAATCATTGCCGCACTGGATGGTGCCGCGCCCTTCGCCAAGGGTATGGCCAAAGTTGTAGCCGCTGCCATCGGGGCAGTGAACCCCGCCCACGTTGTGACCGACTTCATGGCGATAGGCGCCCGGCCAGGGTGCACCTATCACATGGGTGTCACCGCCCACGCCTGCCCAACCACCGGCGCTGCCCGGTGCGTCAGTAGGCATTTGTACCATGCCTACCAAATCGGGGGCGGTGCGCTCGATATCTGCAGCGAACCAGGTGTTCACATCATCCAATACCGAGGTGACGACACCGGGGTTGTGGGGCGCGGTGCCCGTGCCTACCAAGCGCAGATACACATTCTCGACTTTGCTGTTCTTCAACGCCGTATTGACTTGCTCGACATAGGATTGGGCAGTGGCCTCCAGATTATTGCGCACATATTGGGAGCTGGCTGCAGCCGTTGAGAAGCCGACAAACACGTCAACCACATAGCGACCGGAAGAGTCCTTCTCACCCAGAATCAGTGGCGCGGCGGTGGGGGCAACCATTTTGGCGGATTTGGCGCTTCGGGCAGCCTTGGGGTGGTAAATCTCATCCAGCTTGGGCGGAGGAGTGGACTTGCGCCACAGGCGGCTCGCATCGCCGCTGGGGTTAAAGTCAAAGTGGCCTTCCGTGGTTTCCGCAAACGCCGTCAGATCGCCAGTTTTGGGGGTGAGGGTTACGATCAGGTTGCGGTAGTTGGTGTCGGTCACCGCATAGGGGTCGAGCAGGCGGGCAGTAACGATTTCTACCGCGCCACGGGTTTCGCGGTTGGTTACTTCAAAGCGGAGCAGGGCTCCGGTTTCCAGCAGTATCTCGCCGCGGTTTTGGGTTTTGAATTTGGTGTACTCCGCGGCGGCTGCCGGAGATGGTGCCGCGGGAGTTTGGGCCAGGGTATTGGCGCCCATCATGATCAAGCTTAGGGCAGACAAGCGAAACAGGGATTTCAACATGTTAGTAGTCCTTCAGTGTTTTTAGAGGAATAAAGGCGTGAAAAAAAGGGGGCTTGCGCCCCCTAAACGGGAATCAACGTTTGGTTAATACAAAGCGTTGGGCAGCTCCGCCGGTGCACCACCATTGGTGCACTTTGGGGCCTATGCCCATATCAACATCGAGGCATTTGCCAGAGTGAGCAGCGACGAATTCCACTTCCAGCGGTGCCCAGGTGATGACCTTCATGGTCCAGGTTTGCGCGCCTGAGGCATTGCAATCGTACTGTTGTACGAGAGTGCCATCGGCGGTGCCAGCAGCGGCAACATCCACACACTTGCCGCTGTTGAGTGCACGCAATTCCATTTTGTAGCCGGTCAGATCCGCCAGGGTGAAGGTCTGCGCATTGGTGCCATTACAGGTATATACCTGCAACTTGGCGCCGTTAGCAGTAGATGCGGCTGGCACATCCAGACACTTGCCACTGGCTTTGTTTTTGAGTTCGTAGGTGCCGAAACTGCCGGTCATCTTGGGATGCTTCATAACGGCGTCAAAAACCGGGCCGGCGCCGTCGGCATCGATGCGCCAGTTGGCCTCGCCTTGCTTGTCGATATCAAACCAGTTGAAGGCACGCAGTTTTGGATATTGGCCGCTGGTGAAGGCGTCGGCGAAATCGCGAATCCACTGTGCTTTATGCGCGCCCGGGGTAACCGCCATCTCACCAATCACTATGGGGCGACCGGTTGCTGCCAATTGGTTGTACCAAGGGTTAAGGATGCTTTTGAAGCTGGCATCAGCACCACCGTAAATATCAATGCCGATCCAATCCATATAGCCGGGTACATACATGTCAGCGACTATCGCGCCCGTGCCGTGAGGGCCGGCGTCGGTCCAGCAATCGGAGTTGGGCCAGATGGAATTGCCGAATTGCACATTTGTTGCACCCACTGCGCGGAAGCGATCCACCACATGTTTGAACGCATCTCTAAAGCGCGCCCAGGTCTCGCGGTTTTTACAGGGGCTCCAGTCGTACCAGGCACCATTCGCCTCGTGGAAAAGATCGATGACTACCGGCACTTTCTCGGCTTTCAAGCCGTGGGCGATGTTGTCGATGATGTCGTTGTGTTTGCCATCCAGAATTTCCTTGATGATGTTGCGATCAACCCGCTGATTGGTGGTATCCCACTTCCACCAGCATTTGCTGTTGTCGTGCAGCGCCAATTCGCCGTGGAATTCAAGGTTGATATAAGGCACGCGGCCTTGCGCTTTGATCTTGTCTACCTCGGCTTCCCATAGGTAGTACCAGTTTTTGCTACCGTCCGGGCGAAAGACTTCCGGGAAGATCTTGCCGAAATAGGGCGATGCATTGCCATACCACTGCTTGTTGTCAGCCCATTCCCAATCCTGGGTGATCTTGTCGCCGCAGGGGTGAGCAGCAGTCCAATCGCGATCGACAAATGCGCCCATTAACACACGGTCACCGGCGGGGATCGCATTGCTCTGCGCATGGCTGGGGCTGGCAATGATGCAGGTGGCGACCATGCAGGCTGCGGTTGAGCCAGCGTAGAGCCATTCCTTTAGATGTGAAATTAGCGTACGAGGAGAGTTCATAGCATCACCTTTTATTCGTTATTGGTGGTTGAGTAGTTGAGTGGTTGTGCAGCGAGGCGGATTTAGGGTTTGGTACAGCGAAACCGAAAAGCCCGCGTGGTCATCCAATGACACTCGCCGCAGCCCTACCAGCATAAGGATCCTGCAAGCGTGCGCACCCCAGTTGCGGTTGTGCTGCAAAGTGGCAGTGTGGGTGCCAGGTTCGAGTAAAAGTGGCACTGAAAATGCCCGAACTCCGGCTTATTTCTGTGAACAGCATCAGGTTTTATCTGGCTAGTGGGGCACTTTGTTCATACACTCCTCTCTAAACTTAAGTACCTGCCTTGAGTGCCAGTGGGCGCATCTTGGTTGCGCTTTCGTTCCATCACAGAGGAAGTCACTATGAAAATTCTGCTCAAAAGCCTCGCTATCTTGGTGGTTTTGGTTTTACTCGCCGCGCTCGCGCTGGTTTTTTTGATCGATGCCAACCGCTTTAAGCCTCGCATTGAGGCTATCGCCAAAGATCAGGGCATAGCCCTTCAAATTAACGGTGATCTGGGCTGGGATTTATGGCCGAGTTTGGGGGTAGCGGTGAACGAGGTGCGCGTCGCTGCATTGGAAGCGCCCAACCAACCGATCGCGGAATTACAACAAGCGAGTTTGATGCTAGCGCTGATGCCGCTGTTCTCCGGCGATTTTCAGGTGGATCACATTGCGGTGGATGGCGCGGTGATTTCTCTCAAAGTCGATGCCAACGGCAAAGGCAATTGGGAGGCGCTCAGCAAACCCGATCAGCCTGTCAAACCTTCCCAACCAGAACCGGCAGCCGACACAAATTTAAAACTCGATATCCAGCACATCAGCCTCAGCAATTCGAAAGTGAATTACAGCGATGCACAGAGCGGACAAACTATTGCGCTGCGCGACATCAATCTCACCATGAGCGATGTAAATACCCGCGCTGCACCTTTTGCGCTGGATTTGTCGTTTGTGATGGAGTTGGCACAAGCTGGCGCCGACAAGTTGGAGTTGCAAGCAGCCTTAAAAAATACCCTCAGCGTGGATAATGCGATGAGCAATATCAAATTAGCTGACGGCAAATTGCAGGCGGAAATTATCGGCGGCGATACCGCTGAAATCGCACTCGACTACACACTTGATATCACCGATGCGCAAAAAGAAATGAACTACAAAGGCGATATAAAACTTACCGAAATGAACGCACGAAAATTACTGGCCGCGCTTGGCACTGAATTGGAAACGGCCAATAGCGATGCGTTCAGCAAGGTTGCATTTTCATCGGGTGTGGATGGCACTGCTAAAAAAGTGAAATTGGATAATCTAAAGCTGGTACTGGATAACACAAACTTTTCCGGCAGTATCGGTATTACCGATTTTTCCACCGGTGCACTCAAGCTGGTGTTAGATGGAGATGAAATTAATGTGGATGATTATTTGCCACCGCCAACTGCAACAACTGAACAAACAACGGCGGCACCCGCTGAAGATACGCCTCTCCCGCTCGATGATTTACGCGGTTTAAATATCAACGCCAAGCTCGCACTGAAAAAATTAATCGTGAATAAAATTGCACTGGAAAACGTCGCACTAAAAGTGCTTGCCAAAAATGGCATGATCGAACAAGACCTCACTGCAAAAGCCTATGCCGGAGCCATCACCGCCAAGGGGCAATTAGATGCGCGCGGCCAGCAAGCGCAAGTGCAATTTGACGCAGGAGTAGAGGGGCTTGAGTTGGAGCCGTTATTAAAAGACATGGAAATGGATTCCCAATTCGGTTTGCAGGGCGCCGTGCAGGCGCGTGCGCTTGGCAGCACGCAAGGTAACTCCGTCAATCAGCTATTTAAATCCCTGCGCAGTAATGCCACTTTTTCGGGCGCACAGGTGCGTTTGCTACCCATCAATTTAGAGCAGCAATTTTGTAAGCTGGTGAATTTGGTCAATAAAACTGAAGACCCAACGAAGGTGTGGAATGAATACACTGAAATGAATGAATTGTCCGGCAGCATCAAATGGCGCGATGAAATTATCACTATCGATACCTTCAAAGCCGGTGTGGAAAAGCTGCAACTGGGTTCAACCGGGAAAATTAATCTCGCCACCGATGAATACGATATTTTTCTGCCGTTTAAGTTAATCAAAGACAAAACCGATACCATCACTGCCGAGCAAGTTGCAGTAACCACCAGTGCAGGCGGTTGCAGTATTGGTAGCCAATACTGGTTGGAGCGCGGAATGGAATTACTCCGTTGCAAAGGCTCCTTTGGTTCCATCAATCCGCTCAGCGATTGCCGTCCCGACAAAGAATTACTGGTTGAATTAACCAAAGACTACGCTGTTTATAAAGTAAAAGAAAAACACGGGGCAAAAATCGATGAGAAAAAAGACGAGCTCAAACAAAAAATAGAGAAAGAAAAAAATAAATTGTTTGATAAGTTGCAGCAACGTTTAAATAAAGGCGCAGCTTCATCATCAGCAACGTCTGCCGATGCAGTCGTCGCTCCACCTGTAGCTGAACCGGCTGCGGCTAGTGCTCCTGCAACCGAGGCCAGTACCGCAGGAGAGGGTAATGCATCGGCTGCCGCCGCACCCTGATCGGCGGAGCGCGAATTCAACCCTAGCAGATAGTTTTTTCATGTCCTGCTAGAATTCGCGCCTGCCTATTACTGCTGTCCCTTTTTGCGAACATGAGCTGTTATGACCTCATCTTTTTCCAAGTCCGTACTCACCTGGTTTGATAAGCACGGGCGCAAACACCTGCCCTGGCAACAAGACATCAGCGCTTATCGTGTGTGGCTGTCAGAAATTATGTTGCAGCAAACACAAGTCACGACGGTGATTCCCTATTTCGAGCGCTTTATCGCGCAGTTCCCAACAGTACAGTCGTTGGCCGCCGCGCCGATTGATGAAGTGCTGCATTTATGGACTGGCTTGGGTTACTACGCACGTGCGCGCAATCTGCACAAATGTGCACAAACTGTAGTGAACCAGTACAGCGGTGAATTCCCTGCGACGGTGGAAGCTCTGGCGGAGTTGCCTGGTATAGGCCGCTCCACCGCCGGCGCGATTGTCAGTATTGCTTTTCAAAAACGTGCAGCGATTTTGGATGGCAACGTCAAACGCGTGCTCGCTCGCTATCACGCCGTCGAGGGTTGGCCTGCGCAATTGGATGTGGCCAAACAATTGTGGGAAATTGCCGAAACCTATACACCCAAAACCCGCGCGAATCACTACACCCAAGCAATGATGGATATGGGCGCAACACTCTGCACGCGCAGCAAACCCAAATGTGAAGAGTGCCCGCTGCGTGGTGGATGCATTGCCTACGCGCAAGGCAATCCCAAAGATTATCCCGGTAAAAAGCCGAAAAAAACGCTGCCAGAAAAATCCGTGCAATTATTAATGCTGCGCAATACAGCGGGCGATTTATTACTGCAACAGCGCCCCGCGCAGGGTATTTGGGGCGGCCTGTGGAGCTTCCCCGAATTGGCGATTGATGCCGATGCACAAGAATATGCTGAAGACCATTACGGCAAGGTGATCGAGCTGGAAGAGTGGAACAGCTATCGCCACACCTTCAGCCATTACCATTTGGATATCACACCGGTATTAATCCAGCTCGCAAAATCACCGCGCGCTATCGGTGAAGCAGCCACCCACTGGTACAATCCCCATCAGCCTGATGCGTTAGGTTTGGCCGCCCCCGTTAAAAAATTATTGGAAAAGCTCGCACAATTGGATCCGCGTGCGACAAAAACATTTGCTACACCAAAACGTAAAACTACATCATCTAAATCTAAGTGAGAACAATATGAGCCGCATGGTTTTTTGCCGCAAATACCAACAAGAATTGGAAGGACTGGATATGCCCCCTTATCCTGGTGCCAAAGGCTTGGATTTATTCAACAACATCTCCAAAAAAGCTTGGCAAGAATGGATGGCTCACCAAACATTGCTTATCAACGAAAAACGCTTGAACGTAATGGATATGGGCACCAAGGTATACCTCACCGAACAAATGGAAAAGTTTTTGTCCGGCGAAAAAGTGGATGAAGCCGAGGGGTATGTGCCTCCGGAGAAAAGTGAGTAGCAGATTTTAAACGGAAGATACTAAGGCCATTAGTCGGTTGATAAAGAATGATATTACGATTGATTTGGAACGGTTTGCTATTAAATTAGCTATCTTGAATCTAACATTTTGTGAAAAAATGGCACAAGCTTTCACTTGTGCTATTTTTTCATTTCAACGCTAAATCAAACTTCTGCCCAACAACTAATCCCTCGGCCGCGCCCCCAAAATCTGCACCTGATAATTCAATCCAATTGATTCAGGATTGGTGCTGGTGCTTTCAAAGGCGTTGTACAGGTAGAGTGAGTCCGGCGTATTTGTCACCACCAAACTGGCTTCTTCACCCGATGCTAACTGGAAGCTGCCTGCACCGTTGGCGAAATCAACATAGCGAACGCTGTTGTTGGTCGCTTTGATCGCAACAATCGCGGTGAAATTGCTGTCGCTCAACCCGTTGCCCAAGTTGGTGACTTGAATATTAATGTCACCGCTACCCGTTGCGGTCAGCGGAATAATATTGCTGCCAGTGAATTGCGGTTTACGCGCTTCCAATACGCGATACATATTGCTGCCGATAGATTCCAGGTTGCGATAAGCGCGCGTGCGGAAACTGGCATCGCGTTGTGCGGCGAGCACTTTTTGTTGCACGAGCGGATGGCCAATATCACCGTAAGCGATACGCGCGCGGTAGCGGCCAACCAATGTTTTGATCGAGGTTGGTTGCACTAGGCGCGCCAGACTGTGCAGCGGTGTTTCCTGACCTTGATGCGCGCGAATTAAATTGCGCACCGCGTCGCGGCCGAGGTTTGCGTAATTGTCTGGGTTGTTGGAGAGATAATTCATGAACGGCCATGCTTGATACAAATTATCTTTGTGTACGATGGTTAAATTCGATGCGGCATGCAGTGAATTGACATCGAAGTTAGTGTTGTTTGTGAGCGGGCTCATATAAGTATCCGCAAACCATTCAGCCGTTGTTTCCCACCATGCACCGGTGCGCGCTTTATCGATCCAGATAGCTTCAGCGAGTGTAATTCCATGACCAAATTCGTGCGTGGAAATACTATCGACATTGAGCAAGTTGCTGCGCATCACCAGATAACTTAAACCCGCTGTACCGTTGTAGCCCATAAACCCACCGGCATCGATATCCGTCACTGAATAAACGTTGATTTTGAATGAGCCTGGGCGGTTGGCGTGAATAGATTGTGCGGGGGATTTAAAGCCTCGGTCGCGTACAAAATAGTCGTACACTTTCTCCATATGTTCCAGCATGCGCGTTACATCGGCATCGGAGTGTATGCCCAAATTACCCTTGGGGCCGCGTTTGTTATCTGCACCGTAATACAAACGGAAACGATTCGAATCTTTATACACCGCGTTGCCGGTATTGATGCCCTCATACTCATATTGATTGGTGATAGGCGTGAACACAGCTGCGGCTGAACTTGTTGCGGAACTGCTAGCACCTACGGAAGAAACTGCAACGCGCGATGAGCTTGCAAGTGAACTGCTGCTTCTGGCAACACTGGATGCTGCGGAACTGATGGCTAATGAACTCGCTTGCGATGAACGAATTGCACTGCTGCCCACACTGGAAACCGGTGTGCTGCTGCGAGTGGATGAAACGGCAGTAGAGGATGCGTTTCCACCTTGTACTGCTCCTGCAACACGCCATTCCAAAATACCCGTTGATTGAGTTGCGTTAAGCATTGAAACACGCAAACGATTGGTCACAACGCCATTTAATGCAAGCGTATTAAATGCATTTTTTACCAGCGGCACATTGCCTGCATTGACCCAGGCACTGCCGTTCCAATATTCCACGTAAGCACGTGTGGGCGTCAGTACGCCGCCGTTATCATCGAACCAATAAATTTGCGTTGAACTTAAATTGTAATTTTGTGGCCAATCGTATTGCACCCATTGAATTGAATTCGGGTTATTCCAATTACCGTAAACACCTGCAGATTTGTCATTGGAATTTGTTGGGTTGCTGTTGTCGTTCAGCGCGCGAATCGTTTCCCATGCGGATACATAGGAAGTCGTCGCGGTGGCGAGGCCCGCAATATTTGCTGGTGTTGATACGATGCTGGATGAAGAACTTCGCGCACTGCTAAGCGTTTGTGCGCTGCTTGCGACTCTACTTGAGCTACTGGCATTTGCTGTGCCGCACAAAGCGCCGGTCAGTGTTGGCGATTCAATCGCGCCGCCGTTGGTTGTGCCTTGCAAGCCAAATTCGACCGATTGCCCCGGTTGAATTCTGCCATTCCAACTAATATTCGTTGCGTTGTAATTACCGCTGAGAAGTGCGTTCCATGCATTGCTCACTTTGTTGTTGGCGTAAGTCCAATTCACTTGCCAACTATTTACAGTTGTCGCTGTGTCATTAGTAATGCGGATTGCTGCCGTAAATCCGGTTCCCCAGGAATTGGTGATGGTGTAATTGCAGCTTGCATTGGCGGCGTTGCCAAACGCGGTGGTTACCAGCCCCAGCCCGATTAACAAGGCGAGTTGGTTTTTTTTAAATAAATGTTTTCCAAATAAAGAGCGACGCATAAAAAATCCCTCATGCAGGATAAATGGGTATGGAATTCGGTTTGCAAAAAGCCAACCCCTCGCGCAGAGCGCAAAGGGTTGGAAAGGCTGGAGAGTTTATTGGTAGTGCTTGTCGTACAGCGGCGCTGTGCCCGTCACACCTTCAAGCAATTGCAATCGATAGTCGTGTTTGCGTGTGCGTGTTTCTTCACCGTTGTAGAGATGATCCACGTTGCTCACCACTGCAACTACTACACCATTTTTCGGTGCTTTGGTGAGGTCCAAACAAGCTTCACCGCTGGTGACTGGTTTGCTGTAAACCGCACTGCCGTCTGCTGCGCGATACGCTAATTGCACACGCATGTTTTGGCCGATAGGTTGGAAGCTCACGCGCACTTTATTGCCGGTGACTTTTAGCGGAATCTGGTTTGCACCAGACCAACCCGGTAGCGTAGTCGTGCTTGGAACCAGTGTCGTACCTTCTTGCGTTGTGGCCGAATAGAAAGTCAAACGATGCGCGCCCGGATCTTGCAAAATTCCACCATCGATTCGCTCGGCATTAATTGTTCTGCCCCAGTTGTTATTAATCGGCACTTTAAATGCGTTAGACCAAGGGCCGAAATCCACCATCGCCTGACGCGCGCGGAATTCCATAATCATGCGTTGTGTTTGCTCTTCACCAACACCACCGGCGAGTGAGCGCAAAATATGATTGTGCGGTCCCTTCGCCCAAATCCAGGCGTTAGCACCTTTGGAAACATGCACGCCGAGGAAGTGCGGGAAAGCCGCGTTGTATTGATTGCCGCCGAGGTATTCACGCCAGGTAGAAATTTGTTGGCCATTTACACGGCGATCAACACCTTCTGCATTCGGACCACCGAAAGTGCCATCTTGCAACCAGCCGCTGTAATTTTCTATGGGCATATGCGGAGCGAGAAATGACGTTGCATCCAAAAATCCGACACCATAATTTCCAGTACGCGATGCTTCCAGATTCATCTGCAACCAGGTGTTGCCACCTTCGTTAAACCAGGCTGCTTTGTTGCCGCGTGTGGCCATAATCGTGTGAATAAATTCGTGCGTAATACCACCGCGCTCGCTTGGAGTGACAACCGGATAGTAAGACAGCAACACCATCGGATAACCGTTGATCCCGCTTTGCCATCCGCCTCTCTCCGTGTTAGCTGCACTGTCAGTACACAGGCCTGAACCATAGAGATAAATATTGCTGAAGTAACCTTCGGCTTGCAGTTTATCGACCGGCCAACCCATCACGTTGTGAATGTAATCTGCATCTTCATTGAGATTGGTAAGCACGCGATCAATGTCCGCATCGGTAATGGATGGATTGCGGTTTTTACCCCAAATAAATGCAAAGCGCCCTTTGGTTTTTACACCGGCGATAGTGCTTGCCGGGCAACCGTTGTAGACCTTGAATTTGCTGGTATCGACTTGGCCAAAGTCGGTGCGGAAATCGTAATTTAAATCGGGTTCGTATTTCGGCCAATCGTAAGCGCTGCACTGCGCAACACTTGGAGCACTGCTGCTCGAGCTGCTGCTCACTGCTGGTGTGCTGCTTCTCACGGATGAGCTGCTCGCTGGCGTACTGCTGCGCGCCGATGAACTGCTGAGTGCAATTGAACTGGCAATGCTGCTTCTTAATGAAGAACTTAACGCTGTGCTGCTTTTGGACGTGCTGACAGAGCTAGCAACATTGCCAGCAGCAGTGCCTGATACGCGCCATTCCAATATGCCGGTGGATTGTGTTGTATTGAGCATGGAAACACGCACGCGATTAGTCACAACATTGTTGAGCGCGAGAGTATTAAATGCATTTTTTGCGAGCGGCACATTGCCTGCATTGACCCAGGCACTACCGTTCCAATATTCGAGGTAAGCGCGAGTCGGTGTTAATACTCCGCCGTTATCATCAAACCAATAAATTTGCGTTGAACTTAACGCGTAATTTTGTGGCCAATCGTACTGTACCCATTGGATTGAATTGGGGTTATTCCAGTTGCCATAGGCGCCGGCAGTTTTGTCATTCGAGTTGGCGGGGTTGCTGTTGTCATTAACCGCGCGAATGGTTTCCCAAGGCGATACATAGGAGGTTGTTGCTGTCGCCAAACCGGCGATATTCACGCTGTTTGCAATCGACGCGACTGATGAACTGGTCACGCTCGCCGCTTTGCTGGAAGCAATACTGGAACTCGCAACAGCAGCTGTACCGCAGGCCGCGCCGGTGACTTGCGGCACTTCAACTGCGCCGCCGTTAGTTGCACCCTGTACACCAAATTCGGCAAATTGACCGGGGCGCAAGGTGCCGTTCCACCCTATATTGCTCGCTGAGTAGTTGCCGCTAAGCCGCGCATTCCACGCATTGCTCACGGTGTTTTTGCTGTAGGCCCAATTCACTTGCCAACCATTAATGGTTGCGGTGCTGTCGTTGGTAACGCGGATGGCAGCGGTAAAACCACTGCCCCAGGAGTTGGTAACGGTGTAGCTACAGCCTGCAGAAGCAGCATTGCCCCAAGTTGCGGTCATCAACCCCAATCCGAGCATAGTCGCCAGGCGATAGCCTTTTGCTTTGTGGTTAAGCATAAGGAGTTCCTCTAGGTATAAGAATTTATTGTTTTGAGCAGTAATAGCTTCGCTAGCCGACTATTCAATCGGCTACAGCAGGAAGGGATTGACCGGTTTTAATGCTAATTGCCATTCAGCGAGCGGATGCAGGGGGTTGAATACATCCGTCTCTTATTTGTTGTTTTATTATCTTAGGTAAAACTGTTTTTATATTTGATGCGGAGAGGTTGCATACTAGTGCGGCGATATGCCTGTATACAAGAGACTGAGGCGCCACTTGGCGCGATAATTTATAAAATAAGATTTAATGCCGGGTACTAGGTGATCTACTTGGCGCTTCGGGTGTGGTGGATGCATACTTGCCGGCCGCTGCAAGTATGCTGGCGCGCAAAAGTATTTGGATTTAAAAAATTATCGATGGAGAAACATTTAGTGAAAATAA
This sequence comes from Cellvibrio fibrivorans, assembly GCF_031457055.1. Lineage (NCBI taxonomy): Bacteria > Pseudomonadati > Pseudomonadota > Gammaproteobacteria > Cellvibrionales > Cellvibrionaceae > Cellvibrio > Cellvibrio fibrivorans. The sequence goes on along the minus strand of NZ_JAVDVX010000001.1, from coordinate 394,982 downwards.
ACACGTTATTTGCTTTGTTACTGTTAACGCCCGTGATGAGTTTTGCTGACGTCTGCAAAACCACCAAGCCAATCAACACAGATCCTTACATTGCCGAAATGGGTACCCGCAAAGTGACGTTTCTTGCAGTCGATTTAAACAATAATCACTGCTGGGCGATGAATGAATCCGGCTTGAACCAGCGCCATAGCCCTTACTCCAGCTTTAAAATTCCCCATACGCTAATTGCGCTTGAAACTGGCGCCGTCAAATCGATTGATGAGCGCTTTGAGTGGGATCAAAAAAAATATCCCGCCAAAGATTTTTGGCCGGAAACCTGGAAACAATCGCACACCTTGGCATCGGCTTTTAAGCATTCAGCGGTCTGGTACTACAAAGCATTGGTGCCGCGCATAAAGCCCGCTGACTACAAAAAATGGTTAGTCAAATTCAATTACGGCAACCAGACTTTTACACCGGGCAGCAATGAGTTTTGGTTGAATAATGAATTACAAATTTCGCCCGCCGAACAAGTGGAATTTATTGCTTGCTTGTTAAAAAATCGCTGCGGTGTGAAAGCGAATCACTTTGCGGCATTTGAATCTGTCGCATTGCAAGAAACCAAAAACGGTCTCTCGCTCTACGCCAAAACCGGATCGGGCCCCATCGATCCCAATAATAATGACGGCGCGTTTGAGGGCTGGTACGTTGGTTATATCAAAGATGCAAACGCAAAGCCTGTTGCAGCATTTGCGATTTATATGGAAGCGGAACGTTTTGCAGCGTTGAAGGATTACCGTAAGGCGTTTTCGTTGAGGTTGTTGGGGGATTTGGGGTTGTGGGGGAATTAGCTGTTTTAGAGATAGCCAGTAAAAATATTTAACAAAAAACCACTACCTAAATATTCTTAGCCCACTTGGATATAACGTGATGATGGACACACATAAGAAAAAGTACAGCAAATGGAAAAATCTTTGTCCACCTGAAACAAGGTATCTATGCGAAAAAATTGAGCAAGAAATAGTGCCATTCTTCCTTGGTATTGGATTTCAGTGGATATCTGTCTCGTATCATGATCCCGAATGGGTTGTTTCAGGTAGTGAAATTGATCTTGAACGAATAAACGAAGATTCTGTAGATACCTTATCAATTGCTTTTGAAAAATATAGGTCCCCAAGATTCCAGATTTGCTTAATTAAGAGGAAAAAAATTCAGGGAAATGAATTTTTAAGGTCTGCATCTTTGGTAAAGAAAAGTTCAGAGTATTATCGAATGTGGGGTAAACCATGGTTTTGGCCTACCAAGTATTGGCCAAATTCATTAACAGATAAAACTATTCAAACTGTTAAGGCTGGACTAGAACCCTTGGTTGAATATATAGATAAAGAAAAACGTTCAGAATATATAAGTAAGCAGGTGGATTAGAAGGTAGTCTGGCCTTATTTCCCCGCCTGACTTTCCTTCAACCACTGCATCGGCGATACCCCGCATTGTGATTTAAACGCGCGCGAAAGCGCTGCTTCGCTGCTGTATCCGGCTTCTTCTGCAATTAGTCGCAGTGGTTGGCCTTTCTTCAACCATTTCTGCACCAGGCCAATGCGCCAGCGCTGTAAATAATTCGCGGGAGTATCGCCCACGGCATCGCGGAACTGATTGGAGAAAACACTGCGCGACATACCCGCGATTTTCGCCAGCCGTTCAACCGACCAATCTTCTTGCGGTTTTTCATGCATCGCCACTATCGCGCGCCGCAATTGCGTGTGCGCGAGGCCAGCTAACAATCCCAACTGCGGGTTATCGCTTTCCATCAGCCCGCGCAATAACTGAACCAATATCACTTCAAATAAACGGTCGAGCACTGTTTGTCTTCCGCAATAGTTTGCCTCTGCTTCTGCAAAGAGAAGCGAGAGCAGGGCGACACTGTGGGGCATTTGCGCGAGCGGAATGCAGATGCACGGGGGCAGCGCATTGAGCAGCGGGTTGGCCGATCCGCCTTCAAACAAAATATTTGCGCAAACAAAGTCGGCGCCATGTTCGCTGTCGGTCACAAAACTGTGGGGTGTCGGGCGCGGATAAAACAGCAGGCTCGGTTCCTCAAGCTCATGGGCTTTGGTATTCCCATGCCACACCTCCGCCTTTCCCTTCCTTAATAGATGCAGTTGCCCATAGGGTTTGCTGCCGTCCAGCGTATTAATGCCGCACAGCGGTCCGGTTTGGAAGGTTTGGGCGCTTATCGCGAAGTGCCCCAGAAGTGCTGCCAGACGATCAACCATAAAAATACGATATGTTAAGAATTGAAGATGAATTGTATCAATTCGTGTCGACTTGTCCAGCACAATGCTCCTCGTCAACAGCAACAAACAAACCTCAACAAACACCCAAACAGGAATGCAGATTATGAAACCTTCACAAATTCTCTATACCGCAAACGTAGTTTCAACCGGTGGCCGCGAAGGCCGTTCAGAGTCCAATGACGGCGCCTTGTCAGTACAACTTTCCACACCCAAAGCGCTCGGCGGTGCCGGCGGTTCAGGTACCAACCCCGAGCAGCTGTTCGCCGCCGGTTACTCAGCCTGCTTTTTAGGTGCTCTCAAATTTGTCGCCGGCCAGGCGCGGGTACAAATACCGGCCAGCGCACAAATCGCAGCAGAAGTAGGCATAGGTCCAATCCCAACCGGTTTTGCACTGCGCGTTAAATTGGAAATTTCTCTGCCTGGTTTGCCATTGGTGCAAGCACAAGAGTTGGTTGAAAAAGCGCATCAGGTTTGCCCTTACTCGAATGCAACACGCGGCAATATCGATGTCGAGTTAGTGGTTATCGAAAACTAAATTCATTCACACTTTCTTATTGAACCTTGAAACTTTTTAATTAATTTGGAGATTAATCATGAAAAAATTTATGCACATCCTCAGCGCCTTTGTAATTACCACCGCAACTTCTTTTGTAAGTCTGCACGCGCAGGCAGCGGAAAAAATTTCTCACACTGCCAGCACGGTTACCACCCAAGACGGCGTACAGATTTATTACAAAGATTGGGGTCCTAAAAATGGCCAAGTGGTGATGTTCAGCCACGGCTGGCCGCTGAGTTCCGATAGTTGGGAATCACAAATGCAATTTTTGGCAGAGAAAGGTTATCGCGTAATTGCGCATGATCGTCGCGGTCATGGCCGTTCCAGCCAACCATGGGATGGTAACGACATGGATCATTACGCCGATGATTTGGCCGATGTGATTAGCGCGCTCAAGGTAGGTGATGTAACTCTGGTAGGTTTCTCCACCGGCGGTGGTGAAGTAGCTCGCTATATCGGTCGCCACGGAACTAAACAGGTTAAAAAAGCTGTGCTGGTTAGCGCCGTACCGCCAATCATGTTGAAGACAGAAAGCAATCCGAACGGATTACCCCTGTCAGTATTTGACGGCTTGCGCAAAGCCTCCAACGACAATCGCTCACAATTATATTTGGATATCGCCTCTGGCCCGTTCTTCGGTTACAACCGCCCCGGTGCAAAACCTTCAGCAGGTGCAATCCAATCTTTCTGGAGACAAGGCATGCTGGCCGGTGCAAAAAATACCTACGATTCAATCGCAGCATTTTCTGCAACAGATTTCAGGGGTGACCTGGCTAAATTTGATGTGCCGACGTTAGTCATCCACGGCGACGACGATCAAATCGTACCGATTGAAACCTCTGGTAAAGCGTCTGCGGCGTTGATTAAAGGTGCAAAATTGTTGGTGTATCCCGGCGCTCCACACGGTTTGGCTGATACACACAAAGAGCGGTTGAATCAGGATTTGTTGAATTTTTTACAGCAAAAGTAATACGCTCTGAATTGCAGAAACAAAAAGAGAACTGGAGTTTTGCTTCAGTTCTCTTTTCTATTTGTAGCGTGGCTCGGTCCGTAAAGCCTGGTTTGTATCCGTTAAGATTTAAAGTCTAACTATTCAGCTGTGCGGCTCAGGTATATAGTTGGCGCTCACCACTATTCAAGGGAGAATCCAGGTGCAGCTTTTTGCGTACAATCAAATTGGTCGGCCAGATGAGTTGTTGATTTGGGTGGGGATTTTGGGAGTTGCTACACCGCCAGCGGTCGCGTTTGAAATCCATGGCCAAGCTATTGCCCCCAGTGCCCAACCCGCTGTGTTTGAGCCGCTGGGTGACGAGGTGCGCGATAGTTATGATCGGCCACTGAATCACCGTGCAATTTTTGCCTTTTCCTGGCCTGCTACCAGTGAGCGTTTCACCGTTAGGGTGAGTGCAGGTGACCAGTGCGTAACGCTGACCAGCAAGCGCCTTCCGGGAGTATTGCCAGCAAAAAATGCTGACAGTTTTAATTTGCTGTTGTCCTCCTGTTATTACCAGCCGAATGATAAGTCGCAGGCATTGACTGACATTATCAAAGCAATTAAGCCTGCACCGGATTTCACTCTGCTCGCCGGCGATCAGGTGTATCTCGATCTGCCTTCGCTGCAAAATTTACCTGAAGATAAAACCCGCCTTGCGCAAACACTCGGAAAAAAATATCAGCTCAATTGGTTTTCCAATCCACTCAAACAACCAGGGCTTGCCGATGTGTTGAGCCATGGCCCGGTGCTCTGCGTTCCGGACGACCATGAATATTGGAATAACTTTCCTTATAAGCAAGTGCAGTTAACGAATACTCACTGGGAAAAAGACCGCAACAACTGGCGCGAGTTAGCGACGCGTTTATACGAACGCTATCAGATGTCGCCCGCGCAAAGTGCCGGATTTTTCCGGCAGGATATTGAGCCGCTCAGTATGCTGTTCCTTGATGGCCGTACCTACCGCGACGACGATGGCACGCATATGTTCAATGCGCAAACGCGCACAGCCATCGCTGACTGGAAAAATGATTTATTGGCGCGCAAAAAAAATCAGCAAGCCGCTGTGGGGTTGTTGAGTTCCGGGCAGGCGCTGTTGATTGAAAAGCCGGGGCAATGGGACAGGCGTGTCGCCGATATGGAAATGATTAACTACAAGGATTTTGCGTTGCTTAAGACTGCACTCACAGAATTATTTGCGGCAGAAATTCCGGTGCTGTTTATTACGGGCGATGTGCACTGGGGACGCATAGTTGAGGGAAAAAACCAGCGCGGCAATATTCTATTTTACGAAGTGATTGCCTCACCATCGCGTTTAATCGACACCATTGGCAGTGACCAAATCAATAGCGTTAAAGATAAACTCCGCGATCTATTTGGTGATCCAAAAGCATTTCCCAAACATCCTGCGGCACCCAAGGACCTGAAGGAAATAGCCTTGGCTAATCTCACCTTGGATATCAAGCATCGGCAGCAAGGCGATCACGTTGCATTGCTGCGCTTTCATGCAATTCCTGGCGGGTTGGAGTTTAGTGTGGATTATGTGTGTACCGATCCCAATGAAAAAAAACGACGTGAACATTCATCGAGTCACGGCCCCTATAAATTAGTAAGTCTTTAAACATTAACAATTTCAACTATCTGTTGAGGAAAGGATGATGATCAAACAAACACTTTCGGCCCAATCGTTTATCCAAAGCGATATTTACAAAATGGAGCGTATCAAGCGCGAAGCCAATCTTGATTGGTTAAAGCGTGCCTACGAGAGTTTTGCTTTGGATAATATTACCGGTTGGAGTTTTATCGTGTTGGCGGGAGGTAAGGATGTTGCGTCATTCCGCATCCGCGTAGCCCAATCCCATTTGCGTGGCGATATGCTGCCGTCATATTGGTCGGAATGTGCGTTATTTAAAATTCAGGATGGTGACTTTTCCAGCGCTGCATTTTTTAATCTACCCTTATTCCAACCCGCTACCGCGACCTATGCTCCTACACGCAATGGTTTGATCGAGCTGCCGTTTAATAAATTGCCCACACAAAAAGATTATCCTAACTTGGCACTGCTCGCGATTCCCGTACCTCAAGAGCAAATCCTGCAATCGCTTGCGGAATATCAAAAATCGCGTGTGAGTTACGATGCTGTTGAAAATATTTTACCTTGGCTCGCGTTTGTGTGGGGCGCAGGCAATGCCACTAATCCACTGATGCAACAAATTGGCTTCCCCTCAGCGATGGTGCTGAACCAAATTTTTAGCGCAAATGGTTTTGATTTAGCTCCCGGTGTGAATGCCAACTTATCTGCACCAGAAACTTTTTGGAGCGGTGTAAAACACTGGCAGGATTATTACAGCAAAACCCAGGTAAATGGCTTGCAACCCAAGATGCGGTATGTGGTTGATCATATGTATGACATTGATGAGAGTTGAGGTTCGACCTAAATGAAAATTAAGACGTTGCTAATTCTATTGATTTTCTTCCCTCTCGTTGGGTGTGATCGTTACACGAAAGATCAAGCTGTAAGCCTGCTTAAAGGCCAGGAACCATTATCATTTTTAAATGGTTTCTTTAGTCTCACTTATCACGAAAACACCGGGGGTATGCTGAGTCTTGGGGCAGAGCTATCCGACGAGGTGCGGGTTATTCTATTCACGTTTCTGGTCGGATTGGTGTTAGTGGGTGGCTTGATCTACATGCTAGTTAAGCCCATGGATAAATATAGTTTTACGGTAGGCTTACTTATACTTGCGGGTGGCTTTGGGAATTTATATGACCGAGCTGTCAATGATGGCCGTGTAGTGGATTTCATGTTGTTGCAAATGGGGCCTCTTAAAACGGGTGTATTCAATGTCGCTGATATTGCAATTATGGCCGGTTTATTTGGGTTTTTATTTGTTTCCAGTAAGTGGGGGCAACGACTAAGAAGTTCATGAGTTTGACTAACTTGACTGCGGGCTTATGTGTAAGGCTACCGCAATTATTTATTTGGCAGTGAGAGCGTAGATGTTAGAACTGAGAAAATTTGAACAGAAAGATGAGGCGCTTTTGGTCTCATATCTAAATGACGAAACTCAAACACATTTCCTCTCCGCAAGACTGCCTCAGCCATATACCAATGAGGCCGCACAATGGTGGGTAAATACGGGCAGTAAAATTGGCGTTGTCTACGCCATAATTCACAATGGCATATTTGTCGGTTCAATTAGCGCTATTCCAGGTGAATTTGAAAAGCAAAAAACTGCCGAAATAGGCTATTGGGTGGCCAAGCCCTATTGGGGCAAAGGTATTGCTTCAGAGGCTTTGCAAAAATTCACTGATTTTCTCTTTCAGAATACCGATTTTATTCGGTTAAACGCTTCAGTTTTTGAAGGGAATTTAGCCTCTGCTAACGTTTTGCAGAAGTGTGGTTATAAATTAGAAGCGGTGTTGGAAAAAGCCATTTATAAGAATGGTATGGTTTTTAATGAGATGCTTTACAGTAAAATCTGTCCATAATTCTAGTAAAAAACTGCGAAAGAATTTAACAGCCGTTCATTTACAGTTACCATCAAAATGCGGATGGGCGACATCACTTCCGATAATCCTGATTAACCGCCAATAAAAAAGCGAGCCTAAAAATCAGGCTCGCTTAATAATATCTTTATCTATCGTCTGTTACTGCTCTTCATCCGCCACTAACACCAATTCCAAGCGATTATTATTTTGCGCCAGTGCATTCCAATCGCCTGCATTTATAATCGGTATGCGCTCTGGATAAGGATCATTGCCGGGTGCGGCGGTAATGGCAATTTGGATGGTTGAATTTACATCGCGGGTTAAGTTGCCCAGAATCATCGACACTTCGCGTGTGTAGTCATCCATCAGGCGTGCGATGGTGTAAATCTCGCTGGAGAGCATGCAATCGCCGAGGGTTTTATTCGGCGGTGCTAATTGTGCCATGCCCATGTTGTCTACCATTACGCAAAAATCCCCGACATAAATATTCACCGTGGCTGTGCCTTTAAAACCGTTGCTGGCGAGGCGATGTAATAATTCGTGCAAGCGCAAGAGTGGTTTGGGGTCGATGGTGTTTTGATGGAATGCCAGTGTGCCGCTTTGGTTGAATGTCCACGCAAGATCGGCGAGCAAATTGTTGTCGGGGGCGAGCAGGGGTTTTGGTTGCGCGATCCCGGCGTTGACCAGCGCCGGGCTAACCAGCTCTGGCTCTTTGTTGGCTTGTGCAGTGACTTCTTGTAGTTGTTTGCTAAGTGCTTCTTGCTGGGTTTTATTGTCATGGAGTTGATTGTTGATCAACAGCAAAAAGTAGGCGATGACGGCGAGTGAAATAACCGATAAAAAAATCGCGAACATCGTCCAACCGGAATTTCCCGTTTTTATTTCAGCAACAGGTGCCTGTGCAGTGGGTGCAGGGATGGCGGGTTGCTGCTGTTGCAATATATCGCCCAGTTCTTGCCGCAAATTCTGCCTCAGCCCTTGCAGTTCACGCACAACGCGCGAGGTGATAAACCGGCGGTTGTCTTCCAAGCTGTGTTCCATATGGCTTAAACGCAAATCCAGGTTGCGCGCTTGTTCCAGAGATGACGTGCGGCGATCCAGTGGCGGCGTATTGGTCTCATTCACACTGTCAGCGCTGGCGGTAACTTGGTTGGCGGCGGCGATTAATTCCGCGCTTTCAACGATATCGCTCTCATCGATTTTCGCATTGGGATAAATATGGATGGCTTCCATCACCTTGGATAAATCGGTGGCATTGATACGGTCTTTGCTCACCACATCCAGCGCACCCAATGCGCGCGCTTGCCCGGTGTACACATCGCCACTTTTGGAGGTGTACATAATCACCGGGATCATCGCGGTATCGGGATTGGATTTAATAATTTGCAGCGCGCGGAAGCCGTCGATGCCCGGCATCAGGTGATCCATAAAAATCACTGCAGGTGCATGGCGGGCGAGGTAGCGCAGCGCGGCTTCACCGGAATCGACGATATCGATATCGAGCGGGTAGCGGCGCAGCATCTTTTTGAGCCGGTATTGGGCGGTAGTGGAGTCATCCACAATCAGGGCGCGTTTGATGGTCATGACAGTAAAGTCCCTGTGCGAGCAATGATCGTTATTGAGTGTGTGTTATTTGCACAGAGACTAACAGAAAATTAATGCGCCAGGGGCTATGCAAATCACAACCCGGAGTTCGTAAGGTTAATGGCGCCAAAAAAATGCGATGGCTGCCGCAATCCATCCGGTCGCAGCGAGGACTTTCCAGACTTTGTCGGGGTAGCGCTCCAGCAGCGGTTGTGCACGTGGCGTGAGCCATTCCGGGTTGGGGCGTTTTAAATCCTGTAGCCATTCCGAGAGCGCTTCATAGCGGCTGTTGGGGTAAATGCTCAGGGCTTTTTCCAGCGCTTTGTCGAGCCAGTAGGGCACCAGTGGATTGTATTTCATGGCGGAGATGTATTGCAGCCGTTGGAAACTTTTTAAATCCATGGCTTTGCTGTAGTTACTGCCAAACGGCAGTTTGCCGGTAAGCATTTCATAGAGCAGCACCGCGAGCGAGAATTGGTCGGAGGCGGCGCTGACTTTGCCGTTGTAACGGTATTCCGGGGCGGAATAATCGAGTGTTCCGAGCACCCGGTCGCGTACAAAGGGTGCACCAATTTCCTGCACGCCTGCGACCCAGCAGGAACCGAAATCGACAATCATCGGGCCTTTGGCGCTGATCACAATATTGTCCGGTTTTAAATCCTGGTGCAGGGTTTCCTTGCGATGGAACGCGCGTATGCCACGGATCAATCCTTCGGTTAATTCCACTGCATCCAGAATCGACAAAATGCCGCGCTCTTTTAATAATTGGGTGAGCGTGGGGCCGGGAATATATTCGGTGAGGTAATACAAACAGGAGCGCGATTCAGCGGCGGGAATCACGCGCACAACACCGGCGCTTTGGATGCGCGCGCCTATCCAGGATTCCATTACAAAGCGTTCGATGTAGGCTTTATCGTCTTGATAAAGTTCCGACGGGGTTTTCATCACCAGCAAATTATTTTTTTCGTCTTCGACTAAATACACCTGGCTGCGGGTTGATTCGTGCAGTATTTTTTTGATGCGCAAACCATCCAGGCTTTGGCCGGGTGATAACACGGGAGGAAAAGGCAGGCGCGATAAGACTTGCACCGCATCGTCCTGCGCAGCAGTGCCGAGGCTTTCAATACGTAACGCTTGAATACTGAGGTTGTCCTCGCTGTTATATTGCAGCGCGACTGGTATAGCTTGGTTGACAATTTCTTCGAGGTTGTCGCGGTGCTGAAGAATAAAGGCTTTAAATTCCTGCGCTGGGATGTGCTCGTGAATCCCATCGCTGGATAAAATAAAAATATCGCCGCGCTGCAATTCCAGGCTGTGCATATCCACTTCCAGATAGGGATCTGCGCCCATAGCGCGGCTTAAATGGGTGGTGTGTTTATCAATGCGCTGGGTGTGGTCGCGGGTGAGCAATTCGAGATTATTATCGCGCAGGCGATAGACGCGGGTGTCACCCACATGAAAAATAAATCCGGTGTCGCCTTTTAAAATCAGCGCAGAAAAAGTGGTGAGATAACCTTCACCGTAAATAGAATTTTGGCTGCGCCCCCACAAGCTGGAATTCAAACTCTGGATCACACGCATGGCCGATTGCTGCGTGCGCCAGGTGTCGGGTGTTGCGAAATAATCGCTGAGGAAACCGGCAATTGCCGTTTGGCTCGCTTCACGAGCGGCTTTACTGCTGCTGACACCATCGGCAATCGCAATCGCTATTCCTTTCGTGGTGAGCAAATTGCCTTCGGGAATGCGTGCGCCAACCGTATCCTGATTTTCCGGTTTGCGCCCCGCTTCACTTTTTTGCGCGAAGCTAATGTGCAGTGTTGATTGCAGGTGTTCCATAGGATTTTCTGTTGTTATAAAAAGAAATTGCCGACAGCATAACTGTCGGCAATTGATTTGTCGTCATACCTGCGCGCGCAGGTATCCAGCTCCGTTTTAACTCACTTCAATCTTATGCAATGAACCGTCTTCATTCACTTCAACTACATGGCCTTTAGGCTCTTTTAGGAACTGCACAAATACCAGGCCGATTGCGGCAGCGGCAGCGAGCATCCAGAAGAACATTTGAATATCGATAAAGGTATTCATGGTCAGGAAGAACAGCGCGCCCACATTGCCATAGGCACCGGCAAGGCCGGCAATTTGGCCAGTCATACGGCGTTTAATTAACGGCACTACCGCAAACACTGCACCGCAACCGGCTTGCACAAACAGCGAACAAATAAATACCGCGCTGAAGGCAAGGTATAGCGGCCAGCTGGCGTTAATTTGCGATAACAGCATATAACCGCAGGCAACACCGGCGAGAATAATACTCATGCTAAAACGGCGACCAAATTTATCACTCACCCAGCCACCGCCAGGGCGCGCCACCAAATTCATAAACGCAAATGAACCGCCGAGCATCGCGGCTTGGGTCACGCTTAATCCGGTGAAGGTCGTCATAAAGAAGGCGGGCAATACGGACACCACCGCAATTTCAGAACCGAAGGTGGCGAGATAGGCCCAGCTTAAAATCGCCACTTGTTTAAATTCGTATTTATCGTGCTCGGCCACACTGCCTTTTTGCAGCATGTCTTTATTCACGCGATAAATTTGTGAAAATTGAAACGCGAACAGAACCAGCAACACAACGTAGAGAGCATAGGTCGTGGTTGCACTTAATAACCCCAGATTGGATGGCGACATTTTCCACGCGAGTACCGCGAGGATTAAATACATAGGCACGTTCATCATTACGTAGAAAATAAAATCTTTTCTATTGCTCACTTCCAAACCGCCGGATTTTTTCGGTTTGAAATAGGTAGAACCCTTTGGTGTGTTGCGCACGGTGAGATAGAAAGCCACACCATAAACCATCGCGATAATTGCGGCGGTGCCCATCGCATAGCGCCAGCCGTCATCGCCGCCGAATACATGGATCGCTAAGAAGGGCAGGGTAAAACCTGCTGCCGCTGCACCAAAGTTACCCCAGCCGCCGTAAATCCCTTCCGCCAAACCGACTTGACGCGCAGGGAACCATTCACTGACTAAACGAATGCCGATCACAAAACCGGCGCCCACAAAACCGAGCAAGAAGCGGAAGAGTGCAAGCTGCTCAAACGTTTGTGCACAGGCAAATGCAATCAGTATGGCGCCGGAAAAAATTAACAAGCTGGAGTAAATGGCGCGCGGGCCAAATTTATCTACCAGGCTGCCGACCACAATGCGGGCAGGAATGGTCAGTGCTACGTTGAGGGTTAAGAGTGCGGCCCACTGCTGGGGCGTCATCACAATCGAGGCGGTGATCAGCGGTTTGAGCGAGGGCAAACTAAACCACATGACAAAGGTGAGAAAAAATGCGAACCAGGTGAAGTGCAGGGTAGCAACGGATTTATTGGAAAAGTCCAACAGGTTTAAACGATGAGTGCTCATGGCGGTTATCCGGTAAAAATTATTTGAATCAACACGGTGAATATCAAATAGGGTTTTGCAATGGCTATGCCAAACCATAAATGGTGCGCTTAAAAAGCGAAATTGGGTGGTGTGGATGCATTTGGGTGCATATTTAGGTATTTGATGTGCTCCAAATAAACGCCAAAAATTCTCTTATTGAGTCTGATTGGTGCATTTGGTAATAAAAATACGGGTGTGCGCTTTTTTGGGTGTTGCTGGTGGGCGGTAAGAAAGGGAATAGAGAAAAAGTGCAAGCTGATGGCGCAGCCACCAATCCATAGCAACCCGTTTTACCCTATAAATACAGGGGTTTAGCGGCTGGCAGTCGATTTAATGGTCTAAAAGTGTGCATAAGAATGGCTGTGTTTTGCGCCAAAATGGGATAAATAGCGAGTGCACAGTGCTCGCTAATTGTGCTTTTTAGTGTGTTTTAGTGGACTGTTTTAGTCTGGTGCAGATTTTTCCTGCCGATTTAGCGCGATGATTTATAAAATGGCGTAATTATTGCTGAAAGCGCCTCATAGATTAGCCTTGAGGTGTTGGTGATGAGTAAAAATAGTGCACAACTGGATTTGTTGTCGTTTACCGGTAAGACAAAGATCCTGCACATGACCTGGATGGCCTTTTTTATTACTTTCCTTGTGTGGTTCAACCATGCGCCTTTGTTGCTCGCGATCCAGGCCAGTTTTGGTTTGAGTGAGCAGCAGATTAAAACCCTGTTGATCCTTAATGTGGCCCTGACGATTCCCGCGCGGATTGTAGTCGGCATGCTGGTGGATTCATTTGGGCCGCGCAATGTCTATTCCGTCTTATTAGTTATCACCGGCTTCCTCTGTTTGTTTTTTTCGCTCGCCACCAGTTTTGAGATGCTCGCCCTTGCGCGCTTCCTGCTCGGCTTTGTCGGCGCCGGTTTTGTGATTGGTATCCGCATGATCAGTGAATGGTTTCCCGCGCGCCAAATGGGATTGGCTGAAGGTGTGTATAAAGGACTGGGCAATATCGGCTCAGCAGCTGCGGCAATAAGTTTGCCTACGCTGGCTTTAGTAGTGGGTGGCGATGATGGCTGGCGCTACGCGACCGGGCTGACCGGTGCAATCGCGTTTGTGTATGCCTTTATTTACTATTTTTCAGTAACTGATACACCTGCTGGTTCAACGTATTTCAAACCGAATAAATCCGGCGGTCTTGAAGTGACCAGCAAAAAAGATTTTGTGTTGTATCTATTGGTCAATATTCCCATGTATGGCGCACTGGCGCTGCTGGCCTGGAAAGTCAGTTCGCTCGGGCTCATTTCTATTACCACGCTCTACATTATTTATGCGGTGCTGGTGGCTATTTTTGTATTGCAGTGCCGCAAAATTTATAGCCTCAATGTGCAAATATTTTCCAAGCCGGTCGATAAGCTCCAGCAATATAAATTTAAACAAGTGGCGATCTTGAGTATCGCCTACGCGGTCACCTTTGGTTCCGAATTGGCAGTGGTTTCCATGTTGCCGATGTTTTTCCAAAATACCTTTGCAGTCCCTGTTGCCTTGGCCGGTGTGTTCGGTGCCTGTTTTGCGGCGGTGGACATCGGCTCGTGCCCATCCGGCGGTTGGATCAGCGATAAATTTGGCCGCAAAAAATCCTTGGTGATTTTATTGATCGGCGCGGCAATAGGATTTTTTGTGTTATCAACCATTACCAGCGATTGGCCTATTGCACTCGCCGTAGCGGCGATGATGTGTAGCTCATTCTTTTTAGGTTCTGCTGCCGGTTGTGTGTTTGCCGTAGTGCCCTTAATCCGCCGCAGTCTCACCGGACAAATCGCCGGTATTGTCGGTGCTTACGGCAATATAGGTGCAGTGGTGTTGCTCACCGTATTTTCGTTTGTCAGCACGCCGGTATTTTTCCTCACCATCGCCGGTTGTATCGCGCTTGCGGCTATGGCAGCCATGTGGTTGGAAGAACCTAAAAGCAGTATGTTTGAAGTGCTGCCCGATGGCAGTGTGCAAATGGTAGAAATGCACTGATGAACGCATGGCATCTCAACAGTAACCTTGCTTTCACCGTCGGCCAATTTTCATCGGCGGGAATTAAAGCGCAAAACGAAGACGCGCTGGGCATCCGTATTCCTGAGGGCATGTTGCTGGATACCAAAGGTGCCGCTGCGATTATTGCCGATGGCGTGAGTGCGGCCGAGGCAGGTAAAGAAGCGAGTGAAACCTGCGTGCGCAATTTCCTCGCTGACTATTTTTCCACGCCCGATACCTGGACGGTAAAAAAATCCACGACGCAAGTATTGATCGCGCTCAACCGCTGGTTGTATTCGCGCGGGCAACATTTGCGCGAGGCGCAAAAAGGTTTTGTCAGTACGCTGAGTTGTATTATTTTTAAATCCCACAGCGCGCATATTTTTCATGTGGGCGATTCACGTATTTATCGCCTGCGTGCGGGAAAACTGGAGCAACTCACGCGCGACCATCGCACGATTATCAGTGCCGAGCAATCCTATCTGGTACGGGCGATGGGGTTGGATGTATCGCTCGATGTGGATTACAAAACTATCGATCTTGAAGAAAACGATATTTTTTTACTCAGCACTGATGGCTTGCACGATTTTATAAGCGATGAACAACTCTGCGCGCATTTGCAATCCGGTGGTGACAATTACGAATTGCTCAGCCAGCAATTGGTGGAGCTCGCGCTGGCGAGTAAGAGTGATGACAATATCAGTTGCCAGATTTTGCGCGTTGATGCACTGCCTGCGCAAAGTGTGGATGATGCTTGCCAAAAACTCAGCGCCTTACCTTTTCCTCCACATTTGAATGCCGGAATGGTAATTGACGGCTACCGCATCGAAAAAGAATTGCATGCAAGTAGCCGCAGTCAGGTGTATTTAGTGACTGACACTAACAGCGGCCAAACCCTGTGCATGAAAACACCCTCAATTAATTTTGCCGATGATCCGGCTTATATTGAGCGTTTTATTCTAGAGAGCTGGGTGGGCAGCCGTATCCATAGCGCCCATGTGGTGAAAGTCATTGCGCCCAATAAAGCGAAAAGTTGCCTGTATTATTTGATGGAATATATCGATGGCCAGACCTTGTCGCAATGGATCAAGCAACATCCTGTTCCACCGGTGCAGGATGTTATTTATATGGTGGAACAAATTTGCAAAGGCTTGCGTGCGTTCCATCGCCGCGAAACCCTGCATCAGGATTTGCGCCCCGCCAATATCATGGTGGATCGCCACGGCGAAATAAAAATTATCGATTTTGGCTCCTGCCTGGTTAAAGGTATTGCTGAAATCAGTTCGCCTATTGCGCGCGAACGCATTTTAGGTACGGCAGAATACTCCGCGCCGGAAACCATTTTGCATGGCAAGAGCCATGAAAAATCCGATTTGTTTTCGCTTGCGATTATCGTATTCGAAATGCTCACTGGCGCTGCGCCCTTTGACGGCAAACTCGGTAACTGCCGCACTGAGCGCGCCTATCTCAACACCCGTTACACCTCCAGTTATGAATTAAATCCCCTGGTACCTTTCTGGATTGACGGCGCTATCCGCAAAGGGCTGCGCTATGACCCGGAGCGTCGCCACGGCGACATTTCGGAGTTTTTGCATGAACTCCAGCATCCCAATCCAAAATATAAACAGCAGTACCGTGCACTTTTGTTAGAAAAAAATCCGGTGCGCTTCTGGCAATATTTGTCGGGTAGTTTGTTTGTGGCGTTTTGTGTGGCGCTGTATTTTTAATCCGGTTGCGAATACTTCCCCCCGCAATTCTATTTGCGCTCGCGGTTATTCTTGGTTATAAGGTTGCTTCCCCCTGAGCCGTTCCAAGGAGATGCGCTATGAAGCGCTTGGCCACTATTATTTTACCGCTCGCGCTAATGCTGCTGTTGTCAGCCTGCGTTGCCCGCCTTGCTCCAAATTACGATAAAGCCATCGCCGATGGTCTGGTAACCGCCAGCCAACAAATCATGACTCACTTTGCTTCGACTTCAGCGGGTACTGCGGCCAGCAGTTTTGCGCAGCGCGATGCCACCTACAGCAGTATTATCGGCAACCTCGATGCGCTCGCCTTGCAAGCCAAATCGCGCCCGACACCAAAAAGCAGTGTCGGCGATAAAGTGAATGAATATCTCGCCAAGCGCGGTATCACTATCACAGATACCGGTGAAGTGCCGAGCGCAGCGGCGTTGGAACAAATTTCCATTACGCTCACTAAAATGCGCGATGTGGATAAAAAACAGGGCGTCACTGCATTTGAAGTGGCTGCCTTTAAAGGGCAGGTGGTGATTTATCTGGACCAAGCTCTGACCTATGAAAATTTTTTAGAGCGTGAGGGGAATTAAGCCATGACTACACCCATTGATATTTCGAGTTTGATGGAGCAAATGAAATCGGCGGCGTCGCATGTGGCCAAAAAAGACATCTCAGTCTTGAAAGGTTTTTCTGATCGCCAAATAAAAGCCATAGCGCAACAGGCGGCGCTGGTCGCGGCGGGCATTGCGAGTGGGCAGATAACCACAGAGACGCAGGAATTTTTTCTCGATAGTTTAAAAACCATGGCGCAAAGTTTTGCTAACACCTTGCAAGGCTTGGCCAAGGTGACGATTGAAAAAGTCTGGAATGCAATGGTGGGTGTGCTCTGGGGAGCCATAGGTACGGCTACCGGCATAGATATACCTGCAATTGCATGATGACCAGCAATTAAAAAATCCCGCGATATTTATTGCTGTCATTAATAAAAACGTCATTTTTTTCACACAAAAGTTTAAGAAAACCGCAGTCTGCCAGTCATATTTGGCATCTAGAGTTGCCTTCCAATAAATCACACACACTGATTGGGGAAGGCTTATGAACAAGACTCTACTGGCTCTGTTAATCGCAGCGGCATCGGGCGCGGTCAACGCGCAGACCACTGCGATAAATACATCAGCGGCTGGCGCCGCCGCTCAAGTTGAAGAAACCATGGTATTCGGACGCGGTGAAACCCGCCAGGTACATGTGTTGGGTGCGGCTGAATTAGCCGAATATCCCGCAGGAACCAGCCCGCTCAAAGCCGTTGAAAAGTTGCCCGGTGTGAACTTCCAGTCCGCTGATCCTTATGGGGCCTACGAGTGGTCTACCCGCATTGTGGTGCGCGGTTTTGGCCAAAACCAATTGGGCTTTACCCTCGACGATGTGCCGCTGGGCGATATGTCTTACGGCAATCACAACGGCCTGCACATTAGCCGCGCGATCATCTCTGAAAACATCGGCGCTGTAGCGCTGTCGCAAGGTGCTGGTTCTTTGGCTGCTGCGTCAACCAGCAATCTGGGCGGCACCCTGGAATTTACCTCGCTCGATCCAGCCACCGAATTTGCTGCCCATGTGGATGGCAGTGTGGGTAGCGATTCTGCCCAGCGCGCGTTTGTGCGTGTTGATTCAGGTGAGTTCGGCGGTGCAGGCACTCGTCTGTTCCTGAGCTACGTTGATCAAACCACCGACAAATGGAAAGGCGATGGCGAGCAGCAGCAAGAAGCGCTCAATTTCAAAATCGTGCAGTCAATCGGCGAAGCGAAGCTGACCGGCTTCTACAGCTATTCAGATCGCGTCGAAAATGATTATCAGGATATGTCGCTGGAGATGATCGACCGTCTCGGGCGCGACTGGGACAACTATGGCGCTGACTATGCCCGCGCTGTCGCCGCTGCTCAGGGGAATTTTACCGGCAAGGTGAACAGTTTGGATGACGCCTACTGGGATGCCGCCGGCCTGCGTGAAGACAACGTGGGTTACATCGCCCTCGATCTGCCGCTCGGCAGCGTCACCGACTGGAAAACCACCATTTACCAACACACCAATGAAGGTCAGGGCCTGTGGGGTACACCTTACGTTCCGACACCTAATGGTGCGCCTTTGTCGATACGCACTACCGAGTACGATATCGACCGCACCGGCGTTGTATCGGGCCTGACCTTTGATTTGGGTGACCACAGCGTGAATGCTGGCCTGTGGATCGAAACCAATGATTTTAATCAGGCGCGCCGTTTCTACGGCGAAACCGGATTGGTTAAACCGACCCGTTCATTCACCGAATTCCAACGCAATCCGCTGCTGACCCAATGGGAATACGAATTCACGACTGACACCCTGCAACTGCATATTCAGGACTCCTGGCAAGCGACCGACGCCCTGCGTATCGAGCTGGGTGTGAAATCCATGGAGGTGGAAGTGGATGCGGGCACAGTGGTGGGCGATAACAAAACCGGCAGTATCGAGACCAGCGAAAACTTCCTGCCGCAACTGGGCTTTGTGTATGACCTGACTGACAAGCAGGAGATCTACAGCACCCTGGGGAAAAACGCCCGCGCGCTGATCGGCTCTGCCACCGGCACCTCGCCTTTCTCGGCTACCCAAGCAGGCTTTGAGGAAATCCGCGACAGCATTCAACCCGAAACCGCTACCTCGCTCGAATTGGGCTGGCGTTTCCGTGGCGACAGTTTTGAAGGCGTGATGACCGCCTATTACGTGGAATTTGATGATCGCCTGCTCGCCATCCAACAGGGTTCGGCGATTATCGGCAGCTTCAATGCGTTGGCCAACGTGGGGGCGGTTGAGGCGATTGGTCTTGAAGCCGGCCTTAACTGGCAGATCAACGACAACTGGTACTGGTACAACTCAGCCAGCCTGAATGACTCCACCTACTCCGACGACTATTTCACCGAAGGCAATACCCGCGTGGCACTCTCCGGTAAAACCGTTGTGGATTCACCGGAGCTGATGTTCAACTCCGAGCTGGGTCTGGAAATGGGCGGCGCTTTCGCCAAGTTGCATTTCAAACACACCGGCGAACGCTATTACACCTACACCAATGACGGCTCGGTAGATGCTTACAATCTGCTGAACCTGAGCCTTGGCTATCGCTTTGAAGACTTGGGCGCACTCAAACAACTGACCGCGCAGTTGGATATCACCAACCTCACGGATGAAGATTACATCTCTACCGTTGGCAGCGGTGGCTTCTCCAATACCGATCCAAATGGCACTGCCCAGACCTTGTTGCCGGGCGCACCGCAGCAAGCATTTTTCTCGTTAAAAGCGATGTTCTGATCGATCAATTTCTCGTGACCTTTAATCCGTCTTTTGGGATTGGGCGCTTCTTGCGAAGCGCCTTTTTTTCGTCGATACCTCTGTGGAGAAACGCAACATGACGATACTGACTCCTGTTCGTTGCATCGGGATTTGTATATTGAGCCTGCTGGCATCGGTAGCGCTCGCTGAACGCCCCGCACAACACTTGATTTTGGTGACGGTCGATGGCCTGCGTTGGCAGGAAGTCTTTCGCGGTATGGATGAGCGCTTGCTCAACGATAGCCGCTACACCGAACACCCCGACTCCCTGCGCACCGCATTCAGCGCCGCCGATCCGCAACAGGCGCGCGCGAAACTGCTGCCGTTTATCTGGAGTGAAATGGCGACCAAGGGTGTGTTGCTGGGCAACCGCGACCAATCCAGCCGTATGCAAGTAACCAACGACTGGCATTTTTCCTATCCGGGTTACAGCGAGATCCTCACCGGACGCGCCGATCCCGCCATTGATACCAATGATCCTGTGCCCAACCCGAATGTGACCTTTCCCGAGTGGATCAACCAGCAGCCGCAATGGCGCGGTAAGGTGCAGGCGTTTGGCTCATGGGATGTATTTCCCGCCATTCTCAATAGCAAACGCGCCGGGTTTCCGGTCAATGCCGGGTTTTCCCCGGCGCTGGGCAAGGTAAGCGCGCGCGAAGCGTTTATCAACGAGCTGCAGCGCCAAACCCCCAGCCCCTGGCAAAGTGTGCGTTTGGATGTGTTTACCCACCAGTATGCGCTGGCGGCATTGGCCGAAGACAAGCCGCGCCTGATCTACATCGCCTACGGCGAGACCGATGACTTCGCCCACGACGGCGAATTTGACCAGTACATTCAGGCCGCGCACCGCTTTGATGGCTTTGTGCGCGAGCTATGGAATCGTGTGCAGAGTGATCGCCGCTACCGCGATAAAACTTTGCTGTTGATCACCACCGACCACGGGCGCGGGGAGTTGCCGCTGGAAGGCTGGAAGCATCACGGCAGTAAAAAGGCGGTCGCGCGTAACGCCTCAGCACCGGAGATGGCGCCTTTCCAGGAGGGGATTCCAGGCGCCGATCAGGTGTGGTTTGCGGCCATGGGGCCGGGCGTTAAAGCAGCGGGCGAACTGCAGGGCGAGTGGTACTCCAACCAAATCGCAGCAACCGCATTGCAGCTGCTGGGGTTTGATCCGGCAGCCTATAGCGCTGCCGCCGGTAAGCCGATGGTTGAGATCCTTAATTTATCCAAGACAAAGGTATCGCCATGAAATCCCGCTTAATTTCCCCGATCTTGCTTTGGCTCGCGGCGGTGTTTTTGCCTGCTCTCGCCATCGCCGATAGCGGCAAGCCCCTTCCCAATAAACCGGATCTGGGCAAGGGCATCACTCGCATAGCCTTCGGTTCCTGTGTACATCAGGATCACGAGCAGCCCATTTGGAAGGCGATCAATATCGAGCGCCCGGATTTGTTTGTGTTTTTGGGCGATAACATCTACGGCGACACCCAGGATATGGCCGAGCTAGCTCGCAAATACCAGACGCTGGGCGCAAACCCCGGTTTCCAAGCCCTGCGCCAGCAAAGCCATGTGATAGCCACATGGGATGATCACGACTACGGCGCCGATGATGTCGGTGCCGAATTCCCGCAGAAAGAAGCCTCGCGCCAGATCATGCTCGATTTTTGGGGCGAACCTGCGGATTCCGCCCGTCGCACCCGCACCGATGGCATCTATACCGCCCATACCTATGGCGAACCGGGGCAGCGGGTGCAGCTGATTTTGCTCGACTTGCGCTGGAATCGCAGCCCGCTTAAAGGGGTATCCAAGGCCGAATACCTGCTCAAAAAAGCCCCCAAAAAGATGGGTCCCTACGAGCCGCTCACCGACACTTCCGCCCAACTGTTAGGCGAAGCGCAATGGCAGTGGTTGGAGGCGCAACTGCAGCAGCCAGCAGATTTGCGCGTCATTGCCAGCAGTGTGCAATTACTGCCGGAGTTCACCGGCTGGGAAAGCTGGGCGAATTTTCCCCATGAGCGTACCCGTCTGTTTGGCTTGATCGACAAGCTCAAAGTGGATGGCCTATTCATTATTTCGGGCGATACCCACTGGTCGGAATTCAGCAGGGTAGATGGCGCTGTCAGCTATCCGCTGTGGGAGGCAACGTCATCGGGACTGACCGAAGAATGGAAAGCCATCAGCCCCAACCAGCATCGCTTGGGGGTGGCCGAGCACCGCAATAATTACGGCTTGATTGAAATCGACTGGACTGCTGACCAGCCCAGCATGACGGTATCGATCAAAGGGCAGACCGGTCAGGTCTATATGCAAAATACCCTGCGCTTGCGCGATCTGCGCCACCGGCAACCCTAATCTTCAGCGACTATCAAACGTTTATTCCGCGACCTGTTTGTGTTATCAATGCCGAACCACTACGGCGGCTCAGCAGATTTTTAAAAAACACAAAGAGGTCGCTATGAATAACATGAGATTGAATCCCCGCTACTTGATCGCCGCTGCATTATTTGCGTCAGCGCCATGCACCATTGCGCAGACGAAAGATTACGTTGCCGACAATGTATTCACCCAAGGCATTGAAGGGCCAGCAGTGGATGCGCAGGGGAATTTGTACGCGGTAAGTTTTGGTAAAGACGGCACCATCGGCGTTATCGATGAAAAAGATAATGCGCAATTGTTTGTGACTTTGCCTGAAGGCAGCACTGGCAACGGGATTCGTTTTGATCGCGACGGATTTATGTATGTGGCGGATTATTCAGGCCACAATGTGTTGAAAATTGACCCTAAAACCAAAGCGATTTTTGTGCACGCCCACAGCGAAAAAATGAATCAGCCCAACGATATTGCCATCGCAAAATCCGGTGTGATTTACGCGAGCGATCCCAACTGGAAAGAGAGCACTGGCAATCTCTGGAAGGTCGCGACCGACGGCACAGTCACTTTGCTGGAAGCGAATATGGGCACGACTAATGGTGTAGAAGTCAGCACCGACGAAAAACACTTGTACGTCAACGAAAGCGTACAGCGCAATGTGTGGAAATACGATATCGATAAAACCACCGGCGCTGTAAAAAATAAACGCTTGTTAATTCAGTTTCCGGACCACGGGTTGGATGGTATGCGTTGCGATGTCGATGGCAATTTATATATCGCGCGCTACGCCGCTGGTGAAGTCACGGTGGTATCGCCGCACGGCACAGTGATCGAACGCATTAAATTAAAAGGCCAAAAGCCAACCAATGTCGCCTTTGGCGGTGTTGATGGCAAAACCGTCTACGTCACTCTGCAAGAGCGCGGCGCGATTGAAACTTTCCGCAGCGAGCGTGCCGGGCGCGAGTGGCAGTTGCAACAATAGTTGCAACAATAAAAATTGCGCTGATAAAAAAGGCCGTTTATCACTTGATAAACGGCCTTTTTTTATAGCTAAATTTTGTTAATTAAACATTTGTGATTGCAATTAAGCTGCAGAGCGTTTAAGGCTGCGCATACGGTCATGGCATTGACGTAGCGATTTGTGGATGTAATTTAAAGCTGTTTTTATATCAATTGAAACCGCTTCATATTGCGCCTTTTGAATATACTCCAGCGTCCGGTCTTCAAGCTCTTCCAGTTGTGCAATATACACTTGTGATTTATTGCTTTTAATGGCGGCGAGTATATCGGTGTAAGTTTTGTGCAGGCTGCCGCTGATTGTTGTCCCCGGTTCGGTCTCACCTTCGCGCAGGAAAATGAGCGGTTGTAAACGTGCCAAGGCTTGCTGGCGCGCATCAATCATCTCCTGCAGCGCAGATTCATAACCGCTACCTTTCAGTTCAATTTTTGCATCTGTGTAAAACGTTACCCCATCATGCAATACTTTGACGAGATCTTTAACGGTTGAGATTTCGTTGCTAGACATAAATTACTCCTGAATATAATCATAATTAGGTGGTTTATGTTGCACATCAACAATGATAATGCTCGGGAGATGTGTTGCATCATCTATGCCAGCGTCGAATAACAGTGGGAAATTACGCGGATTGCGGGTAAGCACGCCATTTGGTGAGAGTTTTTTATGTATTTTTTACAAAAAAATTATTAAATGTCATTATTTTTTCAGAAATGCATTTTCTTTTATGTTAAAAATTTATGCGTTAAACATAATGTTTAATGTGCATTATTGTGCAGTCTTATCGCTGTGTGCGGTTTCCCACATTTCGCGTGCATCATAACTTTCTTTTTCTGGCCGAACTCCGCGCCCCATACGAATTTCCAGTACGACAAGTGTTTCAGTATCCGGTATATCGATTGATTGTGCGGGTAATTGTGAGCGAGTGCGGCAACCTAACAAACCACAATTGCGTGTGATAACCGGGCGCGCAGTTGAATCGAATGGATCGGGTTCATTTAAGGTGCGAAGGGTACGCTTTTCGATAATAAACCAGTCATAACCCTGCGCGATTGTCAGTTCGCTAGCGCGCATTAATGCATATTTCTGCGCGCTAGCACGTGCATGTCCGTTCATCTTAAATTGCACGCGGTAGTGGTTCTCCGCCAGCGCAATTTCTTTGTATCCTGAACTATCACCTTTGGCAGCTTTGTATGCGGATTGCGATGTACAACCGCTAATGATCATCATGAGGAGCACAAACATTATTTTCATTGCATGGATTGCCTGTTGGTAGCTGATAGTGTGGATTGTGAAAGTGTTAATCATTTTTCCAGCCACGCTCGATAATGGCTGATTCTGCCTGCGCATCAAATGCATCGCCGTGCATCATAGTATCTAACGCCTGATCTAACACAGATGCGTCATTTGTCGCTGTCTGGTAATCGCCTTCAGGTGATATTCCTTGCGTGTATATGGTAACGCTCGGTTCCCAATTGTCGCCTATACGACAGGCAATCGTTTCACTGCTGCTATGTAAATCACTGACGCGAAATTGGCGGCAATAAGCGCCCTGTTGATTGATAAACGTTAAGCGAGGTTTGATCCGTTTGTCATTCGCTAATTTGTGTTCGGTTCCGCTCGCTGCTGTATCGAGGGCAGCTGCAATTGCATTCCAATCCCCCCGCGATGAATCCTGGGTGCCGGGTAATAATTGTGCGAGTCCAAAGCCCAATACCAATGCTGTGCAGGCCGCAACTGCTGCATGCTGTTGCAAGCCGCGCTGGACTTTTTTCCACAGTGGAAACGGAATAATTGTTGCAGAAGATATGGGCGTCGCTACGTCGCGCGCCACATCGGTGGGCGCACTAGCCAATAGATTCGCGATAGCATCGGGCAGCGGGCGCGCATCGATGGCGGAATAATGTTGGGCGATCTGTGCGTCTACCATGGCTAATTCCGCCAGGCGATTGGCCAGTGTTTCATCTTCGCTGATTTGCTCGCGAATAAATTCCATTTCATTTTCCGGCAACTCTGCATCGAGGAACGCTGATAATTTTTCGTCGGATACTGTCATGTCATTTCCTCATGCGCCAGGTTTTACGGAGGATGTCATCGATGTGGGGTTTAAAAAATTGGCGAGTGCGATGCGCGCCCGTGCCAGTCGGCTCATCACCGTTCCGGCAGGAATCCCCAAGGTTTCAGCCACTTCTGTGTACGACATACCCTGTAGTGCAACCAACGCCATAATGGAGCGCTGGTCGTCAGGTAATTTATCCATCGCTGCATCCACTTCGCCCAGGGTGATTTGATCGTAGATAGCCTGTTCGCCGTCAACCAAAGGTTCTTCGGTCTCCTCCAATGAATAGGCATTGCGCTGGCGGATTTTGCGCGCGCGGTACTCATCGATCCAGATATTGCGGCATACGCGGAATGCCCATTTAGCCAGTTCCACATCTGCCGGGATGTCCCGGCTTAGGAGGCGCTCCAGCGTGTTTTGCAGCAGATCGTCGGCGTCGTGTGCAGAGCCAGTGAGCGAGTAGGCAAAGCGCCGCAGCATAGGCGCTAAATGGATTAACTCTTCTTTCATGGTAAGGGCTTGGTCCCAGGTGTTTCAGCGCGCAGCGCGCTGGATCAAATTATCGATTTCAGTGGAAATCGCGGTTTCTATCAGGTAAACGTTTGAGTTTGAATTTTATTCCCACCTAACCGGAATTTTTATACGGCTGAAACGTTTTCACTGAAGTCCAGTCGGTTTTTATGATAAATCTACCGTATTGCATCAGGGGGAACCCATGAAACCTGTTTATCTTAGCTGTGCCCTTTTTGTCTGCCTCTGTCCGCCCGTTTATGCACAGTTGTTGGATACCCAATTACTCAATAGTGATGTGCTGGATCAGACCGTCCGCGACATTGATGATATTGCCGGGCAGGTTAGTGAGCAGCTGGAACCTGTGGTTAATCCTGTGACCGACGCTGTGGTCGATCCACTGGCCGATCCTTTGGCGAAGCCGGTTACCGAGTTGCTTGATGCGGTGCCGCTGGATGCGTTAACCGATGTGTTGCCCATCTTAACCCGAACGGGAGAGACCGCGTTTGTAGATGTCGCGGTGGAAAACGGTTGGCGCGCAGTCGAGCGTGAATGGTTAATTATGCTGGATAAAACAGAGTTGTCTGTATTGCGACCTTTATCCGCGGAAATTATTGAGCAAACCGATTTTGCCGGATTGGATTTGGTGCTGGTGCGTTTTCGGGTACCTGTGGAGTGGGATTCGCTTGCCGCGTTAAGGCAGCGGTTGCCGATGCATTTAAAAGATCAGCTGGATCGCAACCATATCTATGGTGCGCAAGCCGGTAATGTCTCTTCGCCAGCAGATGTTGTTCCCTCGATTGCCCCTGTCTGCAATGCGCCGGTAAAAATCGGCATGATCGATACTGCGATTAATACGGAGCATCCGGCATTTGCCAATAATCAAATCGTTGTGCGCGATTTTTTAGGCGAAAAATTTGATGCACCTCGCGCGCACGGCACTGCCGTTGCCGGGTTGTTGGTAGGGCGCGGTGATACTGTGCAGCCTTTATTGCCCGGCGCGCAGCTGTATGCGGCTTCGGTTTTTTATCCGCGCAACCAATATGCGCAAGGAGCCACCATGATGGATTTGGTGCGTGCATTAAATTGGTTGGCGAGTGAGAACGTCAGTGCAATTAATATGAGCCTTGCTGGCCCTGACAACAAAATTTTACGCAGTGTGATTGGGCGTGTGGTGCAACAGGAAATTGCCGTGATTGCAGCGGCAGGAAACGAAGGTCCGGCGGCACCGCCGATGTATCCAGCAGCCTATGAGGATGTTATTGCGGTCACAGCAGTAGATCGCGAGCAGCGAATTTATCGCTGGGCGAATCGCGGAGATTATATTGATTTTGCAGCTTTGGGGGTTTCGGTCAATACCGCGCGCAGCAATGGCGGTTTTGGGCGCGAGTCAGGCACATCAATTGCGGCACCGATTGTGTCAGCATTTGTGGTGTGTGAATTGGCGCAGCAGCATAAAAATTTATCCAGCATGATCGAAGGCTTAGCTAAAAAAATAATTGATCTAGGTGAGTCGGGCCGAGATCCAGTTTTTGGTCTCGGCCTGTTGGATGTCAACCGCACTGCGGAATTAAAACCATTAAAAAGTCACCCCGAAGGTAACTGATGCGAGTGTTTCCGAATAGTTAGCGGCGGCCAAATTAGATTCATAGTTGCCCCGTTCAATTTTGCTGGTGGCTGTAATCTTTGGTGTTAAATTAATTTCCCATTCAATACTGGTAACGCGGTGATTGTCGCTGCGCAAGACGTCGGTTTGGTTGTCGTCAGTCGGAATCATAGCAGTGGAATAATCCCGGTCGTGATAACGCACACCTAATTGTAATTTGCTTGGCTTTCCCCAGGATTGGAATTTATGGTTGATGCTGGCGCGCAAGCTGAGTGCATCGTAATTAAATTGATTCTGTACCGCTTCCTCTTCTTCTCTGGTAAATCCCGCTGCTAAAAAAGTATTGCCCTGTTGAAAGAAAATAAATACATCGCCAGCAACACCGGTATTCTGTGCATTGCGTCCGGCATTGCCCGGGAAATCTTTATCCTGATAATTCGCTGCTGCGCGTAAAAAAATGCGATTGTTGAATAAACGCGACGCGTACAGGCTGGTTTGCTGCAACTGTAGAAAATCCCGGTCAGCGAGTTCTGCATCAGCATTATGATAGCTGGCGCCAAGGGTGACTACATCGAAATTGTAGCTGGCATCTACAAATAGCTGCTGAAGATCCAAATCAAAATTTTCATTGTCCTGATAAGTCTTGGTTAAATAATAATATCCCGCTTTTACATCCAATTTTTCATTGGCTTTCCAGCGCCCATTTAAGCGTGCATTCAACAGCGCTGCCCAATCACTTTGGGTTGAATACTGGTCAAGTTCGACCACACCTAAATTGGAATCGTATTCGGTTCCCGCTTCCAATCGAATACTGCCTTCAGGTGTTGCCGCATAGAGTGAATTTGCCACACTAATTGCACTAACAGCCAAGGGAAAATAAACGGACTTTTTCACGATAAGTTACTCCACCGAAAATGATATTGAATGAGAAGGGGAAAATAAAAACCGGAGAGAAAAAAGGCGCCGAAGCGCCTTCATCCTTAGTTTCCAAGCCCCAAACTATTATTGAGTGCGGTGGTTACGGTGCTTTCTACAGTGGATTCAACCGTATCTTCAATCGTTGCCTGGATGGTGTTGTTAATGGTGCTATCGATGGAACCAGTGATTGCGCTATTAAGTGCCCCGTCAATAGTGCTATTCACTGTGCCTTGCACATTTTGCTGCACGCTTTGTTGCAGGTTGGTAGCGACCAATGAATCCACTTGAGTGCCAACAACATCATTGGTGGTGGAATTGACGTTGGTCAGATTGCCTTGCAATTGTGTGCTGATATTGTTGGTCACATCGGCTGATGCAGCCAGTGTACTTTTAATACGGCCGTCCACTGCCGTGGTTACTTCGTTGGCATTATTGGTTAATTCAGTTGTTTTGCCGGTAACAACATCCACTGTTTTTTGTGTTTCCACTTTTGTGTTGCCGGTGAGTGATACAGCGTTGGTCAAACTGTTACTTGCTGTGGTGCTGGTGTCTGCTGCTGAGTCATCTGTAGCGACGGGTGATTCGGTTGGTGAATCTTCTGCAGCGGGAGTCTCGCTATTGTCGCTTGCTTCGGCGTTAATACTGTCCGCGTTATTTATTGTCTGTTGCTGTTGGAGCGAACTGGTGAGAGAAATTGAGCCGCTTTGAGTGTCGGCCTGCGTGCTGAATGAGCTTTGCGAATCGGCCTTGGCATCGACACTATAATCGACACCCGAGGAGACCTCGTTCGCCAGACAGATTGATGACGCTAATGTGCAAGCAGAGATAAATAAAATTTTGCTGTTTAATGTTGGGTTTTTCATGGGAAGTGCCTCTTGGTTAGTTGACTTACAACTTGTTAACGCTTGAGGCGATGGTTTTATTCCCACGATTTAAAAATATTTTCAAAAAAATAAAAAAGCCGCATCAAATTGCTTGATGCGGCTTTGGTGTTGGCGGTTCTCTAGAAGCTTGTTATCTATTTATTCCCGGTTATTAACAACCCAAATTACCAGGGCCAGCACTGGTGCCCAAAATATTCAGGAAGCGATTGTACTCGTTAATCCGGCTTTGCACCTGCGCGGGGTTGCCGCCATTGCATTCCAGTGAGCCATTAATCGTACGGATGGTTTCGCCGAAACCGAAGCCGCCGACCATGGAATCATGGGCAGGGCGGTAGCCAGCGCCCGACTGGGTCATCCAGAACCAGAGGGCGGTTTGCCAGGCAACGGTTGCATTTTGCGATACCAGATCCGGGTTAGCACGCAGATCTAGCCCCAAAGCCGTACCCGCTGCGCAGTAGTTGCCGTTCCAACTCAATTGGATCGGGCCGCGACCGAAGTAGCGTTTGCCCGGTGCACAAGGACAAGTGCTTGGGTTGTTATCCCAATCGCCGCAGTATTCGCCCTGGGCGATTTCCGTGACGTAAACCAATCCGCCGGTTTCGTGGGAGAAGTTGGCCAATGCTGCTGCCGCTTCGCGTTTTTTCGCCGCCAGGTCGCCAGTACCTGCAAATGCGGGATAGGTTTTTGATGCGGCAACCAGACCTGCGTAGGTATAGAAACTATTGCGGCCGGGGAACATTTGGTTGAACTGGGTTTCACTGACCACTGCTGCAAAACCGGTACCGGTGTTGGTTGCCGGGCGTACGATGATCGATGAGGTGCGATCGTTGAAATTGCTCAAGCAGGTGTTATCGCCCGATACCACTACCGATGCACCGCTGTAATCCCAGTTGTCGAACAGCACGGCTTCATAGCCAGCGGCGACTTTCACTGAGGAGATAGCATCGTTGCGCGCGCCCATTGAGGTCATCACGTTGCCGTCAAATGAACCGGTATTAAAGCCCCGGAACCAGCCACCGTAGTTGCAGTGTTCGTAGACGGTCAGCAGGCCTGTCGTATTGCCGCCACCGCCATTGGCTACTACTTCGATCCAGTTGAAGTTCCAACCAGTGGTTTTGGCGAACACACCCAGATTATAGGTGCCTGCGTTGATGTTCACTGTGCGGGAGACGGTGGTCCAGTTCTGCCAGCCACCGGTGGCGGGGATGGCGAAGTCGCCCAACTGGATGCTGCCGCCGTTCAGATCGACCGCAGCCGTCGCACCTGACGGGCTCGCGACGCGCATACGGATGGTGTAGCTACCGGAAGTGGGAATCGAAAGTCCACCGTAAACCAGCCACTCATTTGGCTCAATCCAGCCCACATTGAAACCGCCACCGGAATCGGTAGTGGCTTCTATATCCACCGCGTCATTGCGAAATGCTCCGCCAGTATTGCCAGCGGTAGTGTCAAAGAAGTTGGTGTAACTCTCGGCCTGGTAAACCACTGCCTGGCTTGGGTTGGCCAGCGCGGCGAGCAGCAAGCAGCCGGGTAGCGCCAAGTGGCTTGCTTTGGCAAATCTGGTAAACAAGTTGATCATCATTATTGTCCTCATCGAATAGATGTTATTAACCAGGTATTCCGTTCGCTGGGGGGGATGGGCGATGAATCCTGGGTTTAAGGATGCGGATACGTTGGCCGGATGTTAGCGGCTGTTATTGTGTGCAGGAGATGCGTATCCAGCTGGACAAAAAATCCGCCTAGTGGGGGGCGCGGAAAGCTGTTCTTGCCAGCAACGCGATCATTAAACAAGCGATGAGCGATTGAAAGTCCCAGTTTGGCTTTACCATTAACTGCCACTTGTGGCTGCAGGTGTGACTTTTTTTGATGTGCCCTGTCGAGGTCGTGTGGAAAAAAATCGAACTTTGACGATTTTCTACAAAATGCTGGTCGCAGGTCCGGCTTTTGGATTGGCTGTGACAGGAGTAACGCTTTATCGCCGCTGCCGAGGTGCGAAAAACTGTCACAATTAGGTGGAATAATCTGCCATTTATGTAAATTATTTTCTTTTCAGTGCCATTCTTTAATGTTAGCCTAGCAAAAATGATCGTTTTTTCTGCTTTTGCTGGGAAAAAAGCATGCACAAAGAAAATAATTTACAAAAAATGCTGACGGATCGTCCGCTTAGTCCAGTAGGTAAGGGCCTTGGTGACTTAAGTTTACAGCCGTCTATTGGTTCTACCAGTGAATTGGGGTGGAACCTATTGCGCGAGCAGGTAAGCCTTCCGGTAGCTGCGCTTAGCCAATCCCGCATCCAGCACAACCTTAATTGGATGAAATCCTTTATCAGCACTTATGGGCTGAAACTCGCACCTCATGGCAAAACCACCATGAGTCCGGCGCTGTTTCATCAGCAGCTTGCTCATGGCGCTTGGGGCATCACCCTGGCGACTGCGCCACAAGTCCAAGCTGCCTACCATTTTGGTGTGCGCCGCGTGATCATGGCCAATCAGTTGGTGGGTCGCGCCAACATGGCGATCATCTCCCGCTTGCTGCAAAACCCGGAGTTCGACTTTTTTGTGATAGTCGATTCTCCTGTTAACGTTGAACAATTAGGGCAGTTTTTCGCCCGAGCCGGACAGCGGTTGAATCTGCTGCTGGAGTTGGGGGTGGAAGGCGGCCGCACCGGTGTGCGGGACGAACAAACCCGTAACGCAGTTCTCGATGCGATCGCCCGCTACCCGGAATCCCTCGTCTTGGCCGGTGTTGAGGTTTACGAAGGTGTCCTTAAGGATGAGCCTTCTATCCGTGAATTCCTTCGTCGCGCCGTGCGCGAATTGATGACTCTGGAAGCTCACAGCCTGTTGACGGCTGAGCGGATTATCCTCACCGG
Source organism: Cellvibrio fibrivorans (assembly GCF_031457055.1). Classification (NCBI taxonomy): domain Bacteria; kingdom Pseudomonadati; phylum Pseudomonadota; class Gammaproteobacteria; order Cellvibrionales; family Cellvibrionaceae; genus Cellvibrio; species Cellvibrio fibrivorans. The sequence continues at coordinate 363,321 of NZ_JAVDVX010000001.1, read as the reverse complement.
CGCTGGTTCAGCCTGGTTCGATTTGGTGGCCGAAGAGTGGACGGGGCTCGATATGGGGCGCCCGCTCGACATCATCCTGCGCCCCGGTTGCTACCTCACCCACGATGTGGGCATTTATAAAGCCGCTGAAGCGCGTATCCACGCCAGTAACCCCGTTGCCCGCTCCATGCAGACCAGTCTGCTGCCAGCGCTGCAATTGTGGGCTTACGTGCTCTCTATCCCCGAGCCCGGCCTTGCCATTCTCGGTTTGGGTAAGCGCGATGCCGCGTTTGATGCTGGCTTGCCTATCCCCGCAAAACACTACCGCCCCGGCAGCGAAGCTCCTGCCGTCGCACCTGCCGATTGGCAGCTCACGGCGATGATGGATCAACACGCATTTATGAAGGTTGCTGCGGATGCAGATCTGCAAGTGGGCGATATGCTCGCGTTGGATATTTCCCACCCCTGCCTGACGTTTGATAAGTGGCGGCAGTTGTTGGTGGTCGATGATAACTACACGGTGATTGATGCCGTGGAAACGTTTTTCTAAGGGGCTGTTATGGAATTTGCATTGAGCCCTGGCCATTGGTTACTTGTGTACGCCGCCATCAGCATTATCGCGTTGGTGTTGTTGATTGCCCGCTACCGCCTCAACCCGTTTATCACGCTGACGTTGGTGTCGCTTGGTTTGGGTTTGATGGCGGGCATTCCCGCCAAAGATGTGGTGTTTGTTTACGAAGCCGGTGTGGGTAAAACCCTCGGCCATATCGCACTGGTGGTTGCGCTCGGCACCATGCTCGGAAAAATGATGGCGGAGTCAGGCGGTGCCGAACAAATCGCGCGCACCATGATCCGTTGGTTCGGCGAAAAAAATGTGCATTGGGCAATGGTGTTTATCGCGTTCCTCGTTGGCTTTCCGATTTTTTTCGAAGTCGGTTTTGTTTTATTAATTCCGATCGCGTTTAACGTTGCACGCCGGACTGGTACTTCGATGTTATTGGTTGGTTTACCGATGGTGGCGGGCTTGTCCGTTGTGCACGGCCTGGTGCCACCGCATCCTGCAGCGATGATTGCGGTAGGTGAATATCAAGCAAATGTTGGACGCACAATTTCTTATGCGCTTTTGGTGGGAATTCCTACGGCGATTATTGCCGGGCCAATTTTTGCAAAATGGATTGCACCGCGCATTCAATTGCCCGCGGTGAATCCGTTGGAAGAGCAATTTATCCACGCCGATGGCGAGCGCCAATTGCCGGGTTTTGGCATTACGCTTGCGACCATTTTATTGCCAGTATTTTTAATGCTGTTGGGTGGTTGGGCAAATTTGATTGCAACACCGGGTACAGCACTGAATGATTTTTTGTTATTTATCGGCAACTCCGTTGTTGCATTATTGATTGCAACCCTCGTGAGTTTTTACACGCTTGGCATTGCGCGTGGATTTAATCGCGATTCGATTTTGAAATTTAGTCACGACTGTCTTGCGCCGACAGCAGGCATCACTTTGCTAGTGGGCGCCGGTGGTGGATTAAATCGTATTTTAGTGGAAGCGGGTATCGCCAAAGAAATTGTGTCTATCTCCTCCGATATGGCTTTGACGCCCTTGATGATGGGTTGGTTAGTGGCGGCATTAATGCGTGTTGCGACGGGTTCTGCAACGGTGGCGATGAGTACCGCTGCGGGAATTGTTGCGCCGATCGCACTGGCGGCAGGTTATCCGCACCCGGAGTTATTGGTGATCGCGACCGGTGCTGGCTCGCTGATTTTGTCGCACGTCAATGACGGCGGCTTCTGGTTAATCAAAGAATATTTCAATATGACCGTGACCCAGACGTTAAAAACCTGGACCGTATTGGAAACAATTATTTCCGTTGTTGCGCTCGGTTTTGTGTCATTGATCGCAGCATTTATCTAAATTGATTTTGGAAAACACTATGACGGGTCTGTTCGATATTGTGTACCACATGCGCGCCAGTCGGGATCGCCTTTCCGCGACTGAGCAAAAAATTGCTGATGCAATTTTAGAGGATATCGCTTTCGCCGCTTCAGCCAGTATTGATCAGTTGGCAGTAAAAGCAGCTGTGAGTATCGCCACTATCTCACGCTTTGCTAAAGCTGTTGGCTGTGAAGATATTCGTGATCTGAAATTAAAACTGGCGCAAGCCAGCGCGGTGGGAACACGCTTTTTATCTGAGGTTCCCGCTGTCGAGGAAAGTGCGTTTTATACCCAGATTTGCAGTGATGTGGAATCAACCCTGCGTGCAAATCTCGCGCGTTTTGTTGAAGAAGATTTCCGCGCAGCTGCTGGATTATTAAATTCCGCGCGCCTGATTTATATCGGAGGTATGGGTGGCGGTTCAACCATGCTGGCCGATGAGGTGCAGTTCCGTATTGCACGTTTGGGTAAAGCAGTAACGGCGTACCACGATCCTGTGTTGCTACGCATGCTTGCAGCAACGCTCACCGAACAAGATGTGTTGGTGCTTTTGTCGGTTACTGGTGTAACGCCGGAATTATTGGAAGTGGCTGATATCGCCCGCGAATATGGCGCGCAGATTATTGTGTTTACTGCACCGCATTCACCCTTGGCAGTCAAAGCCAATATTTTGCTTCCGGTAATGACCGAAGAAACTGATTTTATTTACAAACCATCCGCATCGCGTTACGGCATGTTATTGGCGATCGATATTCTCGCCACTGAATTGGCGCTGGCGCGCAAAAATGAAAGCAAAGAATTATTGCGCCGTGTGAAATTTGCGCTGGATGAATACCGCGGTGGCGATAACCGATTACCGCTCGGTGATTAATGGCTGCGTTTGAAACAGTGTTATTAAAAAACGTTTTTTAAAAAAACGTGATTGGGAGCAGTGGGTGAAGTTCGATCTGATTATTCGCAATGCACAGATTATTGATGGCACAGGTGAACCTGTGTATAGCGCCGATCTTGCCATTTGTAATGGTGCAATTGCTGCAATAGGCGATTTGTCGGCGGCCGATGCCATGGCGGTGCGTGATGCACAAGGGTTGGTATTGGCTCCCGGTTTTATCGACGTGCATACCCACGACGATCTGCAGGTAATTCACGCACCGCAGATGTTGCCCAAAATTTCGCAGGGTATTACCACGGTAATTGTGGGCAATTGCGGAATCAGCGCAAGCCCGGTGACATTGACCGGTGATCTTCCTGATCCAATGAATTTGCTTGGTGCACCGGATGATTTTAGTTATGCCGATTTTGCCAGCTACAAAAATGCGGTTAATCGTGCGCAGCCTGCGGTGAATGTTGCCGCATTAATTGGCCATACGGCGCTGCGCAATAATCATATGGATCGTTTGGATCGCGTGGCAACACCGGGTGAAATTGAATTGATGCGCGGCCAATTGCGCGAATCGCTAAAAGAGGGGGCGTTAGGTTTATCGTCTGGATTGGCCTATGGTTCAGCCATCGCGAGTAGCACTGAAGAGGTGAAATTATTAGCGGAAGTACTCAATGAAACCGGTGCTGTTTATACCACGCATTTGCGTACCGAATTTGATGAAATTATTGCTGCGCTCGATGAGGCTTTTGAAATTGGTGAGCATGCCAAAGCCCCTATTATCGTGTCGCATTTAAAATGTGCGGGCGCAGGCAACTGGGGACGCAGTGGCGAAGTATTAAAAAAATTGGAAACTGTTGCAAAGACTCATCCAGTGGGTTGCGATTGTTATCCCTACAGTGCCAGTTCATCCACTCTGGATTTGCAACAAGTCACTAACGATTTCGATATCGTGATCACCTGGAGTGAGCCGCATCCGGAACAGGGTGGGAAAAAATTAGCGGAGATTGCAGCTGAATGGGATTTGAACTTGCTTGACACTGCAAAAAAATTGCAACCGGCAGGCGCTGTATATCACGGGATGAGCGAAGCGGATGTACAAAAAATTCTGGCGCATCCACTGACGATGGTGGGTTCCGATGGTTTACCTGTGGATCCGCTACCGCATCCACGTTTGTGGGGCGCATTTCCACGGGTGCTTGGCCATTACAGTCGCGATTTAAAACTTTTTAGTTTGCCCGAAGCGATCCGCAAAATGACACGTATGTCAGCGGATCGTTTTGGTTTGGATGATCGCGGCCGCATCGCAGTGGGTGCTGCCGCTGATTTGGTTTTGTTTGACCCGGTAAAAGTGAAAGACGCCGCCACATTTACCCAGCCGCAACAATTGGCGGAAGGCATTGAAGCCGTTTGGGTAAACGGTGTTTTGAGTTACGCACAAAAAGCAGTAACCGGAATACGCGCGGGAAAATTTCTAGCAAGACAACGTGATTTGCGGATTGGGTTTTATTGATAGTTTTTTATCAATTGAATCGTGCGATTGTCTAGCAGGATGAATTCCGGCATTTGTTCGGAGACCGTGCGCAGCATGGATGCTGTGCCCGAGCCTACATGGACGTATTTACGGCGCGTCTCCGAATGAATGACGGAGTTCATCCACTTCACATACTAAAAAGGTTAAGAAAAAAATGTCAGAAATAAAGCGTTATGGCGTTGAAGGTGGAAAGGGTACTGGTGGGCAGCATTTACCGTTTGCGCGAGCAGCCGGTGCGGATGGTTGGTTGTTTGTGTCTGGCCAGGTGCCCATGGTTAGCGGTGAAATTATCGATGGCGGAATTGTTGCGCAATCGCATCAAACCATTAAAAACCTGCTCGCCATTTTAGCGGAAGCCGGATACGGCCCAGAAGATGTTGTGCGCTGCGGTGTGTGGCTCGATGACCCGCGCGATTTTATGTCGTTCAACCGTGTCTTTATGGAATATTTCGGCGCTAACCCACCAGCACGTGCTTGTGTTGTCTCCAGCATGGTGGTGGATTGCAAGGTAGAAGTAGATTGTGTGGCTTATAAAAAACCTTAAAAAATTTTATGACTAAATACCTATTGCTAGTAACCTGTTTGTTTTGTTCTGTTTGGGTAAATGCCCAAATGGAGCAATTGCTATTGATGCCCTATCCGCAAAAAGTAGAGCGTACGCAGGGGCAATTGGTATTAGGTGAAACAGTAGGTTTTGCAGTGGAAGGGAAAAAATCTGCTGCAACAACTGCGCTTGTGAAAATATTGGGAAAGCGAATTCAACAGCAAACCGGTCAATCTTTACGCTTGAAAAATACAAGTTACAGCAACGCGCAACTATTAATTCGTGTAGAAGATGCACAACCTATTTCTAACTATATCGCTGACTGGGATGAATCCTATCAGCTCAATATCACCGCTGCGAAAATTGAACTAACCGCCAAACAATTGGTAGGTGCACAACGCGGACTGGAAACCCTGTTGCAATTAATCGGTACAGATCAAAAAATATCTTTACCTGTGGTCAGTATAAGTGACCATCCCCGTTTTAAATGGCGGGGATTATTATTGGATACCTCCAGGCACTTCTTTTCTGTTGCCACTATTAAACGCCAGATAGATGCTATGGCCGCCGCAAAATACAACATCTTTCATTGGCATTTGACTGATGATCAAGGCTGGCGTCTTGAATCGAAAAAATATCCAAAACTGCATAAATTGGCATCCGATGGCGAATATTACACACGCAAACAAATTCGCGATGTAGTTGCCTATGCGCGGGCGCGCGGAATTCAGGTGCTACCGGAAATTGATATGCCTGGTCACGCCAGTGCAATTGCTGTGGCTTATCCGGAATTGATGTCGGCTCCCGGCCCTTATGCGATGGAGTATCGCTGGGGCGTACACAAGCCTACGTTGAATCCTGCCAATGAAAAGGTGTATGAGTTTGCCGATGCAATCATTGCTGAGGTAACAGAACTATTCCCATTTGAGTATGTGCATATCGGGGGCGACGAAGTTGATCCTGAGCATTGGAATACCAATCCAGATATTCAGTCGTTTATGAAAGCGCAAGGTCTAAAAGATCATCGCGCTCTGCAAGCCTATTTTAATCAGCGCTTGCAGAAAGTTTTGCAGAAATATCAGCGAAAAATGATTGGTTGGGACGAAATCCAGCACAAAGATTTGCCTAAAAACATTGTTATTCACTCATGGCGCGGGCCAGACGGGGTAAGCGATGCGGTAAGTCATGGTTTTCAATCCATATTATCAACGGGTTATTATCTTGATCAGGCGCAAACAGGAGCCTATCACTATCGCAATGATCCTGTACCGCCCAAACCAGTAGTGATCGAAAACATTTCGAGTGACGATACAATTCATAGTTGGCGTTTTGAAATGCCACGCAAGCGTGGCAAACCCGTGACAGGTACATTTAGCTTTATCGGTGATGATAAAAATATCCGGCAAGCCTTTATTGATTTCACTGGAAAATCCCGTCGTGAAGTTTTGCTAAAACATTATGCGAAAGAAAATGCGGTATTTTCTTTGGATACCTGGATGGGGCCGGTCGAGTTTCGTATGAATTTTAATGCAAATAAAATTCACGGTAATGCGATTGTGGGAAACACGCCTTATACCATTAGCGGTGAAAAAATCAGCGCTAACTTTTCTTTACAGAATGAAAAAAAAACAACAGCGGTTTATGCACAAAAACAGTTACCCAAAACTGAGTCAGTGGCACATTTAAGTGCAGAACAAGAGGCATTAATACTGGGGGGCGAGGCTGCACTTTGGGCCGAGATTGCCGATGAGCAGAGTATTGACCTGCGTTTGTGGCCGCGTGCATTTATTGTTGCAGAAAGACTCTGGTCGGCGCGGGATTTGCAAGATGAAAATAGTATGTATGTGCGGGTGAATTCGGTTGAATCCTGGGCAGAGAAATCGATTGGGTTATTGCATCGTCAGCAACAGCTCACTGCATTGCAGAAGTTGGCTGGTAAAAGTGAAATAGCACCAGTAAAAGTATTTGCTGACATGTTGGAGCCTGCGCATTACTACCATCGTCAACATGAAAAATCGGCTTACGAAACCTATTCCAAAGCTGATCCGCTGAATCGATTAGTAGACGCATTGCCTGCAGAGAATGAGTATCTGCGCCAGTTCAACCAACGTTTGGACAAGTGGTTGAAAAATCCGCAGGAGAATGCTGATTATTATGCGCTTCGTGCAGAGTTAGAGCAGTGGGCTGCTAATCGTGTGCAGCTACAACCGCTGTTGCAATTGCATCCTGAATGGACGTCTCTGGCGAACAAAGTTGATTTAGTGGCTCGCACTTGTTTGGACTTGCTTGATGCACGCGTAAAAACAACCGTGCTTATGCAAAGTGAGCGCAAAAAGGTGATGGAATTGATCCAGCAAGCACAAAAGTTGGATCAGGAATTGGTGGTTGCAGTAGCCACTTCGTTGGAAAAAATCCTGAATTCGTTTACACAATCCTGATCAATGCATTGCGTTGGTCGGGAAAATTGTAAATAGGATTGACAACGTTGTCCTGCTGGATGTAAGTTGGTGGAGCCAAAAGCTCGAACTTTTGGCTCAGGTGACGAACAATAAATTAAGGTGCGCAGACGTAATAACCCCAGGATGTGGTGCTTAACGCGGGACTCATGAAAGCGATGACCAGGATGAGGGTTATCGGAGCAAGCGGCACGGGGATAGATTACAACTGCGTTAAATATAAATACGTTATCTATGATGACCTGCGCTATCGGTAGACTGATATGGTTGAAGTAGCACTGTTTAATATCAACGATATTTCGCTGTTATTCAGCGGGTTTCTTGCATTAGTTCTCGCGTGCCTGTTGTTTTTTACCCAACAGCAGGGGCGCATCAAACAAGTTTATTGGCAGTTATTGGCACTGTTTTTTTTCCTGGGCGCATTGCGTACTTTTGATACGCTGGTCTATTGGAATATTAATGTGCGCGATACCTTGTCATTGGTATCGGCTAATTTTTTCTTTCTGTTCGGATTTGCGTTTTTTCTGCAGGGACCTTTGTTGTTCTGGTTTACGCGCGCGGCAATTTTTCGCGATTTTGCATTAACCAAACGCGATGCTTTGCATTTGATCCCAGCGGTTTGCTACCCGATCTATATTTATCAAATTTTTCACCAGCTACCAACCGAAAAAAAATTGCAGTATGTGCACGATTGGTCCCATGTAACTGGCGATCCCTACTTCGAAGGTTTGATCTGGGCGCAGCGCTTGGCCTTGTTTTTATACAGTTTGCTGTGCGCGTATCAACTGCATCAATACATTCACCATTTGCGTGCGCATCACTGCGTGCTGAACAAGGTGGATTTGCAATGGTTGAAATTATTAGTGATTGGCTTTTTCGCGATTAATTGCTGGACCTTGCTGACACTGGTTGATACCCGTTTCATCAATTTGTTAAGTGCAGAGTTTTTGGGAGAGTTTGAAAGTCACTTCTATCTCATTTATATGAGTGTGCTGGTGGTGTATTTGCTGAAAAACTCCAATGGTTTTTCTGATATCCAGATCGAGCACACCATCGCGCCTGAGCCGCTGCCGGAAGAACCGCAGCAACAGTTGGTGGAAAAACTGACGGATTTTATGGAGCAGAATAAACCGTATCTGGAGCCGCATATTACGGTTGAGCGGTTGGCGATTAAATTAAATGTCTCGCCCAAGTTGCTGTCTTGCACCATCAACAACCAGATGCACATGAATTTTTTTGAGTTGATTGGTACCTATCGCGTCGCGGAAGCCAAAAAGCGTTTGGCAGATTCTGAATTGCGCCAAAAGCCGATCAGCGAAATTATGAAAAGTTGCGGTTTCAATAGTAAATCGGTCTTTAACCAGGCGTTTAAGAAAACCGTAGGTGTAACACCGAGCCATTACCGGCAGCAGCATTTGCATTAATGCAGTGGTGACAAGGTAATACTTTTGGTAGTTCAGGTTTTAGTTTGGGGTTGCCTGTAGCGCGGGTTTTGATGGGGCTGTTACTAATTTCAGCTTCATTACAAATAGGTGTAATGAGTTAAGCGGTGGAGCTAACTGTGAAAGACATCATCAAACACTCAATTATTGTGATAGCGCGACGCATGGCGTTTGTGTCCAGCATTTTTATGTTCTGTATGGGCTCAATTAATTTGTGGGCCAGCAGTGTTGCAGCAGAAACCAAGGTGATTGGCTATATCGCCAGCTTTACCGATATGAAAGCGGCAATCGACAAAACCGATTTGAGCAAACTGACTCATATTAATTTGTCGTTCACCAACCCCAATGCGCAAGGCAAGTTGGTTGATAACGGTGTTATGACCTGTATGCCTGGTAGGGCGGGCGGCAATGTCAGTGCTGCAGAAGTGCGTTATGTCATCAACAAAGCCCAAGCGGCGGGCGTGAAAGTGTTGGCATCGGTGGCCGGTGGTGTGATTCCCGCATGCTCAGGCAATTGGGAGACATTATTGCAACCCGCTAATCGCCAGGCATTGGTCGATAACCTGATTGCCTTTACGGAAGAGTTTGGTTTGGATGGTATCGATGTGGATATCGAAGGTTGGCTACTCACCAATATCGATAACGCTGGTAATTACACGCCATTTATCCAAGCACTTTCTGCGCAATTGGTTGCACGGAATAAATTACTGACCTGTGCGACGGCATCATATGTTGGCGGCATGATCCCTGTTTCATCCATTCCCTATTTTGATTTCGTCAACATCATGTCGTACGACGCGATCGGCCCAAGTTGGGGACCAGCGGGCGCACAACACTCCCCTTATTCGATGGCGGTTGATCATGTGAATTTGTGGAAAAACCGCGGCCTCACCAAAGAGCAATTAGTCTTGGGCGTGCCTTTTTATGGTTACGGATTTGGTACTTATAAATCTGATTACACCTACGCCAGTATTCTCGCTGAATTTGGCGCAGACGCAGCGACTAAAGATTTAATTGGCAATGCCTGTGCCGGTTGCAATTACATCACCTACAACGGCGCGGCAACTATTAAAGCCAAAACGCAACTCGGTCTGGAGCATGGCTCGGGCATTATGATTTGGGAATTGTCGCAAGATGCAGCGGGCGCTAATAGTTTATTAAAAGTGATTGATGATGAAATCAATCAATCATCATCCAGCAGTTCATCATCTGTTACCGCAGTTGCAAGTTCAGTGGCCGTGTCTTCTGTTGCACCTATAGCTTCATCGGTTGTGGCTTCATCATCGCAGACAGCGAGTAACAACAAATCATCCGGTGGTGGTAGCACAGGTTTGTTGGAGATTGTGTTGCTGTCTTTGTTGGTGCTTTCCCTGCAAATATCTTCATTTGCCCACATTGGTAAGAAGGCCTAATGATGAACAGCTTGCGTAATCTGGTTATTGTGGGCGGCGGCACTTCCGGTTGGATGACGGCGGCTGCGCTCGCAAAATTTTTGCATCCGCAACAATACCAGATCACGTTAGTAGAATCAGATGCGATAGGCACAGTGGGAGTTGGTGAGGCTACTGTGCCGCACATTCGTTATTTCAACGAAGTGCTAGGCATTGATGAAAATGAATTTATGAAAAAAACCAATGCCACTTACAAGTTGGGCATTGAGTTTTCCAATTGGGGAAAGTTGGGCGATGCCTATATCCATCCCTTTGGTGTCTATGGGCAATCGCGCAATGACATCAGCTTTCATCATTACTGGTTAAAGTTGCAACAACTGGGTGACGCGGGTTCGATCAGCGATTATTCCGTTGGTGTTGTCGCCGCAGCGGCAGAAAAATTTGCTTATCCAGCGTCTGATCCGCGTTCGCTGTTCTCCAAATACAGCTACGCCTTTCATATCGATGCATCACTCTATGCTGGCTTTTTGCGCGACTACAGTATTGCGCGCGGTGTTAAACGTATTGAGGGAAAAATTGACCAGGTCAATCAACACCCTGACAGTGGATCTATTCAATCGGTGCAGCTTGCCTCGGGTGAAATACTTGCAGGCGATTTGTTTATCGATTGCTCCGGTTTTCGCGGCCTGTTGATCAATGAAACCTTAAAAACCGGATTTGAAGATTGGAGCCACTGGCTCCCTTGCGATCGCGCCATCGCCGTGCCTTCCGCTAAAACGCGCGAACCTCTGCCGTATACCAAAGCGATCGCGCGTGCAGCGGGTTGGCAGTGGCGGATTCCGCTGCAAAGCCGCACCGGTAATGGTCAGGTTTATTCGAGCAAATATATTAGCGATGACGAAGTTGCAAATAGTTTGTTAACTAATTTGGACGGTGAACCATTAGCCAACCTAAATTATTTGCGTTTTAAGACCGGCCGCCGCGTTAAATGCTGGAATAAAAATTGTGTTGCTATAGGCCTCTCCAGTGGCTTTTTAGAGCCTTTGGAATCCACCAGTATTTATTTAATCCAAGTGGCGATTATGAAATTGGTGGAATTTTTTCCTTATGCAGATATGGAGGCGGCTAATACTGATGAGTTCAACCGCGATATGGCTAACGAATATGAGCGCATCCGCGATTTTCTTATCCTCCATTATCATGCTACCGCGCGCGATGATTCGGCATTCTGGAATTATTGTCGCACGATGGAGATTCCGCAGAGCCTCGCTTACAAAATGGATTTGTTTCGTGAACAGGGACATGTCGAGCGCTATAAACGCGGCATGTTTTTAGAGCCGAGTTGGGTGGCGGTTTATATGGGACAGGGAATTTTCCCTAAAACATATCATCCTCTCGTTAATGCTCAGGAGCCGGCACAATTGCAACAGCAATTGCATGCAATGCGCGACACCATTATTGCCGGTGTGCGCGCTATGCCCGGTCATGCAGAGAGTATCAAACGCTATTGCCATGGCGACACTTCAGAAAAATCCTGGCCGCCTGCTGCCATGAGTTTATATGGAGTATTTTCATAATGATTAACTCCACTGATTTTCAACACACACCGATCAAACGCATCGCTATTTTAGGTGGTGGTATGACCGGCTGGACCGTGGCTGCTGCCTTGGCCAATGGCCTGCGTGGCATGGGCATTGACATTGTGTTGATCGATAACGCGCAGCAAACCGAAACAGATTTGCACTGCGAAGCGACAATGCCAGCCTGCGTCGCATTTCATCAATGGCTTGGTGTGACTGAGAAAGAGTTGGTCGCCCGCACGGGTGCCAGTTTTTTATTAGCCACGCAATTTAATGCATGGGCTGATCAGCAACAGCAATATTTTATGCCCTTTGGCGATCACGGTTTTATGCTTAACCGGATCGAGTTTCCCCAGTATGTAATCGGCCGCTATCTGCAGGGTAAGCCAGTTAATTATGATGATTATTCATTGGCAGCTGTGGCCGCAAAAGCCGGGCGTTTTTGCCATCCCTCTGCACAAGATACATCACTTTTTTCCACGCTCAGTTATGGCTTAACCTTAAATACTTTTGCTTACTTCAACTATTTGCGCGAGCGTGCAGTGCAATCTGGTGTTGCTCATGTGATTGCAGAGGCGAGCACATTGAAGCTCAATAGCGATGGCTATATTGAGTCAATTACGCTCAATCACATTCACGGTGCTCTTGCGAATACTCCAGTAGCGTCGCAATGGATTGGCAGTGACGGGCTGGTCGCCGCCGATTTTTATATTGATTGCACTGGTGCTCAGGGAAACGTCATTGGCAAAGCTTTACATGTGGAATGGCAATCACTCAGTGGCCAATTACCGGTAACCCATGTTATCAATCATGTGCAACCAATATCCCAAGCGCAATCAATTCCATCCCGGCGCGAATTGCTTACGGGAGCTGCGGGTTGGATACAAAATCTATCCAGCCAAACTCACACTGAGCAACAGTATTTTTATCACTCCAGCTTCACCAGTGCAGAACAGGCGCGCAATGTCATAGGTGCTGCGGAAAGCGCACAGGCCAAACCAATCTGTATCGGTAGACGCGAAAAATTTTGGCACAAAAACTGTGTTGCGATTGGCGAGTCTGCAGGCAATCTTGATGTTCAAGGCGCAGGAAAATTACATCTGGTGCAAAGCGCGATACTGCGTTTTATTAGTTTGTTCCCCGCGCGAATGGCGGCTGATTTTAATGCGGCAGAATATAACCGCCTCACCAATCTCGAATACGATCACATAGAAGATTTTCATAGCTTGCATTATCAACTTGCTGCGACGCAAGACACTGCATATTGGCAGCAGCTTGCACGTGTAACCTTGTCCGACAGGTTGTTGCATAAACTGGATTTGTTTAAGAAGCGCGGTCTTGTGGCTTTTTATGAAGGTGAAACATTTTCTTCCGGTGTATGGACATCTTTATTGCTGGGCAATGGTTTTTGGCCACAGCGCTATGACCCGCTGATCCACTCTACGGATGCACAGTGGATTGAACTGCAACTGGAAAAAATGGAAAAAATGATGCGCAGCGCAGCTGAGGCTATGCCTACACAATCTGCGTATTTGTACAAACAGAAATTAACTGCAGAAATCGATATCAGATCTGCGGCAAATAGTAATTAGTCATGCTAACCATAACGCATGGTGTTAAGAACATTGGCTGGGTTGTTGCGAGAATGTATTGGATTATTCAAGTGTCAGCTTGTGTGAATGCATCCACATTTTTAAGTGGTTTTAAGTGAAAAGTTCGACTTTTGGTAATTAATAGTTCGATTTTTCATTGTGTATAGAATCACAAAAATGTGGGTGTTAAATTCGGACGCTACTCCGTTTTATGTTTTAAGTAGTAAACGCTTTTTTCGCTTTTTAGCTTTGGCAAAAAATGTAAAAAACGTATGTTTTGCAGTCAAGAAGTAAATGGAGTGTTCAATTAGATGCGTATAGCAATCTCCACCTATACGTTTCCGTGGGTTTAATACGAGAGAAAACAACTAAGGGGTTGGATATGTTTACAAGTAAAAACAACATGACAGAAATGTCGGGCAAACGATTCAAAAAATCGTTGCTTGCTGTATCAATCGTTGCGCTGAGTGTGCCAACGTTTGCGCAAGACAACAAACCTGCTGATGAAAATCTGGAAGAGGTTGTTGTTACGGGTATGCGCAGCAGTCTTGATACTGCACAAGAATTAAAACGTAATGCGGATACTGTAAAAGATGTAATCACTGCATCCGATATCGGCGCATTGCCGGATAAATCAGTTACTGAAGCATTGCAACGTGTTCCTGGTGTAACCATCGAGCGTTTTGCTTCTTCTGATGACCCCAAGCACTATGCGGATGAAGGTACTGGTGTGTTGGTGCGTGGTCTGGATCGTGTACGTTCAGAAATTAACGGCCGCGATGCATTCAGTGCTAACCCATGGGGTGGTCTGAGCTATGAAGATTTCCCGGCAGAATTATTGGGTGCGGTAGAAGTTGTTAAGAACCAAACTGCGGACCTAATCTCTGGTGGTATCGCAGGTACCGTTAACCTGATTACCCGTAAACCATTTGATTCGGATGAGCGTTTGCTGTCTTTCAATGCAAAAGCTAACTACGGCGATTTCCGTGAAGAAGTGACTCCCTCTTTCTCTGCGCTGTTTGCCGATAGCTGGGAAACCAGTGCGGGTAAATTTGGTTTCTTGCTGGCGGGATCTCAGTCTGAGTATCAATCGCGTGGCGATGGCGTAGGCTTGGGTAATTTCCAGAGCCGTGGCCCTGTTGATACTTTCTCCTATGACGTATGGGGAACTCCTGCTCCCGGTGTTGTAAGTGGCGGTTATTCTCACCCATGTATGCCTGAAGCGACTGACTGGCGTGCTTGTACTCCCGCGCAGCTGGCTGATGGAGCGAAAAAATATACTGAAGACGATGCAGCAGCTTATGTGCCGAAGTATGAAGGCACTGCCATTACTGGTCAGCCAGATGGTGTGACTTATTACACGCCGTCACAGATCCATATGAGCACCGCTGAAAACGACCGCGAGCGCACCGGTTTTACCACCTCGCTGCAGTGGGCGAACGCCGATGAAACCGTTACGGCAACCTTGGAGCACATCAACTCTAAAGCGTCTCTGGAATGGCAAGAGCGTCGTGTGGGTCATGCGGCTCAGGGCTTTAAAGGTTTTATGGCCGGATCTCACGATTGGCTGGATCAATCTGCTGAAGGTCGCCCGCGCACCTTTGATGAAAGAGGGCATTTAACATCGGGTGTTGGTGTAGGTATTAGCGGTGATGTACCACTGTTATACATCACGCGTTGGAATTACAACGAAAATACGGTTGAAGATACATCGTTCAATTTGGCGTTGACACCAAATGATCGCTTGACCGTTGAGCTTGATTACCAACATATCGATTCTGAAAAGTTGGTACATAACTACAGCATGTCTGGTCAAACTCGCGGTGGTTCAGCTGCTGTTGGTAAGTTATTGCCCTATTACCTGGATTTGCGTGGCGATGTCCCCAGTATTGAATTCTTGAGTGATACTGATTTTACAGGCTGGATTGATCAAGCCGCATTCCAACCCGAGGTATTTATCGGCTCAGGTATGCAGCAAGAAGAGCTCAACAACGCTAAAGCAGATGCCGTTAAAATTGATGTGGAGTACGCGCTGGATGGCATCATGACAGCTGTTAAGAGTGGTGTTTATTACACGGATAAAACCCTCACTGTGCGTGACACCGAATATGCCGGTTGGTCTCCAATTTCTACCCCTTGGGTCAATGAGCAGCGCGTTGCATCTGCTGCTGTGAATCGCCCTGAGCTTTATGACCGTGTAGACTTTTCCGATTACTACAACGGCAAAGTTCTGAACGGTGGAGTGGAAAGCTTCCTGTTCCCAAGCCTCAACCTGGTGAAGAATTATCCTCAATCACTGCGCGATGGCTGTGCAGATGGTTGGTCTACCGTAGGTGATTCTGCGGGTAACGCAGCCGATGGCAGTGGCGGTTGTGCAATTCCTTATGAAGATATGGAAGGCCGCAATAGTCATTTCGCGGATCACGATGTGAGTGAATCTAACGAAAAACGCACAGAGTTTTATGTGCGTGGTGACTTTGAATTCGCAGATCTGTCAACACCGATCAAAGGTAATCTCGGCCTGCGTTATGTCAATTATCAGTTGGAATCTACCGGCTTTACAGTGTTGCCAGCAACCACCAGCCGTGGTGGTAATCAAACAGCTGCGTTCCTGGAGGCTGAATACAAGGCCATTTATGATCTTGCCAGCGGTGAATCCCTCCAAACTACAGTTGAAGGTACTGATTACGACACAGTGTTGCCGAGCTTGAACCTGACCTTTGGCGTTGCTGAGGATGTGGTAGTTCGTTTTGGTGCATCGCAAGGGCTTTACTATCCTAGCTTGACTGATACCCGCAACCGTATGATTGTCGGTCTGGAGGTTGATCCAACCCTTCAGGATGAGTCCAAGCCACAAAGTGATACCACCAACCCGGTTATTGGTATCGACAGTGTTTCCCTGAATGCCGAAGCCAGCAACCCTTTCCTGAAGCCTGAAGAGTCGGTCAATTTTGACTTGACTACAGAATGGTACTTTGCGAAAGCGGGTTCAGTGACTGTGGGTCTATTCCACAAAGAGCTGGACAATATTATCCGTAACAGAGGGTTTGACCTGGAGATCGAGCACGAAGGGACAATGCATACTCTCGCTGCCTACGGTCCTGCCAACACTGGCTCAGGTACCATCCGCGGTGCAGAATTCTCCTACTCACAGTTCTACGATATGTTGCCCGGTGCTTGGAGTGGTTTAGGTCTGCAATTGAACTATACCTATATTGACCAGAATGGTTTGGAAGATCCAAATGGTGCAGTAGGGCCAAGTACTCGTTTCAACTCAGCCGGTCAGCCGATTGTGGATGAGCGCAATACTTTCCGTGTATTCAGCGGTCTGCCACTGCAAGGTTACTCCGACGAAAACCTGAACGTTGTTGGTATGTATGAATACAACGATATCTCGTTCCGTCTGGCTTACACCTGGCGCTCTGAGTACTTGCTGACCTTGCGTGAATCTGAAGACTTTGCTCCAGTTTATGCAAAAGCGGCAGGCATGATGGATGCGAGCTTGTATTACACCATTAACGATAACTGGAAAGTGGGTGTCGAGGGCAGCAACTTGCTCAATACCGAAACCAAAACTGTTTATCAAATGAATCAGGAAGGCATGAAAACTGACGCGTTGAACTTTACTACCGACCGTCGCTATGCACTGAGTGTTCGCGCAACCTTCTAAACTGCTACTGTCTATTAGAAAGAGCTATTTAGATGTTGTATAGAAAAGCGCGCAGCAATTTTACTGCGCGCTTTTTTTATGGTTGCTAATATGGTTATTTAAAACCTCATTGAAAAGATACTTGCGATGCAAAAAAACAACCTTAATTCGATCTGTATTGTTGGCGGTGGTACTGCAGGTTGGATGGCAGCAAGTTTACTTTCCTCTGCACTGCAAGGTAGCCAAATAAAAATCACGGTAATTGAATCGCCGGATATTGCTACCATTGGTGTGGGCGAATCAACAGTGCCCTCTATTATGGATTTTTTGCGAACATGCCAAATCAACCTTAAAGAGTTTGCTGAAGCAACTTCGGCAACATTCAAGTTAGGCATACGCTTTGATGACTGGCTAGAGCCAGGAGCGCAATTTTTTCATCCTTTTGGTCGTGTCGGACAGGATGTTAATGGTTTTGAGTTTTATCAGCTGTGGTTAAAAAATGTCATTGACGGTAAAGCTACTCGTTGGCTTGACCATTCTCCTTGCGCAATCATGGCCGAGAATCAGCGCTTCATGCTTCGCCCGCCCCCGCAACAGAACTGGGTTTTGAACAGTTACAGCCATGCTTTGCATCTGGATGCAATATTAGCTGCGCGCTATTTGCGTGAGCTTTCCCAAAAGCGCGGGATAGAGAGAATAGAGGCTACCGTGGATAAAGTTGTGGTTGATGAGCGACAATTTATCCGCTCTCTTGAATTGAACAGTGGCACAACTGTTACGAGTGATTTTTTTATTGATTGTACTGGCTTCAAGGGGCTGCTGATTGAAGGTGCCCTGAACATTGGGTATGAAGATTGGACGCATTATTTGCCTTGTAACCGCGCTGTTGCAGTGCAGACAGAAAATACTAGTGGCTTGCATCCTTTTACTGTTGCTACTGCGCGTGAGGCGGGGTGGACCTGGAAAATTCCATTGCAACATCGCACGGGTAATGGCTATGTGTTTTCAAGCCAATACTGCACTGACGAACAAGCGACTGATACCTTGCTTAAGGCGGTCAATGGAAAATTGCTCAATGAACCGCGAATCATTCCTTTTACGACCGGACGACGTAAAAAAATATGGCACAACAATTGTTTGGCCTTGGGGCTTGCGTCCGGGTTCCTTGAGCCATTGGAATCCACTGCGATTCATCTGGTGCATAAAACCCTGGTTCATTTTGTCCGTCACTTTCCTGATCAGGATTTTGAATCCCATACAGAACAAGCATTTAATCAAAAAATAAATATTGATTATCAAGAAATTCGCGATTTTATTATTTTGCATTATTGCATCAGCGGCCGCGATGATACGGAGTTCTGGCGTTGGTGTAAGACTATGCCGGTGCCTGATTCCTTGCGTGAAAAAATCTGTTTATTTCGTGAACGTGGTCAGATAGAGCACATTCCCGGGCAGTTTTTCACCATTGATAGCTGGTGTTCGATTCTTGAAGGTATGAAAGTGCGCCCGAAAAAATACCACCCGTTAGTGGATGCATTTGATGAGCAGTATATGGTGACATTGATGCAAGAGAGTGCACATAATGTCCGGGATACCGTCATGAAAATGCCGTCCCACAGCGATTATATCCAACAGTATTGCGCTGTTAAAAAATCATGAACACCTATAAGCCTATTGCGGAATACCACAATCTTTCTGCGCAGCAATTTTTTGACGAGATTGCGCCCGCGCAGCAACCCATCGTGATCCGCAATTTTTCGGGACACTGGCCGTTGGTGGCGGCTGCGAAAAAATCGCCGCAGGATTTTGCTTCATACCTATTGCGCTTTTATACCGGTCAAAAGGCCAGAATTTTTGTTGCCCCTCCCGCAGCCAATAAACGTTTTTTTTATAACGACGATCTGACCGATGTGAATTACATCAGCGGGGAGGAGCGGGTAGATTTATTTTTAGGTCGCTTGCTGGAGCTAATGGATAGAGAAATCTACCCGGCTATTTCCATGCAAAATTCTTCTCCAAGTGAAATATTGCCAGGTTTAAGTGATGAAAATAGTTCTGTTTTTTTTCCCGCTACAGAACAGCATCTATGGGTTGGTAATGAGGGCATTGTCAGTGCTCATTACGATGGTGCAGATAATATAGCCTGCGTTGTTGCCGGGAAGAGGCGTTTTACATTATTTCCCCCGGATCAAACCGGCAATTTATACCCCGGGCCACTCAATTTCACACCAGCGGGTGCACCTGTTAGTTTGGTCGATTTATATGCGCCGGATTTTGAACGTTATCCATTATTCAAAACGGCATTGGCTAATGCCTACTCCGTAGAACTTGAACCGGGTGATGCGATTTTTATTCCTATGCTCTGGTGGCATCATGTTGAGTCTATGGCAAAAGTGAATGCATTGATTAACTATTGGTGGAATGGATCTGCAGTCAAAGGTGCGACATCGCCTAGCCCTATCGACAGTTTAAATATTGCATTGCTGGCCATGCGCGATTTAACGCCGAATCAGCGCAATGCATGGCGTTATATGTTTGATCATTATTTATTTAAACAGGGCATTGATCCAGCGTCCTATATTCCTGAACATCAGCAGCATCTGTTAGGAAAGCTATCGTTAGATTATGTACGAGCCATCAAAGATTATTTTATTGAAAAGTTAAAAAAATAGTGATTGCAAAAAAATACCAACGCCAAGCATCCAAAGTGAATTTATTTATATGACAAGCGCAGCAAAAAAACCAAAAAAAGTTCTCATTGTTGGCGGTGGTACTGCTGGCTGGATGGCTGCCAATTTATTAGCAGTACACTGGCGTGATGTTGATATCAGCTTGCTTGAATCTAGTGATATTGGAATCATCGGTGTGGGAGAAGGATCGACACCACATTTAAAATTCTTTTTTGATGAAGTGGGTATTGACGAATCAGACTGGATGCCGCGCTGCAACGCAACCTATAAAAATGGAATTACCTTTGCTAACTGGTCGTTGATCCCTGGTTTTGAATCCTATTTTCATCCCTTTCCTGCGCAGACGGATGATATTTTTACTGTCCCGGCATTTTTTAACAATATTAACGCTCGCATGCAGGGCTACAACACAAATGCACATCCAGACCCTTATTTTTTAGAAACCTATATTACCCAACAAAATCTTGGGCCTATACCCACGGAAAATTTTCCCTTTGGCGTTGCCTACGGATACCACTTCGATTCAGGTTTATTGGGGCAATATCTGGCTGAAAAAGCGATTAGTAGAGGCGTTAATCGCATTTTTGGCACAGTGACAGAAGTGCTCATGCATCCAACTGGTGAGTTGGCTTCGGTGCGCTTGGATGATGATAGCCTTTTATCAGCAGATTTCTTTATTGATTGCTCGGGCTTCAAGTCTTTGCTACTACAGGGGGCTTTAAAGGCCACCTATATCAGTTTTAAAGAAAACTTGTTTAATAATGCGGCGGTAGTCATGCCGACGCCAATCTCTGAAATCATTCCGCCCGAAACCAAATCAACTGCTCTTTCAAATGGCTGGGCATGGAAAATTCCATTAACCAATCGCTATGGTAATGGTTACGTATATAGCGCGGATTATATTACGCCTGAACAAGCTGAAACAGAATTAAGGCAGCATTTAGGGTTGCTCGATAATGATGTTGCAGCCAGACATCTGCAGATGAAAGTGGGTCGTGTCGAAAAACACTGGGAAAAAAATTGCGTAGCGATAGGTTTATCACAGGGTTTTATTGAGCCATTAGAGGCGACTGCGCTTGCCTTATCTTTCAACACTATATCGGGGTTTATAAAGTCTTACGAACAAGGCGGATATACCAATCAATTCGAAGATGCATTTAATAAAGAAATTAATGCAAGATTTGATGGAGTCAGGGATTACATTGTGTGCCATTACAAGGTTAATCAACGAACAGATTCCGAATATTGGAAGGATAATGCTGCGAATACACACTTGTCAGAAACACTAAACCAAATTCTTCACTTTTGGTACAGAGGCGGTGATTTTGCCAAAAACATGTATACGAATAATCTGGTGGGCAGTTATCAGCCCAAATCATGGGCGTGTCTGTTGGCGGGTTATGGTGTTTTCCCTCCTTTAAGGTCTGATGAGAAAAGCACCCAATTTAAATCCGGGCAAGATATGACGCAATTGGCTGACTTTATTCGCAGGTGTGGATTGAACTTTAAAAAGCATAACGAATTACTTATCCGATAGGGCTTCTTTGTTATAAAAAGGTTTGATATTCAGCTTCCAGGTTCGACTTTTATCCCCGCCTAAACTATACATTGCCGCTGCTTCAACTCGATGCTAACGTGACAATACAGTCTATGCACTCGGGTTTCTTGGTATAAATGTTATGAGTGTCCATTTGAATTCTAACTGTGAATTGGTAAATCCAAAGCGCAATCAGTATCAAAAAGCTAGGTGGTTAAACTCATCTTACTTTGTTAATTGTTGTTTGTTTTTGATGTTCCTTGGAATGCTATTAGTTAGCTGAGCAAATCGTAATTACCCCTTTGATTTGCCCTTGTTTCCCGTGACTTGCCAGAACCCAGTTCTGGCTTTTTTTTGCGTGCATGTTTAACCGGAATTGCTTGTCATTACCTTGGTGATGCATGTCGCGCTATTTCATCCCACTCTTATGTTGCCCAAAGTGGTTCGTTTGCTTAACGACAATCCGTTGTTTGCTCGTTCGTTTCATTCATCGTCACAATAAATCCCACTTTAGTGCGCAAAGTGTGACTTTATGGCAATTGGGTGTGAGTTTAGGTCAGTGGTTGTAAGGATGTTGCGAGCGTTTTGGGTGAGTGCTAGTTTGCATCGGTAATGATTTTATTTCGCAGAGGTTTTAATCGGTCGCTCACTACTAATAACGTTAAAGAGGTTAATCGCAAATGCGCGCACTTCATCAAACCAATCATAGATCGGGGACCATCCCATCGGCAGTTCGGCAATGGCTTTGTGCAGGCTTGGGGCTGATCGCTCTGGCAAGTTTTTCCACTATTGCCCAAGCGCAAACGAAAGTTGTCGGTTACATTCCGTCGTACAAAAATATGCCAGCAGTGATTGATCGCACTGACCTTAGCAAACTTACCCATCTCAACTTGTCATTTTTAAACCCGAATGCCAGCGGTGCAGTTACCAGCGGTGGCAATCCGGTGTGTATGGAAGGGGCTAGTGCGAGTGATATCAACTATGTGGTGAACAAAGCGCACCAGGCAGGCGTGAAGGTATTGGTGTCGGTAGCTGGCGGTGTTCTGCCGCCTTGCTCGGGCAATTGGCAAACGCTGTTGCAGCCAGCGAACCGCGCCACTATCGTCAATAACCTGTTGCAGTTTGTGAGTACATTTAATCTCGATGGGTTGGATATTGATATCGAAGGTGTAGTGCTCACCAATATCGATAACGCTGGAAACTACACGCCATTTATCCAAGCTCTGCGCAATGGTTTACCGGCCGGAAAATTATTGACCTCGGCGACTGCTTCTTATGTTGGCGGAATGGTGCCCACCTCATCGCTGCCGTATTTTGATTTTGTAAACATCATGTCGTACGACGCGATTGGCCCAGGTTGGGGCCCGGCGGGTGTTGAACACTCACCTTATTCGATGGCGGTGTCGGATATTAATATCTGGAAAGCGCGTGGCCTAACCAAACAAAAAATGGTGTTAGGTGTTCCTTTTTACGGTTACGGATTTAATGGTTATGCGGCTGCCTACGATTTTAATTCCATCGTCAGTCAATTTGGTGCGGGTGCTGCGCAGGCGGATGTGATCGGCACTCGCTGCGCTGGCTGCAGCTACATTACCTACAACGGTATTCCCACCATTCGCAGTAAAACCCAACTCGCGCTGCAAGAAGGTTCGGGTGTAATGATCTGGGAATTGTCGCAAGATGTTGCCGGTGCAAATAGTTTGCTCGCTGCAATCCACAGCCAAATTGGTAGTGGTGGTGGATCGAGTTCATCAACATCCACCAGTTGCCCGGCGTGGGTAAGCGGACAAAATTATGCGGCGGGCGATAAAGTGACTTACCAAGGCGGTTACTACATCGCTGAATACGCTAACCCGGGTTACATCCCCAATGTGAGTACCTATTTCTGGGAGCCAATTGCGGCATCAGCATGTGGCGCAACATCATCTTCAAGTTCATCAACTGCTGCGTTCACCCGTTTGCTTCAGGCGGAAGCCTATACCGCGATGAGCGGTGTGCAACTTGAAACTACAACTGACACGGGTGGCGGCCAAAACGTCGGTTGGATCGATGCAAATGATTGGATGGCGCACGCCAATATTAATTTCCCCACCAATGGCACTTATAAAGTGGAATATCGTGTAGCGAGTGTAAGCGGTTCACGTGTATCACTCGATTTAAATGCCGGTGCGATTCAATTGGGTCAAGTGAATATTCCAGCAACTGGAGGCTGGCAAACCTGGACTACGGTCTCGCACAACGTGTCGATTAATGCGGGTACTTACAGTGTAGGAATTTTTGCACCCCAGGGCGGATGGAATCTTAACTGGATCAGATTTACCAAATTGTAATTGAATTGCCTTATCGGTTTTCTTCTGTTTTCTCCCCGGACTTTGCGGATCTTTTTAGATCCGCTTTTTTTTCGGAATAGTTAAAAATAATTGAGAGAATTAAAAGGGCTGCAATTGCAGCCCTTTTATTCGATGTTTTAACGAGCGCTATCACTTCACCCGGATATCATTCTTAACTGATTGCACACCTTTTACTTCGCGAGCTACCCTGCTGGCTTTGCTAACGTGCGATGCATTAGCGACGAAGCCGCTGAGTTGCACTACACCCTTAAAAGTTTCAACCTGGATTTCAGTTGCTTTTAAATCGTCGTCTTCAACGAAAGCGGCTTTTACTTTGGTGGTAATCACTGCATCGTCGATATATTCACCGGTACTTTTTTCTTTTGATGTTGAAGAGCATCCAGCCAGCAAAACAAAAAAGGACAGGAGAACAGCGGTAAAATAATGACTATAGATTTTCATAGTTAGATTCCTTTGAATGAATAAAATGTAAAACGCCGTTTAAAAAGTGAATGTTAATAATTACTAAAATTGTAAAAGCGCAATACCTGTTGCTATATATGGCCCAGTAGTAGCAGGATGATTAAAATTACTACCACTACACCCAAACCTCCGCTGGGGCCGTAACCCCAGCTGCGGCTGTGAGGCCACGCGGGAACAGCACCGATGAGCATCAGGATCAGGACGATTAATAAAATTGTGCCAAGGGTCATAGGTTTCTCCTTACGCAATTCAAACAATTTTCCCTGACAATCCTCTCGGTGCTATCCGTTGCGGAGGGATGAAGCTGGCAATTACCAGCTTCGGTTTATGCCACATTTATTGGCCGGCACTTGCTTGGCCAGGAGTGGCAATGATGACTTCCACGCGGCGATTCATTTGTCGGCCCGAAGAAGAATCGTTACTGGCGACAGGCGAGCTTTCGCCTTTGCCAAAAGCGGTCATACGATTAGACGCAACGCCCTGGTTAAGCAAAAAAGCTTTAACTGAATCAGCGCGATTTTGCGAAAGCACTTGGTTATAACTTTCACTGCCGACGCTGTCGGTGTGGCCTTCAATTACCAAGGAACGATCGGGATGTTGCGAGAGAAATGCAGTTAACTTCGCGAGGTTTGCTGTTGCTGTCCCTTTTAAATCGGCTTTTCCTGTTTCAAATAACACATCACCCAGGGTGACCACCAATCCACGTTCGGTTTGTTTTGCATTCAGTTCAGCTAATTGGCGGCGCAAGGCATCGGCTTCTTGAGTGCGTGATGCAAGTTGCGCCTCGGTTGCCTGATCACTGATTTCTTTGCGCTGATCTTCCAAAAAGCGGGCCGTTGCCAGTGCTACAGCGGTATCGACTTTGCGATCTGCGAGGTACACCAGATGTTGTGAATATTTGGTGTCTTTGCGTGGTTGTTCAGCAAGGTTTACGGCCGCTTCGGCTTCTTTAATCGCAACCGGTGCAAGAGTTGCCAATTGTGAATCCGATTGCAGTTGGGTCAGTTTTGCACGTACTTCTGCTGAACCATCTGGCGCTTTAGGTGTAGTGCTACAGGCCAATAACAGCCCACTGCTAATCACTGCTAACAAGATTGGCGCGATAGGTTTCGTGAATTGGTTCATTGGACACCTCCTGAGTTACGTTGCAATTCCTGTTCAAGGGTATTGACGCTTTTTCCCAGTTCATCATTGATCGCTTGGGCTTTGGCTGCTTCTGCCTTGGCCGTTGCTAATTCGGCGTCGGCTCGCGCTTGTTCTGCCAAGCGCGCCGCAGTCGTCATTTCTTCTTTAGCGACTGCAGTGCGTGCAGCGGTGAGTTTGTCGCGGGCTTCACCCAGCTCAGGAGATGCATAGTCGGCGACGCGCGCTTGTTCAGCCGTTGCGATGGCCAGTTCCGCAGCTTGTAATGCCTGGTCGGGTGCTTTGGGGGGCGAACTACAACCTGCTAACAGCAGGCCGCTCACCGACAAGGTTGCTAAATAGAACGCGAAATTGCCGCGCTTTTCATGGTTGATTAATTTGATCATAGTGGTGCCCTCGGTAAGAAAGACAGTTCACTTAATCGGGTTATAAAAGCAAAAATGACAGATTCTATAGCCTGAGATTATCGCTTCAAGCGACTCCGATTCAGCGTGACAAATCCAGCTTAAGGAAGATTAATTGCTGTATCAGTGCGTTATCCCGCATAGAAAACGGTGATATCAGAAATACCAAGCCAGTCACAAAAACGATAAAAACAACCTATTTAAACTCCCCCCGAAAAATCTTTTTCTTGTACCGATAAACAGGTTCGACTTTTCTATTGGCCCCTAAGTGCGACTTTTAGTAGTTCTGGTTCGAGTTTTTCTGTGCCGTAGAACCCCAAAAATGCGAGTGCTAGATTCGGAGATGGCTTGATTTGCCGGCTTTTTAATCACTCGACAAAAATAGGGGTTAGTTATGTTCAACCGTGGCGATACAAACACAAAAAACACGCGCAGGATGTTTAAAAAATCCCTGCTCGCTGTTTCGGTTATGGCGTTCGGCGCTCCAACAATCGCGCAAACAGGAAATGCAGCAACTGAACAAGAACTGGAAGAAGTTGTGGTGCAGGGGATTCGCACCAGTCTTGAAGATGCGCAAGCGTTAAAGCGCGACGGCGATACGGTGAAAGATGTTATTACTTCTTCCGACATTGGTGCGTTGCCGGATAAAAGTGTGACCGAAGCTTTGCAGCGTGTTCCGGGTGTAACGGTTGGCCGTTTTGCAGCGCCGACTGACCCTAACCATTTTGCGGCTGAAGGGCGTGGGGTTTTGGTGCGCGGATTGGATCGCGTGCACAGCCAATTTAATGGGCGCGAATCTTTCAGTGCGGGCAACTGGACATCGGGTTTGAGTTACGAAGATATACCACCTGAATTGGTGGGCACGGTGGAAGTAATTAAAAACCAAACCGCCGATATTATTTCCGGTGGTATTGCCGGTACGGTGAATTTAATTACGCGCAAACCTTTGGATATGGATGGGCGCAAAATTTTTCTCTCAGCTAAAACCAGCTACGGTGATCTGGTCGATGATTGGTCGCCATCTTATTCGGGATTATTCAGCGACCGCTGGGATACCGATATCGGTGAGTTTGGTTTTTTGATCAGCGCATCGACGTCGGAATTTACCGCGCGCGGTGATGGCATCAACCTGACCAACTTTTATGAGCGCAGTGCAACCCAGACCGAGTTTCCAACCTTGGGCTCGACCGAGTTGCCCGGTTATGCC
Organism: Cellvibrio fibrivorans; assembly: GCF_031457055.1. Taxonomy (NCBI): domain Bacteria; kingdom Pseudomonadati; phylum Pseudomonadota; class Gammaproteobacteria; order Cellvibrionales; family Cellvibrionaceae; genus Cellvibrio; species Cellvibrio fibrivorans. The sequence goes on along the minus strand of NZ_JAVDVX010000001.1, from coordinate 336,544 downwards.
GGAAAAAAACTCTACATGCCCACCGGGCCCTGGATGCAAACCGCTGATTCCAATCGCGACCGCAATGGATTTGATGCTGCATTGCAATGGCAAAATAGCGACGAAACTATTAAAGCCACCGCTGAATTTATCCGTTCGGACTCCGAAGAGAGTTGGCGCGAGCGTGTGCTCTTCCCGACTACCAGTTCGCAGGGCTTCGATGCAGATCTTACCAATGCTGTATTGGTCGGTACCGACGCAACCTTTGATGATAAAGGCTACTTTACTAGCGGAACTATAAGCTATCCGTGGAATGTTGCTTATCTGGCGTCAACACGTGGCGATCGCACTGAAAGTATCGTTGAGGACGCCAGTTTTAATGTGTTACTGACACCGGATGACAAATGGAAAATCGAACTGGATTATCAAACGCTTGATACCAGTTACGAGCGCGAAAATAACACCATCAACAATCGCTTCGCGATGTCCGATGTGTTCCTCGATTTACGCACCAAAATTCCGACCGTGAAATTTTTAGGCACTAATGCAACAGGGGGTGTACCGGATTGGTGCCCTGCTGGAACAAATCCCGGCGCAACCGATTTGTCTGATCCCGCGGGTGCTTGTGATTATTATCAAGTATCAATTATGGATACCAATGTCGATGCTGAAGGAACTATGGATTCTTTCACCGCTGATGTTGAATACCAAATTGAAAGTGGTTGGTTGAAATCCATTGCGGGTGGTGCGTATTTTTCTGATATCGACCGCACTACTCAAGACGACGAATATATTAACTGGGGCGCAGTCTCCCATACTTGGGGTACAGCGCCGACTGCGGGTATGGCAGGCAATCCAGAATTGTATGAAGGCGTCACTTTCGGCAATGATTTTATGGGTGGTAAAGGTCTTGCGGGCGATAACCGCACTTTCTTATTTCCACGCATGAGCAATACCCAAGAGAAAAATTTATTAGCTTACGATCAATTTCTTATGGATAAAGGCTTGAACAATGGTGGTTGGCGCAATCGCGGTGCGCGCGTCAGTATTGATGGCAAACCGACCAATGCGCAGGGATATTTACCGCACGAAACTGTCACCACCGCAATTGATCGCGAAGAAGCGTATGTGCGGTTTGATTTTGTAAATGATGAATTGCCAATGCCGGTTAAAGCCAATGTGGGTCTGCGCTATGTGAGTTATGGTGTAGAAGCGACAGGAACATCTCGTTTTAATAAGCCGGGTTTAGGTGATGTTGCAGAAGCTTACTATAAACAAAACTTTCCTACTTATGCGGCATTTTTTAATGGCGGTGGCTCAACCGTAAATACCGCAGAGCCAGATACTTACACCACGACTTTGCCGAGTCTTAATGTGAGTGTTGCTGTGACCGATGACATTATTACGCGCTTTGCATTATCCAAAGCGATATTTTTTCCATCGCTTTACGATATGCGCAATACCACCAATTACAATGCAGCGGTTACATCCACCACCGATCCTGCTAACCCCGCCAACATTATTGATATGAAAGTATCGGCGAACGGTACGGGTGGCAACCCCAATTTGCAGCCGGAAGAATCCAATCAAATCGATTTAACGGCGGAATGGTATTTCAGTGAAGTGGGTTCTTTAACGCTGAGTTTGTTCCAGAAAGATATCGAAAATTTGTTCCGCGAACGCAATTATCAAACTACCGTAATTAATCCGGATAACGGTACTTCGATGGATATGTTGGTGCGCCGTCAAGTCAATGAAGGTGAGGGCAGCATTAAAGGTTTCGAAGTTGCCTATCAACAATTTTATGATTTCTTGCCCGGATTCTGGAGCGGATTTGGTACGCAATTTAACTACACCTATGTATCGCAAGATGATCTTGAAGATGCGGAAATGGGTACCAGTGTCTCGGTGGGAGGCGACCGCAATGCGTTCCGTAATTTCAACAATTTACCATTGCCGGGTTTGTCGGAAGATACCTATAACTTTGCATTGATGTATCAATACGAAGGAATAGAAGCGCGCTTCGCGTACAACTGGCGCTCCGAGTATTTGATTACCCGCCGCGATGCCAATTCATTTGCGCCTATCTTCAGTGAAGACCAGGGGTATCTGGATGCGTCTATCTGGTACACGATCAACGACAATTTCCGCATCGGTATTGAAGGCAGCAACTTGTTGGACGAAATGACGCTCACGCGCACGCAGTTCAACCAGGAAGGTGTCACCACTCCGAAAAACTTCTCTTTAACTGATCGACGTTATGCGTTATCAGTGCGGGCGACGTTTTGATTTTTGTAAATTAATGTAACTGATTTTTTTCGTTTCTCGTCACTCCTGCGAAAGCAGGAGTCCACTGTTCTAATTTTTATGGATACCCGCGTTCGCGGGTATGACGAAACGATTTTTAGCCTACAAATACTGAATTTTAAATTTACAAAAAATAAAATGTCCGGAGTGATAAATGATTAACGATATTTTAATTGTCGGCGGTGGCACGGCCGGGTGGATGGCAGCCGCAGCGCTATCACACGTCTATAAAGATAAGTGTCGCATTCGTTTGGTAGAGTCCGACCAGATTGGAACTGTGGGTGTAGGCGAAGCCACTATTCCGGTAATCCAAAAATTTAATCAGATGCTCGGCATCGATGAACATGATTTTATTAAACACACCCAGGGTACTTTTAAGTTGGGAATCCAGTTTGTGGATTGGGGCAGCCTTGGCAATAGCTATGTCCATCCTTTTGGCGCTTACGGCATGAACATGGGTTATTTAAGTTTTTATAATTATTGGCTACGCCATGCGGCCAACCAACAGGCGCGTGACCCAGGCGAATTTTCCATTGCAATCCAGGCCGCTTTGCGCGGGCGTTTTATGCCGCCCGCAAAGATTCCCAATTCACCCCTCTCGCAAATTTCTTACGCGTACCATTTTGATGCGGGACTCTATGCACAATATTTGCGCCGCTTTGCCGAGGCGCGCGGTGTTGAACGCATAGAAGGTGAAATTACCAAAGTGGCATTGCGTAGCGATGATGGCTTTGTCGAAAAAATTATTTTAAAAACCGGTGAGAGTTTAGGTGCACAACTATTTATTGATTGCACTGGCTTTCGCGGTTTGTTGATCGAACAGGCGATGAACACCGGCTATGACGATTGGTCGCATTGGCTGCCCTGCGATACTGCTGTGGCGGTTCCAACGCAGAAAGTTTCCGATCCAACACCGTATACGCGTTCGACTGCACATACTGCTGGCTGGCAGTGGCGTATTCCATTACAACACCGAACCGGTAATGGCCATGTATTTTGCAGTAAATATATGAGTGATGACCAAGCTAAAAAAATACTCCTGGAAAGTGTTAAAGGCAATGTGTTGGCAGAGCCGCGTTTTATCCGGTTCAAAACCGGTATGCGGCGTAAGTTCTGGAATAAAAACTGTGTGGCTATGGGCTTGGCGAGTGGTTTCCTTGAACCATTGGAGTCAACCAGTATTCATTTAATTCAATCTAGCATTTCCAAATTAGTTGCGTTATTGCCTGCGGCAGATTTTAACCAAACCATTATCGATAAATACAATGAATTGCTGACCGCAGAATTCACCTATGTGCGTGATTTTATAATTTTGCATTACAAGGCAAGCCAGCGCACAGATTCTGAATTTTGGAATTACTGCCGCCAGATGCAAGTGCCGGAGACATTGCAGAAAAAACTGGATCTGTATGAATCCAGCGGGCGCTTGTTTCGCGACAACAACGAACTTTTCGATGAGGTAAGTTGGTTTGCAGTGATGCAAGGGCAGGGATTAATTCCAAAATTTTACCATCCGCTTACTGATCAAATTGAAGAACAGGAATTCCAGCGTTTAATGCATGAAATCAAATCGGTTATTGATCGCGCTGCTGACGCTATGCCAACGCATATGGACTATATCAAAAAACATTGTGCGGCCAATTCGCGCTAAAAAACTCTGAACAATACACATGTTGTCATGCTCGCGAATGCGGGTATCCAGCATATGGATTCCTGCGTTCGCAGGAATGACGAAAAATTAATATTCTCAATACAGTGGACTGCTATGCCTGAGATGACTACCCCTGCGCGCTTTTTGGCGTTGGACGCCCTGCGCGGATTAACGATTGCAATGATGATTTTGGTCAATACTCCCGGTTCATGGGAATTTGTTTATCCCCCTTTTATGCATGCCGATTGGCATGGGTGTTCACCTACCGATTTGGTCTTTCCATTTTTTCTATTCGTAGTGGGTTCGGCGATGTATTTCTCACTACAAAAAGTATCCATGCAATTATCGCCCGCGATTGCGCTCATGGTTGTGCGGCGCTCAGCGATCATTTTTGTTCTCGGCCTGATTTTCAATGGGGTACTGGGTGGTTGGGAACATTTGCGGATCATGGGCGTATTACAGCGCATCGCGCTCGCTTATGCGATTGCGGCATTTATTGTGCTCAGCCTAAAGCGCCACCACGTCTATATTATCGGCGCTTTTTTATTGGTGGGTTATTGGTTGTTGCTGGTTATTGGTGGCAGCGATAATCCCTTTAATTTAACCCAAAATATTGTCGTCAAATTAGATGTGGCGCTGCTCGGTGCGGAGCACATGTATAACGGAAAAGGTGTGCCTTTTGACCCTGAGGGTTTGCTCAGCACTTTACCTGCGGTAGTCAATGTGTTGATTGGTTTTGAGTTGACGCGTTTTTTAGTGGCACAACAAGATCGTGTGAAAAGTTTGTTTATATTGCTGATTTTAGGCTTGGCAGGGATAACCTTGGGATTGCTCTGGAGCATTGGGCTGCCAATTAATAAATCACTCTGGACCAGTTCATTTGTGATTTATAGCGCCGGCTATTTTTGTATTGCACTTGCTCTGTTTGTGTGGCTGGTGGATATCAAACAATTCAAGCGGTTGGCGCAACCGTTTATTATTTACGGTTCCAATTCCATTTTTATTTATATGTTGGCGCCTTTTTGGGTGCACGCTTACTTATTTATCCCTGTGCAGGGCGAGAGCGGAAATTTCTATAGCGCATTATTTACCTGGCTTGCGCAGGTGTTTCCGCCCGCCATGGCGTCGCTTGTATTTGCATTGCTGCATGTGCTGCTGTTCTGGTTTATTAGTTTGCTGTTGTATCGCAACAAAATATTTATCAAGGTGTAATTGTTAATCCCTAACGAACCGTTATTGATGTTTTATGTGGTGTGACAAGGTTGGCGGAATAGTGCTTCACTTTTTTTCGCAAAGTTCGACTTTAGTCAGGGCAGGTGCGACTTTCACTGTGTGCATTGTTGCGATTTTTGGCCAGTGCTAGCGTGGTCAATGAGCCTTGGATCTGGTTGGCAGTCATTATCCGGGCGGGCACTTCAATGAATTTTTTGAGAGCGAACAATAATGAACTTTATCAACTTTAAGGCATGGCAAAGCCGCTGCATGGTTGCGGCCAGTGTGCTGGCATTGTGTTTAGGAGCACAACCCGGTGTTGCCCAAACGGAACAAATTTTATTTGATGATTTTAGTTACACCACAACAACACAGTTAACCAATAACGGTTGGCGTGTGCGCACATGGGAAGGCGGCCCAGGTTTGGCGAATGGAACCTGGAGCACTAACAATATTTCTTTTGTGACCGACCCGGCAGCGCCAGCCAATAAATTTATGCGCTTGAAGGCGAACACCAATATTAACGGTAGTACGATTGTCAATAATCGTTCCACTACCGGGAGCGTGTCGCAAGCGGAAGTGGCACGTGTCGAACAAATTTATAAAAATGGCACCTGGGCAGCGCGCATGTATTTTAACGATGCACCCAGTACCGGTCCCGATGGTGATACCGCGATCGAAACTTTTTTTGGTTTGACGGATTACATTGAAGGGGCGGAGCCTTACAGCGAAATCGATTTTGAATACTTACCTAACGGCGGGTGGTGGACCGGTTCGGCAACACCGAGTATGTGGTCTGGCACTTATCGTATTGTCGATTGGTCGGATGAAAGTAATCACGGTGTTACGCGCACCCAGGGTAGTTTGCAAGGTTGGCATACACTGGTGATGCAAGTGCAAGATGGGTTGATTTCGTTTTATATCGACGGCGCTTATCAAACATCATTTAGCGGTGCAGTGGCACCGGATTATCCGATGTATTTAATGTTCCAATTGTGGTTTAGCAATGATTGTTTTGATGCGGCGTGCAATACCCGGGGTTACATCAACAACAGTAACTATCGCGAATATTTTGAAGATGTAGACTGGGTTTATTTTGAAAAAAATAACCAGGTTCCAGCAACGGAAATCCCGCAAAAAATTGCCAACTTGCGCGCGGTGGGTACCAGCTACGTGCAAAATATTAATGGCAACAATACCAGTTCAACCCCGGCTGCATCCTCGCGTCCGAACAGTTCCAGTCGCTCCAGTGTGGCGGTCAGTTCCAGCAGTTCAACTGCAGCTGGGCAACAATGTAATTGGTGGGGAACAATTTACGCTATCTGCACCAACATCAGTTCCGGTTGGGGTTGGCAAAATAATGCGGACTGTGTGGGTATCCAAACCTGCCAAACATTATCGCCACCTTACGGTGTTATGGGTGCAACTGCTTCAAGTAGTTCGCGCTCCAGTACACCGCTGAGCTCCAGCCGCGCTTCATCCAGTACACCCACAGCAATTTCCCGGTTGATTCAAGCTGAATCCTATTCAGTCATGAGTGGTGTGCAGCTCGACGTCACCAGCGATGGTGGCGCAGGGCAATATGTTGGTTGGATTGATACGGGCGATTGGATGTCTTACGCCAATATCAATTTCCCGAGCAGTGGTACCTATAAAGTGGAATACCGTGTGGCCAGTCTAAGCGGTTCTGTTTTATCGCTGGATTTGAATGCCGGTGCAATCCAGTTAGGGCAAGTGGCTATTCCGGCAACTGGCGGTTGGCAAAACTGGACGACTGTTACGCACAACGTGAATGTCACGGCGGGCACTTACAGTCTCGGCATTTATGCTCCGCAAGCTGGTTGGAATATCAATTGGATACGCATTACTAAAATTTAACGCTGTTGTTTCACTTTCGGTTTATCTCCTCCCCCGGACTTTGCGGGCCTGTTTACAGGTCCGCTTTTTTGTTTTTCTATTTTAATTGTGTGTTATCGGCGCGCCGTCACACTCGTAAGGATTGGTTAAGCGGCCGCGCTTACTCTTTTCTCGCATCCAAAAAAGCATACACTGCGTAAGTTATTCACCTACTTGTATAGTGAGGAATCTGCCGTGAAATCATTTATTAACCCTATGGTTACCTTCTTTGGAGTTGCTATGGTCAGCTTGGTTAGCGCTGCCGCATCCGCCTGCCCGGATTATATGAAAGGCGAATATCGTAAATTGCATTCAAAAGATTCTGTCGATATTTGTGCACTGATGGAAAACAAAACGGTGTTGGTGGTGAACACCGCCAGCCACTGTGGTTTTACCTCCCAGTTTAAAGAGCTGGAAGCACTGCATAAAAAATACAAAGACAAGGGTTTGGTAGTGGTTGGTTTTGCGAGCGATGACTTCAAGCAGGAAGATGCCGATGAGGAAAAAGCCGCTGAAATTTGTTATCTCAATTACGGTGTGACCTTCACCATGCTCTCACCCACCCATGTGACCGGTGAGAAGGCGAATACCCTGTTTAAAGCGCTTAATGCGCAAAGTGAAGAGCCAAAATGGAATTTCAATAAATATCTGGTCGGTAAAGACGGTAAGGTAGTTGAGCATTTCGGCAGTATGACCAAGCCGGATTCACCCAAGCTAGCGGCCGCGATAGAGCAGTTGCTGTGAGTGCCCTTATCGCCTGACTTCCGCAGCTAGATCCCGCCCCCAAACCCGGCATTGCCGGGTTTTTTATGCCCGACTTTTGATCATACATCTGCAAAAACAAATGAAACCGTATTCTTTTTTAGATTTCTTTAGTTGTCGTCAAATAACGCTTATTACTTCTTTCTAGCATTTTTGCTTGGAAATTCTGCTTATTTATTCTTTTTTTGAAGTTTTTAGGTGCATATAACCCTAATTCGAATCATTTTTAGACTAAAAAATAGAATTAAGTACGTTTTAATCAATTAAGCCTCAGTAATGGCGAGGTTTAATTTGGTGTAACCGGTCACAAATTCAGCTTGAAACCGATTACATTTTAATACATCATCTCTGTCATAAATTCACACCAATAAATGTCATTAATAGTATTTATTTTCAATATTGCAGAACTAAACACAATAAATTTAAGCAATTAGAGAACATTCGCGCTGTAAACAACCAGGGTATTTCCCCGTTCCGCCTTCCTTCATGGATGTGCGGTGAGAGCTGCATCCAATGCGCTTTCGCACAGCGTTGCCCCCGATTTTTATAAAAGATAACAACACGAGGAAGCTCAAGATGATCAAACCTAGCGGTATCACCACCAGAAAAAAAGCTCTGGTTCTGGCGATAGGCTGTGCACTTTACGGTGTACAGGCATACGCACAGGAACCGGCAGCCGCAGCAACCAGCGATGAGCAGGTTGAAGAAGTGATCGTAAAAGGCGTGCGCGCATCGCAGGCCAAGGCGATTGATATCAAACGTAATTCGGCCGTAGTCGTTGATTCGATTGTGGCAGAAGATATTGGCAAGTTGCCGGATACCACCATCACCGACTCGCTACAGCGTGTGACTGGTGTGCAAATTACCCGTGAGGCCAATGAAGGTACTAGCTTGAACGTGCGTGGTATGCCGCAAGTGTTGACCACGCTCAATGGTGAGCAGTTCCTGAGCCCATGGACAATCACCGGCGTGGGCGCTAACTACTCGGATGTACCGGCCGGTTTAATTTCTGGTGCTGATGTTTACAAGTCCCAATCTGCCAATTCGTTGGCCGGAGGCATTTCCGGCTTGGTGGATTTGAAAACCCTCAGCCCATTAACGCTAAAAGATTGGATGGTGCGCGCTCGAATTGAAGGCTCCATGGGTGATATGTCGGATAAGGAAACCAACAAAGACGGTTCAACCAGCACACGCGATCCAGACCATAATGTCAGCATTTTTGTGGGCAATAACTTTGATGATGTCTTTGCGTTTACGCTCTCGGGTTTTAACTCAACAACATACAATGCCAATTACTCAATGTGGGAAAATGCGCGCTTGGCATTTCTTGATCAGCGAGGAGGGACTCCGCGTGACCCGCTCGACTTTGATGGGGATGGAGACAAAGTCGGTGACTGGTATTTAACGCCTGAATCTTTCAGCGCAAAAAGCAATTACATGGACCGCGAGCGTGAAGGCGGTGCATTTACGTTTGAATCCAATATTGCAGAAGGTTTTACATTGCGCGGCGATGTGTTCTATACCAGCATGGCGCAATATGATCGCGGTGTGAGTGTTGGTTTTAATGCGGCCACGAATCCTAATTATTACGAGGTCAACGGTGTTCGTGCTCCGCGCGAGGGTACCAACGATCTTTTGATTGGTTACGATGAACAGTTGTACAACGTACTGCTGCCCGGTAGTGAGTTTGGCGATAGCATCGATTTCAGTTACGTTGACAAAAATGGTGTAACTCAAAACCGTTCTCTGCACGCATTAAACGTTGCGCGTATCGATGCGGCTGACTTTCAAACCAGTTCCACCAACGAAAGCAATCGCACAGGTGCGCTTAATACAAACCTGCAGTTGAAATACACCAATGGTGACAATTTTGATGCGAGCGTGCGTTACATTTATGCAGAAGCTGAAAAACATTATCGCAAAGCCACCTTCCAACAGGGTACTCCTGCGTGGTTGTGGGTAGACGAAGATGGTATTTCTGGTAAAGATCCGCTCAATATTTATAGCGTCACGGTAGATTATTCACGCGATGTTCCTTCGTTTGTATTTGATGATGATCTTTCCAACGCAAATTTATTAAAGCAGTACCAAGGTTTTGCTGACGGCAGCGATACCAATGCCACTCTTAATGTCGCTCGCGTTGATGCAAAGTTTTCATTTAATGATAATTTTTGGGAATCTGTGGAAGGCGGATTGCGTTGGGGCGAACGCCAAGCGGATTACACCAAGTTTTATTACGTGACACCAACAGCTCGTTACTCCAACTGGGATGATCCTCGTGTTCCCGTTGATAAGCGCTACAAGTTGAGAACCGGCAATCAGATTTGGCAAAAGTATCCTGAGTGGCGCAAATTTGAATTCGCGGAAGAACCAACAGGCTTGTTGGATAATGGGCTGGTAGATAATGGTTTCTCTGCGGCTAATACCACAGTGTTCACTGACTTTGGGCCCATTAAAGGATTTGAAGGTGGCGTTTCATCTCTGGATCCGTCCGAATGGGATAACCCTCTGGCATTCCTCAATAAGTTATATCCTGGCACTAAAACAGCGAACGACCCAGGTTATACCTACGACGTAACTGAAGAGACAGCGACTGCATTCGCGCAATTCAATTTCAATAGTGAAGAAGGGCTTGCCGGAATTCCTTTTAAAGGTAATTTTGGTGCGCAGTTTATTCGCACTGATCGCACTGTAATTCGCGCAGTGGTTCCAGATGTATTAGATAAATATAACTCCATAGGTTACGACGATTGGCAAAAAATTGCGTTTGTTGCTGAAACCGCCACCACTGAGCATTCATTTAATGATGTATTGCCATCATTCAATCTGAACTTTTTCCCGCAAGATGACGTTGTCGTTCGCATGGGTGCATCAAAAACTACATCGCGCAATGATTTAAACAACGTGGGCTCTGGTCTGGTGCTTTGGTATCAGCAGTGCGACAAGTTGGATGAAAACGGTAAGCCTATCCAGATCCCAGTTGGCGGCGGTCAAACGCGCAATGAATCGGTGAGCTGTGTGGGCGGCGGCAATGATGACGGTAATCCCTACATCAAACCCTGGTACGCAAATGTCTATAACACATCAACTGAATGGTACTTTGATGAAAACGCCATGCTGGCTGCGGGTTTATTCCTGATTGAAGTGGAAACATCCACCGAGCAGACGCAAGAGATGCGCCCATTTACAGATGGAGATGGTATTGATCGTGGCCGTACAGCCAATATTTATACCACTAGCAATGTGGGGGCCTCTGATCTTTACGGCTTTGAAATGGGATACAAGCAACCGTTTACCTTTTTGCCGGGTGAAATTCTCAGTTCGACGGGGCTTGAGTTCAACTACACCTACTCAAAAAGTAAATCTAACAACATTGATATTGAAGGCAATGCCTTGCCTCTGCCGTCAAACTCCGAACATCAGTCGAACTTAATTCTCTGGTATGACCGCGATGGCTTGAACCTGCGTCTGGCTTACAACTGGCGCAGTGAGGAGTATCTCGGGCGTGTCGGTTTGAATACCAATGCTGCAGAGCTCAATTTGGGCAACTGGTTGGAGGCAACCGGTTATTTGGATTTCTCCGCAAACTATTGGGTTAACGATCATCTTGAATTCAGTTTCAACGGTGCCAACCTGACCGGTCAAAACCGCAGAAGTTACGCGCAAATGGCGGATCAGTTCCAGTCTCTTTGGGTGCAAGAGCGCCGTTATACCTTGGGTATGACTGTAAAACTTTAATGAGTGCCGTCGCAAAAAATAAATCAAATGCGCAATTAAATACGGCAACCTTTTAAAACAGTTTGGAGTTTTATTATGAAATTTAAAATTAGTTACATGGCGCTCTTTATGAGTAGCTTGCTGCTGCAGGCTTGCGGTGGCGGCGGTTTAGCGGGTGACGAAAAGGACAGTACTGATCCATTAATTCCCGAGCCAGTAGTCGATGATGGTTCTGATCGTCCTCGCCCCTCTGAATCCACTCCGTTTATGAAAGCGGATGGTTGGATGCTGAAGGATGTTTCCGGGCAGCCTGTTTTTCTACGTGGAGCCAATATCCTGTTTGGTGACAATCCGTTGGAGCGGATTAAGAATATTACACCAGCGGCAGAAATTGGCTCTAACGTTGTGCGTTTACAAGTAAAGAAAACCACGCGCAAAGAAGAGCTGGAAGGCGCACTGGTGGACATCATCGGTAAAAATATGGTGGCACTGATTACTTTGGTCGATGATTCATTGACCTGTAAAGATGATGCCGATGAGCTGGATAAAGTCGTCAGCGATTTGTGGTTGGGGACTTGGTTGGAAGTAATTGCACAAGACCGCTTTCAGCCACATCTCATGATTAATGTTGCTAATCAGTGGGGCCCCAAAAGTGTGTTCACTGAAAACACTGTCGGCTACGGCGATTATATAGAAGCGCACAAATTGGCAATCCGGGAATTCCGTAAGGCCGGCTTGAAAGTGCCTTTAGTGATCGACGCGGCGGGTTGCGGTCAGGATTATTATTCCTTTACAGCTGGGCGGGCGCGCGAGCTAAAAGCTGCAGACACCCAAGGTAATCTGGTGTTATCAGTGCACGGATTTGGCGAAACCTGGAATAGCGATGACAAGGTGCGCACCGCGATGACCAGCTTGGCGAAAACCAATATGCCGATTGTGATGAGTGGTTTCGGTGGCTCTGCTGTTGCGCCCCAAAATGAGGTTGATCACCTGGGTATTATGAGAAAGGGCTATGGCGATGGCGGTATGGGCTTTTCTATCCCTTGGCAATCTGCGGAGGATAAAGCGGCTTACGCTATGACACTGGACACACCATTGTTTTTGCGCGGTGCAAGCATCCGTACCGATGTGTTTATTCCAAAAACCTATGTCGACAACGGCAAACTCGGCATTGTCATGTACTTAAAAGATGCCAATGGACGCTACGCCAATACCGGGTGGAATCAGGCAAGCAGCATGAATTTTGATGCATGGAATAAATTGAATTTTAAATTGACCAGCGTCGATTATCTAAAAGGCATAGGTGCTTACGTCGAAGATGGTTTTGATTTGACGGCGGTACAAAAAATCGGATTTGAAATTGTTGCAAATGGCAAGCCAGTAGATGTAAGCGGCAATTTGATATTCGATAATCTCACTGTATTCCCAGGCATCCCTCCTGTATATATCGCTAATTTTGATGCGAGTAATGAAGAGTGGGAGGCTCATTGGGGTCCATTCACCACGGCTGCTGCTGATGGAAAGTTAACAATCCTACCAACCGGCGGTGGCGATGGTGCGATAGATCTGCAGGGCTGGAAAGCACCAAGCCTTTATTCAATTCCGCTAGACACGGCATTAGAGGTAGTTTTGCGCGTTTACGTCCCTGCATCTTATTCAGCTGAAAGTAATGCTTGGTTGAAAATATTTGGTCAATTCGGTGCGAATTGGGAAATTTGGAAGGATATCCCTGCGCAAAGCTTTGCGAGCCTTACTGTTGGTGCTTGGAATACTGTGAAGTTCAATGTGGATTTCAGTGATGCTAGCCCAGCGCAAGCATTTGGTATTCAGTTGGGCGGCTTTAGTGGCGCTATGGCAGAGCCTTTGCTGGTAGATTTTATTGAGATTAATGATCCCAATAAGAAGAACACAAAGATTATCAATGCCCAGCAGTTAGCGAGTGCATTCGATGGTGACGCAGAAGCCTATTCCGTCATTTGGGATAAAATGGCGTCATTGGCAGTGGTTGATGGTGTGCTGGAGGTTCGCAATACCAATACCGGTGGTGATGCAGATGTTGCAGTTGGTAAAGGCGATATCAATAGTAAGAAATTGAATTTGGCTGGCCCAGTGACCATTAGGGCTAAAGTCTTTGTGCCTGCTAATCTTGCGGGTAACACGGATTTCTTTTTTAACTTCTTTATGCAAGATGCAGGTTGGAATCATTTCTCCTTCCCAACCATGACCATCGACCAATTTACTCCCGGCGAATGGACTGAAATCGAAATTGTTGAAGATACTTTTAATCCCAATTTCAACCGATTGGGCAATCTGCAACACTTCGGCTTCCAATTTGGTGGTCCCGGTGTAAATGCCACTATAAAAGTGGATGATGTGCAAATTTGGGGTAACGTTGAAGTTGAGGATGCCCAGCCTATCCTAACGATAGGTTTTGAATCCCAGGCAGAGGTTGATGGATTCAAGTTCGATTATGCTGGCGGTGCTTTGAGCGAGGGAGTATTGGCTGGGGCAAATACAAAAGCTTGGACTAATAGTACTTTGCCATTCGGGTGGATTGCTAACAGCTGGATCGGTAATGGCGGTTACGACATGTCATTATCGGAAAGCGCATTAGATTTAACAGCGAGAGGAGAAGACATTGTCAACGGAGAATACGGTATTGAAGCGACTAGTATTCCCGTCAATTTTGTAAAACCCTAAGTTTGTCATCTTATAAAAATTGGCCCCATAGCGGGGCCAATTTTATTTAAGCTATAAGTGCTTCCCACCTACGCCATAATCAATCACGGCCAGATCAGTATTAGTTTTCGGTGCAATTTGTTTTTGCCAACAATACTATCGCCCCCGGCATTTGAATTTATTTGTCAGTTTTACTTCCTCGTACTAAAGCGTTTTGATGTTTGCTCGGAGTGGCCTGCCGATGGTGCGAGTCTTGCCTGCATCGCTACATAGTATTTCATGCCACATATTCACTGATACTGGCCTCTCTTCGCCTGACCTTTGAATACATCCTTTTAACGCATCACTTACCGGTTGACTTTTATGCAATTGAGTTGAGGCTGGTCTTGTTAGCGGAAAGCTATCTGTGCTGATGCTTTTCGGAAGTGATCTAGCGCAGGAAAACGCAGTGCAAGAAAAACAAAACCCCGCCTTTTAGGGCGGGGTTTGTTGGTGTTAACACCCCGAATTGGGGTATTGATGGAGCCAGGTTACAGCGAAGTTACGGTTGATGTGTATTCCGCTGGCGGGCGACCGGGTGCTGTTACAACCAGTTTGAACTGGCCCGAAGCCGCAGCTGCATCCCTTTTCACCACAAGATCGAAAGTGGTCGGGCCAGTTACATTGTCTGCTACGGTTACTGCTGTTGGGCTCAGTGTTACTGTTGCGCCCGTCAGATTTGTGCTATTGACGGTCACTGTTGTGCCAGCGGGCATGCTATTGCCATTGGTGTCACGCAGAATGATCGGCAATGTCTGGATAGAGTTTGCTGCCATGTCGATATTAGCCGGTTGGCCAATTAGTCGGTTCCCTGTTGTGTCTGCTACACCAGTACCCAGAACCAGCATGAGGTCTTGGCGTACAGTTACACTGTTGCGAGTACAGGTTGCACCTGTTGCTGGGCAGAGCGCGCCGTCGTAAATACCATTGCCGGCTGTTCTTACGCCATCTTTAACCAGAGAATTGCCAGGCCCAAAGATATCGATAAAAACTTCACCTAGGTTGTAGGTATTGTCTCGGTTGCTATCCAAATAGGCTTCGCCTAAATCATCACACGCCGTGGCGGGGTCAACCAATGTAGGTGTCGGTACATTGCGAGTACAGGTACTACCGCTCTCAGCAAAGGTGTCATTGGCGTCATAGGTGCCATTGCCGTTGGTGTCAACAAAGCTCTCATTACCCAAGGCGGTTGCCAAAATAGTCACTTTGCCTGAGGAAGGTCTTGGGTTTTGATTACGCCAAATTACTTTACAAGTACTGAATTCATCAGTAGAGCAGGCACTGTCGATTATACCGCCTGAGGTCGTAAAGCTGACTGAGGTATCTTTGGGAACAGGGTTGTTAAAGGCGTCTGCCAACCGAATAACCACTTCCACTTCAAAGCCTTCGACGTAAATCGGCACATTATATTGTGAGGCTGAAATTGACATACTGTCCTGATCTGGAATGCCAGTAGAAATAACCAGTCCTGAAGATTGCGTCGAAATTGTGGTGCCGCCAGATTCGGTTGATGCGGTGACGCGCACGGTGGTGGTAATAGTACCGGCTTGCACGCGGGCGCTGACTATCCCTGAAGCATTACTGGTCGCTAAAACCTCTTGAGTGCAAGTACCTCCAGCAATCAGGCATACACCGCCGACACTGTTGTTTAAGGTAAGTGTTACCGGAACGCCAGACAGTGGTAATCCGTTAGGGCCATTCACGATAAAGCGTACATCCGACGTTTCTACGCCGCCGCCGCCTTTCAAGCTGATTTGAGCTGGATTAGCGCGGTCAAACACGATGTTCTGTGCAGTGGCCACTGTTATGTTCAATGTGGCAGTAGCGGTATTGACCTGCAGACTGGGCAGCGTTGAGGTAGCAGTAATTACGTCCGTTCCAATACAGCCATTCGCTTTGTAGAAAAGTGTGGCGCGACCGGTTTGGGTGCTAGCTGTACTTGTGGGCTGACCACTGGAGTCAGTCAGAATTGCAGTGCCATCGCGCACACAGGGCGAGGTGAATGTCGCCGTCGCGCTTCCAGTAGTGAGGTTGCCATTGCTGTCAACAAAACTGACCGAGAGACTGGTTGAGCCTCCCGGCGGCAGCACGGCATCCTCTATTCCTACATCTACTTGTCCAACCAGGAAGGTTGCACCACTGCTCTTACCTATATATACGGCTGCAGTATTCTCCAAAGGTCTTGGAATCAAGCGAGTGCTGAAGCTGTAGGATGTGCCCTTGGGGGAGGTAACTACTATATTGAAGCTGCCGCTTGGGCGTTTGGTTTCACTTGCTTTTAGTGTCACGGTGAATGAGGTTGGGTTCAGGGTGCTAGCCACACCGGTAGTCATGCTTTGATTGATAGTCACATCACTGGCAGTGCTAGTACTCAGGGATACCGTGGTTCCCACTGGCATCGCATTACCATTGATATCTGCAAGGGTGACCGTAAACATGGTGGTTTCGTTGGCGCTTAATTCTATTGCTTCAGGTTGTCCCAGCAGGCGGCCATTTTGTGTCATTGGTTGTTCGCTGGACATGGACAGTACTATGTCCTGACGGATGGTTACCGGTTGTTTGGTGCAAGTTGAACCCTCTGTAGAGCAGAGAACGCCATTGTAAATACCGTTCTCAATATTGCGGCTCCCATTCATGTTGAAGTCTACATAGTCTTCCGCACTTGCACCTGTATTGAAGTCGCCATTTTCATTTTCATCGAGATAGGCCTCGCCCAAGTCGTCGCAAGGCTGGTCGTTACCACCTGGAGTTGCTTCCGCAGTTGATAGGGGGACATTAGGACTGCAGCCGTCAGTAAAACTATTGAAAATATCGGTATTAGCAGTGTAGAGGCCGTCACCGTTAACATCTTTAAAACTTTCATTACCTACAGTAGTGGCGAGAATGGTGACTCTACCATTGCTCGGTCTTGGGCTTTGGCTTTTCCAAATGACGGTACAGGTGCCGTTTATCGTGGTGCAATTGGTATCGATCGATCCGCCTTCAGTTAAAAATTGAACGGATGTACCGTCTGCTGGTGGGTTGTTAAATGCATCTGCAAGACGGATGGTAATGTTTACTGGCTCGCCGTCATAGTCCCAACCTGGAGGGTTAAAGCGTGAAGCTGAAATCGACATACTGTTTTGATCCGGCATGCCGGTTCCGATCGATAATTTATTTGAGCGAGCGGTAATGTTTGACGCGGGGTCTGTGGCGATGACTTCAACTGCAGTGGGAATTGTGCCTGCTTGCACTACGGTAGATGCATGGCCTGTACTATCCGTAGTTGCTGTGGCGGCAGTGAGTGCAATGCCGCCAAGCTGAGTGCTCAAACTGAAATTCAGGGGAATGTTTTTGATTGGTGCGCCGGTGCTGCCTTTTACTAAGAAGCGTACGGTTGATGTTTGTGCTCCGCCGCTATCCTTGAGGAAAATCTTGCTGGGGTTTGCCTCGACAAAGCTGATGGACTGCACGGTATCCTGTGCGACTTTGACGGTAACGCGAGCTACCTTGGCTACGCCGCCGATAATTGCCGTGGCGGTAATCTGATCATCACCAACGCAGCCCTTTGCTGCATACGTAATACTCGCTTGACCTATATCGGTGGTGACCTTGTTGGTGATTTCAGTGCCTTGTGACAGCACGGCTTCGCCTGATGCATAACAGCCAGAATTGAAAGTCACCTGGATGGGCGTGGTTACAAGCGTGTTGGTGCTGCTGACAATATTAATTGTCAGAGTGGTGCTTGCACCCGGCGCGAGGTTAGTGTTGCCGGCGCCTATTGCCCCTTCGGTAAAACTGCTACCGCTGCCGAAACCAATCGCTGTGGGATCGGTTGTACTTACAGACCCTGAGCTGGCAGTGCTTGAGTTCCCAGAGTTAAGAAGCGGCGAATCGCTGCCACCGCCGCAAGCAGAAAGTAGCAGGCTGATGAACGCTGCACTGACAATCGTCGTCGTTTTTAGAGTATGCATGATGTCTTCCTAGGTTACCGACCGCCGTAAGTTGATTATAAGGCGGCGGCTGGTATTGAATTCGATGGTATAAATGGCATAAAGAATCTGCGCTAAGCTGTTGAGCTTATTGGGACTTATGGCCACAGCTAACGTTAGCTCATATCTTTTCAATGATAAAGTGCCAAGCGCTCAAAAAACGCGCTTCCGCAGCCAAATCACCCGATATTTGTGCGTTTCTTAGCATTTTCCTTGGCATTTCCGACTTCCTTTCGGTGCATTTTGCAGTTGGCGCATTTTTAATTCTGTGTCCCAGTCGCACAAGGCTTATAATCCGCGCACTTTTTTTGCTATGTGAGCCTTGCCATGACACTGCCTATCCTTGTTCTTAATTCCCAAGCGGATCGCCGCCTAAAATTGGGGCATTTGTGGATTTACAGCAACGAGGTGGATGTCGCCAAATCGCCGCTTAAATCTTTTTCAATGGGGCAGCAGGCGCTGGTCACAACTAACAGTGGCAAGCCGCTCGGTATCGCACTAGTCAATCCCAATGGACTGATCTGCGGCCGCTTGGTCAGCCGCGATGAAAAGTATCCGCTCAATAAATCCCTGTTGGTGCACCGTATAAAGCAATCGCTCGCGCTGCGCGAGATGGCATTTGATGAACCTTTTTATCGTCTGATCTATGGCGATGCTGATCTTCTTCCCGGGTTGGTGGTCGACCGTTTTGGCGATTATCTGGTGGTGCAGATTGCCAGTGCGGGTATGGAATTGGTGAAGGGTGAGATAGTTGAGGCGCTGGTGCAGGTGCTGAATCCGCATGGCGTATTGCTCGCCAATGAGCACAGCGCGCGTGCGCTGGAAGGTTTGTCGGAGTACACCGACGTCGCCTACGGTGAAGTGCCTGAATCGGTGGAGTTAGTCGAAAACGGTACACGTTTTATGGCGCCGGTGCATGGTGGGCAAAAAACCGGTTGGTTTTACGACCACCGCATGAACCGTGCATTGCTGCAGCAATATGTGCAAGGCAAGCGGGTATTGGATGTGTTTTCCTATATCGGCGGCTGGGGAGTGCAAGCGGCTGTGGCGGGTGCGAGCGAAGTATTCTGTGTAGATGCATCGGAATCGGCGACTGATGCAGTATTGGATAATGCCCAGCTTAATGGTGTCGCCGATAAGGTTGCGGCGATTCAAGGCAAAGCCATCGAAGTGTTGAAAGAACTGATCGCCAGTGATGAGCGTTTCGATGTGGTGGTGCTTGATCCGCCTGCATTTATCAAAAAACGCAAAGACCAAAAAGCGGGTGAGGCGGCTTATCGCCATATTAATGAGTTGGGGATGCGTTTGTTGGGGCGCGACGGTTTGTTGGTTTCAGCATCCTGCTCCATGCATTTGGGTAAAGATACCCTACTGGAAATTGTGCGCGCATCCGGCCGTCACTTGGATCGCCATGTGCAGATTATTGGGCAGGGCGGACAAGGGCCGGATCATCCGATCCATCCCGCTATTCCTGAAACCGATTATTTAAAAGCAGTATTTGCGCGCGTTTATTTAGCCTAGCCAAACCCAGACCTGCGTTTCCACTTCTCACAATAAGCCTGCCTAGCGCAGGCTTATTGCTTTCCAATTGCGCTCGCGGGCGATAGAGCTTAGCCGCACGTCGGCATCGACTACTACCGGATGGTCAACCTGCTCCAGCAGGGGTAAATCGTTAATCGAGTCGCTGTAAAAATAGGCGCCTTCCAGCGAGTGATGGTTGTGCTTAAGCCACTCGTTGAGATGGACAATTTTGCCGGATTGGAAACAGGGCTCGCCCACATAGTTGCCAGTATAGCGACCGTCAACCACCTCCGGATCAGTGGCAAGAATGTCATCCACACCCAAATATTTGGCGATGGGGCGGGTCACAAAACCGTTGGTGGCGGTGATGATCAGCAAATGATCGCCCTGGTTGCGGTGGTGTTGCAGCAGTTCTTCTGCCTTGGGTAGCATCAATGGCTCGATATGGTCGCGCATAAATTCTGCGTGTAATTTTTCCAGTTCGTCCATGCTGTGGCGAGAGAGCGGCGCCAGCGAAAACTGTAAATAGGCACGGATATCGAGGGTGCCATTTTTGTAGTCGGCGTAAAAGCCATCGTTCGCCTGGCGGTAGATTTCAGCATCTACCAACTGTTTTTCCACCAAAAAGACTCCCCAGCTGTGGTCGCTGTCGCCTGCCAGCAAGGTGTTATCGAGATCAAAAATTGCCAGTGCCACGGTGGTTCCCTATATATATGAAGTAAGTGTTTGCAGGAGTTGCTGCAAAAGGGGCGCTAGGATAACGGCAGTGGCGAGCGCGCTCAATGAAAACCATTTCCGAGATTCAGGGTTGCGGGTTTGGGTAAGCCTGATATAGTGCGGAAAACGCTGTTTTGTGGAACATGTCCGCTCTTTCATAGCTGGAGTTTTGTTTTCTGCCGCAGCAAAACCTTTTATATGGACAATTCCCCCGTGATAGATTCAGACGGATTCCGCCCTAATGTGGGCATTATTTTGACCAACGATCAGGGTCAATTGCTGTGGGCCCGGCGTGTTGGTGGTCAGGATGCCTGGCAGTTTCCGCAAGGTGGTATAAACCCCAATGAGACGCCCGAGCAAGCTCTTTACCGCGAGTTGCATGAAGAGGTTGGCCTGCGCCAGGAAGATGTGCAAATACTCGCCTGCACCCGTGGTTGGCTGCGCTACCGTTTGCCGCATCGTTTGGTTCGCCATAACTCTTTGCCGCTGTGTGTGGGGCAAAAACAAAAATGGTTTTTGTTGCGCATGTTGAGTGACGACGCCAAGGTGAGCCTCAATAATGGCGGTCGTGCCGAGTTTGATGACTGGCGTTGGGTCAGTTATTGGTATCCGTTGGGTAAAGTCGTCTCCTTTAAGCGCGATGTGTACCGTCGTGCGCTTAAAGAGTTGTCATTGTTTCACGCGCATTTGGAGGATCGCAGCGCCCGCGTTCGCTCGCCCCATAATTAAAGTAACTGTAAAGAAAGCACTTATAATCCCAACCATATCCACCTGACAGGCTTGATCACCAACCCCTATGTTAAATTCACTCCGCTCCATCGTTCTGGAAGTAAACGCCGCACGCGATATGAAAACCGCGTTGGCGATTATTGTTACGCGAGTAAAGCAGGTGATGGCGACCCAGGTGTGCTCAGTCTACTTGCGCGATGCCAAGGGCGATTATGTGCTCATGGCGACCGACGGCCTCAACGCTGATGCGGTTGGGAAGGTGCGGCTGGCGGCTGGTGAAGGTTTGGTTGGGCGCGTGGTTGTGCGCGAAGAACCGATCAATTTGGAACACGCCGAAGCGCATCCAAGCTATCAGTATTTTCCCGAGACTGGCGAAGAGCGCTATAGCGCCTTCCTCGGTGTGCCGATTATCCACCATCGCAAAGTGCTCGGTGTGCTCGTTGTCCAGCAAGTCGAGCAGCGCCGTTTTGACGAGGGAGAGGAGGCGTTTTTAGTCACCATGTCGGCGCAATTAGCGGGTGTGATTGCCCATGCTGAAGCGACTGGTGGAGTGGTACCGGTGGGCGCCAAGGCAACCCAGGCGAAATTTATCGGCGTGTCTGGCGCATCGGGTATTGCTATCGGTGAAGCGGTAGTGATTGCGCCATCGGCAGATTTAAGGTCGGTTCCCTATCAGGCTTGTAAGGATGTTGAGGCCGAAATCGCTTTCTTTCACCGCAGCCTGATGGCGGTGCGCGACGATATTAAATCTTTGGGTGAGCAATTAAAGGCGCGCATTAACCGCGAGGAGCAGGCGCTGTTTGATGCCTATCTCGCCATGCTTGATGATGCTTCCCTTGGCGGCGAAGTAACTGATCGTATTCGCAAAGGCGCCAACGCATCCTATGCCTGGAGTGAGGTGATCCTCGAGCACGAAAATATCTTCAATAGCATGAATGATCCCTACCTGCGCGAGCGGGCGACTGACTTGCGCGATCTGGGGCGGCGTGTGCTGGCGTACTTGCAGGAATCCAATCAAAAGACGCGTGTATATCCCGACAAAACCATCCTGATCGGTGAAGAGCTGACTGCATCAATGCTGGGGGAAATCCCCAAAGAAAAGCTGGCGGGCTTGGTGTCGGTGCTGGGCTCCTCCAACTCTCACGTTGCGATCCTGGCCCGGGCGATGGATATCCCCACGGTGATGGGCGCGGTGGATTTGCCTTTTACCCAAATCGATGGGCGTCCAATTATTGTAGATGGTTACAAAGGCACAGTTTACTGTGATCCCAGCGCACAATTGCGCAAGCAATACAAAGCGATCTTCCTTGAAGAACAGGCATTGGTTAAAGGCTTGGAGGCGCTTAAAGATCTCCCCTGCGAAACCAAAGATCGCTACCGTTTACCGTTGCACGTCAACACCGGTCTGATGGCTGATGTAGTGCGCTCGCTTGAGCGCGGAGCTGAAGGCGTGGGTTTGTATCGCACCGAAGTGCCGTTCCTATTGCGTGATCGTTTTCCCAGTGAGGAAGAGCAACGCGCCATTTATCGCGAGCAGTTGGAGGCATTTGCGCCCCACTCGGTGACCATGCGGACCCTCGATATCGGCGGTGATAAAGCCTTGCCTTATTTCCCGATTGAAGAAGACAACCCCTTCCTAGGCTGGCGCGGTATCCGCGTCACACTGGATCACCCGGAGATTTTTCTCGCGCAAATTCGCGCCATGATCAAGGCCAGTGAAGGTTTGGATAATCTGCGTATCCTGCTACCGATGATCACAAATATGCAGGAGGTTGATGCATCCAAGGCGCTGATCCAGCGCGTACATAAAGAGTTGCTCGAAGAGGGCTACCGCGTGCGCAAGCCGCAAATCGGGGTGATGATCGAGGTGCCTGCAGCGGTATATCTTGCGCCGGAGTTATCGCGCCGGGTGGATTTCCTCTCGGTCGGTAGCAACGATCTCACGCAGTATCTGCTGGCAGTAGACCGCAATAATGCGCAGGTAGCGGACCTCTATCAAGCCTTCCATCCTGCTGTTCTACGCGCGTTGCAATATATCGTTTATGCAGCGCACGATGCCGGCATCAGTGTTAGTATCTGCGGCGAATTGGCGGGTGATCCGGGCGCTGCCATCCTGCTGATGGCAATGGGATATGATGTGCTGTCGATGAATGCCACCAACCTTCCCAAGGTCAAGTCGGTTATTCGCGGTATAACCTTCGAGCGAGCCAAACAATTGCTTGCGGAAGTGATGCGCATGTCCAATGGTGATCTTATTCGCGACCATATCGCGCGTGAGTTGCGTGAGACAGGGTTGACTCGCCTGATCCGTCCGGTTGCTTCAGATGCAAATGAATAAATATAAATGTCTTGGGTGGGTCACAATTCCGCGCCATAATCACCGCCCACTGAGTTGGCTGTTTCAGGTTTAACCGCTTATGTTGCAATACCCGGATTTAAATCCCATCGCTTTTACTATCCCTATTGGCCCCATATCGCTTGGCGACATGACTATCGGGCCGTTCAATGTGCATTGGTATGGGATTATGTATCTGCTGGCGTTTGCCAGTGCCTGGTTGATTTCCATGCATCGTGCCAAGGCTCCTGCTGCCACTGTGAACAAATCCCAAGTTGAAAATCTCATCACCTATGGTGCTTTTGGAGTGATACTCGGCGGTCGCTTTGGTTATGTGATGTTTTACAATTTTGAAGAATTCCTGCGCGATCCTCTCTGGCTGTTCCGCGTGTGGGAGGGTGGCATGTCATTTCATGGCGGTTTGATCGGTGTGATAATGGCGATGATTATTTATTCCTATCGCATCAACCGTTCGTTTGTCAGTGTGATGGATTTTGTCGCTCCCATAGTCCCACTCGGTCTGGGTTTTGGCCGTTTGGGTAATTTTATCGGTCAGGAACTCTGGGGTCGTGTTAGCGATGTACCTTGGGCAATGGTATTCCCGAAGGCGCTGCCGGAAGGGCTGGCGCGTCACCCGAGCCAGTTATACCAAGCTTTCCTCGAAGGTCTGGTGTTGTTCGTGGTTGTGTTCTGGTTCTCTGCCAAACCTCGCCCGCGGGGCGCTGTGTCAGGCTTGTTCCTGATTGGCTATTCGATTTTCCGCTTTGGCGTTGAGTTTGTGCGCGAGCCAGATCTGGGGGTCGCCCTGATCGCTGGCATGACTCGAGGTCAATTGCTTTGCGTCCCCATGTTCCTGCTCGGTGCAGGGCTGCTGGTGTGGGCTTACGTCTTTGCCCCGAAATCCGCCAAGAACCCATAAGGTCTGTTAAATTTTTGGTACAGGTTTGTGAATGAAGCAATATCTTGATTTGATGCGCGATGTAGTGGAAAACGGTGTTCAGCGCGGCGACCGCACCGGCACAGGGACGCGCTCAGTCTTTGGTCGCCAGTTGCGTTTTGATCTCAATAAAGGCTTTCCCCTGGTGACCACCAAAACTGTCCATCTGAAAAGTGTGATTGTTGAATTGCTGTGGTTCCTGCAAGGGCGCACTGATGTTAGCTGGTTGCAGGAGCGGGGGTGTAACATCTGGAATGAGTGGGCCACCGACTCGGGCGATTTGGGGCCGGTCTATGGTAAGCAGTGGCGCAGTTGGGCGTGTCCAGATGGATCGACTATCGACCAGATTTCCCAAGTGATTGCCCAAATCAAGAAAAATCCCTATTCGCGTCGCTTGATTGTCAGTGCTTGGAATCCGGCTGATTTGCCGGATGAGTCGATGAGTCCCCAGCAGAATGTCGAGCGGGGGCGAATGGCGCTTGCTGCGTGCCACACCCTGTTTCAGTTTTATGTGTCCGAGGGTAAGCTTTCGTGCCAGCTTTACCAGCGTAGTGCTGATCTGTTTTTAGGGGTGCCGTTCAATATTGCCAGCTACGCACTCCTGACCCATATGATTGCCCAGCAGTGCGATTTGGGTGTTGGTGATTTTGTGCATACCTTTGGTGATTGCCATTTGTACAATAACCACATTACAGACGACATAGTTTACGAACAATTAACGCGCGAACCTAAAAACTTGCCTACACTTACGTTCTCGCGCAGGCCGGACACCATTTTCGGCTATGAATTACAGGATTTTGTGTTTGACGGTTACCAGCCCCATCCGCGTATAGTCGCGCCTATTGCTATCTAGTGGTGTTTTGGTTGTTGACGAATATATTAGAAGGTAAAGGTGAAGGCTCTGCATGAAATTGGCCATCATAGTTGCGGCAGCCAGAAATGGTGTTATCGGGTGCAATAATCAATTGCCCTGGCACCTTCCGCAAGATCTAAAGTATTTCAAAGCGGTAACACTGGGCAAGCCAGTTATCATGGGGCGTAAAACCTATGAGTCCATCGGTAAGCCTTTACCGGGACGCACTAATATAGTGATTACCCGTAACAAGGATTGGGTGGCTGCTGAGGGAGTAATTGTTACCAATAGTTTAGAGCAAGCGCTGCTTGAGGCGCAAAAAGTGCGCGGCTCCACGGTTTCGGATCTCGATGAGGTTATGGTTATTGGCGGTGCAGAAATATACCGTTCAGCGCTGCAATTTGCGGATCGCATTTATCTGACGCGTGTTGATGTCGAGCCGCAAGGAGATGCCTTTTTTGAGGCGCTGGATGAGGCGAAATGGGGCTTGGAGTCATGCGCGGCGGGTGATGTGGCTGCGTTAGTACCACACGAGTTTTTAGTGTATTCCCGGATTGCGTGATAAATGATCGCTAATAACTAAAAGTTTTGTTTTAAATGTCTTTTTCTGGTTTGTTTTTGATGTTTTTGTTTTTGTGTTACCGGTGCACTTATTAAAAGCAGTAATGTGTTACCAAGTTGATACCTTAATACACACGTGGAAGGTTGTAGGATAAATCATTGGAAGTAGGTCATGGCGCTTATTACAATGCCGCCGTTCTTAGCCGCCTCGAAGAGGCTACGTGGATAACGCGTCTGTGGCAGCTTGTTGCCGCAAACTCACTTGATTGAACACCCAGTTGGGGGGATTATGAAAAAGCAGCGATTGAAAGCGGTGGCTCTGACCACAATGCTTTCTGCCGGCGCGCTAATGGGTAGCGTTGCCATGGCAGATCAAACTCTGGATGCAGTACTCCAGGCAGGTCAAGCCAAAACTACTTTGGCGCAAGACTCCCAGAAGCGCATTGATAGATTGGCTCAGGAAACTGACGATCTGGCGCAACAATTCAAACAACAAAACAAGCTGATCGACGATCTCCGCGTGTTTAACGCCCAGATGGAAAAGCAAGTTGCCAAGCAGTTGGTTGTGGTCCAGGAGTTGGAGCAATCAATCGAGAAAGTAACTGTTATCGAACGTCAAATTCAGCCGCTGATTTTCCGCATGCTCGATGGTTTGGAGCAGTTCGTGAATCTGGATAAGCCATTTTCATTGGAAGAGCGTCAAGCTCAAATCGCAATGCTGCGTGCTAACCAAGATCGTGCTGATATCTCTGTTTCAGAGAAGTTTCGTCAGGTGCTTGAGGCCTACAAAATTGAATCTGCTTACGGCAGCACAATTTCTGCATACAAAACTACCCTTTCACTTGATGGTCAGGATCGTGAAGTGAGCATCCTGCGTGTTGGCCGCATCTCTTTGATGTACCAAACAACTGATGCACAAGCCAGTGGTTATTGGGATGTTGCCCAAAAATCGTGGGTTTCATTAGATAGCTCTTACAATGCGCCGATTTTGAAAGGTTTGAAGATTGCGCGTGACCAAGCTACCAAAGATATTATGACTATGCCCATTCAAGCACCGGAGGCAGCACAATGAAAATGAAGTTTGTTAAAAACTGCCTGATGCTTGCCACTGTTGGTCTATTGAGCAGCAGTTTTGCTGTGGCTCAAGAGAAGGCTCAAACGCTTGATCAACTGTTGGATATGGTAAAAAAATCTCAAATCAGTGAGTCTGCTGAGCACAAGCAACGCGAAGCTGAATTTGCTCGCGATAAAGCTGGTCAGGCTGGTTTATTGGCGCAAGCTAATGCTACTCGCCAAGCAGAAGAGAACCGCTCTGTTGCTTTGGAAAAGAAGTACGCCGAACAGCAGCTCTTGGTTACTCAGAAAAAAGCGCAATTAAATGAGCGTTTGGGTTCAATGCGTGAACTCTTTGGTCATTTGACTTCAACTGCTGGCGATTTGCGCGCAACACTTGAGACTTCTCTGGTTAGCGCCCAATACCCTAATCGCGGTGACTTCTTGGATGCTTTGATCGAAAAGATGAATGGAAGTACTCAACTTCCTGACATCGAAGAGATTGAGCGTTTGTGGTACGAAGTTCAACGTGAAATGGTAGAAACTGGCCGTGTTGCGAAATTCAACGCAACAGTAATCAAACCAAATGGTGAGCAAGCGGAGCAAGAAATTGTTCGTGTTGGTACTTACAATCTGGTTTCAAATGGTACATACCTCACTTACGACGGCAGAAAAATTGAAGAGCTTGCGCGTCAGCCAGACTCAGCAATGCTTTCTGCCGCAGCAGCATTGCAATCTGCTACTAGCGGTGTAGTAGATTTGGGTATCGACCCAACTGGCCCTCTTGGTGGTCAGTTGCTTGGTGCCCTGATTCAGAAGCCAACCTTTATGGAATACCTTGATCAAGGCGGCTCAGTAGGTTGGGTAATCGTATACGTAGGTATCTTCGGTATTTTGCTTGGCTTCTGGCGTATGCTGGTTCTCTTCGCTATGAGTGCAAAAGTAAAAGCTCAACTTAAGAATGTGAGTAACCCAAGCACAAACAACCCGCTTGGTCGCGTATTGAAGGTTGCTCAAGAAAACAAAAATGTTGACCCTGAGACTTTGGAGTTGAAGCTCGAAGAGGCTGTTTTGAAAGAGCGTCCTTCGATTGAAAGCGGCTTGGCGATTATGAAGATTATTGCTGCTGTAGGTCCGTTGCTGGGTCTGTTGGGTACCGTAACCGGTATGATTACAACCTTCCAGGCAATCACCATTTTCGGTGCTGGCGATCCTAAAAACATGGCAGGCGGTATTTCTGCAGCATTGGTAACTACCGTACAGGGTCTTGTTGTTGCTATCCCAATGGTATTAATGCATACCTTGGTTAATGGTCGCGCCAAGTCAGTGATTCACGTACTCGATGAGCAGACTACCGGTATTATTGCGGAAAATGCTGAGCGTAACGGCAAGTAGGAGATAAACCATGCAGGCTTTGACGGACGCTATAGGAACCCTTGAAGCCTTTTTGGACCAAGGCGGCATATTGATGTATGCAATCGCTGCCTTAACCCTTTGGATGTGGGTGCTCATATTTGAGCGCCTCGTCTATTTCAAAGGTAGTCTGAAAGGCGATATACAGCAGTCGCTCGCTCAATGGGAGTCTCGTAAAGAGCGCAAGTCTTGGAATGCTCATCAGATTCGTGCGGCACTTATTTCTCGCATGGATGACAAGATTAGCTCTAATTTGGACATGATTACTGCATTGGTAGCGTTATGTCCTCTCATGGGGTTGCTTGGAACCGTAACGGGAATGATTGAAGTGTTTGGTGTACTTGCCAACACTGGTGGTGGTGATGCTAAGTCTATGGCCGGTGGTGTATCAAAAGCCACTATTCCTACAATGGCTGGTATGGTCGCCGCAATTTCTGGTGTATTTGCAAGCACTTACTTGACTCGCATAGCAGATAATGAAAAAGCCTTATTTGCTGACCATCTGACAATGGATCACTA
The DNA here is from genome assembly GCF_031457055.1 of Cellvibrio fibrivorans. Classification (NCBI taxonomy): domain Bacteria; kingdom Pseudomonadati; phylum Pseudomonadota; class Gammaproteobacteria; order Cellvibrionales; family Cellvibrionaceae; genus Cellvibrio; species Cellvibrio fibrivorans. The sequence continues at coordinate 307,693 of NZ_JAVDVX010000001.1, read as the reverse complement.
GTAATAGTGATCCATTGCAGTACGACTAATTTCAACCTGTATGAAAGAGATGTCTCATGAGCAGGAAAAACCCAAGGCCAGAAGAAGAAGCTCAGGCAATTGACTTGACGCCCATGTTGGACGTTGTGTTTATCATGCTGATTTTCTTTATTGTTACGGCCACTTTTATCAAAGAGACTGGTAAAGAGGTTTCAAGACCTGACGCTAATACAGCTGAAGACAAACCTAATGCCAGTATTTTGATTGCAATTGGTCCTGATAATGAAATCTGGATGGACAAAAAAGAAATTGATCCACGTAATGTGCGTCAGGCAATTGAGCGTATGCGTGCGGACAACCCTAAGGGATCAGTGTCTATTCAAGCAGATAAAGAGTCAGACCTTAAGTTTGTAGTGGATGTTGCTAATGCTGCGCGTAAAGCTGGCGTTACCGATATAAGTGTATCTACTGAGAAGAACTAAGCAGCTATGAACCCTATAAAAGTCGCCATAGCAGGAATACTCGGTGTTGTTGTCACACTTGGCCTCCTGTATTTAATGAATAGTCTAGTAAATACGGAATTTGCGCAGCCTGATGCTTCTAAGTCTGTGAAAATTCCTGATATTCGGATGAGCAACACTAAAATTGAAACCAGGTTAGATGACGCGAAACCTGAAAAGCCCCAAGAACCTGAGACTCCTCCAGACTTGCCGGAACCCGAGTTTGATGCACCTGATGTTTCTGGTGAGGCTTTAAATATGACGGCTCCTGTCGCTAAAGCTGGGATAGATGTTGGCTCTGGTTCCTTGGCATTTAGTGAAGGTGAATATCTCCCTATCGTTAAGGTTCCACCTGAATATCCAAGCACAGCACTGTCCCGTGGTATCGAAGGGTTTTGTACAGTTGTTTATACCGTGACTGAAACTGGTACTACGCGCGACCCTCAACCTATTGAAGATCAATGCATCACCAAAGACGGTAAACCAACGTCTGTATTTAACCGAGCATCTGTTAAAGCTGCGCTCAAATTTAAGTACAAGCCTAAGGTTGTTGATGGTAAGCCAGTTGAAGTTCCTGGGGTGAAGAACCGCTTCACCTATGAGATGCAGAAATAAGGGGTAATGAAATGAGACAAGTACTTCCTGCCGTTTCAATTGCTCTGAGCCGCACTTTGTTGGCTGGTGTTATTGCTGTATCCCCATTGTTGGTGAGCAAAGCAGTTGATGCAGTGGCTCCTGGCGCTGTAGAGATTTCTAGCGCAATGGCTCAGGTGAAAGCAAAGAACAAGTATGCCAAAGACCAGCAGCGTAAATTTCCAAACGTAAGCGAGTCTTTTGGTAAGAAAATCACTGAAGCAGCTAACTATTTGCAGCCGCAAGATGAATCTGTAAAGCCCGATCCTAAAAAGGCAATGCAGCTTCTTAGCGAAATGGCAGCTAATTCGGCCAAGGCTAATGCGTATGAGCTAGTGTTGTTGCATCAGTACACTGGCTATGCTCATTTGGGTAGCGAGAATTACGCTAAAGCAATTGAAAGCTTTAACAAAATGCTTGCCCAGACACCCAATATGCCGCTTGCTACTGAAGCATCAACAATCCGTATTGTTGGCCAACTGTATTCTCAAATGGATAATCCCAAAAAGGCACTGGAAACTTTGCTGAAATGGACTGAATACACTGACACCATTAAACCTGAAGATTCTTACATGTTTTCAACGCTGTATTATCAGCTTGAAGACAACAATAATGCGCTTCTCAATGTTAATGAAGCAGTAAAAAATCAGGAGGTGGCAGGTAAAGTTCCCGCTGAATCTTGGTATGTGCTTCAACGTGGTCTGTATTTTGATAAAGAGGACTACAAGAACGGTTTGGTGGTTTTGGAAAAGCTTATTAAGCATTATCCAAAGGCGCAATACTGGAAGCAATTGTCGCAGGTGTATTACGTTGTTGATCGACCAAAAGATTCACTGCATGCACTTGAAACTTGCTACCTTATGGGCGGCTTGACTACTGAGAGAGATGTTATTCGTTTGGCGAGCATGTACTTGGAAGAAGAAGTTCCTTACAAAGCCTCTAAGGTTTTGAAAAAGGCGATCTACACAGACAAGCTTGTTGAGCCAACGGCGAAAAATCTCAAATTGTTAGCTGACTCTTTGCGTTTAGCTCAAGATGCGAAAGAATCTTTGGTTGAATACGAAAAAGCAGCTGAAAAGTCTACAGATGGCGATTTGATTATTGGTCTTGCACAAGCTTATCTTGCAACCGATAAATACAAAGAGGCATCAAAGTGGGGGCGTCAAGCGCTCAAAGCTGGAAAGCTAAAGCGTGTTGATTATGCCAACCTGACAGTTGCTCAAGCTGAATTTGAGTTGAAAAACTTTGATGAAGCAATCAAGTTCTTCAAAGAAGCGGGTAAAGACGCTCGCAGTTCTAAAGTGGCAGCCCAATGGGTTACTTTCTCCGAAAAAGAGAAGGCCAGATTGGAAGCTCTTGCACAGAATTGATAGCAATATTCTATCCAATAAAAAAGCCAGCATTCGCTGGCTTTTTTATTGGAATTAATTTTTTTTAGGAGAGTTGTTTCAGCTCATTCAAGAATAGTGCTACGTGCGCGATGGCTTTTGTAGCACTATTCTTTCTAATTAATCTAACTTGCTCAAATCCCTTACTGCACCTTTATCCGCACTGGTCGCTAACATTGCGTAGGCTTTTAATGAAGCGCTGACTTTGCGTGGGCGAACTTCGGAGGGTTTCCAGGCTAAAGCCCCTTTCGCATTTTCTGCAGCGCGGCGCGCATCAAGCTCAGCATCCGTCAACGCTACGTTGATGGTGCGGTTGGGGATGTCGATATGGATGATATCGCCCGTCTGCACCAAGCCAATCGCACCACCGGAGGCTGCTTCAGGTGATACGTGGCCGATAGATAGGCCAGAGGTTCCGCCGGAGAAGCGGCCATCGGTCAAGAGTGCGCAGGCTTTGCCCAAACCTTTGGATTTCAGATAGCTGGTTGGGTAAAGCATTTCCTGCATGCCCGGACCACCTTTAGGGCCTTCGTAGCGAATTACTACTACATCACCTTCTTTTACTTTGCCGTCGAGAATATCGGCGACGGCCTTGTCCTGACTTTCCACCACATAGGCTTTGCCTTCAAATACCCAGCAGCTTTCATCCACGCCCGAGGTTTTAACTACACAGCCGTCAACGGCAATGTTGCCTTTGAGTACTGCCAAACCACCTTCTTTGCTGTACGCATTTTTCACGGAGCGAATACAGCCTTCGGCGCGGTCGCCATCCAGTGTGGGCCAACGGGTGGATTGGCTAAAAGCCACTTGTGTGGGGATACCTGCAGGGCCTGCTTTGTAGAAAGTCGCTACAGCTTCAGATGAAGTAGAAATGATGTCCCATTTATCCAGAGCTTCTTGAATGGTTTTACTATGCACAGTGGGCAACTGGTTATGCAGTAGGCCACCGCGATTCAGTTCTGCCAAAATACTCATTACACCGCCCGCGCGGTGCACGTCTTCCATATGGTACTTGGGTGTATTTGGGGCGACTTTACAGAGCTGCGGTACTTTGCGGCTCATGCGGTCTACGTCAAACATGGTGAAGGGCACATCACCCTCCTGCGCTGCTGCCAGCAAATGCAGAATGGTATTGGTGGAGCCGCCCATAGCAATATCCAGGGCCATTGCATTTTCAAAGGCATCAAAGCTGGCAATGGAACGTGGCAGCACGCTAGTGTCATCTTCTTCGTAGTATCGTTTGGTGATTTCAACGATGCGACGACCCGCTTCCAGAAACAGCTGCTCACGATCAGAGTGGGTCGCCAGCAAAGAACCGTTACCAGGTAGGGATAAGCCCAATGCTTCGGTCAAGCAGTTCATCGAGTTTGCGGTAAACATGCCCGAGCAGGAGCCGCATGTTGGGCAGGCGGAGCGCTCATATTCATTCACTTTCGCATCGCTGGCATTGTCATCAACTGCAATCACCATCGCATCAACCAGATCGAGCTTGTGCTCGGACAATTTGGTTTTGCCCGCCTCCATAGGGCCGCCGGAGACAAAAATTACCGGGATATTCAGGCGCATTGCCGCCATCAGCATCCCGGGAGTGATTTTGTCGCAGTTGGAGATACACACAATTGCATCGGCGCAGTGGGCATTGACCATGTATTCCACTGAGTCGGCGATAATATCGCGCGATGGCAAGCTGTAGAGCATGCCGTCATGGCCCATGGCGATGCCGTCATCCACGGCGATGGTATTGAATTCTTTAGCAACACCACCTGCTTTTTCAATCTCGCGCGCTACCAATTGACCGAGGTCTTTCAAATGCACATGGCCTGGCACGAATTGGGTAAAGGAGTTGGCGATGGCGATAATCGGCTTATCAAAATCGCCGTCTTTCATCCCGGTTGCGCGCCACAATGCGCGGGCACCAGCCATGTTGCGGCCAGCAGTGGTGGTTTTGGAGCGATAGATGGGCATAAGGCATAACCTCGTAAAGCGCGTTGCGAGTTGCTAACAGCGGTGAATTTGGATGTGGTAATGGGCGAAATCATACCAGAAAGCAGGCTTTACGGCAGCTTGGGGTTTGGGCGGCGATAGAAGGGAAAGGCCGCTTCCGATGGTGTCGGCAGCGGCCTCCAACTTAATCATTCCAGCGATTTAATAAAAATCTTGGAGTTGCGCTGGTAGTTGTAAAGCTCTTGCTTGGCGATGGGCAAATCTTCAATTTTGCCTTGCACAAAACCCTGCTCGATAAACCAGTGCGCTGTTTGGGTGGTAAGCAAAAATAATTGTTTGATATGTTGTTTGCGCGCCTGGTTCTCCATCTGCTGCAAGAGTGCAGCCGCACGTCCGCCGTTTCGATAATCCGGATGGGTTGCCACACAGGACAACTCTGCCATATCACCATAAGGGTAGAGTGCGGCACAGGCGATAATGGAGCCGTCTTTATCCATTACATGGAATTTATTGATTTCCGTTTCCAATATTTCACGCGAGCGACGCACTAAAATTCCCTGCTCTTCGAGCGGGCGAATTAATTCCACAATACCGGCGACATCATCGATGCTCGCCGTACGCAATTGCTCGTATTGGCCTGAATAAATCATGGTGCCCAAGCCGTCGCGGGTAAATAATTCAGTGAGCAATGCACCGTCGGTTTCGTAGCTGATTAATTGCGCGCGCTGCACACCTTGCAGACAACTTAAATAGCAGGCGCTCACGGCTTGCTGCAAGTCAAAGCTGATGTTGTTGCCAAACTCGGTGAGATAATTTTTGCATTCCGGCAGAGATAACTGGCGAATTAAATTGCCTTCACTATCGCTCAATCCATTACCTGCAACAAAGGCCAATAATTTGTCAGCCTTGATTGCACCGGCAACATGCGTGGCGACATCGCTAAAGGTCAAATTAAAAATTTCGCCAGTAGGTGAATAGGCGAGTGGCGAGAGCAAGACTACTGCGCCAGAGTCCAGCGCTGCGTTGAGCGAGCGGGTGTTGACCTTGCGAACTTTGCCGGTGTGTTGCAAATCCACGCCATCAATCACGCCGTAGGGCATGGCTACTACAAAGTTGCCGCTGATCACTTGCATATCGGCATCGTGCATAGGCGAGTTAGGTAAACTGGTAGAGAGCGCAGCTTCCACGATCGTACGTGCCTCGCCAATCGCCTGAATCACCAAACGCAAACTTTCGCTGTCGGTAATGCGCAAGTGATTGTGGAAGTGACTGAAGGTGTCTGCGACTTGCAGACGATCATCAATTTGCGGCCGCGCGCCGTGTACTAAGACCAAACGAACATCGAGGCTGCAGAGCAGGGCAATATCGTGCACGATATTGTGAAAATTGGCGTGAGTGATAGCTTCACCCGGCAGCATCACAACGAACGTTTTATCGCTGTGTCTATTGATGTAGGGGGTCGAATGGCGAAACCACTTGACGTAATCTTGAGTGTTTGCGGGCACGATGTTTCTCTAATTAAAAAGTTCTTGTTAAAGGTCTTTTAAAAATAATTGTCGGTGTGAAAAAAATCTATAAACAATATTTCTCAATCAATCCGCGCACAATCTTTACCGCCGGTTCAATCTGATTGAGTGGAATAAATTCATCTGGCTGATGCGCTTGGTTAATTGATCCAGGTCCCATCACCACGGTTTGCATGCCGAGCTGTTGCATGAAGGGCGCCTCAGTGGCGAACGCGACACTCTCAGAGCGATTGCCGGTAAGTTGCTCACATAATTTTACCAATTCGCTCTGTTCATCTTCACCGAAGGGGTCAACACCTTCGAAGAGTGATGATAAAACAATATCGGTGCCGCTGCGTTCGGCGATGGGTGTGAGGCGTTGCTGGATAGCCGCGCGCATTTCATCGTTATCCATCCCGGGCAGCAAACGTAAATCAAAATGCAATTCACAGGCGCCACAGATGCGATTGGCACCGTCGCCACCGTGGATGCAGCCTAAATTAAGCGTGGGGGTCTGTACCGCAAATCCGGCATTGCGGTATTTCAATTGCAACTCAGTGCGCAGGCTGATGAGTTCATTCATGACTTGATTCATCGCTTCCAGCGCATTTTTGCCCAGCGCAGGATTAGACGAGTGGCCACTTTGGCCGCGCACACGCACGGCTTCCATCATAATGCCTTTGTGCATACGAATCGGCACTAAGCCTGTGGGTTCACCAATCACTGCATAGCGCGGTGTTGCGCCGGGAATTCCTGTTTTTGCCAGGGCGCGGGCACCGCTCATGCTGCTCTCTTCGTCGGCGGTGGCGAGTACGATGAGCGGGTGTTTAAACGTTTGATCGATATAGGGTTTCACGGCTTCGATAATGACCGGAAAAAAACCTTTCATATCGGTGGCGCCCAAGCCGTAGAGCTTGCCGTCTTTTTCTGTGAGTATGAATGGGTCAGATTGCCAGCGATCGGCGTCGTACGGAACGGTATCGCTGTGGCCAGCCAGTACCAGTCCGCCATCGCCGCTACCGAGGGTGGCAACCAAATTGGCTTTACTGGACTGCGCCAGTGGCATTACCTGGGTGTTAAAACCCAAATCGGCAAAACAGTTGGCGAGATAGTCGATCACCTTTTGGTTGCTCATATCCCATTCGGGCACAGCGCAGCTGACCGATGGCAGTGCCACCAGCTGTTGCAGGTGATCTTGGTAACGCTTGAAATCAACACTCATGGTTCGACTCAATAAAGGCTTGGGCTCATCGAAATACTAACGGGCTGTTATCGGCGATTGCACGGGAAATTGCAAGCGCAGAGCAATAAATCCCCCTGCAAAAAAAGCCCGGGTAGTTTCCTGCCCGGGCTGTTTGCTTTAGTCCTGGCAGTCAGCTAAACAGTGCTTGGAGAACGTAGAAGAAAAGAATCGACAGTCCAGCACCAGCGGGTAGGGTGATGACCCAGGAGGCAAAAATACCGCCGATCACGCTGATATTGAGTGCGCCTATACCGCGCGCCAGACCCACGCCCAACACCGCGCCGACTAGCGTATGGGTAGTGGAGATGGGCAGCCCCGCACCTGAAGCGATCACCACAGTGGCTGCGGCAGACATCTCGGCAGCAAAACCGCGGCTGGGAGTAAGTTCAGTAATTTTTTTGCCGATGGTCAGCATCACTTTGTAGCCGTAGGTTGCCAAGCCGATCACAATACCGAAAGCCCCCAATAACAGGACCCAGGATTCAACCGGTGCTTTGGCTTCAACCGCACCTGATTTGATTACGCTGATCACTGCTGCCACCGGGCCGACGGCGTTAGCGACATCGTTGGAGCCGTGGGCGAAGGCCATAGAGCAGGCGGTGAAAATCATGAGCACGCCGAAGACCCGCTCTACACTGGCGAAGCGGCTGTTTTTGTCCGCGGCCGCATCTTGTTTGATGCGGCTGAGCAAATAGATACCAATTGCCGCTACCAGCGCACCTATCCCAGCAGCAATCACCACCGCCTCTAAAAAGCTGAATTCGATTTGGCGTTCCCGCAAAACGTATTTCAGCCCCTTGAGGATAGTCACCATCGAGAGGAAAAAGCCGACCGCAAACATGTAATAGGGAATGTAATGTTTGGCATTGGCGAAGGGGTCTTCAGTATTCAGTATCAGGAACTGTACTGAGCGGAAAATCCAGAAGGACAGGACGCCTGCCATCACCGGGGTGATCACCCAACTGCCCACTATGCCCCATACCGCGCTCCATTGGACGGCATCGACCGAGATGCCCACCGCCGCAAAGCCAATAATGGCGCCCACAATGGAGTGGGTAGTGGAGACCGGCCAGCCCAGCATACTGGCAATCAGCAGCCAGCTACCGGCGGCCAGCAGTGAAGCGAGCATGCCGTAGACAAACAAGTCCGGGTTTTTGGCCATCACCTCCATTTCGACTAGGCCGCTGCGGATGGTTTCGGTCACTTCGCCACCGGCGAGATAAGCGCCGGCAAATTCAAACACCATGGCGATGCAGATTGCCTGTTTCATCGTGAGTGCGCGTGCGCCTACTGATGTGCCCATCGCATTGGACACATCATTAGCGCCTATACCCCAAGCCATAAATAGCCCGAATACACAGGCCAAAATAAACAGCAGCTGGCTGTATTCGGCAAATAAATTCATGGTGGATTTCCCTGATTAAGACGCCTTAGCGCGCCAGCAGCAACTGCAGGCGGCCGCCCACATCATGGGCGCGGTTAGCGATGTCACCCACCCAGTCGATGATGTTGTAGAGGAACATCACATCGACCGGCGGCAGCTGCGCCTCCAGTGCAAAGAGCGATGTGCGCACGCCAATTTCGAGGTGGTCGGTCTTCTCTTCCAGGTCGTCCAACTCTTTAATCATGTTCTCCACCACTGCCAGTTCGCGCCCGCTAAAACCGCTTTCGAGCAATTCATCCAGCTCGTTGATGGCGATCAACGCCTGTTCGGCTGCCGCGACGCTGGCGCGCACAAACTCATTCACCTGCTCCTTCATGCTCGTCGGGATAGTCATGCGGCGGCCCATGATGATGCCCGCAATGTCTTTGGCGCGGTTAGGGATGCGATCCTGCATGGTCAGGAGTTCGAGCAAATCGGTACGCGGTACCGGCAAGAACAGGCTTTTGGGGAGATGCAGGCGCAGTTGCTTTTTGATCTCGTCGGCCTGATGTTCGAATTGCACCACGCGTTGTTGGATCTCGCTGGCGCGCGGCCAATCGTCGCTGGTTACCGCCTCGAAAAAGCGGGTCAACTCGGCAGCCGCTTGCACCGCCAGCGCCATATGTTCCTGCATAGGCTTGATGGGCGAGCGGCCGAACAGGTTTGACAGGTTTGCAAAAGGCATCAATTACCCCCTCCGGTAAAAAGTGCGTGCAGTATAGAAAGATCGCCCTTCAGGGTCACGCGGCTTTGTTACATTTTTATGACAGAATCGTGACCGTTTTTTTTGAGTGTGAACCAGGTGCAGGCGCGCTGGCAGTGGCTGTTCAATTCCGCAACTAGAGCCTAGCTGCCGCAGGGCGAAATACCAGCTTGCGCGCTACTGGGCAGACGCTTGGCGTGCGAGGCGTTACAATCCCCTGAACTCAAATCAATAAACAGGAACAATAAGATGGCGCAGGTGTTGGATCGGGTATTGGATTTGCGTGGATTGATTCAGGATCTGGTCGCCGACGGGCGCATGAAGCAGGTCGATGCCAATATGCTGCTTGGTGCCTCGCGCACCCGAGAGCAGGCCATCATGCATCCGCTCGCTTATATCGCCACCCAAAATCTGGACGATGTTCAGCGTCCTGGCAAGAGCCTTGATGGCGATACCCTCACCGAATGGCTCGCTACTAAGGCGCGCCTGCCGCTATTCCACATCGATGCGATGAAAATCGATGTCGCCAAATGCACCGAGGTGATGAGTTACGCTTTCGCCAAACGTCACGGCATCCTCTGCGTCAAAGTCGAGTCAGATCATGTCGTTATCGCCTGTACCCAGCCATTTATGGCGGGCTGGGAGCCGCAAGTGGAGCATGTGGCGCGCCGGGCGGTGAAACGGGTGGTCGCTAACCCGGCCGATATCGAGCGCTTTATGGTGGAGTTTTACACCCTCGCGCGCTCTGTCTCCGGCGCCAGTGGGGCGACGGCGGCCTCAGCGATCACCAATTTTGAGCAGCTGGTCGAGCTTGGCAAAGCCAGCGATCCAGATGCGAATGACCAGCATATCGTCAAGATCGTGGACTGGTTGCTGCAATACGCCTATGACCAACGTGCATCGGATATTCATATAGAGCCGCGTCGGGAGGTGGGACGTATCCGCTTCCGCATTGACGGTGTCCTGCATTACGTCTACGAACTACCTGCCAATGTGTCCACCGCCGTAACCAGCCGCTTCAAGGTGTTGGCGCGCATGGATATCGCCGAAAAACGCAAGCCGCAGGATGGCCGAATCAAAACCCGGCGCAGCGATGGCAGTGAAATCGAACTGCGTATGTCCACTTTGCCAACTGCTTTTGGCGAAAAACTGGTGATGCGGATTTTCGATCCGGAAGTGCTGCTGCGCAGTTTTGCCGATTTGGGCTTGGTGGGTGACGACTATGCACGCTGGTACTCCATGCTCACCCGCCCCAACGGGATTTTGCTGGTCACCGGCCCGACCGGGTCCGGCAAGACGACCACGCTCTACTCATCGCTACGGCAGGTCGCCACCGATGAAGTGAACGTCAGCACGATTGAAGACCCCATCGAAATGGTAGAGGAGCGCTTCAATCAGACGCAGGTGCACCACAAGATTGGGCTGGATTTCGCCGCCGGTATCCGCAGCCTGATGCGGCAAGACCCGGATATCATCATGGTGGGCGAGATCCGCGACCTGGAAACCGCGCAGATGGCAGTGCAAGCCGCGCTCACCGGTCACCTGGTGCTATCGACCGTGCACACCAATGACGCGCCATCAACTGTCGCGCGGATGCTGGATTTAGGCATTCCCTCTTATTTGATCAACGCCACCTTACTGGGTGTGATGGCACAGCGGTTGGTGCGCACCCTCTGCCCGCACTGCAAGGAAGAGGGGCAAATCACTCATGAGCATTGGCAGGAATTGGTCGCGCCCTGGAAAGTGAACGTACCCGCCAAAGTCTATCGCCCGGTAGGTTGTCTTGAATGCCGCAATACCGGCTATTTAGGGCGCCAGGGGCTGTACGAAATTTTGATGCTGTCGGAAAACCTCAAAGAAAAAATCGTCCCCGACTGCAACTTGCAGGACTTGCGCCGTTTGGCGATGAAAGAGGGCATGCGCACACTGCGTTTGTCCGGTGCACAGAAAGTGGCTGCAGGCTTAACGACGATGGAAGAGGTATTACGGGTTGCGCCGCCACCGGAGAAGGCGGGTTAAACCGCCGCTAATCTATCAAAGAGAAATGGCGACCCAAGAGTCGCCATTTTTGTTTCTGCCAGTAAGATCGACTTGATCAAAACAACAACTTGATCCCTACAAACGCCAACATTATCGCCAGCGCCGGGCGTAGGTAGTGGTCGGCAACGCGGTTGGCCAGATGGCTGCCCAGATAAATTCCCGGTAGTGAGCCAATCAGCAAGTTAGCGAGTAATCCCCAGTCCACATTGCCTAAACCGGCGTGCCCCATACCGGCGACTAACGTCAGCGGTACGGCGTGTGCGATTTCAGTGCCGACCAGACGCACCGTGGGCAGCAGCGGGTAGAGCATAAACAGGGCGACTGTGCCGAGTGCGCCCGCACCGATAGAAGTGATGGTGACTACCGCGCCGAGCACGGTGCCAGTGGCGACAGTGGCGAACATCTGCTCGCGGCGGCTCATGCGGGTAATCCATGCGTCATTTTTGCGGCTGTAATCAAAAATTTTGCGCTTGAACAGAATCGCCACCGCCGTGAGGATCAGCGCATAACCCAGCGTAGTGCGGATAATGCTGTTGAGAGTTTCGGTGTCCATGCTGAGGCTGTGCAGTGCCCACAGGGTTAAACCCGCAGCGGGCAAGCTACCCAGTGCCAATTCACCGGTAATTTTCCAATCGATATTCTTCTTTTTGTGATGGACGTGAATGCCACCGGCTTTGGTGATAGCCGCATAAAGCAAGTCTGTACCCACTGCATTGGCCGGGCTGACACCAAAATAGAGCAGGATGGGCGTCATCAGCGAACCGCCGCCCACACCGGTCATACCCACAATAAAACCTACTATCAGTCCAGCTACTACGTAGCCAAGTTGAAAATCCATAAAATTCCGCCGCCAGGCTGATCAATTTTGAACAGCTTGCTCCGCTAAAGTGTTGATAATTAAACAGGTCGCGCAGGCTAACAGCCAGATGGCGTGATGGCTAATGCTTATTAGTTTGGTGCTTATAACTGGAAGTGTTGTTATTTAAGGAGCATGGGGTCAATAAAATACTGTTCGTAATCTTTGGGTAAATCCTTGATTAACGGATTGTCCAGATAAAAAATTTTGCGCATGGGCAACTGCGTAAACCGGACGCTTTGCAAATTGTGTTTGCTCCAAAGCGCTAGCAATGAACCGTCCGCATAAGCGATTTTTAATCCTTCTTCTACCCGCTGTTTAAGTGCGATATTTTTTTTGCTGAGATAAAAAAAGCGCGGCATGCGATAGACCAGCGCAAAACTTTCATCGTAAGTGAGGTTGCTGATGTGTTTGTACTGCTCATATTCCATCATCAGCTCATTTGCGCCGCGGCAGAGTAAATCATAGCGGCCACCTGCGACCATCCTGAACAGGCTGGTGTAGTTGCTCACCTCGATAACCGTAAAACCGTTGTGGCGCAGTATGTCGATGTCGGCCCAGTCAGCCCCTTGGCCCACAGTGTGGGGTAGTAAATCGGCCAGCTTTTTTGCCTGTTTGATCTTGTCTTTGACGAGCGGATTCACGAAGCAAACCCGGTAGCCAATAATGCCCAGCTCAATCGGGAAGTTGATGTAGGTTAATTCGCCCGAGTCTTCCAATTGTTTGTCGTAACTGATTTCCAACAGCATATTGGGATAAGTATTATTGCGCAGGCTGTGCAGCACGCGCGCGTAGCTGGCAGCGGGGGTGGCTTGTAGTTGGTAATCACCGTGAGTGGTGCGCGTTTTATCCAGGGCAAGGCGCAGCACCTCAATATCGTACACATAGCGGAAATTGCCGAAGTCCAGCGGTGATCTGTGCCAAACCACCAGCTCGGCCATGGCCTGTCCTGCCATGAATAGAATCAACAAAAAACTGATGCGAATGCGGTAGCTCATGATGCAGTCGCTTTTGTGTGAGGGGTTTAGTTAAGCCTAGCAGCGAATGCCATGTCAGTTAGTAAAAAGCGCAATCCACTCATTCGTCGGCTAGGCTTTAATCAGTAAATTAACCATTCATCCTGTTGGTAACCCCTGTATGCGTTTTTCCTGTCGCGATTGGCGAGGCTTGGTGTTATTGATTTTTACATTGTGTGGCTTGCCTGCTGCACGTGTTGACGCGGCGAACAGCACAGATTTATTTGAATTGTCACTCAGCGAGTTGATGGATTTAAAGGTGGACACTGCCAGTACGCGCAGCAGTTCCTGGCGCTCCCAGCCGGGCATTATTACCTTATTTGATTCATCCGATATGCGCGCGATGGGTGCCCGCACCTTACGCGATGTATTGCTCCACATTCCTGGTGTCAGCTTGGGGATGGATACGCAAAATACCGTCAACCTCGTTGCGCGCGGCAATTGGGCATTCGAGGGCAAGATCCAATATTTGATTAACGACTTGCCGGTGAATGATCTTATCTACGGCACCTTCCCGCTGCCGCCCAATTTTCCAGTCGCGCAATTGGATCGCATTGAAGTATTGCGCGGGCCAGGTAGCGTTAAGTACGGCAACAGTGCGCAGTTGGCAGTCATTCGAATTTATACCCGCGCCGAGCAAGAAACTCAAATAACCGTCAGCACTCAAGAATCCGCCAATGTCCTCAGTGTGAATGGCGGTAGCCGTTTTGATGGTGGTGAATTCAGCGTGTCGGCTAGCCTCCAGGATGGAAATTGGGGCAAAGGCAAGTGGATTGATTCCCAAGGCACACACGCGGATATTGCTACCAGCGATACGCGTGGCGGCAACCTTGCTGCCAATCTCGATTGGTCGGGTACACAAGTGCGTTTATTTCATCTGCAATATGGTATGGACAATATCCAACAGTACGGTGTGTACGCTCCTACGGCAAAAATTGATTTTCGCGAAACCAATTTTTTTATCGCGCACGATTTTGAATTGAATAAACAATGGAAATTAACGCCGCGTTTTGGTTATCGCGATGAAGCCAATTGGCGCTCATCCTCGCAAGCGCCAGATTTTGTCTACGATTACGATGTGCGTGCCCGCGCCTGGGATGCACAGCTCGATTCGATTTACCAATATGTGGAAGACGCGAGTATCAGTTTGGGGGTGTACCACCAAACGGAAATAGCGCGTGCAATTAGTGTGGATATGCCACCGCAAGAATATTTTCCGCCCGACGGCGAATTGCAGCAACAAACGCGTGCGATTTATGCAAATTGGGATTTGCGTATGAGTGATTATGATCTTTCACTGGGTGCGCGCGCTTCCCATCACGATTATTCCGGCAGTGCATTTACACCTCGCATTGGAGTGACGCGCGCAGAAAAAAACTGGCATATGAAAATGCTCTACGGCACCGCCTTTCGCGAACCGGATTTACAAACCAGCAATCCGATTTTTCATCCAGCGACGGAAACGTTGAAAGCAGAACAAAGTCGGGTAAGTGAAATAGAATATGGCCATACCCTTGGCCAAAAAAGTTATCTGACTCTCTCGCTGTTTGATCAAAAAATTAAAGATGCCATTATTTATTCGTACGAGCCGGGTTACACCAATAATCCGCCAATTAAAACTCGGGGTATCGATCTGCAATATTGGTTTACCGGTGATGTTGTTAGTCTGCGCGCTAACGCGAGTTATGCAAAAGCCAATGACGATGATTTATTGCCTTACGATGTGCCCAATCACTCAGGGCAAAATATGGGGGCGGCTAACCAAGTCGCCAATCTCTGGCTGGGGTGGAAAACACCGCTAGAAAATCTCGGAGTGAACGTGGATTTACGTTATGTCGGCAGCCGCTACGCACAGCAATATTCAGCTGCAGTAGATTCGATTCAAGTACAACAGCTCGCCGCGGAAAAAACCCTTAACCTGAGTTTGACCTACAGTTTTCCAACAGTGCTCTGGACGCTGGGTGTTAGCAATCTCACTGACGCTAATGTGCTTATTCCCCAGCCCTATAATGATGTGAGTACGCCTTTTCCTGCGGGTGGCCGCGAATACTGGTTACGCGCAGAAATCATATTTCAGTAAATACATTTTCAGTTACAACAAACTTTGGACATTGGTTGTTAGATGTTGTTTTTGCACATTGCTCACCGTGCTTTGCAAAATTTGATCAGCTTTAATCGGCCCCAAGTATTCGCACAGTGCTACATACGCAAGGTTGATTACCTGCTGCATAGTATTGATATTAGGCGTAGTGCCGGTGAGTGGCGCCATCTGGTTTAACCAACCGTGAAAGGCCCAGCGCTCATGTGTGGGCAATGAAATTTTGGTGAGGTTTTCCAACACGTAGAGACGGATGCGCGTCGAGGCATCACCTCCGGGTGTGTCAATAAGTTGCTCCACCAGTGCCATAAACATCAGCAGTATCGGCGAGCTAGACGTTTTCGCTGTATGAACAGTGTTGTGTTTGATGGGCGGATGTTCGACGGTGCGATGGTGACGGTCATCTTGCATCGATGAAAACGTGCTGACCAACGCTTGTAACATGCGTGAGCGCATATGGGCTATTTCAAGATCGTTACAGAGTTCACGTAAAAAATGTTGCAGGGCAAACGTAGGCTGGTGGGCGTATTTTTCGTCCCACAGGATTAATGCGTTGGCGAGTGTTTTACCGTTAATAAACGGCATAAGCGCTTCTTCAACGGCTTTACGTTTTTGGCTTGGATTCACTGATAGCCTCGTTCTTGTCGCTCTGTGATAGTGGTGATCGGCTGGGTTCATGATGGTTGATTTTGGATGGCCGTATAAATTGAGCCTATTTCCATCGCCGATTTTTAAATCAGTATTCTTATTAAACAATTATCGTTGTGAATGTAATGCGTCTGCGTTGAGCGCGCGCGTATCCTGAAATTCCGGGTAACCGAGTTCAGCGTGTTCGGTAAAATCCAGGCCGCGCTGTTCATGCAGCGTACTGGCACGTATGCCGATGATTTTGTCGATCAGGAAGTAACAGGGTAGTGCGACACCAAAGCCCCAGGCAAAGGCAACCAGCACGCCTAAACCTTGAATGCTGAAACGTTCGAGACTGAATAAATCCCCCGCAAAAAAAATCCCCGCTGCGAGTGTGCCCCAGGCGCCACAAAAACCGTGCACGCTCACTGCATCCACCACGTCATCAATTTTAAAACTGGCGATAAATTTAGGGGCGATGTAAGTAATAATTCCGGCAATAAAACCCGTGAGTAATGCAAACTGCGGGTCCATAGTGGCGCAACCGGCGGTGATACCTACTAAGCCGCCGAGGCTGCCGTTTACTGTGCCGGTTAATAGCACTGGCTGTTTACATAATTTGGCGGTGAGCATATAGCCCAGTGCACCCGTGCAAGCCGCGAGATGGGTGTTGAGTGCAATTTTACCGATGTCGATATTCGCCGCGAGTGTTGACCCTGCATTAAAACCAAACCAACCAAACCACAAAATAAATCCACCCAGTGCCACCATACTTAAATTGTGTCCGGGAATTGCGCGCGATTCGCCAGCCGCGGAAAATCGTCCGAGACGCGGCCCGAGCACAATAATTCCGGCCAGAGCAACCCAGCCGCCAATCGAATGCACAACGGTCGAGCCGGCAAAATCGATAAAGCCCATCTCTTTCAACCAGCCGTTGCCACCGTGGGCGCTGCCCCATACCCAGCTGCCAAATACGGGATAAATCAATCCGGCAATAATGCAGGCACCGATTAAATAAGCATGAAAATGAATTCGCTCTGCCATAGCGCCGCTCGCGATAGTGGTGGCGGTAGCAGCAAACATCATTTGGAAAAAGATAAATGTCCAATCCCATCCAGCGAGATCACTGGGGAAAAAATGGCTCTCACCAAACCAACCGGAGTTATTCACGCCGAACATTAATCCGTAACCTAGCGCCCAAAAAATCACACTGCACACACAAACATCCATGTAATTTTTCATAATCACATTGACGGAATTTTTTGCGCGCGCCATGCCGCTCTCCACCAAAGCAAAACCCGCTTGCATTAGAAAAACCAGCACACCGGTAATGACTACCCAGCTGCTATTCAGCGCAGTGGTCACTTCCATAATATTGGGTTCCGCTGCAATACAGTTTGCCCCCAATAAGATTGCACATACACCAATCGCAATAGACCAAAGCCGCGTAGCCGAAAAAATGAATCGCATAGCCAGTACCCGCAATGAGAATAAGTATGGTTTTGCAACTCATGTGCCATCGCGGGGAGGTATGTCGTGGTAGCGGAATTCGCGCGTTTTAGCCTGATATAAACAACGTGGTTGCACTTATGTTGTGCGCAGGCGAATTTGTGAAACGAAAAAGTGCACGAAAAAGTGATTTTGGGGGTGTCACTTGATCGTGTCCTATTATTTGGTTTTAAGCGTGCGTGATGCTGATAAGCAAAGTGATTGTGTGTTAGCAACCACTAAAAGATTGCTATACCAATCGTATGCAGATTGGGTGGGCAGCCCAAACAGAGTGCAACCTTAAAAAATTGCACTCTATTGGATGGCAAATACCTAGTGATTAGTTAGTGGTTGGATTGCAGGTTTTGCCGACCAAATGTTTATCCCGCTCCAACAACTCAGTAAGGTTGTCGGTTTCCATCGCACCATCAACTAAAATGTCTTCAACCGTTTTTTCTTGCGTACGCAAAATACCAATTTGGGTAAACATCAATGAGTCTTTCGCCGGTAAATTTTTAAACTGGTTTTTGCCCATATGCTGGCCGTTGACCCAGACTTCTGCTGAGCCGCGCTTGGGATCGGTTGACCAGCGGATATGTAGCGCAATGCGATGCCATTGCCCCGGTGCAGCGCCTTCCGGTAATTTCCAAAGCACCTCTTTTGCTGCAGTTTCCTGAAAACTTAACTCGCTGCCCGCGATATTAAAACGCAGCATCTGTTGCCAGCTTTTATCCGATTCCCAATAACCCAATTCGTGCTTGTGCTCACTGAGTTTTTTCGGCAGATAAAAACTGAACGCAAAAAAAGTCTCTTTACCTTCATGGGTATTGCCCACTGCACGGCGATGATGGAATTCGCTGCGATTCAAAAATTTATTGCCTTTCCACAAAAAAGAATCTTCACCGGTCAAGCGCACTTTGCCTGCATATTTGCCGTCGAAAACACATTCGCTGGTAACGGATAATCCCGCTGGATTAATAGGTGTATCCCACTGGGAAATATCACCGGTTTCAAAATCGCCCTGCCAGAGGATACTGGCGTTGGATGAATTGGAAAGACCGAATAGTGCAATTGCAGTGCAAATACATGAGAGTGATTTTTTCATGAGGCAGATCCTTGGAATTATTGTTGTTCGCTAATGCGGTAGTCAGGGATTTTATGCGGGCGGATAAAATAAAACGCCGATACTGGCGGGCAGTATCGGCGTTTTGTTATCTGCTGTCGATTGGTTGGTAATTACACTGGCTGCGAAATTACCCCGTTGCAAATTGGGGTAAAGGCGGTGAGTTTATCGAGCGTAGCGGCGTTGCCGAGGCTGTTGCCGGGGAAAACGCTGCCGAACTGGTTTTGCGCGCCGTGCAAAGCCATGTAATTGAGCACGACGGTTTCCACCAATGAGTTGACGTTGTTAGCGGCAACGACACCTGAGCCGGTTTCCACATCGCCGCTGGCGCGCATATGGCCGATTTGCTGGTGCAGGCGCTGCGCATCGCTGATGGTGTTCGGATCGCTGCTGGTACCGCCCATCAACACGGCGCGGCGCGCTGGGTTGTAGACGAGGAAGAAGGCGGCGCCGGTTTGCTGGTCGTCACCGGTCCAGACGCCTTTGCCTCCGCCCGCCATGGAATCATCGATCATGCCGTTGCTGAAGACCGAGCCGTCGCTAAATACATAAATCATCACCGGCATGCCTTTGCGTGCGGCGTATTCGATACAAGCGCCTATGCAGCGGCCTGCGCGCAGATCGCGCATTTCGCCGGTGGAACGGTCGCCGGTATGGTAGTCGTAACCGCCCATGGTGATGGTGCCCGCGCCCGCGTAACCGTTGATTACCAGCTTGGCGACTGAGGCGGTTTTGCGGAATTCGCCATCGCCATCAAATTCGTTCTGGGTGAACACTCCTGCTGCACCGACCAGATCGGCATCTGCAACTGGATCAATTGCGGACGGGTAGCCGAAGCGGTCGGCGAGGTCGGCGCTTTTCACGTAGCCGCAGCGCACCATGTCTTTAATCACTGCATCGTTGGTGGTGCCGGTGCTGACCTTGCCGAGTTTTTTATCGCTGATACGGTAGATGGATTCCATCACCGCAACGGTATCTTGCTGGTCGAGCAAACTGACCAGGTCGCCCACATCGACCAAACCGGTCACATCGTTCGGGTTATCCACTTTGGTGGGGCGAACTTCGGGATTGATCATCATTGCTGGAGCCATGGAGTTGCCGCCGGAATCGCTGGCGCGTGAACCAATCAAGGCCAGCAGCGAGCCATTGGCGCCTGCGCGGTTAATACCGTACATGGGGTTGTGGGGGTTGTTGCCGGTATCATTCTCCGAGCGTGCTGGAATGACGGCGCCATTGGTTAGCGCCCGGTTGCCTACGGCGACTTTCTCCAGAATACCGCGCAGCATAGCGCTGGTTGAATGAAAGGAGAGGCCAAGCTCATTGTTGATCAGCGGATTGGCGGCGGTGGAGGCGGCTGGGCTCATGGCCAGTGGTAGGCCCTGTTTGCTGTAGCCGCCCGCGCTGAGAAAATCCAGTTGGCCGCCGCGCTGGCCGATCAATACATTGGAGCCGGCGATATTGGCGCCACCCGCGAGATCAAAACAGATAAACGGAATCTTGCCAGCTCCCTGCGCTGCAATACCGCAGGCGCTACGCATAGCAATCAGGTCAGCGGAGAGCGCCGCCTCTGCTTCCCGGGGGTTCGCAAACAAGCTGAAAATCGAGCCGCCCAATACCGTTGCCGTGCCGGCGCGGAAGCCTTGTGATACCAGCTCGCGCCGGGTGACCGGGCGGCTGTGGTTGTTGAGCAGGAGCGGTGCGTCCGGGTGCAGGGTAGTTTTTTTGCTGGTCATGGTGTCTGCTCCGGTAATTACTGCAACAGCATCACTGCACTGCCCATGGCGGCGGCGCAGGTAGCTTTGACGGTGGTGGCGGTGCGGTTGCTGGTGCAACTATTGTTCGCAGCGCAAGCGGTCATTCGGTCGATCAGCTGGTTCAGCTCCGCGCGAATTTCTGCTGGATTGGCTTGGTTGCTGAGGGCGCCACCCGAGGCGATATCGCTTGCCAGCAGGTTTTTCAGCAGCGGGTCGATAATCTGGCTGCGGCCTGTGGCATCAAATGCGGTACCAGCGCCAGCGCCAAAATTAAAACCGCTGAAGTAACTAGTGCGCAGGCTGGTATCGTTCACCAGCGCGTTGCAGTAGGCCACCGCGAGTTGGGTTACGCCCATTTGCTGCGCGGCCAAAAAGCCTTCGATATTGGTCAGGGTTGGCAACTGCTGTTCGACTTTGGTGTAAGTGGTTTTCACCGCTGGTGTGGTTTTGCTTACGCCGGTCATGGCTGCAAGAGTGGCGTTGATCTCGGCAAAGTTGCGCAGGCCGATGTGCGCCTGGCCGGGGATATCTGCCGGTGTCGCTGGTGGCGGCACGACCACTTCCGCACGGCTATAAGTATTGCTGCCGATCTGGTCGAAGGTGAGGAAAAACTGGTCCTGATCAGGCCCTTGTTTCATCTCTACAATCGTGCCGAGCGTCGATAGGGTTTGGCGGCCTTCAACCATCTGTGCGGCGCTTATTTTGGTATCCAGATTGGCAAATACCTGACCGACCGGCGCTTCAGTGCCGTTAACGCCGATGCGAAGGCCTTTCAAATCCACTTCGCCAGTTATTTTTTGGTCGCCCAGATTGGTGAAGAAAGGCGAGCTGAACAGATAGGCATAATCGTCAAACTGCTGCACATCAAACACGATAAAACTCAGCGGCGTGCCGACCAATTCCGAGACGTTAAACAGCAGCAGATATTTTGCACCTACGCCCACATCAAAGTTGGTTTTGATATCGCCTGCGCTCATGGCGCGTTTGTGGATCGCGAGGAAGCGGATGCTGCCCGCCCAAGGGCGGTTGTTGGACACATCGTTACCAATCGCGAGTGCAAAGCTACTGTCCCAATCTTTTAATACCGCGCCCGCATCGGGATCAGTATCACCAGTAAATTCGCCGTTCACATAAATGCGGCGGCCGCGGATTGGGTCAAAGGTAACCACTACATGTTGCAAGCTGGCTTGCAGGATTTCTTTGTTGGCCGCTGTGGCTAATTCATCCAGGCCATTTTCATCGCTCATGGAGGTGCGGTTCAAAAAGCTGTAGTTATACTCGTACTGGCCGAGGGTGAAGTTGCGGGTGGTATTGCTGCCCGAGTAGGTGACTATACGTGCGGGGTTATTGTCATTGTCGCCCTGCACCACATTGTCGGGAATCACCCAGGCTTCAATCGAGTATTCTCCGGCTGCACGCAGCAAATCGTAGAACTTGCGGCTGTCGCCGGTGGAGGCTTGTGCCTTTCCGGTATCTTTAAATTTCAAACCCCAGGCGCTGCTCCAGCCGACATTGCCAATCAGGTTGAGGTTGGCGACCGGGTCTACCCCGGCGGTGTCGTAGGCAATGCTGCCTTTGCCCGTCTTAAACTCGTATTTGGCGATGATATCGGTATCGATGCGGCCGCCGCTGGTGACCACAAAGGCATCGCTCAATCCGACCGCTTTACTGATTACCAAGTCTGGATCGACGGTGATTGGAACTATAGTGTCAGCAAAGGCAGTGATGGCGGCTTGCATCTCGGCGGCATCCTGACTGCAGTTGCTCCAGCAGTTGTGACCGTCGAATGAAAGGCGTTGTACAAAACGCGAGGCTGCGGGGTTATCCAGACGCATGCGGGTTTTAGCTGCCTCGTAAGCGGCCTCGACCCGGCTGCTTGCGAAATAGGGTTGCTGGCGGGTGATCGCACTTTCGCTATGGCACTGTGCGCAGTATTCGGTTAGCACCGGGTACACGGTAGTCGAGAAGGCTGCCGGACTATCGGGGAATACTTTGCTGCTACTCAGGTCTTTTTCGGCGGGCGGGGTTAGCACCACGCTGTTGGCGGTGGTGCCGGTATTGCCCGCCCAAGCTGTGATCCAGGTGGTCATGATATCGCCACAGGCGACCGGATCGGCGAGCCAGCAGTTATGCCCAGCCGCAACCTTGGTGACCAGGCGCGACTGCGCCGGGTTGCCGAGGCTGACCAAACCGTTATCGATTACGGCGGCGTAAGCGAGGTTGATATCATCTCCACGGGCAAATTCCGGTGCTTGTTTGCCCTGGGTATGGCAGCCACCGCAGCGGCTTTCACGGGCGATATTTATCCACAGATTATTCTGAAATTTGGTGATGTCGGCGGTAGAGGCGGGGTTGCTGCCTTTGTAGCTGAAATCATCGCCGCCTCCATTACCGGGGTTGGTATTGGGGTTAGTTTCAGTTTTGGAGCCAGAGCCAGAGCCACAACCGGCTAATGTAGCCAGCAACGCGATAAGCAATAATCCTGAGCGCAACTGAAAAGTGGAGCATAACTGGATTGTATTCACGGTCATCTCCCCTATTGGCCTTTACAGTAGTTGGCGGTGTCGATAAACACCTGCTTCAACTGGTAGTTGTTGGCGGCAAAGTTCTGGGTAAATTCCTCGACCTTGGCTCTATCGGTGGCATCGCCCGGTTTGCGCAGGCATACGTTTTGGAACACTTTCTCAACTTGGCAACTGGCGAAGGCTTTGGAATGTGCCAGTTCCATATTCATGCTCTTCGCGCCGCTACCCATACCGGACAATGCCGGTGAATTCCACGCCCAGCCCAAATGGCTGTTCTGGCCTTTACGCCAGTAGTTTTGCCAATCGTCATTGGTGGTCACATAACCGGGTTTAAAGGTGGAGCTGTTGATCCGGTACTTCTTCTCCACACGACTGTTGGTATCAGGGTCGATGACACCCTCGCTGTTGTAGTGGATTGCGCCATTCACACCATCCGGATCGGCAGTGATATCGAATTCGTAATCATAATAGGCGTAGGCTTTGGCCATTGGGTCCATGCCGTTGTGGCAACCGATGCAGTTGTTGAGGAATACACGGCTATCGCCGCCGGGGCTACGGCTTACATCCTGGCGGATAAAATCCGGCACCAGGGAGGTGTCGTGTACTTGCTCAAGGTCGCGGCAAAGATGGTTGACCAAAGTAAAACGGAACATGGCGCGGTTAGTACCCGCGATAAAAAAGGCTTTGGCGGCCGCACGGCTAGTGATGATGCCGGAGGTAGCCGAGGCAGGAAGCCCGTTTATTGTCGATTGGGTGCGACGCACCAGCGTGTCTTTCAAACTGATGCCCAGATTTTCCAGTGCTTCATAGTGCTCGTTGTTACTGTTGGAGTAGGTGGGCAGACCGCTGGCATTGCTGGTGTAAATCACATCGTCGTAAAGCGCGGTACGAAAATCCGCATCGTCGCGCACAAGGCCGATAACGGTGGCGGTGTAGTCATTGAGTGGGGCGAAAACAGTCTGGTCGCGGTTGGTCCAGGGCGTCGCCATATTTTTCAGCGTGACGCTGTAAAAGGACTCGTTGTTCATGGCGATTTTTACCGCTTCAGCGACTTGGCCTGCATCTATCTGCGCTGCCATTTGCAGCAGCACTGCTTCCGAGGGCGGCACACCGGCGACGCGGTTGTGGATTTGTACGGCCTGCTCGCGCGAGCCCGCTTGAGCGAGGGAGGAGCTGATGGCGAAAACGAGAAGGCCTGTTGCGAACCTTGCAATAAGGCTCGATAACAAAGGCCCTCCCTTGGGCGACCCGGTATGGGGCGGCAGGAAAGATAGGTTGTTCACGGTTGCTCCCAAAGAGTTCTGGTTGCCTGGCTGATTTACCAGCAGGGCAATCTTTTTAGGTAGAGAAGGATCAGATTATAGTCAGCACATGGGATGAAACATGTGCCTAATTAGAGTAAGCCTTTGCCTACTTAATCACAGATCTACAAGACAGGCGCTTAGATCAACATATATCAGTGCGGTGGCGCGCAGACGAGGGTTGGCATTCGTCGCACTAACCAAAGGATTTCACCGTCTTTCGTGATTAAATCGAGAGAATGGCGCACAGGTTTGCCTGACAATTATCTGCACCGGCGCTGTTGGCTATCTTTATTGGCAAGAGCGACTATAACTTTCCCCATCAACCTCATCCGGTGCAACCTGCTGACCTCGTCCCAAAAGGGGTATAAGCCAGTGCGATATAAGGCAAATGTTATGAATCTCTGCGAGTCTCTTCTTCGCCAGCGTTTTCTATTGGCGGCCAGTTTGTTAGTGCTGCTGCCGGGATTGAGTTCCTGTGGCGGTGGTAGCGGTGGCGGGAGCAATGGCGGCGGGCAACAGCCTGATCCGGTGGTGGTGGATTTGCCTATCGCCTACATAGAGCGCCCGATCCCGCTGGATGAGGACGGAGAGCCGGTGTTTCCCGATGTGTTTGAGCCAGCGGCATTTAATCCTGGAGCCAAACTCTTTATTAAGGCGCGCGCCACTGCCCAAGCGGCAGCGGTGGATATCAGCTCTGCCGCTTTCCCATTGGAAGATTTTCCGGTTGAAGATTTCCCCGATGGGCCGCTATACGATGTTAAAGATATATCGGTACACCCGGATGGACAAAAGTTGATTTTTGCCATGCGTGCGCCGGAGATTGAAGGCGCCGATGAAGAGGATCAGCCCACTTGGAATATCTGGGAATACCAGTTGGAGACTAAAGTTCTGCGCCGGATTATCAGCGCCGATATAGTCGCTGAAGCCGGGCAAGATATTTCTCCTCGCTATCTCACCGATGGTCGCATCCTCTTTGCGTCCACGCGCCAGACGCGCAGTAAGGCGATTTTGTTGGATGACGGCAAGCCCCAGTATATTGCCGGTATTGATAGCGACCGCAATGAACCTGCCTACGTACTGCACACCATGAAGGATGATGGTACTGATATACAACAAATCACCTATAACCAGAGCCACGATATACAGCCGGGCTTGTTGCCTGATGGTCGCGTGTTTTATATGCGTTGGGACAGGCTAGGGAATAACAATCTCAGTCTCTATACAGTCAATCCAGATGGCACTAACAGCCAGATTTATTACGGCCACAATAGCCTAAATGAAAGTCCGGACGATGATACCCAGACTACGCCGCGTCTATTTAACCTCAATACCATGCCCGATGGCCGAATCGCCGCCATCCTTAAGCCCAGTGGCGCATTGCTTGGCGGCGATATGGTGGTAATTGACGGCGCTGGTTTTAGTGAAAACAACCGTCCAGTACCTGGCGCTACAGGAATGAGTGCGGCCGGACAGGAGCGCATCTCTATACTGCCGGTGAATATCCGGGAGGGCGATGGCGAAATTTCGACACATGGACGTTTTGCCTCGCTCTACCCGTTGTACGATGGCACTAACCGTCTGCTGGTGAGTTGGAGCCAATGCCGATTGCAAGAGCCGTTGACCGAGCGTTTATTGCCTTGTACTGAAGCGAATCTTGCTATCCCCGATATTGAAGAGGCTGAGCCTTTTTACGGTATCTGGATTTACAACATTGCCCAACAAACTCAACAACCAGTAGTTCTGGCCAAAGCCGGCGTGATGTATACCGATGCGGTCTCGCTCGAAAAAATTACTCCACCGACCTATTTTCGCTCTGAGGTGGATACCCAATTAGCGCAGGAGGCAGTGGGGGTGCTGCATATCCGCAGTGTTTATGACGTCGATGGGGTTTTCGGCCGCTACGGTTTTAATAACGCCCCCGCGAACCTTGCCGCTATGGCAGCAGCGCCTGCTTCCCAGCGGCCTGCACGCTTTTTGCGCCTTATCAAAGCGGTTTCCATGCCCGACAACGATACACTCGATTTTGAAGGTACTGCCTTTGGTGTGAGTGGCGGGGTGATGCGCGAGATTCTCGGCTATGCGCCCATCGAACCGGATGGCTCGGTGAAAGTGAAAGTGCCAGCTGATGTCGCTTTTACTATCGAAATCCTCGATGCCAATGGTCGTCGCATCAGCCCTTTGCACAATAATTGGTTACAACTGCGCCCAGGCGAAGTGCGCGAATGCAACGGTTGCCACAACAACCAGAATGATGTGGCTCATGGTCGTGCCGGTGCGGAAGCTGTAGCGCTTAATCAAGGGGCGGCAACTAGCGGCGTACAGTTTCTCAACACCATCCGCTTTGACGCTTTAGGTACACCCATTGCACCCAGCATGGGCGAGACTATGGCGGAATTTGCCACCCGATCCACCTTTTGTGAAACCCCCGGCAATCCTGCAAGCTGTACCCCCGTTGCCCAGCGTCAGCCGAGTGTGGATATTGTCTTCAATGATGAGTGGACAGATACAACCGTGCGCGCCAAAGATACCAGTTTTGAGTATCGTTACAGCGCACTCGCTGAAGATCCTGCGCAAATTCACGCGCCCACAGCGGAAGCGTGCATTGATCCGGATGGCTGGAGCAGTCTGTGCCGTGTCATCATCAATTACGAAACCCATATCCAACCGCTCTGGGAACGCAGCCGTATGGTCGATGCCGTCGAGCGTCAGTGCATCGGCTGTCATAGTCGTAATACTACCGATGCCAATGGCAATGCGCTTGTGCAGGTTCCGGCAGGTCAGCTAGAGTTGACCAATCAGCCATCAGATTTAAACAATGATCATATGACTGCTTATCGCGAGTTGCTCAGTGCAGATTTACGTCAGATCCTCACCGATGATATGGCGGGTCTCACGGACAATATTCCGGTATGCGAATTTGTCGTAGATGAAGATGCGATTCCCGAGTGTGTGGTGACTCTGGATGTCGACGGCAATCCCACTTGTGAAGGTGTAGTGGATTGTCCCTTTGTGCAGCAGGAGGTCACCGATGAGTTGGGCGTAGTGGAATTGGTGTTGGTGTTAGATGCCGACGGCAATCCAATTCCCCTTACCCGCCAGATTGGTGTGTCGCCCTCCATGTCCACCGGTGGCGCCCGTGCCAGCGCCAGATTTTTTAATCGCTTTGCCAATTTTGATGCGGCAACGGATACTGTCGATCATCGCGGCTGGCTCAATAACAGCGAGCTGAAATTATTATCGGAATGGCTGGATATTCGCGCGGCTTATTACAACAATCCTTTTGACTCGGTAGATTGATTTTCAATGACGATTTTCGGCGCATCACAACAACAAAAACACTCGCGCATCTCTTCGTTGATCGGGCGTCTGTTCGCGAGTTGTTTACTGCTGGCGGGGCAACCGGTTCTGGCGCAGGGTTGGTTCAGTAATTGGTTTGTTGCGCAAGAGCCACTACAGGTCAGCGTTGATGAGGCATTTATCAATGTCTACTCCGGCCCGGGGCGCGGCTATCCGATTTTCCATGTAGTCGAGCGCGAAGAAATTATCACCCTGTTAAAAAGCCGCACTGAATGGATCAAAATTAAAACCAGGCGTGGCATTGTCGGCTGGATCAAGCGCGACGATATGGAATTCACCCTCGCGCTTGATGGCAGCAAACCAGAATTTCCTGATAGCAAACAAGCTGATTATTTGGTTGATCGGTTTGAAATGGGGGCGGCTTATGGCGATTTTGCCGGTGCCGATAGCCTGACCATGAATATAGGGTATCGCTTCACCAAAAATTTATCTGCGGAGTTGCGCTACGCCGAAAATACCGGGCAGTTTTCTGACAGCCAAATTATTGCCGGCGGTATTTTATTCCAGCCATTTCCAGAGCTGCGCGCATCACCTTTTTTAAGTATCGGTGGTGGCACTATCAACACCTATCCCAGTTCAACACTGGTGCAAACGGAAGATCGTGAAGACAATTTATTGCAGGCCAGTTTGGGCACTTACGTCCATATTACTGGCCGTTTTTTTCTGCGGGTGGAATACACCAATCACTACATAATCACCAGCCGCAATACCAATGACGAGGTTAATGAATGGAAAGTTGGATTCAACGTCTTTTTCTAAGCGCACTGCTACTGGGTTTAACTGGTATTAACAGCAGTGCTTACGCGCAGGATGACGGCTCCAGTGATGACGATGAGTTGGAGCAAATCATTACTCCCGATATCAAGCGCCGCACAATTAAAGAAGATGATCTGGACAGTGAAAACTTTGAAATGGGCATCTTTTATGGGCTGCTTAGTATTGAAGATTTCGGTACCAACGATGTAGTGGGAATTACATTTGCCTACCACATCACGGAGGACTTTTTTGTTGAAGCGGCTTACGGTATGAGCAAAACCGAAAAAACCAGCTATGAGTTATTGAGTGGCGGTGTGGAGTTGCTTACCGATGATGAGCGCGATTTGAGTTATTACAATATTTCACTCGGCTACAATTTTTTGCACGGACAGGTTTTTATTTCTGACAAGTGGACCTTCAATAATCATTTCTACATAGTTGCCGGTGCAGGCAATACCGATTTTGCTGCGAAGGATTATTTCACTACCAATTTCGGTGCCGGCCTGCGTTTTTATACTACCGATTGGTTGGCGTTGGATTTAAGTATGCGCGGCCACAGCTTTACACATGAATTGTTTGGTGAAAGTAAAACCATTACCAATCTCGAATCGCGTTTGGGATTGTCGTTATTTTTCTAGCGTTAATTGTTGGAGTTAGTGATATGTCACTGCAAAAATTTGTATCCAAAAAAATACTGGGGTTAGGGGTAATGCTCGCTGCAGGCCTCTTCGCGGTTAACGCCAGCGCAGACGCCGCGCCCGATTTCACCCTGCCCAGCAGCACCGGTGAAAATGTGCGTTTGGCTGAGCAGCGTGGGCAGGTGGTGATGTTGAATTTCTGGGCGTCCTGGTGTGGCCCTTGCCGCAAGGAAATGCCATTGCTGGATGAAATGTCCAAGCGCTACAGCGCAGCCGGTTTTGTGCTCTACGGTGTAAATGTGGAAGAGGACAATACCGATGCAAAAAAATTAATTAAAGAATTAGGCGTGAGCTTTCCGATTCTGTATGACACAGAAAGTAAAGCCAGCAGTTTGTATAATGTCGATGCTATGCCGACTACTGTGGTGATTGATAAAAAAGGTGAGATCCGCTTCGTCAACCGCGGTTACAAAGCGGGTGATGAAAACAAATACCGCGACCAAATCCGCGAGCTGATCAAAGAATGATACTTCGCCGCCTGCTTTTTATTGTGCTGCTGTTTAGCATCGCCGCCTGTAGTCCCATCAAGCCTTGGGTAAAACCTTATGAACGGCAAAAAATCGCCGATGAAATCATGAGCTTTGAACGCAATCCCATCGCCGATTCTTACTTGCATCACGTCTACGATGCACGCGAAGCGGCGCGCGGTGGCGATGGTGCATCGGGAGGTGGCTGTGGTTGTAATTAACCGTTTACTGTTATTGGTGTTGACGCTGGCGAGTAGTTTTTTACAGGCCGCGGTTTTGCCTGATGAGCGCATTGATGTGCTTTATCACGGTTACGATGGTGGCGGTGCGGAAATTAATGGCCCTTCAATTTTAGTGCGCAAAAATCTTGGTGCATCGGTATCGGTTGCTGCGAATTATTATGTGGATATGGTGAGCAGTGCATCGATTGACGTGCAAGCTACTGCCAGCCCCTACAGTGAAGAGCGCAAAGAAAATGGCATTAGCGGTCAATACCTGATTGATCGCTCCACGATAAGTTTGGGTTATACCAGTAGTAAAGAAAATGATTACGATGCATCGACTTACACCTTTGGTATCGACCAGAGTTTTTTTGGCGATTTAACTACGCTCGGTTTTGGCGTTAGTTTTGGTGAAGATGTTGTTGGCCAAAATACTGACCCAACTTATGAACGCAACTTGGAGCGGCGGAAATACAGTGTCAATGCTTCGCAAATTGTGACAAAAAATTTATTGGCTTCGTTCAGTTTTGACAGTGTCAGCGATCAATGTCTTGATCTCACTCAGGATGAAAGTTGCTTGAATAACCCCTACCGCTCGGTGCGCTATTTAAGTGGCACGGGGGGGTATCTCTATCAATCAGAACTTTATCCACATACACGCAATAGCGATGCATTCGGTTTGCGAGCGATATATTACTTGCCCTATCGCGCGTCAATACGAGCTGAAGTGCGCCAATTTTCCGATAGCTGGGGTATTGATGCGGATAACTTTGAATTGCGCTATTTACACCCTTATCGCGAGCAATGGCTATTTGAAGTTAAATATCGGATGTATAAACAAACGGGCGCCGATTTTTACTCGGATTTATTTCCCTATCGCGATGCGCAAAACTTTTTGGCACGCGATAAAGAGTTAAGCCCGTTCTCATCGACTACGATTGGCTTGGGAGTAACCTATAAAGTTCCGGCAGGAGTGATTCCCTGGTTTGAAAAAAGTACCGTGAATCTTAACTGGGATAAATTCGATATCGACTACGATGATTTCCGCGATGCGCGCGTATCGCCTACTGACTATGCCGCAGGTGAAGAGCCGCTCTACAGTTTGCAGGCTGATGTAATTCGCTTTTACCTGTCCTTCTGGTTTTAAAAAACACCAGTGTGATTGATTCACACTGGTTTGAGCCTAGCGCTTTACCGGCACGTAATCATCCATGGCGCGATGCGGCATATCCGTCCAATTATCGGCTGGTAAAGCCGGGATCGGTGCGGGTGCAGCCAGTGGCGGATGTTCGACCGCTAAGAGTTCATTCAAGTGCGATAACACCGGGTCTTCGCTGGTCTCATCAGGGCTCAAAAAAATCTTGTGGTTGCGCGTTCCCCGGCCCCAATCGAGGCTGCTGGAGTAGCGCACCAAGGGCGCAGCCAGTACCAGTCCGGTTAATACCGGCAATAACCACCAGAAGAAAATTGGTGCATAGGTGTAGGTCATAAAACCCCATGCGAGCGCTGCGGTGGTCATTTTAGATGTGCGTGCAATACATTCGCCCCAAGGCAATAAACGGCCTTCACGGTCTTGCGAATCCCAGTTCACTTTGAAGCCGAGCAATACGGAAATTACAAAGTAGGCGTGATACACCATCATGATCGGCGCAATGAGTACGGCAAAAATCGTCTCGATAATTGTGCCTTTAATGATCGCGCGTGCGCCGCCGAATTGTTTGCGTCTGTGGGTGAGCGCCACTATGACGCCGAGCAATTTGGGACCCATCAACAAGGTTGTGGTGAGCAGGATCAGCGCTACGATCAATTCGGTTTTTGCGATCGGCCAGTTGGGGTAGAGCTGGTACACCTCGGTGAAATAGACGTTTGAGTTGATCGCGCGCACTACAGCGTCGGCAGTACTCAGTACCAGCATCAGCAGCCAGATTAATGAGGTGATGTAGGCGATAGCACCCAACAAAAAATGCATGCGGTTAATGGGGTGCAAATCCTTGGTATCGACAATGCCCAAGTGTTGGATATTGCCCTGCACCCAGCGGCGATCGCGTTTGGCGTAATCGATAATATTGCACGGCACTTCTTCGTAGCTGCCCTCCAGATCGGCAAGCAAAAACACATCCCAACCGGCGCGGCGCAGCATGGCGGCTTCCACAAAATCGTGGCTGAGAATATCGCCCCCAAAAGGCGCCTTACCGGGCAGCGTCGGTAGGCCGCAGTGATCGATAAAGGCGCGCATGCGGATGATGGCATTGTGGCCCCAATAGTTGGCGGCGTCTGTCTGCCAAAAGGCGAGACCAGTCGCGAGCATTGGGCTGTAGAGCACCGCAGCAAACTGTACAAAGCGGCCAAAGAAGGTGGTCTGGCGCACGGGAATCGGAATGGTTTGAATCAAGCCTGTGCGTGGATTGGCTTGCATGGCGCGCACCATTTTCAGCAAGCAATCGCCCGCCATAATGCTGTCGGCGTCCAGCACAATCATGTTTTCGTAGTTCGCACCCCAGCGCTGGCAGAACTCGGCGAGGTTACCCACTTTGCGCGCGATATTTTTCTCGCGGCGGCGATAAAACGCCTGCTTGCCCAAGTCACCCAGGCGCTCCTGCAACAGCTGCCAGGCATCGCGCTCAGCTTGGGCGATAGTCAGGTTGGTGGTGTCACTGAGCAGGAAGAAATCGAAGTGGGCGATCTCTCCGGTCTTTTCCAGCGAGCGCAAAGTCGCCTCAAAACCGGCGATTACGCGGTGAGTATCTTCGTTATAGACTGGCATCACCACCGCAGTGCGGCAGCTGATGGGCGATGTGTCCTCTAGCATGCCTTTGGTGGATTTCAGCGTGAGCGGATCGATGCGCAACATCTGCAAAATAAATCCGAACAAACCGCTCCAGAATGCGAGGGCGAGCCAGGTAAAACTGATGCCGAACAGCACCAGAATAACGGCTTCCAGGGTGGTCAGGTCATTGGCGCGCAGGATATCGAACATGATGTACACGCCGCTAATAGCGGTGAGCACGCTCAGGATCACATACACATAACGGCGCAACGACTTGCCCGGGATGCGTATGGCATCCGCAGGCAAAACAGTTAGGTCAGCGGGGGCGCGAAACTCGTGGGTCATATCAGATTGCATCCGGATACCAGACGTAGCTCCAGACTTCGCTCAGGCGTTGATCGCGCAATTTCAGGAAAACGCGCATATCAGCCACTTTGTTGCCTTCCGGCTCCAGCTTGAAGGAGGCGCGCCAGGTGCGGCCATCTGGCAATTGACGCACTACCAGTTCACTGATGGTGCCCGAGTTCTTTTGCATCTCGGCGACTAGAGGTGCATCGGCAGAGAGGTTGTCCAATTCTCCGCCGCGGAAATCAATTACAAATTTGCGCTTGCTCAGTGGAGGAGGATTGGCTTGGCCGGGGTTGGCGCCCCAACCGATACGAGTGCGGATGACCTTGGCACCGGTGTTTTCGGGCAAGTGATCGTCAAAGGTGCGCAAGCGATATTTAAAGGTGGCGTTGCTGCCCGCCTTCATAGACTTGGCCGGAACCCAGTAGGCGACAACGTTATCGTTGGTTTCGCTGTCGCTCGGTATTTCCACCAATTCTGCACGGCCTTTGCCCCAGTTACCTTCGGGGATAATCCACATGCTCGGGCGCTTCTCGTAGCGGGATTCCATATCCATATAGTGATCAAAATCGCGATCGCGTTGCAGTAAGCCAAAACCGCGCGGATTTTCATCCATCATTGAGGAGACACGCAGTTGACGATGGTTGCTGATCGGGCGCCAGATCCACTCGCCATTTGATGCGGCCATCAATAGACCGTCTGAATCGTGTACTTCAGGGCGGAAGTCATCAACAAAACGGGTATGGTTTTCACCCCACATGTACATACTGGTGAGCGGTGCTACGCCGACCTTAAGGATATCTTTGCGCGCAAAAATCCGCGCTTCCACTGCCATTTCGGTTGGTGCACCGGGAATAATTTCAAAGCGATAGGCGCCGGTAATAGATGGGCTGTCGAGCAGGGCGTACATCACCATGCGTGTATCAGTCGGGCCGGGTTTGACCAGCCAGAATTCACGGAATACGGGGAACTCTTCGCCCTTGGGTTCGGCAGTATCAATTGCCAGGCCGCGTGCCGACAGGCCGTAAGCCAGGCCCGGGCCTACCAAGCGGAAATAGGACGCGCCCTGGAATACAACAAATTCATCTTTGTATTCATTGCTGTTAAGCGGGTAGTGGATACGGAAACCGGCAAAACCAATATTGCCTGGGGCTACGCCGGCCAAAGGTGCGGCAGGGCCGTCGTAATTAAAATACTCTTGTTTGAACTGCACAAAGGCGTCGGGGCCATCGGTGGCCATGTGCAGGGTCACTGGCTCGCGATAGAGGAAGCCGGGATGGAACAATTGCAGCTCGAATAAGGATTCGTTATGCCATAACGATGATTCAGGGCGGAAACGAATTGAGCGGTATTGGTCATAATTCATATTCGCGAGGGCTTCGGGAATATTGGCTTGGATAGGCTTGTATTCGCGGCGCGCCAGTAATTTTGCGCGCGAAGCAATCGCATCAAAGAGTGCAGGTTGGGCAATTTCGGTGGCGGCGGCGGGAGCTACTGCCGGTTGTGGTTGAGCATGGGCGAATCCGGTCAGGCCGGCACTTAATACACAGCTCATCGCCAGGGCGGTTAAACCAGTGCAGGTAAATAATCGGCTACCAGCCTTTGCGTTGTTGAACAACATGCTCATCCACTCTTTCTCCGCGTCGGATTATTGAGATTAATTAATTGAAACCTTGGGTTTGGTTGTGCCGGAGTATATTTCGGCTGCATTGGTGCAAGAATCGGCGCGCATTGTAAACCATCTGCCGCTGAAAATAGCGGGTCAGCTGTTCGCGCTCAAGGC
The DNA here is from genome assembly GCF_031457055.1 of Cellvibrio fibrivorans. Lineage (NCBI taxonomy): Bacteria > Pseudomonadati > Pseudomonadota > Gammaproteobacteria > Cellvibrionales > Cellvibrionaceae > Cellvibrio > Cellvibrio fibrivorans. Next base: position 273,147 of record NZ_JAVDVX010000001.1, on the reverse strand, counting down.
TTTTTTTTACAGTTCTTTGCAGAGTCAGCTGGTGCTTCAAAATGCCCGGTTATTACCAATCAGTCTTTGCGAATGTACCTGCATCAGCTTAACTCAAGTAGTAGTTACTCAAGGAGATTTTTTATGAGCTATCCCGCACCCTCGACCCCGCGCCTCTCAACTAAAGTAGAGCGTCATTCCCAACCTAACTTATTGCCTGTTGTCCGGCGCGTTATCGAACAATTGAACCAGCTTTTTATCGATCACTTCGGCCTTGTGGGTAAAGGTCTTGTTGACGATGTATTCAAGCACTGGCTGCACGCAGGTAAGACCGGCCCATCGGGATTGCGCCATTACGTCTATGCACTGGGTGTTCAGTTGGAAGACCCGGCTGTGCGTAAGGATTTTACCGAACGCGCCGAGCGTTTGTTGTTGCATCTGCAATCCGGCTATGTAAGCTGAGCAACGCCTTTTGCGTGTGATGCTTTCCCTGTGCCTTGCCATAGGGAAAGTGTTGTTTTGCTGCTACACTCAAAGGCATTCCTCACTGGTCTTGCTGCGGTTGGTTGAGATGCCCAACATAAGAAACTACATGCGTGAAAACCCTATAGCCGCGCGGTTGTTGGGGTTGATTATTATCAGCAGCTCGATTGTCACGCTTGTTGCGATTTTGTTGCAGCTCCACAGCAATTTTAACGACGATATAGCCGCGCTTGAAAAACGTCTGGATCAGGTGCGCATCAGTACCCTGGCGAGCATCACTAAAAGTCTGTGGGGATTTGATCAGGAGCAATTGAATATCCAGATCAATAGCGTACTTGCGGTTGATGACGTAGTGCAGGTCAAAGTGGTTTGGCACGATTGGAACAATACCGAGCAGACATTGGTTGCCAGCAATCACGCCTATGACCCACAGGAATTGGAAAATAAACGCAGCCAGTTTTTAGTGCGCAGTTATCCACTCGTCTATGAAGACGCGAGCACGCCGGAGCAGCAGCTGGGTACGCTCACAGTGACCGCCAGCCTCAGCAGTATTTATGATAAATTGTGGGAGCGCGCATTTTTTATTGCATTGGTGCAGGGCACTAAAACGCTGGTGATTGCATTATTTATTGTCTGGCTGGTGCATACATTGTTGACGCGCCATATGAAAACCGTCGCCAACTACGCGCGCAACCTTAATTTGGAAACCCTCACCAAACCACTCAAACTCAAACGCTTAAAAGTCAATTCAGCTTCAGATGAATTGGATAATGTCGTCAACGCAATCAACCACATGCGCGAGACATTGCTTGACGATATCGAGCAGCGCCACGCGATTGAAATGGCTCTGCTCACTGAAAAAGAAGAAAAGCTTGAAACTCGCCGCCAGAAAAATGCAGCGGAAGATGCAAGTCGCGCGAAAAGCCAATTCCTCGCCACCATGAGCCATGAAATCCGCACGCCTATGAACGGAGTGATCGGCATGCTCGAAATGCTGCGCGATACGCCGCTCGATGATAACCAAAAACATTACATCGATGTTATCCACCGCTCGGGCGAAACCCTGCTTACTATCATCAACGATATTCTCGACTACTCCAAAATCGAGGCGGGTAAAATGCGACTCGAAGAAACCACCTTTGAGTTGGATGAGTTGATCGAAAGTTGTGTGCAATTATTTGGTGCTACTGCCAATAAACGTCATATCGAATTGTTTGGGGGGCTTGATCCCGATGTGCCCAAATGGGTGAAGGGCGATCCAACACGGTTGCGCCAAATCATTATTAATTTGCTCGGCAACGCCTTTAAATTTACCACTGAAGGTTTTGTCTCCCTGCAAGTAAAACGTGTTGCGGATTTACCTGAAGATAAAGTTGAGTTGCGTTTTATTGTGCAGGACAGCGGTATCGGTATAGAAATGAGCAGTACGGATGATTTATTTGATTCGTTTAATCAGGCTGATGCTTCCACCACACGCAAATATGGCGGTACTGGTTTGGGGCTGGCAATTTGCAAAAGCCTCGCGGGGTTGATGGATGGCGAAATTGGCGTTGACAGTGTAAAAGGGCGCGGCTCAACCTTTTGGTTTACTGCGCGCTTGGGGCGCGAAGATGTGTGCGATTGGAATAACTCGCCATTGGAGTCCAAAAGCAATTTGTTATCGGGCAAAAAATTATTGTTAGTTGAGTCCAGCCGTACCCTGAGTGAATTTGTTGCGCATCACTGCAGTGTCTGGGGTGTGAGTATGGAGTCAGTTGTCTCGGCAAAAACGGCGCTGACACAACTAAAGCATGCTATGCATTCAGGCGAGCCCTATGATTTTGTCTGCTTTGATTACGCGTTACCTGATGTTACGGGTTTTGAATTGGCGCAATGGATTCGAGAGTTGCCAGAGTTTCGCGAGTTGCCGCTGTGCATGTTCAGCGCCGGCGATATTTATCACGACCAGGGGCAAATGCGCAGTCTTGCGATCCATGCGATTTTGCGCAAACCGGTTTCGATGAAATTGCTGCGTCAGGAATTGATTGCGCTTCTGGGGCATGAGCCGGTGCCGTTGGTTGCCGCCGAGCGGCAAGCCCGCGACCCCGACAAATTTGCCCACTTGCGTGTGCTGGTTGCTGAAGATAATCCGGTCAATCGTATGGTTATCAAGGGCTTGCTTGGCAAGCTTAATATAGTGCCAATCTTTGCTGAAAACGGGGTCGAGGCGTGTGATGCGGTGCAGGATGCCAATGAGCGTTTTAACCTGATTTTGATGGATTGTGAAATGCCGGAAATGGACGGATTTGAAGCAACGCGTGCGATTCGCGATTACGAGCGGCGCGAAGGCCTATCGGCAACCCCGATCATCGCGCTCACCGCCCACGCATTGCAGGAACATCGCGAAGCCGTCTTTGCCAGCGGTATGAATTACTATCTGTCCAAACCCGTTACATTCAATAATCTGTACTCCGCATTTGAAGCGACGGGTTTGGTTAATGCGTTAAATCGCCAGGTTTGAATTTCACTACCGGCGCGCGTATAGCGTTCCCCTATGGCAATGATTGGTTTTTTCTCCTTGCCTGCATTAGGGGCAATCCTTATGATGGCCACAACAAATTGGGTTTCCCTTCACCATTAAATGACCGTCAGGTTTGGAGTTTATTATGAGTAGTGATGCCATTGTGCACGTTAGCGATGCCAGCTTTGAGCAGGAAGTAATAGGTGCAGATTTGCCTGTGCTGGTCGATTTTTGGGCTCCTTGGTGTGGTCCTTGTAAAATGATTGCGCCAATTCTTGATGACTTGGCTGAGCAATTTGAAGGCAAATTAAAAGTCACCAAGCTCAATGTGGATGATCATAAAGAAACGGCAGCCAAATTCAATGTACGCGGTATTCCCACCCTGATCATCTTCAAAAATGGCGCAGCCCACGCCACCAAAGTAGGTGCAGTGAGCAAGCCGCAGTTGGTTGATTTCATCAACTCTGCAATCTAATTGTTGTGGGCCATCGCAAGATGGCCCAATTTGTTTTTGCACTGGGCGATATTTGCCGTTATACTCAGCCCAATCTGATGTTTGTTCCTCCCAGAATCACCTTCCCGATTCCCTTGAACCAGACGAACAAACCCTAATTTCCCTGCTGTTGTTCTTGCCCCGGCATCTGATATAACCAGATAAGCCAATTCATCAGCTCACTTGTACGAACAACACTACAGGGCGATTGAGCGCATGGCGTTGAGCCGGCACGATAGTCAGCGGCTTAATAACAGCAAAAAAACGCAATTCCATTATTTAATTTGACGGATTAATTCAACAGGTTAATTCAAAAGATTAATATCAGCGTGTTAATGTCAACGCGCTGGTTTCACAAGAGTGCCATTCGGCTAATAATCTGCAACAACTCACATCCATCCACAAAGTCTCTCCTATGAATCTCACCGACCTTAAAAAGAAACCGATTGAAGAATTAATTGATATCGCCCACGAAATGGGTTTGGAAAATATCGCCCGCTCGCGCAAACAGGACATTATTTTTAATATCCTTAAACGCCACGCAAAAGGCGGAGAAGATATTTATGGCGACGGTGTGCTGGAAATTTTGGTGGATGGATTCGGTTTTTTGCGTTCAGCCGACAGTTCATATCTTGCAGGCCCTGACGATATTTATGTTTCACCCAGTCAGATCCGCCGCTTCAATTTGCGCACGGGCGATACCATCTCCGGTAAGATCCGCCCACCCAAAGAAGGGGAGCGTTATTTTGCACTGTTAAAAGTCAATGATATTAACTTTGATAAACCGGAAAGCTCCCGCAACAAAATTCTGTTTGAAAACCTCACGCCGCTATTCCCCAATGTTCGCCTGCCACTCGAAGCCGGTAACGGTTCTACCGAAGACCTCACTGGTCGTATCATCGATTTAATTGCCCCCATCGGTAAAGGCCAGCGTGGTTTGATCGTGGCGCCGCCAAAAGCCGGTAAAACCATCATGATGCAAAATATTGCGCAGGCGATTACGCGCAATAATCCTGAGTGTCATTTGATTGTATTGCTGATCGACGAACGTCCGGAAGAAGTAACCGAAATGCAGCGTTCAGTGCGCGGCGAAGTGGTTGCTTCTACTTTCGATGAGCCACCTGCACGTCACGTACAAGTGGCCGATATGGTGATCGAGAAAGCCAAGCGTTTAGTTGAACACAAAAAAGACGTAGTGATTTTGCTCGACTCTATCACCCGTTTGGCGCGCGCCTACAACACCGTCATTCCTTCATCCGGTAAAGTATTAACCGGTGGTGTGGATGCGCACGCTCTTGAGCGCCCCAAACGTTTCTTTGGTGCGGCGCGTAATATCGAAGAGGGCGGCAGCTTGAGTATTATTGCTACCGCGCTTGTCGATACCGGCTCCAAAATGGACGAAGTAATTTACGAAGAGTTTAAAGGTACGGGTAACCTTGAGTTGCACCTTGATCGCAAAATTGCTGAAAAGCGTATTTATCCTGCGATCAACGTGCGTCGTTCAGGTACTCGCCGCGAAGAGTTGTTGATGCGTGAAGATGAGTTGCAGCGCGCGTGGATTCTGCGCCGTTTGTTGAACGATATGGAAGACGTTGCGGCAACGGAATTCTTGCTCGATAAGCTTAAAGACTTCAAAACCAACGACGAATTCTTTATGTCGATGAAACGCAAGTAATATCTTCTATTCTCCTTTTTAAAGGGAGATGCGAAAGAGCTTGTAGCCCGTATGGAGCACAGCGTAATGCGGGAAATTTAAAATCCCGTAGCTGTGATCGATACGGGCTTTCTTTTTTGTGCTTTTTAAATTAGTTATTTGGGTTTTTATAAAAATGAAATACAAAGACCTGCGCGATTTTATCGCCCTGCTTGAAACACGCGGTTTATTAAAGCGCATCAAACAGGAAATTGATCCCCACCTTGAAATGACTGAAATTTGCGATCGCACCCTGCGTGCCGGTGGGCCCGCGTTATTGTTTGAAAATCCCAAAGGCTATGCGATTCCTGTGCTCGCCAATTTATTTGGCACTACTGAGCGGGTTGCCTTGGGTATGGGCCAAGAATCCGTTGGTGCTTTGCGCGAAGTGGGCAAGTTGCTCGCGTTCTTAAAAGAGCCGGAGCCACCCAAAGGGTTTAAAGATGCTTGGGATAAATTGCCGCTGTTCAAGCAGGTTTTAAATTTAGCCCCGAAAGTGCTGAGCAAGGCGCAGTGTCAGGATGTAGTGTTGGAGGGCGATGCGGTCAATTTAGATCTGTTGCCGATTCAAACCTGTTGGCCAGGCGATGCCGGCCCATTGGTGACCTGGCCGCTCGTTGTTACCCGAGGGCCGCACAAAGAGCGGCAGAATCTCGGCATTTATCGCATGCAAAAAATCGGTAAAAACCGGTTGATTATGCGCTGGCTTTCCCATCGTGGCGGTGCCTTGGATTTTCGTGAATTCCAAATTCAAAACCCTGGTAAAAATTATCCTGTTGCAGTTGCACTTGGCGCTGATCCAGCGACTATTCTCGGTGCGGTAACGCCGGTGCCCGATACACTGTCTGAATACGGATTCGCAGGGTTGTTGCGCGGCGATAAAACCGAAGTAGTGAAATGTATCGGCAACGATTTACAAGTGCCCGCATCGGCCGAATTTATTTTGGAAGGTTATATCGCCCCCAATGATGTGGCGCCCGAAGGCCCATTTGGCGACCACACCGGTTACTACAATGAAGTGGATAATTTTCCGGTGTTTACCGTCGAGCGAATTACTCATAGACGCGATCCGATTTACCACAGCACTTACACCGGCCGTCCGCCGGATGAACCTGCCATTCTCGGTGTTGCACTCAATGAAGTCTTTGTACCGATTTTGCAAAAACAATTTCCGGAAATTGTCGATTTTTATTTGCCACCCGAAGGCTGTTCTTATCGCATGGCCGTCGTCACCATGAAAAAACAATATCCCGGTCACGCCAAACGCGTGATGATGGGCGTGTGGAGTTTTCTGCGACAATTTATGTATACCAAATTTGTCATAGTCACTGACGATGATGTGAACGCGCGCGATTGGAATGATGTGATCTGGGCGATGACCACACGGATGGATCCGGCGCGCGATACAGTTATGATTGAAAATACGCCGATTGATTATCTCGATTTTGCATCACCCGTTTCCGGCTTGGGTTCCAAAATCGGTTTTGATGCAACCAATAAATGGCCGGGCGAAACCACGCGCGAATGGGGTACACCGATTGTGATGGATCAAGCAGTAAAAGACCGTGTTGATGCCTTGTGGAATGAGTTGGGTATCGATTTACCTGCTGCGTATTAATAGCTGGAGTTGTTGATGAGTTTCCAAGAAGAATGTTTTCTCGATTGCCCATACTGCGGCGAACCGATCAGTGTGCTGGTCGATTGCTCGCTTGAGCAGCAAACCTATGTAGAGGATTGTCAGGTCTGTTGTCAGCCGATGGTAATTCATGCGGTGGTTGATGAAGATGGTATTCCTAATGTTTACGCCCAGCGTGAAGATGAGTAACTACCAGCATCTTTAATCGGCAACCTTGGTTTTAATCGTGTTATGAGTTATAAAGCTTTTGCAGTGCTTGCCAATAACAGACTCATTCAATTCAAGAAGGGGATTTAACATGAGCATCATAAAAGAGTTCAAAGCTTTTGCTATCAAGGGCAATGTGGTGGATTTAGCCGTGGGTGTCATTATCGGCACCGCTTTTGGAAAAATTGTGTCGTCGTTGGTAGGTGATGTGGTTATGCCGCCGATTGGTTACTTGATTGGCGGTGTTAATTTCTCGGATTTGGCATTTACTTTACCTGCTCTTCTGGAAGGTCAGGCTCCGGTCTTGGTAGCGTACGGAAAATTTCTACAGACACTGATTGATTTCACCATCATCGCATTTGTTATTTTTATGGTTATCAAAGTGATTAATCGTTTGAAGAAAAAAGAAGAGGAAGCTCCTGCAGCCCCTCCTGCTCCGAGCAATGAAGAATTATTATTAAGGGAAATTCGCGATTTGTTGAAGCAGCAACAAAAATAAACTTGTCGTTTGCCTGTCAATTTGATGGCGGGTTTAAAAGTTTCCACTCCGTTAAATCGGGGTGGAAAAACCCGCATTCCCTGTAAGCTCGTTCAATCGTTCCATTTCTACGCATTTGTGTAACGCCTTTTACCAATGCCGTATAAAATTCATCCCCAAGCGGGTGGCTCTTGCTCACTGGCCAATGGCGACTGCCTTGAATTGCAATTTTTACTCCGTCAATTGGAATCAGGCGAATACCTTCAACAATAATTTCCTTATCTTTATTCATTTCAAAGGGTGAGAGCGCAATATCAACGCGCCCCGCATTCACCATACGCGCCATATTGACCCAATTGGGCGTATACATAATTTTGTCAAAGCCCAAGTTTCGCAAGGTATGTAAATCAGGTTTCCATTGGCTGCTGGTAACCACTTTTAATTGGGTGAGTTGCTCGAGGTTTTTACTTGCCAGAGCTAACTGATTTTGTGGTGAGGTGTAGATCCCTACAATAAATTGCCCATTCATCACAATTGGTGGAGATATGTGCAACCGGTCTTTTTGCTCAGCTAAATCCTCGTACCAAATAGTGCCGCTGATGGTTAAAGTTTTGCCATCGATAACATTGCGGATGCTGCGGAAATAATTTTCTTCATCAACAAAGCCTAGTGGTTGAGAAAAGCCGCCGAGCTTTAGCGCCTGCTGCATCAAGATTAGCTCTATCACGTCCCGACGCGCATGGTTGCCGCCGTAGTAAGTGACGTCTTCAGCGCGGCGCTCGCCCAGGAATAAACGGTAATCCTCATGAATATCGGGAAGGACTGCGATACTGGCAGTGCTTTGCGCCTGCGCATACGAGCTGCTGGCGGCCAGTAATATTGCCGCCAGCATGATAAGAAAAGTGAGCCTGCGCAAAACTATGTTCATAACGGGGAATTTGCCGGTGCTGCAGGAGCTTAAAAAAGTATCTGGAGTGTCGGGCAGGTGTTGTCGCCCGGCACGGTTTCTGACGACACTTTTAGTGTGGCTCTGAATCCGTCAATCGTCCAGCAGTGATGGTTCAGAGCACCGGATGACCGCGATACATTCGCACCGGTTTGGCGGGTGGAGGGATATCCGATACCAGCAAAGCTGCGCGCAGTGCAACGCCCTCTTCGGCGGCATGGGGTGCATCCACCAAAATGGTTTGCCCGCGATAGACTTTAACTACCTGTTTGGGTATTTCCGTAGTTTTGGTCATTTCTGTTTTGGCTGGTTCGACAAGTTGGTGCCACTCGTCACCTGCTAGATGGAGCAGCTCTTTTATCAGCGTTCTGGTAATCGTGTCCTTGGTGCTGTGGTGATAGTCCGCTAATTCCTTCAGCATCTCCGGGTTCGCCATTTTTACGCTCGGCTTCATATCGGCGTCTACGCGGCGGCGAATCTCGTACACCAAATCGATCATGGGTTTAGTGTATTGCATGATAGGTTCTCCTCGGTCTTGAGACAGTTGTTGAGCAAATATCAGACCAAAGGCGTAATAACGGTTATATAGAGGGTTTTTGAGCGTCGATGGAGCAAACAGCGAGGATTTTTTGGTGCAGGGGGTTTATTTTGGGGCGTTTTGTCGTTCTAAATAATAAAACGCCCACCGGAAATGACTAGCGAATCAAGTGATCCATTTCTCGTGCGGGCTGATTGCACTGGGTTTCACCGATGATTTGTGCCGGTACACCCGCTACGGTAGCGCGTGCGGGTACATCTTTAAGCACCACGCTCCCCGCACCAATTTTGGCGCACTCGCCTACGGTGATATTGCCAAGAATTTTGGCGCCCGCGCCTATCAATACGCCCTTGCGCACTTTTGGGTGGCGGTCGCCCGCTTCTTTACCCGTGCCACCCAGGGTGACGGATTGCATGATGGACACCATGTCTTCAATCACCGCCGTCTCACCAATCACTATGCCGGTGGCATGGTCGAACATAATGCCCTTGCCAATTTGGGCGGCGGGGTGAATGTCTACTGCAAACACGGCTGAGATCCGGTTCTGCAAAAACAGTGCAAGTGAATTGCGCCCCTGGCGCCATAGCCAATGGGCGACGCGGTAAGCCTGCAATGCGTGGAAACCTTTGAAATAGAGCAGTGGGGTTACCAGTGAGCAGCAAGCAGAGTCGCGCTCGCTCACTGCCATCAAGTCAGCGCGTACGGATTCAACGATCGTCTTGTCGGATGTCATCGCCTCTTCAATCACTTCGCGGATCAGCATGGCGGGCAATGCCGGGCTGTCGAGTTTGTTGGCGAGGTGGAAACTCAGCGCGGCCTCAAGCGTGTCGTGATTGAGGATGGTGGAGTAGAGGAAGCTGGCCAGCACTGGCTCAGACTCCGCCTGCTTGCGGGTTTGCAAACGAATGGATTCCCACAGGCTATCGGCGACGAGTGCTGTGGTAGTGGCAGTGACGGTGGCATTCATGGCCAGATCCTTACACGGAATAGATTAACGGGTAGATAAAAACGTGGATAAACCATTATTGGGTGTCGCTGCTGAATTTCCAACACGCAATTCTTAATAAATGACCAGCGGCGGTTCATTCATAGCGGCCAACTGCTCGCGTAACTCCAGAATATGCTCGCCCCAATAGCGCTCGGTATTAAACCAGGGGAAGTGGCGAGGGAAGGCAGGGTCAGTCCAGCGGCGCGCCAGCCAGGCGCTGTAATGCATGATACGCAAGCTGCGCAGTGCCTCGATCAGCGCCAACTCGGCCAAATCAAAATCGCAAAACTCGCGGTAACCTTCCAATACTTCCGCGAGCTGCAGCGTTTGCTGCTCGCGCTCACCCGATAGCAGCATCCACAAATCCTGGATCGCCGGCCCCATACGCGCATCGTCAAAATCAACAAAATGCGGCACGTCTTCGCGCCATAAAATATTGCCCGGGTGGCAGTCGCCATGCAGGCGGATAGGCGTGTAATCCACTCGGCTGAAAAGGGTCTCGCAGCGAGCCAACAAGTCGGCTCCCAAGGTGCGATAAGACTCGCGCAAACTGGTGGGGATAAAGTCATTACCCATTAAGAAATCGTAACTGTCGCGCCCGAAGGTCTGGATATCCAGTGCCGGGCGATGGGCAAACGGCCGCGCCTGCCCTAAAGCATGAATGCGGCCGAGCGTGCGGCCAAGTGATAGCAGCGCATCAAAGTCATCGAGGTTGGGCGCATGGCCACCCTGGCGCGGATAGAGCGCAAAACGGAAGCCTTGGAACTCACGCAGCGTCTTGCCTTCATCGTTGGCCATCGGTGGTACAACAGAAATCTCCAAATCCTTCAACGCTTGAGTGAACTCATGTTCCTCGATGATCTGCGCATCGCTCCAGCGCTGGGGGCGATAGAACTTGGCGATTAGCGGACTCGCCCCTTCAATCCCCACTTGATAGACACGGTTTTCGTAGCTGTTGAGCGCCAGGATGCGCGCATCGGTCAGGAAGCCGGTGCTATCAATGGCATCCAGCACCATGTCGGGTGTGAGTTGTTCGTAGGGATGGATCTGGGTCATAACTGCTGCTCGCTAAAGTGAGCGGCGATTGTACCTGCCGCCAGCCGATCGCGCTTGGATATGCAGTCAGTCGCAGTAGGGGTTGCACACAGTCGTGTTTTTACACACCCGATGACGTATAAATTTTGAAGGATTCGCTTAAAAATGCTACAAGTTAATACTTGGTGGCTGGTTGTTTTGCATCCCTATAAAAACAGGCTTCATTACACGCATAGGATTGTCATGATTAAAATCGCTTTCTATAACCTCAAGGGTGGCGTGGGTAAAACCACAACCGCAGTCAACATGGCCTATATGGCCGCCGCTGCAAAAAAGAATGTGATCCTCTGGGATCTGGACCCCCAAGCTGCTGCCAGTTGGTTTTGCCAACAGGAGCCAGACGCCACCAAAGCGATTAAACTTTTCAGCAAAGGCAAATCCATCGGCGAGATGGAGCTGTACAGCCCCTATCCAGGCCTGACGCTGATTCCCGCGGATCTCAGTCTGCGCAGTCTGGACAACGAATTCGACGAACTCAGCAAAGACAAGAAATTCCTCAAGCAACTGCTCAAACCCCTGAGCGAAAAAGCCGATATCCTCATCTTTGATTTTCCGCCCACCCTCTCGCCCAGCGTTGAGCAGTTATTGTTGGAAGTGGATATTTTATTGATCCCGATGATTCCTAGCCCTCTGTCGATCCGTGCGATGGAACAGGTGGTGGAATTTTTGAATGGCAAAAAATCCGCGCCAACACGAATCGTTGGATTTTTTAACCAGGTGGACATGCGCCGCAGCTTGCACCGCGAGGCGGTTGAAAACAGCAAAAAAATGCCGGTGCCCATGCTCAAAACCTATATCCCCAACGATTCCGCTGTCGAGCAAATGGGGCTGCGCCGTGCCCCGCTAACCAGCTACAATCAACGCAGCCGCGCGGCACTCGCTTACATCGATATGTGGAAAGAAGTGGCGCGCTTGTTAAAGGCCGCCGCGAAAGATTCAAAATAAATCGCGGCACACACATACATCCGAACTCAGAGTGATCCATGATTAATTTACTGACCCGCGTCTGCGTGTTTGCAGGCGTGCTTGTAATTGTCGGCTGCACGACCAGCACCCATCAGCCACAGACCCCGGCTCCTGTCACTAGTAAACCCACTAGCGTGGTAAAACCCGGCGAGCCAGCGGTAGTGCAGCCGCAGCCCGGTGCAGTGCCCAAACCTGTGCCAAGCGTTGCGCTCAATCCCGCAGCGCAGAGTCTCGCCAAACAAGCGCGCCAACAATATTTATCCCAGGATTACCAGGGCGCTATCGCTACCGCTGAGCGTGGCCTGCGTATTGAACGCCGCGCGGCTGATTTGTATTTGGTGCTCGCGCAAAGTTATGTGCAACTAGCCCTGCCGGAAAAAGCCAAAATGTTTGTACAGCAAGGCCTGCGGTTTGCAGCGCCCGGCTCTGATGTGGCGCAAGGTCTGGCGCGGGTACAGGAAATGGTGGATCAGGGGTATTAATTGAACGATCCACTTATCGACACTTACAGCTCTTTGGCGTTCAAGCAGCGCTATCAAGTGCTCGATCCTATCCGTTTGTGTTTCAAGGATGCCGCGCTGGAGCAGGAATACACGGCGAACCTCGCCGACAATATTGCGCGGCAAGTGCGCATGGCTCTCGCTCTGGCGTTTGCACTCTATTTAAATTTCGCCTTTCTCGATTATTTATTAGTGCCGGAAAAAATGCTGCAGTTGTGGGGAATCCGCGCTGTGGTGTGCACGCTGTTTGCGCTGTTATTTTGGCTCACCTTCCAACCGATTTTTAAGCAGATCCACCAGCCAGTTATTTTTTATTCCAGCATGGTGGCTGCCAGCGGCATATTCGCCATGTTGCTGATTACCGATAACCAATACAGCCATTATTACTACGCGGGCATTAACCTCTGCATTACCTGGACGCTATTTATTGTCGGCTTGCGCTTTGTGAATTCGCTCGGCACGGTGATGGTGATCATGTTCTGTTACAACCTGATTGCGTTTTATAAAGAGCTGCATCTGCCCGATATTATTTCCAATAATTTTTTTCTGCTCTCCAACGCGGTCATCGGTATATTCGCTGGCTACACGATTGAGCAACATGCGCGCTGGCAGTTTTACCAGGCGCGGGTGATAAAAAATAACAGCAGCAAATTACACCGCGCGATGATTGCCGCATCGCTTGATGCGGTGATCACAATTGATGAAAGCGGTTCTACCATTGAATTTAATGAAGCCGCCGAGGCCATGTTTGGTTACAGTCGCGAAGAGGCGTTAGGGCAATCAATTGGTGAACTGATTGTGCCCGACGCCACCCGCGGTCGTCACGAAGATGGCTTTCGTCGCTACAGCCAAACCGGTGAGCCGCGCGTGCTCGGACAGCGTTTGGAATTGCAGGCCAAACGCAAAGACAAGAGTGAATTTCCGGTTGAGTTGACACTGCGGCAGGTGGATTTAATTGGTCGCCGTTTAGTGACGGCCTATATCCGCGATTTAACCGCGCAGCGCAATGCCGAACGCGAAATTGCACAGCAGCGCGAAGTGCTGCAGCGCAATGAAAAATTGGCCTCCATGGGAACCCTGCTCGCCGGTGTTGCCCATGAATTAAATAATCCACTCACCATTGTGGTGGGGCAGTCGCAATTGCTACGCGAAACGGAACAAGACGAGCGCGTATTAAAGCGCGCCGAAAAAATTGCCAATGCCGCCGAGCGCTGCGTGAAAATTGTCTCGACGTTTTTATCCATGGCGCGTGAGCAGCCACCCAAGCGCAAACTGGTCGATATAAATCGCGTAATTCAGGATGTTATCGATTTACTCGATTTCAATCTGCGCAATCAACAAATCAATCTTGAATTGGCATTGAGTGAGCAATTGCCGGGAGTGATGGCTGACCACAACCAATTGCATCAGGTCATTAGCAATCTGGTTATCAATGCCCAGCAAGCACTGCAAGATCAGCCGCGCAAAATTATCCGCATTGTTTCCATACAAGTGGAGAACAGCGAACAGATTTGCATAAAGGTAATGGATTCCGGTAGCGGTATTGCCCCCGAATTGCGCGCGCGTATTTTTGAACCCTTTTTTACTACCAAAGCGGTTGGTGTAGGTACAGGTTTGGGGCTGTCGGTGTGCAACGGTATTATCCAGAGCCACGGAGGCAGTATTGAATATGAAGAGGTGCCGGGTATGGGCGCGTGTTTTAGTCTGTGTCTGCCTATCGCCAATCAACCTATTGCTAATCAAGGTACCGATCAACCGGTCAGCAGCAGCGGAGAAAAAATGCCATGACCATTAATTACAAAATGATTGTTGTCGATGATGAGCTGGATATTTGTGAAACCCTGGCCGATTATTTTTCGATGCAAGGTTTTGACGTAAAAATGGCGGCGAACGGGCAGGAACTAAAAGCGCTGTTGCCGGATTATACACCGCACATAGTATTGCTCGATTTAAATATGCCGGGTGAGGATGGTTTTACGCTAACGCGTTATCTGCGCGCGCATACCAGCGCGGGTGTGATCATGGTTACTGCAGCAGCAGAACAGGTGGATATGATTGTCGGCCTGGAAATGGGTGCCGATGATTATGTGAGTAAACCCTTTGATTTGCGTTCCCTGCTGGCGCGCGTGCGCAGCGTATTGCGCCGCACGCAAAATGAAGTGCCGGCGAATAGCCAACCGGTGCAAGACGCACGCAAAAAAGTCGGCAAATGTTTACTGGATATTGAAGCGCGCAAGCTCTGGGAGGGCGAAGAGGAAATTCCGCTCACGGCGATGGAATACGATTTACTTATGGTGTTTTTGCAAAATCCCAACCGCCCTTTGTCGCGCGATTATTTATTGGAACTCGCCCATAAAACCGATGCAGATCCCTTTGATCGCTCTATCGATAGCCGCATCACCCGCATGCGTAAAAAAATCGAACCCGATCCGGATAAACCCACCACCATCAAAACCGTACGCAGTGTCGGCTATGTGTATGTGCCGGGGCCGGGATAGTCCCGATCGGTGACCGGCCCGGTCGCTGACACAATTGACACAAATCTCCCTCTGCGCGACAAACTCCTGACAACTTCCCCCTCTATTATGGCCACATGAACAAACGACATGGCTGTCGCTGCTGTTAAACGGAACTTGTTCATTGCTGTTGTTCACTTTTTTTGCTCAATGTTTTCCCTGATGTAAACCGAAGCAGGCGCTTCACTAAACACTTACTCATACTTTTTTGAATTTATAAGGATGTTCAAAATGAAAGCACTTCATACGTTTTTCCATTCATTGTCTTTGGGGCGTTCACTGATCGCAGCTTCTGCCGCGTTGGTTTCTATCGCCGCCTCGGCATCTGATTTTCCACTGCGCGCCGATGACATCAACCTGAATTACCGTTACACCACTGACACCCATTGGTCTGGCGGCGCTCAGGAATACGCATTGGACATTATTGCCCGCCGCCACATCGGCAGCGGTAAATGGGATCACCTCAAAACTAATGGCGCGGACAACAAGGTCAACTCCAACCACATTGTTTATGGTGCAAAAATTCGCGCGATGGACTCAGGTACCGTCGTTGGCTGTTGGCGTAACGCGCCGGAAAACACGCCCGGCTCCAATCACGCCAAAGTAGCGGAAGGTTATATCGGCTATGCCGGAAACCACTTGTGGGTTCTGCAAGACGATGGCAACTACGCTCTCTATGCCCATGCCCAACCCGGCTCGATCCCAACCGATTTATGTCCGCACAATGCCACCTACTTACCCGCCAAAGAAGAAGGCGCAGTTTGGACAATGGCAGGTAGAGTCTGGGGTGGTGCGCGCATTACCAAAGGGCAAGTATTAGGTTTGGTCGGTAATAATGGAAACTCATCTGGCCCGCATTTGCATGTGCATGTGCAAACCGGAGATAACCTGCCAATCGCAATGAAATTCGATCGCGGTCAAACAACGCCATTTACGAATGAGACTGCTTCAGTCAATGCCACCTGGACTTTGTTAAAGGGTAAATCCATACCCGCCGGTGAAATGATGGTCTGGGCACCACATTCAGTCGCTTATTGGACAGTAAACAATATTCCCGATGAGCGCATGCAAGCCTGGTTCAATCACTTTGCGGATTCCGGCGTAATGCCCAACGTTTATGCCTGTACTGACAATGGCCAAATTTATAACACTGGCTGGGTTCCTTCGACTGGTGCATGGCAGGCGTATCACGGCATGTCGTTAACTTCGTTCAACAAAAAATCAGATGACTTGGCCAAACTTGGTTACACCCGTTATGGCTGGTGGTACTGCGGTTCTGTGTACACCGGAATCTGGCGCAAGTAGTTAAATTAGTTAAACAAACGGAATTTTTTGAAAATTATTCAAGAGGATTTGAAAAATGAAATTAATTAAATTGATAAGTGTGTTGGCCTTGGTTGTGGGCGCGGGTACTGCGCAAGCAAGCATAGTAATGCCGGATCTGCGTGTGAAAGAGCCTGTCGGTAATTTCAATCCGCAGCCGGATCCACCAGGCAAAGCTATTGAAGCGCAAGTTGACGAGTTCAACCCGCAACCCGATCCGCCAGGAAAAAATATTATTGTGCAATAAGTGCGTTAACCACAAAGGCAATCACCCAGCGTGATTGCCTTTTTATTTCCCTCATCTTTTTCTCTGCGAATAAAGGAGTCGTTATGGATAGCTCAACCATCCAACTCGTGCAAAGTTCATGGCAAAAAGTAGCAGCCATTGGCCCGCAAGCCGCTGCGCTTTTTTATACCAATCTGTTTGATGCTGACCCCGCTTTAAAGCCGCTCTTCAAAGGTGATTTGCATGCACAAGGAAAAAAATTAATCGATATGATCGGCATCGCCGTGAATAAATTAACCGAGCTGGATGTGCTGGTACCAGTGCTACAAAACCTCGGCAAACGCCACGGCGGTTACGGCGTACAAGATTCCCACTACGATACCGTCGGCACTGCGCTGTTAAAAACCCTGGGGCAGGGGCTTGGGCAAGATTTTACGGCAGATGTAAAAACGGCTTGGGTAACTGTTTATGGGGTTATGGCAGATGTTATGAAAGCGGCGGCAAAATAGTAAACACTGCTTTGCCTTGCGCCATATGGCTAGGAAATTTGGCGATTAAACTCGCGCAAGGCAAAGCGCGCAGCTTTATCAACCAGCGCAAATAGCTGATCCGTATCATTTTTACTGTGTCGGGGTTTATGTCCATCCACTTTAATAATCTGGCAATCGCACTGATCCATCGCTTTAAAAAATTGCTGGTAAAATTCAGTGTTATTTAATTGCTTGCCATCGCGCGAAAAATATTCCCGCACTTCTAAACTACTGCGCCGTGCCAGCAAACCCAGGATATTTTGTGAATCACTATAAACCGCTACGCGCTTGGTTTTTTCTGGGTGTAACAAAAATACATCATCTATAGCCCACAACAAGGTTTGCAATTCCAGTGTTGTTGACGATGTGTTTTCAAATTTCTTTACTTTCACTTTTGTTTTTAAATCAGCACGCGGTGACTCCGTGCTATTAATCGCTAGGTAAGCACCAAAGCCGATGCGAGTTTTGGTATCTACGCTGCCGTCTGTGAAAAGCATTAAGTCATGCAATCAATTGATTCTCTGGGTGTTGTGGTTTTTTGATCTCGGATTTCGGTCAGAGGCTGGCGTTGGCACCTACTGTAGGTTGCTGGTGAGGAACGAACCGCAACATGGCATTGCTTCCGATTGCGATTCAAATCACTCATGCGCCGATCAATAGAAAGCTAACATTAAAAAGTAATTAATAAAAAACGCCGAAGGTCGCATAATGACCAGGAGCAGCTCTCCACTCTGATTCAAATTACTGTCATTAAGGATTTCCTACATTTACCAATATGCTTTCTTTACTACCATTTTTCATATACCCAATAAAATAAGTGTTATATATCTCATCCGTATAGAACGCATCTGTTCTTGGGAATGACAAGAGTATATGCAAAAAATCTGAACATTCATTGGGGTCCAACTCAATCTTAAAATAATCAAATACAATATTTTTGTGCTTATCAGAAATAAACGAATTAGCGGGAACATCTTGATGAGTTGTTGCACTAATATGCTCGATGACCTTATAACCAACCTTGCACTCAGGACTTATATCTCTATGCCCAGCCCAACTAATGTAATTTTCGTCAATACGAAAAGATGCATAAATCGCCATCCCTGCTGTACTCCAAGCCCCCCATACACCAATATATTTTTTAGTGATCTCATCTGACTTAACTGGAGAGGTAAAAATAGCAATTAGGATTACCAAGAGATATTTCATTCGCACCTCAACTCATAATCGTTCTTATACATCTAAAATTCAGTAAACGGCCAATTGCGGACATTCAAAAAGCCTCTACTCGAACCACTCTCTAACTGCTTATGTCCCGCAGAACGATTTGACTAAAGTGCCGCACACGATTCATTGAATTAGCAATTAAAAGGTGATGCATATTAGGTAATAATTTCGCTAAAAATCTACTGCGCCTCTTATTTCGAATGACTTGGCTTTGCTACCTAAACTGATTCATCTTTATATTTCTGTATACGAACAAGCCTACGAACCCTATAAAGCGCGAGCCTGTCTTTACGAATCTGCCTAGCATTTCTTCCGCAACTAAAGGATGACAAGTAGCCGAAATAACCAGACAGCTCATCTAGCCTATCAACATACTCATGTGGATTTCTCAAAGCATTATTGAATATAGCTCGAAGCTTTCGGCGATACTCTCGCGGGGGCTGAACTTTTTCATTGACCACCAACCCCGTTACTCGCTGACTCGCACGATTACTAGCTACACGAGTTTTTTCATCTTTAAGGTTGAAGCCCTCATTCGCCAATAACTCTCGGCACTTCGAAACAATAGATTCGATAGCCGCCCTCGAATTGGCGCTAAAAGTAATGTCATCAGCATATCGACTGTAGTCCAAACCACGGGCCACAGAAATTTTGGACATCGCCTCGTCAAAGTCATATAGAACCGCATTAGAAATAACAGGACTGGTTGGCGCTCCCTGTGGAATAACTCTATTCAACGTAACAATACCTGATACTGCTGTTGCTAAATTACGACCAATGCCATTTTTCTCAAGAACCCGAAAAACATGCTCTTTGGTTATGTTGCCAAAAAAATTTTCGATATCGACATTCGCCACATAAGCTTTACCAATGTGCTTCTCAGCATTTGTATTAATTGATCTTCCACTCATGTAGGCATGACATGCATCGTGGACTTTCAAATGGCATAAAATATATGACTTAATCCAATACTGAATTGTTTTAAGAAAAAAGCGAGGAGCTGCAATATCGCGTTCACCCCCGCCCTTTTTTGGTAGATTGAAATGTCTATAGTGGTTTTCAGGTTTATGAATGAATGAGGTAAGTAAACGAGGAGATACCCCAATCGCCAACCCGAGCTGGCTGAGGGACATATCCTTCTCACAGGACTCGCTCATACTTGCTTGATGCAATGTTTTTAGAGTTGGGAAGGAACAATAGCGGTATTGAAAGGAAGGAATGCCGGGAGAATGGAAGTCAAGGCCAACCTGAGTACTAAGTTGCTCTGAGACCCGCGACCAGTAGGTTCTGGTTCGAAGACGAGTCGGCTCCGTCCGCGAAGGCTTCGAACCAGAACCTACTGGTCGCGAGCCCTCTTGTAATGTTGAACTAAATTCTGAAGATGGCGAAGCGCCATCCAAATCTTGATCCATTGCACCCGGCAGGATTAGGCTAGCATCATAAGCTGCTCGTAACAAGCAAATCCTAGCCTTATCTCTCTGCCGCCGAAGCTTTACATCCATCCGCATGTTCGCCAATGCTGTCAGCGAGTACATCGAATATTTCTTATTTAAAAGAACAATATAATTTGAAGCTTCCCAATGGGAAAAACAGCCATTTAGGTATAATTCATCTGGCCATTGCTCTACTGTAGGATAAACCAGTTTCAAAAATGATAAGACCTCTTGGGGAGCAGCTGGCTGTAAGACACCCAATCCCCATAAAAGCAATTGATCATTAAACTGGATACTCATGTGAGGGCTCCGCTACCGCTTGTAAACCACACATGACGCCTAGTTTTTAACCGATCAACCAGGGCTGCTGTATCAAAGGCTGAAAAGTCGCAATGCACAAGTTGGCCGCCAAATGTATCAATCGCTTTAGCTGGCCCCTCATTCATATAAGAAACATCATCCTTGTAAGCTTCATCCATTATCAATATAAAGTCAGTCTTTCGAGCATTCGCGTGGACATGTTGATGGGAAAACAATCCCAACTCACAAAAAGACCCTACACTGGCTGCAATCAAAATTACAGCATTACTATGATTTTGAATGAATTGGAGTTCATTATCATGGGCCATGCCAGAGAACTTTTTCCGCAAAGCCTCAAGACCATCATCTTCGCCCAAAACTACGTCAAAGTTTTCTGCCTCTAACTTTTCTTTTATACACTTTCTTAAAGCAGCTGCATTATCTGAAGAAGCAAGATCTAAAGAAGGTCCACAGAGAAAAACAACAAACTTTCGGTTCTCAAAAGCCCCTTCAAGATCCTTTGCAAACATTTCTACTGACCTTTTTAGATTATTTGTTTTACTCACAGGATTACGGCCTCGATAAAGTACGTGTGCAGCACTAGCTACTTATTAATTAAGCTTAAACTTCCGCTCTGGACAAATCTACCCCGTTCGGCCAAGAGTCGACTTCAGGCTGCGCGATTAAATCCAACCACCAATTCACGTCAAACGATATGTAATTGGGTCTTTTTCACATGGACAGAACAATTATCCTGATAATATTGCTCTCGTATTCTTGCCGATCGGAGACTTAAGTTTAATTCTGAGTCAACCCTGCTATTTATATCAATACCGTATTTTAAAATTTCGCGGCGATACGTTTTTAGGGTATTTTCGCTATATCCAAATTCATGTAGGTAATCATAGAAATATGCCCTTGCTGCCTTAGATATGCTTGGATTTTCTTTCTCTTCAATTATCCATAATGGATGCGTTTCATCATAAAGAGTAATGTGCACATCTTCTGGGCTTGTATACTCAATTACCTCTAATTTGTATTTTGCACGCTTAACTTTATTTTCATTTACCCATTCATGAAAGAATAGAACTGCCTCTTCTTTGGTATTAAATGTCGCAGCTGTTTTCCATGAACAAATGCGCCCCTTAAGTGAAAGATACGACCCTTCATCCAGGTGAAATCTCTTGATAATTTCACCTTCAAAATCCATGTCAGCAATACCAGCATTAAAAAAAGATTTGCTAACTCGAATGGTCATCATGTTGATAGCGCGACCTACAGAATTACTCATTTAAAAGCCCTTTAATCACATGGTAAATTTCGGCCATAGAGCAGACATAAGCTACTTCCATAGCACCTTTTTATGTGAAAAGTGTTGAGCCGCATTTTCAAGCGTAGGCATGATAGTGAGCCTAGATACATCTAATCTATAAAGCAGCTTCAGTAAACTGGCAGCTTCTGATGAAGGCAGTGAAAGCCGAATCAGAGGGGATTTCATGTAATGCGTTTCAGAATTCCTTTCCGCACTTAATATGTCTTCAATACTTGGCCATCGCCCATGCTTTAGAAGGTACCCGTTAGCATCTTTTATCAATGTAAATGCGCCTCGCTGGGCAAGTAAAAAAGGGTTATTCGCACGAGCAGCTGAAACGTATTGAATACTTTTTATATGAGCTAAAATATTAGTATTGAGACAAATAATAGAAAAATTATAGTTGTCTCCGCATCGACGAAAATCTTCAGCAACTTTTTCAGCCGCAAAATATGCCGCTATTAATGGCGATGTAGTCCAATCTAACAATCTGGTAGGAACTCCAGAATGTTGAGCAAGTGCCATACAAGACAGAAACTGCGGTGACGGAAAGCTCGTATCAATATCTTCTTCGTGATCAGACATTAAATTTTTGAATAATTCGTTATGGAGCAATAGCGAGTGATAATCAAGGGGGGTGTTAATACCAACATGATCCGCCGCCTCTAAAAAAAGTTGTATAGCCCTCAGTTCAGCATGTAAATGTAATCTCAAATATTGTCTTAAATTCCCTTCTTCTAACGTGCGAAAACAAGGCGGTTGAGGCGTATAGTTTGCCAAACAATCAGAGGAGCGATGAACAACAGGGAGCAATCGCCATTCCTCTCTGGCTTGTCCTCTAAAAAGGTACCCGCTCATTAATCGCTCGCTTACATCGAACACACCTTTAGGGGAAAGGACATTATCATCCATAAAACAATCTATTAGTTCTCGTGCGGTATTAAAGCTGACATCTTCGTCAAACATGCAATCCCCCATTTTTAATTGAATTATTTCGTCGAAATGATCGAGTAACTGAAGGTCAGCCCATGCCTTTCATTATCAACCCATTGTTGATGAGCGCACCAATTTCGAACTTTGGTAAATGAAAATTCTGTTTGAGTTCAGAATAATTGTGGCACCAATAACTCCTTGTTTTTATCGCAGTCGCTCGTTATGCCACTGGCACCTTTAAGGTCGCGGCTCCCAGCGGATGAGTTCATAGTTAAAGAAGTATATTTTGCACAGAGGAGCATTAACAGAACTGCTTTTGGCAAGGTCATATAAGGTACCGCAACCAAATTTTTCCCATATATTTGAAACCATTACCTATCAGGAGATTTTTCCAGTCCTGAGGGGATAGCTCTTCCCATTTAACCAACTGCGCGTCAATTTTTAAATCAGGCATCAAAGCTTCCTGCTATGGATGGTTGTATGACATTAAGCGCAGAAGGTACTTTGTAAGTTACACATTACGATAATCTTCTCGCGGCGATTCACCAAAAGCAGACGACGAAACATATTAACTAGAAAACGTGCTCTTGGCGTGAGCTTTAAGGACTCGTTACCGCAACCGCCTGTTACTTGTTGGTTCTTCTATTTTTCTTTAATAATAGTTAAACCACTTAAATCCTGATTTTCTCCGATACTAAAGAACTCGACATTATGATTAGTATTCTGCTTAACGAGATTTCGATAGTGCAACTTACGTTCTGGGCTCATACGCAAGCCAAAAACTACATGGCTTAAATCTCCAGGAAAGTCGAAAAGGCCATGAGTCTCTTCCACGTATCGCCATTCCTTTTCATAATTCCATGTAGACGTTTTGGTACTAATGGTTGACCGAAAAACTGGATCTTCAAATGAGACTCGTTGTACATTTTGCCGTCCGGAGCCGGGAGCGAAAACTTGCACCTCATTTATAAAGCCTGCGTTAAACGTCGGCTTTTCTCGAGAATATGTAACAGGCAGGCAATGCCTTTGACTTGCAAGCTTACAGTCATGAGAGCTACTAAATCCTAATGCTATGCCCTGATGGTTTGCGCCGTAATGAGCCCACATAAGTTCATTGGAGCAATCTTCACTTAAACTGAAAATGCCAACTTTAGATAGGCGTTCACGCATATCTTTAAATATGTTCTCAGGCCTTGACAAATCGACACCGTGATCAGAATACAATTGCCTCATAGCTTTAACTTTCCTTTCGTGGCTAAGCTTACCAAACCGCTTAATCCAATGTTTTGTTGCTCTTTCACTCAATGAAAATAGTCGCGTTGGTGGCTCGAAAAATGGTGGCCGCATGACTACCCCCATCAATTGGCCATTTTCAAGCTCTCGAATGGTCCTCGTCTCCCATTCCAATGGAATCTCGCCAATTCTACATTCCAGTGGATCATTTAGTTGAGAGGGGGAAGAAAGCCAAACTTTTTGATTCTTGATTATATCTTCCGTTCGCCCTGAATCATCACGATATTTATAAAGTATGTTTGGTCTCAATTCATTATTCTCATATGTTGTCTCTATCACTGGCAGCCTAAGATGGAGTTCAATAGCAGTTTTTAAGTTGTTATGTAATACAGAGAATGATAATCCAGCAAATCTAATAGTCAGATTTCACTGAGCGTGTCTTTTATTTCATGTTTCAGCGCTTTGGAGAATTTTCCATATTCAATCTCAAGATCCATTAAGCGACTTATTTGACCATCAGTAATTTTCCCGCCTGAGCTCAAGGTCTCTAACATTGACTTGTAGGTCGAAGAGTATGGCATTAAAACTTCTCTTTTAAATTGCTGGAATTTTTCTATAATAGAGTCAGAAAATAGTGCAGAATTTCTCCTAAATGTATTTAGTAGAATATCTTTACGACCTAAGAATTGAGCGTGGAGATCGACAAAATTTTCTCCTCTATTTGTGAGTGCATCTTCAGATATTTTTCCCATCGGAGATTCACAGTCACTGATACAAGCAAAGCTATCCAATAGGGCGTGAACTTTTCTTTCATAGATTGAAAGGTGCTTAGCTTTTCTAAGCTCCGTTTGAAGTCCTAAATGGGATTTAAAGGACTCTAGCAGCTCTTGGTTTTTATTCTTTTCAAACTCTATAAATCTCTCTATTTGTAATTTTGTTGAAGTTATAATCTTGTGCTTAACGTACCAAACAACAAAGCCCAACACTGAGCCTACAAAAGTAATCTCCTGCCAATTCTCCATTAATTGCTCCATAAAAAGATAACAGCTTATAAAATAGTTCGGACATTTACATATGTTTCAATTTTTACCAATTTTTCATCGAAAAATTTCAACATTCATAAGATTATTGATTTAAGGGAAACTGGGTTTATAGACTCTGCTCTCATTTTTGGTGTATGTCCGCTTTGGGCACTTTCCAGACCTTAAAGCTATTGCGGTTCGTAAACTCAGTCTACGCGACCCGCCCCAACCTACGGGCACGCTGCCAATCTTCAATCCGTTGCAGTTCGTAAACCCACTCGACCAGCCCCAACCAACGGGTAATTAATTGAGCTTTGGCTGTTTGCGTTATGGGGCAGCGAATAAGAAGAATCAATTAAAGACCATAGCAGCATACGGCGCCATTCTGAATTACAGCGCATTACCTTAGTGCCAGCGTGCTTGTTGTTTTTGCCTCTCTGACACAATTGCCACAAAAATAATTATCTGCGACAAACTTCTGACAAGTTCACTGCTTATTATGCCCACATGAACAAAGCGACAGGGACGAAAAAACGCCGCGAGGTGTTGAACTTCAAGGATGGTTTGTTCATTGACTCAATGCGTTACCTAAACTCCGAAAGGAAATCAAACTGCCTGCCATAGTGGTAGGTTAATTGTAAAAATTATTGCGAGGATGCAATCATGTTGAAATCTAAATCTGCTCTGTTTATCTCTTTGTTGTTCGCTGCCCAATTAGCCTCTGCCGGTGGGGTGATTCTCGAAAAGCAGGCAACTCCACCCTTCGATCAATCCTTAAATGGTACTGTCATTCTGGAATGCCAGCCGGACAACGGCAGTGTGATTTTGGAAAAAGGCATTATCGTGCAGGACAAATTAGCGGGTGCTGTCATTCTTGAAAACACGCCTGACACTCACGATGAAGGTGGTGTGATTATTGAACGCGGTGGAATCAAACTGCTGAGTGGTGGGGTGATTCTTGAGCGTGGAATTATTGTGCAAAAGAATCAACTCGCGGGTGGTGTGATTCTGGAAAACACTTCACGTCCTGACGCCGGCGTTGTGGTGCATGACGGTAAATTAGCTGGCACCGTCATCATCGAACGCGGCGGCATCATCATGGAAGACCTGCACTTGGCTGGCGGCCTGATTATTGATCGCCACGGTAGAGCGAACGGCCAGTCACTTAGCGCTTGATCGACGACCCATCCCTATCTATTAAAAACCGCAGTTTCCGAAAGGAGGCTGCGGTTTTTTGTTGTTTTGCAATAGCCAATAAGCATTGGATTTTAATTTTCGATAGATTTTGAATATTGAGTGCATGGTGATATGCAATTAGCCCCATGGCGCCCAACTCCCTAATCTGTGCCCGTTGAATCAATTAACCCAACGGGATCAAACCCACACAGACCTTAGGAGTTCTACTCATGGCAACTATCAATTCAGAAATCAAACCTTTCAGCGCCCAAGCCTATCATCAGGGCAAATTCGTCCACCTGACTGAGGCTGACATCAAAGGTAAATGGGCGGTGGTGTTTTTCTACCCAGCCGACTTCACCTTTGTATGCCCCACTGAATTGGGCGATCTGGCCGACAACTACGCTGAATTCCAAAAGATGGGTGTAGAGATTTACTCCGTATCAACCGACACCCATTTCACCCACAAAGCCTGGCACGACAGCTCGGAAACCATCGGCAAGATCCAATACCCGATGATCGGTGATCCAACCGGCACTATCACGCGCAACTTCGGCGTGATGATTGAAGAGGCCGGCCTCGCAGATCGCGGTACCTTTGTAATTGACCCGCAGGGCAAGATCCAAATTATCGAAGTGAATGCGGGCGGCATTGGCCGCGATGCATCGGAACTGCTGCGCAAAGTAAAAGCAGCGCAATACGTTGCGGCGCATCCTGGTGAAGTTTGCCCGGCAAAATGGAAAGAAGGTGAAGCGACTCTGGCTCCATCGCTCGATTTGGTTGGGAAAATCTAAGGCTAAGTTGATGTATTCGTCACTCCTGCGAACGCAGGAGTCCAAATTGATTAATGGATACCCGCGTTCGCGGGTATGACGAAAATATTGTCGGTCAGTATTTTGCCAAGCGATATTTTTCAAATTTTTTACAAAACGATTTGCATAAACAAGCTCGCTCACAAGGTGGGCTTGCACAGAAAATCCCACGGAGACGACTATGTTAGATGCCGCGATTAAAGGCCAACTCAAAGCCTATTTGGAAAAACTGCAACGCCCCATTCAATTGGTTGCAAGCCTGGATGACAGCGCAAAAAGTCTGGAGTTGATTACCCTGTTGCAAGAAATCACCAGCCTGTCTGACAAGGTAAGTTTGATTGATCACGGCACTGCTAAATTGCGTCCCTCTTTTGCAGTAGCTGCACGAGATGAATCTCCCCGTATTCATTTTGCGGGTATCCCTATGGGGCATGAATTTACCTCGCTGGTGCTTGCACTCTTGCACAGCGGCGGTCATCCACCGAAAGTGGATGCAAAAACTATCGAGCAAATTAAAGCAATTGACGGCAAATTTCATTTTGAAGTATTTGTTTCTCTTTCCTGCCACAACTGTCCGGATGTAGTGCAAGCCGTAAATTTAATGGCCGCTCTCAACCCCAAAATTACTGCCACCATGATCGACGGTGCCTTGTTTCAACAAGAAGTTGATGCACGCAAAATCATGGCGGTGCCAACGGTATTTGTTAACGGTGAGCACTTCGGCCAAGGCCGTATGACGCTCGAAGAAATTATCGCCAAAATCGATACTGGCGCAGCTGCGCGTGAAGCCAAAGCATTAAATGAAAAAGATCCGTTTGATGTATTGGTTATCGGTGGCGGACCAGCCGGTGCAGCGGCGGCGATTTACTCTGCGCGCAAAGGCATCCGCACGGGTGTAGTCGCGGAACGTTTTGGCGGACAGGTATTGGATACGGTATCGATTGAAAATTTTATTTCCGTCAAAGAAACCGAAGGCCCCAAGCTTGCGACAGCGCTAGAACAGCACGTTAAAGAATACGACGTGGATGTAATGAACTTACAAAAAGCCGCGCAGGTTATTCCTGGTAATAATCCCGGCGATTTGATTGAAGTAAAACTCGCTAGCGGCGCGAGTTTAAAAAGCAAAAGCATTATTCTCGCCACCGGCGCGCGCTGGAGAGAAATGAATGTGCCCGGCGAAAAAGATTATCGCGGCAAAGGCGTCGCCTACTGCCCACACTGCGATGGTCCGCTATTTAAAGGCAAACGCGTTGCGGTCATCGGCGGCGGCAACTCCGGTGTTGAAGCGGCGATTGATTTGGCCGGTATAGTTGCACATGTGACCTTGATCGAGTTCGATTCAAAATTACGTGCCGACGCTGTATTGCAACGCAAATTATCCAGCCTGCCCAATGTCACTGTGATCACCGAAGCGCTGACGACCGAAGTGATCGGCGACGGTGAAAAAGTCACTGCGCTGAAATACAAAAGCCGCAATACCGATGAAATCGCGTCAGTGGAGTTGGATGGCATTTTTGTACAAATCGGCCTGCTGCCCAATACCGATTTCCTCAAGGGTACCGTGCAGTTATCTAATCGCGGTGAAATTGAAATCAATGCGCGCGGAGAAACCTCGGTACCGGGTGTGTTTGCCGCGGGCGATTGCACCAATGTGCCTTACAAGCAAATTATTATTGCGATGGGGGCTGGTGCGACAGCATCGCTGGGTGCGTTTGATCATTTGATTCGCACCAGTGCACCGGCTTAATAACAGCGACAAATAAAAACGCGCGGCCTGCAGAGATCGCGCGTTTTTTACGATGTGAATTGCTCGTCAAGTTATGATGAAATTCTTTTAGCCAGAATGAAAATGCCGATAGCAATTAAACATGTCCCAATCGGGTCTGCCCAAAGTGACATGTTTTGCCACAATGTTAGCTCTACTGTTGCGTGAGCCACATTGCCTTGGGCGTCATGCTCATAAGAAACTAAATCTTGGCTAAAGCTAATTGCATGAAAAATTTTTAAGGTGCTTATAGTGAGTGTGCTAATACCAATGAGGATGGCAGCTATTCTGTGGCCTTTCTTATAAATTATGAGTGCTGATATGCTCATTAATAAAAAGGCAATAGGTAGCCCCACTTGTGACAAATACCAGATTGTCATTTATATGCCCTCATCCGTAGTCGTACCTAACATAAACTTCCGTAAATCCCGCTCCTGTCGCATCACATGAAGAATATAAATTTTGTCGTTTTCCGTTTTATAAAAAACACGGCAGGGATTAATAATCAATTCGCGGTATAAAAACATTTCAAGCTCGGGTGGCTCTCTACCTGAATCAGGAAATTGCTCCAAGCGTTGCGTAATGTTGAAGACGGTGTGTACTAGCTGTTGTGCGGCGTTAGGGTTGCTGAGGGCGATGTATTCTACAATCTCATTTAGCTCATCCAGAGCGGGTTCAGTCCATATTATTTGAGCCATTTTTGCATTTTCTCGCGGGCTTGTTCCTGGCTTAATGTACGTCCTTCAAATACAGCTTTTTCACCTCTGGCTATACCTTCCAGGATCGCCATACGGCGCTGCATAAATTCATAGTCCTCTACATCTACAAGGTACGCCGATGGTTGGCCGTGCTCGGTAATCAAGATAGGTTCTTTGGTGGCATGCAGGTCGGCAAGAATCTTGGTAGCTTGCCGTTTTAGCGTAGTTACTAGTTCGACTTTCATCATATTGCGCTCGGCCGGATATCAGAGTGGCACTATAGTATCACTGCATGGTGGCGGCAAGTGATTGTTTGATTGGCTTGTGAGAGGCGAATTGCTTTTCTTAATGGCAAATTCATTCTTTTAAGTGGCGCTTCCCTGCGCAAAGATCCAACTTGGTTGCTTCCTAATCCGCACTCTTCAAACTAAACCAAAAAATACTGCCGCCGCCGGGTGCTGATTCGTAGCCAACTTCTCCGCCCAGTCGCAGGGCGATACGTTTTACGATGGATAACCCCAAGCCATGGCCGTCGGCAGATTGGGTATCGAAGCGGACAAATTTATCGAAAATTTCATGCTGTTGCTCTGCGTTTAAACCGGGACCTGAATCTTTTACCCAGCATTTGATCATGCCATTGACCAGTGTTTCAGTGCCCAGTTCTACCTTCGGTGTGGCTCCGCCATACTTCAACGCGTTGGATAAAAAATTCATCCAGATTTCTTCAATCCATTGCTCATGGCCGAGTACCTTTGGCCAATGTTCGCCAAGCTGAATTGTTGCGCCTTGCTGATCGGCGAACGATTGCAGGCGCGCACAAGCTTCCATTGCGGTGTGTTGCGTATCCACGCAGGTGAGCGCTACATTTTCGCTTTTGTGTATATTGGCGAGCAGCAGCAGTGAGTCGATAATTGCGCGCATTTTGTTGGCGGAGCGCTGGATAGTATCGGCGAGTTGTTGCTGTTTTTCTGGGGATAGTTGCGCCTTGCCCAATAGGCTTGAGGCAGCAATGAGGGTGCTGACCGGTTGTTTTAAATCGTGTGCGACTGTATGTGCATAAGCATCCAGCTCTTTATTTTGTTCAACCAGTTCGGCGGATTTAATTTCCAGTTGCTGGGTTTTATATTCCAGATCTATGGTGCGATCGGACACCAAACGCTCCAGCTGGTTGCGATAGACACTTAACTCCTGATACAGATGATTGCGCTTGTTTAAATCGTTGCTAATGCTGAGGCGCATTTTGTTTATCGCATTGACTACCAAACCTAATTCGTCGGGTTGATCGCGCTCGGTGCGCGTCAGTTTCAATTCGCTGTCCAGATTATTCAAATCCAATTTCTTGGCGTAGTCGGCCATGGTTTCTAGATGGCGTGTGATCCAGTAGCGCACAATAAAGAGCACAAAAAAACAGTTGAGAAGAGTGTGATGCTGGTGGTAATGGCGATGCTTTTTGCTGTATGGAATAACCGTGTTTCTATTCCTGCCGACATCAAGGCAACCGTGAGTTCGCCCAGCGGAAACAGTTCATCACCTTCGCGATGAATAATGGGAAAACTGCGGCTCAACAAGTCTTTGCGGTAGTCCGGGTGCCTGCGCGTCCAGCGCTCTCCCTGTTCGTCTTTTAGTTCGATAAAACCCACATCCGGTAGCTGCGCCATGCCATCCAGCATTGTGTCAATACGCCCTTGATCGATCGACCACATGCCCGCGGCCAGACTGGGTAAATAGCTGTTTTCAATATCGGTGAAATGTTTTTGTGCATCGATCAGCGCTGTGCGGTATGCGCTGTAAATTTGCAAACAAGAGACGAGTGCGGCAACACAAAATGTAAAGGCAACAACAGCGCCGACAATGCGCAGCCCAAGGCGTCGCGTCGGTTGCGGTGCTTGAATGTCAGTCTGTGTTGGTATAACCGTCATTTAAAAACCTTGCTCCGGTGAAAACCATAAATCGCTGCGTGTTAACGGTGTCTCTGCAGTGAGCAATGGGTTGTTCACTGGCACAATTGTGCGTTCATGTAATTGGGCATTGGCGATGGTCGCGGCAAAATGTTGGGTAAATAAAGTGCGCATACTGCCATCACTAATCGCTATCTCAAGTCCCCTTTCGATTGCAGCGGCGAGCTGGATATTATCTTTGCGCACAAAAAAATACAGTGGCGCCGGGTAATAGAGCACCCATTTGGGGGCAATCATAAAATTCATATCAGGGTGTGTATCCAGCTCGTGCTGGATTTCAGTTAGTGAACGCGGAAAATAGCGGATGTGACCCCGCTCGAGCATATGAAACAGTCCGTCATAATTGGCACTGCCGCTGACCTTAAAACCATTGTCGCGCAGTATGGGGTAGTCGGGCCAATCATGCCCTTGCCCGGCGCGCAAGTTTTTGAGTTGTTCGACACTCTCCACTTGCGCAAAGGTTTGTTCATCTTTTGTAGAGATCAGTAGCAGGCGCCAACCTATCAGGCCGCGGTCAATAGGGATGCGGATGGGAAGCAATTCCTCCTCGCGCTCGGGTGAACTGAGCGTCCAGACGACATCAATGCCTTTGTTCATTTGCAAATGCCGCAAGGTGCGGAATTGCGGCAAATTGTATTTGCTGGGCGTGGCGCGGTAATCCTGTCCGGATTTGGCGAGCGCGAGTTTGAGTAGTTCGATAGGGTAGTGGCCGCGCTTGTCATCGGCCATCTGTTCGGCCCATGCATAAATTACCGGTTCAGTGCCCAGTGCCGGGGCAGCCAGTAAATAGGCTAGCAATATCCATAATCGTGTCAGTGGTAGCCTTCCTGCACCAGAGGATTTTATAGTCATCAACGGCATTACACTGGGCCATAAAAAGAATCTGTCCAGATTATACCGTTTGGAGTGTTAGTGTGCGGATTTATGCAGCGCGCGGGAGCCGGTTGGTTGTGGTAATTGTTTTTTTTGCGCTGCGCAACAGCTTCTGTAATAGCTGAATACCTTCGGGCCAAAATCCCAAATTGGATTCGCTGTTGATGTGGCCAACATTGTTTAAACGCAAAAAATCTGTGCCCCACTGCAGCGCCCAGTAAGCCGCTTTGCCCTCGGTCAACCAAGGGTCATTGCTGCTGGCGATAATAGTTGCCGGTACCTGTAAAGGTATTTGTGGCAAGCGCTGGGCGATGCGGAATTTATCCGGATCGGCGGGGGCGACTAAAAACAAGGCGGCGATTTTATTGGGAAATTCTGCGGCAATACTTGCACTCGCGAGCGTGCCAAAGCTGTGGGCGATAATCACGGCGGGTTTATCCAACTTCTCCAATTCTGCGCGAATACCTGCTTTCCATTTATCCAGATCCGCTGTGCTCCAATCATCGACCTGGATGCGTTTGCTATTGGGCAGTTGCGCTTCCCACAGACTTTGCCAATGTTGTTCATCACTATTGCGCAGGCCAGGTACGATCAGGATCGGCTGATCCTTGAGTGATGCAGGAAAATGTTGGTTCTGGGTAAATGACATGGCTGCCTCCTAAATACTGATGGAGTGCAGCTTAGGGATTTTTATCGCGGTTGAAAAAGAATCGTTATTTCTTTGCTTATATCCAAATCACACAGCTCGCCAGTTTAGAGCTTGGTAAACGCCAAGGCAGCGCCTGCGAGAATGAGTGCGCCTCCAGAAATCCAGTTAAACCAGCGTTGATGTTCCGGTGATTTTAGCCAGCGCATAATGCCGCGCCCACCCAGCGCGTAAATGCTCATCCAGACAAAATCCATCGCTAAAAAAATCACCGTGAGCAGTGCAAATTGCGGCGGCATGCTGCGGTGGATGTCGATAAATTGTGGAAACAATGCGCCGAAATAAATTAGCCCTTTAGGGTTGGTGACAGCGACGATAAAGGCTTTGCCAAATAGATGGCTGCTGCGGATCTGACGCGCCTCCACATCCACATTGAGCGGTGGTGCAAGCGCAAGTTGAATGCCCAGGTAAACCAAATACGCAGCGCCTATCCATTTGATGGTGTGAAATATCCATTCCGCTTGTTCGACTAATAATCCCAATCCCAGTGCCGATAACAACATCAGCACCAAATTGCCTGCGCTGGCGCCGAGCATGGTGTAGAGCGATTTGGTAAAACCGTAGCGCCCTGCATCGATCATGCAGGCGAGCATCACCGGGCCAGGGCTGGCAGAGAGCACAAGGGTAATGGTGGTAAACAGCCAGAGTTGTTCGAGCGGCATAACAGCGTCCAGAGGCGAGGATGTTGGAGTTTAGCAGAGCCTCCGGCAGCGTCGTTAAACTCTTCTATACTCAAGCCATTCATCATACGTTGAGCAAAAGGTGTGTTATGTCTAGCAGCAGTATTTCCAATGCAATCAAGGTGCTTGAAGACTTATTGGGTGGATTGAATCAGGCCTATTGGGAGGCTAATAGCCTTGATCGGAAAGATTTCTTTTATGACTTGATCAGCGCGCTGCATGCGGAATTATCCGAGCTGGGTAAATTGAGTGTGCAAGATCACGATCTGGATTATGAGCCGGTGACTGAAGAGTTTCGCGCTGTGCGACCCAAGCTGAGCCGCTTGCGCAAATTGGTCGATGATTTTGCCTTGCGCTCGACTACGGCAGTGCGGCTTGAGCACCTTATTAACGAAGCTATGGTGCTGATGGGGCGTAATGGGGTGAGCTAGCGATTGTTTATAGCCTTTCCTAATCAGTTCTGCGGGTTTATCACCAAATAATTTAAACGTGAGCATAAAAAAACTGGCAATGGCTGAAAACTGAACAATACTGAAACTACCGGTAACGGTTTCTTCCTGTGGGTACGACGGCATTTGTGTTTTGGTTGGCTCATTGATTTAGGAAGGTTGTGCGGTTACCGATGGGTTTTCTCTTAGCCCAGTTTGGAACTCCCCTTTATTTGTAATCTAGTATGGTCTTGGCCGGCATCGTTTTGGTGTCGGCTTTTTTTATTGTTTATTGTTTATGTTTTAATTTTTTGTGGTGAATATTGGCGATGAAAAAACATTTGCTTATGACGGCCTGTGTGATGAGTTTGATGGGGGCTGTGGTACAGGCGCAATCTTGTTTGGATACTGAAAAGTTGGTGAAACTGGATGCAGAATATGAAAATGCACTGCGCAAAGGTGATGTGCAATTTTTGGATAAATTGCTCGCGCCGGAGTTTCAATGGGTGCACAACCTCGCCAGCTTAAAAGAGACCAAAGCGCAATTGTTGCTAAGGGTGCAACAACCGGAAGAGCAACCCAAAGCGCGCCGCGCGCATGATCTTAGCTTGCAGCGATTGGATAAAACGGGCGTTTTGCAGGGGTTGAGCAGCGTGGAGAAATGGAATCCAGATGGTAAAACTTTCCGTACATCGCGCTACCAGTTTATGCGTACTTATGTGGAGCATAAAGGTGAGTGCAAATTGCTGGCGGTGCAGACCATGAAAGTCTGGTCGAGTGAAGCGGATTAATGATTGTGGGTACTACTCCCTGCTGCGCAATGCAGCAGGGAGGGCAAACATGAAAATAAAATTTATTGCGGATGTTTTTTGGCCCAGTCCGTATATTTTTTTAATATCTGATTGGGTGAAGTTGTGTACCAGGCATAGCCGAGGCGGCGCTCTTCCGACACCTTTTCCAAGGTGTAATGCACGGAATCATCGCGATCGCCAAAGAGCGGTTTGTTGGTTCCTATTTCATAAAAACGCGCCCAGAGTGGCAGTGCATTTTTATCATCCTTTAATTGCGCATCACCGCGTGTCCAGGTTTTACCAAGGATTTTATTCTGCTCATACCAAGCCGCCGCTGCGTGTACGGATTTAATTATCTCGGCGCTGGGGTTTTTCAGCTCCATCAAAAAATCGAGCATCCACACACTTTCCGAACTGGTGAGTGAAATCATTTCATAGGCGCGTGCTTTTGCAGGTTTTAGGGTTTTGGCATCATGCTGCGCGCCCCAGATGGTCAGTGTGCCATTGGCAATCACTTGGGTTTTTAATACGCAATCGAGCGCACGCTTGAGGCTCGCTTGCGCTGCCTGCTGTTGTTCCTGGCTGACAAACGCAAAAGCGTTTTTGGCCTGGGCGACGTCATGCAACAGCGCCATTAAATCGCGCATCAACGCATCGTTGTAAGTGATGTGATCGTGATACTCACCCACCAGTGGATAATTTTGCGGCCAGCCGCCATTGGGATACTGCGCAGTGAGAATAAAATCCAGGCCTTTGTTGAATGTATTTACATAACGCGCATCACCGGTTGCTTGGTATGCTTGCGCCAGTAACCGGATTTGGGTGCTGGTGGCACCGTTATCGAATGTGGGGATGTAACCTTTCTCAACACCAAATGCCTGACCTGGTTGGCGCGGCGCCTTGCTCATATCGGTGCGTTTCGACCACCCACCTGAAGGGGTTTGGAAGGAGAGAATTACGTCCATTACGCGCTTGCCTTCATTGCTCTTAAACCAGTCGGGCGCCTGTTTTACATCAAACCCGAATTCTTTGGTGTACTCCGGCAGGCTTGGCTTTTTTTGGCCGAGTTTTTTTAATTCGGCTTTGAGAAAATCCTGATCGATTTGACGCAATTTTTCGGAAGTGGCGAGATACGTTTGCCAAGCGGCTTCGTCGCCAGCGGTTTGCTGTGTTTGCGCAGCTGCATTAGTGACTGGCGTGTCTGCATGCAGTGGGCCAGCAAAAAAACTGCCCAGTAATACAATAAATAGTGATGGTTTGGTGAGCATAACTCGTACCTGTTTATATCGGTTCATAAAAATTGTCGGTTCATGAGGGTTATCGGTTGATGATTGAGTCGCCGTGTCATTGTTGTGCGACGAATATCCGATTTTTTTTGCCGATTAGATAAGAGTCTAGCAACAGGGCAAATAATTGCCCTGCGTTTCTATTTTTTAGGATGGAACAAGTTTAATAGAGGTTAATTAATCTTTAGATAAAAATGTTGTCATCGCTGGGGAAGGTTCCGGCTTTCACATCGGCAACATATTTTTGCATGGCACCGGGAATGTCGTTAGCTTCCAATAAAAAGTTTTTGGAAAATTTCGGCGGCTGTTCGGTGAGGCCGAGAATATCGTTGATCACCAATACTTGCGCATCGGTGTCGCGGCCTGCGCCTATGCCGATAGTCGGGATCGCAATTTCACGCGTAATGCGCGCGCCCAATGCAGCGGGAACACATTCAAGCACCAATAAATCGGCACCAGCTTCAGCGAGTAATTTGGCATCGGCGAGAATTTTTTCTGCGCTGGCATCATCGCGCCCCTGCACCCGGAAGCCGCCGAATTTATTCACCGATTGCGGCGTCAAACCCAAATGAGCGCACACAGGTACGCCGCGTTCGGCGAGCATGCGCACTGTCTCTGCCAACCAAGCGCCGCCTTCGAGTTTTACCATCTGTGCACCGGCTTGCATGATGCGCGTGCAATTGCGCATGGCTTCGTCGGGCGTGGCGTAAGTCATAAAGGGTAGGTCGCCGATAATCAGCGATTTTTTATTGCCGCGCGCCACGGCTTCGACGTGATAAATCATCTGTTCCATGGTGACGGGGATGGTACTGTCGTAACCCAGTACCGTCATACCGAGCGAATCGCCAACCAATACGACTTCTACGCCGCAGCGCTGTGCCATGGCGGCCATATGCGCATCATAGAGGGAGATCACCACAAATTTTTCGCCTGTGGTTTTTAATTTGTGAAGCGTGTTGATAGTGACATTTTTAGTGAGCGCGGTATTCGCCGTAGAGGTGCTATTGATTGTTGAATAGGGCATGGCAATTCTCGCTACAAAAATAAAAATCAGTGGTGATGTTGCATTAAAGCGCAGGCACAGGGTTGTAATAGTGGCGGCCACTTTTGATGGTGAGGATATATTCCACCAGCTGTTTAAAGTGCTCGCGGTTTTTGGCCAGATTTAAATCTTTGGCATTCACAATCAGCAGTGGTGCGCCGTCATAAAAGTGGAAAAATTCAGTATAGGCATCGTTGAGCGCTTTTAAATAATCGACAGTGATATGTTGCTCGGCACTGATGCCGCGTTGGCGGATGCGGTCGAGCAACACATCGAGTGGCGCTTGCAAATAAATCACTAAATCCGGGCGCGGCGCATTGATAACCAACTTGTCGTACACCTGGCGATAGATGTTAAGTTCATCGTCATCAAGTGTGGTGCGCGCAAAGAGCTGATCCTTTTCGATTAAAAAATCTGCCACCCGCACCGGCTCAAAAATATCGTCTTGCCGCAAACTTTGTAATTGGTTGGCGCGCTGGAATAAAAAGAATAATTGGGTGGGCAGTGCAGTGGATTTTGGATCACGATAAAAACGCTCTAAAAAAGGATTCTCTTCCGGCTGCTCCAGCAACATATCGTAATTAAACAATTGCGCGATATTGCGTGCGAGGGTAGTTTTGCCAACGCCGATACAGCCTTCCACGGTGATATAGCGCGGCAATTTGACGTTAGTTAAATCCAGTCCGAGCTCTTCAAACACAGGGTTCACGGCAACTCCTTGAAACAGATTCGTTAAGCGGGCGATGGCAGGCGCAGCAGTCCGTCTGCCGGACAGCGGCTGAGCAAGTCCGTGAGCGGGGTGCCATCAGGCAACTGCAAATTAGGGGTGATATCCGCAAGCGGATAAAGCACAAAACTGCGCTGGGTGAGATAGGGGTGAGGCACGGTAAGGCGCTCCTCCTCAATGATCTGGTCGCTGTAGAGCAGCAGATCCAGATCCAGGGTGCGTGGCCCCCAATGTTGGATGCGCACCCGTTGGTGGGCTTGTTCGATGGCTTGTAGCGCATCCAGCAGCGCGAGCGGAGCGAGTTGGGTATCGAGCAGGGCAACGGCGTTGATGTAATCCGGCTGCTCGGGTCCAACGGCACGGCTGGAGTAGAGCGACGAGCGCGCCAGCAGCGACGTCAGCGGCAGCTCCGCCAGTTCAACAAAGGCGTCTGTTACCTGCGCGAGCGGATCTTCCAGATTACTGCCCAGACCTACATAGGCCAGCGCCATGGATTATTCATTCCCGCCGGGTGCGGCATCGGTTTTAGGTTTGCGCGGGCCGCGGCGACGGCGCGGTTTGCCCGCTGCCTTGGTGCCACCGTGTTTACCGATATCTTTTACCATCTGCTCGCGCTCTTCATCGTTCGCAGTTTGGTAATTGGTCCACCAAACGCCTAAACCATCGAGCGCTTCGCCTGCCGCTTCTCGCATCAACAAAAAGTCGTAGGCGGCGCGGAAGCGGGGGTGATCAAGCGTACGCAGGGCGCGCATGCCCAAACGGCTGGGCAGGCGCTGCTGCAGGTCCCAGATCTCCCGCATCGGGATCAGGAAGCGCTTGGGCACCGCCGTGCGGGTCAGCTGTTGATTTATCACATTCTGTGCTGCCTGTGCCCAGGCTTGGGTTGGCGTCATCTGGCTGCTAAGCAACGTGAATTGCTGCTGTAGTGCAGGCCAGAGCAGGGCAGCATAGATAAACGCAGGGGTGACGGTTTTGTCACTGCGGATGCGTTTATCAGTATTGATCATGCATTGTTCGATCAGGTTGGCACCAATCTCATCGCCCGCTTTGAGTGCTATGTCGGTGCCGGGGAAAAGGTGCGCCAGCAAATCGTATTCACGCATCAAGTTAAATGTTGCAGTGGCTGAGCCGCCCAGAAACAGTTTCAGGACTTCTTCAAACAGGCGCGCGTCGGAAACATTGAGCAGTAAACCGCTCAGTTCGCGGATCGGCTTGGCGGTTTTGGGCTCCAGGTTAAAGCCGAGTTTGGCGGCAAAGCGCAGTGCGCGGAGGATACGTACTGGATCTTCTTTGTAGCGCGTTGCCGGGTCGCCAATAATGCGCAGGGTGCGCTGCTTGAGGTCTTCCATACCATTGCAGTAGTCGATGACGGAAAAGTCCTTGAGCGTGTAATAGAGGGCGTTGACGGTAAAGTCGCGGCGCATGGCATCAGTTTCGAGGGTGCCGTAGACGTTGTCGCGCAGCAGCATGCCATCTTCACTGCGTACGCTGGATGATTCTTCATGGTGACCGCGGAAGGTGGTGACCTCGATAACCTCGCGCCCCATGCGTACATGGACTATCTGGAAGCGGCGACCGACGATACGCGCGCTGCGGAATATGCGTTTGACCTCTTCCGGTTTGGCGTTGGTGGCGACATCAAAATCCTTTGGGTGATTGCCGAGCAGCAGGTCGCGTACACCGCCACCGACCAAATAGGCGGCAAATCCGGCCTCTTCCAATTGTTTGATAATCTTGATCGCCGCAGGGCTGATGTTCTTGCGGGAGATGCTGTGCTGGTCGCGTGGAATCAGGGTGGCACCGTCGCTATTGCGAATACTGGATTCCTTGCTGGAATCCTTGGCGCCGGAGGTGAACAGGTTTAGCAAGCGTTTGAGCATGTTTTCTCGCTGGTGTTTAGGCAGTCAGTTGCACAAGAGCGGCGAGTTTAGCAGAAGCACGGTGTTTTTTACGACAATCACGCCACTTGGGTTGGTTTGGATTCCAGAAAGCAAAACGGGAAAGCTTTCGCTTTCCCGCAGGAGGGAGCACCGGAGTGCTTTAATCGGCATTCAATGGGGTGCTTCCGTGCCCATATCCAATCTCGCGTGCTATCCCATCCCGTGCCTAGTCAGTAGTCCGCTTTATTTTACTGTCTTATTGCTCTTGTCTTCTAGCGTTGTCTATCTAAGTTATTGTTTTAGTTATTATTATTCAATTTCTATTGTTATTATTTCTTGTTGTTATGCTCTTTTATTTTCAGTTTCTTATTATTTCTTGTTGTTATTCGTTTGTTTCAGTTTCTTATTATCTATTGTTGTTATTTTTAAGTTCATTACGCTTTTTATTATTTATTGTTGTTATTAGATTTTTACATTTAATTCTTATTATTTGTTTTTGTTATGGCGCTCTAAAAGCAGTACTTGTGCCAGTTTTATAATGGCTAATTAAAACAATGAGTTAGGTTTTTTTGGTGGCGCCTTATTTCTTTTTGTTATTTCGATAGGTTACATATTTGTCACAAGTTTGTTACGTCTACCCAGTGCGGTAACAGTATTTGCGCGGTAACACTCCCGTGTTTAGGGGTAACGATTTGGCATCAATAGCAACAAGTGTGGCGCGTTAATCAATAAAACTGTCACTAAAAACAAAAATCCCCAGTGCGATGAGGCGGCTGGGGATTTTTTAGAGGTCTTTTGGTTTGAGATAGCTATTTGACGCTGCTAAGTGCTGCAGTAGATTTGGTGCGAGGGATGCCGAGGCGCTGGCGTCGCTCCCAGAGGCACTTGCGGCTTACACCCAGCTTACGCGCCAACTCTGTCTCACTCATGCTGTCCTGGTGTTCCAGCACAAAACGCTGGAAGTAGTCTTCCAGTGACAGGTCTTCCGATGCCGCCGGTGCGCCGCCGGGGCTGCGGTTGGCGAGGCGGGCAGGTTCAAAGACGGAACTGCCGGTATTGTCGTCCAGATCCTGGTAGTCCGTATCGATAGACAGAAGGTGCTCGCCAATTTCGTTACTGTCTTCACACAAAATCACGGCGCGCTGCATGGCGTTTTCCAGTTCGCGCACATTGCCTGGCCAGTTGTAGCTCATGATGGCATCCATGGCGCCGGACGAGAGTTTCAGTTGGGCTTTGCCAAATTGGGCGCAGTAGCGTTGCAGCAAGGATTCGGCGATATTGATGATATCGCGCCCGCGCTCGCGCAGCGGCGGTAGTTCCAGTTGGACTACGTTGATGCGGAAATACAAGTCTTCGCGGAATTTGCCCTCTTTGGAGAGCTTGCGCAGGTCGCGGTGGGTTGCGGCGACCAGGCGTACATCCACTTTGCGCGATTCAACTGAGCCGAGCGGGCGCACTTCGCCCTCTTGCAGTACGCGCAGCAGGCGCGCCTGGGCTTCCAGTGGCAACTCGCCGATTTCATCGAGGAATAATGTGCCGCCATCGGCTGCGGCTACCAATCCTTCACGATTGGTTGCGGCGCCGGTAAAGGCGCCTTTTTCGTAACCGAAGAGTTCGGATTCAATTAAGGTGTCGGGAATTGCGGCGCAGTTGACCGAGATCATCAGGTGATTGTTGCGGTTGCTCTCTTCGTGCAATGCGCGGGCAACCAGTTCTTTGCCTGTGCCGGTTTCGCCGTGGATCAAAACGGTTGCGTTAGTGGGGGCAACTTTGTGGATGCGGTTATAGAGATCTTGCATGACATCGCTGGCGCCAATCATGCCGGCGATGGCGGTGCTGGCGGCAATGGTGCCGACAGCAGCTTTATTAGCGGCCTTGGCTTTGCCGATCACCCGCTTGACCGCATTGACCATTTCATCGTGGTCGAAGGGTTTGGCGATATAGTCCACCGCGCCCATGCGCATGGAGTCTACTGCCGAGCGCAAGCTGGCGTAGCTAGTCATGATGAGTACTGGCGTATCACCCGCCAGTTTGATCAAGTCAGTACCGGGAGCACCGGGCAGGCGCAGGTCGCTGACGATCAAGTCAAACTCTTTTAGTTGGAATTTGGACGTCGCCTCTTTTACCGACGGGGCCTCACTGACCTCGTACTGGTTGCGCTCAAGCAGCTTGCGCAGGGCGTTACGGATGATGGTTTCGTCTTCAACAATCAGAATCTTACTCATAGCTATCCGGGTCTTGCGTTAAGTGTTACTGGTCAATAACTTGCGGGTCGCACCTGCAAGTCGCTGGTTTTATTCACTTTGTTGCTCAGGCATCCATGAATGAATCGAGGTGGCGCGGTAGGGTGATGACAAATCGTGCGCCGCGATTGTGAACTGTATCGGCAGGGCTAATGATATCCATATGGCCGCTATGGTCTTCGATAATGCTGTACACCATGGCCAAGCCCAAACCTGTGCCTTCACCGGGTTCTTTTGTGGTAAAGAAAGGTTCGAGAATCCGTTCAATCAGTTCGGGAGGGATACCATGCCCCTCATCGGTAACAGAAACTGTTACCGAATCCTCATCTTCGTTACTTTCAAGCATAACACGCCCTTGCTCTGGGCTGGCATCCCGCGCGTTAGATAAAAGATTTATAAAAACCTGAATTATGCGTTGCGCATCGCCAGCGACAATCGCCGTTTTGGGGATGTCGTTGCAGAAGAGCACTTGGGTTTTCTCTTTCTGCAATGACAAAAGATGGATGGCTTCGTTCGCGCAGTCACGAATCGACACTGCCTCAAACTCGGTTTTACTGGCGTGGCCGGCGTGGGAGAAGCTCACCAGCGATTGCACGATACGGCCGACGCGGTCGGTCTGGCTGAGGATCTGTTCTGCGGTTTCCAATACTTCAGCGGGGTCGGTGGAGTCGTATTTCAGGTTTTGCGCCAAACAGGCGATGCCGGTAATCGGGTTACCTATCTCGTGGGCGACACCCGCCGCCAAGCGGCCAACCGATGCCAAGCGCTCGGAATGCACCAGCTCCTGTTCGAGCAATTGGGTTTCGGTCACATCTTCCAGCAGCATGACTTGATCATAGACACCGGCGGTAATAGGGCCTTCGATATTGGCCTTATGCAGGCTTATCCAGTGCGGGCGCTTGTTCAGCTCGATTTCGCGGCGATAAAAATGCGGCTCTTTGCTCTGGCTGAAATCGATCAACAGGCTGCACCAGGGCTCGGGAATATCCTCCAGATAGGAGCCAGTCACATCCTCGCCCGGCGTTTGGGTTAGCTCCGACATGGCGCGGTTCCACATGAGCACTTCCATATCGCGCCCGAGGGAGCAGACTGCCATGGGCAGTTCTTCCAGTGTTTTGCGGTGATAGAGGCGCAGGGTATTCAGCTCCGCCGCCATACCGGTCAAATGGTTGCGATATTCAGCGAGGCGGTTTTCGATCAGGTTGATATCGACGGTGGTCTGGGTTTCTACAGTCGAGTGGGGAATGCATTTATCCATAATCTCGCTGGCGACATGGATACCCATCAGGCTCGATAAATTGCCTTCGATCTGGTCGCGCAACCGGCGCAGCGCGTAGGGGCGGCGCTCATCGATGCTCAGGTTCAACTCTTTCAGTGCAATATCCACCTCGCGGCTGGCGGTTACTTTACCGAGTGGCTTGGCGAGGCGATGTTTGAATTCCGAGGCTGAATGCACATCCAACGCCTGACGCACCGGGTGGCTGATTTCATCGGCGGCGCAGAGATCGGCGCTGTATTGCTCGTCTTCCGTCTGGCGGGTGAGCATGGAGATGATCACGAAACAGAAGGTGTTCAGCCCGAGCGAGATAAGTGTCACTTCGCTCCAGTATTCGATACCAATGGGAACTGACCAACTGAGCAGCGGCAATTGGATAAATTCCAACCCCGTCAGTATCGGCAACAGTAACCCCAGTGCCCAGATGCTGGTGCCTACGATCAAGCCAGCAATAATCCCGCGTTTGTTGCCCTTGCTCCAGAACACAATCGCAAAGGTGCCTGGCAGGAATTGCAGGGTTTCGATAAAGGCGGTCATCGCCAAATCGGCAAGGCTGAGGCGGTTGTCCAATATCCAGTAAAGGATGTAGCCACCAAAGAAGATCGCAGCGATCAAAATCCGGCGCAGCCAGATCAGTTGGCTATACAGATCGGAGCGGGTGCGCAGCTTCAGGCTGGGTAATAGCCAGTGGTTCATCACCATGGTGGAGAGCGCGAGTGAAATAACCACCATGGCGCCGGTCGCAGCGGAGAGGCCGCCGATAAAAGCCAGCAGGGTCAGGCCGGGCGAGTCAAACAGAATCGGTATGCCCAGGGTGTAATACTGCGGCGGTAGTGGTACCGAGAGTTCAGTGCCCGCCCAAAGGATCGGGAAAATCGGCAGTGCCATCAGCAATAAAAACAGCGGGAAGGCCCAGGTCACTGTATGCGAGTTGCGCATCAGCGGGTTTTCCGCCAAGCCCAAGTGGAAAATGTGCGGCATGGTCACCGCCGTAGCGACAAACACCAGCAACAGCGTATGTGCCGAATCCGTGTGGATGGGGGTGTGCAGCAAGGCGAGGTTTTCGGGGTGGTCGAGCAGCCATTGGTCGAGCCCTTCCAATCCATCAAACACCCCGAATACTGCCACTAAACCTACTGCGCAGAGGGCGCAAACTTTGAGTAGCGATTCAAATGCCATGGCGGTAATCAGGCCGCGATGCTGTTCGCGGTTGGCGCCGAATGAAATGGTGAAGAAGGCGAGAATCGCGCAGTAGCAGAGCGCCATTATGTCTTTGAAGGTGAGGCCGGTGCCGGCGAGCGGTA
Source organism: Cellvibrio fibrivorans (assembly GCF_031457055.1). NCBI lineage: Bacteria > Pseudomonadati > Pseudomonadota > Gammaproteobacteria > Cellvibrionales > Cellvibrionaceae > Cellvibrio > Cellvibrio fibrivorans. Next base: position 228,945 of record NZ_JAVDVX010000001.1, on the reverse strand, counting down.
GCGATGGATTGCCACTGACTGTGAGGATATGCATGGTGTCGGCGATCGCCTGAATTTGCAGCGCCATCAACGGCAGAATCCCGCACAGCATACAGAGAGTGGTGAGCGCGCCCACGCTGTGGCTGTGGTAGCGGAATACCAGCAAATCGGCGAGCGAATGCACTTGATGGCGGCGCGCCAATTCCGCCAGCGGCGCCAGCGCTACCGGTGCAAACAGAAAGAGGGCACCCGTCCCCAAATAGTAGGCGAGCGCGCCATAGCCGTACTGGAAGGCGAGGTCGATCACGCCGTAAAACGCCCAAGCGCTGGCAAAAATGCCTAGCGACAAAATATAGGTAATCGGGTGCGAGGTCACTGCCTCGGGAATCCAGCCGCGCTCGGTGATCCAGGCGATGCCGAACAGCAGCAGTAAATAGCTGATGCCGATGAGTGCTACCTGGCTGAGATCAAAAGTCATGTTGTTTTATTTCTTATCAGTCTTGTGGGAGAGGCCGGCTTTCTTTATTAATTGTGTCAATCAAACTCGTGGTAATTCTTGCGGCGTATCTGCATCACAAATGCAATCACAATCACGGCCACCCACACCAAATAAGGGCGGTACCAAGCGCCTTCGGGATTGATAATCCAGTTAAACAGGCTGGGCGAAAAGATATAAGCCACCAGCAGTAGCAAAATAACCAGGCGTTGATTGTTCATAATTCGTGTTCCCTTGCGCGAGGCGCGGCGGGTTGAGGGTTCTTATTCTTCTTGGTACAGATGACTCAAGCCTTGTACAGCCTGACGCTGCCAATTATGCAAAGCCCAGTCCAAACATTCCGAGGTGGAAGCATCCGCCAAATCGGCGGGGGGATTTTGCCCTAAAAACTCTAGCCCACGCCACAGATTCTTGCTGGCGAGTTTGCCATCAATTGCTTTGGCATGGTTTTGTTTACTGAGTTTCTGGCCGTTGGGCTGAATTGCCAGCGGTACGTGGCCGAACTGCGGCAGCGGCGCTCCCAGCAAATCAAAGAAGAATAGCTGCCGGCCCGTTACTTCAAGTAAATCGCTGCCGCGAATAATATGGGTGATCCCTTGGGCGATATCGTCTACCACCACCGCTAGTTGGTAAGCGTAGAAGCCATCGCGCCGTTTCAGTATCTGATCACCTGCCTGGGTACGCAGGTTTTGTACTTGAGTACCTTGGATCAAATCATCGAATTGGATAATTTCAGCGGTAGGGCGATCTGGCAGATCGTAGAGCTTCAGGCGCAGCGAGCAAATCTGGTGGTGTGAATCGACTGGGCGGTTGCGGCAGCGCCCATCATAAATGCCGCCCATTGCCGTTAAGTCCTGCCGCGAACAGGTGCAGTAATAGGCGAATCTGGCTTGTAAGAGGGCATCAAGGCAGGCTTCATATGCTTGGCTGCGTTGGCTTTGGTAGACGATCTCTCCGTCCCAATGCAGCCCGTGGTCATCCAGCGTCTTCAGTATTGTGCTGGCGGCACCGGGTTGTTCGCGCGGCGGGTCGAGGTCTTCCATGCGCACCAACCATTTACCACCATTGGCTTTGGCATCCAGATAACTGGCGAGTGCACTGACCAATGAACCAAAATGCAAGGGCCCTGAGGGTGAGGGTGCGAAGCGGCCGATATAGCCTGAGCCTTCAGTGCCGGGCGATGGGGAATCGGGTAGCCGATAGGGGGTAAGTGTGGGAGGTGTTGCTGACATGATGAAAGAGGCGAGCACTGCCCGCCTCGATCAAACCGGCATTAGCCGCCGATTTGTTTTTCTTTGATTTCTGCGAGGGTTTTGCAATCCACGCAGAGAGTGGCAGTCGGGCGCGCTTCAAGGCGACGGATACCGATTTCTACACCGCAGGCATCGCAGTAGCCGTAATCATTGTTTTCGATCAGCTCCAAGGTGCTGTCGATTTTCTTGATCAGTTTACGCTCGCGGTCACGGGTGCGCAGTTCGAGGCTGAATTCCTCTTCCTGGCTGGCGCGGTCGGCGGGGTCGGGAAAGTTAGCCGCTTCGTCTTTCATATGGGTTACGGTGCGGTCTACTTCTTCCATTAACTCTGAGCGCCAGTTAAGCAGCAATTGTCTAAAGTGCAGCTTCTGGCCTTCGCTCATGTACTCTTCGCCTTTTTTCTCCACATAAGGAGTGAAAGGGCGCAGTGCAAAGGTTTCAGTAGAGGGTGATTTTTTCGCCATAGTAGCGCCTCGCAAGACTTCCTGGATCGGCAATAATCTGCACCAGCAGGTGGGCAGAATTAGAAGGGGGAGCAAGCTATCAGATAACAAATGCGAGTGCTAGCGTTTTTTCGCGCGCCTGTCAGCTGATGGGCTTTATCCTGTTAAAGACCTATCCAAACCCATTCCAAACAAAAACTATAGCCCCAATTTGGCGCGTTTGTGCTTCAATTTACCATCCATTCGTCTTCTATATATGTGCGCTTGCCAACTATGCCCCAGTTTTATCCTGCCCTTTTGCTCAAACGCTACAAGCGCTTTTTGGCGGATATCCGCCTGCCTGATGGCACCGAATTGACCAGCCACTGCCCCAATACCGGGTCGATGAAAAATTGTGTGCTGCCGGAAAGTCCCTGCTGGTACTCCGTGAGCGATAACAAAACCCGCAAATATCCGCAGACACTGGAAGTGGTGAGTACGCCGGGCGGCCATCTTGCGGGGATTAATACCGCGCGCACCAACGAGCTGGTCGAGCAAGCATTGCGGGAGCATGTGATTGTGGAACTGCGTGGCTATCGAACCCTGCGCCGCGAAGTCGTTTATGGCAGTGAAAAGTCGCGCATCGATTTTTTGTTAAGCGAGCACAGTGATGATGCGCGTTTGTGTTATCTGGAAGTAAAAAATGTGACGCTGATGGAAGCCGAAGGCGAAGGTTATTTTCCTGACGCCGTGAGTGATCGCGGCAGTAAACATCTGCGTGAATTGATGGCGATGGTGGAGCAGGGGCACAGGGCAGTTTTATTATTTTGTGTGCAACATACCGGGATTCAATTGGTGCGCGCCGCCGCGCATATAGATCCTGTTTATGCGGCAACATTGCATGCGGCGTGCTCGGCCGGTGTACAAGTTATCGCCTATGCCGCACGCATTCAACCTGAGCAAAATATTATTAAATTGGATCGCTGTTTGCCGGTGCTGAATTAATTTTTTTTGCGCTGCTGAAATTCACCACAGCCACCGCACCTAAAATTAAAACCGTCGCGCTGTATTCCGGCCAGCCGGGTTGTTCGCCTAATAATAAAATGCCGGAAATAACGCCAATCAGCGGTGTAATCAGCGACGAGAGCGATGACACACTCACCGGCACCAGCGTCACCAACCGTACCCAGGCCCAGTAGCAAAACATAAATGCAAAAAACACGTTATAGACCACACCCCAGAGCGCGAGTGTGGAGGGCATTTTCTGCAGTGCGCCATCAACAAAAAATGCCGCGATAATAATCGGCACACTGGCGAGCAATAATAACCAGCCGGTGAGAGCCACCGTATTGAGCGGCACCTCCCATCGTTTCATCAACACAGTGCCTGCGGCCCAACACCAAGCGGCAGCGACCATCAGCACCGCCCCCACGATTAATTGCGTGCTCATAGGCGCGCTGAACCAATTCATTAATGCTTCGCTCATCAATGCAAATACGCCGGCAATTCCCAATAACAATGCGATGCCGATACGCAGGGTAAATTTGTCGTGCAGCACCCACACGGATAAAAGTACTGTCCAGATCGGCATTGTGTAGCCCAAGAGTGCAGAGCGCCCGGCGGGTAACATACTCAAACCGTAAGTGGCCATCACATTCCAGGCGACTATGTTGAGCAGACAAATCCACAACACTTTTTTCCAGTAACCGTTGGGAATACTGAGTGTTAATCCCGACGCGCGCGCCAACCCCAGAATCCCCAGTCCACCAAAAAACAAACAAAATCCGCGAAAGGTCAGTGGTGGAATTTCGCCGATAATAAATTTCATAATCGGCCAATTTAATCCCCAGCCAATAGCAAGTCCGATTAAAAGCAAAATACCTTCGACAGAAAGGCGTTGTGAATTCGGCATAAAAGAAAATCAACAGAAAGAAAATGAATAATGAGCTGGATTGCGCGCAATCCAGCCTCACGAAGCATGCGTTATTGTGCAGTGGTTTGCGGTGGAAATGGCGTTAAGAGTTTGCTGACAGTTTCGCGCAATTTTTGTTCGGCTTTGGGCGAGAAATTAATCAGTGGAATGCCCTCAGCATTGCCGCGCCAGATAAGCGTGTTGCTGCTGGTTTGGGTGATATCGATCACGATTACGCCTTCCTGCTTGCCTTTGCCCAGCGTTTGGCCGGTTCCCAAACCGATACTGCCATGGTTGCCAACGGGCAGGCCAATACCTATCCCGATACTGGTGTTGCCGCCCGTGCTCACGCGCGAAAATACCTGCATATCAATTAATAAGTCGGCGCTAGTGTCTGCGAGTACAAATCCTTGTGCGCGCAACTGTTCATCGACAAGGTTTTGCAGGAAGGTTTTATCGATTCCGCCTACATCAACTGTGATAGCGCGCCAGTTGTAGGTTTTTAGGCCGCTGAAGTCAGTGCCGGTTTTATAGTCGTCGGCATATTTGATGTTGGCACAGGCGCTGAGCAGTAGTAGCAAGCCTGACATCAAACCGATGGAAACTAAGTGGCGCATAGCCTTGTCCTCATGAGAAGAAAAATAGGTGGTGTGCGAGTATAGCCTAGCCTCTGCCTACGCATGGGCACAGAGTTTGCAAACACTGTGTAATTAACGCAGACTTGCGCCCGCTCAATCATGCCAGCCAATTGTTTACGATCAGGGAGTTATTGTGGATTTACTGCTGATTTTTAAAGCCATCATCATGGGGATTGTTGAAGGCGTCACAGAATTTTTACCGATTTCCAGCACCGGGCATTTAATTGTCGTTGGCGATTTAATTAATTTTCATAACGACGGCCGCGTATTTGAAATTGCCATCCAGTTGGGGGCTATTTTGGCAGTGGTGGTCGAGTATCGGCGCAAATTTACGCAGGTGGCCTGCGGTATGTTTAGCGATCCACAGGCGCAGCGTTTTATCCTCAATCTGTTAATTGCATTTCTGCCCGCTGCGGTAGTGGGCGTGATGTTTATCTCGTTGATCAAAACCTATTTGTTCAATGCCTTGAGTGTGGCGACTATGTTGATCCTCGGCGGCTTGGTGATCTTGTGGGCGGAGCGGCGCAAGCACGAGATCCGTGTAATGGATGTGGATCAAATGAGCTGGAAGGATGCGTTAAAAGTGGGCTTGTTCCAGGTGCTGTCGATGATTCCGGGCACCTCGCGCTCGGGCGCGACCATTATCGGTGGTTTATTTATTGGGTTGGATCGCAAAGTCGCAGCAGAGTTTTCATTTTTTCTCGCGGTGCCAACCATGGTTGCGGCGACCTTTTACGATATCTACAAACATCGCGATATGCTTGAAATGGGCGACTTCCCGATGTTTGCGGCCGGATTTATCACCGCTTTTGTCAGCGCCTGGATTGCAGTGCGCACCCTGGTGCGCTACGTAGCCAATCACAGCTATGAAATTTTTGCTTGGTATCGAATTGCATTCGGGTTGTTTATTTTGATCAGCGCTTACACCGGTTGGGTGAGTTGGACGATATAAGGTTTTCTTTGCCGCCGCTTTGATTTGGCGTGCGGCAATATCAATGGATAAATTTCACTACGCTGGTATCTTTTTCACGACTTTTACCCGCGGTGTGTAAATCTTCCAAATATTCCCGCCACATTTTCTCCTGATTTTTGCCCAACTCGTAAAAATAATCCCAGGTATAAATTCCGCTGTCATGACCGTCATCAAACACCAGCTTGAGTGCGTAGTTGCCTGCGCGCTCAATTTTACTGATGGCGACATCCTTCTTGCCAAATTGCAGTACTGCTTGCCCCGGGCCGTGGCCTTTCACTTCAGCACTGGGTGAATGCACGCGCAAAAATTCGGCGGGCAATAAAAATTGCTCGCCGTCAAAATGCAGCTCAAGCTGTTGCGATTGTTTGTGTAGCTGAATCTTGGTGGGTATTTTGTTCATTGCGAGTGCACTTAATTACAAAATAAAACGGCTTAAATCTTCATTCTTGGCCAGCTCACCCACATGAGCTTCAACATAAGCGGAATTGATCTCCACTTGGGTTTTGCCATCACCCGCCTCAAATGAAACATCTTCCAATAAACGCTCCAGGATGGTGTGTAAACGGCGTGCGCCGATATTTTCGGTACGCTCATTCACTTCATATGCTGTTTCGGCAATGCGGCGAATACCATCTTTGGTAAAGGTGATGTTGATACCCTCGGTTTTCAGTAACGCTTCTTGCTGTTCGGTAAGCGATGCTGTGGGTTCGGTGAGGATGCGTTCAAAATCATCCGGTGTTAACGCACTCAGCTCAACACGGATTGGTAGACGCCCCTGCAATTCCGGAATTAAATCCGAGGGTTTGCTCAGGTGAAATGCACCTGAGGTGATAAATAAAATATGGTCAGTTTTGATGGTGCCATGTTTGGTGGTTACGGTGCAGCCTTCGATTAATGGCAGCAAATCGCGCTGTACACCTTCGCGCGATACATCGGCGCCACTCACATTGCCACGGCGTGCGACCTTGTCGATTTCATCGATAAACACAATTCCGTTTTGCTCGGCGGCTTCAATCGCCTGTGCTTTGATATCGTCATCGCTCACCAGTTTTGCGGCTTCTTCGTCTTGCAATTGTTTAAAGGCTTTTTTGACGGTGAGTTTCGCTTTTTTGGTTTTGTCGCGCCCGAGCGATGAAAACATGCTTTGCAATTGATTGGTCATGTCTTCCATGCCCGGTGGCGCCATTATTTCTACACCCACACTGGCCGCGGCAATATCAATTTCAATTTCTTTATCGTCCAGTTCACCTTCGCGCAATTTTTTGCGGAATATCTGACGCGTGCCGGATTCGTGTTTGGTTTCTTCAGCCGAGAGATTGCGTGCAGGCGGTAAAAGTGCATCGAGGATGCGCTCTTCGGCAGCTTCGGCGGCGCGATGTTGTACCGCTTTTGTCGCCTGTTCGCGGCGCATTTTAATGGCGACATCAACGAGATCGCGGATAATCGATTCCACATCACGGCCGACGTAACCGACTTCGGTAAATTTAGTTGCTTCCACCTTGATAAACGGTGCGTTGGCGAGTTTGGCCAAACGGCGCGCGATTTCCGTTTTGCCCACGCCGGTTGGGCCGATCATCAAAATATTTTTTGGTGTAATTTCATTGCGCATATCGAGGGGAACTTGCATGCGACGCCAGCGATTGCGCAGTGCAATTGCAACCGCGCGTTTGGCGTTGGCCTGGCCGACGATATGTTTATCTAATTCGTGCACGATTTCGCGCGGAGTCATGGAGGACATAAAAAACTCTTAAGAGATGGAATTAATATTCGAGTGTTTCAATGGTGTGTGTCTGGTTGGTAAAGACACAAATATCGCCCGCAATTTTCAGGCCTTTTTCGACAATGCTGCGCGCATCCAACTGGGTGTTTTCCATTAATGCACGCGCGGCGGCTTGCGCGTAATTGCCGCCCGAACCTATCGCGATTAAATCGTCTTCCGGTTGGATCACATCGCCATTACCGGTGATGATTAGTGAGGCTTCTTTATCGGCAACCGCAAGTAAAGCTTCCAAGCGGCGCAGGCTGCGATCGGTTCGCCATTCTTTGGCGAGCTCGACAGCGGCGCGGGTGAGTTGACCATTGTGTGCTTCGAGTTTGGCTTCAAAGCGTTCGAAGAGGGTGAATGCATCGGCGGTGCCGCCAGCAAATCCGGCGATCACCTGATTTTTGTAGAGACGGCGCACTTTGCGCGCATTGCCTTTCATTACGGTATTGCCAAGGGAAACCTGGCCGTCGCCGCCGATAACGACTTGCCCATCGCGGCGCACAGAGAGAATTGTTGTCACTGGACTTCCTTCTTAATTTACATCAGAGAAGCCAGAAAAATGGGGGCGTGCCCGCCTTTTTCAAGGCGTGCACCTGGATGTAGGGATTATTTGGTTTTAGCGCGTTTAAGTACCAGCGCGTTGTATTCGTTTTTGACCAGTTGCGAGCGGGCGCTAGTGAGTTCGTTTTGGTTATTAAAAGGACCGACTACTACGCGGTGCCAGACTTCACCTTTGCGAATCTCTACCTTTTCAATATTAGCGTCGAGGTTGAGCAAAATTAATTGCGCGCGCAATTTGTCTGCATCTTCAGCGCGAGGGAATGACCCGACCTGCAGAATGTACTCGGTGGTCTGCTCCTGTGCCGGTTTTTCCTCGTTGATCGTTTCGCTCGCTGGCACAATGGTTTCGCTTTCTTGTAGCAATTTGTAGAAATCAAAACGCGGTTTGGGCGTTTTATTTTCGGTCACCTTGGGCTTGGGCTCTTCTTTGGGCGCCGGCGCCGCAACCGGATTTTTAATGAAGTAGAGGCTGGCCGTAAACGCACCCAATACCAGACCTGCCACGAACCACAACCAGGGAGGTGTCGCGCTGGTGCTGCTGGATGATGTGCGGCGCGCTGGAGCGCGGCCTTTTTTGGCGAAATCTCTACTCATGGAATTTGTGTGTCTGTGCTAAATCGAGGCGCGATTGTAAAGGGATTGCGCGGGTGAGTCACTAAGCCTGCAATTTCCCCATCTGTCTGTTGCTTGTGCCACTTAGGGTTTAGCCCATTTCCTGTGGATCAACATCAATCGACCAGCGCACCCGTTTGGCGAGCGGCGATACTTCCAGTTGCAGCGCTAATTCGCTGAGTAACTGTTGCAAGGGTTTGCGCTGCGCACTGTTGATTTGCAATTGGTAGCGGAAGCGGTCGCCGCGCTTTTCCATCATTGCCGGCAGCGGGCCGAGATAATTCAAGAGCGGGTGCGGCGCTTGCAGTTGCTCGGCGATTTTGCGTGCGGTCTGCAGGAAGTTCACCGCTGCAATCGCCTGTTTGCTCTCAGCTCGAATCAATGCAAGGTGGCGATAGGGTGGCAACTGGGTGATCTGGCGCTCATGCAAAATCAAATCGGCTAACGCGTGATAACCCTGCTGCACCAGTGTTTGCACTAGCGGGTGATCGGTGTGATGGCTCTGCAAAATCACCCTGCCACTTTTTTCCTCGCGCCCGGCGCGCCCGGCGACTTGCAATAACAGCTGCCCCATGCGCTCGGCACCGCGGAAATCGGTGCTGAATAAACCAGCGTCGGCATCGATAATCACCACCAGGGTCACATCGGCAAAATGGTGGCCTTTGGCAAGCATTTGGGTTCCGACAAGAATGCATGGTTCGCCGCTGTGCACATCGACCAACAGTTTTTGCATGCTGTTTTTATTGCGCGTTGAGTCGCGGTCTACGCGGATGACTTTGTGTGCCGGAAATAATTGCTGCAACACGACTTCACTGCGCTCGGTGCCCTGGCCGATAGGTTGAATTTTGCTGCTATTGCAGCTCGGGCAGCGCTTGGGAATGCCGCGCTGGTGATCGCAGTGATGGCAGTGCAGATGGCGCGGTGTCTGGTGCACGGTCATGCGTGCATCACAGTGATTGCAGTTAGCTAACCAGCCGCAATCGTGACACTCCAACGTGGGTGCGTAGCCGCGGCGATTGAGAAATACCAGCACCTGGTTGCCTTTGCCGAGCGTATCGCCAATGGCATCGATACTGGCCTGCGCAAAACCCTCATGGAGGATTTCGCCGCGAATATCGAGCAGCTGAATCTCCGGAGGTTTGGCATTGCCCGCGCGCGCTTTCAGGCGCAGGTATTGATAGCGCCCTTGTATTGCATTGTGCAGGGTTTCCAATGAGGGCGTAGCCGAGCCGAGAATCAACGGAATGCCAAGGCGATGGGCGCGTACGGCAGCGAGATCGCGCGCGGAATAGCGGAAGCCATCTTGCTGTTTAAAAGAGCCGTCATGTTCTTCGTCGATAATTAAAATGCCCGGTTCTTTGAGCGGCGTAAACAGCGCCGAGCGGGTGCCGATAATGATGCGCGCAATACCGTCGCGCGCTTGCAGCCAGGCATCCAGCCGCTCGCGGTCGTTTAAACCGGAGTGCAAGGCCACAATGGGCAAATTAAACCGACGCTGGAAACGCTGCAGTGTTTGCGGCGTGAGCCCAATCTCTGGCACCAGCACCAAGGCTTGTTTGCCTTGCTTGAGCGACTGTTCAATCGCCTGTAAATAAATTTCAGTTTTGCCGCTGCCGGTAGCGCCATCGAGCAGGTAAGTTTTAAAGCTACCGTAGTCGATCTGTGCAAACGCGGCTTGCTGTTCATCGCTCAATACCAGCGGTTGTTCGCGCAACAGCTCTGCCGGGTGTGGCGCTTGGCTGGGCACTATTTCGTCGATCCGCGCGAGGCCCTTGTCGATCAGGCTTTTGGCGATGGAGCGGGGAATGTCCAGCAAATCGAGATCGTTGCGGCTGAGTTGATGGTGGGTTTGCAAGGCGGCTAGCAATGCGGCTTGTTTTGGTGAGCGTTTAAGTGCGCCTTCGGGCAAACCTTTGCCTTCGGTGGTGAGGCGAAATACCGGTTCCCCGCGCAGTTGTGCGGGCTCGCCCTGGCGAAGGAGCACTGGCAGGGCGGTTTGCAAGGCTTCGCCGGGGGCGCATTGGTAGTAGTCGGCGGCCCAGAGACAGAGGTCTAGTAACTCGCTATCCAGTGCGGGGCGGGGGTCGATAATCGCCAACGCGTGGCGCAGTTTGCCCAGATCTTGCGCGCTTTCCGTTTTGACTTTTATCAGTACGCCGATCAGTTCCTGATGGCCAAAAGGGACGCGCACCAATGCCCCTGGTTGCAGTGCGGATGGCGTTATATCTGCGGGAGGTAAATAGTCAAAGCAGCGACGCAGGGGTACGGGCAGTGCGATTTCCAGCAGCAAGGATTCTGTTGATGAGGTTTGGGTCATGGAGTCAGCAATTATCAAACGAGGCGGGCAGCATAACGTAATCGATCTTGTGTTCGCAGTTTATTGCTGATTGGCTGATGGTTTTTTGTGCGAAATGGCGTTTTTCAGTTGCGCGCCTAGGGTTTTCTGGTAGTATCGCCGCTCCCGAAAACAGCCGTTTTTTAAACCTATGCGCGGTGCCCGGCAACTGACCAGGTGGCGGCGCAGATCACACAAGGCATTCATCATGAAAGCAGACATTCATCCAAATTACGTTGACGTAGCTGTAACCTGCAGCTGTGGCAACAGCTTCACCACCCGTTCAACCTTGGGCAAAGCCCTTCACGTTGACGTATGTGGCGCCTGCCACCCATTCTACACCGGCAAGCAAAAAGTTGTTGATACCGGTGGCCGTATCGATCGCTTCACCAAGCGTTTCGGCAGCCGTATCGCTGGTGCCAAGAAAGACTAATTTCTTGATCCGCACTCTGCTAGCACCGCTAGTAAAAACGCCGGGAATGAAAATTTCCGGCGTTTTTTTATGCCTGTGTTCTTTGTTTTTGCCCGCTCTTGCGGTTGCTGAATGCGGTTTTCCTGCTGGTGAGTTGGTGCAGGTGGTGCGGGTATCGGATGGGGACACCCTGAAATTACAGGACGGCCGCTCGGTGCGGGTGCTGGGGATTAACGCCCCGGAAATTGTGCATGGCAACAGACCCGGTCAGCCGCTCGGGCGTGAGTCGCGCGCAGCGGCGCAGGCGTTTGTCGATGCGAGCAAAGGTAAGGTTCGTCTTGGATTTGAGCGCGAGACCCATGATCACTACGGTCGTTTGTTGGCGCATGTGTACGATAGGCGCGGAAATAGCTTGGCCGTAGCGCAATTGCGCAGCGGCATGGCATTGCAGATTGCCGTTCCGCCCAACACTGCCCATGAGCATTGCCTGTTGACACCAGAGCGGGAAGCGCGACAAAAATCTTTAGGGGTATGGAGGGATAATTACTGGAAGTCTCTGCCGACATTATCTCTGCGCGGCGATGAGGCTGGCTTCAGGTTGGTGCGCGGGCGCATCGCCAGGGTGGATATCAACTCGGCAGTGTGGTTAGAGTTTGAAGGCAAGTTGGTCGCCAGAGTTGCTAAAAAGGACTGGCCATTATTTGGCTATCGACAGCAGGATTGGTTGGCGCTAAAGGGTAAATCGGCGGAGGTGCGCGGTTGGATAGGCTCACAAAAATCCAGGCGCTCGCAGCAGTTCAAGCCTTTGGTGATGCAGCTGCGATCACCTTCATCCATAAAAGTAATCGCAGACTAACCTGATTAGAAAAGCTCTTCGGGTAAGGTTGCCTGCTCAGTAGTCTCGGTACCTGCGGCTGATGTACGCCCGGTATCTTCCCCTAAGAACACCTCAAAAATCGCATCGGGATCGCCCGGCATAGCGGGTTTACCGGTATCCGGGTTGATCCGCACAGTCACTATCCCTTCCGGTTGGCGCGGCAATTGGTCGGGCACACCTTCCAGAGCGGTGCGCATAAAATCGATCCAGATAGGCAGTGCCGCCGAGCTGCCAAACTCTTTGCGTCCCAAAAGGGTATTGGCATCAAACCCGACCCAGACGCTGGTGGTGATATTGGGGTTATAGCCAGAGAACCAACTGTCGCGTGGCCCATTGGTAGTACCGGTTTTGCCGGCGATATCATTGCGCCCGAGTTGTTTGGCGAGGCGGCCAGTACCCTTATCCACTACATCGCGCAGCATCGAGTCGATCAGGTAGGCAACGCGTGCATCAATAATACGCGGTGCCCGCAAATTGCTATCAAGGCTGGGTGTTGCCGGTATCAAGCTGCCATCATCGGCATAGCTGAGTTGGTTGATCTCGCACTCTTTACATACGCGCTTCGGGCGCGCCTCGTAAACTACTTTGCCTTTATCATCCTCAATTCGTGTCACCAAATACGGGTCAACTTTAAAACCGCCATTAGCAAAGGTCGCGTAGACGGTCGCCATCTGCATGGGGGTAAGTGCATGGGTACCCAGCGCCAGAGTCAGGTCGCGGGGGAATTCTTTGGGGTTAAAACCAAAGCGCGCGAGGCTGTCGAGAGCGGTCTGCATGCCGATACTGCGTAGCAAGCGAATCGATACCAAATTCCGTGAGCGGTAGAGCGCTTGGCGCATGCGCATAGGGCCAACAAACTTGCCGTCATCATTTTCCGGGCGCCAAGCGATGCCGGTGCTGGTGTTTTCAATCACTATAGGTGCGTCGTTAATAATCGACGCCGGGGTAAACCCATTTTCCAGTGCCGCGGTATAAATCAACGGCTTAAAACTGGAACCGGGTTGGCGCGCACCCTGGATCGCACGGTTGTAATGGCTTTGGTTGAAGTCGAGGCCGCCAACCAGCGAGCGAATCGCACCATCCATAGGGTCGAGGGATACCAATGCCGCCTGAATTGCGGGTACCTGGCTAAAGCGCCATTGGTCGTCGTTATCTTTGGTGATGCGCACAACATCGCCCGGTTTAAGGAATTCGGTCACTGCTTTGTAGGCGGCGCCGCGGCTATCTTCAGTGAAGTAAGGGCGCACATTCGATAGCCCCTGCTCCCAGCCCAAATCAACGTAATCACCATTGCTCATCAGCACGCGCAGCGATTTTTCCTGTACATCCACCACTGCTGCTGGCTCCTGCCCGCCCAGGGTGGGAATACTTTGGAGCTGGTCTTGCCAGTCAATCAGGTCGGCATCTAACGAAGGTTTGAGGCGTAGCTCCGGGCCGCGATAGCCGTGGCGCAGGTCATATCCCAACAAACCCTTGAGTACCGCAGCTTGTGCGGTGGCTTGCATAGCGCTATCGACACTGGTGTAAACCTTATAGCCCTCGGTATAGGCCTTTTCACCAAAGCGATCCAGTACTTCCTGACGTGCCATTTCCGAAATATAAGGAGCTTGTACATCTAGTGTGGTGCCATGGTAGCTGGCGGTATTAGGTTCGTTGATCGCCGCCTCGTAAGTAGCTCGATCTATGTGCTTCAGCTCATACATACGCCCGATAATCCAGTCGCGCCGAATCATCGCACGCTTGAGGTTGGCGAGCGGGTTGTACGCCGACGGCGCTTTTAATACCCCTACGATCATGGCGTATTGGGCGACACTGAGTTGGTGGATATCCTTGCCGTAATAGATCTGTGCAGCCGCCTGCAGGCCATAGGCACGGTTCCCAAAGAACATTTTATTGTTGAACAATTCAAGGATTTCTTCCTTGGTAAATTTCCGTTCAATTTCAAGGGATAAGAGGATTTCGTTAAACTTGCGTGAGAAGATTTGTTTGCGAGTGAGAAAGAAATCACGCGCCAACTGTTGAGTAATAGTACTTCCTCCCGATTGAATGGCGCCGGACTTCAGAATTTGTGATGCGGCGCGCAACATGCCTTTTAGAGAAACTCCATGATGCTCAAAGAACTCTGCATCTTCGGCGGAGAGGAGTGCTTTTATATACAGGGGTGGTATCTGATTGTAGGTCAGGGGAGTGCGACGCTGTTCGCCAAATTCACCTATCAGCTTGCCGTCGCTTGAATAAACCCGTAAAGGGGTCTGTAATTTAACCTCCCTCAATGAATCAACTGATGGCAATTTAGGGCTCAAATAGAGATAGAGTCCGGCGAATGTCACCAAGGTAACGCCGAAACCGGCCAGTAACAGCCAGAAAATAATGCCGAAGAAGGATTTTTTACTGAACATTTTTTCTATGTGAATTAATGAGTTAGCGCGGTCGCCGCAGGTGGCGGGCATTATACGGGCTTTTTGCCTGTTTACATATTCATCGGTTTGTTGCAGGCTTAAGTTAAAGTGCTATAACATAAACAACGTCTAAGTTACGGATATAGATAGAAAAATGGGCATTTTAAGTTTCCTCGATAAGAAGGCTAAGCCGGTGGTCGGGTTGGACATTAGTTCCACCTCGGTCAAATTGCTTGAACTTAGTCGCAGTGGCGATCGCTACCGCGTTGAGTCCTATACCGTAAAAGCGCTACCGCCCAATGCGGTGGTAGAGAAGAACATTGCTGACCCCGCCGCAGTGGCGGAGATTGTCAGATCCATGGTCAAACAATCCAAAACCAAGCTCAAGCATGCGGCTGTCGCTGTTGCTGGCTCGGCGGTGATCACCAAAATGATCGATATGCCGATGGATTTGAACGACGACGCCATGGAAAGCCAGATCGCGGCAGAAGCCGATCAATACATCCCCTTCCCGTTGGAGGAAGTTGCACTCGATTTTGAAGTGCAGGGCATATCCCCTCGCAATCCCGATCAGGTAGAGGTGCTATTGGCTGCGTGTCGCCGTGAAAACGTGGAGGTTCGCCAACAAGTTCTTGCGGACTCTGATTTGATTGCAGAAAAAGTGGATATTGAAGCCTACTGTATGGAGCGCGCCTTTGAGTTGATCGCCGAGCAATTGGAGGATCAGGAAGGTCAGGTTGTCGCGATCATCGATATCGGTGCCACTATGACCACATTGAGCGTGCTGGTGGATGGTAAAACAGTCTATACCCGCGAGCAGTTATTTGGCGGTCGCCAGTTGACTGAAGAAATCCAGCGTCGTTACGGCTTATCGCGTGAAGAGGCCGGACTGGCCAAGAAACAAGGTGGATTACCCGACGACTACGAAATGGAAGTTCTTACCCCCTTTAAAGATGCGGTGGTACAGCAGGTTACCCGCTCATTGCAATTCTTCTTCTCCGCAAGTCAGTACAACGACGTGGATTACATCATTCTTGCGGGAGGCGTTGCATCGTTAGAGGGTTTGGTTGGGTTGATCGAAGAAAAATTAGGCACGCAAACCGTGGTAGCCAATCCTTTTGCGCGCATGTCAGTTTCATCCAGAGTAAACGCTGTTTCGCTTGCGAACGACGCTCCTGCATTGATGATTGTTACCGGTTTGGCAATGAGGAGTTTTGACTAATGGCCAAGATTAACTTATTGCCTTGGCGCGAAGCCTATCGGCAAGAGAAAAAGCGTGAATTTCTGGGGATTGTTGGTGGCATTGGTTTGGCCGCAGCATTTTGTGCTTATCTTTGGGTGTCGAGCGTGCAATCAGCGATTGAGAACCAGAATGCCCGCAATCAAATGCTTAATCAGGAAATTGCCAAGCTTGATGCGCAAGTAAAAGAAATCAGCGAGATTAAAAAGGTGCGCGACGATTTACTGGCGCGCATCAAAGTGATTACTGATCTTGAAGGTACTCGTCCAGTCATAGTCCGCTACTTTGATGAGCTGGCCAGATCTATTCCTGATGGTGTTTGGATCAGTTCAGCGGAACGCAAGGGTAATGTGGTAACCATTGAAGGTGTGGCTGAATCATACAATCGCATAGCAAGCTTCTTGCGCAACCTTGAGGCTTCCGATTGGTATGCATCGCATAATTTGATTTCTGTAGATGCTGCTCCTGAAGAGGGCGAGGATGCGAGTAAATTCAAAATGACTGTTGAAACCTCTGCGCCAGTTGATCCTGCAGCTGATCCTGCAAAAACCGCTGGGGGGGTAAAGTAAATGTCATTTCAAGATACCCTCGACCAGCTTAAAGAGTTTGATGTAAATAACATCGATTTTGAAAAAATAGGTGTCTGGCCATGGCCAGCTAAAGTATTTGTTTGTTTGCTACTGATTGCGGTGGTTTTTGCGGGAACTTACTACCTGAAAATCAGCGATTTAAATTTAGAGCTTGAGTCTGTTGCTGCGCAAGAGCAGACATTAAGAGGGACTTTTGAGAAACGAAGTTTCGAAGCTGCGAATCTGGATGCTTACAAAGCGCAGATGGAAGAGATGAAGGTCACTTTTGATTCTTTGTTGTCGCGCTTGCCAGCAAAAACAGAAGTTCCGGGATTGCTAGAAGATATTGGTACGCGTGGTAGTGAAAGTGGCTTGACCAACATTAATATCAATTTTCAGCCTGATGTGGTTGCAGAGTATTACATTGAGGTTCCAATCAACATATCTGCCGATGGTGGATATCACGATATGGGCGGCTTTGTCAGCGGGGTTGCTGGTATGCCGCGCATCGTAACCTTACATGATTTTTCGATTACTGCATCTAAAGAAAATAAAACGTTGAGCATGAAAATTTTAGCGAAAACCTATCGCTATAAATCTCAGGAGGCCGCGAAATGAAACGGTCACTGTTAATAACACAATTTGTTTGCGTGCTGGCATTGGCAGGTTGTGGTCAATCCTCTCAGCAGGACTTGATTGATTTTATGGAAGAAACAAAGCGCAGACCCAAAGGACAAATTGAACCTTTACCTACGTTTAGTCCTTATCAACCATTTACTTACAGCGCTATGACTTTGCGTAGCCCTTTTGAAAAGCCTATTCCCATAGATGAATCGGCTGCTAAAGGTGGTCGTGCAGTTGCACCGGACTTAACAAGAGAAAAAGAGTTTCTCGAAGGTTTTAATATTACTTCGCTCAAAATGGTTGGCACTATCAGCAAAGGTGGCCAGTTGTGGGCGCTTATTGATGATGGTGCAAATAGTGTGGTGCCAGCAACTGTTGGAAATTACTTGGGGATGAACCACGGCAAAATAATATCCACCAGCTCAACGCAAATTGAAGTGATGGAAATTGTGGGTGATGGTTCCAATGGTTGGGTTGAACGTCCCAGAATTATTAAATTAGAAGAGAAGGAATAAGCGGACATGTGTGCTCTATTCACTCCGGGGTTGAATATGCGTAAATTTGTTGTGGCATTTATTTGTTTGTTGGTGTCGCCGTTAACACTGGCAAGCACTCTGAATGAAATTAATTTTTTCCAGCTGCCTGGGGAGCGTTTTGAGGTGCGTATGTCGTTCGATACGCCACCACCGCAACCTAAAGGTTATACCATCGAAAAGCCGGCTCGTATCGTGCTCGACTTTCCTGAAGTGGTGAGCGGGCTGAAAGAGCGCCGCTTTCCTTTGGCTGTCGATAATGGCCAAAGTGCGATGGTGCTGACGAGTGAAGGCCGTACCCGACTGATATTAAATCTCAATGATTTGGCTTCCTACACAACGCGCACTGATGGTAATAGTTTTATCGTCGAGGTTGGTGCAGCAAAAGGCTCTGATACTGGGCAGGCAAGTCGTCCTGCTGTCGAAGTTGCTACCAAATCTACTTTTAAAGAAAACGATACTTTAGGTAATCAAACCAAGATTACCAATATCGATTTTCGTCGAGGCACTGCGGGTGAGGGCCGTGTCATTGTTACCCTGTCCAATCCCAAAATTAGTGCCGATATGGTAGGCACTGGTGCAGGAGTAAAGTTATCGTTCAAGGATGCGTGGCTACCTCCAGAGCTGCGTCGTCGTTTGGATGTAGTTGACTTTGCTACTCCTGTATCTCTGGTTAGTGCTACGCAAGAAGGTGAGACCTCTGTGCTTAATGTCAGTGCAGGTGGCGATTTTGACTATCTTGCCTATCAAACAGACAATGAATATGTATTGAGCATCAAACCGCTGACAGAGCAGGAAAAGCAGGAGAAGAAAAAAGATTTTGAATATACCGGTGAAAAATTATCGCTGGATTTCCAGGACATTGAAGTTCGTGCTGTGTTACAGATTATTGCTGATTTTACCGAATTGAACTTGGTAGCTAGCGATACTGTGCAAGGGCGTATTACTTTGCGCTTGCAGAATGTTCCATGGGATCAAGCTTTAGAAATGGTGCTCAAAAATAAAGGTTTGGATAAACGTCAAGTAGGTAATGTGTTGATGGTTGCACCAGCAGCAGAAATTGCTGAGCGTGAGCGTCAGGAAATTACCACCAAGAAACAACTTGAAGAGTTGGCTCCATTGCGGACTGAATATATCCGTGTACGTTACGCCAATGCTAAAGAAATGTTTGAGCTGTTTAGTGATGGCGGTGGCAGTGGCGGTGGCGGTGGTCAAGGCGGCAATCGTGCAACTGGCAGTGTTTTGTCTGAACGTGGCCAAGGTGTAGTAGATGAGCGTACTAATTCAATTATTATCACTGATACAGCGGAACGTATTGAGGCATTTAAGCGTTTAGTTGATCAAATAGATATCCCTATTCGTCAAGTGATGATTGAGGCGAGAATTGTAATTGCTAACACCGACTTTGAACGGGAGCTGGGTATTCGTTGGGGGGGGGTTGGTTATAATGCAAATAGAAATCGTGTAATCGATTTTGCGGGTTCCCAAGAAGGATTGGATGATGAAGACGGTACTCATCCATCGCGCTGGTTTAATCCAGGACCTGATGATGACGATAATACTTTGAATCTTACAGAGAATAACGTGGTTGATTTGGCTGTGAATGACCCTTATGCAAGCGCTGCGATCGGCATTCTTACTGATAGTACCTATCTGGATTTGGAGCTAAGCGCATTGGAAAACTCTGGTTATGCCGAGATTGTCTCTCAGCCCAAAGTCATCACTAGTGATAAACAATTGGCCATTATTAAGTCAGGTAAAGAAATCGGGTTTTTGGAAACCGCGCCTAGTGGTGGTACCACGACTGGTTTCCGTGAGGCGGTGTTAAAGCTAGAGGTAACCCCGCAAATTACACCGGATAATCGGATTATTATGGACTTGAATGTGTGGAAAGATTCAGTTGCTTCCATTGAGGTATCTGGTCGTCCAACACTGGACATCACTCGCTTACAGACCAAGGTTCTGGTAAATAATGGTCAGACGGTAGTTTTGGGTGGAGTCTTTTCATTAGAGGGAACCAAGGGGGAGAATAAGGTCCCTGTATTGGGTGACATCCCCTATCTTGGTCGTTTATTCAAGAAAACTGTGGATAATCAGTTCAAAACCGAGTTGTTGATTTTTGTTACTCCCAAGTTGATGTCGGATACTCTTGCAAACTAATGCGTAAACCCAATGTCTTTCTGGTCGGCCCCATGGGGGCCGGCAAATCTACCATAGGCCGTTTATTGGCTGCAGAATTAAACCTGAGTTTTCGAGATAGTGACCGTGTTATAGAAGAGCGAACGGGGGCTGATATTCCCTGGATCTTTGATATGGAAGGTGAAGAGGGCTTTCGTGAGCGCGAAACAGCGGTGTTATTGGAATTGGCCAATGAGCGTGATGCTGTTATTGCGACCGGCGGTGGAATAGTTTTGCGTGCGCAAAACCGTGAAATGATGAAATCATCGGGGTTTGTTTGTTATCTCACGGCTTCTATCGACCAACTGGTTGAGCGCACCGCGCGCGATAAAAAGCGCCCTTTGTTACAAGTTGAAAATCCGCGCCAGAAAATCATTGATTTACTCGCCTTGCGCGATCCGCTGTATCAAGATGCGGCGGATTTCGTTGTGAATACTGATCGCCGCTCTCCGAAGGCAGTTGCACAGGAAATCGCATCGCTTGTGCAGGACGCCTGATCCGTTCAAGTTCTTTGTTTGTCTGCTTTTCCCTGCATTTTCCATCCCTGATATCAGCTGCACTTTGTGATAAAGTGCGGCTGATTTTCTATATCCCAGTTAAAGGCTCTTTTTATGCAGGTTTTAACCGTTAATCTGGATGACCGCAGCTATCCAATTTATATCGGCGAGCAATTGTTGTCGCAGCCCGGCTTGATTCGCCAACATATTCGCGGACGTCAGGTTTGTGTGGTAACCAATGAAACTGTAGCGCCGCTGTATCTTGATCAACTGTGCGCTGCGCTCGATGGTTATCAAGTTGATAGTGTGACCTTGCCAGATGGTGAAAGCCACAAAACTCTGGATGTGTGGGCCAGTATTTTTGATAAGTTGCTCAGTGCGCGCCATAACCGTACTACGACGTTGATTGCACTCGGTGGCGGGGTGGTTGGTGATATGACTGGCTTTGCTGCGGCGTGTTACCAGCGCGGTGTTGATTTTATCCAGATTCCAACAACATTATTGTCGATGGTTGATTCATCTGTTGGTGGTAAAACCGGCGTAAATCATCCGCTCGGTAAAAATATGATTGGTGCTTTCTATCAGCCACTCTGTGTACTTGCTGACACCTCATTATTAACGACGTTGCCTGCGCGTGAATTATCCGCAGGCATTGCAGAAATAGTTAAATACGGCTTGATTTCTGACTACGAATTTTTCGTCTGGCTGGAAAATAATATGGATCAGCTGCTCGCGGGTGATATGGCAGCGCTTGGATATGCGGTAAAACGCTCCTGCGAAAATAAAGCCGATGTGGTCGCACAAGATGAGCGTGAAGGCGGCTTGCGGGCGATTTTAAATTTGGGCCACACCTTTGGTCATGCAATTGAAACTGCGCAGGGTTATGGCAACTGGCTACACGGTGAAGCTGTTGCAGCAGGCATGGTAATGGCTGCGGATTTGTCCTGGCGTCGCGGCGCCATTAGTTCAGAAGAGTTGGCGCGGGTTATTCAGTTATTGCAGCGAGCACATTTACCGGTAAAAGCACCAGCTGATATGACTCCTGAACAATTTATGGAATTAATGGGGGTCGATAAAAAGGTATTGGATGGGCGTTTACGTTTGGTGTTGCTGGAGTCTATGGGTAAAGCAATTGTTACCAGTGATATCGATCCCGGAATGCTGCAAGATACTTTTGAAGCGTGCAAAGCGAATTAACGAAACAGATTACAAGAGACAGACATCATGACGAGAGAGTCACCGCTGCGTGCCCAGCCGGACAGTCGCCTACTCGATCACGGCGATTCACAACAGGGTTATTTGTTTGATGAGCCGGATGATGAACATCCTGAGGATCAGCTCCTGGCAGATTATCGGCAGCGCTATGGTTTGTCAGAAGATCCTTTCGCCCATGATTATTCATTCCCCTTGTTTACCGGCGCGGGTCGTCGTCAGTTGCTCGACCAGTTATTACACCTCTGCCAATTCAGTAATAGTGTGCTCGCTGTTTTGGGTGAGCATGGCCTGGGCAAAACCCGCATTGCCCACGCGTTTATGGATTCGCTTTCAGACCAGGATCAAATTTGTTTTTTGAGCTTGCGCTCTGGTCAGAGTCTCGAACAAATTTTGTTGTCGATCATTCAATCCTTTGGTATTGAGACCAGTGACGTCCCTTCAACTGAAAGTCTGTTGGCGACTCTCGAAGCATTTATTGCCGAAGAAGCTGTTTCAGATGATGATGGTTTGGCAGTTGTAGTTTTGGACAATGCCCAATTGTTGGATGACCAGTCCATCTCGGTATTGACCTCGTTACTCAGTAATTTTCCGCAACAAAATCGTTTGCATCTTGCGCTGTTTGGCGAGCCACAATTAATGCATCGCCTGGAGCGTTTGAGTCCGGAAAATTTATTAATCAATGATTTCCATCTACAACCATTTGGTTTGTTGGAGACAGTTGATTATTTAAATTTCCGCATGGAGATGGCTGATTATCTTGGTCCTGAGATCTTTACCGAGCCGATGGTCGAGCCTTGGTGGCGGCAGACCCATGGGCAGCTAAGTGTATTGCATGAGTTGGCGCAGGAGCGCTTGCTCGAGTCAGTAACGCCTCCGTCTCCATCCAGCAAACGCCCTTTGCCGGTAGTACATATCATTGCAATATCCATGTTGATTGCGGTGGTAGGTGTAGCATTTCTGTATATGGGCGATGACAAAACACAGGCACCCACGAATTCATCTCTAGCCAATTCAACCGCGCTTCCCACAGCAGCACCTCAGCCAGAAACTACCCAGCCAGCATCTGTGGCGTCAGCGGGTGTGGATAATAAAAATGCGGAGTTAAGCTCTACAGATACTCCTGTGCAGCCATTGTTACAGACCTTGCCGCAACCCCTGCAGCCCAATCAACAAGTGCAGCCGATAACAGAACCCTTACAAACTGTGGAATCAGCTGCATCGACGAGTGTGATTAGTGAAGACATGCCAAAAGAGGAAGTTGTTCCTTTGGCTCAATTGCCCACTTCGCAGCCTAAGCCAACACAAGCATTGCCTGAACCTATGCCGATTGCGCAAGCGAAACCCGTAGAGGTCGCGCCTCAACCAGCGGCGCCGCCAGAAGTGAAAGTTATTAAACCCGAACCGGACATCGTTAAGCCCACCGTAAAATCAGTATCCACTGCGGCGATTGGTGCGGGTGCGCAAGAGCGCAATATTCTTTCTTGGAGGCCCAGTGAGTACACGATCCAATTATTGGGCGTCAGCAGTGAAAAAGCGGCGCGAGATTTTGTTGCCGCCCAAGCGAATAAAAAAGATCTTTTGGTGTTCAAGAGCAAGCGTCAAGGCAAGGATTGGTTTGTGGTGATTACTGGCCGTTACATCAGTTCTGCTCAGGCGCGCCAAGCAATTGCCAGATTGCCCGATGTCCAGCGTGATGCAGGCCCTTGGCCTCGCGATGTAAAAACAATCCAAAATGAAATTAAATCGGCGCTGTAATGCGAGGAAAAAAATTAGGCAATAAAAAACGCGGCAAATGCCGCGTTTTTTTGATGGAGAGTGAAAAATAAAAAATTATTCATCGCTTTCCAACAGTTCACGATATTCACTTGCATCGAGTGCTTCATCAAGTTCAGCCAAATCATCAGGCTTAACGCGGAAGAACCAGCCATCATCGTATGGTGAGCTGTTAACGGTTTCTGGGGCATCTTGCAGTGCTTCGTTAACGGCAACGACTTCACCTGATACCAGCGAGTAAATATCGGAAGCTGCTTTAACGGACTCCACTACGCCTGCTTCTTCGCCCAGTGCTATGCGGGTGCCGACTTCCGGGGTTTCTACATACACCACATCACCCAATGCATCTTGTGCATGGTCGGTAATGCCGATGGTGACTGTGCCATCTTCTTCAACTCGCGCCCACTCGTGGCTGCTCAAATATTTCAGTTCTTTGCGAATATCACTCATGATCTTGTTCCTGTGGTAGTTCCGATAAGAATTTTTAAACGATCAACGTTATGGTCAGATAAGGGCTTTTCCATTGCGTACAAAATTGGGTGCGACTACCTCGACGGTGACTAGCTTGCCGCGCATCTCGACCTGACAGTGGGCGCCTATGCTGCGGGGCACCCGCGCTAAAGCAATAGAATAGCCCAAGCTGGGCGAAAATGTCCCGCTGGTGATTACGCCTTTTTCATCGCTACCTGCTACTGTGACGATCTGTTCAGCGCGCAACACACCGCGTTCGCGCAGTACCAATCCCACCAGCTTTTGGGTTGATCCAGCTGCCTTTTGTGCTTCCAATACCGCGCGGCCGATAAAGTCGCGTGAGTCTGGTTGCCATGCAATAGTCCAGCCCATATTGGCGGCGAGTGGCGATACGGATTCATCCATCTCATGGCCGTAAAGATTCATACCTGCTTCGAGTCGCAAGGTATCCCGTGCGCCCAAACCGCAGGGTGCGACACCTGCATCGGCCAAAGCCTTCCAGAAGCTTGCTGCTGCTTCGTTTGGTAGCATGATTTCCAGACCGTCTTCGCCGGTATAACCTGTGCGGCCAATAAACCAATCGCCCGCAGGCAGGCCTTGGAATACTTGCAGGCTAGCGATTATCGCCGCCTGTTCAGCGCTTAGCAGCGATGAGGCGATGCGAATTGCATCTGGCCCTTGCACCGCGATCATCGCCAACTCTGGGCGCTCGGTTATAGCGACAGAGAACGTCTTTGCAACTTGATTCATCCAGGCGAGGTCTTTCTCGCGGGTGCTGCAGTTAACGACAACGCGGTACCAATCGCCGAGGTTATAGACGATCAAATCATCGATCACGCCACCATCATGGTTGAGCATGCCGCTATAGAGTGCTTTGCCGAATAGCGAATCCAGCTTGGCAACGTCGTTAGCAAGCAGATATTGCAGATAGGCTTTGGCATCGCCGCCCGTCACATCCACCACAGTCATATGGGAGACATCAAACATCCCCGCCGATTGACGCACCTTATGGTGCTCCTCGATTTGCGAGCCGTAATGAAGTGGCATATCCCAGCCGCCAAAGTCCACGAGTTTGCCGCCCATGGCTTGATGGGTGGCATAGAGAGCGGTTTTGTTGCCCATTGGAATACCTGCGCAGAAGGGTGGGTTGGAAAAAGGGCGCCATTCTAGGCGGGCGGGCGGATGCTGTCCAACGAATCGGCGCGGGCGATAACAATGCCGACGCCGATAGCGTGTTTAGCGCCCGTAGTAAGCGGTAAAGCTGGCTTGGCTGATACGATTGGCGTTGATCATGTAGCCGATTAGCGCGGCGGTAGCATCAGCGGGGACTTCTATCTTTTCGGTTTTGAGTGCGTGCAGGGTAAAAATGTAGCGATGCGGTTTATCGCCCACTGGCGGGCAGGCGCCACCAAAACCGGGTGCACCAAAATCCGTGCGACCCTGCAGGCTGCCCGCAGGGAGTTTTTTGCCATCCGCCGTACCAACACCTGCTGCTAATTTCGTGGTGGTAGCGGGTAGGTTATAAACTACCCAGTGCCACCAGCCAGAGCCAGTAGGTGCATCCGGATCGTAAACCGTGAGTGCAAAACTCTTGGTGCCTTCGGGTGCATTAGCCCATATCAATTCCGGTGAAATATTGTTGCCGGTGCAGCCAAAACCATTGAATACCTGATCGGCTCCGAGGGTGGACTCTGGTTTGATCGTCGGGCTGGATAAGGTGAAATCGGCCGCTGCAACCAGGCTATTTAAAGCCAACGCACCGAATAATCCCAATGCGATTTTTACATTGCGTTTTTTCAACATGGTTTACTCCTTTTGTTTGTTAGTTCAGTTATTGCTTTCAGGTTTTGTAGGCGTATCCGCCGGTGCATCCGATTCGACTGCATCACCACCGTCTTGATCCGGGTTATCTTTTTCGGAGCTCTTTTTTTCAGCGCCGTCTTTTTCAGGATTGTCTTTGCGCTCCCCATCAACTTTTTCTTTCAGGCTTTGCATATCCGCCATAAACTCTTCCAGGCTGTGATCACGGCTAATACGCACTGCCGGTGGATAAATGCGGCTCATATAAAGCTCATCCGACAAGTGATTGCTCGCTTGGTATTCCTTGGTCATGGTGATAGCGGAACCCAGGATCGCGATGGCCGCCAAGTAGATTTTTAAGCGGTTCGGACGTTTATTCCCCGCAGTCAGAAAATGGAAATAGAGCACAATCGCGCAAATAAAAATAAGCGGATGTACGCTAAATGTGAGCAGCGCTTCCCAACTGAATGCATAGGCAACCAAGCCGCTGAGGTGTTCCCATAACTCCAGAAATGCCAGACCCGCACTGGCAATAAATAAATGGCGACCAAAACGTGCGTGGCCGGTAAACAGTTTGCCAAACAGCGCCCAGATTCCACTCCAGCCAATCGCAAAACCAAACACACTGACCAGCTCCAGCAAGTATTTGCTGAGCGTGCCTTGATTGAGATCTGCGAGCCAGGTGCTTAACAGTCCAGTTACTAACAACAAGGCCAAACCAGTAAGTGCTGGTAGCAAACCTTCCCAGCGGTGGTTGGTCAAATCGGTTACTTCTGCGGCCACTTTGTAGTTGGCTGTGCGAATCCGCAATCGTGTGTGGCCGAGGCGATAAATATTATCGCCGCCCACAACAAAAAAATTCTCACGGGTATTGGCGTAAGTGATGCCGTTGTAACTGCCTAAATCCGCGATGATCAGTTCATCCAGTTGATTCAATTCAATCTGCGCATGATGCGCGGCAGTATGTGGGTCATCGAGAATAATATCGTTGTCGTAAGCGCGGCCAATGGTGATTGGCAGATGCGTCACTTTGCTGCGATGTAATACTTCGCCATCAGGTGTTAATTGCTCAACAAAAATGGAGTGGCTCATTGTGCGGCCTCCATAGTGTCGGATTTATTTTGCGCTGATTCAGTATTGGAAGTGTCGCTTGCATCAGTTTTAATGCTGTCATCGAGTACAGGTTTTGTTTCGTCATCCGTTTTTGTGGTGCGATCAATTCCCTGCAAAAATTGGTTAATTAATTTCATGCCGTTGCCGTAGGAGACGCCTTGGATATTGATCATACTTTGCAAACTTTTTTGGCTGTCGTCAGTGCTCGCGGTGATCAACGTGAAATCGTAGAGCTCCTTAAATTTGTGATAAGCCTCGGCGCATACCAGCGCGCGCAGCGAAATATTATTGTGTTTAATAAAATCTTCTGTGCAGGCTGCGGGTGTAATGGTTTCGCTTTTTGCTGTGCTATACACCTGGCCGTTAAACATATTGGTGGCGAGCTGCGCAAACTGCATGGCGTTGAGGTTTTTATTGTGTGCATATTTGTGATGCATGCTGATATGACCGGTTTGCATGTCACCCGATACAAAAATCGCCGATTCCATCGAGCAGTTGATGCTCGCAATGGTGTAGGCCTTTTTCGCCGAACTGTCAGTATTGCCCCAGCAGCGCACTTGGTCGGATTCGCGCACCGGAACACGATAGGGTCCTAAATCTTTAATGCTGAATGGTTTCTCCAATAATTTATCCACCATCACCGCTTGGTGTTCCAGCAACTGTTCACCAATCACCGGTTTGAAATCGGTAGGTGGTGTCATATCGCCCGTCACGCGTGCGAGCAATGCTTGTACATAGCGCACCGGAACCAAAAAACTTACCAATTCGCCGTCTCGCCGATGCGCAACATTTACACCGGCGACTTGTCCGTCTGCGGTCACATTGGGGCCGCCACTCATGCCTGCGTTGACTGGGCCGGTAAACATCAGTTGGTCGGAAAAACCGCGTGCGCTGATACCGTTATAAGTGCCTTCAGAAATGGTAAACCCCAAATCGAGAGGATTGCCGAGCGAATATAAATGTTGCCCTTGATTTAATTTCACCAGTGCGGGTTGCTCGCCGCCATTGACAGCGTGCGGCACTTTGAAAAAACCACTGCCATTGCGCGCAATGCGCACTACAGCTAAATCGTGCAATACATCGACTGCCAGTAATTCAAGCGCACCACTCTTACCGCTGGTGTCCTTGTATTCACCAAAATAGGTTTCTGGCTCCAGCGCAATTTGCGATACCACATGGAAATTGGTCACGACCAAATTCGAATTGCCAATTAAAAAGCCCGAACCAACCGAAGATTGGCTATTGCCGTTTTTCAGCAATACGCGCAACTGCAGTAAGTCTTGCTGGGCAGAAGCATAGAGTTGCTGGGCGGCAGACGATGCAAGGGGTGGGGCAGTTTCAGCCAAGGCGGGCATACTCAAGCTGATAGCCAATGCGATGGCGTGGGTCAGCAGGCGATAGGAAAAGCTCATGAAAATCCTTGCAGCAATTAGGGTAATAAAAAAAGAGTCAGCATAAACGGCCATAGGCGATATAAAGAATCATCGCGGTAAAGGATAGTGGCTGTGACGGGATAGTAGCGACTATTTCTCTACCCAGGTAGCAAGATTTGTCTCGCTCGCTGCAAATGTTGCATTGCAAGCGGACTAATACGCCCGTGTATCAGCGGCGGTTCAATCTAGCTTGCCTAGTGATCCGGCGTGCGCGCCAAGGCCCAAATGTCCACCTGTTTGGCGCCGGCTTTAAGCAATAGTTCACTCAAGGTGCGTGCCGTGGCGGTGGTGGTGACGACATCGTCAATCAGCGCAATCTTCGCAGCTTGGATTGTTAACGAATTTGCCGGTTTTATGCTGAATGACTGGCGTAAATTCTTTAACCGCTGTGCGCGGCTTAACCCTTTCTGCGAATGGTGATAATGCTCTTGTCGGCAGGCTGACAGCACTGGAATCTCCAGGTGTTTACCTACCCAATAGGCCATAAGCTCGCTCTGGTTAAACCCGCGCTGCCAGCGTTTTCGCCAGTGGATAGGCACAGGCACTAAAAAATCCGGGCGCTCACTGTGCCTGCAGGTCTCGGCCAGCAAGCGTGCGAGTAGCTTGCCGCTGCTCAGCTGGCGCCGGTATTTAAACTGGTGAATCAGGTGGTCAAGTGGATGCTCGTAACGAAAGGCGATACTGGATTGGCGAAAAGCTGGCGGTTTTTGCAGGCATTTTCCGCACAAGGCGGCATCGCTGGTTAGTGGCAGGGCGCAGCAGCGGCATAAAAAGGGTTCGCGGTTCAAGCGCGGTAGGGCGGCATCGCATTCGGGGCAGAGTAGCTGAAAGTCGGCGCTGGCGAGGCCGCACATCAAGCAAGGGGCTGGCAGCAGGTGGTTGAGCAGGTTGGTGAGGGTCAAGCGCAGCATAAAAATCCCTATCAAATACATCCTTGGTGGTGGCATTGTCGATATTGCCTGCGCTTTTGTCAAAATGGAGTTGTAAACCCGAATTGAGCTTTTGGGTTGACAGCTTTTTTTGCTCAGTTAAGATGCGGTCATAGTCCGAACACTTTTGCCCAGAACACAATGGAACGCACCTATGAATGCCAGCCTTGCTCCGACCATCAGACACGATTGGACCCGCGCCGAAATCACCGCCCTGTTTGCACTTCCCTTTAGCGACCTGATGTTCCAGGCGCAAAGCGTGCACCGCGCCCATTTCAATCCCAATGAGGTGCAGGTCAGCACGCTCTGCTCGATCAAAACCGGCGCCTGCCCGGAAGACTGCGCCTATTGCCCGCAGTCAGCCCGTTACGACACCGGTCTTGAGCGAGAAAAGTTGATGGCAGTGGAAAAAGTGATTGAGGAAGCCAAAGCGGCCAAAGCGTCCGGTGCTACCCGCTTCTGCATGGGCGCCGCCTGGCGCTCGCCGAAAAACAAAGATATGCCCTACGTGACGACTATGGTGCAGGGTGTTAAAGCCTTGGGTCTGGAAACCTGCATGACGCTTGGTATGCTCGACGAATCACAAGCGCAGGAATTGGCTGATGCGGGTTTGGATTACTACAACCACAACCTCGATACCTCGCCCGAATACTACGGTGAAATCATTACTACCCGCACCTATCAAGACCGATTGGAAACCCTGGCCAACGTGCGCAAGGCCGGTATGAAAGTCTGCTGCGGCGGTATTGTCGGCATGGGTGAAGAAGAAAATGATCGCGCCGGTCTGCTGCAGCAGCTTGCCAATATGCCGGAACATCCCGAATCTGTGCCCATCAACATGCTGGTAAAAGTCGGCGGTACGCCATTGGAAAATGAAGCGGATCTCGATCCGTTTGATTTTCTCCGCACCATCGCCGTCGCCCGTATTTTGATGCCGCAATCGCACGTGCGCCTCTCTGCTGGTCGTGAGCAAATGAACGAACAAACCCAGGCGATGGCTTTCCTCGCTGGCGCTAACTCGATTTTCTATGGTGAGAAATTACTGACTACGCCCAACCCTGAAGCCAACAAAGATATGCAGTTGTTCAAAAAGCTCGGCATCAAGCCCGAAGCTTATGAAGTGCATGAAGATGAAAGCGAGCAGGAGGCATCGATAGTGCATCAGTTGCAAGAAGCGGCAATGGATTCGATGTTTTACAACGCTGCAAAATAAGTTTCACTTTGTGATTATCCCTACGGCGGGTTGCTTCGCTAACCCGCCCTACGCGTGCTTACTCATGTCTTCTCATCTCGATCAAACGCTCGCTCCCGCCCTCGCCGAACGCCGCGCAGCGTATCTTTATCGTACGCGCAAATTGTTGCAGTCACCGCAAACACCACAAGTAGTTGTTGATGGCAAAAACTATCTCGCGTTTTGTAGCAACGATTATTTAGGTTTGGCTAATCACCCTGATGTTATTGCGGCCTTGCAAAAAGCAGCTGAAAAATTTGGTGTGGGCAGCGGTGCATCGCATTTGGTTGCCGGGCACTCAAGCGAACACCACGCATTGGAAGAAGAGTTAGCCGCTTTTACCGGCCGTGAGCGAGCATTGTTATTTTCCACCGGTTATATGGCCAATATGGGCGCAATTACCGCACTGGTCGGTCAAGGTGATGCGGTATTTGAAGACCGTTTAAATCATGCGAGTTTGTTGGATGCCGGTTTATTAAGTGGTGCACGCTTCCAGCGATTTTTGCATAATGATTTGGAAAATTTGCAACACCGTTTGGATAAAACCGATGCGCAGCGAAAATTAATTGTCGTTGATGGTGTATTCAGTATGGATGGTGATTGCGCGCCCCTGCCTGAACTCGCCGCACTTGCGCAAAAAAATAATGCCTGGCTGATGGTGGATGATGCACACGGTTTTGGATGCCTTGGAAAAACTGGTGCAGGCAGCGCGGAATATTTTGGGTTAACGCAAAGCCAGTTGCCAATTTTAATGGGTACGCTCGGTAAGGCCGCTGGCAGTTTCGGCGCATTTATCGCGGGCAGTGAAACTTTAATCGAAACGCTTATCCAATTTGCACGCCCCTATATTTATACCACTGCTATGCCGCCCGCCGTCGCCGCTGCTACACGGGCTAGTCTGCGTTTAATCCAAACCGAACACTGGCGGCGTGACCATCTCAACAACTTAATTGCGCATTTTCGCGCAGGCGCACAAGCGCTGAATTTACAGTTAATGGATTCGTTTTCACCCATCCAGCCGATTGTTATCGGCGATGAAGCCAAAGCTTTATTAATATCGCAAAAATTGGCCGAGCGCGGCATTTTAATTATTGCCATTCGCCCCCCCACAGTTCCTGTAGGCAGCTCGCGCTTGCGCATCACTTTTTCCGCAGAGCATAGCATTGCTCAGGTAGATCTCTTACTAGCTGCATTGGCTGAAATCATGCACGAGGTCGCGCATGATTAATCTGGTGTTAATTCACGGCTGGGGCTGCGATAGCCTCACCTGGCAACCGATATTGGAATCCCTGCAATCATTCGCCACTATTACCTTGATTGATTTACCCGGCTTCGGCGCAAGCCCGGTATTGCCGGAATTTTCGCTCGCTGCAGTGCTCGATAAGATTGCTGCGCAATTGCCACAAGATGCGGTTGTGATGGGCTGGTCACTTGGCGGTATGCTTGCGGTGCAATTGGCGGCGCGCTTTCCAGAGCGTGTCCGAGCGGTAATTACCTTGGCGGCCAACTTAAAATTTGTGGCTGCTCCGGATTATCCCGCCGCTATGCCGGCGGAAATCAATCGCCAATTTAACCAAAGCTTTGAACAAGACCCACAGGCAACCCTGAAATTATTTTGCGGTTTGTTGGCGCAGGGCGATGCAGAGGAGCGCAACCTGTTAAAACAATTGCGCCGCAATGACACAGGTTCAGTGACCGATAACTGGTTGCAAGCATTGCAGCTATTAACGGAGCTTGATAATCGCGTCACCTTTGCACAGCTCACGCAGCCTGGTTTGCATTTGTTGGCTGAAAAAGATGCGCTGGTGCCGGTGGCTGCTGCAGAATTAATGGCGCAGATCAATCCGCAGCAAGAAATCCAGATTTTGGGAAATACCGCTCACGCTTTGCACTGGAGTAAACCGCATGTGGTGATTGACGCTATCGCCCGGTTTGCGAAAGAGAAAATTCTGTCGGTTGCCGAATTGGATGCAACCTCCTTGAATGAAACACCGCTGGATAAAAAAAAGGTTGCCCGTTCATTTAGTCGCGCTGCAGCAACCTACGATTCAGTTGCGCAATTGCAGCGCGATATAGGCGCGCAGTTATTTACACAGCTTCCTGATGGATTACCAGCGCAGTCGGTGGTGGTGGATCTGGGCTCAGGTACCGGATTTTTCACGCGGCAGTTAGCGGTGAAATACCCCGAATCTCAGCTTGTGGGTTTGGATATCGCGGAAGGTATGTTGCATTACGCAGCGCAGCAGCAAAAAGAAATAGCATGGATGTGCTCAGACGCAGAGTTGTTGCCTTTAGCTGATAATAGTGTCGATCTCATTTTTTCCAGTCTCGCGATCCAGTGGTGTAACAATTTGCCGCAATTAATGGCGGAGCTTGCGCGTGTGCTTAAACCGGACGGGCAGCTGCACATTGCGACGCTCGGGCCGCACACATTGCATGAATTAAAATCTGCATGGGAGCAGGTGGATGATTATGTGCATGTGAATCGCTTTCAATCGCAGAAAAATATTATCTCTGCTGTTAAGTCGGTGCGCATGGCGGTGGCTGATGCGCAACAAGAAAATCGTATTCTTTATTACGATCGTTTAAGCGAATTGACCCGCGAGCTAAAATCGTTGGGTGCGCATAATATTAATTCTGGTAAGCCGGAAGGCCTAACCGGGCGCTCGCGTTTGCTTGCGTTTAAAAAAGCGTATGAAGCATTTCGCACGGAGCAAGGTTTATCTGCAACTTACGATGTCATTTATTTGACTGCAAATAAAGAGGCGGCACACAAACATCATGGCTAGAAAAGCATTTTTTATCGCAGGCACGGATACTAACGTTGGTAAAACGTTAGTTGCTGCAGGTTTGTTGGTTGCGGCAAAAAATCATGGCTTGAAAACGGCTGCGTTAAAACCACTTGCTGCGGGTTGCGAAAAAACCGAAGCGGGTCTGCGCAATGCTGATGCGCTTTTATTGCAATCAGTCATTACCCAACCGCTGGTGTATGAGCAAATAAATCCTATTGCATTGGAATCTGCCATTGCTCCGCATATTGCCGCACAACAAGAGAAGCGGGTTTTATCGGCGGATCGTCTGGCAGGATTTTGTCGCGGCAGCTTAAATCAAGTCGATTTTACCTTGGTGGAAGGTGCGGGCGGATGGCGCGTTCCGTTAAATCCGCAAGAGACGCTGGCCGATGTGGTAAAAATTTTGCGCTTGCCGGTGATATTGGTAGTGGGTGTGCGTTTGGGGTGTATCAATCATGCGCTCTTAACGGTAGAAGCGATTCGCAATGATGGTTTGCAATTGGCGGGTTGGGTAGCCAATTGTATTGATGCGGATATGCCGGTGTTGCAAGAAAATATTCACAGCTTGGCAGCGCGCATACCAGCGCCTTGTTTGGGGGTGGTGCCCTGGTTGGAAAGTGCGGTACCCGAAACAGTTGCGAATGCGCTTGATCAGGAATCATTGGCGCACTTTTTTTCCATGTGAATCGCTAATCGTCATGGCTATATCTGTTCGTAATTTTGCGATTTGGTTTTTTATCCTTTGTGCGCTTGCGGGTTGCACCTCTATGCCTGCAAAACAAAAAATTCCTGTCGCCGGTACGGAGCACACTATCTATTTTATTTATCGCGAATGGCATACCAGTATTTTAATTGATGCAACAACCGTCGCGCGCCACAGCCGTTATTTGCAACAAGAGGCTGCTAACCAACGCTATATTCGCATCGGCTGGGGCGATGGCAATTACTTTACCGGCAAAAGTAAAACCTTCGGTTCTGCAACCAAGGCACTGATCGCATCGAGCCATTCAGCGCTGCAGGTGATTGCCTATGCGCAGCCGCCGTTTGCATCCATCCCGCCGGAGACCCGCGTGCCCATCGCAATTACTGACAAGGGGGTGCGCAAGTTGATTCGCTCTCTGGATAAATCCTTTGCGCTGGATGAGTCCGGCCTCGTCATTCCTTTGCAGGCCTATGTGACCGATGCGGGTAACTTCTATCAGGCGAGCGGCCATTACAGCCTGTTCAGCAACTGCAATACCTGGAGTGGGCGCGCCTTGCAGGCGGCCGGGTTGCCGGTGCGCAGCGGCTTGCAACTGACTGCCCAGAGCATCTTTGAGCAGGCGCGCGCCATCTCTGAATATCAGCAAACCCTTGGTTTGGTTGGAAAAAGCGAATAGTTTCAAGTTATATCGCTGGTTTTTTTAAGCCAAACTCGTCTTAAAAGGGGATAGTTAAGCGGCAATCCCGCCTGTTTTTTAAGCATTTCCCGGCGTAAACTATTACATAAGGTTGGGGTAGTGTTTTTTTACTATTTCCCTTTGGTCTCATTCTTGATAGCCAATTTAAAGAGGGCAAACTGATGGACGTAGGTTCTGTAGTCAACCAGGGTCTGATTGGTATGCAAAAAAGCCAGTCATCGATGCTGCAATCAGCACAGCAAATTGCGCAGGCCGGCACTACCCAGCGCGATAACCCACAAGCAAATGATGTTGTTGAGCCACTGATTAACATCAAAGCCCAAAGCCAGGTATTTGATAGTTCTGCCAAGGTGGTGAGAGCTGCCGACGAAACTATAGGTACATTGTTGGATATCAAAGCCTGAAGGTAAACGGTTTCGAATTCTGTGAGGTGAGTTGAGTGATCAATAATGTCCCGTCTAACTTCGCCAATACTGTAGCGCCGTTTGTGCCTATGGGACGAGCGCCTGTTGGTCAGGAAACTACTGATCTAAAATCGTCCACCTTTCGTCCCACTGAACAAATGGCTGAAGCGGGACGAGGGCAAAATCGTCGTCTGCCCGATGAGCGCCCCAACGATGACGTCGAGCGTGACCGTGTTGGACGCGGTGCGCAAGGTGGCGATCAGGCAGTGCAAGATGCGGCATTGAAGCGCCGTGCAGAGCAGGAGCGTCAACAGGCTGAGCGCGAGCAAATTCAGGTATTGGCTGCGCGCGACCGCGAAGTGCGTGCCCATGAGCAAGCACATGCTGCGGTAGCAGGCCAGTATGCAAGCAGTCCGACCTATTCTTTTGTGCGCGGCCCTGATGGTGTGAGTTATGCGGTGGGTGGAGAGGTGCAAATTGACACCAGCCCTATTCCCGGTGACCCCGAGGCGACATTGCGCAAAGCGCAGCAGCTGCGCAGGGCGGCAAATGCTCCGGCGGAGCCATCATCGCAAGACGCTAATGTGGCTGCGCAAGCGGCGCAGATGGAGCAGCAGGCACGCGCTGAGTTGCGCGAGCAGAAAACGATTGAGTCGGAGCAGCGCCGTGGAGACATTGGCGAGGCTAATGGGCAAAATCAGCCTGCTGGCGCTGGTGATTCACAAGACGCTGAACGGGCTCGGGCAAAAGCCGAGGATGAAAAGCAGCGTTTGGCGGATGAGGAGGCGCGGTTGCAAGCCGATCAGGAACGGTTTGAAGCTGAGCAGCGTCTGTTGGATCAGCGTCAGGCGCGCGCAGAATTTTTTAACGAAGGTGCCAAACGCAATATAGATCTCAATCGTCGCTTGATTGAAATTGGTGTGTTCAACTCGGAACCCGGCATAGGCAGTTTTTTGAATAAAACCGTTTAGTGTTAATGGAACTGTCATTTTTTGTTGCTAATTTTCGTTATGAGTGCGCGGTCTGCCGTCTAATTAGACGCATCGCTCAATAAAGCATCCAGATTGGCTTTTGTTGTGTTCAAGTGTTTATTTTCCTTGACCGCATATAGATGTCTCCCTATAATTCGCGGCCTCACTTGAGCGGTTGGCAAATGTGAGTTTCAGTCGCGGGGTGGAGCAGCTTGGTAGCTCGTCGGGCTCATAACCCGAAGGTCGTAGGTTCAAATCCTGCCCCCGCAACCAAAATTTTAGTTTCTTGCTTGCGGTAGATATCAGCAAGAAGCGGTGAAGAAAAGGGATTTCCCGGTTCTCGCCAGAAATCAAGAGGTTACGAATTTGCTTTCTTGTAAAGCAAATTCGGTCGAGAAGCCCCTTTTTGGGGCTTTTTTGTATTTGTTGTTTGCGGGCATCGCCCCCACCGTACGGCCTGTGCGGTGAATGCAGTAAACGTTCGAATGGGCCTTGTGCCCATTTTTGTTTTTTGGGCTTCTGCATTTTGCAGGGCTGGTTTTAGTGCGGATTAAAGCATGGCTTCCAAGCAAGAATTGTTAGAGCAAATGGTTTCACCTGTCGCTACTGCCTTAGGTTGCGAGTTGTGGGGGTTGGAATATTTGACGCAGGGGCGTTACACCACTGTGCGTATCTTTATCGATGGACCCAACGGTGTATCGCTGGATGATTGCGAGCGCGTCAGCCGTCAGGTGAGCGCTGTATTCGATGTAGAAGATCCGATTGATGGTGAATACACACTTGAAGTGTCATCCCCAGGTATGGATCGCCCGCTTTATAAAGAGTCGCAGTACGTGCGCTACCTTGGTGAAACTATCAGTGTGCGTTTGCGAATTGCGCGTGATGGTCGCCGTCGTTTTAAAGGCGTAATCACTAAAGTGGAAAATGGCGATGTGTTTTTGCAGGTGGATAACAAGGAAGTGCAATTGTCGATTGATGTTATCGATAAAGCGAATGTAGAGCCACGTTACGACGATTTGATGCGCGAGCATAATTTAACAGACAAAGATTAAATTCAGTGAGTGTTTGCAGTTTGTTGCGAGCATAGCTTGGTGGAAATAGTAAAACGGAAAACGTAATTATCTAGTGGGTCTAGCACTTCACTAGCTTGAGGAGTTAACAGAGGCAAACCAATGAACAAAGAAATTTTGCTGGTCGCTGATGCAGTATCCAATGAGAAAGGCGTCGATAAAGAATTAATTTTTCAAGCGATTGAAATTGCACTCGCTACGGCTACGAAAAAGCGTTTCGATGAGGACTCATCCATCGACGTGATTATTAATCGCACTACTGGCGATTATGAAACCTATCGCAGCTGGGAATTAGTTGCCGATGATGTTATGGCTGAACTGGGTACCCAGCTTTATCTGGATGAAGCGCGCGATAAAGATCCATCGCTAAAAGTGGGTGATACCTACCGCGAAAAGATTGAGAATGCTGAGTTCGGCCGCATCGCTGCACAGACTGCTAAACAAGTGATTGTGCAAAAGGTACGTGAAGCTGAGCGCGCGCAAATGGTCGATGAGTATCGCGACCGCATGGGTGATTTGATCAGTGGTACTGTGAAAAAAGTGACCCGCGATAGCATTATTGTTGATTTGGGTAATAATGCCGAAGGCGTGTTACCGCGTGACCAATTGATTGGACGTGAAATTTTCCGCATGGGCGATCGTATTCGCGCCCTGTTGTTGGAGGTGCGCACTGAAGCGCGCGGCCCACAGTTGTTGCTGAGCCGCTCGAATCCTCAAGTATTGGTAGAATTATTTAAAATTGAAGTGCCGGAAATTGCTGAAGAAGTGATTGAAATCAAAGGCGCTGCGCGCGACCCTGGTCTGCGTGCAAAAATCGCCGTCAAGACCAATGATGGCCGTATCGATCCAGTGGGTGCTTGTGTAGGTATGCGCGGTTCGCGTGTGCAAGCCGTATCCAATGAGTTGGGTGGCGAGCGTGTTGATATCGTGTTGTGGGATGATAATCCGGCGCAATTTGTTATCAACGCTATGTCACCTGCTGAAATCGAATCGATTGTGGTTGATGAAGACGCCGGTTCAATGGATCTGGCGGTAAACGAAGAAAATTTGGCGATGGCTATTGGTCGCGGTGGTCAAAATGTGCGTCTTGCATGTGAATTGACTGGCTGGAACATCAACGTCATGAGCATTGCTGAATGGCAATCAAAACAAGAAGCGGAATCTGGCAGTTACATCAATATGTTTATGAGTGCGCTGGATGTCGATGAAGATATTGCCGGCGTATTGGTAGAAGAAGGTTTCACTACGCTTGAAGAGGTTGCTTACGTTCCGCTGGAAGAAATGTTGGCAATTGACGGCTTTGATGAAGATGTCGCTGAAGAATTGCGCGCACGCGCGAAAGATGCGCTCTTGACGCAAGCCTTGGCAACGGAAGAGCGTCTCGAAGGTGTTGCGCCAGCAGAAGATTTGTTAAATATGGAAGGTATGGATGATACGTTGGCTGCAAATCTTGCGCGTCGCGGCATTGTCACCATGGAAGATTTGGCCGAGCAATCGATTGATGAATTGTTGGAAATTGAAGGTGTTGATGCGACTCGTGCCGCCGCACTGATTATGAAAGCGCGCGAGCCCTGGTTTGCCTGAGTGTGAGCCACTCTAGTGAGCGAAACCCTGTAGGCAACGAACAATCCCTGAGGAAAAACAATGGCAGAAGTAACCGTTAACGAACTCGCCAAATCAATAGGCGCACCGGTCGAGCGTTTGCTAAAGCAAATGAACGAAGCTGGTTTGCAGCACAAAAGCGCCGAGGCGAAAGTTTCTGACGATGAGAAACAGCGCTTGCTCAATTTCTTAAAGAGCAGTCATGGCGAAGCCGCGCTGGAACCTAAAAAAATCACTTTGCAACGCAAAACTACCACGACGATTAAAACCGGTACGGGTAATGCACGTAAAACGGTAAATGTTGAAGTGCGTAAAAAGCGCACCTACGTGAAACGTGAGGACGAAGTGGGCGAATCCGCCGTTGCAGAGCATGAGCCAGATTTCGAGCAGGAAATTGAAGTGACACCTGAGCCGGTAGTCGCTGAGGTGGTGCTTGCGCCCGAACCTGTTGTAGCTGCGGTGCCGGAAGTTGAATCAGTGGCAGATGAGGTTGTTGCAGATGCGCCGGCTGCTGAAGCCCACTCCCATCGCATCTCCTTTACCGATGGTATTGAAGAGAAGCGCCGTGCGGCAATTGAGCGCCGTCAAGCTGAAGAGGCTGCACGTTTAGCTGAAGTGAAAGCGCGCGATGATGCCAAGCGTGCCGCTGAAGAAGCGCGCCGCAATCCGGTACGCACGGAAAAACCAGCAGAGAAACCCGCTGCCCAGGCGCCGGCGAAAACGGCTCGTCCTGATGCACGCGGTCCTGCCAAAGGTAAGCCTGCGGTGGCAGTTATTGCTCCTCCAGCGGATAAAGAAGATACCAAGCATGGTGGCCACGGCCACAAGAAAAACCATAAGCGCGATGACGACGATACAGAAGATTCTGATCGCAACAAGCGCGGTGCAGGCAAGGCGGTTAAGAAAGGTGCACCGTCCAAAAAGAATCCAAAAATCGAACTGCTGGATTTTGTTGCTGAAGATGGTGAAGACAGTGATGTATTAGCTCGTCGCAGTCATTTGCGTGCAAGTCACAAAAAACACAACAAGCATGCGTTTAAAAAGCCAACCACCAAAATCGTCCATGAAGTGAATGTACCCGAGACGATTGCCGTATCAGAACTGGCGCAGCGCCTCACGGTTAAAGTAGGTGAAGTGATCAAGCGCTTGATGAAGATGGGCGTGATGGCATCGATGAACGAGTCGATTGATCAGGATACCGCGGTATTGCTGGTTGAAGATATGGGTCATCAGGCAGTGCTCGTTAGCGAAAACGATATCGAACATGCACTGGAACGATCGCTGGAAACCGAAGGTGATCTGGTACAGCGCGCGCCGGTTGTTACAGTTATGGGTCACGTTGACCATGGTAAGACCTCACTGCTTGATTACATCCGCGAAGCCAAAGTGGCAGCGGGTGAAGCCGGTGGTATTACCCAGCATATCGGTGCTTACCGTGTATCGACTTCACGTGGTGAAATCACTTTCCTTGATACCCCCGGCCACGCCGCGTTTACCGCCATGCGTGCCCGTGGCGCTAAGGCAACTGACGTAGTGATTCTGGTAGTAGCAGCGGACGATGGTGTAATGCCGCAGACTGAAGAAGCAATTCTTCATGCCCGGGCAGCCAATGTGCCTATCGTTGTTGCCATCAACAAATGCGATAAGCCTTCTGCTGATCCGGATCGTGTAACCAATGAATTAGTAGTGAAGGGCGTTATCCCTGAAAACTACGGTGGCGATACCCAATTTATTCAGGTATCCGCCCATACTGGCCAAGGTATTGATGAACTGCTCGAAGCTATCTCGCTGCAAGCCGAAGTACTGGAATTGCATGCAGTTCCGAGTGCTGCGGCTAAAGGTGTGGTGATTGAAGCGCGCGTCGATAAAGGTCGCGGCACTGTTGCTACTATCCTTGTTCAGCAAGGTACTTTGAAGCAGGGCGATTTGATCCTGGCTGGTCAAAGCTATGGCCGTGTCCGTGCGATGAGCAACGAGCGCGGTCAGCAAGTGACTGAAGCCGGCCCATCTACTCCGGTTGAAATTCTGGGTCTGGATACAGCTCCAAGCGCTGGCGATGATTTTGTGGTGCTGACTGACGAGCGTAAAGCCCGTGAAGTTGCCCAGTTCCGTGCCGAGAAAGAGCGTAAAGAGAAACTTGCGCGCTTCCAGGCATCCAAGCTGGAGAATATGTTCTCCAACATGGAAGCGGGCCAGAAGAAAAATCTGACTGTGGTAGTTAAGGCTGATGTACGCGGTTCACTTGAAGCGATTATGGCGTCACTTAACGACATCGGTAACGATGAAGTGCAAGTGAATATTATCTCTTCCGGTATTGGCGGCATTACCGAAAATGATGTGAATTTGGCGATTACGTCCGGTGCCATCATTGTGGGCTTTAACGTACGTGCCGATAGCACTACCCGCCGTATGGCGGAGTCTGAAGGTGTTGATATTCGCTACTACAGCATCATTTACCAATTGCTGGACGAAGTGAAAGCAGCGCTCAGCGGTATGCTTGATCCAGAGCGTGTTGAGACGATTGTTGGTATCGCCAACGTACGTGAAGTCTTCAACTCACCGAAGTTCGGCCAGGTTGCTGGTTGTATGGTGATTGAAGGTACCGTATCGCGTAACAAGCCGATCCGTGTACTGCGCGACAACGTGGTGATCTTCACCGGCGAACTTGAATCCCTGCGTCGCTTCAAAGATGACGTGAGTGAAGTGCGCAACGGTTTCGAGTGTGGTATCGGCGTGAAGAACTACGACGTTAAAGTCGGCGATCAGATCGAAGTCTATGAAGTGAAAGAGGTGGCGCGCCAGCTCTAAGCCGGTCGCAACACCTGCGCCCCACCCCTGTCATGGGGGTGGGGCTTTGTTATTTTTGTCTGCCCGGTTCAGGGCAAACCAGAGGTTAGTGGCGCATGCCAAGAGAATTTACCCGTTCAGACCGCGTCTCCGATGCTATCCAGCGCTTGCTGGGACAGGTGATCCCCAATGAAATCCGCGATCCGCGCATTGGTTTGGTCAACATCAATGAAGTCACCGTCACCCGCGATATGGCTTACGCCAAAGTCTATGTGACTTTTGTCGGCGTTGACGATGAAAAAGACAGTATTGCCGCCGCTTCGATCCTGAATAAGGCAAGCGGTTTCCTGCGTACTTTTTTAGCGAAAGAATTGAGCA
Organism: Cellvibrio fibrivorans; assembly: GCF_031457055.1. Lineage (NCBI taxonomy): Bacteria > Pseudomonadati > Pseudomonadota > Gammaproteobacteria > Cellvibrionales > Cellvibrionaceae > Cellvibrio > Cellvibrio fibrivorans. Next base: position 187,301 of record NZ_JAVDVX010000001.1, on the reverse strand, counting down.
TGCGCACTGTGCCCAAACTGCAATTTATCTACGACAAAACCTCGGTTAAAGGCCAGCATCTATCGACCTTGATTGAGCGGGCGTTAAAAGAAGACAGTCTGCATCAGCACGACGACGAACCTTCCCCCGAAGATGATTCCAAGGGCGAGCAGCACTGATGGCGCGTAGAAAAGGCCGTCCTGTTGACGGTGTATTGTTGCTGCACAAACCCGCCGGTATGACTTCCAATCACGCGCTGCAACGCGCCAAGCGGTTGTTTTTTGTGGAAAAAGCTGGCCATACCGGCGCGCTTGATCCTTTGGCAACCGGTGTATTGCCGCTGTGTTTTGGCGAAGCGACCAAATTCTCGCAATTTTTGCTCGATGCCGACAAAGGCTATCGCACCTGTATTCGCCTGGGTGCGACTACCGATACCTGCGATGCCGATGGCGAAATCCTCGAACAAAAATCCGCTGCCGGTATCACGCTCGCGCAAGTCGAAGCGGCGCTCAAGCCATTGATCGGCGATATCTTGCAAGTCCCGCCCATGTATTCTGCGTTGAAACTCAACGGCCAGCCGCTTTACAAAATGGCGCGTCAAGGCGTTGAAGTGGAGCGCGCACCGCGTCCTGTGACGATTCACAGTATCGATATTCTCGCCTTTCGCGCGGGCGATGAAGCCGAAGTGGAGCTGGATATTCGCTGTACCAAAGGTACCTATATCCGCTCGATTGCGGTGGATCTTGGTGTGGCTTTGGGTTGTGGTGGTCATGTCAAAACCCTGCATCGCTCCCACGCCGGTCTGTTTAATGAAAACCAGTGCATTACGCTGGAAGAGTTGCAGTCGCGTTTTGATGAACGACAGGCAGTGGCGGGTGACGAAGCGGGCTATGCTGCATTGGATTCCTACCTGCTCAGCGCTGATGCGCCAGTTGCCAGTCTGCCGGCGGTAGACTTGCCCGCCAACAGCGCCCATTACTTCCGTTTGGGCAACCCTGTGATGGTGTCCAAGGTCTATCGATTTGGCGAGCAAGGTGCTATTGTGCGCGTCTTTTGTGCAGAAACCGAACAATCGCCCCGCGCTTTTCTCGGTTTGGGCAGTATCACCGATGAAGGTGGTGTAGCCCCTAAACGAATTTTGGCGAACCGCTCCTCTAACGAACAGTAAGAGGTGAGCAATAAGCCGCAAGTATTTACCCGTAAGCTATGCTTGCCCGGGTAAAAAGCCGCGGATGACATCCATTGTTCTTCAAGGACTGGATAATCACCGCAACAACCCACCTGTAAATATGCACGGGCGGGCTGTAATTTAATCGCATATTAATTGAGGAAAACATCATGGCACTGAGTGCTTCTGAAAAAGCTGCAATCGTTAACGAATACAAACAAGCAGAAGGCGACACTGGCTCGCCCGAAGTCCAAGTAGCGTTGTTGACTGTTAACATCAACAAACTGCAAGGCCACTTCGCTGACCACAAGGCAGATCACCATTCACGTCGCGGCCTGATCCGTATGGTAAACGCGCGTCGTAAATTGTTGGACTACCTGAAAGGTAAAGACTCTTCTCGTTACGTTGCTCTGATTCAAAAATTAGGTCTGCGCCGTTAAGTTTGTCCAGTGCCCGCTCTGCGGGCACTTTTATTTTGTAATGCTGTTGTTTGAATCTAACAAGCAATTATGGAATTGCGCTGATGAGAGTAAAAATTAGCGCCCGGGCAGGATGCACAGTTCGTACTGATTTTTTATTGATATGAATGAAAAGAGCAAACTTAAATAGACGCGTAACAATTAACGCAATTGATTTTTAGTGAATATAAAGGATAAAAGAGTGAATCCGATTATTAAGAAGTTTCAATACGGCAATCAAACCGTAACCCTCGAAACTGGCCGCATTGCCCGTCAGGCAACCGGTGCAGTACTGGTAACTATGGGTGAAGTATCTGTGCTCTGTACTGTTGTAGGTGCCAAGCAGGCATCACCAGGCCAGGATTTTTTCCCGCTGTCTGTGCACTACCAAGAAAAAAGTTATGCCGCTGGCCGTATCCCCGGTGGTTATTTGAAGCGTGAAGGCCGTCCTTCAGAAAAAGAAACCCTGACCTCGCGTTTGATCGATCGTCCAATTCGTCCGCTGTTCCCGGAAGGTTTCCTCAACGAAGTACAAGTTGTTTGTACCGTTGTATCAACTGACAAACAATACGATCCCGATATCGTTGCGATGATTGGCACGTCTGCAGCATTGGCTGTTTCAGGTATCCCTTTCAATGGTCCTATCGGTGGCGCTCGTGTTGCCTACACCCAGGAAGAGGGTTACATCCTCAACCCAAGCTTCAAACAACTCGAAACCTCCGAGTTGGACATGGTCGTTGCCGGTACTAAAGATGCCGTGTTGATGGTGGAATCTGAAGCGAAAGAATTGCCTGAAGACATTATGCTCGGCGCAGTACTTTATGCTCACCAGGAACTGCAAGCAGTTGTACAAGCCTGTGCCGAATTGGCACGCGATGCGGGCAAGCCGCGTTGGGATTGGCAACCAGTTGCTGCAAAAACCGCGCTGACTGATGCATTGGTAAAAGACTTTGGCGAATCAATCGGCATGGCTTATCGCATCACCGACAAAGCAAAACGTTACGACCGTCTGGGTGAGTTGCGCAACCAAGCCGTTGCTGAATTGGCGACTGAAACTACCGGTTTCTCTAGCGATGAAGTGAAAGCGGAATTCGGCATGGTTGAATACCGTTTGGTGCGTTCGCGTATCGTAGCGGGCGAGCCGCGTATCGATGGTCGCGACAACAAAACCGTACGTCCAATTCAAGTTGAAGTTGGCGTGTTGGGCAAAGCGCACGGTTCTGCATTGTTCACCCGTGGTGAGACTCAAGCGCTGGTAGTAGCGACTCTGGGTAACGCGCGCGATGCACAAATTATCGATTTCCTCGAAGGCTCCAAAAAAGATGCGTTCATGCTGCACTACAACTTCCCACCTTTCTCGGTAGGTGAGTGTGGTCGTATGGGTGCCACTGGCCGTCGCGAAATCGGCCACGGTCGTTTGGCGCGTCGCGGTGTTACTGCCGTGTTGCCAAAAGAATCTGATTTCCCGTACACCCTGCGTGTAGTGAGCGAAATTACTGAATCTAACGGTTCAAGCTCAATGGCGTCTGTGTGCGGTGCGAGTCTGGCGTTGATGGATGCCGGTGTCCCACTCAAATCACCTGTTGCGGGTATCGCAATGGGCTTGGTGAAAGAAGCTAACGGCTTTGCGGTATTGACCGACATCCTCGGCGACGAAGATCACCTCGGCGATATGGACTTTAAAGTGGCCGGTACCACCAGCGGTGTAACTGCGCTGCAAATGGATATCAAAATCGAAGGTATCACCGAAGAGATTATGGAAATCGCACTGGAGCAAGCCTTGGCCGCGCGTTTACACATTCTCGCCGAGATGAACAAAGTGCTCGCCAAATCACGTTCAGTGGTTAGCGAAAACGCACCGCGTTTTGAAACCATCAAAATTCATCCGGACAAGATCCGCGATATCATCGGTAAAGGCGGCGCGACTATTCGTGCAATCACCGAAGAGACTCAATCTTCAATCGATATCGATGATGACGGCACCGTTAAAATTTACGCCGACAACAACGACGCATTGCAAGCTGCGATTTTGCGCGTAATGGGCATTGTTGCTGAAGCGGAAATCGGTGCAATCTACGAAGGTACCGTAGTGCGCATCGTAGACTTCGGCGCATTCGTAAACTTCCTGCCGGGCAAAGACGGCTTGGTTCACATCTCTCAAATCGCCGACGAGCGCGTAAACAGCGTGAGCGATTATTTGAAAGAAGGCCAAGTTGTAAAAGTAAAATGCCTCGACGTAGACCAACGCGGCCGTATCAAACTCTCAATCAAAGAAGCTTTGGCTGAAGAGTCAGGTGCAGCACCAGCGGAAACTACTGAAGAGTAATTTTTCTCCGCGCTGAACTAAAAACGCCCGCTTCGAAAGATGCGGGCGTTTTTTTGTTTATAGTGGTGAGTTTTTAATATGTAGTAATAATCTATTTCTTAAAAATCACTCAAACAACCGCGCATAATCCTTCGTCACCGCTTCATAACATTCACAAGCAACTGCTTCCAATCCTGCGCGATCTAAGATGCTGATTTTCCCGCGTGTATATTGAATTAATTTTCGCTCTTGTAATACACCGGCGGCGACAGTGATTCCGCTGCGGCGGACGCCGAGCATGTTGGCGAGAAATTCTTGAGTGAGATGAAAATAATCGGCGTGGGCGCGGTCGTGTGTCATGAGTAGCCAGCGGGCCAGGCGCGGTTCGATAGCGTGAAAATGTGCGCAGGCGGCGGTTTGTGCGAGTTGTGCCATCAATACATACAAGTAGCGATTGAAGGTGCTGGTGAGTGCAGCATTGTTTTGTAAATCTTGCTGTAATTGTTCAGCTGTCATACGCAGCGCAGTGCCCGAGCCTTGCACCATTGCGCGCATGGGGGCGCTATTTATTCCGAGTGCGACTGTTGCGCCGAGCATACCCTCATTACCAATCAAACCCATTTCAAGTGGTTGATGGTCACGCAGTGTGGTGACCAGAGTAATAAAGCTGGTCAACGGAAAATAAACGTAGCGAAACGGTTGGTCGGGTTCGCACAGCACTGTGCCGGAGCTTAGTTCTACCTGTTCGCAGCTGTGCAGAATTTGTTGGCGCGCCTCAGGTGATAAACTTTCAATAAGGCGATTAACCACGGGGGCGGTAGTGAGGCTTGGCATCGAGCGTCCTGTAACAAAAGAGGCTCGTGGTCAGTGGAATAGGGCACCACAAGTCTTGGTGTCAAAGTCTACTGGATGGTTTTTTCCTTGTCTGTCCGCTACAGGGCATAGGGGGATAATTGTTGTTTGGCATGATTGGGGGTCGCTTTCGTTCGAGGTGCACTGAGGGTGAGCGAATCAATCTGCGGGCAAAAAAATCCCCGCAGGTTTGCGGGGATTGTGTGAGGCTGTACGATTTAATTCCACGCCATAAATGGGTTTAACACGCGGTACCAGCCAGTAAATTTCAGCGGTGCATTTAACACCGTCAAACAAATACAATCTTCATTTTGCAGTGCGGTAGGGCTGTGTTTGTGGCTTGCATCGCGCGCGATAAAATCGCCTTCATGATACACACCCAACTCGTCAGAGTATCCACCACTCAGAATAACTGTGTACTCAAAACCTTTGTGCGTATGCTTGGGGACTTTTGCACCGGCGCTGATTTTCTGCAGTGCAACCTGGAAGCCTTTCACGTTGACCAGCGAAGTCAAATCAAACTTGCTGATTTCTTTCGTTTGGCGTTGCCAGGGTAAATCCGCTAGCGATGTGGGCAAGTAGCGCAACAGCGGGTTGGTGAAATGCTGAATCGCTCTATCGTTCGGCGTTGGTTCCATTTTCACTTTTACGGGCGCGCTGTGGTCATGCGGTTCCAGTGATGACATCAGGGTTTCAAATGCCTCATCATCGGTGCTGGCTGGCTTGATGGTTTCCAGTAGCGCGCCACCTAAATGGTTTAAGTTTTTCACATGCTGGCGGCAGTCGTGACAAAAACACAAATGCATCGCTACCGCGAGTGATTCCGGAATACTGCAGCTTCCCGCTGCGTAATTCATTAAGGTCATATCATCAGGATGATAGGCACTCATATTTCTTTAGCCTCAAACATAACACGTAATTTTTGCAGCGAAAGACGCAAGCGCCCCTTCACCGTACCCAAAGGAATGTTCAACTCCTCTGCCACTTCCTCGTGGGTTTTACCTTCGTAATAGACTTTGCGCAGGGCGATCATTTGCTCTTCGGGCAATTTATCGATGGCGGCTTTTACAAATTTTTCGGTCGATAAATTCTGGATTGAGCAGATGGTGGTGTCCTCCGTGGGAATCTGCCACAGGTCTTCTGTCTCAATCACAATCTCGGCGCGGGTGCGATTTAACTTGCGCAAGATATCGATGCGCTGGTTACGTGTAATCGTAAAGATCCAGGTCGATACCGACGCAAGCGACTCGGAATATTTATCCGCATTGCGCCACACGCTGGTCATTACTTCTTGCACCAATACTTCGGCATGCTGGCTAAAGCCCTGGTTGATTGCATAGGCTTTGATACGCGGTGCAAAGTGTTGGTAAATTGCGCGAAATGCCGCTTTATCGTCATTCTCGGCTACACGTGCCAGCAGCGCCCCCCAATCGGGCGCATCGTTTGCGGCGGTAGAGTCATTCATTGACACGGCCTTTTTAGTCGTCATGTGAAGTCTCATTATCGCTTACCAGTAGTTTTTAGATAGCCCATACGCCACTGATACGCAGGGTTATTTAGTGCAGATCATTCCAGCCAATGTATTCCCTCTATTTTGCCAAGCAGTGCTGATTTTCATTGCCTAGTGCATTTTTTTTGCTCCGTTTTTTGATCCCTGAAAAAAGTCGCGGCGTAATCCACCCTGCTAATACCGACCCGACACGACGGGTTTTACCTTTTATCTAACATTAATGACATGTTGATTCGGTCAACAAGAGGGTAAGGAAATGAAGCTAATCAGAGGTATTTTTCTCGCATTGCTAAGTCTCGTGCTAGTCGCTTGCGGCAGCGATGACGATAAAGAGAAAGTGAGTGTATCCATCAGCCCCATGACGGCAACGATCAAAGCCGGGACTACCCAAACATTTACGGCCAGTATTACCGGCAGTAAAAACACCGCCGTTACCTGGAAAGTTGATGAGGCCAATGGCGGCACTGTAACGGCGGCCGGCTTGTACACAGCACCGCTCACCGCCGGTACTTATCACGTAACGGCGACTAGTTCAGCCGATACCAAAAAGAGCGCGACCGCAACGGTCACAGTAACGCCGCTCGATAAAACCATGGTGCGTGTTTTCCATGCGTCACCCGATGCTCCCAAGGTGAATCTTTGGGTGAATGATGCAGTGGTCGCTTCAGGTTTGGATTATCAAAAATCGACTGGTTACCTCACTTTGGACGAAGGCACCTACAAAGTAGCAGTGGAGGGTGTTATCCCTGGCGGCAATGCAACAGTGATCGGCCCAGTCAATCTGCCTCTGGCTGGCAAAACTGACTACGACGTTATCGCCGTGAACAGCGTCGCTAGCATTGAGCCGCTGGTTATCAGCGATACCGGCAGCTTGAGCGATAACACCAAAGTGCGTGTGCGTGTAGCGCATCTGGCAGCTGCTGCACCTGCGGTGAAAGTATTTGTAACGGCGCCCGGGGCAGATCTCGCAGCGTCAACTGCATTGGGCAGCTTTGCGTTTAAAGAGACTTTGGGCGCGGTAGAAGTTGCTGCGGGCGATTACCAAATCCGCGTAACCCTTGCCGATAACACTGTGGTATTTGATTCCGGTACCGTGAATCTCGCCGCTGGTAAAGACTTGTTGGTGGGTGCTGTGCCGAATGTCGGTACAGGGTCATCGCCTATCAGCCTCGCTGTGTTGGACGGTAATGCGGTCGCCATTATTGGCGATAAAAATGCCGGTGCAGATTTGCGTGTAGTGCACAACTCGGCCGATGCTCCTGCGGTAGATGTGACTGCTAACAATGGTGCAACGCCTGCGATTGCCAATCTCGCTTTCCCTGATGCGACTGGCTACCTGAATCTGCCCGGGGCGACCTACAACTTCAAAGTCACTCCTAATGCGGCGACTATGCCGGTAGTGATCAATGCCGATGTGCCGCTGATGAATGGCGCTGCTTACACCCTGATTGCTTTGGGTTCCTTGGCCACTATCGAACCGCTACTGTTGACCGACGACAACCGCTCAGTCGCCACCGAAGCAAAAGTGCGTTTGGTGCACGGCTCGACCCTTGCCGGTAATGTAGATATTTATGTAACCGCACCCGGTGCTGGCATTGCAACGGCGACCCCTGCCTTTAGCAACATCCCATTCAAAGCCAGCACTGGTTATGTGAGCCTTGCTGCGGGCGATTACGATGTGATTATCGCCCCGACCGGTACCAAAACCGAGGCGATTAAAGTCGGCGTTGCGCTGGAGGCTGGTGGTGTTTACACCGCAATTGCGCGCGATGGTGCTGGCTTGACCGCTGCACTGGGCGTGATCGGTTTGGACGGCTTGGCCCCCAACAAAACCCATGTGCGTGTATTCCATGCATCTGCCGATGCCCCCAAAGTGAATTTGTGGGTGGATGGTGCGGTGGCTGCGTCAGGTCTGGATTACCAAAAATCGACCGGTTATCTGGAACTGGATGCTGATACTTACAATGTTGCAGTTGAAGGTGTTATTCCTGGCGGCAATGCGGTGGTAATCGGCCCGGTTGATTTGGAGTTGGAGCGCAATACTCGCTACGACGTCATTGCGGTCAATTCAGTTGCCAATATCGAACCCTTGATCCTGAGCGATATGGGCAAGCTCGCCAATGCCAACAACGTGCGCGTGCGTGTTGCACACTTGGCTGCTGCTGCGCCAGAAGTGAAAGTACATGTGACTGCGCCTGGCGATGCCATCTCAGACGCAACTTCTGTCGGTAGTTTCTCATTCAAAGAAACACTCGGCCCATTGGAAGTACCTGCGGGAACCTATCGCATTCGCGTCACCCTGCCCAACAACACAGTCGTGTTTGATTCAGGCTCTGTTGCCCTCACCAGCGGTAAAGATTTGCTGATCGGCGCTTTGCCCAATGTCGGTACAGGTTCATCACCTATTCAACTGGTGGTGTTGGATGGTGCCAATGTGGCGGTGCTGAGCGATGCAGCAGCAGGTGCGAATTTGCGTGTAGTGCATGCGTCGGCCAATGCACCGGCGGTTGATGTGTTGGCAAACAATGGCGTGACTCCGGCAATCAGTAATCTTGCCTTCCCGGCGTTCACTAATTACCTGAATCTGCCTGCGGCGACCTACAACTTCAAAGTGGTACCAACCGGTGTAACAACGCCAGTGGTAATCAATGCCGATGTCCCGCTCGCCAATGGTATGGAGTACAGCTTGCTGGCCGTGGGTGCTCTCGCGAATATCGAGCCGCTGCTGCTGACCGATAACAATCGCAAAGTAGCAACGGAAGCGAAAGTGCGTCTGGTGCATGCGTCAACCCTGGCAGGCAATGTGGATATTTATGTCGTTGCTGCAGGTGCTTCCATCGCCAACGCTATGCCCGCATTTGCCAATGTTCCGTTTAAGGCTGATACCGGATATGTTTCATTGGCTGCAGGTAGCTACGATGTGATCATCGCACCCACCGGCACCAAAACCGAGGCGATCAAAGCCACGCTCACCTTTGCCAACGCGATGGTGTATACCGCAGTCGCGCGCGACGGTGCAGGCTTGAGCAGCCCGTTAGGTGTGATTGGCTTGGACGCACTTGCCCCCTGATTATTAACCATTCACTGATGCTTATGAAAAATACCCGGATTCGTCCGGGTATTTTTTTGCCTGAAATTTATGGCGGTATCTGCAAAAGTTTCCCGTCTGCACTTGTCAGGATTGGATTCGTGTATTAGTGTAGTAATACACATTGATTTGTGTGATGTCCCCTTAATCCATCACCTAATAAACAGCCAACCAAGGAGTGAGCCATGAAATCCTGTTTTAGATTAATTACCGGTTTGTTAGTGTTTGTCAGCATTTCTGCCAGCGCAGAAACCAGTCTTTACGAAATCACCAAAGGCGCTCAAAAAATTTATCTCGGCGGCACTATTCATGTGTTGCGCATTAGCGATTATCCGCTTCCGCCCGAATTTGAGCAGGCTTACGAAAATGCAAAAATTCTGGTGCTCGAAACCGATATGAAAAAAGCCAGCTCGCCCGAATTTGGTCAGCAGATGGCGCAGGCATTTATGTACAGCGACGGAAAAAATTTATCCCAGGATCTAAAACCGGCGTTGTGGAAGGAGTTGCAATCTTTTGCCGATGAGCGTCAATTCCCGCTCGGGCAAATGAGCATATTTAAAGCCATGTTTGTGAGCCTCAGTTTGTCGATAGCAGAAATGCAGCGCCAGGGATTTGGTGTGGGGCAGGGCGTGGACGCCTATTTTTATCAGAAGGCAATTGTCAGTGGAAAAACCGTACAGGAATTGGAAACAACTGGTGAAGTATTAACGCACTTAACAATGCTCGCCGATGTAGATGCCAATCTCATCATTAAAGCCACGCTGCGCGATTTGCACAGAATGGATGGCATGTTGGAAAAATCCGTCGGCTATTGGCGTGCAGGTGAATTGGAAAAGTTAGATAAAGAAATGGCGGCGGATATGCGCAAAGAAACGCCGGAAATTTATCAACAATTATTAGTTGCGCGCAATCAAGCTTGGTTGCCAAAAATTGAGCAGATGTTTGCATCGCCAGAGGTTGAGTTGGTGTTAGTGGGCAGTTTGCATCTCAGCAGTAAAGACGGTTTGCTCGCGCATTTAAAACAGCGTGGATATCATGTAAAACCTTATCTCATCACACAACCCTAATCAGATAAAAGGAGCTTTTATGTCTGCCTGTGTATCGCTAAAAAATCTGCAACGTCAATTTTCACGCGTCACTGTTCTTAAAGGAATCAATGCCGAAGTATTGCCTGGGCAGGTCATTGCCCTATTGGGAAAAAATGGCGTAGGTAAAACCACCTTGCTGGAAACAATTTTGGGTTTTGGTTTTCCCTCGGCAGGCGAGGCCAGGCTTTGGCAGCTTGATGCAACAAAAATCGCTGGTGAAACTAAACAGCGCATTGGTTTTGTACCACAGCAAGACGAGTTGTTGCCTAGCTTAACCGGTGGTGACCACCTGAAATTATTTAAAAGTTTTCGCCCGCACTGGAATCAACCACTGGTAGATAAATTAATTGCTGAATGGTTAATTCCAATGACTATGGCGACCGGGAAAATGTCGGTTGGCCAGCGCCAAAAATTATCTATTTTATTGGCGCTTGCTCATGAACCGGAATTGTTAATTCTGGATGAGCCAGTAGCCAGTCTCGATCCTATCGCCCGCCGCCAATTTTTACAGCAGCTAGTGGATATTGCTGCCGATGAAAACCGTGCAGTGATTTTTTCTACCCATATTGTCGGCGATGTAGAACGTGTCGCCAATCAAGTGTGGATGTTGCGTGAAGGTGTCCTCGCCTATCAGGGCGGGCTTGATGAGCTAAAAGAATCGGTTGCGCGCGTTACTTTACTTGCCGCTGAAAAATTCCCGGAAAAGCTGGATTTGCCCGATTTAATCAATCAAAAAATACAGGGCAATAGTGCACAGCTTACTTTCATTAATTGGTCTGCCGCGCGTGAACAACAGCTTACCAATCAGTTTGCTGCGCAAATTGACGTGCAGTATTTGAGTTTGGAGGATATTTTTCTGGAGATGAATCCATGAGTGCTCAAGGAGTATTGAATCAATATTGGCGCTTGATACTGGTTATGCTATTGCCCGCCCGCTATGTCAAATGGCTTGGTGTGTTGACCCTGGCGGTGTTAATTCCCGGCGCAATACTGAGCTTTTTTGGCCACTCCGTTTTGCTGTATCTTGGATCAGCGTTTAGTTTTCTACTGGTTATGATGGTGGGGATGCTAGTGCCGGGGCAAATGCTGGCATTACGAAGCAGTAAGCAGTTTCAGTACATGGCAGATCTGCGCTACCCATTATTTTTTATTGCCATGGTTTTTTGGTTGTTAGTGTCATTTTGGTTATCTATCACCCTCGTGCTATTAAATCCAAAAGAATTTAGTTTTTATTCAATATTTGCTTTGACAACCATGGCTTTAACATGCGCAGCAGTTTTGTTCGCAGTGGTCGGATCGTATATGCAAACCGCGCAGGGTTTTGTCCCGCTGTTGGTGTGGATTGTATTTTTCTCGGCAAAAAGCACCGATTTATTGTCCGCAGTTAACACAGGAGTTTATTGGCTAGTGACTGCACTGCTATGGCTGGTGATGTTTGCTTGGTGGGTTCGCTGGCAGCCACAAAAGTATCTGATTAATTTTATGACATTGCCCGCTGCTGAAATGCAGCGGCAGCAGGCGAATAACATTCAGGCGATAACCAACGTATTTTCTGCTACCCCTAAAACACTTGCGGGTTCATTGTTGGCTGGTGTATCTGACGGTATTCAAGCCTGGTGTAAGCGCGAGTTAGGTCAGCTAGTGTTTTTTCTGTTGATGCTCATGTTTATGCTGTACTGGGTAAGGCAAATACCTGCCAATGTAGCAAGTATGATGGTCTCGATTTATGCATTTATCTATATTTGTATTCGCGGTGGGATTATCTTCCAAAGCTTTTTTCGAAATTTGTATCGCTTGTGGATTAACGGTAGTTATTCCAGAGGGGAAATACTGACTTATATCGAAAAACGTTATTTTTTAATGTTGGTCTCCTCTATAGTTCCTGTCACGCTGGTTTTTGTGCTGATAAATCATTATCTATTGAATGATTTGCTGGGTTTATTTAAGGGCGCGTACGTTTTATTCATTGGCTTTTTGTTCAGCAGTCTTGCGTTCTATGTGGGGCTGTTTGTTTATATAAAATGCGCTGCCAGTTTTGTTCTGCTTAATTGGATTACCCCTATTGTAAATATCGGCCTCATCGGCATCATGGTCTATTTGAATATTCTTTGGGGCCCGAGCCCTAGCCATGAGCATGCTGGTTATCTATGGTTTTCGGGCGCATTGTTAATGTTGACTTTACTGGCGCGCGCGTGGGTTAAATCGAGCTGGGAAAGTGTTAATTTTTACCGGGTAAAAAATTAATGTTCACACTTAATCCCCAATCCGGTATCCCTATTTATCGCCAGCTTGCCGAGCAGGTTCGGCGTATGGTTGCCGGTGGTCAATTGAAAGAGGGCGATGAATTGCCCTCGGTGCGTGAGCTGGCGTTTGAGCATGCAGTCAATCCCATGACGATTTCCAAAGCCTATAGTTTGTTGGAGGTTGAAGGTTTGCTCATGCGGCAGCGCGGTAAACCGATGCAAATTGCTCCGCAGGATAAACAAAAAAATTCTGAACAGGAACGTTTACATCACTTGCATCCGCAGTTAGAGCAACTGGTGCTCGCGGCACGGCAGTTGGAAATTCCCGATAAAGTATTACTGGCTAGCCTGCGCGAATTGCTCGCGGATAAGTAGTTGCTCGGTGATCAATAAATTCACATTTGTACAAATAAGGAATGAACGAATGAATATCTCTTGGTCGGCTTACGGTATTTTGTGCTTGTTGCTACTAGGTCTTTTGCCCGCATGCAGTGAAAAAATAGAGCGAAAAGCTGCTGCAGTTTCCATTCTCAAGCCGTGCCCTGGATTTGTGGAAACCGGTAAGCCCCCGCTGGTGTATGGTGCGGAGTGTGGTGAATTAACCCTGAAAGAAAATCCTGCCGACGCCAATAGCAAAGACATTAGTGTGGCGATTTTACGTTTGCCTGCGATCAGCCCGGTAGCCAATGCCGATCCACTCTTTTTAATTCAGGGTGGGCCTGGAGGTTCTTCGATTGAGATGGCTAACCAGATCCACAGCTTTTTTGCGGATGTGCGCAAAAATCGCGATTTAATTTTTGTCGATCAGCGCGGCACCGGCAAATCCAATCCGCTGCGCTGTGAACAGGCATCGCCAGAGGATTTAAAACTGCCAGAGGCGAAGCAGACTGAAAAATATATTGCACTGATGAAAAACTGCGCCGAAAAATATCAACACAATGCTGCTTTCTATACCACAGTAGATGCCGTGCAGGATTTGGATGCGGTGCGTATCGCATTAGGGTATGAAAAAATTAATCTCTGGGGTGGTTCCTACGGTACCCGTGTTGCACTTGAATATGCGCGTCGCTATCCAGAGCAGGCGCGCACGATTATTTTGGATGGCGTGGCACCTGTGAGCATCGCCCTTCCCAAATATTTTGCACGCGATGCTATGGCGGCTTTGGTAGCGGTGAATAATGAATGCCTTGCGCAAACAGATTGTGCGGCAGAGTTTGGCAACATAGTGCAAAAAGCAGAAACCGTACTGCAGCGTTTGAATGCGTTGCAGGCAAAGGGTGAGCCGCTGGAAATTAGCTATGAACATCCGCGCAACCAACAGACGGAATCACTGCACTTAACGCCGCGCACGTTTTCATCATTGATATTTATGTCGCTCTACTCGCGCGATTTAACGGTGTTATTGCCGCGTGCGATTAGTTTTGCCGAAAAAGAAGATTATCGTTTGCTTGCGGCCTTATCGGCCTTGTCATCGGAGAATGCGCAGTTGATGAACATTGCGGAAGGCATGCGCTACAGTGTGATTTGCAATGAAGACTGGCCGCTATTATCAGTGAGTGATATCGAGCAGAGCATCCCGTTTTTTGGTATTCCTTTCGTAAAGGACATACAACCGATTTGCGCGTTATGGCCTAAAGCGCAATTACCTGTCGATTATTGGGATCCGATCAAAAGCGATGTGCCAGCGCTCTTGTTATCAGGAAAACATGATCCGGTGACGCCCGATGTATGGGCACAAGCTGTTGCGGCGCACTTGCCCAATTCAACGAGTTTGAGTGCGGCGGGTGGCAACCACTCCATTTCATCTGAAGGTTGTGTGCCGCAATTGATTGCGCAATTTATCGAGCGAGCGTCTATGAAGGATGTAAAAGCAGATTGTGTGGAAAAGATTAAACCTCTGCCCTTGGTACTAGGTGCCAATCAGAAAAAAGCGGCCAGCTCTGCGGCCGATAATTATTCATCGGTAGGTGTCTCATCTGTAAGCGTTTCCTCCATAGATATGTCATCGTCAGGGAGTGCAGAATAATGATTCGTGTAGAGCATCTCAGTAAAACCTTTGCGGCAAAAAAGAATAGCGGCCTCAAGTTTCCTGGCTTTAAAAAAGCTGCCACACCAAATCTGATCACCGCATTGGATGATGTCAGCTTTACCTTAAATGATGGCGAGATCACCGGTCTGTTAGGGTTAAATGGTGCAGGTAAATCAACCCTCATGCGTTTGATTTACGGATTGTTGCAGCCGAGTGCAGGTGATGTGTGGGTCAATCAACATCAAGTCAGTAAAAATCCGAACGCTGCGCGCCAACAATTAGGTGTATTGCCGGATGATACGGGTTTATATAAGCGTCTAACCGCGCGCGAAAATATCCGCTACTTTGGTGAGCTGCAAGGGTTGCAAGGTGATGCGATGGAAAAATCCATTAACCAATTAATTGATTGGTTGGGCATGGTGAATATTGCCGAGCGTCGCGCGGAAGGTTTTTCACTCGGTGAGCGCATGAAAACGGCGTTGGCGCGGGCGATCGTGCACCAGCCGCAGCATATTTTATTGGATGAACCCACTAATGGTTTGGATGTGATCACGACGCGCGCAGTGCGTCGTTTATTACATGAATTAAAAATGCAGGGGCGTTGCGTGATTTTTTCCAGCCATTTGATGCATGAAGTCAGTGGTTTGTGCGACCGCATTATTGTGATCTCCCACGGAAAAATTTTGGCAGACGGTAATCTTCAAACAATTCTGGATGCGGGAAAATCCCACAATCTGGAAGAGGCATTTGTCAATTTAGTTCAGCCACAGCAGGAGCTGCATCATGCGTAATTCGTTTAACCTTACGGAATTGTTGAATAAAATTGCCATAGTGTTTCGCAAAGAGTGGCGTGATTCCCTGCGCGATAGTAAAAGCTTACGCATGACGCTCTTGATGCCGGTGTATTTTGTCGGTGTATTTGTCGCCTCGTCGCTATTCATTATTCATATGAGCAATCAATCCAAAGCGACCAACAACGAACCCATCAAGCTCGCTGTTGTGGGGGCAGAGCAATTGCCATCGCTGATCGATTGGCTGCAAGAGCGCGGCGTACAAGTTGATGCAGTGGGCGATGATGCCTATCAAAAAGTGGAAACGGGCGAACTGGGTTATGCCTTGGTAATCCCCAAAGATGCGCACGAAAAATTTGCCACAGGTGAATCAATTGAATTGGCGCTGGTTTTCGATGCAACCAACAACAAACTGCAAGGAGGGATTCATTTTGTGCGCCAGCAAATCTGGAGTTGGAACGGGCGGATGGGTAGTTTGCGTTTGTTATCGCGCGGTATTTCTCCCGGGATCGCCAACCCCGTTTATATTCGCGATCTCAATATAGCCAGCGATGAAAAAATGGGTTTTTTTGTGATGGGGAGTTTGCCCATGCTGTTAATTCTCACTGCCTTTATGGCGAGTGTAGGTTTCAGTGCAGATATGACCGCCGGCGAACGCGAGCGCCGCTCGCTCGAATCCCTATTAATTACACCTGCATCTTCCACTGCATTAGTGCTGGGAAAATGGTGTAATAGTTTTTCCCTTACCTTGATGGTGTCGCTGGTAGAAGTCATATTGTTGGTCGTCGCATTTGCTTATGTACCTTTTAAAGAGTTGGGGTTGCGAGTTGATGTATCGCCACTGGAATTAGCCGGTGTGTTTGTAGTGCTCGCTTCGCTTGCGCTGCTGGCGACGTCATTACAATTTTTAATTTCCCTGTTTGCCCGCAGTTTTAAAGATGCGCAGACCTATATGGGGTTGATGATATTTATCCCGATGGTGCCACTGTTTTATACCTTGTTCAATCCGAGTGCTTACGCCGATTGGTTCCGCTGGGTGCCGGTGTTGGGGCATCAGGTATTGATTAAAGATCTATTGCTGGGCGGCACAATTACCGCTACCCATTTTGCGCAGGTGTGGTTGGTGTCCGGTGTTCTTGCATGTGCTCTGTTGGCTTATACAATCCAGCAATTGCGCAAACCAAAAATTGTGTATGGAGTCTGATGCTTTGCTACAGGAATTGCTGATGCCTTTAGACATCGTGTGGATGTTGTCTTTTTTATTGCTCGGCGTTTTTGTAGGGTTTATGGCAGGATTGCTCGGTGTGGGTGGCGGTGGAATTATGGTGCCGGTGCTCACCACTTTATTTTTGTATCAAGGTATTCCAGCAGAAAATGTAGTTCATCTCGCCTTGGGTACATCAATGGCCTCGATCATTGTCACATCCATATCCAGTCTGCGAGCGCACAATAGTGCAGGCGCTGTGTTATGGCCGGTTGTGAAAATTATGTCTCCGGGTATTGTGGTGGGTACATTTTTAGCAACATTTATCGCAGCCTATGCCAGCTCTTCTTATCTGGCCATATTTTTTTCGCTCTTTATGGCTGTTGTTTCGCTCCAAATGTTTTTTAATAAAAAATCTTACCCCAGTAGAGAGCTTGCAGGTAACGGCGGTTTATTATTGGGTGGTTTGGGCATCGGCGCTGTGTCCGCACTTGTGTCCACGGGCGGAGGCTCATTAACGGTTCCCTATCTTGTTTGGCAGAATGTTGATATTAAAAAGGCCATAGGTACATCTGCGGCAATTGGTTTACCTATTTCTATCGCGGGCACTGCGGGTTATGTCATCAATGGTTGGTCAACTACTTCCCTGAGTAATCATACGTTTGGCTTTGTCTATCTTCCCGCAGTACTGTTTATTTCCCTCACCAGTTTTATAACGGCACCTTTTGGCGCGAAATTGGCTCATAGATTACCGGTTAAATTACTAAAAAAATTATTCGCGCTACTGCTTATTATTCTAAGTCTAAAAATGCTTTTTTCTGTTCTGTAATTCTGCAGTTTGGATTGGTTGTTCAAACTTAATGTTGAGCCAGACTGGCCAGATAAAGGATAGCTAAATTTTTTATATCAGCGACCAAATGTCTTCTTGGCAAGAACTTTAATGCCCAAGATTTTACGTTGACCCATGCTTGCAACAATATCGAACGGAAATGGAATTGATATTTTTTTCGGATATTTGCAGTGCCGTATTAATGCGAACTGGCTGAGATTTGATTCGACAGTTCCCGTTTTTTGGTGACCTTTTCTCGGCGAAGCGTTTTCCAGTTATCAACCCCTACAATGAAAGCGGCTCAATATAAGCAGCCGCGCCACCAAGCTATATTTAGTTGGAATGCGCTTATTCGTACTCAGTAAATAAATCATCTCGGTTTACGAACTCGCATTTTTTGTTTGCATAAAAAATGCCCACATCAAACGATGAGGGCATTGAGTCAAGTTAAAACTTACAGCTTGGAATTTTAAAGTAGCCTCAGTTGCGGGCGCTTTTCAGTGGGTGGCACATTGGATAAGTTAAAACTTCACGCTGCTTGAGTCTTCACCAAACCAGCGTGGTTTTTCATCTCCGCGAGCATACTCCACAGTGAAGCCGGAGTTGCCAAAACCCTGAAAGTAAGAGATGTGCACCTGGTGCTCGCCTTCATTTAAAAAGATCATGCAGGGCTGAACACTGAAGGGACGATCACCCAGATGCTCGCAGATAAGCTTGCCATCAATACGCAAAGAAAAGCCATCATCACTGCCCATCATAAAACGATAGTTATCTGATTCTTTAACCGTGATTTTATGGTCAACATCGACAAAAAAATCGTCAGTGTAGGTGGCGATATTACCGAGTTTTGGATGGCTAAAACGGCTGCTTTCTTCCAGATCGAGCACATCTACCCAGACTTCACGGGTAAATTCGATATCGCGCTGTTGATAGATGTTAGCAATCCCCACGCGGTTCTTGCTAATCATTACCTTCACTACAGGATCGACACTCACCGGTGTAATGCGCACGCCAATCAGTATGACAATCAGCGCAATAAGCGCAGTGAAAATACTATTTTTGTTTAATAGTTGTTGGATATTCATAATTATCTAACCACCTGTAATTTCCAGAAGCTGAACCAGTTGCGCAATTCAAATTGGTCTTCGGTTAACCCAAAGCCATAGGTGAATGGAGAGAAGAACGCAAATACAGCAATCACCAAAATGGCAAACAGGCTGGCATTGATAATGGTGTGTTTATTGTTGGCGATAACTTCGTCGCGGTAGATATAGTTAAAAACTAATGCAAGGTTAATTGCCCCAAAAATTAATGGAATAAAATAATGGTAGAGGTACATCACCCGCTCAATTTGTAAGATCGCTACCATATAACTCACATAGAGCCCGGTAAAGGCGCAGATCCAATAGAAAAGTTTTTCATCTTTGACGGGATTGTTGTAGATATAACGGCTGATAACCAAGCTCAGGGAGAGAATGATTCCTCCTACAATGGAGAACCAGACGATCGGATTGCCAATCAGGTATTTATATTGGGTAACGGTTTTGCCATCGACTGTATTTTTATCCCAGCGATAGCTGATGGTTTTACTGCTTAATGGCCAGTTCATTGCGTAGCTGCCATTTTCATCCGGTTTACATTCGTCAAGGCGTGGCACACCGTCGGCATACTCGCTCATGAATTTCCAGTTATCGCGCATGCCCAATGAAAAGGTCTTGAGTGACCAAGTGTCGCCCATACGAATTTGGTTGATGTATTCGGGAGATGCCTTGTAGGTTCTGTTGTCGATAATTTTTTCGCCCAGACCTATGTGGACATAAAAAACGCCGAGGAACACCGCTGCTGCAGGCAGCACACCAGACGGCACAGTAACGGCGATGCGTTTGATAAGTGCCTGCCAATTCCACTGTTTAATATTGTTCCATTGATCGACACAAAAAAGCATTGCCAATAATAATAATTCAATCGCAGAGGTGGCTTTTACACTGGTGGCCAACCCTATGAAGGTTCCCAGCAGGACATAATCCCTGAGGCGAATAGGTTTTCCGCCGGTGACAATGCGAG
This sequence comes from Cellvibrio fibrivorans, assembly GCF_031457055.1. Lineage (NCBI taxonomy): Bacteria > Pseudomonadati > Pseudomonadota > Gammaproteobacteria > Cellvibrionales > Cellvibrionaceae > Cellvibrio > Cellvibrio fibrivorans. The sequence goes on along the minus strand of NZ_JAVDVX010000001.1, from coordinate 167,693 downwards.
TAAAAAAATACAGTTCGGCAAGAATAAAAAATAATTGAATGCCATCGAGATGTACCGCGCGCGCATGTATGACCAGTGCATTATCAAAAATGACCAGACTTGTGAACGCCGCTGCAAGCCATGCACGTTGCGTTATGCAATTAATAATGCCGTAAAAGAATAAAACCGAGAGGGCCATCATTACCGTTGATGGCCAGCGATAGCCTTTGTAAGTCATCTCAGGTGGTGCGGCGTCACCGGTAAGATAATCTGTTGCGAGCAGCGCTTGTTTGTTAACGTTTTCGTTATCGCCAAACCATACTTCGCCTACTGCCATCAGCAATTTGCCGAGCGGTGGGTGCGGCTCCATATACATCACGCCATCAATGTATTTTTGAGCGTTGGGTACGTGGTAGTTTTCATCCCAAAACATCGCTTGTGGTGTGCCGTAATAGGGAAAATAAATGCTCAGTGAAATCACCAAAATAACGGCGGGGTAAATAAATCGTGCGTAGGTCTGTATGAATGTTTTCATGGTGTCTGTTGTTATGATTAGAGTGATAGTCAGGAATTATTTTTTGCGCAAACCTTTACCGGTTGCTGCCCAATAAAGTCCGCCATAGATGTGTTCCAGAAACAGTGCATCGCTGTAAGTGGCGGGCAGGTGCCCGAGTGCGGTGTAAAATGCACGGCCACCGTCGTAATCGTGATACCAAGCTATGGGATGGAATTTGCCCATGCCTTCACCTTTTTTCTCACCCCAACTCACCTTTGGATCAAAAGTCTGCTCATCTACTGCCAGAATATAATTCAGGCCTTTAATGCGCTCTGCGCCGAATTCATACCACTCATCCGTCCATAAAAAACGATCGGGCATGCGCTCAACACCGGGGAATTTGCGATTGGTGACGGTAAGCTCAGCGGTTTGGATGACGGGGTGTATGTGGAAAGTGCGGCCTACCATTTTGGTGTACCAATCCCAATCGTATTCGGTGTCGGATGCGCTGTGAACGCCAACGAAGCCTTTACCGGAGCGAATAAAGCGCTCCATCGCAGCTTGTTGTTCATCATTAAGAATATCGCCGGTGGTCAACAGGAAAATGACAGCTTGGTATTTTTTGAGTTTTTCATCATTGAAAATACCCGCGTCCTCATGCCAATCAACGCTGAAGTGATGGCGCACGGCAAGTTCACGTACCGCAGTGACACCTTCGTTGACGGATTCGTGGTGCCAGCCGTTGGTTTTGGTAAAGAGTAATACATTGAATTGCTGTGCCTGTGCGCTAATGGCAGTGCAGAGAAGGGCGCAGGTCAGAGCAAGTGATAAGGCGATTTGTCTACGCATACTATTGTCTCGCTAATGGATTGTTATTGTTGTCCCTGATGTCTTCTTATCTTTTTTAAGCCGGCCCATCATAAGCGATACAAATTTATAGGCAATAAAAAAGGGCGCTGATAGCGCCCTTTTTGAAACAGTCTTTTAGCTGTGAGAACTATGCAGCGCGACGACGCGCAAAGCGTAAGCCTGCCAAGCCTAACATCAATAAAATCAGGGAGCCTGACTCAGCTACTTCAACGGCTTCAAAAGTAATTGCTTTCAACTTGAAATAGTCGTCCTTTTTGGTCAATCCATTGCCTGTGCCAAATGCTGTGTTGTAAGCGCCGACCAACCAGTATTGAGATGCCACATCTGCTGTGTTAACCGCAAAGGAGCCGTTGCCATTGCGGTTGTAATTGCCCACCACGCTCCAGCCATTGTTCAGCAAGGCGGCCCAGTTGCTGCCTAAGCCATTTAGGTTGCCTGCAAAAGGGGCTGCGCCTGTGTAAGCCAGCAGAGATACGTCGGCGTCATTTTGATGCCAACCAATATTCAGGCCGCTAAGATCAACCACTTTGTTGAAGGAAAAGAGCAAGGCATCGTAGTCGCCGCTAGCATTATCGACCGCGTGGTGGGGGTTGTTGGCATTTTCAACGCCTACGCCCGAGTTGTTCCATCTGCCGATCACATCTTGTGCGATAGCTTTGTTTCCGCTGGATTTATTGGACCAGCCGGTTACAGCAACGTCGGCTTCAGATGAGGTGTAGTTGAATGACCAAACATAACCTGCAGTATTTGGTGCCAGATTGACAGTGACTGGAACGGCGAATGCGCTCATGACAAAGCTTGTGCTCAGTGCTAATCCTGCAATAAGCGATTTGATGGATAACATGATGGGGAGTCCGTTAAATAGAGTGATTGAGTGGGTACAGCTAGACGCCAAAAAAGCACTTTTTGTGCCACGGTAACTAAGATACTGATTTTGTTGTGATGCAGGTCTAGTCTCAGGTGGCGATTTGGGTGCAAGTGATAAAAATTTCGACATATTTTGGTGCTTTTTTCGGTGCGATTTGGTCAACCCCTGGACATAAAAAAGCCCGAGACTAGCTCGGGCTAAAAGGGCTTAAGGTAAAACGGGAGGAGGGCTGTACAAAAAATGTAACTCAGACGGTTTGTGGCTTGGCAGGTTCGGCCTCTTCAGCACCTACTGCTGCCAGCTCGCCGGTTTCACGGGCGCGCTTGCCATACACAAGCTCAAACAAAGGCGATGCCATTAGCGTCGTGATGATTGCCATCAGCACCATCATGGAAAATAGTGCAGGGCCAATCACTCCAGCTTGCAACCCGATGTTAATAATGATCAGCTCCATTAGCCCGCGCGCATTCATGAGTGCACCAATGCCCATTGCGGTGCGGTTGTCAGCGCCGCACAGACGCGCAGCGCCCCAGCACGCAACCCCTTTAGCGGCAATAGAGCCCACCAGTATGACCGCTGCGATTGCCAGCAGCTCGACGTTATTGACCATAGTCAGTTGGGTGTTGAGGCCTGAGTAGGTAAAGAAAATCGGGATGAGGATGATCACTACAAAAGGTTCAAGTTGGCGTTTGATCTCTTGGGTAAGTTTGCCGCGTGGCATTACCGCGCCGAGCAGGAAGCCGCCGAATACCGCATGCAGGCCTATTGCATCAGCCGTGAATGCAGACAACATAAAGCACATGATGACAATCGCGAACAGGGTCGGGCTGAGGGTTTGTTGTTTCTCGGCAGCGCGTGCCAGCGGTGCCAACAGTTTGGGCACAACCAAGATCATAAAGGCGGCAAAAGCCATTCCACCCACAATGGTTTTATACGCTAATTCTGCACCGGCGCCGAAGGTGGCCAATACCACAGCCAGCACGCACCAAGCACCAGCATCATCAATAGCCCCGGCAGATAAAGACAGGGTGCCCAGTTTGGTTTGGCTCAGGCCGCGCTCGTGGATAATCCGCGCCAGCATCGGGAATGCTGTGATCGCAATACAAGCACCCATAAACAGGGTCGCGCTGAAAACAGTGGCTTTATCAGAGAAAAGACCGGGTACAGTCAACAGCCATGGCGTAATCGCTATCGCCACCAGGAACGGGGCAACCATGCCGGAGATAGACACGGCGGCAGCACTTTTAAAGTTGGCTTTGAAGTGGTCGCCACGGAAACCCAGTCCCACCAGGAACATGTACATGCCAACACCCAATTGTGCGCCTACGTAGAGGACGCCTTTCATTTCCGTAGGGAACAGGGTTTTCTGAAGTTCTGGCATCAACAGACCGAATAGCGATGGGCCAAGGATAACCCCGGCAATCATCTCACCGACAACTTGGGGCTGGTGAAGGTATTTTTGTCCAATCCAGCCTACCAAGCGGCAAACAGCAAGGATTACGAACATTTGAAGGAAAAACACAACGGAAAGTTGGGCAGTTGTCATGAGACTACATCCGATCTTTATTAGGTGTTAATTATATGAGGTGTTGGTTGTTATTGACCCGTGCCGCTAAGGAGCAGGTGATCGGGATATTTAAATGGGGTTGCGGGAGGTGGGCAATTTGAATGCCATAGAATTTGGCTATAGTCTTTTGGGATGAGCGTGCAGCTTTACCTGAGAGGATGCAAACGGGCACACTGGGCGCCATTAAACTGGATTGAGTTTTTCATGACCCTGACTGAGTTGCGCTACATCGTCATACTTTCAGAGGAGCAGCATTTCGGGCGCACGGCCGAACGCTGCCACGTGAGCCAGCCGACCCTCAGTATCGCAGTGCGCAAGCTGGAGGAGGAGCTGGGGGTGGAGCTATTTGAGCGCACCAAAACCAAAGTACAGCCAACTGTATTGGGTGAAAAAATTGTCGCCCAAGCGCGTGTTCTACTGACTACGACTGCTGCCATCAAGTCGCTCGCGGATGCCGGCAAGGATCAGCTTAATAGCCCCTTGGCGTTAGGGACGATTTTTACCATTGGGCCTTATCTCCTACCGCAACTTATCCCCCATTTACAGAAGCAGGCGCCCGCTATGCCGCTCTATGTGCAGGAAGATTACACCGCTAACCTGCGCAAAAAACTGCGCGACGGCGATCTGGATGCCATCCTGGTCTCGTTGCCGTTTAGCGAATCCGATGTGGTGACCCAGGAGTTATTTGATGAGCCTTTGGTGGTGGTTATGCGGCAGACTCATCCACTGGCGAGCAAAACGGAGATAGCACCGGCAGATATCGCCCGCGAAGAGCTCCTGCTACTAGGTGAAGGACATTGTTTACGCGAGCAGGTGTTGCTGCTCAACCCCGGTTGGCGGGAGCCGGACGAAAGCCCACGCAAACGCTACGCGGCTGAAGGCAATAGCCTTGAAACCCTGCGCTATATGGTGGCCGCGGGCTTGGGCTTGAGCGTATTGCCGCGCTCGGCGGCAGAGGCGGGTTTGTGCGCCGCACATCGCCTGGTTGCCCGGCCGTTGGCGGGCGGCCAGCGCAAATTGGCTTTGGCCTGGCGCGCGAGCTTCCCGCGTCACAAGGCGATTGACGTGCTGCGCAAATCGATCCAATCCTGCAGCGGTGCCTACTGGAATTTTACGACCGAGCCGGATGCGCTTGAGCAGACTATGCTGCCCTTAGCGAACTGGTAAGGGCAGCGCGGGTAATTATTGGAACGTTTTCGGTTATGAATACAAGCATGAACCCACTTAAAAAAATCGTCATCCTCGGCGGCGGAACTTCTGGTTGGATCGCAGCCTCCATGCTTGCTGCGCATCTCAAACGCGAGCTGTGTGAGATCGAATTGGTGGAGTCGGAAGAGATAGGTTCTATCGGGGTGGGTGAATCCACTATCCCGCCTGTGGTGCGCTTGATTACCAGCTTGGGGATCGATGAAGAGGAGTTTATCCGCGAGACCCAGGCCTGTTACAAATTGGGCATTAAATTCGTCGATTGGAAGGTGAAAAACCAGTCCTATTTCCATCCTTACGGCGCGCTCGGCAAGCGTATCGGCTCGCAGGATTTTTACCAGTGCTGGCTCAAGGCGACTATGGAGGGTGAGCAATACAACCTGCAGGATTTCTCGCCCTGTGCGGTGATGGCAGCCCAGGAGCGGTTTTTTCCGCCAGCACAGGCGATGAACACACCGATTGGCGGTGCCGGTTATGCAGTGCATCTGGATGCAAAATTAGTGGCGGCCTATTTGCGTCGCTATGCCGAAGCGCGCGGTGTTATTCGCAGTGAAGGCAACTGCGTAAACGTGCAGCGTAAAGACAATGGTTTTATCGAGGCGCTGGAGTTATCGGACGGGCGCAAAATCCACGGTGATTTTTTTATCGATTGTTCGGGCTTTAAAGCCTTACTAATCGAAAGGGCGCTCGGCGTTGGCTTTGAAGATTGGTCGAATTATTTACCCTGCGACCGCGCCATAGTTGTCAAAACCCAGGTCGCCGGTTCACGTATGCCCTACACCACAGCAACCGCGCGCAAAGCGGGCTGGGCCTGGCGCATTCCGTTGCGCAATGGGACCGGCCATGGCTATGTGTATTCAAGTAAGTTTTGCAGCGATGCCGAAGCCAAAACTACCTTGCTGAAAAATCTTGATGCGCCGCGTATTAGCGATCCGCGTGTGATTAGTTTTAATACCGGACGACGCAAGGAATTTTGGAAAGGCAATTGTTTGGCGCTTGGTTTGTCGGGAGGGTTTATTGAACCGCTTGAATCTACGGCGATTCATTTAATCGCGCGCGGCATGGATTTCTTTTTACGCTTTTTGCCTGATGCCGACTGCGAGCCTAGTTTGCAGCGTGAATATAATCGTCGTATGGGGGCGGACTTTGAAGAGGTGCGCGATTTTATTGTGCTGCATTATTGTGCGACCGAGCGCGACGACAGCGAATTTTGGCGTTGGTGTAAAACCATGGAGTTACCTGAATCGCTGCGCGAGCGCATCGATTTGTTTAAAGGTCACGGTATTTTGCGTGAAGATAACGACGAATTATTTCGCAGCACCAGCTGGCAATCGGTATTTGAAGGCATGGGTATTCGCCCGCAAAAATACAGCCCGCGCGTCGATAACCTCGATTTTGGCCAGATCAATGAAACTCTGAAATTAGCGCGCTCCGCCATTTTTAATATGGTAAAAAGCTTGCCCTCGCACGATGCCTATTTACAAGAGCACTACGGTGCTGGCACAGAAACAACCAAGCCGTAGTGGATTATTCGCTCGCGGCCAGATAGCTGCCGTTTAAATAGCTACCGCCCTCTACTACTGCAATGCTATGTGTAGGGTAGACCTCGCTCAGATGCAGGCGCGTTTCGCGTTTTACCAGCCGGGTGTCGCTTACCTGATACTCGTTATTGGAGCCCACCATAATCACCTGATACAAGCTAAGGTTGTCGCCCGCGTGCAGGCCATTATTAGCGCCGCCGTGCAGTAAAACCTGAGTCTGCCCGGGGGCGCTATCAATCGCGGCCATAAAGGGCTGGCAGTGAATGATCTGGGCTAGCTCGGTGCTGATCTTATTGGCTAGTGATTTGACTCGTTTGCCGTAGTGGGTTTTGGCAAAAGCGGGCGAGCCGAATCCGATTGGTTGGCGCTGGTTCCAGATACCATTGGTCGAGTAGCTTTTATTAAAGAGTAATTCACCGGTAAAACCGTCGCGTAGTTGCACTTCCAGGCTCATTACCCGCGTGCGCTGGTCAAACATTTTTAAATGGGTGAGGTCGTGAAACCCATTGGCAAATTGGCGGTATAAGCTGGGATTGTATGTGGTGTCTGGCGCCAGCATGGACATGTCAACAATTGTCCCGCTAATCACAAATTGGGTGCGCATCTGGCGCGCAATTTTTTGTGCCTGCTGTTTGAGTTGGGATTCGCTGAGATCAGCCTGCGCAAACCCCCAAGGCATTACTGCTGGGCCCGTAGCTTGATATTTCTGGCGCAACTGGGCGCGGATCAGTTCGGGCAGCCCGGATTCGGCTGCGAACAGGTTGCCTGCATTAGCTGTATGGGGCGAGCTGCGCAGGAATTGGGTGATCGCCAGCGCTTTTGATAGGTTATCGTGACTGCGGCTTTGGTCGGGGCACTGGCCTTTGGCGAGGTATTGAGTTGAGGGCACCCTTGCAGCAGTTGCCGGTAATTCGCTGGTGCCCACTACCACACCGCTCTCCGAAGGGTTGGGGGCGGGGTGAGGTTTGTAGGCGATATCGTCCGGTACGATCGAGTTGCCCAAAACAGGTGAACTCAGGCTGATAATGCAGGTCAACAGCAGGCTGTTTATCCGCTGGGGCAGTGTGTGTAGCGAACCCATGGCAGGCTCCGGTGTGATGCGCGTATAGTGTGGACAATAAACGAGGGTTATCGCCAGTGTGTCGGCTTCTGGCAGGAATTCTTTAATCCCCCCCAACGCACGCCAATTGTTAAACCGATCATAGGGCAGATAGATGGGCAAAGTTGTTATATTCACGTTGTTGATGTGCACGATTATTGGATGCAGTTCCACGGGGCGCAGCTATGTCGAAACTGAAATGGCCGAGACGCTTGAAGTGGAGATACTGCCCAATACTTCCAAGATGTTTACCTATCGATTGCGTTGGCCTGAGGAGCGAATCCCGAGTCATATACGTGTTGCGCGCGGTGGCGCCAATCCAGGGCAGGAATTTGCCAAGGGGGGCGTCGACGTAGGACGTGGTACCTATGAGCGGCTGCTGGAGAATACCGCCTATGTGATCGAACAAGCTGGTTACTGCCGCGACGGTTTTTTTGAACTGGACCGCAGTATTTCGCGCTATCACCTCTGGGTGCGCGGCGAGTGTAAAGACAGTGCCACTGCAGCGGATCAGCACGCCTTCGGCTCAAAGCAAACCCTGACGCCAGAGCGCTGGCGTAAATCGTCCTAGTGCTAATGTCATCAGCCAGCGCAATATAATCGCGCTGGCTGGCTGTTTTTTGCGCTGACCTGCCTCATAATCCCACACTCGACGCTCCCGCAGTTGTCTTGCTAATACCCCTCCAAGCGGGTAATATCCTGCGCCCATTTGCCTAGCCTCTGGATACCAGGGGCTTTTTTGTCTGGGATGTGATCTGGCGCGGCTTTCGCATGAGCTTTGCCTTTACTTGCAGCGTATCCCTTGATAGTGATTTTTGTTGAGAATCAGCCTATGACCACTGGCCTCTACCAGATAGACGAGTTTAAAGATAACTGCGGTTTTGGTTTGATTGCCCATTTAAAGGGCAACACCAGCCATCGTCTGCTTAAAACGGCGATCGAAGCTCTGACCTGCATGACCCACCGCGGTGGTATCAATGCGGACGGCAAAACCGGTGACGGTTGTGGCTTGTTGATCCAAAAGCCGGATAGCTTTTTGCGCTCAGTAGCGAAAGAAGCCTGCGGTGTTGAGCTGACCTCTATCTACGGGGTGGGCGCTATTATGCTTAGCCGCGATGCCGCTGTTGCCGATAAGGCGCGCGCGATTGTGGCGGAAGAGCTGACTGCGCAAGGGCTGATCGTTGCTGGCTGGCGCGAAGTGCCGGTTGATCCAAGCTGCTTGGGTCCGATCGCGATGAAGTCGCTGCCGACGTTTAATCACCTGTTTGTAAACAACCCGGATCTGACCATTGAGCAGGTCAATTCAAAGTTGTTTATGGCGCGTCGCAAGGCTGAAATCCGCCTGCAAGACGACAAGTCTTTTTACGTATCCAGCCTGAGTACCGGAATCCTTTCCTATAAAGGTTTGATGATGCCGGTGGATCTGCCGCGTTTCTTCTCTGATTTGGCTGACGAGCGTCTGGAGACCGCAATCTGCGTCTTCCACCAGCGTTTCTCGACCAATACCTCGCCGCGTTGGCCATTGGCGCAACCGTTCCGCATGCTGGCGCACAACGGGGAGATCAATACTATTGTGGGCAACCGCAACTGGGCGGTGGCGCGTACGCCTAAGTTTGTAACGCCGCTGTTGCCTGACCTGAGTACAGTGACGCCGCTGGTAAACCGCACTGGTTCCGATTCCTCCAGCCTCGATAACATGCTGGAAGTATTGACGCTCGGCGGTATGGAATTGCATCGCGCGATCCGCATGCTGGTGCCGCCTGCTTGGCAGAACGTGGAGAACATGGACCCGGATCTGCGCGCTTTCTATGAATACAACTCCATGCATATCGAGCCTTGGGATGGTCCCGCTGGTCTGGTAATTACCGATGGTCGCTATGCGGTCTGTACCCTTGACCGCAACGGCCTGCGTCCGTCGCGCTGGGTTATCACCAAAGACGATATGATCACCGTCGCCTCGGAAGTGGGCGTGTACGCCTATGATCCGGCTGATGTAGTCGCCAAAGGCCGCCTTGGCCCAGGCCAGATCATGTCGATCGATACCCTGACCGGCACCTTGCACAACACGCAAGATATTGACAATCAGTTGAAGTCTACCCAGCCCTATAAAAAGTGGCTGAAAGAGCGTGCGCTGCGCATTGAATCCACGCTCAATACCGATGCCAAAGAAAATGGTATTGAAGGTATCGCCCTCAAAGCCAACATGAAAATGTTCCAGGTGAGCTTTGAAGAGCGCGATCAACTGTTACGCCCATTGGCTGAAGGCGGCCAGGAAGCGGTTGGCTCCATGGGTGACGATACCCCTATGGCGGTACTGTCGCGTCAACAGCGTTCGCTTTACGACTATTTCCGCCAGCAGTTTGCGCAGGTAACCAACCCGCCTATCGATCCGCTGCGCGAAGCGATCGTGATGTCGCTGGAGACTTGCCTTGGCCGCGAATTGCCTGTCTATGACGAATTGCCCGAGCACGCCGACCGCGTGATCCTCAGTTCGCCTGTGCTCTCGCCCGAAAAATTCCGCGGCTTGATGAATTTGAACCGTCCCGGTTATGCCGTGGCTAAGTTCTCGCTTTATTACAACGCTGAGCAAACCAATCTGAAATCTGCACTGGTTAAACTGTGCGATGACGTGGCTGCCGCCGTTAAATCCGGCAAAGTGTTGATGGTGTTGAGCGATTACGGCTTTGAAAAAGGCTTGTTGCCGATCCCTGCGCTTCTTGCTGTCGGTGCAGTCAACCAACACTTGACCAATGTTGGCCTGCGTTGCGATGCCAACCTGATTGTTGAAACCGGCAGCGCGCGCGATCCACACCAGATCGCCGCCCTGATCGCCTATGGCGCGACAGCGGTCTATCCGTTCCTAAGTTATTACGTGCTCAACGACCTGATTGAAACCGGTGAGCTGCTGAGCGATGTGGACACCGCATACAAAAACTACCGCAAGGGTATCGATAAAGGCCTGCTGAAAATCCTCTCCAAGATGGGGATTTCGACCGTAACTTCCTACCGCAGCGCGCAGTTGTTTGAAGCGATTGGTCTGTCGGAAGAAGTGGTTTCCATGTGTTTCGATAGCACGCCATCGCGCATCGCCGGCGCACGTTTTGAAGATCTGGAAGCCGATCAAAAAATTCTCGCACAAAGCGCATGGTTGGATCGCAAGCCAATCGTACAGGGCGGTCTGCTCAAGTATGTGCATGGCTCCGAGTATCACGCTTACAACCCTGATGTAGTGCAAACACTGCAGCGCGCTGTGCAAAGCGGCAACTATGCCCTGTGGCGCAACTACGCCGATTTGGTCAACAAGCGTCCGGTATCCATGCTGCGCGATTTGTTGGCGATCCGCGAAGATGCCTGCAAGCCAGTGCCTCTCTCAGAGGTTGAGCCTATTGAAAGCGTGATCAAGCGTTTTGACTCGGCGGGTATGTCGCTCGGTGCGTTGTCGCCTGAAGCGCACGAGGCCTTGGCTGAGGCGATGAACCGTCTGGGCGGCCGCTCCAACTCAGGTGAAGGCGGTGAAGATCCTGCGCGTTACGGCACCATCAAAACTTCCAAAATCAAACAAGTGGCCTCGGGCCGTTTTGGTGTGACTCCAGCTTATCTGGTGAACGCCGAAGTGCTGCAAATTAAAGTCGCCCAAGGTGCGAAACCCGGTGAAGGCGGCCAGCTCCCCGGCGGTAAAGTGAATGCGTTGATCGCGCGTCTGCGTCACTCGGTTCCCGGTGTGACCCTGATTTCGCCACCACCGCACCACGACATTTATTCGATCGAAGATCTGGCACAGCTGATTTATGACTTGAAACAAGTCAATCCGGATGCGCTGGTTTCTGTGAAACTGGTATCGCGCCCTGGCGTAGGGACTATCGCTGCCGGTGTGGCCAAGGCATACGCTGACTTGATCACCATTTCCGGTTATGACGGTGGCACGGCGGCAAGTCCGTTGACCTCGATTAAATACGCTGGTTCGCCATGGGAGCTGGGTCTTTCCGAGACTCACCAAACCCTCCGTGCGAATGACCTGCGCGATAAAGTCCGCGTACAAACTGACGGCGGTTTGAAAACCGGTCTGGACGTAGTCAAAGCGGCGATGCTCGGTGCTGAAAGCTTCGGCTTTGGTACTGGCCCGATGGTCGCGCTCGGTTGTAAATACCTGCGTATTTGCCATTTGAACAACTGCGCCACTGGTGTTGCTACCCAACAAGACAAACTGCGTAAAGACCATTACATCGGCACTGTTGAAATGGCAATGAACTTCTTCAAGTTCGTTGCGGAAGAAACCCGTGAGTGGATGGCGCGCCTCGGTGTGCGCAGTCTCGGTGAATTGGTTGGCCGCGTTGATCTGTTGCAGATCCTCGAAGGCGAAACGGTTAAGCAGCAACAATTGGATTTGAGCCCCATCATCTATACCGATGATTTCTTGGCGACCAAACCACAATTGTGCGCGGTAAGCAAAAACGAGCCATTTGATAAAGGCGAAACTGCCGAAGCTATGGTCAAGGTCTTGCTGCCTGCGATTGAAGCCAAGACCGGTGGTGAGTTTGAATTCCATATCACCAACTGCGACCGCTCCATTGGCGCACGCATCAGCGGTGAAATCGCCAAACGCTATGGCAATCAGGGCATGGCCGATAAGCCTCTCAAACTGAAACTGACTGGTATTGCTGGTCAGAGTTTTGGGGTGTGGAACGCCGGTGGTCTGGATATGTACCTCGAAGGTGATGCTAACGATTATGTCGGTAAAGGCATGGCGGGTGGTAAGTTGGTCATTCGTCCACCGCGTACCTCCGGCTTCAAATCGAACAAAACCAGCATTATGGGTAACACCTGTTTGTATGGTGCGACTGGCGGTAAGTTGTTCGCAGCCGGTACTGCAGGCGAGCGCTGTGGTGTGCGTAACTCCGGTGCCCATGTGGTAGTGGAAGGTGCGGGCGATCACTGCTGTGAATATATGACTGGCGGCGTAGTGACAGTGCTCGGTCAAACGGGCGTCAACTTCGGTGCGGGTATGACTGGTGGCTTCGCTTATGTGTTGGATGAAGCTAACGACTTTGTGGATCGCTACAACCACGAGTTGGTGGATATCCATCGCATCAATACTGAAGCACTGGAAGCGCAACGCCACCATTTACGCACCGTGATTGAAGAATTTGTGCAAGAGACTGAAAGTGCATGGGGCCAACACCTGCTGGATAACTTCGATGACTACATCGGCAAGTTCTGGTTGGTTAAACCTAAGGCGGCGTCTTTGGGTAGTTTGTTGGTCAGTTTCCGCAAGCGCGGCGAATAACTCTTGGTGATGAGTGAGGTCAAGATCATGTCAGCACGTTTAAACAATGACTTTCAGTTTCTCGATGTGGGTCGTCAGGACCCCACCAAGAAAGATATTGAAACCCGCAGACGCAACTTTGTGGAGATTTACCAACCTTTCGCCAAAGAAGAAGTGGAAGGTCAGGCACACCGTTGCCTGGAGTGTGGTAACCCCTATTGCGAGTGGAAGTGCCCGGTGCACAACTTCATTCCCAACTGGTTGAAGCTGATTTCCGAAGGCAATATTTTTGAGGCCGCTGAGCTCAGTCACCAGACTAACTCGCTGCCGGAAGTTTGCGGTCGGGTATGCCCGCAGGATCGCCTCTGCGAAGGCGCTTGTACCCTGAATGATGGCTTTGGCGCGGTAACTATTGGCAACGCGGAGAAGTACATCACCGATACCGCTTTCGCCATGGGCTGGAAGCCGGATATGTCCAAAGTTGTTTGGACGAACAAAAAAGTCGCCATTATCGGCGCTGGTCCAGCTGGTATCGGCTGTGCCGACGTGTTGGTGCGCAACGGTGTTAAACCGGTGGTATTCGACAAGTATCCCGAAATCGGTGGTCTGCTGACCTTTGGTATTCCCGAGTTCAAGCTGGAAAAATCCGTGATGAGCCGTCGCCGTGAAATCTTTACCGAAATGGGTATCGAATTCCGCCTGAATACCGAAGTGGGTAAAGACATCACCATGGAAGAATTGCTGCGTGATTACGACGCAGTATTCATGGGTATGGGCACTTACACTTATATGAAAGGTGGTTTCCCCGGTGAAGACCTGCCCGGCGTTTACGATGCGCTCCCCTTCCTTGTTGCCAACGTAAACCGCAACCTCGGCTTTGAAAAAAGCCCGGAAGATTTCATCAGCGTTAAAGGTAAGAAAGTGGTGGTGCTAGGTGGTGGTGATACCGCCATGGACTGTAATCGCACCTCGATTCGCCAGGGCGCAAGCAGCGTGACCTGTGCTTATCGCCGCGACGAAGAAAATATGCCCGGCTCCAAGCGCGAAGTGGCTAATGCCAAAGAAGAAGGCGTGCAATTCCTCTACAACCGCCAGCCGGTTGAAGTGGTCGGTAACGGTAAAGTGGAAGGTGTTAAAGTGGTGACCACCCAGATGGGTGAGCCAGATGCTAAAGGTCGCCGCAGCCCGGTAGTGGTTCCCGGTTCAGAAGAGATCCTGCCAGCCGACGTAGTTTTGATAGCCTTTGGTTTCCGCCCGAGCCCACAGCCCTGGTTTGAAACCAATGGTGTCAAAACCAACGACTGGGGTGGTGTGATTGCTCCAGAACAGCAGCAATATAAATTCCAGACTACCAACCCCAAAGTATTCGCAGGGGGTGATATGGTGCGTGGTTCTGATCTGGTAGTAACGGCGATTTGGGAAGGCCGTGAAGCGGCTGATGGCATTCTGGATTATTTACAGGTTTAATCTCCGTAGGGGCGCTGCTTGCCGCGCCCTAATCTTTTGGTGATTTGGACGCAGCAAGCAGCGCCCCTACAACCCCGCCTTTGCGGGGTTTGTTTTATCCAACACAAGCAAGGCATTGAGCCTAAGGATAATAAAATGACAGAACTCAAAAACGACCGCTTCCTGCGCGCGTTGCTCAAGCAACCCGTTGATGTAACGCCGGTGTGGATGATGCGCCAGGCAGGCCGCTATCTCCCAGAGTACCGCGCGAGCCGCGAAAAAGCGGGCGATTTTATGGGGCTGTGCACTAATCCCGAATTGGCCTGCGAAGTGACCTTGCAGCCACTCGACCGCTATCCGGGCCTTGACGCGGCGATTCTCTTTTCCGATATCCTCACCATCCCCGATGCCATGGGCTTGGGTCTTTATTTTGAGACTGGCGAGGGCCCCAAATTCAAAAAGGCCGTGCGCACTGAAGCAGATGTCAATGCGCTTAAAGTGATTAAACCCGAGCAAGATCTGCCCTATGTAGTCAACGCGGTAAAAACCATTCGCCGTGAACTTAATGGCCGGGTGCCGCTAATCGGCTTCTCCGGTAGTCCCTGGACGCTGGCGACTTATATGATCGAAGGCGGTTCCAGCCGCGATTTCCGTCGCGCCAAAGAAATGCTCTACAACCAGCCGCAAGTAATGCATCGTTTGCTGGATGTGTTGGCTGATTCGGTCACTGTTTATCTCAATGCACAAATTGCTGCAGGCGCGCAGGCGGTGCAGATTTTTGATACCTGGGGCGGTGCTCTCTCTCACGCGGCCTATCAAGAATTTTCGTTGAAATATATGCAGAAAATTGTCAGCGGTTTGATTCGCGAGCACGAAGGTCGTCAAGTACCGGTCATTTTGTTCACTAAAGGCGGTGGTCAATGGCTGGAGGCTATGGCGGCAACCGGCGCTACGGCGTTGGGATTGGATTGGACAACCGATATCGCTGCGGCGCGCGCGCGGGTTGGCAGCAAAGTCGCCCTGCAAGGCAACATGGATCCTACTATTTTGTATGCATCACCTGAGCGTATCCGCGCCGAGGTTGGCACTATTCTCACCGCTTACGGCAGTGGCTCCGGCCATATATTTAATCTGGGGCATGGTATTACCCCGGAAGTTGACCCTGCCCATGCCGGTGCGTTTATCAATGCGGTACACGAGTTGTCGGCGCAATATCATCAATAACTTTTACCTTGTGGGTTTGTTATTACGCCTTTAATCTGCTGGCTCTGGCATGGCGCGCCTTTCTTGATTAAACTCCATGCACTATTAAGGTTTTTTTTAGGAAGATTTAGAACCTGAATCAGGTGGCACCGGTGGGCTATGATAATCCTAGCCACAGCGCAGCTCCGGCATATAGCCGGAATCCCGATCTAATAAGGCTGATAATTCGCACCTGCGGGTGATGTGGGGAATAGGCGTGGGAATCAAGCAAGTCAAAGTTGACGTCAACGAGTTGACCATAGGCATGTTTGTGTCGGGGCTGGATCGACCTTGGTCGCAAACTCCATTCCCCTTACAGGGTTTTTACTTGCGCGATCTGGGCGAAATCAACCAGCTCAAAGCGCTCTGCAACTATGTTTTTATCGATATCGAAAAAGGTCGTGGCCCGATTGCGGCCAACCTCAAGACAATTGCTCCTTCTGCCAAAAAAGCCACTACCCGTGAGCGCGTAAGCTCATTTAACGAAACCGTTGCTCCGCTCAAAATCCAGCGCGGGCTCTACCGCGAGGTAGAACCACTGCAGCGCGAGGTGAAAAAAGCGCGCCAATTGCATCAAAAAGTTTATGGTGCTGTGGTGGAAGTGATGGATCAACTGGAGAAAAACCAGTTTGATGCGCTTTCGCTCGGGGAAACCAAACGTGTTGCCAGTGAAATGGTGGACAGTGTGTTGCGCAATCCCGATGCTTTTACCTGGTTGTCCAGGGTGCAGGAAAAAGATGAATACACCTATAGCCACGCTGTGCGTTCATCGGTGTGGGCGATATTATTTGGACGTCATATAGGTCTGCCCAAGCGCGATCTGGATGTACTGGCGATGGGTGTATTACTCAAGGATGTCGGTAAGGTCATGCTGGATTTGGCGCTGCTGTCCAAGGCAGAGCGCACGGCGGAAGAAGAGCATCTCTATGAAACTTTTGTTGAGCTTGGCTGTGAAATTCTGCGTAAAACTCCTGGTGTTGAACCGCGTGTTATCAGTGTGGTAAAAACCCACTGCGAACGCCTGAACGGCAGCGGTTTCCCTCAGGGTTTATCGGGCGATAAAATTCCCCTGCTCGGTAAAATCGCTGGCATAGTTACCTTTTACGATCATGTTACCAATCCGCGTGGTTCGCGCCACCCGATCGCGCCGTCCAAAGCGGTCGCCAAGTTGTACGAGCTGCGCAATATCCAGTTTCAAGAAGAGCTGGTAGTGGAGTTTATCCGCGCTATCGGCTTGTATCCCACCGGTACATTGGTGGAGTTGAGTACTGGCGAAGTTGCTGTCGTCGTTGAGCAAAACTTTGAACGCCGCTTAAAACCGCGTGTGATTGTGGTGTTGGATGCTTATAAACAACCGCTGGATGAATACCTGCTCCTGGATTTGTCGGAGGATGACAAGCGCAAGCAGGAGCTGCTCGATTCCGGCAAAAAATCCCGCTACGAGATTGAGAAAATTGAAATCGCACGGGATCTTGAACCAGGTAGTTTCGATGTAGACATCGCGAGTATCCGCGATCATTATCTGATGAAAAACGAAAAGAAGGGCCTTATGGCGCTGCTCAGCCGCCTGACTACCCGCACCTGATAATCCCTCTCAAAGTTATTGCCTATCTCCATAGTTCACAGGGTACAATCCTCACCCCCGATTGCCTCACCGGCACCGGGGTTATTTTTACGAGCAATACCCATCTATCCGTGCCCCATGGGGTTGTGTGTTATTAATTAATGAGAGTTGAATGATGTTTGAATGGTTAACAAGCCCGGAAGCCTGGGTTGCCCTGGCAACACTGACGGCGCTAGAGATTGTTTTGGGGATCGACAATATTATTTTTATTTCGATTCTGGTGGGGCGTTTACCTGAGAAGCAGCGCAAATTTGCCCGCAATGTGGGCTTGGGTCTGGCGATGATCACCCGCTTGGCGCTGCTCTTTTCACTGGCGTGGATTATGGGCTTGGTTGATCCGCTCTTTACGGTGCTCGGCGAAGCCATTTCCGGACGAGACATTATTTTGATCGGCGGCGGTTTGTTCCTGATTGCCAAAGCGACCCATGAAATTCACGGCAGTCTCGAAGGTGCTATCGAAACTGAGCGCAATGTCGCAGCCCATGGTTTGATGATTGTATTGGTGCAAATTGCCATTCTGGATATCGTCTTCTCGCTCGATTCAGTGATCACTGCAGTAGGTCTGGTAAGTCAGGTGCCGATTATGGCAACCGCCATTATCATCGCCGTAGGCGTGATGTTGTTTGCCGCTAAACCGATAGGTGATTTTGTTGATGCACATCCCACCATCAAAATCCTGGCGTTGTCGTTTTTGGTTATCGTGGGTTTCACCCTGTTGGTTGAAGGCTTTGATGTGCATGTACCTAAAGGCTACATCTACTTCGCCATGGCCTTCTCGCTCGGCGTGGAGATGATCAATATCAAATTGCGCAAACATCAAGATAAACCGTTGGAGCTTCGCAAAGATTATCCTGGCGACCAGCAGTAATAATTGGGATGCTCATGAGAAACAAACAGGCCGATCAATTGATCGGCCTGTTTGTTTTGTGCGTTATAAAAAAGATTTTTATGGCAGCAGGGCGTTAGATTTTCTTACCCATGTGCTCGCCCATTTTGGTGGGGGCTCCGGCGCGGAATTTTTCATCCCAGAGGATTTTATCCTTGGCAAATAATACGATAGCAGTTGAGCCCAGTTTGAAGCGGCCCATTTCATCGCCCTTGTTTAGGGTGATGTTTTGGTAAGGGTAAAGTGAGGTGGCTATATCGCGGCTGGCAAAGGGCGCGATTTGCCCGTCCCACACAGTTTCAATGCCCGCCACAATCATTGCACCGACTAACACGACAGCCATGGGGCCTATGTCGGTATCAAAAATAGCGACCGCGCGCTCGTTGCGCGCAAACAGGCGCGGTACATTTTCAGCAGTGACCGTGTTGACCGAAAACAATTCGCCGGGAACACTCACCATCGCACGCAGTTTACCGGTGTAGGGCATGTGCACACGGTGGTAGTCGCGCGGGGATAAATACACAGTGGCAAAGTTGCCATCGGAAAATTCTGCAGCGAGCTCTTCATCGCCACCGAGTAGCTCCGCAGTGGTGAAACTTTGGCCTTTGGCTTGAAAGATGCGGCCATCAATAATCTTGCCCAATTGGCTGATGGCGCCATCGGCAGGGCAGACGATGGTATCGGTTGTTCCATCGATTGGACGCGCTCCGGTTTTTAAGGCGCGGGTAAAAAAGTCGTTAAAACAATTATAAGCAAGCGGATTTTCTTCGGCCGCCAAACTCATATCCACCTGATAGCGTTTTACAAACCACCGGATAAAAGTATTTTTAATGAGTGGGTTATGGCTGCTTGCCAACCAACCGGCAGCGCGTGAAAGGCCGTGTTGTGGAATAAGGTGTTGCAAGCGGATGAAGAGTTTGTCATTCATGTATTTTTATATTTCCTGCGTAGGCAGCGCGCTGCCCAAAAAATAAGAGGCAGCAGTTTAGCAAATAATTAATAACAGTGAGGTTCTTATGCGTAGATGGTTGCAAGTGTCCAGTGTTGTACTGATGGTGTTAGTAGCGCCGGTTACACAAGCGCATGAAGGGCATGAGCACGCGCCAGTCACGATGAAAAAGGCAGTAGAAATTGCTCTGGCGACTGCGCGTGATGCGAGCATCAATTCACAGCCTGGCTTGGGGCTGGCGCAACTGGATCAGAGCTGGCGTAATTTGCCCACAAGTGCGGCGCACATTTATGAGAATGGGCGCGGTTATTATCTGGTGAGTGTTGCAAATTCGTCGCAAGCAAAAACACTGTACGTACGGATTTTGTTGGATGGCCGTGTCGAGGCGGCCAATTTTTCGGGCGATTTTGTTTCATCCGTTGCGACCAGTTCAGCCGGTAAATAAATTGTGTACCAAATTTGGCGCTTAAATTTTTTTCTGGTGATGTCGGACAGCGATTTTATCTTTCTGTGTCGCCTCAGTTTTCCGTTTGTTTGACAGCGCTGTCGCATGGGGGGAATATCGTTCGCTCGGTTGTCCACTTGTCTACCAGTGTATGTGAGAAAAAGTGTTGGTAGCTGACATAACAATAATTAGATCGCATGTGCTCTCTCCTATGATTTTGCTGTTCATAAGCACTCGCTGGACTTCTGATTGTGCTCGCCTCCTGGTTTGCCAGCGCTAGGCTGTGTAGTCGCTTATTCAGTGGCTGCACCGTAATGCAGGTGTACCGATGGCGACGGTGGTTCCCGAATCCGGGAATTGTCTCTAAATCCGGTTAAGTGAGGACGTGAATAATGAATAAGAATTTCATCAAAAGTAGTGGGCTAGGTGCTGCTTTACTGGCCTTTTCTGCCATGAGTTTTGGCCATGGTTTTGTCGATAGCCCCGGCGCGCGTAATTATTTTTGCGGCAAGGTAACCAAGCCCGACGAAGTAGCGAATGGTACGGCCAGATACCCGGTATGCGGCGACGCTTTTGCGAATGATTTCAACGGCGGTTATTCCTATATGAGCGTGTTGAATCACCATCAAGGGCGCAAGGTGCTTGGGCCAACTGCCAAAAATGTGTGTGGCTTTGACAGCGAAACCTGGCAGGGTGGCAAAACGCCTTGGGACAATGCCATCAACTGGCCGGTCAATAATATTAATTCGGGGTCGTTAGTCTTCTCCTGGGATATCAGTAACGGCCCGCATTTTGATGACACCTCAGATTTCCGCTATTGGATCACCAAACCCGGTTTTGTCTATCAAGTCGGACGCGAATTGACCTGGGCCGATTTCGAAGACCAGCCCTTCTGCGATCTACCTTACAACGACGATAATCCAGGCGCCTACCCCAATGTGCGCGCCGAAAAAGCCACCGCGCATATCCACACTACCTGTACGGTTCCGGCGCGCACTGGCCGCCATGTGATCTATGCAGAATGGGGGCGCGAACCGCCAACTTACGAGCGCTTCCACGGTTGTATTGATGTGCAAATAGGCGGTGGCGGCAACAGTTCAACACCGGTGGCATCATCGAGTCGTGCCAGTGTTGCGCCCAGCTCATCAAGCCGTGCGAGTGTTGCTCCAAGCTCGTCCAGCCGCTCCAGCATTGTGCCCGGTTCATCCAGTCGTTCCAGTGTTGCGCCTAGCTCGATGCCTGGCTCCAGCCGGTCATCCAGCAGTGTGGCCAACAATGCTGGGCTGAGCTGTAGCTATGTGGTGAGCAACTCCTGGGGTACAGGATTCACTGGCATTATCCGCGTGACCAATACCGGTACCACGAGCAAAACTGGTTGGACTGCAACCTGGCAATATGCAGGCAGCAATCGACTGACTAACTCGTGGAACGCCACTGTTACGGGTAGCAATCCTTATTCCGCGACCAATCTTAATTGGAACGGCACTGTCGGTGCAGGGCAATCGGTTGAGTTTGGCTTCCAAGGTAATACCAATGGCGGCAGTGTAGAGACACCAATCGTTACTTGCCGTTAAGCTCGGCAGGGCGTACATGCAATCAGCTGGGGTGCAGTGCTCCTGCTGATTGCAATTTTTGGTTATTTTTTTGAGGTATTGGGTGAATCGACACGGCTCCAACAATCCCTTGCCCTTGTGGGGCTCGTTGCTAGTGCTGCCGATACTTGCTCTGGCGGTTTATCTGCATTTCAAACCAGCGCCGGAGCAGATGGTTCCCGAACTAACTCCGCTTAATTCAGTTGCGCAGAGTGAGGCGATTGCTCCTCGTTCAGTTGAGACAGCTAGCCCTGTTGTTGTTGACGCTCCCTCTGCATTATCGGATGGGTCAGCAGCGCCTGTTGGTCTTGATCTCGAAGTGGCCCGCACCGCTGTGCAACAAGTGGAAAATAGTGTCTATGAGCGCGCCACCGCCATGTTTGAGCAGGAGCCGGTAGATGTTGAATGGGCGGCTGCGTACGAGCACGCGCTGCATGCGATGTTCGCGCAACATCAGGGCTTGCAGCGCGTCAGTGTTAACAGTATCAGCTGCCATACCAGCATGTGTCGCATCGAGGTATTTACCCCGCGCGATGCCGACGCCGACTTTTTTACCGCCATGTTTTACGATGGGCTCGCCAATTTTCGCGCGGGCGAATTAAAAGCCGAGGCAGCGATTACGCGGCGCATGGAGCAGGGCATGACGTCTGTTTATGTTGCACGCAAGGATCACACGCTCGGCTTCTACTGAATTGGTCCCGCCCAACCTGTGGTATCTTTGGCGCCTCGATTGATCCGAGGTATCCACTCTTGCCTATCCCTGTTTTCCCCTTTCCTGTTTTTGGCGTCCAGGCATAACAATGACTGAATGGTTTGGTTTAAAAAAATCAACGCCTGCACCCGTGGAGCTGGGGTTTGAATTTACTATCGCCCGCTCGCCGCGGCGACGCAGTATCAGTATCGAAATCCGCAAGGCGCAGGTAGTAATCCGCGCACCCATAGGCGCCCCGCAACCCTTGTTGGTGAATTTCCTGCACGAAAAAGCGGCATGGGTCAGGGCAAAAATCCACGAGCAACAGCAATCGCTTGCGACTCAGCCAGAACCGCGCCGCTACGCGCAGGGTAGCCAGATCCCGTTTATGGGCGAGACATTAACGCTGGTGCTCGGACGCGGTTCGCGTGCGGCCATTGCGCGCGTAGATCAAAACTTGCACGTGATTTTATCCCCGCGCTCGCGCTTGAGTGACGATGCACAAATTCGCCAATTGCTCAGCCGTTGGTATCAGCAGCAAGCGCTCACGATTCTCACACGTAAAACGGCACAATTAACGCAAATGATGGGTTTGTTGTGTACGCAAGTCAGCATCAAAGCAACTCGCTCAAAGTGGGGGCACTGTACCAGCCGCGGCGCTATCCAATACAACTGGCAGATACTGCTAGCCCCCGAGGCCATAGTCGATTATCTTGTCGCCCACGAAGTCAGCCACCTGCGTCACCATAATCACAGTGCAGATTTTTGGGCGTTGGTCGCCAGCGTCTGCCCCACCTTCAAGGCAGATCGCGCCTGGCTCAAAGCCGAAGGCGCACACCTCAGATTATAAACTCCAAAGGTTTTTTAGCATGAATGACATTATCGCTACCGATCCGCTCAGTGACGACCCCGCTGAAAATCTTGACCGCTTTATCGTTGAAGCCATGGAGTTGGGCTGTGTGTGGGGGCTGGAAGGGCCTGATGGCTGGGCGCTGAGCGCGTCAGAAGCGCACGATGATGTGGATGTAATGCCCTTTTGGTCGCAGGAGGGTTTTGCACGTGCGCACTGCCAGGACGATTGGAAAGACTATAAGCCGGTGGCGATTGAACTGGTTGAGTTTCTCGAAGATTGGTTGCCCGGTATGCACGAAGATGTGTTGCTGGTGGGTATCAATTGGAATGAAGAATTAGAAGGCGAGGAGCTGGAACCGCTGGATTTGCTCGAAGAATTTGAACTGGAGATGGGTGAGTAGGCCCTCTAATAAAAACCGTTTTGGGTAAATTGGTTGTAATCGTCATCTTCGTCGCCAAATAAGTGCATGTGCAGAATATCTACCTCATAGTGCTTGGCGTAATCGTTGAGCATTTTTAAGCTGGCCAAGCCCGGTGTCACGCTGTACCAATAATTGGTTGTTTCATCGTGAGCCGCCAGTACAAACTCCAGTGTGCCCGGTACCATCTTGCGGCTGATGTGGCTAAAAATTTTGCGCTGTAACTGCAAAACAGAAAAATTAAAATCGGCGCATAAGCGCATTAATTGCGGATACTGGGTTTCACGCCGGTCTTGCAGGCGAAGATCGCGACTAGCGAATAACTCATCCGGATTGAGCAATGTTTTGCAGGGTGGGTTGGGCATAAGTTTGTAGTCAGTTAATCATGGATAATACGTATAAGCTGACCGTCAATGGTCGGGCGCGCCAGCAGTTGTGTGCTGCTATTTTCCCGGAATGTCATTTTACTGACTCTTGTTTTTTTGAATGCAATTGAGCCGATTTATTATTTTACTGATTAATCAGCTTGGGTCTAAAGACGAATACTCAGTAAAAAGAGCGCGGATTAGACCACATTGACGTTAATGTACAAGTGCTTGTATTCACATTTTTTTGCTGTAAAGGAGTTTGGGATGAGTTTTATTTTCTGTGTACAAACACTATTGCGTCGAATCGTAACACCGGCTGTTGTGGTCAATACTAAACGATTGGTGATAGGATTTTTTATAACCTGTAGTTTGGGTTTGGCGGGATGTTCAAGTTTGCAACCGAAATTAGAGCAGCCCACTGTGAAAGTTGCCGGCTTGCAATTATTGCCAGCGCAAGGCTTGAGTCAGCCAATTGAAGTGAGCCTGTTGATCGCTAACCCCAATGACCGCGATTTAACCCTGCGCGGCATGTCCTACACCGTCGGTATCGAAAACTTTGATGTGCTAAGCGGCGTGAGCAATCAATTGCCTACCCTGGCTGCTTATCAAGAAACGCCGGTCAAAGTGGTAGTCACTGCCAATGTGTTGCAGTTGGTGCGCTTGATCGAACACTTTGGTCGCAATGGCGTTAAAGAAAATGTAAATTACAATTTTTCTGCCAAACTGGATTTTAGTGCCTGGTTACCTGCGCTGCGCATCAATGAAAAAGGGATGATCCCACTTGCTGCAAAAAAACGTTAAGACACAATTAACTGCTTAAATGATATCGATAAAACCGCTAATCATTTGTGTTATTGGCGAAACAATTTTTCTAAAATTCATCTAAAAAGAACCATCTGAATTTTGTATTTTCAGGATATTCAATGAGTGACGAAATAACCCTGCCCGAGGCCGATGAGCGTATAGCGCTCAAAGATTACACCGAGAAAGCCTACCTCGATTATTCCATGTATGTGATCCTCGATCGCGCCCTGCCGCATATCGGCGATGGCCTCAAACCGGTACAGCGCCGCATTGTTTATGCGATGAGTGAACTGGGCTTAAAAGCCAGCGCCAAATATAAAAAATCTGCGCGTACCGTGGGTGATGTGATCGGTAAATTCCACCCACATGGCGATTCAGCGTCATACGAAGCCATGGTGTTAATGGCGCAGCCATTTTCCTATCGCTACACACTGGTGGATGGTCAGGGCAACTGGGGTTCGCCCGATGATCCCAAATCCTTTGCCGCTATGCGTTACACCGAATCGCGCCTCACCAAATACAGCGAAGTCTTGCTTGAGGAATTAGGGCAGGGCACGGTTGATTGGCAGCCCAACTTTGACGGTACACTTGAAGAACCCATCGTATTGCCCGCCCGAGTGCCTAACGTTTTATTAAACGGCACTACCGGTATTGCTGTGGGTATGGCGACGGATATTCCGCCGCACAATTTGCGTGAAGTGGTTAATGCTTGTGTGCATTTACTCGACAATCCGCAGGCGACGGTCAACGATTTGTGCCAGCACATTCTCGGCCCCGATATGCCCACCGAAGCGGAAATTATTTCGCCGCGTGAAGAACTGATCAAAATGTACGAAACCGGCCGCGGCAGTGTACGCATGCGCGCGGTTTGGCAAAAAGACGAAGAGTCGGGCGATATTATTATTACCGCATTGCCGCATCAGGTCAGTGGTGCAAAAATCCTGGAGCAAATCGCCGCGCAAATGCAAGCCAAAAAATTGCCGATGGTTGCCGACCTGCGCGATGAATCTGATCACGAAAATCCTACGCGTCTAGTGATTATCCCGCGCTCCAATCGCGTTGACGTGGATCAGGTGATGCAACATTTATTTGCCACCACCGAGTTGGAGCGCACCTATCGTGTAAACATGAACATGATTGGTATCGACGGTCGCCCGGCAGTGAAATCGCTCACGAAAATTTTGAGTGAATGGTTGAGTTTCAGGACCGTCACTACCCGCCGCCGTTTGCAATATCGTCTGGAAAAAGTGGAAGAGCGTTTGCTGCGTTTGGCAGCATTGATGGTGGTGTTCCTCAATGTTGATGAAGTGATCCGCATCATCCGCGAAGAGGATAATCCCAAACCGGTACTGATGGAGCGTTTCAATTTAATTGAGATGCAAGCGGAATATATTCTCGAAACCAAATTGCGCCAATTGGCGCGCTTGGAAGAGATGAAAATTCTGGAAGAAAAAACCGCGCTGGAAAAAGAGCGCGATGGTCTGCAAAAAATTCTTGAATCGGCAGTGAAATTAAAAAATCTGGTGCGCAAAGAATTGATCCAAATTGCCGAGGCCTTTGGCGATGATCGCCGCTCGCCGATTGTTGCGCGCGCGGAAGCTCAGGCGTTGACTGAAACGGAATTGCTGAGTGTCGATCCGGTGACGGTAGTGATTTCCGACAAAGGTTGGATTCGCGCCGCGAAAGGTCACGATATAGACCCGGAAGGCTTGAGCTACAAAGCGGGCGACAGTTTCAAATATGCGCTGCGCGGCAAGAGCAACCAGCAAGTGATTTTGATTGATTCCACCGGGCGCAGCTATTCATTGCCTGCGCATAACTTGCCTTCCGCGCGCGGCCAAGGCGAGCCATTGAGTGGCCGTATCAGTCCGCCCAGTGGTGCAACTTTTGAAGGTGCTTTGATGGGCACGGACCAGCAGCGCGTGCTGCTGGCGTCGGATGCTGGTTATGGTTTCATCGCCCGACTGGAAGATCTCACCAGTAAAAATAAAGCGGGTAAGGCACTCTTGTCTCTACCTGACGCAGCGCTGGTTTTGCCGCCACAATTGCTTGATAATCCCGAGCAGGCATTGCTGGCGGCAGTGAGCAATGATGGCCGCCTGCTGGTGTTCCCGGTAACGGAATTGCCGGAGCTGGCGCGCGGCAAAGGCAATAAGATTATGAACATTCCATCGGCGCGCGCAGCGGCACGTGAAGAGTTTGTAGTTTCGGTCAATGTCATCAGCCCCGGCCAGTGCCTGACGCTGCATTCGGGTAAACGCCACATCACCTTGAAGATGTCCGATCTGGAGCATTACAAAGGTGAGCGCGGCCGACGTGGCAACAAACTTCCTCGCGGTTTCCAAAAGGTGGATAAAGCCGAAGTGACCGATAAGTGAGTTAAACAATAGGGGCGGTTATTCCGCCTTTATTTTTAGTGCAACGCGCGCAGCAAAAATTACACAACCCAGATAAAAAAATGCAACAACAATAACGCAGGAGTTTTCATGAGCTCAAAAGACAAGCGTCGTCATGTGCGTACAGCCTTTGCTTGCCGGATTAAAATTACCCATGATTCAGTGGGTGAGTTGTTGGTAAAAACCCGCGATATTTCTGATGGTGGTGTATTTGTCGTGCTTGAATCTGAGCAAATACCACCAGTTGGTACGAGGCTTAGGGGGCAGGTACAGGGGCTGATGGACGATGCACCGGTTTTACAGCTGGAAGTGGTACGTGTAGAGCCAGCGGGTGTTGGCTTGCGTTTTATACAAGAAGATTAGTGACTGGCTTACCTTGTAATCGCTTGTCCAGGCGATTGCTTATTAATTATATCGCTGCAAAGCGTTTTCCTTTTTTAGTGCTTTCAGAATCTGCTGAGTCCGTACAATACGAATAAGATCACAGCAGAGTACTGAAAACTGAAGGAGTTTTTGTGTACAAGCTTATCTATAAAAGCCAATTTGCTGCAGGGTTTGATGCGGATCAAGTCGTGGGTAATTTGGCGCAGTTGCTCCAACTAAAACCAAAAACCGTTCGCTTGGTGTTTCTCTCTCAGCGCCCCAGTGTGATTAAAATTCTCGAATCCTCTGCCGAGGTTGAGCAGTGGCGCGCTGCATTTTTGGAAGCGGGTGTCCATCTGGATGTGGTGAGTATGGCCGCAGCAGATGCCGATAGCATTGCCGACCAAATTGAATTGGAATTGGAACTGCACAGTCTCGATGAGGAGCTTGATGAAGAGGAGGAGACTCCACGCCAGTTGCTGGTAAAAAAAATTATTGCGCGTGAAGAAGCGGAGGATGCTGAACTCGCTGCAGTTAATACGGAGGTGGCTCCTGTACCTGTTGTTGCAGAAATAACTGCACCAAAAAAATCGGAAGCTGCGCAACAACCTATTCCTCCTGCAGCTCCTGCAGTAAAAGAAAAAATTAAAAACCCGACAGTAAAAGAAAAAAAACAGCCAGTAGCCAAACCAGAAAAAAAATCAACGGAGCAGGCTGTCACAGCAAAAGCCGCGATGACTCCGGCGATCACTAGTTCCCCCTTACCAGAGACGATAACCGCAATTCCGGAACTGGACGTTGCGCAAGCTCAGCAAGGCACTGATGAGCCTGTCATTAAAAAGGATGCAGTTGTTACGCTCGCAACGGAAGCTAAAGCAGCTCCGGAGCTTGATGCTAAATCTGAAGTTAACACGAAAACTGAAATTAATATTGAAGCTGGCAGTAAACCGCAATCAGAACCTGATGGGGAGCCTGAAATTGCTACTGCAGCCGTTAGTTCGCAGTCAGCCGAGTTAGAAGAAAAAGTAGAGGAAAAAACAGAAGAGGTGCCAGAGGACGATGCTCACGTGGAAGTGGATTTTCATAAATCCTCATTTCTGTGGGGCATGTTAGCCATCCTATTGGCTATAGCACTAACCGCAGCAACTATCTTATGGTTAAAGCGTCCCTTGTGGCAGCCAGCGACACCTTCAGCGCAAAACGAAAAAATAGTGAATGCGCTGGCAACCGAACCCCTGTTTGCATTGGCGCATGTCGATGTGCCGCGCCTGCAACAATTGCCCGATGTACTGCAATCCGGTGCGGGCTTAACTAATTTGCCCGCACCCGATGTGAATTTTTGGCGCAAGCTGGAAGAGTCCGGAATCAATATTGCGCACCAATTGGATCAAGTCTGGATCTCCGCTTATCGCACCAATAACCAAACCCAGCCGCTCTGGGTTTTGACCGGGAAATTTAATGCGGAAGAATGGCGCGCTTGGTTGAAAAAAAATTATACGATTGATGAAGACTCACCACAGCAAGTCGTGTTTTCGTCGGTAGATGAAAATACCTGCGAAAAACAGCCGGTGATCATGGCCGTAATTGACGCTGACCGGATTGTGTTGGGCGCGCCGGAGCGAGTTGCCGCATTTCGTGGGCGTTTGGATGCCGGTGCGCCTGCCGATAAAGATTTATCGGATTGGCAAACCATTAGTGCAAAACAAATGCTCAGTGTTGCGTTATTTAATCCGGCGCAATTTTCCGAAGCCTCTACGGCGATGGCACTGGGGAAATTGTCGATAGATGTTACACCGGTAAAAGGGATTTATCTCGGAGTGGCGCCGCAGTTATTTCCGCCGGTGCTGAAATTTAATGCCGTCATGGTAGGTGCTAATCAAGAGTTTATTAACGCAGCTGAAAAGGCTATAGCTCCGCTGCTCAGCAATGCAAAAAATACCATGGTGCAGGATTGGCCGGAAACTTTATCCATTTATGAGCGAATCAAACTCACCAAATTGGAGCAGCAATTACAGGCTTCGGTATTTTTCGATGAGCAGTTACAACCGCAATTACAATTATGGGTTAACTCGTTATTAGCGCGAGCCTTTGCCATGAGCGATAACCCAACTGTAATCTCGGAGGAGCGGCTCGATGAAAAACCGCGTGCATTTAGTGAGTTACCATCATCAACCTTACCTGACTTTGCGCTAAACAAGCATTTAAATACCGCGTTCACAGCGCAAACAAGTACAGGCCCGTTTGGTGTGGGAATTAGCAGTATTGATGCGACTGCAGAAGGTACGGTGATTACTCTGGATGTCAGCGCATTTAATTTGCCTAATCTCGGCAAAGAAGCAGATCCTATTCAATTGCGTATTCTCGATATCGTTGATCACCAGGATCAGTCGTTGTTGTCGCCGGGTAGCTGCGATGCAACTGGCGTGCGTCGTGTTGCCAAAATCGACATGGTTTACGACGGCGCGTTTCTTGATCAGGGGCAGCCGATTCATTACGTCGGTACACAGGGAACGAAAAAAATTCTGCTGCCGGAGAATGTTAATCTCTCCTCGATCGGCGCAATTAAAGGTGAACTTAGTTACAACTTACCGCTCAACGTCGAGCGTATAAAAGTGGATTTGCCATTGGCCGGTAAAGTAATTAATTCACATGGACTGCAATTGCGCTTCCTGTCTTCCGGTGCAAACCGTTTGTATTTTCAACACTCAGGTAATAGCGAAGCACTTTTACAAGTAAATGCATTAAATGCAGAAGGCAAGGTGCTGGCGACAACCAATGCAATGCGCGGTGTGAATTTTTTAGCCGCAGGAGAAACCGCCGGTATTGATGTACAAGGTAGCATCGCCGCCGCTGAAGTGATTGTGGCGAGCAAAATGGAGAAAAAAATATATCCATTCAGTTTTGGGCGCATTCAACCGCTGGAGCAAACATTTGCACAGGAAAAGCCTGCGCCGGAATTATTAACGGTAGCAGCATTGGCTGCGCTTAAACAGGATTCACCACCAACGGATGTCCAATATCCCTTTCAGGCTCCGCAGCAAACCATTGTTGCAGGGCCGGCGTTAATTGCGGTAAATCAAATGAATATCCAGGCACAGCAATTATCGTTAATGGCTGATATTTATCTGCGCAACCAACATCCGTTAACACGCCAACTCAGCGCGGCGCGTTTTTTTATTACGGAAGTAGAAGATTCAGCCGGTAATATTCACTCTGTAAATTTTCAGTCACCCATTGCGTTGGAACATGCTGGTGGTACATGGGCAGAAGGAAAATTTCAAACTGATCCCGCACAGCCCTGGTTGCGCGGTCAATTGGATTTGCGCGGGCAGGATTTAGGCGTGAGTGATGTTATTGCTTTCTGGGGCAAGCTGGTTTTCTTGGCAGCATCAGATCCTATTGCAATTCAATTACCGTTCCAGTTCGGTATGCAGTGGAATGGCGCTGACTCCTCATTTAAATTGGCGCGCTGGGAAGCTGGGCGCTTGTTATTTGATATTCACGGCAGCTTTCCCGAACTTATGGCAATCACCGCATTGGATGACAATGGTGCAGCCGTGAGTCAAGCAGCAGAGTTGCGTGGTAACCTCGGCGTAAATCAGGTTGAGTTGCCCATTAAGCAACGACCCGCAACAATCGAATTCAGTATTGCGCGCAATCAGCAAACCGCTGAGTTTCCTTTCGAGATTCGTGCGCAGTAGCCCCAATGTGAGTTGGTTAAATTGCAGAAACTATCGCGTAGGAAAGTAATGGAGATTTTTTTAAAATAACTACAATTTGTAAAATGCAGATTTTGTATAAATGGTAGTGAATGTAATTTTGAAGTGTCAAAAACTAATTTGATGTGGTGGGCCCAGCTGGACTTGAACCAGCGACCTGCCGATTATGAGTCGGATGCTCTAACCAACTGAGCTATAGGCCCCAAAGGAAACTGCAGAAACGCAGTGTGCGGCATTATAGTGAGTTGTGCTCTATGTGGCTAGGGTTAATTCTGTTGGATTTTTATCAAATTGTGATCAAAAAAAACCGCCAATCGGCGGTTTTTTTGTATTTGCGCTATTGTTGGCGTGAGCCTCTAATTACACACGGTGCCGGATACCGCGGGTGTAATTGCGGTTCCGTTTGGTTTGGTGCCTTGGAAGCCGAATTCGACCGATTGACCGGGTTGAATGGTTTTATTCCAATCCATATGGGTGGTGGTATAGGGGTTACTTCCTGTCATCACGCCATTCCACAGGTTGGTTATGCGGGTCGCGTTAATGTAGCTCCAGCTTACACTCCAGCCATTAATTGCAGTCGCGCTGGTGTTGGTAATTTTTATCGACGCAGTAAATCCGTTGCCCCAATCATTAGTGGTGGTGTAAACACATTTTCCAGTACTGGTCGCTCTGGACGAGCTTGAGGCACTTCTTGAGGTTGTAACGCTACTTGAGTTCCGTGACGAAACAGAAATGCTTGAGCGAATGGAAGAGCTGAGGGATGAACTGCGAACGCTGCTGGATGAGATGGAGCTGACCACGCTGTTTCTATCAATCTTGTCGAGCATGATTTGCGCATAGCGCCTGCCAAATTCGCGATAGGACGCGGTGGTGAAGTGATACACATCCATTCCCGGCAGGCCCATCGCTGAAACCACGTGGGCATTGCTGATTAATCCGGGCAACTTTCTAACCTCGGCATTGTGCCAGTGACAGCAAGATCCATAATCCGCATAGAGCAATTCGCCAGCGAGAAAAGGCACATCGCCAATACCAAGATCTCTACGCAAATCCGTAACGATTTCTTTGACCTGGTTTTTCCAATTCGGGTCGCTGGTGTCGCTCTCACCCTGATGGAAAATAATGCCTTTAATGACACCGGCTTGTTGAGCTTTTTTGGCCATGTCGAGTAGCCATGCATAGCCGCCGTTGAACTGTGTTGGAATGTTTTGGTTATTTCGACCTATAGGCGCCGATTTTTGGTACAGCTCAATTGGAGTACCGGAGACCGCAGCGGGAACTAATCCAATGGTGACAGAACTCGGCATGCCATCTGCCATGTTTTTTCCAAAATAATCACCAGGCCCCAGCCCGCTGTAGCATCGATTGAGTGGCGGTGATGCGACATACCAGTTGCCATAGGTGCGACCTAAATTGCCGCAGTTTAAGTCTGCCATTACTTTTACACGGGGATTTGTAACGCGATCCTGGTTTTCAATAGGGGCAGCGCCCTCCATGTTGGATTGGCCAAACATCAAGTAAATATGAAAATTTGGATCTGGCGCGGCAGAAACTTGAGTTGCCGCCATCGAGAGCAGCATCGGGAAAAGCAATTTTCCCAGCATATTATTTTTATTGAACATGGATAACTCCTTCATTGTTAAGTGGGGGGGATGGGTGTGTAGTCGTTATTTTTTGAACCACTAACTTCAAAGTTCGCGCGGATACTAGTCGCGGAAATGCCAAATGGCTTGATTGAATTGCAGGAATGCTTGATGGGTGCAGGAAGTTGAAGCTTTATTGTAAAAAGGAGAAGTGCAAATTTTGCGAGTGCTGATTTTGGGCGGCCACTCGACTTTGGTTGAGCATCAGGTTTTAATGAAGTGCATAAAATAAAACCCGCCGAAGCGGGTTTTATTGGGTGATGATCTATTAATCATCCAGGAAGCTGCGCAGGTGATCAGAGCGCGATGGGTGGCGCAATTTGCGCAACGCCTTGGCTTCGATCTGACGGATACGCTCGCGCGTTACATCAAATTGTTTGCCTACTTCTTCCAGGGTGTGGTCGGTGTGCATGTCGATACCAAAACGCATGCGCAGTACTTTGGCTTCACGCGCAGTAAGGCCTGCTAGCACTTCGCGAGTCGCTTCCATTAAGCCTTCCATTGTCGCTGATTCCACCGGAGAAATAATGGTGGTGTCTTCGATAAAATCGCCCAGATGCGAATCTTCATCGTCGCCGATTGGCGTTTCCATGGAGATGGGTTCTTTGGCAATTTTTAGCACTTTACGTACTTTGTCTTCCGGCATTTCCATGCGCTCGCCGAGTTCTTCCGGCGTAGGTTCACGACCCATTTCCTGCAGCATTTGACGTGATACGCGATTGAGTTTGTTGATGGTCTCAATCATGTGCACTGGAATACGGATGGTGCGCGCCTGATCGGCGATGGAGCGGGTGATCGCTTGGCGAATCCACCAAGTTGCGTAAGTAGAAAATTTGTAGCCGCGACGGTATTCAAATTTATCCACTGCTTTCATCAAGCCGATGTTGCCTTCCTGAATCAGATCGAGGAATTGCAAACCGCGGTTGGTGTATTTTTTCGCGATAGAAATAACCAGACGCAAGTTGGCTTCAACCATTTCCTTTTTCGCACGACGTGCACGCGCTTCACCAATCGACATGCGACGGTTGATATCTTTGATACTGGCGAGACTCAAGCCGCTTTCTGCTTCAATCTGTGCAAGTTGCTGTTGTGCAGTTTGTACATCGGGCAATACACGTTCGAGTTTGTCTGCGTGCTCAACTTTACCTTTGAGGAATTCAGGCAACCAGGCATCGTTGGTTTCGTTGCCGGGAAATTCTTTGATAAAGGTTTTGCGTTGCATCTGGGCTCTGCGGGTGCACAGATCCATAATATGACGCTCTTGTCTGCGGACGTTGTCGAGCATCTCGCGCGCTTTGGTGTAGATGGGGTCGAATTGTTTGGTCGGCAATTTGAAGAATTTGAACAGATCGCCCAAGGCGGACAATTCTTTCTCTGCTTGCTTGCTGCCGTAGCCATATTTGGCGAGGGTTTTGTTCACTTTGTCTTGCTGCTTTTGCAGCTCTTCAAAGCGAACGCGCGCTTCTTCCGGATCTACACCGGAAACCGCTTCTTCTTCGTCTTCACTTGCAGCTTCTTCTTCGTCGTCATCGCCAGCAGGTTTTGCACCAGCAACAGCCACAGGGATTTCTTCAACTTCAGCAAGTGTTGCAGGAATGTCCTCCACCGGATCAAGCCAGCCAATAATGACGTCAGCAAGGCGGCGTTCTTCTTTGGCGACCAGTGCGTATTCGTCGAGCACTTGCTGTACGGCACCTGGCCAGTAGGCAACGGCGTGCATTAATTCGCGCACACCTTCTTCGATACGTTTGGCGATAACAATTTCGCCTTCGCGCGTCAGCAACTCAACCGTACCCATCTCGCGCATATACATACGCACGGGGTCGGTGGTGCGGCCGGTTTCCGTTTCTACGGCAACCAGTGCGGCGGCGGCTTCGGCAGCGGCGATTTCATCCGCAGCAGAGTCGCCATCGGTCATTAACAGGGTGTCGGCGTCGGGTGCTGTTTCATAGACGCGGATACCCATGTCGTTGATCATCTGGATGATGTCTTCGACCTGATCCGGATCAGAGATGTCTTCCGGCAGGTGATCGTTTACCTCGGCATAGGTCAGATAACCTTGCTCTTTACCGCGGGCGATCAGTTCTTTAATACGGGACTGTTGCTGTTGGACGTCTTCAGACATTCGAAACCCTATTTAAAACCTGATGAGTGAAATGCAAAGCCCGAAATTATACTCCACTTGCTTGTGTGGATTCTAGGCGATTGGGTGGTGAGGTAATATTCTTCAGCCAGATAGCACCAAATTGTGCGTGTTTTGACCAGTTTTACGGTTTATGGTTGCACTTTTGTGGCCAGTGCGGCGCGCACCAGCTGATCGCGCTCTTCTTTGGTGAGTTGAGTTAAGTCGGCATTTTTGAGTTTTGCCAAGGATTCTGCCGTTTTTTTCTGCTTTTGTTGTTGGCGCAGTTTTTCCATGGCATCGCTAAATGCCGCTTGGGTGTCGTAATCGGCTTTGGCCGGTTTATCTTGTCGGCTTTGGGTTAAGGCATTTGCTGCTTGTAGCAAATCGTGCCCGGCAACGGCGGCCAGTCGCTCGGTATTGTCTGCGCCGTAAATGCCGCGCCAGTAACCAATCAAATGCGAGAGGTTGTAGTGCGGCCGTTCATGCAACACTTTGAGCAAGCGGCCAAGCATCAGGCAGTCGAGATCTGTTTCGTCAGCCAGCCATTCCTCATGGTTGTGCTCAAGGTTCGCCAGTGTTGGATAGGTGAGCAGTAGTGCCAGGGCTTTGCGCACTGGCGGCATTAAATATTTGCTTGCGCGCGCCTGCAATTCTGGCTTATAAGCCGTATTGATGGCTTTGCGTTGCGCGCGCGGCTCTTCATAAAATTCGTGATAATCCGTTGGTGGCAGCTCTTGCGGAAAATCGCCGTACTCCTCGTAAATTGCTAGCGGTGGGTGATCCCATTCCAGCTCATTTTTTCTCGGCAATACAACTTTTGGTATGGTGTCTTCTGGTTTGGCTGGTGCAGGCGGCACTACAAAAAGCGGTTGCATCTCGCCTTTGCTTTGCTGTTCCTGAATCAATTCCTGCAGGATGTTGCGATTGAGCCCAGTACGAGTTGCCAGGCTTTCAAACATCAATTCGCGGAATACACCTTTGGGTAAGCGTTCCAGTAGCGGCGCGGCACGCTTGCTAAAGGTGGCGCGGCCTTCCATGGTGCGGATGTTTAATCCCTCCGCCACTGCATCAAATAGGTAATCCTCAAACGGCACCGCCAGCTCGATCATGCGCTCGAATTTATCCGGGCCGATCTGGCGTACCAATGTATCCGGATCTTCCCCTTCAGGCAGGAACAGGAATTTCACGGTGCGGCCATCGGTCATGGTGTCGAGTGATGCTTCTAATGCTCGATGAGCGGCACTGCGTCCGGCTTTGTCACCGTCAAAACAGAACACCACCTCATTGGTGTATTTGAAGGCGCGATCGAGATGGTCTGGGCCGCAGGCGGTGCCCAGTGTTGCGACGCCGTAACCTATCCCGAACTGTGCGAGGCTGACCACATCCATATAACCTTCAACGACCAGCAAGCGCGGCAGTTCGCGATAGGCGAGGCGCGCCTCGTAAAGCCCATAAAGTTCCTGTCCCTTATGGAATACGGGTGTTTCTGGGGAGTTGAGGTATTTGGGTTTGTCGTCGCCCAGCACGCGCCCGCCAAAGCCAATGACCCGCCCGCGGGTATCGCGGATGGGGAACATAATACGATGGCGGAAGCGGTCGTAAAGTTTCTTTTCTTGCTCCTGATGAATCAACATACCGCCTTCGATCAGCAGGTGCTTGTCTTCATCGTTGTGCGCGAGGCTTTTGAGTAAATTGTCCCAGCCGGGCGGCGCGAAGCCGACGCCATAGGCTTTGGCGGTTTTGCCATCCAAGCCACGATTTTTTAAATAATTTACTGCCAGGTGTTTACTGGGGTGATGGCGCAATTGCTGCTGATAAAAATTATCTGCTTTTTCCAGCAGGGTGTAGATACTGCGTTTTTCCTGCTCACGTTTCTCCTGCGCTTCGGTTTGCACCTCGCGCGGTACTTCCAATCCGGTCAGGCGAGCGAGTGATTCAACGGCTTCAGGGAAGCTGAGTCGCTCGTAATCCATCACAAAGCCCAGTGCATTGCCGCTCGCGCCGCAGCCGAAGCAGTAATAAAACTGTTTGTCCGGGCTTACAGTGAAGGAGGGGGTTTTTTCGTCGTGGAAAGGGCAGCAGGCGCTGTAGTTTTTACCGGTTTTCCTGAGTTTAACGCGACTATCGACCACATCGACTATATCGAGGCGGTCGAGCATGTCATCAATAAAATTTTGTGGGATTAAACCGGCCATGAAATCGTCGCCTGGAGGGGATAGCTAGAAACTAGCAGCTGACGACTAATTGCTCAACTTGGCTTTAAGCAACTTGCTCACTTCGCCCATGTCTGCACGGCCTTGCACTTGGGGTTTGATCAGCGCCATGGCTTTACCCATATCGCGTGCTTCAGTCACAGCGGCATCGGCTAATGCTTTGCTAACAATAGCATCAAGCTCGGCAGCGCTGAGTGCAGCGGGCAGATAGGCTTGAATTTCAGTGATTTCGTAAGCTTCTTGCTCGGCGAGCTCCGGGCGATTGGCGTTGCGATACTGTTGTTCGGAGTCGCGACGCTGCTTGACCATTTTGTCGAGCACGACCAAGGCGCGGGCGTCATCAACTTCGATGCGCTCGTCCACTTCGATTTTTTTAAATTCCGACATCACAAGACGCAAAACCGCGACGCGCTCTTTTTCTTTAGCGCGCATCGCGGTCTTTAAGGCATCATTTATGCGGTCTTTTAGCGTTGGTTGACTCATGATTCACCGGTATTGAGTAATCAATTTGGGTACAGGAGTGGAACGCACAGCTCGTTAGTTGACAGATGCAAACAGGCTAACGAGCGGAACCGGTCAAAACTAACTATTACTACCGACAGAGTCGGCGCAATAACTTAGTACAGACGGGTAAACTTTTTAGATTCGCGTTGTACCTTTTTAGCATGACGCTTAACAGCGGCAGCAGCATCACGCTTACGAACGGTAGTTGGCTTCTCGTAGCATTCGCGAGCGCGAACGTCAGCCAAAATGCCTGCTTTTTCACAAGCGCGCTT
This sequence comes from Cellvibrio fibrivorans, assembly GCF_031457055.1. NCBI lineage: Bacteria > Pseudomonadati > Pseudomonadota > Gammaproteobacteria > Cellvibrionales > Cellvibrionaceae > Cellvibrio > Cellvibrio fibrivorans. The sequence continues at coordinate 130,251 of NZ_JAVDVX010000001.1, read as the reverse complement.
GAAGCGACGCAGGGCTACGTCAAAGGGTTCGTTTTCTTTAAGTTTTACTGAAGGCATGCTGTTACCTGTAATCAAAGAGAGCTAATAAATGATGTCTTGTGGATAGGCGCCAGAGTGTAAACACAGTGAAGTATCCGAGGGGTGCGGATTCTATACGCTTCTTATGGCAGCCGCAACCTTGCGCGCGTGAGAGTGCTGGGTTTTCGCGATGCCAGCCTTTATCATAGCCGCCCTGTGTTGGTGATCGCCCCTGAAAATAAGGGCGGCAAGAGGTTGGTTTATGCGTGTATTGGGTTTGGAAACGTCCTGTGATGAGACAGGGGTGGCAGTTTACGACAGTGAGCGAGGCTTGCTGGCGCATGTCCTGTATACCCAAATCGCACTGCACGCGGAGTATGGCGGTGTAGTGCCGGAACTTGCGTCGCGCGATCATGTGCGCAAATTGCTGCCGTTGATTAATGAGGTAATGGCCGCGAGTGGCTCTACTGCTGCCGATATAGATGGTATTGCATACACCTCGGGCCCAGGCCTTATCGGTGCCCTGATGGTCGGCGCGTCTATGGGGCGCTCACTGGCTTATGCATGGGATGTTCCGGCGATTGGCGTTCATCATATGGAGGGCCATTTGCTCGCTCCCATGCTGGAGGCCAATCCGCCTGCATATCCATTTGTAGCCTTGTTGGTATCGGGCGGTCACACCCAGTTGGTAAAAGTCGATGCGCTGGGTGAGTACGAATTGCTAGGCGAATCGATTGATGACGCGGCAGGCGAGGCGTTTGATAAAGCCGCCAAAATGCTCGATCTGGATTATCCCGGTGGCCCGCAAATCGCCAAACTTGCCGACCAAGGTAATGATGGTCGATTTAAATTCCCGCGCCCAATGGTAGATCGTCCCGGTTTGGATTTCAGTTTCAGCGGATTAAAAACCGCAACACTCACGACGGTTAATGCCAACAAACAAGCGAATGGTTTGCCCGATGACCAAACCTGCGCCGACATCGCCAATGCATTTCAAGCTGCCGTTGTTGATACGCTTGTGATCAAATGCAAGCGCGCACTAGAACAAACCGGCATGAAAACGCTTGTAATTGCCGGTGGCGTTTCGGCTAATAAAAAGTTGCGCGCTGATCTGGATGCAAGCCTCGCCAAAATTGGCGCAAAAGTATTTTATGCACGCCACGAATTCTGTACTGACAACGGCGCCATGATCGCCTACGCCGGCTGCCAGCGTTTGCTTGCTGGTCAACACGAAGGTCTCGCCATTAATGTCAAAGCGCGCTGGCCACTCAACACACTCTCTCCACTTTAAAAGAAGTTTTTATGGATATTGTCTACATCCGCGATTTGCGTATCGATACGATTATCGGCATTTACGATTGGGAGCGCGAAGTGCGCCAGACCGTGAGTATCGATCTGGAAATGGCGAGTGATATTCGCAAAGCCGCCGAGACTGACGATATCCAGTATGCGTTGAATTACAAAGCTGTCTCCAAACGCTTGATTGCCTACGTTGAAAACCGTAATGCGCTATTGGTGGAAACGCTGGCAGAAGAAATTGCGCAGGTGATTCGTACGGAATTTAATGTGCCCTGGTTGCGTTTGCGGTTAAGCAAACCGGGTGCAGTGCGCGGTGCGCGCGATGTGGGTTTGCTGATCGAGCGCGGGGCAAAACCCGAATGACGGCGATTTATTTAAGCTTGGGCAGTAATGTTGATCGCCATAACAATATTACGGCGGCGCTGGATGCGCTGGCGGAGTTGTTTGGTGAATTGCAAATATCGTCGGTTTACGAAAGTAAATCGGTCGGTTTTGATGGCAGCAACTTTTTTAATCTGGTTGTTGGCGCCAATACGGTTTTGTCGCTTATTGAATTATCGGAAACACTAAAACGCATTGAAGATAATAATGGCCGCAAGCGTAACGGGCCAAAGTTTAGCCCGCGAACTCTGGATATCGACATTTTGACCTACGGCGATTTCGTCGGGATTGAAAACGATATTGAATTACCGCGTGCCGAAATCACCAAAAATGCGTTTGTACTTCTGCCGCTGGCTGAAATTGCGCCGGACGTTTTGCATCCGCAATTGCAAAAAACCTATCGTGATTTATGGTTGGAGTATGATCAGGCCTCACAGTCCCTGTGGGCGATTGATTTTAAATGGAGTGGCAAGATTATTTCGGTCGCGTAGCTTTATAGCCACTTCTTAAACGCAACAATTCCAAACCCTGCTGCAATTACCAGCATTCCCCCGAGTGTATAAAAATAACCGTAGGGCATGTGCAGCTCGGGCATGTTGTCAAAATTCATCCCGTAAATTCCGGCGATAAAGGTAAGTGGCACAAAAATCGCGGTAATAACTGTCAGCACGCGCATGGTGTTGTTTAGCTGGTGCGAGCTGATTGATAAGTAGCCGTTGATTAGATCCCCGCAAATTTCATAGTACATGGTGCACAAGCCGTGCAGGCGTTCACAGCGCTCGAATAGATCCTGCAAGCCGTGTTCTATATCTCCGTCTTCGTCAATTAATCGCTGCGGAATATCTTTTAATAAATTGGTGACAAGTTTTTCGTGGTAGCTAAAAATCCGTTTGAGTTTGCGTAGTCGCGATTGATAACTGATTAATTCGCGCATAACTTCGTCGTTGGGTTTTTCTTGCATTGCATCTTCCAGCTCATTGAGTGATGTTTCAAATGCAAGGATTGACTCCAAATAGCGCCCGACGGAAAAACGCATAATGCGAGATGCTAATAAGCCGGGGCTAACTAATAAATTCTCATGATGGGCATTTTCCCAATAATACGTAACGCCCAATGAATGACGCGGATGGCAGCTAATCAGGCAGCGATCACCAGCAAAAAGTGCAATGGTCATTTGCTGTATGGTGAGGTCTTTATTAAACTCGGTGATGCCGCGATATAAAATTAAGGTGTAGTTATCGAATGTTTCCGTTTTAGGCGGGTGACGAAAACGCTGTACATCCTCGATTGCTAGCGGATGGCACTGCATAGATAACAAAAATTGCTTTTCTGCGTGCGGCCCTTCATTAATCAAATCTATCCAGATATAGCTGCCATAGTCGCAACGCCAGCGCTCAATTAATTCGGCATTACCTTCAATTCGTTCACCTGCCGTGGTTAATAATTGTGTTCTTATCATGCGTTTCTCATGGGTATAAAGACTAAATCGTAATCGTACGACCACCATCGACGGTGAGTATTTGCCCGGTAATATAAGGGGATTGTGTCAAAAATAAAATTGTTCGCGCTATGTCCTGTGCTTGGCCGCGCTGCTGCAGTGGGATTTTGGCGAGCATTTTCTCTTTGTTGTCGTCCGACAATCGGTCTTCCGGTTTTTTGTGGCTATCATCTGGCCAGAGGATAGCGCCTGGTGCAATACCGTTCACACGTATCATTGGTGCCAGCTCTTGTGCCAATGTTTTGGTGAGCATCGCATTGCCCGCTTTGGCGATAGAATAAATGCTGTGTTTCTTGAGCGGCTTGTCCGCATAAATATCGGCAATGTTAATGATACAGCCGTGATATTCACCCAATTTTTTAGCGAGCGCTTGCGCAAGGAAAAACGGTGCTTTGAGATTGGAGTTAATTAACTGGTCCCAATCCTCTTCACTGGTTTCGCCAATAGGTGTGGGATAAAAACTGGAGGCATTGTTGACGAGTAAATCCAGGCGTTGCCAATGCTGCTGTGCTTGCATGGCGAGATTATTGATTTGCTCCATATTATTGAGGTCTGCAGCAATGCAGTATGCAGAATTTTCACGCTCTTCATTTAGTTCATTGGCAAGTTCTTTTGCCGCTTTATCCGACTGGTGATAGTGAATCACTACATTAAAATGCTCTTTGTGTAACTGCCGGACGATCTCGGCACCTATGCGTTTGGCGGCACCGGTTACCAGTGCCACTTTGGTGGTGGTTGCGGGCATGTGCTTATCTCTCGATAACCGCTGCGTTACTTATAGGTGAGGTTATAGTTACGCTGGGGGTGGGGTTGAAATGCTGTTCTTCAATTGAACCAGATTTTGCAGGCGCTGGCGATTAACTTCATCACCAAATTCTTTGCCGCTAAAACCTCCGCGCTGGATGGCGGTAATATCGACGGCTTGTGCTGTCTTGAATGCAGTGCGAAAAAAATCTGCCTGGGGGTAAGCGCGATTTTCAAAACCCGTACGTCCTCGTGCATCGGCCTCACAGCACAATAAAAATTGTTCGAAGCGTTCGGGGCGACGAAACGCATCATTGGATTGCAATACTTTTAATATCGTTGCCGGTTTTAATTCCAATGCGCGATGACAGTGGGTATGCCATTGCGCCACCATCATGGCCAGGTCTTTGTAATCTTTGGGGGCTGCGATACGTTCGCACAATTTTTTGACAAGCGGTAGGCTGCGATCTTCGTGGGCGATATGGCGCGGCCATTCATCGACCGGTGTCGCCGCTTTACCGACATCATGCAAGAGCGTAGCAAAACGCACGCAGGTGCTGGGCGACAGTTTTACTGCTTGTTGCAGGCTCATCAATGTATGGGTGCCGGTATCAATTTCCGGATGATGCACTGCCGTTTGCGGTACCCCAAAAAGTGCATCGATTTCAGGAAATAAACGCGTTAGTGCATGGCACGCACGCAACACTTCAACAAAAATTTCAGGATGCGGTTCGCCAAGTGCGCGTTCAATTTCTTTCCACACACGTTCCGCCACCAGATGATCTACCTCGCCGTTGGCGACCATGGTTTGCATTAATGCGATAGTTTCATCGGCTACGCGAAACCCTAATGTGTGATAGCGCGCAGCAAAACGGGCGATGCGCAGTATGCGCACCGGGTCTTCGGCAAAAGCGGGCGATACGTGGCGCAGGAGTTTGTCGGAAAGATCCTGTTGGCCGTTGTATGGATCGATGATGTTGCCATTTTCATCTTCTGCCATGGCGTTGATCGTAAGGTCGCGGCGGACCAAATCATCTTCCAGGGTCACTTCATCCCCGCAATAGAAGCTGAAGCCGCCATAACCCTTGCCGGTTTTGCGCTCGGTACGGGCGAGCGCGTACTCCTCTTTAGTGTGCGGATGCAGAAAGACAGGGAAATCTTGACCTACTGGAGTGAATCCATTGGCGACCATTTGCGCGGGGCTACTGCCCACTACCACCCAATCTCGTTCAGTGACGGTGCGGCCTAATAATTTATCGCGGACAGCGCCGCCAACCAGATATGTTTTCATTTCGTTTGGTCATTACTTTTTTGCATTAAAAATGAGGGCATGAGTATAGGGTAATTAATTGAATAAAAAAAATGCAAAAATGACTTGTGGCTGAACAGAAATTAAATTAACCTCGCTTCAGTTTTCAAAAACCTTATAACCTTAGATCAATTAATTATGTATCAAATGAATTCCATTAAGCACGCCGTCGCACTACGACCAATTTTTTGGTGCGTAGTCATGGCTCGTTGCTTGGCGGAATTTGTTGATTAGTTGAATAATCGTTATAAACAAAGGCCGCAGCATAAAAACTGCGGCCTTTTTTTGTTTTCGGGTTTCAGTTTTTTTACTTTCAGTTTGCTGATTTTTTACAGGCAGTCCTGCTGATTGTTTGCTGCGGTCATTCTCTCGTCAGTTGCTCATTGGGCAATAAGGAGTTATGCCGTGGCTGTGTTATTTGCGTATTTTTCGGTAGTGCTGATTTGGGCTACAACCCCGCTTGCTATTCAATGGAGTAGCGATAGCCTGAGTTTTATTGCTGCAGCTGTGGCGCGCATGTCAATTGCGTTGGCGATTGCGCTCTTCGTGCATGCATTATTGCGAAAATCCCTTTCCACATATTGGCAGCACCGGCACATTTATTTTGCGGCATCGATTGGTATTTTTCCCAACATGCCGGTGGTGTATTGGGGCGTGCAATTTATTCCGTCGGGTTTGGTGGCAGTCATTTTTGCGATGTCACCTTTTGTTACCGGTTTGATGACCTTGTGGCTCCTAAAACAAAATCCATTTACGCTCAGAAAAATGGTTGCGTTAGTGCTTGCACTCGCTGGTCTGGTTGTTATTTTTTATCATCAATTGCAATTTAATATTCGCTCGGTCTACGGTATCGCCAGTATTTTGCTCTCTTGCGTACTCTTTAGTTTTAGCAGTGTGTGGGTGAAAAAATTAACCCAGCAAGAAGCGGTGAGCCTTGATGCATTTCATCAAGCCAGTGGTGCGTTGCTGTTTTCATTACCGGGATTAGTGTTGAGTTGGTGGTTAATGGATGGCGCTGTGCCGCAGCAGGTTTCGGTGAAATCCGGTGCATCGGTTATTTATTTATCGATCATGGGGTCATTGGTGGGAGCGGCGCTGTTCTTTTATATTTTGCAGAGAATGTCTGCAAGTGCGGTGTCGCTTATCACCTTGATGACACCGGTATTGGCGATTGTGATTGGTAAAACCCTGGCGGATGAGGTTTTGTCGTCGCAAACATTAATCGGCGTGGCCATTGTGCTCTTTGCTTTGTTGCTTTATCTGCCATGGTCAATCCGTGCTGCGTTGGCGTCGCTAAATGCATGGTTGCTGCGCAAGTTGACTGAGCCGCCAGCGGAGGAGGGCGGAACCAGTGCGCAACAGGAACTGCAAAAAATTAAGGAATACGTTATCCGGTTTAAATGAGTTGTTTTGGTGCGTGCCAGGGTGGCGCGCTGGGTTTTTATGCACCATGCTTGTGCTTCTGCTGGTTTTGTTTAGGGTATGCAATCTTGTATTCAACTCGTAACGCGATGATTTAAAAGACAAAAATAAAACTGGCGTGGTATCTGCAATATTGCTATCAAGCTAGTGTGAATTATCAATAGCTGCCTCAAAACTAACTAGTAAAGACCATTAATAGAGGAAGAACTCATGAAGATGAAACAAAAATTAATCGCTGGTGCCATCGCTCTCTCTGCTATGGCAGGTTTTTCTGTACCAGCGGCACACGCTGAGGTTGCTGCATCTGTTGGTGCTAACAATATGTACTACTGGCGTGGTTTGGATTTAGGTAGTGGTGATGCTCAGGTTTGGGGTGACTTGAAGTTGACTGGTGCTGGCTTCTACGGTGGCGTTTGGGCTGGTTCAGGGGATGCTGTTTGGGGTACTGAATATGACACTTACGTTGGATATGGTGCATCTTTTGGTGACTTTAAATTTGATGTAAGCGTCGTGTCCTATAACTATGCCACGTATGATGTGGCGCCAGGGGACTTTGCTGAGGCAATTGTCGCCGTTGGTTATGGTCCAGTTACATTTACCTATTACGATAATATTGCTAACACTACTTATGGCGAAGGTGAAGAGATTATTGGTTTCGGTTATGACGACTACAACTACATGACCTTAGCTGCAACTTTTGGCGCATTTACCGCGAAGTATGGTGTGCATGAAGATGATTTGGCGCACGTTGATTTAACGTACGCTTACAATGAAAAACTGAGCTTTACAATTGGTAAAGTGGTTGACGACGTAGAGGGCTTTTACAATGATGAAGCTAAAATCATAGTATCTCTTAGTTTGCCGATCGAATAAATTTTAATCTGCAAAAACTGCTCACCAGAAAGGCAAGCTTCGACTTGCCTTTTTGCTGTCTGCGACCTTATAAAATAATAATTATATGATTTAATAAAAGATTCTTTCCAAGCCCTTATGCTCCCGCCCGAACTCTGGTTCAATGCGTGCGCAACGGCTTACATCTCTATAAGGAATCTTGCATGTCTCGCTCTCCTATTCTTGTTACTGGCGGTGCCGGCTTTATCGGCAGCCATGTCTGTGTTGAACTGATCAATAGCGGCTACTTGCCGGTGGTGGTCGATAATCTGTGTAACAGCAGTGCTGAATCGCTCAAGCGTGTAGCGCAAATTACCGGTGTTGAGCCTCTGTTTTTTGAGGTGGATATCAATGATAAGGACGCCCTGCGCGATGTATTCCGCACTTACGAGATAGAGGCGGTAATGCACTTTGCCGGTTTGAAGGCGGTGGGGGAGTCCAACCAGATTCCGATGAAATACTACCGTTACAACGTGGCGGGTAGCCTATCGCTCACCGAGGTGATGGAAGAGTTCAAGGTGTGGAAGCTGATCTTCAGCTCCTCGGCCACCGTCTATGGTGATCCGGTGTCGGTACCTATCGAGGAGGATTTCGCTACCTCTGCCACCAATCCTTATGGTCGCAGCAAGCTGATTGTTGAGGAAATATTGACCGATATCGCCAAGGCGCCCAACAGCCAGTGGAATATCTCCCTGCTGCGCTACTTCAACCCGGTTGGGGCGCATGAAAGCGGTCTGATTGGCGAAGATCCAGCCGGAATCCCGAATAATTTGCTGCCGTACATAGCGCAGGTGGCAATTGGCAAACTCAAAGAATTAAGCGTATTTGGAGACGATTACCCCACGGTGGATGGCACTGGTGTGCGCGATTACATCCATGTGGTTGATCTCGCTCTCGGCCATGTCGCGGCGCTTAAGAAGTTGGATCGGGCCGGCAAAGGCTGCCGCGCCTACAATCTGGGTACCGGCTCTGGTTATTCGGTCTTGCAGATGGTCAAGGCATTTGAGCAGGCGAGTGGCCGCGCTGTGCCCTACAAAATTGTGCCGCGCCGAGCGGGGGATATCGCCAGCTGCTACGCCGATCCGATCAAGGCCAAAGCGGAGTTGGGTTGGACTGCAAAATACGATCTCGCGCGGATGATGAAAGATGCCTGGCGCTGGCAGTCGCAAAATCCCAATGGCTACAACAACTGATCGTTCTGTTTAATCGTTTTACCAGAACAGCCGATGGAAGCGATTCCATCGGCTGTTTTTTTTAGGACGGTTTCGATGTAATTGGTTTTCCGCACAGTTGCGGTGTGACCAGTTATACACAAATCCATCTCACTTTTTACAGAGGCAAGTGAGATGCCCCATCTTTAAGCAGTTTTCCAAAAGTGAGAAGAGAAAGTCCGGCTAATAGTTGAAGCTTACTAGTGTGTTAGTTCATCAACACACCACCACAATTCCAATAAAAATTTTGGCGTGACAGTTGTTGTTTTCCAAAAGTCGCGCTTAACGGTAAGTCAAAACAATCAGCTAATTCCCTTGTCCGGTCAGCGCATTCAATAACGATAAGATCTCGTCAGAGGCGTGAATGCCAGTGGCTGGAAAGGAACCAGTGGAGACAATTATGCAAACCATCACCCTGGGCAGGATGCTATTTCTGCTCTGTTCACTGCTTATTAGTCACAATCTCTTTGCCCAAACGAATCTTGCGCTTAATAAGACGGCTACGGCCAGCACGTCGCTCACCTCTGCGCTCAATGCGGTGGATGGCAATGGCGGTACCCGTTGGGAATCTGCCCATGGTATTAGCCCGTCATGGTTGAGTGTCGATCTTGGCGCCAGCTATAACTTGTCTTCAGTCGTTATCGATTGGGAGGCGGCCAATGCAGCCAACTATGAGGTGCAAGGTTCAATCAATGGCACGAGTTGGAATACTATCGCCAGCCGTACCGGCGGCACTTTTGGTACGCGTACCGATACAGTCGCGGCCAGCGGTTCCTATCGCTATGTGCGCATTAATTGTACCCAGCGCAGTACCGGCAATAACTGGGGCTATTCGATCTGGGAACTGAAGGTGTATGGCGCGGTACCTGTGAGTAGCAGCGCCGCCAGCATCCCCGCGAACCTGAATCTTGCGACCGGTGCGATAGTGGCGGCCAGCAGCCAGCAGCAACCCGCCGCGTTGGCGATTGATAACAACCCCGGTACCCGCTGGGAGTCAACCCACGCCATTGACCCAACCTGGATCAGCCTGGATTTTGGCTCAGCTAAAACCCTGAATTCGGTGGTAATTGATTGGGAGGCAGCCAATGCCGCCAATTACCTTGTGCAAGGCTCGAATAACAATGCAACCTGGACCGATCTGGCGAGCCGTACCGGCGGTACTTTTGGTGCACGCACCGATACGCTTGCCGTAACCGGCTCTTATCGTTATTTGCGTGTGTATAGCACGGCGCGCAGTGCAGGCAACCAATGGGGCTATTCGATTTTTGAACTGAAAGTCTATGGTTCTGGCGGTACAGGTAGCAGCGTCGCCAGTAGTGCTACGCCTGGCAGTGTTGCTCCCAGTAGTATCCCTGCGTCTTCATCGAGCCGCTCATCGACACCGGCAGTGCCTTCATCCAGCAGTGTGGCGGCCAGTATTCCCGCCAATGTGAACTACAAGCCGCTGTTCCCGACCCAGTTTTCGCAAGAAGTATCGCGCAACTGGCGCATTGAGCCAGACGGCACCATCGTCACCTTCGGCAGCGGTCGCGCGCGGGCGCGTCATGAAGCTGAAACTATCTTCTACACCTTTCCATCGTTCTATCACGAGCACCGCACCTTCAAGTTTGAGGTGCATGATCACACCCCGAAAGGTGAATCGCGCGTAGAGATTTTCTATGAACCTGAATACGCCAACTTTAATGATATTGGCTGCCGCAAGAGTTTGTTTAACCCTTACCGTTCCTACTTTGGTGATAACGGCGGCTTCACTCGTATTGCGACTGCTGATCCGGCGACTGGCAAGGGCGAGCGCTGGCGCTGTGTGGGAACCCGTTTTGTGCCGGGTGAACGCGAAGGTCAAACGACTTTGCGCACCGGTGAGTTCTATGACTTTGAATTCCAGCAATGGTTAGGTTTCACCGAGACTGATCCAAAAGTCAGCGCCCAGCGCGTTTACTACACGGATACCTTCCGCATCAAACTGGGCAGCCCGGGTTTGTATATCGTCAACAATGATGAGCTGAATGCGAAACTGTCTGCCGGTGGCGCCGCTACGGCAGCACCAGTGCGCGCGTTTAAAGGAATCGCGCAAGCGGATGTCATCAGCACTTCCGGTGTGTTGGTGGATTCCAGTGGTCAGGGCTATATGCCGGTTCGTTCGCCACAGGGTATCGCCAAGGGCTACCAAAAGCCGTCTTATCTGGTTACCAATCCGGCCAACAATGCGACAGTGACTTATCGTGACGGTGGCCAGATTTTCACCGATCCGGTACTGGAATATGCGCCTACTGCAGCAAGCCCTTTTATTGTTGATCGCCATGATTACCTGTGGACTTCCTTCTTCCGCGAAGCCCTGAATACCCGCTGGGAAACCCACAATGGTTTCTTGAATGGCCGCCGCATTTTCCACACGGATTTTGTTAATGGTAAGCACTTTGAGCCGGGCAATCCGGATTTCCCCGAGCTGGCGAACCTGTCTACCGGCCTGACAATCAATAATTCCTGCGTGGGTTGCCATACCAATAATGGTCGCGGTTTGGCGCCAGTCGCGGGTCAGTTGCCCAATACCATGGCGGTAAAAGTCAGCTCCGGCAGTACCGATGCCCAGGGTAATGCATTGCCTCACGCGTATTTCGGCAAAGTATTACAGCCGCAATCGCGCAATGGCGGTGTACCGGCGGAAGCGACTACAAGCCTGAGTTACAGCACTGTTTCCGGTAATTTCAATGACGGCACAGCTTATCAACTGCAAGCACCCAGCTACTCGGTGCAAGTATTGGATCAGGCTGGCGGGCAAGTGAATTTCTTCTCGCCGCGCATGGCGCAAACCATTGTCGGACTGGGCTTATTGGAAGCGGTACCTGAAGCGACTTTGCTACAGCGCCATGATCTGAATGACAGCAACGGCGATGGTATTTCCGGCCGCGCGGTGCAGGTGACTGATGCCAAAACCGGTGACCAGCGTATCGGCCGCTTTGGCTGGAAAGCGAATATCGCCACGCTTGAGCAGTTCACTGCTGATGCGCTGCATGAAGATATAGGGGTAAGCACCAGTATCTTCCAGGGCCCCGCTTGTGGTGCCAACCAAACCGCCTGCCGCAATGCAGGGCCAGCGGGCGTTGAGTTGAGCGATGCGCGCGTCAATCTGGTTGCTGTATACATGCAGGCGCTGGGCGCACCGGCGCGTCGTCCCGAAACGGTCAATAACGCCGATGTCGTACGCGGTGAGCAAGTGTTTGCCAATCTCGGCTGCGGCGGTTGTCATACCCCGAGTATGACGACCGATTACGGGCACCCATTGGCAGAATTGCGCGGTCAAACCATCAAGCCCTACACCGATTTGTTGGTGCACGATATGGGTGATGGCCTGGCCGATCGCCTGACCAGCAATGCCGCGCTAAACCGCGAGTGGCGCACGCCGGCGCTCTGGGGCTTGGGTCTGACCGAGGCCGTCAATGGCCACACCCGCTTGTTACACGATGGTCGCGCACGCACTATCAACGAAGCGATTTTGTGGCACGGTGGTGAAGCGAGTGCGAGCCAATCCGCGTACAAAGCGGCGACGGCGGCGCAGCGCAATGATTTGATTAAATTCCTCGAATCCTTGTAATTAATTTGTGGCAAAAAAAACTCCCGTCAGGCAACTGGCGGGAGTTATTGCTTTTAAATTTTTGTTCTGTACTAACTAAAAAAATCACACCAAATCTTTATCTGTAGCAAATGACAATGCAAAAGATTTTGGCCCTACATTAATCGCACCGGTCATGCTCATCATCGACAGCATGGTTTTAACGTTGTACTGCTTACAGAATTCACGGAATTCCACGAGGATCGGTTCGTCTTTAATATCTTCCAACAAACCGCCATAACTCATCGCAACGACTTCGCTAGTCAAACCCTGTTGGATTTGTTTTTTTACATGGGCAAACAATTTTTCCAGCGCACCTAAAAAGCCTTTGCCGGTATCGATTTTATCGGTTGCACCGCGGTGCAATTGCACAATCGGGCGCAGGTTTAATGCGCTTGCCAATTTAAAATTAATCCATGAAATATTGTTGTCGCCTTTGCGCAGATGACGGCGTTCACGCATATAAGACAAATCATTTGGAATTAAGTAGCCGTACACCTGATCGCGCATGTTATCGATTTCGCGAATGGATTTATTCAGGGGCAAATTATCCACATGGATGCGTTTTACTAATTCATATACCAGCAGCGCGTGGCCGGTAAACATGGACATGGAATCGTACAAGCGAATGCGGAAAGGTGCGCGGCCTTCAGTTCTTTCCATCTCGCGGAATTTCGGTTCGTTTACCAGAGCCGCTTCAGACACGCGTTTGAATACATCGCTCTTTTTGCTGTTGATGGTGACGACTTGCACCAAATCGTATTTCGGCAGCAAACGCTCCCTGAGGATATCGGTCATGTCGTTGACGGAGAGTGGATCGGATTGCGCCAAACCATAGACATCGCGTGAATGATTTTTGTAAAAATTCAACATGGTTTGAGGATCACGATAATCCAGCTCCTGCCCTTTGGAGTGGTTGATATAAATGGGCAGCACTTCAATGTTGTGTTGTTGAATAAACTTTGCAGGCAAATCGCAAGTCGAATCTACGGCAATACACGTCCTGGATGACATTTTCTTTCTCCACTGGATTACAGCATTGTTGTAAGAATGGTTGGCGCCCTCCTTGGCATGTTGGTCCTTGTCGCTCCCGCTGTGTTTTTTGGTATACAGCCGTTGAGCAGATGGTGCCAGTATCGATCTTGGGACGATAAAGCAGTAGTCGCATAAATCACCGCGCTTTGTGAGGAATCGCGGAAGTTGTTGTGCGGTCAGGACGACAAGCGTGTAAGCCATGGCTTACAAAAGGTGGGCGGAAATCTGCAAAACGGTTATAAGTGAAGGAGGCTTTTTAACTGCTGATGGGAAGAATGGGTAGGCAGACGCTAAAACGCGCACCACCAAGTTCCGAGCGGTGGATGCTGATGTTGCCCTCGTAGCTGCGCACAATTTCGGCGGCGACGGCAAGGCCAATGCCCTGCCCGGGAATGGTGGTATCCAGCCGCTGGCCGCGCTCCAGAATCCGCTCAGTCTGATCGTCGGGAACACCGGGGCCGTCGTCTTCAATATCAATGCGCAGTTGGGTATCTTCAACGAACGAGCGCACGCGAACTTGTTTATTGCCGTATTTAAAGGCGTTTTCCAGCATATTGCCGAATAATTCCATTACATCCTGTTCATCGCCTGCAACTATCGAGTTGGGCGCCAAATCCAGTTCCTGCTCCATGTGTTTATGTGCATAGACTTTCTGCAGTGCGGCAAATAGCCGCTGCGCGATGGGCTCAAGGCGGGTACGACGGAAGGTGCCTTTTTGCTGGCTGGAGACCGCTCGCTGCAATTGGTAAGTCACGACCTGGTTCATGCGCGCCACCTGTTCGCTGGCAATTTGCTGCAGCTCGCCGTCGGATTCCACACCTTCAACCAGCTTGCTTTGCAACACGGCCAGCGGTGTTTTCAGGCTGTGGGCGAGGTCGGCCAAGCTGTTGCGGTAACGCTGGCGCAAGGCCTGTTCGCGCTCCAATACCTGGTTGAGGTTATCGACAATTTTTTGTAGTTCTCTGGGGTGTTCGCCAGCGATATTGCTGGTGTCGCCGCTCTGCATCGCTTTTAGCGCCTGTGCCAATTTCCCCAGCGGGCGAAGGCCCCAGCGCAGGATCAGCGTTTGCGCGATCAATAAAAAAATCCCTGCCGCGCCCAGCCAGCGCCAGAGTTCATTGCGGTAGGCTTTGAGTTCGGCGGTGTATTCATCGGCACTGTGCGCAACAACAAAGTGGAATGGAGTGGGGGTGCCGCGTGCATCTTCCCACTTGACCGTGTAGCGCGCGATAAAGTGCAGGTTGCCGCCCAGCAGTTTCTCGCTGAACAGCATTTTGCCGGGGGTGTTGCTTTTGGCGATGCGTTTGTAGTCCGGCGGGTCGCTCAGGGCTGCCGAGTTGGAACGCCAGACCAGCTTGGATTGGTTGTCGAAAATGTAGCTATAGAGTCCGGAATTGGGATGTTCAAAGTCGGCGTCGCTGAGGGTGACGGGCATGCGCAGACTGTGGATTTTCTCGTTTTTGGTGATGGGTTCAGCCACGCTCATTAATAGGTTGACGTGGCCGCGCAAGCGCGAACGCTCGGCCACCTCCAAACTGTTTTCAAACGCGCGGTCAAGGAAGAAGCCGGTCAGCCCCAAAAACAGTGGCAGCAGCAGCGCCGATGCCAGCAGCAGGCGCGAGGCAATCGACGAGAAGCGGGCGATCACGGGCTTACTGCTTATCAAGGTTGAACCGGTAGCCGAGGCCGCGCTGTGTGCTGATCAAATTCAAGCTGCCATCCGGATCGAGTTTTTTACGCAAACGGCCGACAAATACTTCGATCACGTTGCTATCGCGGTCGTAATCCTGCGCATATAGGTGTTCAGTCAGCTCGCTTTTGGAGATGTTCTTACCAGCGTGTAGGGCGAGATAGGTGAGGGTGTTGTACTCAAAGCTGGTGAGTTCAACTTCGGTTTCATCGCGGTGCACACGTTTGGCGCTGGTATCAATCGTGATGGGTCCGTAGCGCAAGACTGAGGAGGCATGGCCGCTGGCGCGACGCAACAGAGCATGGATGCGCGCGCGCAACTCTTCCGGGTGGAAGGGTTTGGTCAGGTAATCGTCGGCACCGGCTTCCAGGCCACTAACTTTGTCCTGCCAATTGCCGCGTGCGGTCAGAATCAAAATGGGGAAGTTGCGCTCTTTGGCGCGCAGTTCGCGGATCAGTTGAGTGCCGTCTAGCAGCGGTAGCCCCAAGTCGATGATCGCCAGATCGTAGTCATATTCGCTGCCGAGGAACAGGCCTTCGCGGCCATCGGCGGCGGCATCACAGGCATATTTTTCGGTGGCCATCAGGCTGAGAATTTGTTCGCGCAGGGGTTTTTCATCTTCAACGATCAAAATACGCATGGATCGGTCCTGGATTTATTGATGGATTAAGTGCAGTGGTTAAATCGAGAGAATTACTAGTGGTTGAGCAATTGACCAGTTTGGCCATCGACATTAATAACGCGCATGCGCCCGGCGTTGAGTACTTTAACACCATAGACCACGCGGGTATCGTCTTGCTGCGTATTGACGCTCATGACTTGTCCACCCACTTTGTTGCGCACCAATTCGGCGGCTTCAGCGGGCGAGAGTTTGGGTTCCGGGGCAGTCGGGGCAATGGTATCAGTATCGATCAGGCTGTTATCTGGTTCACTGGAGGGAAGCCCCATGTCACTGCCGATCAAGTCATTGGACTGGGCAATACCCAGTTGGCAGCTCAATAGCAGCGTTGCCAACAAAAGGAATGTTTGCAGAAAAGGGCCGGGGCGCACGCGGAAGGTTTTTGAGTACAGCATGACAAATTCCAACAAGAAGGCATTCAAATAAATTCTACGCCTTCACTATCGCCCGTGTTTTGGCAAAGGTCAATTTGACCTTTGCCAATTCGTTGAGTGATTAATGACGGCCTCTCACATGCACAATGCGGGCGCCGGGGTGATGACGGGTTTCTGTGTGATAGATACGGTCATCGTAGGCGTAGGTCACATCATAACCGACTAGCTGGCGTTCATATTCGGTGCGGTAACGCGTGTTGCAGACCTCGCGGTCTTCATAGCGCGTTACACGGCGGCTGCCGCCAGCAACATCGTTGCCAATGGCTGCACCAATTAGGCCACCGGCAGCAGTTGCGTGGTTGCTGCGGCCAACTTCATGGCCAATCGCCGCACCGATCAAGCCACCCACTACGGTGCCTTTAAAAGAATCGCCGCCGCGTTGACGCTCGCTGTAGGCCACCGTTTCGACATGGCAGGAATCCATGGGTACTTCTACAGCGACGGTGCGGTAAATCGGTCTGCTCGACACCACGCGCGCATATTCGGTGTACTCAACCACGTGGTAAGAATGGCGATGGTGGTCGTGGTGTTTGTGCTTATGGTGACGGTCGCGATCAGCCAGGGCGTTGTTAGCCAGCAACAGGCTGCTGGCCAGGGTGCTGATTAATAACAGGCTTTTCATGATGTATATCTCGTATGGTTGATGGTGACTCCCGGTTGGTTGGGAGTGGAACCAGACTAAGCCTTTTAAGATGAACGAAAACTGAAATGTCACCGAGCAATCTTGTGCGTTCCGTCGCAATCCGGATAAACCGCGTTAAAGAGTCTGAATCGCGGAAATAAAGCCAGCTTCAGCGCCAAAAGTGTGCGCAACTCGGGTTATAATCGCGGCCATTTTTTCTGAATTGCCCGCAACAGGTTGTTTCATGTCTGAATTGAACGTTAAAGAGTACATGGCCGAGCTTGGCCGCAAAGCGCGTATCGCCTCCCGTGTGATCGCTGCTGCCCCCACTGCATTGAAAAACAAAGCGCTGTTGGCGATTGCCAATGAATTGGATAAATCGCGTATTACGCTGGTGTCGGAAAATCAAAAGGACCTTGCAGCTGGCAAAGCAAATGGCCTAGATGCCGCCATGCTCGACCGCTTGGCTGTTAAGCCAGCGACGATCGACGGCATGATTGAAGGCTTGCGCCAGGTCGCGGCGCTCGCTGATCCCTGCGGTGAAATCACCGGTATGAGCTATCGCCCGAGCGGCATCCAGGTGGGCAAAATGCGCGTGCCTTTGGGGGTGGTGGGGATCATTTACGAATCGCGCCCCAACGTGACTATCGATGCGGCGAGTCTGTGCTTAAAATCCGGTAACGCGGCAATTTTGCGTGGCGGCAGTGAGGCTATCCATTCCAATCGTGCCATCGCCAATTGTTTGCAAGCTGGTCTGAAAGCGGCTGGTTTACCTGCCGATGTGGTGCAAGTGGTGGAAACCACAGACCGCGCAGCTGTGGGTGAGTTGATCACCATGCCGCAATTTGTGGATGTGATTGTTCCTCGCGGTGGTAAAGGCTTGATCGAACGTATCAGCACTGATGCAAAAGTACCGGTGATCAAACACCTCGATGGTATTTGCCATGTGTACATTGACGATAAGGCGGATCTCGACAAAGCCTTCACCATTTCCATGAACGCCAAGACCCATCGCTACGGTGTGTGCAATGCGATGGAAACCTTGCTGGTGCATGAGCAAGTTGCCGCGCAAATTCTGCCGCGCCTCGCTGCGGCTTACGCTGAAAAAGGTGTTGAGCTGCGCGGCGATGAAAAGACCCGCGATCTGATCAGTGCCAATGTGGCGACTGAAGAAGATTGGGCGACCGAATATCTCGCGCCAATTTTGTCGATCAAAATTGTGTCCGGTTTGGATGAAGCCATCGCGCATATCAACCAATACAGTTCGCAACATACCGATGCAATTGTCAGTGAAGACTACACCCGCGCGCGCCGCTTTATTACCGAGGTAGATTCAGCGTCGGTAATGGTCAATGCCTCAACCCGTTTTGCTGATGGTTTTGAATACGGTTTGGGCGCTGAAATTGGGATCTCCACCGACAAAATCCATGCACGCGGCCCGGTTGGTCTTGAAGGCCTGACCTCGCAAAAATGGGTGGTGTTTGGCGATGGACACATCCGTGCGTAACCCCTCATGCGCAAGCGCATAGGTATTTTCGGCGGTACGTTTGATCCGATCCATATCGGACACTTGCGCATCGCACTGGAACTAAAACAACAGCTGCAATTGGATGAAATGCATTTGCTGCCGTGTTATTTGCCTCCGCATCGTCCAACACCCGGGGCGAGTGCAAGCCAGCGCGTGGACATGCTGGAGATAGCGTTGCAAAGCTGCACGGAATTGCGAATAGATAAGCGCGAATTGCAGCGCGATAAACCTTCCTATACTTACGACACCCTGCATGAATTGCGTGCTGAAGTAGGCGAACACAACAGTTTGTGTTTGTGTATGGGAATGGACAGTTTTGCGACGCTCGATACCTGGCATAACTGGACGCAATTGTTGCAGTTGGCACATATCGTAGTCGTTGCGCGTCCGGGTTGGTTTTTGCCGGAGTCGGGAGCAGTGGCCGATTTGTTGCAATCCAATCGCGCTGATAGCACGGTGATTTCGCAAAAGTCAGCGGGTGCGATTGTGTTGTTGGAGCAGCGGTTACTGCCCATCTCCGCTACTGATATTCGCGCGCAAATTCACGCCGGAAATTCGCCGCAGTTTTTGGTGCCCGATGGAGTTTGGAATTACATTCGCAGCAATGGTCTTTATCAATAAGCCGCGCTCTTGATTAATCTTTTTTACATTTTATTTTTTGAATTTTTTATTAATAGGTAACTGAATGTCAGATTTAAACAAAGCGATCATTAACGCCCTTGAAAACCTCAAAGGCAAAGACATAGTGACGCTCGATGTGCACGAACTCACCGATGTGATGGACACCCTGATTATTGCCAGCGGTACCTCCAGCCGTCACTCGCGTTCATTGGCTGAAAACTTGGTGGAAGAAACCAAAAAAGCCGGCTTTCGCGCACTGGGCATTGAAGGTTTGGAAACCGGTGATTGGGTGTTGGTGGACTACGGCGATACAGTGGTGCATGTGATGCAACAGGAAGCGCGTGATTATTACGAGTTGGAAAAACTCTGGTCGATGAAACCGGCCAATCGTGACAAACCCATTAGCGGTTGATAAATAGTCGCTATGCGCATTCGCATTATCGCTGTTGGCACTAAAATGCCCGACTGGGTTGAAGCTGGCTATGCGGAATACGCCAAACGTATGCCGCGCGATGTCACGGTAGAAATGGTGGAATTGCCGCTCGCCCAGCGCAGTAAAAATAGCGATATTGCCAAGGCGATGGAAAAAGAAGGCGAGGCCATGCTCGCGGTGATTGAAAAAGGCGGCAAAGACGAACAAGTGATTGCACTTGAGGTCAAAGGCAAGCCCTGGAGCACCGAACAGCTCGCGGAAAATCTCGCGGGCTGGAAAATGAGTGGATCAAATTATTCATTGCTGATCGGTGGCCCTGATGGTTTGGCGCCGGCGTGCTTGGCGCTGGCAACAATAAAGTGGTCGCTCTCTCCGCTCACCTTGCCTCATCCTTTGGTGCGCATTTTGGTGATCGAGCAACTTTATCGAGCCTGTACGATTTTGCAAAATCATCCATATCACAAATAATGATATCGCCAAAGCCAGGTTAAAAAACCTACAACACTATCAACCTTGATTTATACGAGTTCCCGACCCGAACATGCAAGAATCCCAACAGTTTAAAGATCACCAGCGCGAGGCAAAAATATTTCGCAGCCGCGTAGTGGTGATGGCGGTATTTATGCTGCTGTTGGTGTCAATCCTGGTGTATCGCTATTACGATTTGCAAATCGTCAATTACGAAGAGTACGCCACCCAATCTGATCGCAATCGCGTACACGTGCAGCCGGTTCCACCAACCCGCGGTTTGATCTTTGACCGCAATGGCGAACTGCTTGCCGATAACAAAGCGAGTTTTACTCTCTCGGTTGTCAGTGCTGATGCCACCGAATTGAACAACACGATTGAGTTGCTTAAAAGCCTGATTGAAATTAGCGCGTCGGATTTGGGTAAGTTCTATAAAGCCCAAAAACAGCGTCGCCATAAACTCGACCCAGTTCCCCTGCGCTATCGTCTCACTGAAGAAGAAATTGCGCGCCTTGCGGTAAATCAGCATTTATTGGACGGTGTAGAGGTCAATGCGGAGCTGGTCCGCAATTATCCGCACAAGGACATGTTTGCCCATGTGATTGGCTATACCGGGCGCATCAGTGAAAAGGAGGTGGATGCGTTCACGCCTGAGCAATTGCAGCGTTATTCCGGTACCCACGCCATTGGTAAGATTGGGATCGAGGCGAGTTACGAAGATGTGTTGCTGGGTGAAGTTGGCAGCCAGAACGTGGAGACCAATGCACGCGGTCGTGTTATGCGCATTCTTGATCGCATAGATTCCAAGCAGGGCAGCGATTTGCGCCTGCATTTGGATGCGCGCATGCAGGAGACCGCCGTCGCTGCCATGCGTGGCCGGCGCGGCGCAGTAGTGGCGATTGATGTGAAAACCGGCGGCGTTTTAGCGGCGGTGAGCTACCCCGGTTTTGACCCTAATTTGTTTGTGACGGGCATTGGCTATCGCGATTACAAAAGCCTTAATGAGGACATAGATACCCCGTTGTTTAACCGCTTTTTACAGGCTCAATACCCGCCCGGTTCAACTATAAAGCCGGTGATTGGTCTTGCTGGTTTGCATACGGGGTTTACCGATGTCAATCGCGCCATTTCGGACCGCGGCGTATTTACCTTGCCCGGCAGTTCACGTCTCTATCGCGATTGGGTGCTGGCCAGAACCGGTGGTGGCCATGGCCGGGTGGATCTCAAAGCGGCCATTTCCCAATCCTGTGATACCTACTTCTGGGATCTGGGCAACCGCATGGGGATCGACAATATCAGTAGTTTTGGCGGGCATTTTGGCCTCGGTAACCTCACCGGCATAGATATTCCCAGCGAACGCAAAGGCCTGTGGCCATCGCGTGAGTGGAAGCGTGCGGCGCGGCGCGAAGCCTGGTACCCGGGCGATACGGTCAATATTTCCATTGGGCAGGGCATGGTATTGGCAACGCCTATGCAATTGGCGGTGATGACTGCCACTATCGCCAATCGCGGTGTCCGCTATCGGCCGCAATTTATCCAGAAAATTGGCGATCAGGTGCATCAGCCGATTGTCGATGAGATATTCGAAACCAAACCCGAATATTGGGATGCGATTATCGGTGGCATGGAAGAGGTAATGCACGGTGCACGCGGCACGGCGCGGCGGGTATCGGAGCGCTCTGAATATCGGATGGCGGGCAAGTCGGGTACGGCGCAGGTAGTAGCTATCGCCCAAAACGCCAAATACAACTCAGCGGCGCTGAAAGAACGCCATCGCGACCACGCCCTGTTTGTGGCCTTTGCGCCGGTTGAGGCACCGCAAATTGCAGTGGCGGTGATGCTTGAAAATGCTGAAGGGGGATCGAGCCAAGCCGCACCAGTTGCGCGCGCGATGATGGATGCCCATCTCTTGGGTTATTACCTCAAAGCTGACGAATTTGTTCCCCCGGTAGGATTCCACCACGCTGCCATTATCAAGCGCGCGAACAACTACATCTCCGAGCGCAAAGCCGTGCGGGTGGCTAAAGAGGCGGAATTAGCTGCTAAAGCGGCCGTGCAAGCTGTAGATACTTCTTCATCAGCTGCGCCTGCTGCGGTTCCGGAGACCACTCATGAGTAAACAGGATTTCCTGCGACGCATGCCGGAGGCGGCGAGTGCTTTCAGCCGCCGCGCGCGTCTCGCCGAGCGTCTGCATATCGATTTTTTCCTGCTGCTGCTGTTGATGTTGCTGACAGTGATTGGCCTGACGGTGCTCTACAGCGCCAGTGGGCACAACTTGCCGAGCGTGGAAAAGCAGGGCACTTTTTTTATGATTGCCTACGTCACCATGTTTATAGTCGCGCAGATTCCGGTCGAGTTTATGCGGCGCATGGCGCCCTTCGCCTATGTGGGTGGCGTCTTGTTATTGCTGGCGGTGACTATTTTTGGCGATATTTCCATGGGCGCCCAGCGTTGGCTACAGATCGGCAGCTTCCGTTTCCAGCCATCGGAAATCATGAAACTCGCCATGCCCATCACCATTGCGGCCTACCTCAGCCGTGGCTTTTTACCGCCGCGATTCACTCAGGTCATCATAGTGCTCGGGTTGATCGGTCTACCCACAGCCCTGATTATCGAACAGCCCGACTTGGGCACCTCCATCCTGGTCGCCACTTCGGGCATTATGGTGCTGTTTTTCTCCGGCCTGCTCTGGCGATATATCGCGGCTGCCGTGGTGGTGTTTGGCGCAAGTCTTTGGCCGATCTGGCATTTTATGCTGCACGATTACCAGCGCCAGCGGGTGCTGACCATGCTTGACCCCACGCAGGATCCACTGGGAACCGGGTGGAATATAATCCAGTCGAAAACGGCAATTGGCTCTGGTGGCCTGTCGGGCAAAGGCTGGATGGAAGGCACCCAATCGCGCCTGGATTTCCTGCCTGAAGGCCATACGGATTTTATTATTGCGGTCATGTCAGAAGAGTTTGGCTTGCTCGGGGTGATACTCTTGTTGGCCATTTATGCGATGGTCATTATTCGTGGCTTGATGATTGCCGTGAACTCGCAAAGCAGTTTTGGTCGCTTGCTCGCCGCCGCCGTGAGTTCAACGTTTTTTGTTTATGTGTTCGTCAATATGGGTATGGTGTCAGGCATAGTGCCGGTGGTCGGTGTACCCTTACCCCTGATCAGCCAGGGCGGCACGGCGATTGTTGCGCTCTTTGCCGGTTTTGGTCTGTTGATGGCGATTGCCACCGAGAAAAAACGGGTAATGACACCCCAGTCTTGATCCATATACCGCCGGTTAGTGGATAGGAAAATGCGTTAAACGAGGTTTTATGTTGTCTTTCTGTTATAGCGTTTCAAAAAAATGCCTGAGTATTCTAGCGGGGGCAAGCCTGAGTGTTATTGCGGCGGCGGATTACAGTCAGCATCCACTGGCGGCTGGTTTTGTCGATGAAATGGTAAAGCAGCATGGCTTTACCGCCGAGGAAATTACTCAATGGTTGAGTAAGGCAGAAAAGCGTCAACCGATTTTGGAGGCGATTGCGCGCCCGGCAGAAAAATCCAAAACCTGGAAAGAATATCGGCCGATTTTTATCGTGCCTATGCGCATCACCAATGGTGTTGCGTTTTGGAATGAGCATCGCGCCGCACTGACGCGCGCCGAAAAAGAATACGGTGTGCCCGCCGAAATTATCGTGGCGATTATCGGTGTGGAAACTAACTACGGCAAAAATACCGGCAGCTGGTATGTGATTGATGCGCTCACCACCCTTGCTTTTGATTATCCGCCGCGCGCGCCATTTTTCCGCTCTGAATTGGTGAATTATTTTATTCTCACGCGCGAGCAAAAACACAACCCGCTGGAGTTCAAAGGCTCTTATGCAGGTGCCATGGGCTATGGTCAATTTATGCCATCAAGCTACCGCAATTTTGCTGTCGATTTCAGCGGTGATGGTTTTACCGATATCTGGAATAACCCCACCGATGCGATTGGCAGTGTCGCCAACTATTTCAAAAAGCATGGATGGCAAACCGGCAAAGCGGTTGTGGTTCCAGCCAGGTTAACCAAAGCGCGCGATACTCTGTTGGCCAACGAGTCATTCAATAAAGTAGAACCACCCAGTATTAAAGTGAGTGAATGGAAAAAAGCAGGTATCACATCCACCAAAAAAATTGCCCGGAATACTCCGGCGATCGCGATTGAATTTGATGGCGCCAATGGCTTGGAATATTGGCTCGGCTTACAGAATTTTTACACCATCACCCGCTACAACCGCAGCCCCATGTACGCCATGGCAGTGTACGATTTAAGCCTTGATATCCAACAAGCGATGCATAACATCGATAAACTATCTGCGGGAGCAGCCCACTAATGCTATCAATGCCCCGAACTGGCTCTGCCAATAAAATACAAAAAAGAAATATCGCACTGGTATTCATTTGCTGTGTTTTATTGGCGGCCTGTTCGGGCAATAAACCCAAGTCCGGTAAGCCCACTAAATCCTCTGAGCCATACAACCCCAATGATGGCCGCTACGAACACGATAAGGATTTTGGGCCAAGCGAAGACATTGATATGTCGCACGTGCCCGATGCGGTGCCGCGCTATGAAACACGCACCCGGGCAGGCAATAAAAATCCTTACACTGTGCTCGGCAAAACCTATCACCTGATCAAAGATGAAAGTTCCTATCGCGAGCGCGGTTACGCTTCCTGGTACGGCAATAAATTTAATGGACACAATACGTCCAATGGCGAACGCTACGATATGTACGCCATGACCGGTGCACATAAAACCTTGCCGATTCCCTCTTACGTGCGCGTGACCAATTTGGATAATGGCAAAAGCGTCGTTGTGCGTATTAATGACCGCGGCCCTTTTCACCAGGGACGCATTGTGGATTTGAGTTACGCCGCAGCGCAGCGCATTGGTATCCATAAAACTGGCACTGGCAGGGTCGAAGTAGAAATTGCATTGCCCGGTGATGCGGCGCCCATCCCGCGCCGCGCCGATAGCAAAACGCCAAAAAATCTTGAGCCGGCATTACCAGCGGGTACTTATTTACAGTTGGGTGCATTCAGCCAAAAAGATTCTGCACAGCAATTTGCGGCGAGTGTAGGTAGCAAACTGACTTATCCGGTCATCATTAAATCTGCGGCACAACCTAAACAGGTACACCGCGTGCGCGTTGGCCCATTTAAAGACGCAAAAAGTTTGCAAGATGCTCGCGACCAATTAGCGCGGATTAAAATTTTTGAAGCGCATGTGGTTTATCAGTAAATCCGGTAGCGCTTGCACTTGAGATTCAGGTTTGATTCACGCCGCTGCTTTACTGTTACAATTCGCGAATTCAAATTTTCTTTTTTATTTCGTTTTACAGAGTGTTAATCCACCATGATTAAAAAATTATTAGCCAGTGTCCTGCTGGTCAGTTCAGGCCTCACCTTTGCACAGCAGCCAGCTGCACCAGTTCCATCTGCTACTTTGCCTACGCCGACTCCTGGGCAGGTTGTCGAACAAAAGCCAGTGGTTATTCCTGCAGCGCCCCAATTGGCTGCGACCGGTTTTATTTTGGTTGATGCTACTACTGGCAGCATTGTGGCCGAGAGCAATTCTGAACAGCGTTTACCTCCTGCGAGCCTCACCAAAATGATGTCCAGTTATTTGGTGGTTGACGAAATTGAAAAAGGCCGCATCACCGAAGATGCTATGGTGAACATCAGCGTAAAAGCCTGGAAAATGGGCGGCTCACGCATGTATGTAAAAGAAGGCACACAAGTGTCAGTTATCGATTTATTGCGCGGTGTGATTATCCAATCGGGCAACGATGCAACCGTAGCGCTCGCTGAATATGTGTCCGGCAATGAAGATGCCTTTGTCGATAAAATGAACCAAACTGCAGCGCAGTTGGGTATGGTCAATACCCATTTTGAAAACTCAACTGGATGGCCGGCAGAAGGTCACTTGACTACGGCAAAAGATTTGGCGGTGCTTGCGCGTGCGATCATTAATGACCATCCAACTCACTATCCGATCTACGCCGAGAAATATTTTTTCTATAACAACATTCGTCAACCCAACCGCAATTTATTGTTGAACCGCGACGAGACTGTTGACGGCTTAAAAACCGGCCACACGGAGGAAGCGGGTTATTGCTTAGTGGCATCGTCTAAACGTGAAAACACCCGTTTTATTGCTGTGGTGATGGGCACCGAAAGTGAAAGTGCGCGCGCTGCCGAAACACAAAAATTACTGGCTTATGGATTCCGCTACTTCCAGACCACCCAACTTTATCAAGCGGGTCAGCAGGTGAGTAGTTCGCGCGTGTGGGCAGGTAAAACCCAGGAAGTCACACTCGGCATCCCTAATAATATTGTGCTGACCTTACCTAAAGGCCGCGAACAATCACTGCAAGCAAAAATGCATATCAATGAAATCATTAAAGCCCCGATTGCTGTCGGACAGGAGTTGGGCAACCTCACCGTTGAGCTGGATGGCCAATTGTTGGTGAATACCCCGATTGTTGCGCTGCAAGCAGTCGAAGAAGCCGGATTTTTTGCGCGTCTACTCGACAATTTGAAATTATTCTTTCGCAATTTATTCAGCTGATCGCTAGAATCAATCCGTTGGTAGTTGCTCTGTTTGGGTGCGCAGGCAACTACCCGGAACCTCTGAATCTCTCTCCTCCAGTTCGTTAAGAATTGATCGGCTTCAGCAATTCCGACAATACAGGTATTGCTGTTCCAGTTGACTCCGGTATTGTTTTGATTTGTTGATGTGCTGCGGTGAAGCGGCTCAGATGTTCACATCAACTTACTCAGAAATAACAAATCAAGGAGCTTTTTGTGTCTACTAATCCCTACCAAACCCCCGAAGGTCAATTGACCACTGATGATCAAGCCGTTGGCGAGATCAAGTTTTTCTCTCCTTCCTCACGTATTAACCGTCTGCGCTATTGGGCTCACGGTGCATTATTTGCGATAGGCTTTTACGCAATTTTAGCTGTGGGTGGCGGTCTGTTTGCATTTGTGTCTCCATGGGTGGGCGTGCCTATTATGGCTGTTGCCTATATTGGATTGTTGGTGTTCAGCGTTATCGTGATGATCCAGCGTTTGCATGATTTGAATAAAACCGGTTGGATGTGGTTGCTTGCGTTAGTACCTTTTGCAAATATTTATTTGCTCATTATTTTGATCTTCTTCAAAGGTACTCCCGGCCGCAACAATTACGGCCTGCAAACTCCGCCGAATAAAACCTGGCACTGGGTTGTAGCACTTGGTTTCCCTGTAGTGGCATTGGTGTTGATTTTGGCTTTCGCGTTACCAGCGTACAACCAATACATGCAAGCAATGCAACAGGATTTCAGCGGCCAGTACGACCAATCCCAAACTGATGCTTACCCAACTGAATACACAGAAGAGGGGGCAGTTGAAGACACCACTTACAGCGAGGAAACCGTTGAAGAGGGTGTGTCATATGAATCTGTAGAAGACGAAGTAATCGAAGATGACGCGATTGATGCTGCGGAAGCGGAAGTAATCGAAGCAACTGAATCCGAAACACCGCAGTAAATTACATCTGGTTTAAAAATAAGGCAGCTTCGGCTGCCTTTTTTATAGGGAAATTTACAGGTATCTAAGTGAGCACAATGAGTCAGCAATATTACTTGCAATAATGGCTTGTCGGTTTTCTAACTCCATAGTTCGCTAGCTATTGAAAAAATATAATTATTCGCATTGAGACTCGAAGGTAACTCATCCTGAGTGGATTTTAGTTATCTGGTTTTTCTGGCAGTAATGTGAAAATTCTGAAGTTGAATATTGTTAATAAAATAGCAAATAGTGATTCTGCTGCATGGTATAGGGCGATAGTGATGGGATTCCAAAAGTCCATGTTATAAAAGGTTCTCTTAATAAACCAAAACGGAACATTTGTCGCGAGCCATATAATGATAAAACCGGCGAATATTATTCCCTGATACTCTTTAGTTGCTTTCCAGCTCAATCTAAAAGCATCAACTGGTGATCTTTTATAAAGAATGCAATAAAACTCCGAAAATGAAATACGAATCATGACAATAATGGCAGGGACTATAAGTAGTAAAAGTCCAGTTAGGATCGCGATTGTCGCAATAATATAAAGCCCAACAATAGGAAGCCAAAGTTTAAGTGCTAGTTGGTAGTATTGTTTTCTCTGTAAGAATTCACCACTTATTACAGAAGACATGTAAAGAATAAATACGCATTGGTATATGGGGAATGTCAACATGTATGGAAGCATGGCGAGATATTCAATGTATTCAATATCTCTCGCGTAGTGAGCGATAGCAGCAGAAAAAGTGCTAACGGCCATTATTAATGGCATGATTAGGGCAATAATACTAGCCAAGTTGTTTTTGAAAAAACGCCAAGCGTCCGCGATAAGTGGTAATGAATTATTCATATTTTCTGTGTTAATTCTTAGGTCTTTTGTTGTTAAATTTTCGGTAAACAATTAGCGAAATGAATTGCTGGGTAGTATTCTTGTGAGTATGTCTACAAAATCCCAGCACTCTTAATTTCCAAATACGCATTCGCGACACGCACTGCTAATTCGTTGGCGGTGCAGTCAATTGCATAAACACCAGCGGCAGTGAGTTTGCGGTGGGAATCGCGACGTTCATGTAAAAAACGACGGACACCGGCATAATTTAGGGAATCATCAAAAGTTTGCACTGGAGCGTCATTGAGTTGGTCGAGCACTTGTTCGCGGATGTTGGCGACCATTACCAGATGGCGTTTCTTGAGCAGGTTGACGGCAAGCAACAATTCGCTGTTGTCTTCATCGCGCGAGTTGGTAACTAAAATGACCAGCGAGCGTTTTGGTTGGAGGAGGGCGAGTTTTTCTGCGGCGGTAATGTAATCCGCAGTGGATTGGTTTGCGTGCAAATCGTAAATGCCGTTGAGCAATACTTTGACTCGTTCAACTCCTTTTTGTGGCGGAATCCAGCGGTGTTGGTTGCCGAAACTCATCAGGCTCACGTTATCGCCTTGGCGCAATGCGATGTAACTCACCAATAGCATTGAGTTGAGCGCGTGGTCGAAATGGCTGAGTTCATCATCTTTCGCACGCATACGACGGCCGCTGTCGATCATCAATACAATTTGTTGGTCGCGTTCATCTTGATAATCGCGTGCAATTAATTTCTGCCGACGCGATGTCGCTTTCCAATCCAATTGGCGCAAACTGTCGCCCTGGCGATATTCGCGCAGCTGGTGAAATTCCATGCCCGCACCACGGCGCTGTTTCCTTTTAATACCAATTTGGCTGGTGTGATTTTCGGTGGCGAGAATGGCGTAGTTGGCGATGGCGACAAAATCCGGAAATACTTTGGCGGTAGTTGTCTCACCGGCCCAATAACGGATATGCCATAAACCCAATGGGCTTTTAAATTGGATATGGGTTTTATCCAATTGCAGTGAGCCCCGCACCAGTGGACGCAATGAGTAATGGTTGGTGCTGATTTTGTTGGGTTCCAACTCAATGCGCAGCGGTAAATTTTCGTAGTTGGCATCGGCAGGTACGCCATCAAAAATCTGGATGTTTACCTTGTCGGTAAATTGATGGCGGATGCGCAGTTTTACTTCGGTCCATTTATCAACCGCAAGATTGCCCGGTAGTTCACGCGTAATTTCCACCGGCGGCAAGCGACGCGATAATAGCCAGTCGAGTAATGCGATAACAGCTGCGGCAATAAATAATCCCTGTGGCAAATAAGCAGCGGCACTCCATTTAAAATAATGGGCGCTAAAGGCGTTGATAAATACCAGCGCTGCAAGCAGCGCGAAGGCAGTTATCAAACGTGTGCTGGGAATCCATGTTCTGCGCATAATATTTTTTTCAGTAAGGGAATCAATGTCTCGGAGCTTCAACCTGCAACAAAATATTGTGCAGAATCCGCTCGGCAGCGATGCCTTCAATCGCCAATTCCGGTGATAACAAAATCCGGTGACGCAGTGCCGGGATAAACATTTTTTTCACATCGTCCGGTGTTACAAACGAATTATTGTTTAGCAGCGCATAGGCGCGTGCTGCAGAGAGCAGGGCGATACAAGCACGGGGGCCAGCGCCGCGTGAAATGCCAGACCAGCTGCGTGTAGCGCGTACCAGTTTTACTACGTACTGCAAAATTTGTTCGTCTACGGTTATTTGTTCTGCAATTTTTTGCAGGCTTAACACATGTGCTGGTTTTAATAATGTGCGGATATGCTCCAGACCAAAACCGCCTTGTGATTGTGAAGTTACCTGGCGCAACATAAATTGCTCATCGCTCTCACTTGGGTAATCAATAATCACCTTCAACATAAAGCGATCAAGTTCTGCTTCCGGCAGCGGATAAGTACCTTCTTGCTCTATCGGGTTTTGCGTCGCTAGCACCATAAATGGCTCACCGGTTTTAAAGGATTCGCCCTCAATAGTGATTTGCCCTTCCTGCATTACTTCAAGCAGTGCCGCCTGGGTTTTGGCGGGCGCGCGGTTGATTTCGTCTGCGAGTAATAAATTGGTGAACGCGGGGCCTTTGCGGATTTCAAATTCTTGTTTGGCCATATTAAACATCGCATGGCCAGTGACATCGCT
Source organism: Cellvibrio fibrivorans (assembly GCF_031457055.1). Classification (NCBI taxonomy): domain Bacteria; kingdom Pseudomonadati; phylum Pseudomonadota; class Gammaproteobacteria; order Cellvibrionales; family Cellvibrionaceae; genus Cellvibrio; species Cellvibrio fibrivorans. Next base: position 99,757 of record NZ_JAVDVX010000001.1, on the reverse strand, counting down.
GGGCATTAAGTCGGGTGTGAATTGCACGCGTGAAAATTGCCCGCCAAAACATTTGGCGAGGCTACGCACCAATAAGGTTTTACCCAAACCGGGTACGCCTTCAATCAATACATGGCCGCGTGCGATCAGAGCAATCAATACCTGCTCGATTACGGCGTCCTGACCAATCAAGACTTTTTTAATTTCATTCAGTAAATTGTTGGCAACGGTACTTGCCTGCTGCAAACGATTTTGCAAACTCTCATCGGCATCCGTTGCTTTGTTAGTTTCAATGCTGTCGTTGTTGCTAGTTGACTCAGTCATAATTGCTTCCTGAAAGTTGCTTTCTGATAGTTTGCAAATGTGCAATCGCTGCGGCAAATTCCTGGGGATGGTGCAGGCCGTCGGCGAAAAGAGCTTGTTTAATATCGGCTTGGGAAATGCCGGTTAGTTGGTGTAAAAATTCAAGGCGCTGTTCACCTGATGCTTGATCCAGATTGGGATGCTGCTCATCCAAACGCTCCAGAATTTCTTTGCGCAATATGTTGAGTAATTGCGGGTGCTGTTGTTTACGCCAGAGCAACATGGCGCTGGCATAAATATGTTCGGCCAGGCTACGGCGCCCGCTTTGTTCAATAACCAATACCGGACCAAAACGCACGCTGAGTGCCCAGAGCCACAAAACCAGTGCAATCATTCCGGCGATGACACCGTAGCTGGCATTGCGCCACAAAATGCTCGCGAGTGATGGGGCATCCTGATTAATTAAAAACCATACGCGGCCATCTGGATTCACCAATCGCCAGAGTCCGTAGGCGTGGTCGTGACAGTCAATGCGCTGGTTTGCCCAAATAGTGTTGTCGCTGGTGATGGTGACTGAGCCTTCACCTATATCAAAGTAGAGCAGGTGCTCACGTTTTTCATCGTAGTGATAATCCTCTTCCGCATCTGTTTCTTCTTCAGCTACAGATTCAGTTTCTTGCGCATCATCAACGGTAAGGTCTTGATCTGTTGGTGTTTCACCGCTCTCTGTATCTTCCTTATTATCGTCATGAGCGACATAGTCGTAATAAATAAATTGGCTGCGGCGACTGAAATCAAAATTCAGTGGCTTTTCTTCGTCGGCAAATTCAACCGCTGTAGGTGTTTCTTTTAGGCTGCAACGGTAATAATTTTCCGGTTTTTCATCTTTTTTGGTTTTTGTATTTTTATCGCTGGCGTTTTTATCGTCCGACTTATCCGCTACTGTTTTTTCGGCAGATTTATCGTGCTTCGCGTCTGATGCTTTCTCGTCAGATTTTTTATTATCATTTTTATCATCCGCGGATTCGCTATCGGATTCGTCTTCTTCGTCAAAACCATCGGCGAGCATTTCCAGCAGGTCGCGGGTATCAGCGTCAGTTTCTTCGGGGAGCAGCTCGATATTAAAATCGTTTAGCAGCAGATCTTCTTCACTGGTGTGGGTGCCGATAAACGGATTTTGTGTTGAGGTAATCAGGGTGCCGCCCGCTTCCACCCATTCATAGAGCGAGTCGTAACGTTCCTGAGTCAGCGTTTTATAGCCGTTGATAATCACAATCGTATCTTGCGCACCGAGTTTAAGGTTGCGCCAGGAATGTTTATCCAACAGGCTCAGGTTTTTTACTGTAGTGGCTTGCACGCCCTGTTTGCGCAAGAAAATTTCGGCGGCAAGGAAATCGTTTTGTCGCGCTTCTTTTGAATAGCCTAGATCGATTTCTTTCTCTTCCCACTCCAGTGTGGTGTACCACCAATAGCCCAATCCACCCAAGACAGCGGCCAACGCGCCGATAATCAATCCGCGCTGCAAACGGGTTAGCGATTCTTTTGCGTCACTCACTCGGCAGCTCCCTGTGCGTTTGCGTTGTTGCTTTGCTGCAACCAGCAGCTATTCCAGTTCGCACATAAATATTGCGCCTTCTCTGCAGTAGGCAATAAATGGCCATAGGCCAGCCGCTGCCATTCACGGGTAAGCGCAACAAAATAAGCAACGCGTGTTTGCGCAGCGCTATTCTTTGCAAAATATTCACGCATTAGTTCAGCGCATTCGCGCTCGGTATGGCCATCGTGAATATCCACGCCGCTATGAACCAAATGAAACAAGCTGGCGCGATAGAGCAGGGCGAGTGCTGCGCGCATATCGCCTGCTTGCAGAAGTTTGAGTGCATTGGTACTGATATCTTCCGGCAGGGATTCGCGGGTCACATCCATCCCGAACAGGGTCACCGGTTTTGCTTTGGGAGCGGGTGTAGGTTTAATCCGTACAAACTGCGCGGCCAGCCAATGACGATAGCGATAAAAAACAAAACCGATCAAGGCAAGTACGGCGAGCCATAAGAGTATCTCCAGTAAACTGGCGGCGGCGACAAACCCTTCAAAATTGGCCAGAAATTTAAAAAACTTTTTCCAGAAAGTTGATGTTTCTTCATCCTCTTCTGGTTCATCGAATTTCAATGTGCGCTGCATTTCCTTGCGGCTGAATTCAGTTTGTTGCAATACGGCTTTGATGGATTCATGCGCCTGGTTGCGATCAATTTCAGTGAATTCACCGAGCGGTTTATCGATCACTGCTTCGCCGGAGTATTCCTCAGTGGTTTCTACAGATTCCGCTACCGCAGGCAATTGTTCATCAGCATGGGCTTTCCGTTGCGCATCAGTGGCAAACATGCCAAGCCCCAAGGCCAGTGTCAGGAGTAATGACGGTAGTATCTTTGCTGTGCTGCGTTTATTGGCAATGCGGCGGAAGGCGATATCGATATCCCATGCCTCCAATTTAATGCGGCGATTTAAATAGAGCGCAAAACCACAGGCGACATAAAAAGGCGCAGTGAGGCTGAGTGCGAGATACCAGATGGATAATTGCAGCAAATGCAGATTGGAAGATTCCTGATCAAAAAAGAAATTCGCCCATTCGATATCAATTTCGCGTGGAATCAGCGCCCAGATAAAACTGATAATGCCGACCCATAAAAATATTTCCAGCGCGAGCCCCATAAAACTCATCCAGCTCGCAGGCGATGAATCTTCGCGGTGCAGTACACCCAAACGATCCTGACGGCGGGCACCACTTAATCCTTCCAATTGCAAGACCGGTAAATCCATACTGCGGGTTGGGCTGAGCCTTCTCCATGTCAGGCTGGAAAAAATTTGTTTCAAGGCGAGCGATGGAAATAATTTGAAGGTACTGCGCGTATCCGGCAGGTCATTAAATACCGCATGGCTGAGGATATGTAATAGCGGGCGTTCCAACACCGGTTTGAGCCACCACATGAACAGTGCTCCAACCCAAAACCAATTGTCGGGAATCAGCAGCGTAAATATAAAAAAGGGAAAACTCACCAATAGCCAGATTTTCATCATCGGCAGCCACCAGCGTTTGGCCATCAACAAACCGAGGTCAACCGCTTCCCAGGCGCTGCGTGGGCGAATTTCCAGTGTGACTTGATCCAGATTCATCCTTGGCCTCGCTCACCGCGCAAACTGCGCCCGCTGAAAACCAGATAGCCAATTACCAGCGTCCACAAAAATCCGCCGACCAAATATTTTTGCCAGGGCATAAGAATATTATTGGATGACCAAAAGGCTTCGATAAAAGCGGCGATCACTAACATGATAATCACGCCGTACACTAACTGGATGGCGACGAGGCTGGCGCGTTTGAGCGACTCTTTGCGCGTGAGATTGCCCGGTGCGAGCAATGCATAACCGAGTTTTAAACCCGCTGCACCGGCGATGCAAATAGCAGTCAATTCAAAACTGCCGTGACCGACGACAAAGGTAAAAAAAGTTTGTGTGAATTCAGCGTTGGTTAAATGCCCGGCGACTGCACCCATCAACAAACCGTTGTAGACGAGAAAAAAAATCGAGCCGATCCCAAATACAATTCCCGATGCAAAGGTGCGGAATGCCACGCTGATATTGTTGCTGATATAAAAACCAAACATCTGCACATTGGTATCGGATTCACGGGCGCTGCCGAGCGTGCGATTTTCCGGATCGTACATGCTTTCAAATGAACTGACTTGTTCGGGCGCGGTGACCGTGTAGACCAAATCCGGCTGCCACAGGATTGCCAAAAACATCAGCAGCCCCGGAACGTAAAGTAATGCAGTTGCCCACCAAACGTAGCGTTGTTGCTCGCGCACCAAGCGCGGAAATCCCGCCACAATAAAACTGGTGAATTGCTGCATAAAGGGTTGTTTGCGGCGATACAACTGCTGGTGGCCGCGCACGACTAAATCGCCGAGTTTATCCACCAAATGACTGGAGTAGTGGCGATCTTTTGCGAGCGCGTGGAAATGGCAGAGGCGACGATAGCGGCTGGCAAAACTCGCCAGTTCACTGCCCTTGAGGCGGCCGTCGGGTTTTTCCAGCTCGATAATTTCCAGCTCCATCACATGCCAGAGTGGTTGGTAGAGTTGTTCGAATTGTCCTTGTTTCATGTCATCGTCCTTACTGCTTGCCAACCATAGTGTTGGCCATTTGTTTGATGGCAATCACCGGATCTTTGCTGCCGATAACGGGTAAAAGAATTGTTGCCAATTCACTTTGGCGCTCGGCCGATAAATATTTACTGCGCTCGGCAAATGCGAGCAGGGCGCGCTGTTCGTCGGTGGAAAAGTCGGCGGGCACTGGCAACTGACCGCGCACTTCAAAACTGGGTTCACGCGCAGGCGGCGCCTCGTAAATCACCATGCTGCCAGCGGCCAAATCGCCCAAACGTTTGAATTGGCGGTTGCACAGGCTGGCGACAATACCGGTGAGGTAGAGCATGGGCAGGAAATCGACAAAGCGTAATAAATTGCGCAACAGCGAGGGGCCGAAGGTGATGGGTGTGCCATCGTCGTTAACTACGCGAATGCCCATCCATTTTTTACCGGGGGTGCGGCCCTGGCGGGTAACTTCAAAGAAGACGGGATAAAACCATTCGAGCAAAAACGCGAGTATCAGCGCTATGCCGGTACCCATGCGCCCAAGCAGGGACAGGGCGATAAAAATCACGGTGACTATGCCGTAGCGGATCAGGATATCCAGCAATTGCGCCAGTACTCGCACGCCAAAGCCAGCGGGTGTCAGTGGGAGCAGGGCGCCTTCCGGGGTTTCAAGTGATTGGCGGGTATCGAGTAACAAATCCAACTGTCCTTATGCTGCGACGAGTCTGGCGCGATGCCGGGTTATGTCGCTTAAATTATATTTTCTGGGGTGTTTGGTAATTGGCGAGAATAGCGGATCTAGCCTGCGCTGAATAGCGGATTGCGGCGCATTTGAAGCTTGCGAAGCGGGATTTTGTCCCCATCTAGGCGTTATAATTCACGCCTTATCATTTCGGGTTTATCTATGTCCCAACAACAACCCCCCAAAATCGAATTCCCCTGCGAAAACTATCCCATCAAAGTATTGGGTGAAGCCGGGCCTGAATTGCATACCTACGTGGTTGAGATCATGGAGCGCCATGCGCCGGGTTTCGATCAAGAGCGCATCACTGTGCGCGAAAGCAGCAAAGGTCGGTATCACTCAGTGACTGTGTGGATCACCGCTACCGGTGTTGAACAGTTGACCGCAATCCACGAGGATTTGCGTGTTAATACCAATATCAAGATGGTGATGTAAATTGTCGTCAGCTCGCGTTTTGGAGGTGATCAACCTCGGCCTGCAGGATTACCAAACCAGCTGGCAAGCTATGACCGACTTCACCAACCAGCGTACGCCCGAGACCATCGACCAACTGTGGTTGGTTGAGCATCCTCCCGTCTTTACCCAAGGGCAGGCGGGCAAGGCGGAGCACTTGTTGTTCCCCGGCGATATTCCAGTAGTGCAAAGTGATCGCGGTGGGCAGGTGACTTACCACGGGCCTGGTCAGTTGGTGGCTTATCCACTTCTCGATTTGCGCCGCTTGAAGATCGGGGTGCGCGAGCTGGTGACTTCAATCGAGCAAACTATTGTCGCGACCTTAACGCATTACGGGATTGAGTCGGCGGCCAAGCCGGATGCTCCCGGCGTTTACGTCAATGGCGACAAGATCGCCTCGCTCGGGTTGCGCGTGCGCCGTGGCTGCAGTTTTCATGGCTTGGCGCTGAACGTGGCGATGGATCTTGCCCCCTTTCAGCGGATTAATCCCTGTGGTTATCAAGGCTTGGCGATGACGCAGATGAAAGACTTATTGCCCAATCCCCCCGCTCTGGAGGATGTACAAACCCAACTTGTCGCAGAATTTGCGCGGAAATTGGGCTATGAAACCTGTACAATGCGCGCCATCGAATCTGGTCGGGAGCCGGGCAAGGGCTAGTGCGACACGCCGTAAATCCATCCCTGGAGGCTCGGCACCACCATCCATGGTGGCGCACGGTCGCACAATCCCTTACCCGACTCCCTCTGTGCCTCCAATGAGGTCGAAAAAGCAAAGAGCTTCTTATGTCTGATCTGCCACCCGTATCTACCTTCGTACCCGAACTGCAACCGGTCAAACGCACCGAGCGTTACAAGCAGGGCGAAAAACTGCGCGATGCCGACAAGGTCGAGCGCATTCCGGTAAAAGTTATCGCCAGCGACCGCGAAGAAATCCAACGTAAACCCGATTGGATTCGCGTGCGTATTCCCGCATCGCCTGAAGTGGATCGCATTAAATCGATTTTGCGCAAAAATAAATTATCGTCCGTGTGTGAAGAAGCTAACTGCCCGAATTTGGGTGAATGTTTCAGTGGTGGCACCGCGACCTTTATGATCATGGGCGATATCTGCACCCGTCGCTGCCCCTTCTGCGATGTTGGCCACGGCAAACCCAATCCGCTCGACGAGCAGGAGCCGCGCAAACTCGCTGAAGCCATTGCCGAAATGCGTTTGAAATATGTGGTGATCACGTCAGTAGACCGCGATGACCTGCGCGACGGTGGTGCACAACATTTTGCCGACTGTATCCGCGAAGCGCGCGAACTCAGCCCTAAATTACAAGTAGAAGTCTTGGTGCCGGATTTCCGCGGTCGCATGGAAATCGCATTGGATATTCTTGAAAAAGAAGCGCCCGATGTATTCAACCACAATATGGAAACTGTCTCGCGTTTATATCGTCAGGCGCGTCCCGGTGCGAACTACGAATGGTCGCTGCAATTGCTCAAGCAATACAAAGCGCGTCGCCCCGATGTATTGACCAAATCGGGTTTGATGGTTGGCCTTGGCGAAACCAAAGAAGAAATTATCGAAGTGATGAAGCACATGCGTGAGCACGATATCGACATGCTCACCATCGGCCAATATTTGCAGCCATCCAAAGATCACTTACCTGTAGAGCGCTACGTGCACCCCGATGAATTTGCCGAGTACACTAAACTCGCCGAAGAAATGGGTTTCAAACACGCCGCCTGTGGTCCATTGGTACGGTCTTCATACCATGCAGATAAACAAGCTCACGGCGAAGAGTTCAATATCAACAACTTCGCCAAGGCTTAATCATTTCATCCTGCTAACTGGATCAGGGTTGCTCGACGCAGCCCTTTTCCCCCTCCAGTAATTTTTCCAAACGAATATTGGTAATACTCACGGTGAATTTGCCATCGGTTGCAATGGTGAAGGGGCCGGTGATTTTGCTTAAATCAAAGTTGTCGCTTTTGAAACAATTGAGTGGTAGTGGCAACGAGAACCACTCACCCTTGGGCATTTTTTTTATCATGCCATTAATGGTGATATCCGCGCGGCAGGGGTAGCCACAATCCAGTCCAATTTTCACGTCTTTGTCTGGTTTTACATCGACACGCATATCGATTGTCAGTGAAGCTGCATCTTTAAATTTAGATAAGTCGATGGCGTTGCCATAGAGACCGAAATTACCGACAACTTTTTTGCGCGGCGCCCAGGTAAGTTGGATGGCGTCACCAGAAGCTTTGAAGTCGATGGGGGCAACTTTGATTTTCTCTCCGGCTGATTGGCCTTCTCGCCCTTGTATCATCGTAGACCAGTTGCTGGGGTCGCCCAGTGAAATACTACGACCGATTAATTCACCTTTAACCAGATAAAAATAATTGGGATTTAGTGTGTTTTGCGCATGGCTGTTCAGCGGTGCAATCAGGCAGATGCTGGTGATTGCGGGCAATAGTTTCAGCAGCTTGGTGATGAAGTTGTGCATGGGGGTGATCTCGCGGGATAGTTATTATTGGGGTTTAATACACCACGAATAAGATGATTAATGGCGCGCAAACAATATTCACTCAAGCCAGATAAAAGTCAATTTCCCTATGAAAATAAAAGCCCCGGAGAGCTGTGCGCTGACCGGGGCTTTTTTAATTTTACCGTTATTACATGCAGGTCTAGTCGAGGTAAGTGTCAATGGTGTTGATTGTGCCATCGTCATTGTGCGTTAGTTCTGTCACTTTCACATTGCGCAAATGGGTTTGACCGCCAGAGAGTTGTGAGTCGTGGTAGAACAAATACCACTTGTCGTTGTGTTGCACTATGGAGTGGTGGTTGGTCCAGCCGAATACGGGGGTGAGCACTATGCCTTTGTGGGTGTAGGGGCCGTAGAGGTTGTCGGCAATGGCGTAGGCGATAAAGTGGGTGTCGCCGGTGGAGTAGGACAAATAATATTTGCCGTTGAATTTGTGAACCCAGGCGCCTTCAAAAAAGCGGCGATTGGTGTCGGTGCCGAGCAGGGGGACGCCAGCGCCATCGAGGATTTGAATATCCTTGGGTGGCTCTGAGAATTGCAACATGTCATCGCTCAACTTGGCGATTTTAGGGCTGAGTGCCGGCTCATTGCTGGCGGGGTATTTGTCTTCAGCGACGTAACTGCCGCTCGCCCAGCGCTGCAATTGTCCGCCCCAGATGCCGCCGAAAACCATGTAGTGAGCGCCGTCGTCATCTTTAAATACAGTTGGGTCGATACTAAAGCTGCCTTTGATAGGTTCTGGTTCTGCTTTGAACGGGCCGGTGGGTGAATCGCTGGTGGCGACACCCATTTGGAATATCCCTCCTTTGTTTTTCGCCGGGAAATACAAAAAGAATTTACCGTCTTTTTCTGCTGCGTCGGGTGCCCAGAGTTGGCGGCTGGCCCAGGGTACGTCTTTTAGATTCAGCGCTTCGCCGTGGTCGGTAGTTGCGCCTGTGGCCGGATCATAGGACAGCACGCGATAGTCTTTCATATCGAATTTATCGCCCTCGCCATCGGTAGTGACGCCGGTTTCAATATCATGCGATGGATAAATATAAATTTTGCCGTTGAACACGCGCGCTGATGGATCGGCGGTGTAGATGTCGGTGACCAGCGGCTGGCTGATAAATAACGCTGGGTCAGCCGGTGTAGGCGCAGCTGCGATTGAGCTTGCGGCTGTCGATGTTGCTGCGGTATCGGCCGGAGCGGATTTGTCCTGGCAGCCTGCGATTAGCAGGCTGCCAGCGATAACACTGGCGGTCAGGAATTGGTGTTGGTTTGTCATAGTTATTGTCTCGTTATGGGTTGTGTCGTTGTTATCTTGCCAACCCGGATCTTACCAGTGCCAGAGGGTTCCGTCTTCCAACCGATTCACAGGCAGGCACGCACGCTTGTAGGGATATTTCGCGGCGAGTTTTTCATCGATGTCTACACCGTGACCGGGTGTGTCACCCGGTGTAAAAAAGCCGCGCTCGAATTGATAGGCGTGTGGGAAAACTTCATCCATTTGCGCGCTGTGCGCCATATGTTCCTGAATACCAAAGTTGGGGACCCAATAATCAAAATGCAGTGCGGCGCCCATGCATACAGGCGATAAATCCGTTGCGCCGTGGAAGCCGGTGCGCACATGAAACAGGCTGGCAAAATCGGCGATGCGTCGCACGTGGCTAATACCGCCAGCGTGAACAATCGTGGTGCGGATGTAATCAATCAGTTGGTTCTGAATAAGTTCGCGGCAGTCGTGAATTGAATTAAATACTTCGCCCACCGCGAGGGGCGTAGTGGTGTGCTGGCGAATTAATTTAAACGATTCCTGATTTTCTGCAGGTACTGCATCTTCCATCCAGAACAGGCGATAGGGTTCCAAATCTTTACCCAAGCGCGCGGCTTCAATCGGTGTTAAGCGATGATGCACATCGTGCAGCAGATGAATCTCGCTGCCAAATTCTTTGCGCACTTGTGCAAATACTTCGGGGATAAAATTCAAATATTTTTCGGTTGACCAAACTTCTGTGGACGGCAAATCCGAATCCGCAGGCTCATAACTTTTTTCGCTTTTGGCAACGCCGTAGGTTTTTTCGATGCCCGGAATACCGCACTGTACGCGAATCGCTTGATAGCCTTTTTCTTTCGCTTTGCGCACCGCATCCAACGTGGAATCCAGATCTTTGCCGTTGGCGTGGGTGTAAGTCAGGATGCGCTCGCGGCTTTTTCCGCCGAGCAATTGATAGAGTGGCATATTCGCCAGTTTGGCTTTAATGTCCCAGAGTGCTACATCAATTGCTGCAAGTGCCGTCATGCCCACTGGCCCGCGACGCCAATAGGCGCCGCGATAAAAAAATTGCCAGATGTCTTCAATTTGTTGCGGGTCGCGACCAATAAGCGCGGGGATTAAATAATCCTCCAGATAAGAGACCACACTTTTTTCGCGGCCGTTGAGAGTCGCATCGCCGATGCCATAAATTCCTTGATCAGTAGTAATCTTGAGTGTGACAAAATTTCTGCCGGGGCAGGTGACAATCACTTTCGCATCAACAATTTTCATTCAACGGCATCTCTACTGCTGGTGGTTATTAAAAAGTTTTAATATCGTCGGCTCTCCTCTGGCCCCAAATAGCTGGGCAAAAGTCCGCCGGTATCAATCAGAATTTTTTGCAAGGTTACGCCGGGGTCAAGGCTGTAAATTCGCAATCTATGTGCGCCGGATTTATCGATCCTATGTTTGGTAATGCTGCGGCGTACGTCACTGCGCACACTTTCTTCCCATGCCGGTGCGCTCATATCAGCGGTCAGGTCCACAATTTGCGCAGGCTCGCTATCAATCGCAACTGCGTAACGCAAACCGCGCCCGGGCATTAATGGCCAGCTGGGTGCGAATAATCCCTCTATCTTGAGCTCGCCGCTGCTCTGGCTATAAATATCGTATTCAAGATAGGGCGCTGTCGTAACATCACTAAAGCTTTTGTCCGTAATCGGGTAGACCGACATGGATGACAAAGTGCGCCCGTGTTCGGGGATTTTTTCCCAGCGCAATTCACGGTTGTTACCCTGGCGTTGGAAGTGCTCGGCTTCAATGGCGATATAGCCATCGGCCTCCGCAAAGCCTTTTAGTGCACGCTTGTCCAAATGCGGTTTCACCGCCTTCACGGCAATGCTCGCGCCGCCCCAACCGGTTCCGGTTATTTGTACTGACCCTGCGACCTCATCCTTTGTATTCGGAACTTTGCTCCAATCGATGGAAACCAAAAATGCAGCAGCGGAATCAACTTGTACACTAGTATGATTTAGTATAATCCAAGGTGCACTCACTTTGGCAGTAGCTGTGAACGATTCTTTACCTTTATTGAACACTTCGATGATTCTTTGTTGTTTGCCGAGCGGATCAAAACGCCCTAATTGATAGTTGCCGGGGCTCGGCCAGGCGGCCGCTATACCTTCAACTGCTATCCCCATTTCGGCAGCTTTATGCGGTTCATAGTGATGGGTCACCGGCAATGTATCCTCCGGCGGGTTATTCCAGTTGCTGTAGCCAATATGGGGCTGCGACATAAAATGATTCCACTTGCCGCTATTTAACTCGTGGTATTCCTGTTCGAGCGCTGCATCGGCGGCAAATAATTCGCGCACTTTATCGGCGTAGTCATTAGTGTTGGCGCGCGCTTGTTGTGCATAGAGATGGTTCTTGGCCTGCGCATCGTAAAGCTCGGTCACAATTGCACTCGCCTTTGCAGGGAAGAGCACCAGTTGATAAAACGCATCGCGTTTTTCTGTGGGCAATTGAGCATAGATTTTTTCAGCGCGCGCAGCGTAGGATTTTATTTCCGCAGTCACACGATTTGCTTCGTCGTAATTTAATTGGCTGTAAATATTGGCTTCTTGCAGCTCGGGTTTGCGGCGCAAATTGTGACGTGTGTAGCCCGTCATAATCGCTGCAATTTCCTGCGCGTGCTCCTTGCCAAATTCGCGCTCAGCCCAGAGGGTCGCAAATTCGGGAATGCGCTCTTTCGGCCAAGCTTCCGGATTCCAGGCCATATTGAGGAAGAACTCAATTGGATATTCCATGGGTTTTAAATCGCCCACATTTACAATCCAGATCTGGTTGGCTTCATAAGTGTAAGCCAAGTGCATCTGCTCCCAAATTTTGGCGATGGAAACGGTATTGATCCAGCGATAGGAGCGCGGCCCGCCGACATAATCAAAATGATAATAAACCCCGGCTCCACCTGCGCGTTTGCGTTCATCCTGTGTGGGTAACCGGCGGATATTGCCCCAGTTGTCATCGCACCAGAGCAAAATCACATCATCGGGCACGCGCATGCCGCGCTCATAAAACCCTTGTACCTCTTTATACAGTGCCCACACTTGTGGCACTTGTGTGAGCTGGTCTTTACCAAAAACATCATCGAGAATTTTGCGTTGGTCGTTAACAATTTTTTCGAGTAAATCGATATTTTCACCTTCGCTCATGGGTTCATCTTGTTGGCCGCGCATCCCCAAAGTGTAAATACTTTCATAAGGTTTATTGCGCTTGGCGCCATCGACCCAGAAGTTATATAAATTTTCCGGATTTTTTGAATACTCCCAGGGGCCTTTGCCGTAGCGATTCCATTCTTTATCGGCACGCATCATCGGCTCGTGATGCGAGGTGCTCATCACGATTCCATATTCATCGGCAAGGATCATATTCTGCGGATCATCATCGGCAAAGGCGTTGTTCCACATCGCTGGCCATAAAAAATTGGCTTTCAGACGCAGGAGTAATTCAAATACTTTTTCATAAAATTGGGCGTTGTAGTTGCCGTATTTTTCGATGACCCAATTGGTAAGTGCCGGGGCTTCATCATTCAGGAAAATCCCGCGATATTTCACTTTGGGGATTTCGGTAAGCTGCAGTTTCTTATCGATATATAAAGCGGATTGTTTTTTCACTGGCACATCGGCCCACCAGTACCAGGGGGATACGCCTATCTGTTCGCTTAGGCTGTAAATGCCATACATAGTGCCGCGTTTATTGGCTCCGACTATGACCAGTGCGCGCTTTACCTGTGGAAAGGGCTCCTCGATAACAGCTACCTGGTAGGCATCCCATTGATCGCGTATTTTGCTTACGTCGATTTTTTTAGCAGCGATAAGTTGATCAAGAATTTTGCTTTTTCCCAGGGTGCCAACAATTACTAGTGGATTATTGTTGTTGCTAATCGCGTTGCTGAGTGTCAGTTTCTTACCGCTGACTTTTTCAATATCCTTTTGCAGGTTTTTAGTGGCGCGCAACACACCGGGGAATTCACCGGCATCGATAATCAAATCGGCGCTGGTATTTTTATCGACTAATATCAGGTTTTTGCTGGCACTTTTCACGAGCCAGGATGCCTCGCCCAGTGCGAGGCATGAGGGCGCAAGTAATAAAAAAGCCCAGAAGAAAAAAAGTCTGCGCATTATTCTGCCCTCGCGTGGATCCCTAACAATGTCCCGACAAAACCGCCTGCGACTTCAGTGCTCAGGATTTTTGCATCAGCATTTTCAAGCACTGCTTTTTTATTGCTGTCTTTATTTACGTAATAAAAGCTGATCTTTCCTGAATTGCCTTCGATAACAAAGGTTAATCGCTTGCCAATGTCAGCGGGAGAAGCTGTATGAATAATTTTCGGCACGCCTTTATTGGCTTGCTCAATAAACAATTGAGTTTTGCCATTAATGGTTGTTGCTCCGAAATAATAATGTGCTGTCTCGCTTTGTAGGGCGACTATGCCAGCGGAAGTTTTTTCTGCTGGTATATCCAATTGGGTACTTGCACTAAAACGTGTATGTTGCTGGCGACGCCCAAGAAATGCGGGCTGTTCCAGTTCGTCCAGACCTACATTTAATGCCTGCAATTGGATGCGGTTATTTTTCAATGTATAAAATGGCGAGTCTGCAGTGCGCAAGCTGACCCACTGATGTTGTAACGCTTTGCCTGAAAAATTATCCTGCCAGATAAAATTGCCTGTAGTAGGTTCTGCGTTTTTGGTAATGGCTGATATTTTTGGTGAATTAAGTTGGTAGGGTATTTCTTTGCCTTGCTCTAAAATGATCGGCCATTCATTTTTCCAGCTAACCGGCAATAAAAAAGTTTCGCGCCCAGTATTGTAGGCAGTTTTATCGTAAGCACGTGTCGCTAAAAATACTGCCCACCATTCACCTTCTTTGGTTTGAATTAAATCAGCATGTCCGGCAGTGGTGATGGGGTTGGGGCGATTAATATCCAGATCGCGTTGGGTCAGGATCGGATTGCCAGTGTAGGGCTCAAAAGGTTTGGTTAAATCTTTGGTGCGCAACGCAACCTGACTATGCTCGTAACCCGTACCGCCTTCTGCACAGAGCAAGTAATACCATCCGTTAATTTTGTAGATATGCGGTGCTTCAATCCACACCGGCTTTTTGGCCAGATCGGTGCCGCCATTCACAATCAATCGGCGCGATTCTTTGATCACTTTTTTCGCTTTAGGATCAAATTCCCACAGCCAAATCGCGCGATGACCTTCATAGAGAGGCTCACCGACAGGTGCATCATTGTGGGCGATATACACGCGCCCATCATCATCGAAAAAAATATCCGGATCTATGCCGCCCACTTCCGGCAATAAAATCGGGTCAGACCAGGGGCCAGCGGGATTCTTGGCCGTGACAATAAAATTGCCGCGCACATCCACCAGTGTGGTGATCAAATAAAATGTTCCATCGTGGTAGCGAATAGTCGGTGCGTAAATGCCTCGCGATGTTTGTTGCTTATATAGCGGCAATTGTTTGGGGGTAACCAATACATGGCCGAGAGATTTCCAGTTGACCAAATCCTTGCTGTGAAAAATCGGTACACCGGGTGAATAGGAAAAAGAAGAGGTCACCAAATAGTAATCATCACCTGCGCGGGTAATACTCGGGTCAGGATAAAACCCTGCAATGATTGGGTTTTGGAATTGGCCTTGCGCAGGTTTTTGTGCAAAGACTGCATCTTTGCCTTCATAAGTAAACTGATAAAAATCGACGCTTGTTGCGTTGGTGTTGCTGATCGTTAAGCAGCTTGCGAATAAAAGTGCGATTGATTGGGTGGCTTTCATTTTTTTCCTCACTCTTAAAATTAAAATGGGTAGCTACTTGCGTAGCTACCCATAGTGTTGGTCTGTGTTTACTACAAGCGCTTACAGATTGGTGCAAGTGTTGCCTTGCAGGGCATCGGCAAAACCGCGCAGTGCAGGTTTGTCATTGTAGTTATTATCGAATAACAAGGGCCATGCAATGGCCTCACCGTTGTATTGTGAGGTTGCGGTTGTTAACCAGGTGCTTGCATCGGTTGTGCCCCACACGGTGATACCACCACGCAAATTGGCGGGCACTGTGTCCAAGTAGGCTTTTACAATTTCGCAATAACGTTTTTTCTGAGTAAGCGCAACGTCCTGGGTAAAGGTACTGATTTTACTGCCCGGCCAGCCACCGCTGTAAGGATTGTTAACGGCAACATCCAATTCAGTAATTTTTACCTTGAGGCCTTTATCAACCACTTTTTTCATCGCGGCGCTGATGCTGGCAATGCTCGGGTAATCCATAAACACATGCATCTGGAAGCCCACGCCATCAATTGGAATACTGCGCGCCTGGAAGTCGGTCAGCATTTCTACCAGCTTGGTGGTTTTGGCATTGTTTTGGTCGATGTTGTAGTCGTTGTAGTAGAGCGTTACGTTGGGGTTAGCAGCGCGCGCTGCTTGAAACGCTTTTTCGATATAGACGGCACTATTGCCACTCTTGGTATAAAACGCCGAGTCAGTGCGGAAGTTGGATGGGCTGTTGTCATTGAGTGCTTCGTTCACTACATCCCAACTCACTACACCGCCTTTAGCTTCATAGTGATCAACGATGGTAGAGACATGGGTCTCTACGGCAGTGATGAAATCGGCAGCAGAACCGCTCCAGTTTTTCATAAAGCCGGGCACTTGGTAATCCGAATGCCACAGCAAGGCATGGCCGTGGATATTGATATTTTTACTCACAGCATAATCGACAAATGCATCAGCATTGGTGAATGAAAAATTACCTTGTGTTGGTTGCAGGTAACTCATTTTCATAATGTTGCCAGCAGTCATCTGGTCAAAATGTTTTTCCACCACAGTTTTTTCAGACGCATTCGTCAAAATGTTGTAGGTAGGTGAATCCGTATTAGACACTGCTGCGCCTATTGGAAAAGTTGCCAATTCGCGCAAACTGTTTACATTCGCTGAGTAAACGCTGGTCGCGCTGGATGAAGCAACACTGGAACTACTACTTGCACTTTGTTTGAGTGTGACAGTGACGCTTTTGATGGTAACGACACCTGTCGGTGAAGTTTTGGCTTGTACGCCGATTTGCACATCACTTGCGGTTTGGTCGAATTTTTTGTCGGCTTCTGCAACGGTACAGGTAATCGTGACATCGGTGCCGGCAGTGAACAATTCGTTACCTGCCCAACAATTCCACTCACCCGCCCAGCTTCCGCCTTTTATTTGTGCGAAAGGTTGCAGGTTGGCGCCGCTGGCTTTGAATTCGCTACTCACATTAACCACCATAGTGATGATGGCATCCTCCAACTGGATTGGTGCGGCGATATCGGTCACTGCACCTATGTCGTCACCACTTGCATTAAAGCTGACACCATCGCTGTTGTAGGTAATACCGGTATTGCCGTTACCGTTGCCACGCCAACCGCTGGTCATGCCTAACGTAATAACGGTGTTTGCGGCTGAGCTGGAAGCGCTGGCAGCGATAGATGATGCCGGGGTAGACGAAGGCGCAATCGAGGAGGCAGCGACGGAGCTTGGCGCTACAGATGATGCAGGTGTGGACGATGCTGGTGCTGATGATACAGCGACAGAAGATGCCGCAACTGAGCCAGGTGCCATTGACGATGCAGGTGTCGATGACGCAGGTGTTGATTTGCCGCCTCCGCCTCCGCCGCATGCAGTAAGCCCGATAGCAATTAGCGACAGATAAACGGCGCGTTGAAAATGTCTCATGGTGTGGTCTCATCATTATGGTTTATTGTTGTAGTCAATTACACCATAAGATGGAGGGGTTGTACACCAATGCCCGCATTTAGAAATGTAAACGGCTTGCCGCTAAACAAAAAAGCGAATCACTATGGATTCGCCTTTTTGTTTTAGCCGATAAAGCTACTTGCTTTGCTGGGTGCTCACCCCTCCATTTGCTCCAATTCCTTGCCCTTGGTTTCTTTGATGTACCACATAACAAAGAACACGGAGAAGAGTGAGAAGAAGGTGTAGATGCTGTAAGCGCCCGCTAAACCAATCGCCGAGGCAAGCAGCATCGGGAAGGTCCAAGTAATCAGGAAATTCGCGCCCCACTGCGCCAAACCGGCAATCGCCAGCGCCGAGCCGCGCATTTGGTTGGGGAACATCTCGCCCAGCATGATCCACACGACGGGGCCCCACGACATATTGAAGAACACCACGTAAACGTTGGCGGCGATCAGCGCCAGTAAGCCATCGCTGGAAGACAGTTGCAGTTTGCCAGCTTCATCAACAGGGGCATTGGCAAATGCGTAGGCTACCAGCGCCAGAGTGATGGTCATGCCCACTGAGCCGAACCACAGCAGGGGCTTGCGGCCGATTTTATCGACCAGGAAAAAGGTGATAAAGCAGGCGCCAATACTGACTGCACCTGAAATAACGTTGGTGAAGAGTGCATCGCTTTCCGAAAAGCCAGCAGCTTGCCAGAGAACCGAGCCGTAGTAGAACACTACGTTAATGCCGACAAATTGTTGTAGCACTGCCAAACCAAAACCGACCCAGACAATCGGGCGGATTTTACGCGTAGTTTTGTCGAGCAGGTCAGCAAAGCTGGGTTTGTGGTCGTGCGCCAAGGTGCCGTAAATCTCGCTCACTTTTGCATCGGCGCCTTTTTCACCATAAAGCTTTGCCAATACCACTCTGGCCTTGTCATTTTTACCATTTGCCACCAGAAAGCGTGGGCTTTCAGGGATTAGGAAGAGTGCGAGGAAAAACACGCCAGCAGGAATTAATTCCATCCAGAACATCCAGCGCCAGGTCTCATAGCCCCACCACAGAATTGCGGTAGAACCACCAGCAGTTTCAGCCAGTTGGTAGTTGCTGAGGAAGGAGAAAAACAGGCCGCTGATAATGGCGATCTGCTGAATGGAGCTGAGTTTGCCTCGGTATTTAGCTGGCGCCACTTCGCTAATGTAAGCGGGACAAATAATACTAGCTGCTCCCACTGCCAAACCGCCAATTACACGGTAGATAATAAATTCGACCGAGCCGGTCGCAATGCCTGAGCCCCACGCGGAAATAATAAAGAGGATGGAGGACACCATTAGTACCCACCAGCGGCCGTATTTGTCAGCCCATTGGCCAGCAAAGAAGGCGCCGACAGCACAGCCGAGCAACATGGATGACACGCTGAAACCTGTGCCCATGGAGTCTGAGTTGAAGGCTTTTTGTAGTCCATCGACAGTGCCGTTAATTACGCCGCTGTCATAACCGAAGAGGAAGCCACCGATAGTGGCGATCAAACTAATCAAAATGACAAACGACATGTTTGCCTGGGTTGTGCTTGAGGTCTCGTTCATGGTGATACCTATTATTGAAATTATCTTTATGCGCTAGCCTTGCGGCCAGCTTTGTTATTGCCGCTGGTTCGACGGCGCGACCATATCACAGTTGCCGGGTTGCGGGCAGTTGTAGAAAGGTGCTGGAGGTCTTGGAACAAGCAAAACGCCGGTCTCGTGAACCGGCGTTTCAGGGTGGAGAGAATACTAAAGCAATATGGTTCTATTGACTATATGGTATCTCGTAAACTGCCAGTTAAATCTATTTCCTTAAATCTCGAAGGCAAAACCCGATTCGCTCAAATGCTTATAGGCTTCCGCATCAAAACGATACAGGCTGGCGGCGCGATGCGGCACTCCCTGCTGTTTTTCATTGCAGGGGCTGAGCAGATTCATCTTCATGATTTTGCGGCGGAAGTTGGGTTTATCCAGGGTGGTATTGAGGATCGCCTCGTACAGCGCTTGCAGCTGCAGCAGGGTGAATTTCTCAGGCAATAAATTAAAACCAATCGGTTGATGGCAGACCTGATGACGTAACACCTTCAGGCCGTGCTCGATAATTTCGGCGTGGTCGTACACCAATTCCGGCAGTTTATTCACGCTTTGCCAACTCACATCGGCCGCGCTTTGGCCAGCCACCAGCGAAAATTTATCCGCGCTTACCAGCGCGTAATAGGCAATGGTCACCACGCGCTCACTCGGAAAGCGATCGACGCGCCCAAACGTTTTGAGCTGCTCCAGATACAGGTCGCGCACACCGGTCAATTCCTCCAGCAGGCGATAGGCGGCATCGCGCAGGTTTTCGTCGTAGCGAATCCAACCCCCGGGCAGCGCCCATTTGCCCTGATGCAGCGGGTCAGTTTGTTTGACCAACAGGATTTTAAGGTCGTCGTCGTCCAACCCAAAAACAAGGTTGTCGATAGAAAGTGCTTTGATGACATTCTCCGCTAGGCTTAATGCATTGGGAGAGTGTTGGCTGCCGGGAATATGGGTGTTGGGCACGTGCAATGTCCTCAGAGCTTGCGCTGGAGTGATTGTTTCTGTTGGTTGATAGAGCGTTAACCGATAGGCTCATTTAATCGGCATTGTATAAGCCCGTCAAACAATGGTCGAGAGGGGCATGCGAGCGCCTTTTTGAAGTGCGCTGCCTGCCAGTTGCCTTCGCACTATAGCGGTTGGGCGATGATTTGCCCGTCATCTGCTGCCAGCTTCTGGTGCCAGTGTGACTTTCGCCCTAAAAATTTACACTCTTTTATCTTGTTGTCAGATGGACAATAAGCTATGCTATCAGCATGTTCTGTAGTGGTGCATACTTTTTAAACATAAAAATGTGCTAGACCCTATAAGCCCTGGCCCGGCGCATGTAACCGGATGCATTTATTCTTTGGATTAGCGAGCTTCTATGTTGTTTCTTGGTATTGATGTCGGTAGTTCTTCAGTCAAGTTATCGGTGTTGGATGGCCACACGGGTAAGAGTCTGGGCGCGCTGTCTTATCCTGATTCTGAATTATCTATTGATAGCCCTGCGGTGGGTTTTGCCGAGCAGCACCCTGATACTTGGTGGGATTGTGTGCGTCAGGGTTTTGCGCGTTTGGTCGCGCGTGGCAGTTTTAATCCGCAGCAAATTGACGCAATTGGTATTTCCTATCAAATGCACGGTTTGGTGGTGGTCGATAAAGACCAAAAGGTATTGCGCCCTTCGATTATTTGGTGCGACAGCCGCTCTGTGCCATTGGGTAATGCCGCTTTAGCAGAACTGGGTACCGATTATTGTTTTGGTCACCTGCTGAATTCGCCCGGTAATTTTACTGCGGCGAAATTGCGCTGGGTGCAACAAAACCAACCGGACATTTTTTCGCGCATCCACAAAATTATGTTGCCTGGTGATTTTATTGCGATGAAATTGTCCGGCGTAATTAACACCACCGCGTCCGGATTGTCAGAAGGTACGCTGTGGGATTTTAAAGAAAATCGTGTCGCTACCGAATTATTGGCGCACTGGGGAATTGATAGCAGTTTGATTCCCGATATCGTTCCAAGTTTTGGTGTGCAATCACATGTAAGTGCAGGCATTGCGGCTGAGTTAGGTTTGCGCGACGGTGTAAAAATTTGTTACCGCGCTGGCGATCAGCCTAACAATGCATTTAGTTTGAATGTATTGGAGCCGGGCGAAGTGGCGGCAACAGCAGGTACATCGGGTGTGATTTACGGTGTGACTGATCAACCCGCTGCGGATGTGGAATCGCGTGTAAATACTTTCTTGCATGTCACCAGCACTGAAGAAAAAAAGCGAAATGGTGTTTTAGTCTGCGTGAACGGCTGTGGTCGTTTGTACTCCTGGCTGCGCCAAACATTGGGTCAGGCGGGAGCAACTCCGTCCTATCCACAGTTGAATGCGCTGGCGCAAGCTGTGCCAGTGGGCAGCGAAGGTTTATTGTTCCACCCGTTTGGCAATGGTGCTGAACGTATTTTCCAAAATAAAAATTTGGGTGCGCAGTTGCGCAATCTTGATTTTAATCGTCACGGCTTAGGCCATATGGTGCGCGCCGCGCAAGAAGGTATAGTGTTTTCGCTCAACCAGGGTTTTGATGTTTTGAAATCCTTGGGTGGCAGTTGCGAAGTGGTGCGTGCCGGTAAAGGCAATATGTTTTTAAGCGAAGTGTTCGCACAAACCTTCGCCAATACCACGCAAGCGGCAGTAGAAATGTTTGAAACCGACGGCGCCGAAGGTGCAGCGCGCGCGGCGGCGTTGGGCAGTGGTTATTACGCGTCGGCAACAGAAGCCTTTACCGGTTTGACCCGCTTGAGTGTGGTTGAGCCTCAGGCGGCGTTGTTTGCGCAGTATCAGGATGCTTATCAAACCTGGGTTGCACTTTTGCCCCGTTAAGGCAAAACAATTCGCGTTGCGATAAACAGTTTTTTTGAATAGCGTTTTAGTGAAAATCCCAAGGTGAAAATTATGAGTATTGTTATTGGTAGCAAAGAATACTTTCCCGGCGTAGGCAAAATTGGCTACGAAGGTCCTGATTCAGATAATCCATTAGCATTTAAATACTACGATGAAAATCGTGTTGTTGCTGGCAAAACCATGAAAGAGCATTTCAAGTTTGCCACCTGCTATTGGCACTCTTTCTGCGGCGCTGGTCACGATCCTTTTGGTCCAGGCACAAAAGTATTCCCTTGGTCATCTACTGCTGATGCAGTCGCGCGCGCCCACGAAAAAATGGATGCAGCGTTTGAGTTCATTACCAAACTCGGCACACCTTACTACTGCTTCCACGATATCGATCTGATCGATGAAGGTGCGACTCGCGCTGAAACATCCAAGCGGTTGCAAACCATCGTTGAATACGCGAAACAGAAGCAAGCGGCTTCTGGTGTGAAATTGTTGTGGGGGACTGCAAACCTGTTCTCTAACCCACGTTACATGAACGGCGCTTCTACCAATCCTGATTTCAATGTAGTGGCTTACGCCGGTGCGCAATTGAAAGACGCAATCGACGCAACTATCGCTTTGAACGGCGAGAACTATGTGTTCTGGGGCGGTCGTGAAGGTTACATGAGCTTGCTCAATACCGATATGAAACGCGAACAAGAGCATATGGCGCGCTTCCTGACTATGGCTCGCGATTACGCACGTGCACAAGGTTTTAAAGGTTATTTCTTCATTGAGCCAAAACCAATGGAGCCTTCAAAGCACCAATACGATTTCGATGCTGAAACTGTAATTGGCTTCTTGCGTCATCACGGTTTGGATAAAGATTTTAAATTGAATCTGGAAACCAACCACGCAACCTTGGCTGGTCACACCATGTGCCACGATATGCAAGCAGCAGCAAACGCCGGCATGTTAGGTTCACTGGATGCTAACCGTGGCGATTACCAAAACGCATGGGACACCGACCAGTTCCCGTACAACATCAACGAAACTGTTGAGATGATGTTGGTGTTGTTGCGCAGTGGTGGTTTGCAGGGTGGCGGTGTGAACTTCGATGCAAAAGCGCGTCGCAATTCACCTGACTTTATCGATTTGTTCTACGGTCATATCGGCGGCATGGATACCTTTGCCCGTTCATTGTTGATCGCTGACAGTCTGTTGCAAAAATCACCGCTGGAAGGTATGCGCAAAGAGCGTTACTCATCATTCGATTCAGGTAACGGCGCTGCGTACGAGCAAGGCAAATTGACTCTGCAACAATTGGCTGATTTAGGTAACAAGGGTGGCGAAATCACTCTGCAAAGCGGTCGTCAAGAACTCTACGAAAATGTAATTAACCGTTATATCCGTTAATTCTCTTATTTGAATTAACCAATTTTTTCTAGCAAAGCCTTAGCCGCCAATCATCAAATCGTTTATGACGAGATGCTTGGCGGCTTTTTTATTTCCGCTCTATCTCTCACAAAAAAAATGTAAAACCTCTGCCGAACCTTTTTCAATCGGCTAGAGTGATCTGTACGGAAAATAATCTTCTAAGTTTCATAATAAAAACCAATCTACTAAGGGGTAAAACACAATGCAATTTCCACGATTTAATCGGCTAAACATCTGGCTTGCGGTCGCGAGTCTGGTGTCAGTTGGCACGGCAAGCATGGCTGCCGAGCCGCTGTATAAAAATTCCGATAAGCCCATAGAGAAACGCGTAAACGATTTGGTAAAGCGGATGACTTTGGAGGAAAAGGTTGCGCAGTTGCAAACCGTTTGGGTTGCACGGCAGAAGCTTGAAACAGACAAAGGTGAATTCACGGCCGAACACGCAGTAGAGGTGTTAGGTTTGGGGATCGGCCAAGTCGCGCGCCCTGCTGAAAACAAAGCGGTCATTACGCCCAATAAAACGCCCGCGCAAACACTGGCCTTTACCAACGCGGTACAAAAATATCTGGTAGAAAATACCCGCTTGGGTATTCCGGCAATTTTTCATGAAGAAGCGTTGCACGGCCATGCCGGGCGCAATGCCACCAGTTTTCCGCAGGCGATTGGTCTTGCAAGCAGCTGGGATCCACAATTAATCGAACAGGTTTATACCATTGCAGCACAGGAAATGCGTGCGATAGGTGCACATCAAGCTTTGGCGCCGGTGCTGGATGTGGCGCGTGATCCGCGCTGGGGGCGCATTGAGGAAACACTCGGTGAAGATCCATATCTGGTTGCTGAATTGGGTGTGGCAGCGGTAAATGGTTTTCAGGGGCGAGGCGATGGAATTGGTAAAGATAGAGTCATTGCTACGCTAAAACATCTCGCCGGCCATGGTGAGCCAACCGGTGGTTTAAATACTGCACCAGCGCCTATTGGTGAGCGCAGCTTGCGCGAAAACTTTTTGCCACCATTTGAAGCGGCGGTAAAAGTGGCGCATGCCCGCAGTGTAATGGCGTCTTACAATGAAATTGATGGTATTCCCTCGCACTCTAATGTGGATTTGCTACAAAATATTTTGCGTGGCGAGTGGGGTTTTAACGGTGTTGTCGTTAGCGATTATTTTGCTATTGCAGAATTGATCAATCGTCATCATCTCGCAGCGGATAAATCCGAAGCGGCGCTGTTGGCGCTGGCAGCCGGTGTCGATGTAGAAACACCGGATGGTGATGCCTATAAAACAATTATCCAGTTAGTCAACGATAAAAAAATCAGTGTGAAAAAAATTGATCAGGCGGTAGCGCGCGTATTGCATGAAAAATTTGCATTGGGATTATTTGATAATCCCTACACCAGTGTCACTGATGTAGATGCATTTGTTGGTAATGACCAGCATGTCGCTGTTGCACTGCAAGCGGCAGAAAAATCCATGGTGCTGCTCAAGAACGACAAAAACATTTTGCCGCTGAATAAGGCTGCGATTAAATCGGTTGCCCTTATCGGCCCGCACGTAGATGAAACATTAATTGGCGGCTATAGCGATGTGCCCAAAAAAACCGTCAGTATCTTGCAAGGCTTGCAAGAATATCTGGGTGATGATGTTGTACTTAATTATGAAAAAGGCACTCTGCTGACAATTGAAAAATGGGCATCCGATGTGGACTCAGCCGCAGCCAATACCCGTTCCAAACAGCGCTGGCATACCGATGAAGTAGTGTTGGCCACCAAAGCCGATACTAAAGGCATGATTGCGAAAGCCGTTGCCGCTGCACTAAAAAGCGATGTGGCGATTGTCGTTGTCGGTGACAGCGAAGCGACCTCGCGTGAAGCTTGGGCTGATAGCCATTTAGGTGATCGCACCAGCCTTGAATTGCTCGGCGAGCAACAAGAGCTGGTTGATGCTGTGCTTGCGACAGGTAAGCCCACGGTGGTGGTGTTAATTGGTGGTCGTCCACTCGCCATCACTAAACTTGCCGAAACAGCGCCAGCTATTTTACAGGGTTGGTATTTGGGGCAAGAAACTGGCCATGCCGTTGCGCGCGTTTTATTTGGCGATGTTAATCCCGGGGGCAAATTACCGGTGAGCGTCCCACGCTCTGCTGGCCATTTACCTGTCTATTACAATCACAAGCCCTCTGCCAAACGCGGCTATGCATTTGATAAAACCGATGCACTTTATCCCTTTGGTTTTGGTTTGAGTTACACACAATTTGCTTACGCGGATATGCAGTGGAGCAAAACCAAACTTGGCGCAAATGACACAGTTGATATCAGTGTAACTATCACCAATACCGGCAAGCGCGCTGGTGATGAAGTTGTGCAACTTTACACAAATGATCCTGTGGCCAGCGCAACCCAACCAGTAAAACAATTGCGCGGCTTCAAGCGCGTCAGTCTCGCTCCGCAGCAATCTGCGCGCGTTACCTTTACCCTCTCTGCCAATCAATTGGGATTCTATGATCGCCAAATGGATTTTGTGTTGGAGCCGGGCAAGATCAATTTATTGTTGGGAGCATCATCGGCGGATATTCGGCTCAAGGGCGAGCTGGATGTGGTGGGTAAAACAATAGATATCAGCAAAAATAAGGGCTATCTGACACCGGTTACAGTTAAATTGATGTAAATACATTGTGCTGAAAAAGACGGCGGACGATAAGTCCGTCGTGGTTTTTGCGCCGACTTTCTTTTACTCTTGGCATCCCAGTCAGCATATCGCTGGCTGTTGATAGGATATTTAAGGACGTCTATTGTGGATAAATCATACCTCTCCTGTATACAAGCCAAGATTTTATTTCCCAGTTGTAGCTCATTGTTAAAACCGTCTATCTTGGGTGTTTTCCTTAGCGCTACAGCGCTGATGCTTACTGCCTGCGGCGGCGGGGGAGATGGCGGTGGCTCGTTGATTGGCGGTGGTGACTCCAATGGTTGGAAGGCGGGTGTCTATCAATCGTCCGACAACTTTGGTAATTATTGCGCTGCTCCTCGCTCGGGCGCCAGTAAAATTACCGGCATTCCCTTTCCCGATAAAAAAGGCAGCGCACTCCAGGAAAAGAATTTTTTGCGCTCCTGGAGTTATGAAACCTATTTGTGGTTTGAAGATTTACCTGACGTAAATCCAAGTAATAGCGATACCCCACAAGCCTATTTCAATCGTCTCGTATCCGATAAAAAAACTGCCTCAGGTTCCTATAAAGATAATTTTCATTGGTATGAATCGACGGAAGAGGAGGAGGCATGGAGCGCAGGTATAAGTTACAGCTACGGCCTGCATATAAAAATTAAGTGGGATGCTCCATTTAGTATTCAGGTTGCTTATGTTGATCAATATTCACCTGCTGCTGCAAAAAATATCAAGCGCGGCGCAAAAATTATTGCTGTTGATGGGCAGAGTGTTGCAAATGCCAGTGATACCAAATTAAGGGAGTGGTTTTATCCCAGCAGAATTAATGATGTGCATGAATTCGAAATTCAGGATTTGGGCACAACCAATACACGCAAAGTGACCCTCGAGTCGGTCTCTTTACCGACTGCAGCTGTCTCGCTGGCCAAAGCAATTACCCATAACGGCAGCAAGGCTGCTTATATGCAATTCAATACCTTTATTCCCGATGCGCAAGATCAATGGGTGGAGGCTATCAACTCGCTTAAAGCGGCAGGTGTAAGTGATTTAATATTGGATTTGCGCTACAACGGCGGGGGTTACATCTCTGTCGCGGCCCAAGTGGGTTATATGATCGCAGGTAGTAACACTACTAACAAAGTGTTTTATCAAGATGTCGCCAATTCAAAAATGCCTAAAGAGCAACCCTGGGGATTTGTGGATACAGGGCTGTACGGTTTAAATAAATCCCTGGCCTTACCTACTCTCAATTTACAACGAGTTTATGTGTTGGCAACAAGTGGAACTTGCTCTGCGAGTGAGTTGGTTATCAATAGTTTGCGCGGCATTGGTGTGAGTGTGTATTTGATCGGCGACACCACTTGCGGTAAACCCTACGGTTTCCTTCCGCAACCTAATTGTGGAACGACTTATTATACGATCCAGTTTAAAGCAATTAACGCAAAAGGCTTTGGTGAATACAGTGATGGTTTTATTCCATCTACTACCGATAACGGACTGGATAAAGTAAAAGGCTGTACGGTCGCGGATGATTTGCAACACGAGTTAGGTGATCCCAATGAGGCATTGCTTGCCGCGGCCTTGCAGTTGCGTGCAACGGGTGCCTGTCCTGCCGTGGCGAGTGGGCGTCAGCAAAAGTTATCAGCGGAGCAATATACGGGGGAGCTTATGCAACCCGAAACCCGCAAATTGCTGATTCTTGATCGCTAAATCGCGGTATTTGGGTTAAATGGCTCCTCGGCTGGAGCCATTTATTTTCTAGTGCAAATACATCAAACCTTCGCTCGTGGCGGCCATGCCATGAAAACGGTATAGTGGCTGCGCCTGTTACGCCGCAGGATGAGCCTCGGCAACCAAGCAAAATCCAACGTATATCCCCATCCATCTGCTGTTGTGTTAAATGATTGTGAATCTAGCTCGTCCCACTGTTGTTCCAGTTGAAATTGTCAACCTGGAATCCAAACCGGAATTTTTTGCGCAGGTCGCACACTGGCATCATCAGGAGTGCGAGCGTCAGGGGTTGAAATCTTCTGTCGCGCTGCGTCAGCAACGGTTGGTGTTGCATGTGCAACAAAATCTCATTCCCAAAACCCTCATTGCGTTGCGCGGCAACCAATTGGTCGGCTGCGTCAGCCTCGTCAACTACACCTACCGCAGCAGCGAACGCATGCCCAAAGTTGCAAGCGAAAGCCCTGTCTGGCTAAGCAATTTATTTGTGCTGGAAAATGTGCGCCACCAAGGTATCGGCAACGCATTGATTGATGCGGCAAAAAATTATGCCCAAAGTTTGGAGCTGGAAGAGCTTTGGTTGTCCGCTACTGATTACACGGATTACTACCAAAAACGCGGCTGGGAAATTGTGCGCCGTACAAAGTTGGGTGGTAGGTCGGTTAATGTGATGCGGGTGGGGCTGTAGTACCCCATTCGTTTGAAAAGTTAAGGAAGCAGTGTTAGCTTTCAGCTGTATGTGTTAAAGCTGTGCACAAGCCGACAGAGCCCCAATCACCACAACTGAAA
This sequence comes from Cellvibrio fibrivorans, assembly GCF_031457055.1. Taxonomy (NCBI): domain Bacteria; kingdom Pseudomonadati; phylum Pseudomonadota; class Gammaproteobacteria; order Cellvibrionales; family Cellvibrionaceae; genus Cellvibrio; species Cellvibrio fibrivorans. Next base: position 71,544 of record NZ_JAVDVX010000001.1, on the reverse strand, counting down.
ACACAATTCTAGGTAGCAGCCTTGCATTTGTAGTTTTAATAATTCCCACAACCCCCGCAATAATTAACGCCGTAGAAATAAACTCTGCCTGCGTAAAATTCATTCCCCATAAATGGTATTCGCTATTGATGCGAATTTTTTCTATCAGTAAACGCTCAAAACCACTCAGTAAAAGATACACGGAAAAAAGAAAACCGGTTTTGTAATGTGTTTTGCGGATGCTCCATAAGAACGCAAAAATTAAAAAAGCAGCCAACGCTTCATAGAGTGGTGTTGGGTAGACGCCGGGTGCGGGGATGATTGTGCCTACTACATTATTTTCGTAAGTTTGCGTCCAGAACCAATCGGGCAACCAGTTGGGTTTGATAGCCATGTTGGCCGCTGTGCCCCAATCGCCATCGCCTGATACTTGGCAGCCCAAACGGCCTATGCCATAGCCTAAAATAATTGAAGGTGCTAATGCATCCAGCATGGGGATAATGGGCACGGCACGTTTATTTAAAAATATTGCGCCAGCGATAGCACCTAAAATAAGTCCGCCGTAAATAGAAAGGCCGTCCAGTGAAAAAATCATCGCGATTGGATCTTGGAGCAATTCGCGTGGATATTCGAGCAGATGAAAAATATGTGCGCCAATTACGCCGAATATTGCGCATATCATTGCAAGATCAGAAACGAGCAAGTGAGTAGTTATGCTTTTGTTGCCCGATATAACTGTTGAGGGGAGCTTACCTAATCGCTCAAAGCGCATTACTTCTTTTTTGCCAACCCAGGCCGCAGTAATAATTGCTAGCGCAACAAATGCGCCGAACATTGCGATGGGAAGTTGGATGTTGGTGCCGAACAGGTGATTAATTAGATCACTTAGATAAGGGTAGGACATGGGGTTAATTTCCCTATTGATGAATTCCCAAGCGGAGCTTGGAGCTAGGTAGAGTTAATTATGGTGGAGTGCTGCGCGACTCCACCCTACAGTTAACAATAATAAATCAATGCAACTTCAACCGCGGTCTTAACCATTTATTCAATCTTCCACCCAGCATCACTAATCCGGTTTTAATTAAGCCGTGGATGGCGATTTGGTGCATGCGGTAGAGTGAAATGTAAACCAAACGCGCGAGGCGGCCTTCGATGAAGACGCTGCCACTGCTGAGGTTGCCCATCAGGTTGCCGACGGTGGAGTAACTTGCGAGTGAAACGAGTGAACCGTAGTCGGTGTATTTGTAGGCTTTGAGTGGTTTTTTGTTGAGCAGTGCAACAATGTTGGTGTAACAGGCGCTCGCCATTTGGTGTGCGGATTGCGCGCGCGGTGGTACACGGGTGCCGTCGGCGTTGGTGAATTGGGCGCAGTCGCCAATAGCAAAAATGTTGGCGTCGCGTGTGGTTTGCAAAAATTCATTCACATGCAATTGGTTGATGCGATTGCTTTCTAGCCCTGCAAGGTTGGCCATAAAATCCGGCACTTTAATTCCGGCTGCCCAGACCATTAAATCCGCTTCAATCAATTGCCCATCTTTGGTGTGCAAGCCTTCTTTGGTGGCTGAGGTGATCATGGTGTTGAGTTTTATATCAACACCTATTTTAACCAGCTCACTATGTGCGGCCCCAGAAATACGCTCGGGTAGTGCAGGTAAAATTCTGGGACCAGCTTCTACTATGGTGACTTTCAAATGATCATTGGAAATTGCATTAAAACCGTAGTTATGAATTTCATGCACAGCGTGATGCAGTTCGGCGGAGAGTTCGACGCCGGTTGCACCTGCGCCAACAATTGCAATACGCACATAATCATCTGCACCGGTTAAGCGTTGAATGCGCAAAAAGCGGTTGAGCAATTTGGTGTGAAATCTATGTGCTTGTGCCGGGCTGTCCAGAAAAATGCAGTTTTCTTTAATGCCGGGCGTGTTGAAATCGTTTGAGATAGAGCCAAGCGCAAGGATTAAATAATCGTAAGGGATGCGCGTTGATGGTAAAAATTCTACGCCATCTTCATCCTGCATGGGTGCCAACACCACTTCGCGTTTTTCGCGGTCGAGGTCAATCATGCTGCCAACGCGAAAGAAAAAATGGTGTGCGTTGGCGTGGCCGCGATAGCTCACCGCATCGACATCTTCATCCATAGTGCCCACGGCAATTTCGTGCAGCAGAGGTTTCCATAGGTGAGTGGTGTTGCGGTCGATCAAAGTAATTTCCGCTTTCTTTTTTCGCCCGAGTTTTTCACCCAGTTTGGTGGCGAGTTCCAGACCACCTGCGCCGCCGCCGACAACAACAATACGCGGCGGATTACTTAGGGTTTGTGTTTGCATAGCAGATACCTGCAGGTAAGTTGATAAATCTCTCTCATCGCAAGCGCGTCCAGCCAGCCTGATTATTTAGCTCCCAGGCTGCTCAGGAAATGACGCGCTAGTGGCCGCTCAATAAAACGGTATGTATTTTGTTGCAGTGCGGACGAAAAGTTTTGTTTGGCTGCCGCTAATTTTCCAGCGCGATAGTCGCGATAACCGGAATAAAAAAAGTATTCAGTACGCTCGCAGCGGTTCTGCGCGGTTTGCCCCAATTGAGTGCGTGTTAATTTGCCGGTCCAAAACGCATAAACGGCCGCTTCCCATTCGCTATTGAAAGCCAGTTGCTTCTTTTGGATCAGCGCGGAAAAGTCTAGATCAGCTTGCTGCCCGATAATGTCCGCCTTGATGGCATCATAAACACTGATATTTTTTTTGGCTTGTAAATAGTCTGTAAAACTCAAGGCCGCTTTCATCCATTCACCCGAGTTCATATAAATTTCGTGATAGGCCGAATCGCTTGTGGTGAGTCCTTGGGCTTTGGCTTGCTCGAGCAGCCGCTGCGCTCTTGGCTCTTTGCCCAACATGGAATAGTTTTGCGCGCTAAACGCGATATTCTCGGCAGTAGGTTCCAACTCGACCAGAATGCTGGCTTCATGCAGCGCCAGTTGGTACAGATTTTTATCCAGATACAAGCGCGCCAGAGCGTAGTGAAGTTCAGCGCTCTCAGGTGCCAGAGGTACTGCCTGTTGGTAAAAGTGAATTGCATCGCCTACATAATCAGCTGCTTCGTAGCTGCAGCCACTGGCTTCGGCGCGCGCTTCATAGGTGTTGGCGATGGCCTCGTATAAATCGCCTGAGCCAGCAATCTGTTCTGCGCCGAGTTTCAAAGTGGCGAGCGCCAGAGGGAAGTAATTTTCCTCACGATACATTTTGGCGAGTTGGATATAGGCTTTATCGCTCGCGGGTTGTTCGTGAATGGCGGCGAGTAGTGCGCTATAGAGTTCGGGCAGATTTTTTTTGCCGGATTTATTTTGCGCTACGTAGCGATGTAGGAAAACTCCCAGCGAAGGCGCATTGACTTCTGTTTGGGTGGCTGCGGACAACTGGTTAAAAATATTGCTGGCTTTGGTAAAGGCCTTTTCATTGCCTGCAACAACATCCTCGTAATAAATGTTATAGAGCAGTTTGAGTGTGGCGGGGTTGCCGGGCACCAGTTTTAATACTTTCCGGAAATTTTTTATCGCCAGCTCGCGGCTGCGCGCCGATTTATTTTTTTCGGCGTCGACGATATATGCAAGGCCGAGTTTGTAGTACAGCTCAGCATTGTTGGGTGTTCGTTCTACGTCTGCTTCGAGAGTGGCAATTTCTGTTGATGCGCTGGCGCCTGCAGTAATGGTGGATTTTGTGGTTGCTGCCCGCCCAGTGTGCGGCTGTTGGCTACAGCCGCTAACCAGCAGCATTGCTGCTAATAATCCTGCGCGGAATAACTGCGAGCGTTGCCACTGTGTAGGTTTTTTTTGCGCTGGTTGAAATAAATTCATTGCATCAGTCTCAGAGTTTATAGCCTAAGGCTTCTGCTTTTTTAAATGAGGCATCAGATTCCGGCAGCAGTTGGTTGTAACCCTGCGCCAGCCCCAACACATAATAGGCCTCCGCTGTTTGGGGTGATGCTTTTACCGCTTGCTGTGCGGTCGCCAAGGATTTTTCATAGGCGCCGTTTTTAATGTGCAATTTAGTCAGTGCAATTAAACTGGCTACATCCGTTTTGCCATTACTTTCCAGTGCGATTAATTCTGCTGCAGTTTTATTGTATTCATAACTCAGCGTCCAATCATTGGATTCGTTCAGCTCGTTGGTTTTTTGATAAAAATCGCCATAATCTTTCAGCGCAACGTTTACCGCTTTTACGGTGAGATTCTGAGTGACGATATAGCGATTGTTTTCCTGCTTGCCGGTTTGGGTCAGGGTGTAATAGGTGTTATCAATATTTTCGCCCTGGGTTTTCAAACGCAAATGGTGATCGCCATCGGGGCTGGTAAATACCACGCGCGAGCGCAGGCTGTAACCCGGATCCACCACGTAGGGTTGCTTGCGGTCTTGCACTTTGTGCAGGTTGCGTAAATCGGCGAATAAATTGGTGAGTTGGGTAATGCTGAAGCTGTAATTGATGGGATCTTTTTCGCCGCCCCACACATTGGTGAAGTTAAAACGGCCGCTGATGGTAAACGGCTGCCACAGGTTATCGGCATTGCTCGCAGTGAGTTCGATGACTTCAGCAGAGTTGTAAATTTGGCCGATCAATTCGCGGAAATATTTGTCGCGCTCACTGGAATACTGCCACATGCTACGCAGGCGCTGTTCGTACAAGCCACCAAAATGTAATTTGAAGCTCGCCTGCGCATCGCGGCCGCTAAATTTATCAAACACTAGTTCCAGTTCAGCAAAATGGTCTTTGGCTGGCAGTGAGGGCAACACGCTGATCGACTCGGTATTATTATTTACGACTAGCGCAGGTTGGCCTTCGATACCTACAGAAAACCCTGGGTACAAACTGGTTTCGCCCGTAGTATCCATCCAGATTTCTTGCAGGCCATTTTGTGCGGGGATATGCACAATCATATGATCAAAACTCACCCCGGGTACTTGCATATCCGGAATGCCGCGCCCACGCGTGATAATTAATGCGGGGTCAGCTGCTATACCTAATTTGCGTAATAACATCACCGCTAGTACGGTTTGGTCTTTACAATCGCCGTAACCATTTTTAAGTACTTCAAATGCATCGTGGGGTTCATAGCCGCCGCGTCCTACATGCGCAAAAACGTAGCGCACGCGATCCTGGATAGCGCGGTAAACCGCTTTGGTTTTTGCTTCAGGTGTCAGTGCAGTTTTTTTAATCTCGGCAATTAAGGCATCGAGTTTGGTGTCGCTCACCAAGTGTGGTTCGACCAAATTGTCAGCCCAGCGTGCAACGTCATTCCATTTTGCGGTGGTGGATACGCGCAAGTAGGGCGCGTAGTTGTGTTCGCGCGTCATGGCGTTTTGCAATTCAATTTTGGCGAGATTTTTTCCTGTCCAGATGATGGTCTGCTGCGCGCCCTTGGTGCTACGCTTCTCGCTAATCTGATAGCGGCTGGTATCGCTGCTGACAAGATTAATATTGATCGGTGCGGTAATGTGTAATTCGCTCATCACAATCGCATCGGCACGTGAGCCTTGCCCCGCAGCACGATCTTCCCACCAGTGGAAACTGAAACTGTCAAACCATTGGTTGGGGACCATTTTTTTGGTGTCGGTATAGCGATACTGGAATTCGATAATAGAACCCTTGCGCACATTAGGTAGCGAAAATAATAATTCCTTGCGGTCGTGATAAAAGTTTTCGTCAGTCGGGCTTTGGATTTGGGTGGCATCCGCTTTGATGCTGTCCATCTTGCCGTCAGGTGTGCGCACATTGGCGAACTCAAGTGCTATGTCCTCATAAAAGCTGTTGAAGCTTACGCTGATCTGGCTGTAGTCGCGCACGGCTTCGTCGCTGTTAATGTATACCGCCACATAGGAAGTGGCATGGCTCATCAATTGTTCATCGATATGCACCTGGGTTTTGCGCAAGAGGACTTGCGCTTCATTCTTGTCATCAGGTTTGACACTGCGTGCCAGTGTTTTTAATGCAGGGGCGATGCGCTCGATTTTTTTAGATTCAATTTTGTGATCGTCCGCCAATACTTGCCCGCCAGTGATTAGCAGGCTAAATGCCAACAGATAACGCAGGCAACACATCTTGCTTAAAAAATCTGACACGCATTCTCTCCAAAACGATACGAATTTAAAAAACAGTAGCGATTGTTTTTATTGTGATTGGCTGTAGTACATCTTGTTGTAGTCCAATCGCTACTTTTTATCTATTACTGCTTTAATGTGTTGCCACTTCAATTACAGTGCAATCCATTTGCGCTCTGCGGCGCTTTCAAAGGTTGCATCAATCGCGCGCATATTGGCGATAGCATCATCCAGCGGTGTTGGCACAGGGCTGTCGTTGAAAATGCTGAGTGCAAAGGCATCGCCCATAGCGCTGTAGTGATTGGTATCGGGAACTTCAATCACTTCTTGCACGCGGTTGCGGGTAATGCGTACGCGCTGCACCGGTTCACTGCCATCGTTGTAAAAGGGGCGCTCAAGGTACAAGCTGCCTTCATCGCCAATTGCCTCGGCATATTGAATCGGTTCAATTTTGGTGGCGGCAGTAAAGCTCGCGCTACCAGCAGAAAATTCCATAATGGCAGAGGTTAGGCAATCCACTTCTTCACCGGGCATAGGGGTGATTTGGCCGAGTACTTGTGTTGGCTCTTCGTTAAATAACCAGCGCGACAGTGAAATGGAATAGCAACCAATATCCAGCAGAGCACCACCGCCCCATTCAGCTTTATTGCGAATGTTATCCGGCTCGCGGTTGTTGTAAGAAAAATGCGAATGCACCGCATGCAATTTGCCGATGCGGCCTTCATCAACCAGTTGTTTTGCCAACTGCCATTGCGGATGAAAGCGATACATAAACGCCTCCATCACTTTCAGTTGTGGATGGGCGCGGGCAGCATCGACCAGACGCTGTGCGTCGGCAGTATTCAAACCCAGGGGTTTTTCGCAGAGGACATGCTTGCCCGCTTGCAGTGCTTTGATCGACCAGTCCACGTGCAAGTGGTTGGGCAGCGGGTTGTAAATCGCATCGATATCCGTATCGGCCAGCAATTCTTCATAGGTGCCGTAGGCGCGCTCGATGTGCAATTCATCGGCTACCCGGCGCGCACTTTGTTCATCGCGCGAGCAAATGGCGAGCACCTGATTGTGAGTGGATTTTTGCAGGGCGGGAATGACTTTTTCACGGCCGATTTTAGCGGTGCTGAGCACCCCCCAACGGAGTTTTTTCATGGATGATCCTGTGCGTAAAAGCCTGAATGGCCGGATGGATAATAGAAGCCCAGTGTAGATGATTTTGCCTGTTATTTGGCTGTAAATGCGGTATTGATTTGTCTTTTGCCTGCGCTGTTATAGCGTGTACCTCCGCTGTTATAGCGTGTAACTTGGCGATAGCCCTGTGTTTGGCTAGGCTACACTGGTCCGCTTGCAATTATCCGGGCGGGCTTCATTACAAGGTATGTTTTTTCACATTCAACAGGAGCCTGATATGGCTTTTCCAACAGCAGTTAATTCTCAAATCACCGATGCAGTGACCCAAGCCAACACCAAAACTATCGGTGAGTCGCCCGCTATTGCGATGGGCAATCTCTTTCAATCAACCACGCAAGCACTTGCCAGTGCAGCGTTAAATGCGACCTATGCGCAGCAGCAGTTCGCGGTAACTGTGCAGGCTGCAACCACCATGTGTGTTGCGTTAATTTGTTCTCTGGATACGGATCGCAGTGCCGAAGGCATCAAAGCCAATCTTGACAGCGCAAAAGCGAGCCTCGACCAAACCTTGGCAGCTGCGAATGTCACGGAGCAAGTTGATGAAGCAGTGCATGCGGCTTTGCAGAATGTGCTGGGTTCAGCGGGCGACTTTAGCTATGGCACACGCGCAGTGATGGATGCTTTTGCATCGTCATTAGCGCAGTTGTCGGCTAACACCCACCGCACTTCAATGGATGTGATTCGTGCTGCTGCCACTGCAACCACCTTGGCCGCGATGATTAAGTCTCCGGAAAATGCAGGCAACTACGAAAAAGTGTTGGAGTTAATAAAACGAATGTAAATGTTGTGCCATCGGCTGCGCGGGCATCTGTTAAAAAACGATGCCCGCGTGCGCCATTACCAGGGCAATACCTCGCCATTGGAATGCCAGAATGTGCCGCTGTTTTCCAGCGTCAATCCAGCGATGCGCTGGTTTAATCGCTGGGCAGCTTCATCCGCAGAAATATCGCCACCAAAATTTACCATTGCCGTTTGCACATAACCCGGGTGCAGTATCGCCACGGCAATGCCGCGCGGTTTTAAATCCCGTGCGAGTGACATGGCGGCCGCATTCAGTGCAGCCTTGGACATGCGGTAACCGTAATAACCACCGGAGCTGTTATCTGCAATTGAACCCATACGGCTGGTAATAAACGCGATTTTTGCCCCCGCAGTTAAATTACCGAGCAGCTCTTCGGTTACGCGCAAGGGCGCTTCGGCGTTGATGAGGAACTGTTGCTGGATGGAGTTGTAATCAATATTTCCCAACATTTCATGCTGGAAAATGCCCGCATTATTGATCAGCAAATCAATCGATTTACCGTCCAATGTATCGGCGAGTTGCGCAAGCGCTTGCGCATCAGTTACGTCCACACCGGCAATGACGCGCGCGCCCGATTCAGTCAACTCCGGCGATGCCGTCCGGCACAGGCCGATCACTTTCCAGCCTTGCGCCAGATAGGTTTTGCACAAAGCCAGGCCAATGCCGCGATTCGCGCCGGTAATCAATGCAGTTTTCATAGTGGTTCGCTCCATTGTTGAAATTGCGCCAGTCATTAATGGGCGAGAGCGTAACTGATTTGCGGCCGTTGCTGGCTAATTTTTTACCGTGTGTTTTACCAACTGCATCACCAGCGGGCGCACCAGCAAAACACAAAAGAAAGCTGAAGGCATGGCGATACTATAGGCATGAATCACCTGTGCCAGATAGTGGTCGGCAATGCCGCTGTTGGCCGCCACGATAATCAGTGACATCAGGAATGCCATGATCGCTGACATATAAAATGCGAACACAAAGGGCGTGAATTTGGCGGGCAGTTTTTTGCTGCCGGATTGAACGGTGAGCTCTTGCATGATTGATACCTTCAGGATGATTTTAGCCGGGCTAACCCGACCTGACTGGTGCACTTTAAGGCGCAGCCCTCCGCTTCGGTAGACGCCTGGCGGTATATGCTGTATTAAGCAAAACTTGGTAATTGCATTAACTATTCGGAAGCTAAGGCTATGGATACTCTGCGCGGTATTGAGTGTTTTGTGAGGGCTGTTGAAGGCGGCAGTATTGCAGCGGCAGCGCGGCGAGTGGGAATCAGCGCAGCGGCGACCAGCCAGAATATCGCCCGTCTTGAATCCTATTTGGGCGTGCGCTTGCTCACGCGCACTACGCGCAGCCTTGCTACAACCGATGCAGGCAAAGTCTATTACGACAAAGTCGCACTCCTGATCCACGAACTGGAGCTGGCGCGTTCGGCGGTGACGGATACAGAGCAAGAACTGCAGGGGCGTTTGTGTATCGCTTCCACCGCTGCCTTTAGTCGCCATGTGCTGGCGCCGCTCATTCCCGCGTTTAACCAGCGCTACCCCCGTTTGGAAATTGAACTCACCTCAACTGACCGGCGTGTGGACCACGTGCAGGAATCGGTGGATGTCAGTATCCGCATTAAACAGCAATTGGATGACGGAATGGTCGCGCGCAAGATCGCGACTGTCCCCACCATTTTTTGCGCATCACCTGCCTACATTGCGCGCGCGGGGCGGCCATCAACCCCGGCAGATTTGCGCGAGCACGATTGTTTGGTGTTTCGCCTCGCAGCAGACGGCCGATTTTTGCGTTGGGGCTTTGTAGAAAACGGTTTGCGTTTTGATGCAGAAGTGCGCGCGGCAATTATCAGTGACGACATCGACGTGCTCGCGCGCCTTGCGCTTGCAGGCGGTGGCATTACGCGCTTGGCCGCCTTTGTCGCCAACGAATATTTGCGCAGGGGTGAATTGAAGGAATTATTTACTTGCGACGAATGCACCGGTTTTAATGCGGAAATTGAACCACTGGATTTCTACGCCTGCGTGCGCGACCGCAACCAATTAACACCGAAAGTGCGTGCGTTTATGGATTATTTGGTAGAGGCATTGCCCGCCGAGTGGCGGGCGGTGTAATCCAGGTTTGTATTTGCCGGTCATGGGAATTCCTTCGTTTATTGAGTCGTTATAAACATTCGGCAGGGTTATGTTGTGTAATTGAGTTGTCAGAAGACTGGTGATATTGGTGATGCTGGTATGACCGCTCGCTCAATCCTCCATGACCGCATCAGTCTGGATAGAAAATCTGAGCATCGGTTTGGCTATCCGAGATTAAGTAGGCAATTAATTGGAGTTTCCTTTGCCGTATAACTCCATAATTAATGCGAAGTGAAGACTAAGTTGTTGATTCACAATGAGTTAAAAGAATCAAAGACTCTTCTATTTTTGGAATTACATGGTGATACACCAAATTAGTTGGAATAAATTTCTGCGGGTTATATAGTTGGTGCAATTTAATAAACTGTTATGGATAATTCAAAAAGGAGTAACACATGAATCCTGAAAGAAAGAAAAAAACTATAGGTACAATTTTATTATTGTCATTTAGTCCACTAATAAGCGCATTGATAGGCGGAATATTAAGTGGAGTTCTTGGTTGCAGCAGTGGGGCAAGTGGAATAACCGGTTGTGCAATCTCATCATTTAATTCAATTGTTGAAATAATGGTAACAGTAGTATTTTTAGCAATAATTACAGTTCCTTTAGGTGTCCTAGCTATAGTGATCGTTGCTTTTAAAGCAAGAAATTAGAATGCATAACAGCTATAAAATACCGAAATTCTGTTGCATTCCAGCATTTCCACTATTCTTAAGCACTGCTAGTTTTTTCTTCAAAAGAATAATTTGTAAAGTCAAAGGCACCATAACAAAGCAATCAAACGGATGGATTTTTAAGTTGCATTTTTGCCATTCCGCTTCGCTCCATTTTACGGCAAAAGTGCAACTTAAAAACCACCGTTTATCGCGGCGTTATAACTCAATATGAAAACACCAAATACTATTTTCGTTTTTCTTATTCTTGCTGGTTGCTCAAGTATAAAACCGAACACCTTAATCGGTTCATGGCAATCTAATGAGAAAATGACTCTTCAGTCTATGCACGAAACACCCGATGTTTCTGAGAAGGCAAAGGCATTATTTGAACATGACTTTTTCGGCAAGCTTATAAATGAATATGGGCCTAAAAATAGCAAGTCATACTACAAAAATTCTTCTGAAAATTATGAAGGTATAGACAAACCTTCACCTTATAAAATAATTGAAGAGACAAACGAATATTATATTATTAGCAATTACAATAATGCCGTAAATAAGTACGAAACTTTAACTCTTTTTAAAGAGGGTAGTTGCTACTATGTACTAGTAACAAAATGGAAATTTAAGGAATATTTTTGTCGCATTGAAAATCCGTTATAACAAGTCGTTGCAGCACCGCTTGAACTTCCCCCGTTTTAGTGGACACCTCTGATTAACTAAAGAGGTGTTAAAATGCCAAGATATACAAATCCACGAAAGACGTGGTCTTATTCAAATGAATTTAAAATTCGTGCCGTTAAATTAAGCTTTCATCCGGATAATAAAGTTAAAGATGTTGCTGAAGGGTTGGGCATTCATCCTATGATGCTGTCGCGATGGGGGCGAGAATATCGACATGGTACTTTACAATGTGACGGCAAGGTCCGGATTGGCATGAGTAGAAAGAAGAAATCGCCTGATCAAAAAATCACTGAGGTCGCAGCGCTCAAAAAAGAAGTAAACCGCTTGAGGCAGGAGAACGATCTTCTAAAAAAGTGGCAACGGTATCTGGCGGAACAGCATCAGAAAGGTTTGGATTCGTCCTCAGATACAAAGACCAGTTCGGAGTAGCAATGCTGTGCAAGTGGTTATCGGTATCACGTAGCGGCTATTATTCATGGTTAGAGCGTGAAGCTTCTATGAGAACTCAAGAAGACCACTATTTGCTTCAGAAAATTATTGCTATTTATGAGAAAAGTGAAAGTCGTTATGGCAGCCCAAGAGTGTTTAGAGCGCTTGTTGCGCAAGGTATTCAGGTGGGCAGGAAAAGGGTTGAGCGACTTATGCGCGAAGCGAATTTACGAGGCCGAGTATCTTTGGTAACGCGTCGTCAGCCTGGGCTAAAAAGATTTGTAGCGAAAGGAAATAATCTGTTGCTTGAGCACGGAAATGCCACCACTCTGGATCAGGTATGGGTAACTGATGTTACCTATTTAAAGTTGAAGGGGCGTTGGCAATATTTGGCCACCGTAATGGATCAATGTTCACGCCGTATTCTTGGTTGGTCGCTTGCAGAAACAAGAACAACGAAATTAAGTACAGATGCCCTCATGTATGCTCTGAAAAAGCGAAATTATCCCAAAGGTATCATCATTCATTCGGATAGAGGTGGTGAGTTTACAGGGTGGGAGTTTCAATCAATGTTAGGTAAATATGAATTAAACCATAGCGTAAACCGTCCTGGACATTGCACAGACAATGCGTTTATGGAATCCTTCTATCATAGTTTAAAGGCTGAACTGATTAGGGGCACGGTTTTTAATAGTCTCGAAAATTTACGTCGTTCGATCAGCCGTTATATCAATCAATTTTACAATTCAGTCCGGTTACACTCTGGATTGGATTATGTTTCCCCGATGGAATATGAGCAGCGGTTTGCATAATTAAACAGGTGTCCATTTTATCGGGGGAGGATCAGCTTCGGCACTTCGTGCCTGCGCTGGACAGTTTTTAAGTCGCGCTTTTGTGGTTTTGCTACGCAAAAGTATTCCACAAAATCACAACTTAAAATCTGCCGCTGAACTCGGTGTTAAATTCTATGAGCATATCAGCAGCACATGCAGCCTCTTTTTATAAAGAGGTTGCGAAAGAAAAATTAATCTGGAGCATAAGAGATGCTCAGGGTTTTCCTTCTCCACTTTCCGAAAGCGGGCGAAGGTCTATGCCATTTTGGTCAAGCAGATCGCGGGCCGAACTGATTATAAAGAATGTTAGTGCATACGGAGCTTTTGAGCCTGTCTGTATAAGTTGGTCTGAATTCATTGAGCGCTGGGTTCAAGGTTTGACACAAGATAATATTTTGGTTGGTATAAATTGGTCTGGCGCGCAGGCTACGGGTTATGATATTGAGCCTATTGACTGTAAGAAAAATATTGAAGCTTATTTAAAAAACAACGAAATTTAACAAGCGACTGCGGTAAAAAAGCACATCAAAATCATCTTTATCTTTTGCTGAGTATCCGCTACTAACTTCAGCTCTTGACTGATTTACGAAGTTCGAGCGCTTGGTTCACCGTGGCGGTTTTTAATTGGGTGTGAAATTTTATTAAACGTTAGCCAATAATTACTTATCGATATTCTATGCGTAAAATAATATTTTGTTTTTTAGTCATGTTTAATTCGCATATTCACGCAAGTGAATGTGTAATCTTGCTTCATGGGCTGGCACGTAGCAGTGATTCAATGAATAAAATGGAAAGTGCCTTGTCCAGCGAAGGTTATTCTATAGTCAATCATGATTACGCCTCTAGAAAAAATACTATTCAGGTTCTCGCTGCGGAGGAAATTCCGGCTGCATTGAGTAAATGCAAATCTGATGAGAAAATTAATTTCATTACTCATTCATTAGGTGGAATAGTCTTGAGGCAATATTTAAGCACTCATTCGATTGAAAATCTTGGACGAACTGTAATGCTTGGTCCACCAAATAAAGGAAGTCAAGTGGCAGATAAACTGAAAAACGTTCCTGGTTATAAATTAATAAATGGGCCAGCAGGAATGCAACTGGGAACCGATATAGAGTCGGTGCCCTTTAAATTAGGGTGCGCTGATTTTGAGGTGGGTATAATTGCAGGAACAAAAAGTATTAACTTAATTCTATCTACTATGCTGCCTAACCCTGATGATGGAAAAGTTTCCGTTGAAAATACAAAGCTTGAAGGTATGGCTGATCACATTACGATTCCGGTCAGTCATCCATTTATTATGAAGGACGCGAGAGCTATTAATCAGGCAATATTCTTTTTGAAAAATGGAAAGTTCGATAAGGGTGCTGAAAAAACCACAACAAGTGGCCTTGGTGAAACAGAAAATTCTGGATTGAATCAGGTATAGGTTTGCGAACACTTTTTAGCGAACCCCCGTTTATCTCCTCTATATTTAAAAAGCCCGATCAGTAATATGCAGAGGGCTGGTCACTCAAGCCAGCCCTAGCAGTTTATTTGTTGCAAATATCTAATCCCGTTTCATCGCAGGCAATAAAATTGTGATGATGCCCAGTAATGGCAAAAAACGCGCAGTAATTAAACATATTTTCAATCGAAGTCGCATCAGCAATCGCGCCCAATCCTGCCGCCGCTATACCGCTAATCCCAAACATCAAGCCAAAAAACACACCGGAAATCATACCGATTTTACTGGGCACCAATTCCTGTGCGAGCACCACAATCGCCGAAAATGCCGACGATAAAACCAAACCAATCACGACCGACAATACTGCTGTCCAAAACAAATTACAGTAGGGAAATAATAAAGTGAAGGGAGCTGCGCCGAGAATAGATATCCAGATCTACGCTTTACACCCAACTATATCGCCAGGCGGGCGTGTTTTAAGCGCTAATTCGGTGTGTTTTGTTTTGAATCTCTTGGTGTAATGCGAAAGGTATGCAGTACAATGCCGTCGGCTGGTATTCGGCCGTATAAACTTTATGTCCAATTTCAGGAAAGGAAAAAAGGAAATGAAATCGCTAATTACTTTGTTTTTTACAACCGTTATTCTGGCCTCTAATGCTAACGCAGGCATTATCTTTGAAACAGGAACAGGACCATTTGATTCAACTGTCTGCTGCGGATCATCTATCGCTAAAGATCAATTTATAGGCACTACTTTTAGTCTAACGGGGAAAACGAAAATTGATGCCATAGGAGGCCACTTTCGCAACTTTGATGGCTCATCTGGCAGCATCTTTGGGGCAATTGTTGAGTTGGATCAGTTCGGCTTGCCAACTGGTACATTGACAGGTTTGAGTAACGTATTGGCATACACCACATTCAATCCATTAAATTCAGCAAATACTTTCGCATCTGTTGATGTGGAGCTTGAAGCTGGGGTTTACGGTTTGATTTTTGGCTCTGGCCTGTTTGGCGCCAATGGTCATTCTGCCTTAACTCTTATTCAGCCCTATCAGGTATCTAACCCCAAAGGCGAAGTGCTATCGCTAAATAACTCTTCGTTGTTAACGTGGGACTCATCAGTGAGTAGTCAGGGTAGATATAGAATGTTTGTTAGCGGCACCTCTTCTAGCGTTTCCGAGCCAAGCAGTCTGGTCTTATTGTTGTTGTCCTCGGCTTTATTTTTCGTTGTGCGTCGTAAACGCAAATCAATATCTGATTTTTGATTGTTATTTAAACCGTTAAAGTTGGATTCAGCAAAGGCGGCAATTGCCGCCTTTGTTTTTTTACAATGCAGTCTGTTTATTCAATTACCCATCAATCCTGCCAATTACACACACAATACCATTAATCCCGTTTCATCGCAGGCAATAAAATTGTGATGATGCCCAGTAATGGCAAAAACGCGCAGTAATTAAACATATTTTCAATCGAAGTCGCATCAGCAATCGCGCCCAATCCTGCCGCCGCTATACCGCTAATCCCAAACATCAAGCCAAAAAACACACCGGAAATCATACCGATTTTACTGGGCACCAATTCCTGTGCGAGCACCACAATCGCCGAAAATGCCGACGATAAAACCAAGCCAATCACGACCGACAATACTGCTGTCCAAAACAAATTGCAGTAGGGAAATAGCAGCGTAAAAGGTGCGGCACCGAGAATAGAAATCCAGATTACTGCTTTGCGCCCCACCTTATCGCCAATCGGGCCTCCCGCAAATGTCCCTATGGCAACGGCAGCGAGAAACAAAAATAAAAACAATTGCGCATTAGCGACTGAGGTTGAAAATTTTTCGATCAAATAAAAGGTGTAGTAGTTAGTAAAGGCTGCCATGTAAATGTATTTGGAGAATACCAGCAGCGCTAATATCACGAGTGCACCTATGACTTGCTTGCGAGTTAAGTGTGCAAAATGTGGATGTTTTTTGACGCTTTTAAGTGATGCGCGTGAACGGATTGTCCAGCGGCTTACGCCAAATAAAACGCTGAAACCGAGAATCGCAAAGAGCGTGAACCAACCAATCGCGCCTTGCCCCTGCGGAAGAATAATCGCCGCTGCCAACAGCGGGCCGAACGCAGAACCCGCGTTGCCGCCGACTTGGAAAAAGGATTGCGCGAAGCCAAAACGTCCGCCCGATGCCATGCGCGCAACGCGCGATGCTTCCGGGTGGAATGTTGATGAACCCAAACCAATCATGGCCGATGCAATTAACAGCCAGGTAAAACTATCGGCGAGCGCCAGCATCACTAATCCGCACAAGGTAAATAGCATTCCGGTTGGCAATAAATAGGGTTTGGGATGTTTGTCGGTATAGAGCCCAATGCCTGGTTGCAGGAGTGAGGCGGTCATTTGAAAGGCGAGGGTGATCATCCCGATCTGCGTAAAACTCAACTCGTAATTGGTTTTCAGCATGGGGTAGATCGAGGGCAAAATTGCCTGGATTAAATCATTCAGCAAGTGCACAAAACTCACCGCACCCACGACCGGCAAAATCGTTTTGGTGGGATCAAATTCGGTGGGCGTGAGAGTTTGGTTTGGAATGGGTTCCATCTTGCTCATGGCTGTGGGTATCTCCGGGGCGGGGCGTAAACAGTAAATGCAGTCGCACAGTATAAAATGACGAAAAAAGCAGATATGACATAAACTGTCGAATAAGTGACAATTTGGTCAACGCTTATTTGGAGCCGTTATGAATAAACTTCTGCCGCGCAGTCCGGAAGAGTTGCAACATGTACCGCGCCCGATTGTGGCGTGGGGTGGGCATTACAAAAATGGAGATGAAATTCCCCCGCACACCCATCCGCGTGCGCAGTTGCTCTATGCCGTTGAAGGGGTAATGCGGGTGTTAACGCCGAATAGTGTGTGGACAATTCCTTCGCACCGCGCGCTCTGGGTGCCGCCGAACGTTGAGCATCATTCATTTATGATGAGCGATCTGCAAATGCGCACGCTTTATGTGAGCGCCGATGTTCCGCTCTCGCTCGGTACAGAATGCCGCGCGATTTCGGTCTCGGGTTTGCTGCGCGAATTGATTTTGGGGTTGCTGCAGGAGCCGGCGGAATATCCTATTCCGGGTCGCGGCGAACATCTGGTGGCGTTAATTTTGATGGAGATTAATCGCGCTGCAACCCAAGCGGTGGAAATTCCCTGGCCTCAGGATCGACGCTTACAAACCGTTTGCCAATTCGTAATGAACTCACCCGGCGTCAGCCACACTATTGATGATCTCGCCGCTATGGCGGGTGCAAGTACACGCACGCTTATCCGGTTATTTCCCAAAGAAACTGGTTTGAAATATCACCAGTGGGTGCAGCAAGTCCAACTCGCCGAAGCGCTCTGCCGTTTAGGGCGCGGCGAGAGCATTGCGCGCATTGCAGGCTTTCTCGGCTACGCCAGCCCTAGCGCATTTTCGGCTATGTTCAAACGCAATTTTGGAGTGACACCGAATCAGTATTTTCAGCGCGCAAGCACTAATTAAGTGATCGACATTGGCTGCTATGATGTGAGGAATCTATCTCGCCAAAAAACACTCTTCCGTTATTGTAGCGAGTGATTGAAACGCAGGGCGCGCAAAATAATATCCCTGGAACAATTCAACGCCCATATCTTGCAACGCGGCAAATTCTTCGTATGTCTCTATACCTTCTGCTACAACCGTCATTCCCAGTTCGTTACACACTTGAATGATGCCGCGCACGATAATTTGGCTTGAGCGGCGTTTATCGATATCGCGCAGCAAGGCCATATCCAGTTTCATAATATCGGTTTGAATTTCAGCAAGCAGATTCAAACCTGCATAGCCTGCACCAAAATCATCAATGGCGGTTTTAAAGCCGCGTTGGCGATAGTAATCAACAATATTACGCAGGTGCGCAAGGTCATCAACTTTTTCACTTTCCGTGATTTCAAAAATAATTTGCTCGATAGGAAAGCCGTATTTTTCTGCCGCCGCAAGCGTGGTGCGAATACACAATTCAGGGCGATAAACTGCATTAGGCATAAAGTTAATACTGAGCAGCGATTGCATACCTAATTCAGCGGCTAGCTTGATGGCCGTAGTGCGGCAGGCCTGATCAAAGCGATAGCGATTAGCATCATTTACATGCGCAAAAATCGTTCCGGCGCCTTCGTTGTTTAATCCACGCACGAGTGCTTCGTGCGCATATATGCTGCGAGTGTGCGCGTTTACTATGGGTTGGAATGCCATGGTGAATTCAAAATCCAGGCCTTCACCATTGGTGCATTCTTCACAGCCCGTGGGGCGGCATTGTTTTTGGTCTGTCATTGTAAAGATCTTTTTTGAAAGGATTTGTAAGCGTCAAGAGGGGAGTTTGTTGTTGCCCTCAACCATTCAAGGGCATGAGGGGATATCAACTACCACTTTTGATCATAGACCGAATGCCGGGATTTGCCATTCGTGAAGGATTTTTGTTGTTTTCGATAGGTTGTCAGGTTAGCGGCTGGCCGATAGGCCACCGGTCCATTTTTTAAATGCGCGGCGCAAATTGGCAACGTCGTAGAAGTGAAGTGCTTGTGCCACTTGGTCTTTACTCCAGCCTGCTTGATGCAACCAATAGAGCGCAAGATCTTTGCGCACCAGATCGTATTGTTCCTGAAAATGGCTATGGTGTTTTTTCAGTTTGCGTTTGAGGCTGGCGCTGCTCATGCCAAAGGCGGCTGCGGTTTTATCGAGGCTCGGATTGTGGTGGATGTTGCTATGCAGGTAATTATATAGCTCGCTTAAAAATCCGCGATGAAAGGGCATTGATTGTAGGTTCGGATGAGTAATTGGTAATGCATCAGTTGGTGTAGCTGCGCAATTATTTTTCCAGGGGATGTATAAATAGTCGCGCGCAATCGACATCGCATTCGCGTGGCTGGAGAATTGCACTTTGTTGTGTAGATGGACCTCGTATTGTTCAATATAAGCAGGTTTGCTGTGGGTAACATAAAACTGCCAAGGGATATTTTCATCACAATGCCAACGCGTGAGTGAACTGAGTGCGGTAGATATCATTTCCACAAGAAAAATCAGCGTAGTTTCTGCACCACAGGCGTCTTGCCAGTAAATCACCAAGTGTTCCTGTTCATAACAGGTGCGTAACTGTAGCAGCGGCATCAGCTGTGTTTGTTGATCAACGAGAATATCAATTGCCGCCTGCAAATTGGTGGCCCTATTCAAAGCCCTAGTTGCAGTAGTTTCCAGTGAGGAAAAAAGACTGTGTCCCAATAAAAAACCCAGCTCCTGATGGTGATGCTGTTTTTGGATATTGTGGATTAATTGGAAACACTGTTGCGGTGATAGCTGCAGATTTTTGCTCGGAATATCTTCGCGAAAAATGCCAGTGTTACGCAGTAATTTATATTCTTCTACACCACGGCTGAGCGCCATATCGATCAGCATGAGTGGCCATTCATGCGCCGGAATAAACGGCGTATCTATTTCAAAGTAGGGCGTAGGATGATAGCAACTACTCACCTCTGCAATACATTCATCAGCAGTATTATTCATGCTGTTCATCAAGCCGCGCGCTGCAAAGTGGCATGATGTTTTTCTTTGGCATGTAGCAGCGCCAGATTGGCGCGCTCAATCAAGGTTTCTGCCGAGTCGCGTGTTGTAGTATCGGTACTGGTAAGTGCAATCCCTAAGCTAACTGAATGAAACAGGCTTTCATCCTGATTCTGGGGTTTGTAGGCAAAATGCTGCACTGCAGCAGAAATTTCGCCTGCGATTTTTTCTGCGCCTGCACGTCCTGTGTTGGGTAATATCAATGCAAAGCGGTCGCCCGCATATCGGCACAGCACATCATTGCGGCGAATATTCAATAAAATCAATTCGCTCAACGACTGTAGTAGGTGATCGCCCTGCTGATGGCCGTAGCGGCGATTGATTGCGCGAAAATTATCCACGTCAATAAACAAGAGTGCGAGTGATTGTTCAGTGTTGCGATGCTCCGGCAGCGCCTGTAGTAGTTGCTTACGTAAATAATCGGCACCGCTTAAGTTGGTAGTGAAATCCAGGCTGCGGTGTTCGCGAAACAATCGTTCACGCTTACGCAATTGTTCATTAATACTGAGCTGTTCTTTGTGCCAGTGGTAAATACCGAGTGTAAGTAACACCAAACCAAATGGCATACAGCCCGATTCTATCCAATGATCCCATCGAGCCGCCTCAGGGAAACGAATAAATTCATCAAGTAGATCCTGAAAGCCTGCCAAAAAAATTCCGCTTAATCCCAAACTTAAATATTGCGTGACGCGTCCGGCCGGGCGACTATGCAAAATCAATCCCAACCATACCAGCGCGAGCATCGCGGCTCCGCCCTCACTGAGTACGTCAAGCCAATTTATCTCGGCCAATACTTTTACGTCGGCAACGGCAAGGCTGGCGATCAGGGCCACATTGGCGCCCATGCCGACAAAAAACAGTTTCCATTTATGGTGTTTCAACATAACGGCTCGCAACCCATTGGGATAAAAGTGCTGCACCGATAACAGATCAATATGACAGTTTTATGAATGTTGGTTTTGTCTGAAAAAAAACGCTCGCTTAGTTGCAGGGAGGCAAATCAGCTCAGCCTATTTGTTGGCTGCAGAGCCTGCTCGTCACAGAAGTGTCATTTATTCCCCCTAGTTTGGCGTCGTCTAAATCTCTTGGCGTTTTAACTATCGAGTCTTTTAAAAAAGATCGGGGAGCACACTGTGAAAAAAACTGTATCCATATCCAAAAACAAAAATTTTGTTAAGACGGCGTTGGCGGTAGTGGTTGCTGGCCTTGCCGGGACTGTTCTGGCTGACGGCCGTATAGAAGGGCAAATTAAAGCTACTGAGCAAGGTATTGCATTACAGGGAGCAAAAATTCGTATCCTGGAATTAAATCGCGAAGCAGTAAGTCAACGCGATGGGCGTTTTGTGTTTTTGGATGTGAAGGCGGGTAATTACACTTTGGTCACCAGTTATATCGGTGCGGATGATATTAAGCGTTCGGTGGTTGTACAGGATCAACAAACCACACGCGAAAATTTTCAATTAGTGGGTGTATCCGGTCTGGTTGAAAATGTCATCGTGATTGGGCAAGCGGCAGGCATTAACAAATCGCTGAATAAACAGCGCAGCGCCGACAATATTCTCACTGCGGTATCAGCGGATGCGATTGGCCAATTTCCCGATACAAACGTTTCCGAATCTCTGCAGCGTTTACCGGGCTTATCGATTGAACGCGATCAAGGCGAAGGCCGCTATGTGCGCGTACGCGGAATGGGGCCGGATTACAATGCAGTGACTATTAATGGTGTGGGCGTGCCGGGTCCGGATGCGGATCGCCGCGCAGTTGCATTGGATGTAATCCCATCGGATTTGTTAGAAAATTTAACTGTTACTAAAAGTTTAACGCCGGATATGGATGCCAATTCACTCGGTGGCAGTATTGATGTGCAAAGCCTTTCAGCATTTGATCGCGATGGTTTCTTTTATCAGCTCACTGCAGAAGGCAGTTACGATGAAAATACCGAAGAGACAAGCCCGAAAGTAGCAGCCACTGCAAGTAACCAATTTAGCCTCGGTGGCGACGACAATAATCTCGGTGTTGCATTTGGTGTAAGTTCATTCAAACGTGAATTCGGTTCCGATAACGTCGAGACTGGCGGTGCATGGGATTTTGAAGATGGCGAAGCGCGCCTGGAAGAAATGGAACAGCGCGATTATCGCATTACCCGCGAACGCTCAGGTGTGACCTTAAATCTGGATTACAAGCCAAGTGATGATACGGATTTGTATTGGCGCAACCTTTACAGTGAATACACCGATTCAGAAATTCGCTTGGCGAATGTCATTGAGTTTGAAGATGCGCTTGCCGAAGGTGAAGTAGGTTCGGCTGAAGTTCAGCGCGAATTAAAAGATCGCACGGAAACACAAAAAATTCTCTCGACTTCTTTGGGCGGTCAAACCCGTTTGGATAAGTGGACTGTAGATTATCGTGTGGCCTACAGCAAATCCAGTGAAGATGAACCGCAAAACGTCGCTGGCGCCGTATTTAAAATAGATGACGATGTTATTGCCGATGAAGCTTTCGATCTTTCCTACACCAATACTGGCAAGATATTGATTTCCGCTCCGGCTGAATATTATCAATCCGCCAGCTATAAATTGGACGAAGTGGAATTGGGTAGCACCAACACCAATGATGAGAGCACTGCGATCAATATGGATTTTACGCGCGATCTCGAATTAGCAGGTAATTCAGCGCAATTGAAGTTCGGTGTCAAACACGCTGAGCGTGAAAAAGACAATAATGTTGATATCTGGATTGCCGAAGATTTTACTGGCGATACGTCGCTCACCGAATTTTCTGCCAGTGAAGTGGATTATCAACTGGGTCAGTTTGGCAGCACCATTAATGCCGCACAGGTGAAATCCGCCATCGAAGATGCTGAAGAAGACGAAGTGGAAAGCAGTATCGGTGATTATCTGATTACTGAAGATACCAGTGCCGCTTATGTGATGGGGCGCGTGGATATTAATGACTGGCGTATCCTGACTGGCGTGCGTTATGAAAATACCGATTTCACCGCGCAGGGTAATTCTTATGATGGTGATGCTGACGAATTAAATGCACAATCCTTTGAAAATTCCGATGACTATTTTTTACCAGCATTGCATATCCGCTATAGCATTAGCGATAAAACTCAAGTACGTGCAGCCTGGACTAATTCAGTGGTGCGCCCCGGTTTTGCACAGCTATCACCCGGTCGTTTAATTGAAGAAGACGATGGCGATATTGAAGCGGAATTCGGCAACCCGGATTTGAAATCGCTGGAATCCAGCAATATCGATTTTGGTATTGAACATTACCCTGGTGTAGCCAGCGTTATTTCCGCGTTTGCGTTTTACAAAGCTATCGATAATTTTGTTTATCAAACCGATTTGGGCGGCACAGCGGGCTACGAAGATTTTGATAAAGCGGTAACCTTTGTCAATGGCGATAAAGCGGATATTCTGGGGCTTGAATTGGCTGCATCCAAACAATTCACCAGCTTGCCATCGCCTTGGGATGGTTTGCTGATTGGTGGTAACGCGACCTTTGTTGATTCGACTGCAGAAATTGGCGGTTATGACGATGGTGAGTTTGTTGCGCGCGATATTCCCATGCCCAGCCAATCCGATACTTCAGCTAACTTTATGATCGGTTATGAGTCGGACAAAATCAGCATGCGTTTGTCAGCTAATTATAAATCCAATTATTTGTTGGAAGTGTTAGAGCCGATGGAAGTGGATTATGATGCTTATGTCGATGATCAAATGCAGCTGGATTTTTCACTGCGTTATTATTTGACCGAATCTATCAAGCTGCATTTTGAAGCGCTGAACTTGACCGATGAAGTTTATTATTCCTACGTGAAAGATACCCAATACAATGCGCAATACGAAAGCTACGGTGCCACTTACAAACTCGGCATTACTTTTATGCAGTTTTAAGTTTTGATTAAGTGTGCATTTGTAGTCTGAATGGCTCCTGCTGGAGCCATTTTATAAAAAAGGTCTTGATTATGATCAGTTTGCGTAAATCCTTGCTTGCCTGTTTGTTTACAGGTTTATGTTCGTCAGTTATTGCAGATGCTAGTCTGCCACCATCATTAAAAGACGGGTTGATCGCGCCTCTGCCCACCTTGCTGCAACACCAATCTACTTTTCTGGCGCTGGGCGATGACATTCACTGGCGCGATGCCAGCGGTAAATCTCTCGCGCAACTCAAACTGCCGGCAGAGCTGTTGGATTGGCGTTATCCGGTGCAATTACAAACTGGAAAAATAATATCGTCCGAATTGGTTGCGGCAACGGTATTTTTGCCGGAACAACAACCGGGGCTGGTTGCGCTTGATCCTGAATCGGGAAAGCTGCGCGAATTGCTGCGACTCCCCACGCCAGAATTTAAAATTGAAAACCTGTGCCTAAGCCGCGTAAATGGTCATCTTTCTCTATATTTATTGGATGAGCGCGGCACGGCTGAGCACTGGTTGGTCGTAGATGCAAAAGGCACGGCGAATGCAAAACTGCTGCGCCGTTTACCTATCGCGCCCAACTGCAAGTCCTGCGCGGTCGATGATGAACAGGATTTATTGTTTGTCGCAGAAGAAGGCATTGGTATCTGGGCGCAAGGTGCATCAGAAGAATCTGCTCCCGGTCGTGTCGCGGTAGATTTGCAAAAACCTTTCGGTTCCTTATCCGGCAGTGTGGAATCCTTGGCGATAATTCCACAAGGTTTGGTTGCTGCGGTGGCAGAAGAAAAACAACTTGCGCTCTACAGCACCAATAAAAGTAAATTCAAACAGCAGCAGTTAGTCGATCTCCCCAATACCGATGAGCCGGAAGTAGTTAAAGCAGTTGTCGGTGTTGCTGACAAAAATTCACTTGCACTGGTAGTCGGCGATGAAAAAACCGGGAATCATTTTTTATTCTTGCCTTGGGACTCAGTGCCGCAAAAAAAATCACCACACACCATAGTGAGCATCACACCCGATGTGCAAACCCAGGTTATGGCGCGTTTTGGCGATGCGGCTGATGACCCCGCAATTTGGGTCAATAAAAAACGCTCGCAAAAAAGTCTGGTGATTGGTACTAATAAGCAACAGGGATTATTTGTGTACGACATGCAAGGTCGTGAAGTACAGCATTTCAATACGGGCAAATTAAATAATGTGGATGTCCGTTATGGAGTGCAATTTGGTAAAAAAGTTGTCGATATTGCCGTTGCTACCAATCGCGATGATAACAGTTTGGCGATTTACACGATTGATCCTAAAAACGGTAAATTACGTTTCTCTGGCAGTGTTGCAACGGATCTTGAAGAAATTTATGGATTTTGTTTGTATCAAAATGGCAGTGGAGTTACCTATGCGATTCCCAACGGAAAAAGCGGTGAGTTTCAGCAAATTCAATTAAGTGCTGTGATTGATCAAAAAGATAGAAATTCTCATGTCTGGCAAGGAAAGAAAGTACGCAGTTTTTTTGTAAAGAGCCAACCGGAAGGTTGTGTAGCTGACGATAAAAATCAGCGCTTATTTGTCGGTGAAGAAGACGAAGCTGTGTGGACAATTGGCGCTGAGCCAAACGCGGGCACACAAGTGGAATTGGTATTGCGTGCCGGTGATGTGTTGGTTGCCGATGTGGAAGGCATGGGCATCTATCAAGGTAAGAATAAAAACTATCTTGTAGTATCCAGTCAAGGCAACAACAGCTATGTGATTCTGGATGCAACAGCGCCCTATAAAACGCGCGGTGTGATTAGAGTGGATCTGGATGCAGGGCGTGGCATTGATGGTGTGTCGGAAACGGACGGCCTTGAAGTTACCCATGCCAATCTCGGTGGTGCTTTTGGCGAAGGCATGTTGGTGGTGCAGGATGGTCATAAAGTGATGCCGGAAGCGCCGCAGAATTTTAAATATGTGAGCTGGGAAAAAATTCGCACAGTATTAGCACTCGAATAATGGTGATGGCCAATGAGTAATAAAAATGAAATGCCGGTGGTGGATATCGATGATATTCCGGTAAATCCGTCCAACAATCCCTGGTTGTCAGAGGTTATCGCCAGCCGTCGCAATTTATTGAAAGGTGGATTGGGTTTGGCGCTGGGAGGATTTTTGGGTGGACATTTATCGGGCTGTGCAGCAACCAATAAAAATGCATCGCCATCCGTTGGATTAAAAAATGTATCGCCAAAAATTGGATTCACCTCAGTACCGCTTCAGCACGCGCAGGATTTTGACCGTGTTCTGGTCGCCGATGGCTACACTGCGCGCGCGTTTTTTTCATGGGGTGATGAAGTGGTGACTGGCGCTGTGCCCTGGAAGGCTGATGCGAGCAATAGCTGGCAGGAGCAGCAATTGCAGGCAGGGCAAAATCACGATGGTATGGCTTATTTTCCCTTTACCGATGCACCGAACGATCACGGGTTACTGGTAATCAACCACGAATACACTAATCCGACTTTGCATCCCAATGGCCCCACAGAAACGCGTGATGCTCAAGGTGTTATCCGTCGCCCGGAACATGAGGTATTAAAAGAGCAGGCGGCGCACGGTGTAAGCGTGATTGAAATTAAGCGTGACCAGAAAAATCTTTGGCAGAGAGTAAAAAATTCTTCGTTCAATCGCCGGTTGACTGCTAATACGCCAATGGGCATTACGGGCCCGGCCGCTGGATCGGAACATTTAAAAACGGCGCAGGATCCAACTGGTACACGCGTGCTGGGCACCTTAAATAATTGCTCTATGGGAAAAACCCCTTGGGGCACCTATTTAATTTGCGAAGAGAACTGGAATAATTATTTTGTGAATCGCAACACTGCCGATTGGCAGCAGCGCGTATCCCATAAACGCTACGGTATTTCCAACGGGTTAAATAGCAGTAAATATTATTGGGAGACGGTTGATCCGCGTTTTGATGCAACACCCACCGACAAACAATATTTTAAGGGTTTTGTGAATGAACCTAATCGTTTTGGTTGGGTGGTGGAGTTTGATCCTTTTAATCCGGATTCATTGCCACAAAAGCGTACCGCGTTAGGCCGCTATGCACGCGAATGTGCAACGGTGGTCATTGGCGATGAGGGTGAGGTAGCAATTTATTCGGGTGACGATACGCGCGGCGAGTATATTTATAAATTTGTTGCTCAACAGCGTTTTGATAAAAACAACCCCAAAGCAACACCCGATTTATTGGATGAGGGGACTTTGTACGTTGCGGTATTTCATGCCGATGGTCGCGGCGAATGGCTACCGTTGATATGGGGTGAGCGCGGCTTAACGGCGCGTAATGGTTTTATGAGCCAGGCCGATGTGGTGATAAATGCCCGTGCTGCAGCCGATATTCTCGGCGCAACACCGATGGATCGTCCCGAGTGGGTTGCGGTTGATCCGCACACACGCGAGCTTTATGTCACGCTCACTAATAATATTGAACGCGGCATCAAAGTGGATCAGCCAGTCGATGCAGCAAACGTACGCAAGGAAAATCATCATGGACAAATCCTGCGCTGGGCGGAAAAAAAATCCAATCCTGCAGCGACTGAATTTACCTGGGAGATTTTTTTACTTGCCGGTAATTCGGCGCAATCCTCAGCGCCGGAAAACCAACAGGGCAATATTCGCGGCGATCTGTTTTCCTGCCCCGATGGACTTTGGTTTGATGCGGATGGTCGCCTGTGGATTGAAACCGATTTTGATGATGCAGAAGATGTGTATCAGCCGATGGGTTGTAATCAACTGCTTTGTGCTGATCCCTTGTCGCGCAATGTAAAACGTTTTTTAGTGGGGCCGCGTGGCTGTGAAATTACTGGTTTGACAGGGACACCGGATGGAAAAAGCTTGTGGTTGAATATCCAACACCCTGGTATTAGTTATCCTGCTAGCGATGGAAAAACCCGTCCACGATCCACGACGGTATTAGTGACGAAAGATGATGGCGGTGTGATTGGTACTTAAATAAAAATATACCGTCGCCAATAAAAAAGCTCGCCAAATGTGCGAGCTTTTTTTGGTAAGAATTTTTAGTTGCAGATAATCGTTACTGCCCCTTACGCGATTCGCGAATATAAAAGCGGGCATCTTTGGCTTGATTGTAGCAGTTGTCAAAATTTTCTACGGTTTGCATGGTGCGCGCTGAAGTAATTAATCCCAACGCTTTAGTGTAGCTGACTGTACCGCTAAAACCGTCTGCTTTGGCGATAGATAATTCGCTCCAGGCGGCTTCGAGTTCTTGATCGCAGGCGCTGCGGTATTGGGTTTTTCCTGCGCAGGCGGAGAGGGTTGCGGCAACTGCTACCAGGCTACTGACAAGAATAACTTTGGAATATGGCATCTGTGATTCTCCGTGGTTGATGTTGATCATTGGATCAAGATCCGGCTCAAGAGTTCACATTCTCGCTGGTGTGGCGCCTAATGCCAAGCCTGATTTCTCAGGCGAGCAGTGCATCTGCCTGATGATGAAGCTCGCGGTCAACAACGTGAATCGCCAGTGCCAGCACTTGATCGAGCGGAGCGTTCACATCAATGGTGTAAACATCGGCTTCATGGCGCGGGTCTTCAAGGCTCTCGAATTGGCTGTCGACCAGACTCGGCGCCATAAAATGACCGGCGCGTTTATTGACGCGGGTTTGGATGGTGTCTTTATCGCTGTGCAGAAACAGAAAAATCGTTTTCAGCCCGGCTTTGCGCAGCTCGTCGCGATGGGCGCGTTTTAGCCCGGAGAAGGCCAAGGTCGAATGCTGATGATTGCGCGCAGCATTGCGGAAGTAATCACGCATGCGGATGACCCAAGGTAGGCGCATGGTGTCGGTCAACGGCAGGCCTTTTGCCATGCGGTCGCGTGCTTCCTGGCTGTGAAAATCATCGCCATCCAGGTACTCATAACCATAGTGATCAGCCAGTGCTTTGGCCAAGGATGATTTACCGCTACCAGAAACGCCCATCACAATAATGAGGTTGGTATCGGCATCAGGATTGGTGATGGCGGTTAAGTGCGGCATATGCAGGTTTTCTCGTGTACACCTAATGACCAGCAAGGTAGTATACATGCTGATGATAGCGCAATCATTACGCTTGTGGTATGTTAGCAAAAAATAATAGCCAAGTGCAGATATTGCCTATGAAAACAGCAAAAAAAAGAAGTTCAGATAAGAAAATTACCCTGGTTGACGTCGCCGATGCATCGGGTGTTAGTGCAATCACTGTATCGCGGGTGATCAACCAGCCGGAAAAAGTCTCGGAATCCCTGCGGATTCAAGTCCAAAAAGCCATTGATTCGCTCGGTTATATACCCAACCAGCACGCCAGTTCCCTGGCTTCATCCAAGTCCCGGGTGATAGGCGTTGCCATTCCATCATTAAGTAACATCGTGTTTACCGAGGTCTTGCGCGGTATTTATGAGGTGATGGGTGCGGCGGGCTACAAGGTGCTGTTAGTGGACACCCATTACTCGCCGCTGGAAGAGGAAAAAATGGTGCGCACCCTGCTGAGCCAATCCCCCGAAGGATTGATCATTACCGGTGGCGATCAGACCAAGGCCTGCCAGAACTTCCTGCACAAGGCGCGTATCCCGATTGTGCAGATCATGGAATTGCTTGCCGATCCTATCGATATGAATGTCGGTTTTGCCCATGGTCGCGCCGGTTTTGATGTGGTCAAGCATCTGTTGGGGCAGGGGTACGAGCGCATTGGTTTTATCGGCGCGCGTATGGATCCGCGTGTGCAACAGCGTATGCAGGGTTACAAATTGGCATTGGAGCAGGTGGGTAAGTTTGAGAAAAACTACATCGTCACCACGCCTGAACCTTCATCCATAGGTGTGGGCGGTGAATTATTTAAGAGCCTGATGGCGTCAACGAACGGTGTTGTCGATGCGGTGTTTTGCGTGAACGACGACCTGGCACTCGGCGCATTGTTTGAAGCGCAGCGGATGAATATTCGTGTCCCGCAGGATATGGCCATTTGTGGCTTTAACGATATTGAAGCGGCTGAATATGTGAACCCTTCATTGACCAGCGTGTCCGTTGGCCGTTATGAGATGGGTGTAAAAGCATCGGAAATGATTATTCGTGTGCTCAATGAAAAGCCAATCGAATCGAAGAAAGTCGATATGGGTTACGAAATTAAAAAACGCGCTTCGACCAGTCGTTTGTAGTTTCTTTTTGCAATTACATAATAAATCTATAACGGGGTTTTCTTTTGACTAGTCGCAATAGTGATCGTTTGGCCAAGCTCTCCTCGCGTGAACGCATCGGTTACGGATTGGGTGATGCCGGTTTTAATTTCTACTGGGCAATTATCGGATCTTATCTGGTATTTTTTTATACGGATGTATTTGGTATTGGCGCTGCGGCAGCGGCGACCATGATTACCGTTACCAAAATTATTGATGCGATTACCGACCCGATCATGGGGGGTATTGCGGACCGCACCAATACTCGCTGGGGTAAATTTCGCCCCTATTTGCTTTGGGGTGCACTGCCGATGATGGGGGCAGGCATTTTAACCATGAGTACGCCCGATTTGGATGAGACGGGCAAGCTGATTTGGGCTTATGCAACTTACAGTTTGCTGATGCTCTGTTATACCGTATTGAATATGCCTTACAACTCGCTTTCGGCAGTGTTAACAGCTAACACACAGGAACGTAACAAACTCAATAGTACGCGTTTCTTCTTCGCTTATTTCAGTAGTATTTTTGTCGGAGCAGCCACGCCGGAATTAGCGGAGTATTTTGGTGATGGTGATCGTTACAGTGCGCGCGGTTGGCAATTGACTATGGTGGTTTATTCAATAATCGCTAGCTGTTTATTTGTCGTGACTTTTTTGACTACACGCGAGCGAATCCAGCCATCGATAACCCAGGAAAAAACCAATCCGCTGAATGATCTTAAAGATTTATTCACCTGTCGCCCATGGTTGGTGCTTTTTGTGTTGGCACTGGTATTCATGATCACTATGACACTGCGCGGAAGTTCAGCGGCTTATTATTTTCGCTATTTCGTCGAGCGCCCGGATTTGCTTGGCAATTACATAGGTTTGCAAATGGCGGGCTTGATGGTCGGTGCAATGTTCGCGTCAACAGTCACTAAATACATTGATAAGCGCAAATTGATGATGTCGTTGCTCTGTGTGGTGGCGATATTATCGATTGCATTTACATTTGTTCCCAAACCGCAATCCAATGGTGTGTTGGATGTTGCATCAAATGAGATTCAACTTGATGCGGGCACGCTGCTTGGGCAGTCACATGCCGAAGGTGATACCTATCAGTGGCTGCGCCACGACAAAATTTTCTGGATTATTAAGGTGCGTGTTCCTCTGGGTGAAACCGGGCCGAATTTGAATCTGGCTGATGCAAAAGGACAGGTCATCAGTGTGATACGTACAGGGGCGGATGGCAGTGTGCGCGATAGTGCAGAATTACCGAAAGAAATTATCTGGATGTTTGCGCTGAATATTTTGATCAGTATTGCACTGGGCTTTAAACCGCCAATTACCTGGGCGATGTATGCCGATGTCGCTGATTACAATGAATGGAAAAATGGTCGCCGTGCGACCGGTATGACTTTCGCTGCAACGACCTTCTCGCAAAAAATTGGCAGTGCAATTGGTTCCGCATTAATGCTCTCTGTGCTCGCGGTAATGGGTTATCAAGCGGGTCAGATGCAGGCGGGCGCATCGCTCGACAGCATCATCTATATGCAAACGCTTGTGCCTGGATTATTTGCTTTACTCACTGCATTGTCGCTGGTGTTTTATAACCTGAGTGATGCAAAAGTTGAATCGATCCAACAGGATCTTGAAGCGCGTCACACCTGATTTTTACAGCTTTAATCAAGCGCCGCGCTGCGGCGCTTTTTATTTTTGGCCCTCTTATTATTTGTTTTCGATAGGATACCCTCATGACTAACGCTTTACTGACCCCCAGCCAGGCTGGTGAACGCTATGATTTGTTAACTCCGACAGCTATGCCGCGCGCTGCCGGGTTCCTGTGGAATCAGCAAATGATGATCCAGGTAACTTGTCGCGGTTATGCAGTTGCACAATTTATGC
Source organism: Cellvibrio fibrivorans (assembly GCF_031457055.1). Classification (NCBI taxonomy): domain Bacteria; kingdom Pseudomonadati; phylum Pseudomonadota; class Gammaproteobacteria; order Cellvibrionales; family Cellvibrionaceae; genus Cellvibrio; species Cellvibrio fibrivorans. Next base: position 39,693 of record NZ_JAVDVX010000001.1, on the reverse strand, counting down.
AGCCAGAACCTGCCAAATATGCGTATGCTCCAAATCTGGAAGCAAAAACATTTATGCAGCCGGAGCAGCCATATTACGCACATCATCCGGGCCGTTTTTTTTATATCAAAGATGAAGATACGGGTAAGATTTTTTCTGCGCCTTATGAGCCGGTGCGTGCGCCTTATGACGATTATTCTTTTTCCGTTGGCAAAAGCGATTTGCAATGGGTGATTGAGTGCGATGGTGTGCGCGCCGAGTTAATGTTGTCACTGCCAGTAAAAGATGTGGTGGAGTTGTGGCAATTGCGTGTGATTAATAATTCCGGTCGTGTGCGCAAGCTAAGTATTTACCCCTATTTCCCTGTTGGCTATATGTCCTGGATGAATCAATCGGCCGAGTATCGCGCTGATCTGGGCGGTATTGTTGCTACTTGCGTTACTCCTTATCAAAAAGTTGCCGATTACTTTAAAAATAAAAACTTTAAAGACAAAACATTTTTCCTGCATGAAGTTAACCCGGTTGCTTGGGAGGCAAAACAGGAAACATTTGAAGGTGAGGGTGGCTTGCATAATCCAACGGCTTTGCGGGCTGACGTGCTGACTTGTGGTGATGCGCGCTATGAAACGCCTGCTGCAATTTTGCAGTATCGCTTGGAAATGCCTGATCAGGCGCAGCAGGATTATCGATTTATTTTTGGCCCGGCGTTTGACGATGCAGAAATTTCAAAACTGCGCGATACCTATTTAAGTGCATCGGGTTTTGCCAAAGCACAAGCGGATTACGCAGCTTATATCGCCGCTGGCAGTGGCTGTTTACAGATTGAGACACCGGATGCCGAGCTGAATAATTTTGTAAACAATTGGCTGCCGCGCCAGGTGTTTTATCACGGTGATGTCAATCGCTTAACCACTGACCCGCAAACGCGCAATTATCTGCAAGATAACATGGGCATGACGTTTATTAAGCCCGAAGTTACCCGCGCCGCATTTCTGCATGCGTTAAGCCAACAGGAAGAATCGGGCGCAATGCCGGACGGTATTTTGTTGGCGGAAGGAGCGGAGCTGAAATACATCAACCAGATTCCCCACACCGACCACTGTGTATGGCTACCAGTATGTTTAAAAACCTATCTGGACGAGACCAATGACTACGCTATTCTGCAAGAAGTGGTGGCGGGTCACGATGGCAAAACCCTTTCGGTATTTGAGCGTATTTCCAATGCTATGCGCTGGCTGTTGCAAGCGCGCGATTATCGCGGCCTGAGTTTTATTGCGCAGGGCGATTGGTGTGATCCAATGAATATGGTGGGTTACAAGGGCAAAGGGGTTTCCGGTTGGTTATCTGTGGCTACTGCCTATGCATTAAATTTGTGGGCAGATGTCTGCGCAAAAAAATCGCTACCTGATCTGCAACAAGAGTTTATTGCGGGCGCCCAAGAAGTGAATGCTGCAGTGAATAAATATCTGTGGGATGGCGAATGGTTCGGGCGCGGTATTACCGACGATGATGTAGTGTTTGGCATCAGTAAAGATAAAGAGGGGCGCATCTTTTTAAATCCGCAAAGCTGGGCCATTTTGGGTGGTGCGGCAAATGCAGAGCAGCGCAAAAAAATGATCGCTGCAGTTGAAGCTCAATTGGAAACGCCTTACGGCGTTACTATGCTTGCACCCGCTTATACAGCGATGCGTGATGACGTAGGCCGTGTTACGCAAAAGCATCCCGGCTCGGCGGAAAACGGCTCGGTTTATAATCATGCAGCGATATTTTATATCTACAGTTTATTCACCATTGCTGAAAAAGATCGCGCCTATAAGTTGCTGCGCCAAATGATTCCTGGTCCAACAGAAGCGGATTATTTGCAGCGTGGGCAATTGCCGGTGTATATCCCCAATTATTATCGCGGCGCTTATCATCAGTATCCGCGCACAGCAGGTCGTTCATCGCAATTGTTCAATACTGGAACCGTTTCCTGGGTGTATCGCTGTTTGGTTGAAGGCGTGTTTGGTTTGCAGGGTAGTGAAAGGGGTTTGCAAATTGCTCCGCAATTGCCATCAGGTTGGCCGGGCGCAAAAGCAGTGAGGCAATTTCGTGGTGCTGAGTTTCATGTGTCGATTGAGCGGGTAAATATTGCGGCGACCGAAATTCGCTGTGAAGGTGAATTGCTCAGCGGTAACTGTATTGACAATATCCAAGCAGGGCGCAGCTATTCGGTGCAGGTATTGATTCCGCTCTAGATTGCCAGTGTTGCTCCCGAAAAAATCAGCACAATTAAAAAGCGCACAATCGAGTGCGCTTTTTTGTTTTGCGAGTGTGCATTTATTCTGTTTTGGCGGTTTTTTTGGCGGCTTTTGCCTTTGCGGGTTTGGCTTCCGGATCGGTAGCTGCAGGTTCTGCCGCTGCGGGTTCGGCTGGTTTTGGTTTTGCCTTGGTTTTGCTGGATTTAGCTGGTGCTGATGCTTGGCGCGCTTTAACTATGGAGAGATATTTAGTCCAGGCCTGCTCAATGGGGCTTTTGGGGGCGCTTTGATTGGCAATCACTTTGAGAATGTGTAAGTCATCCGGTGTTGGATCCGAGACTTCATCCATTGTCAGAGCATTAACTAGCACCCCTTGTTTGCGTATCAGACGTGCCTGAATATCCGAGAGCCCACCTTTTTCAAAACCATCAGGAAAGTTAACAGTGTCTTGAAAAGTCTGTTTCAGATAATGATCACGCGGCAGCATAGAGTATCTCCATTATTAGTATGTGCACTTCGGGGTGAGGCGTTAACTGCAAACAGCCGCGTCTTGGTTGTGGTTGCTCGCTGGTGATATCGCCCAACCCCAGCTCTCTTTTTGTAATGCCGGAAAAGGGTTCCGGGCAAAAGTTGCTGCCGAAGATAATCTGTTTTTGTGACAGTGTATAGAGCTAAAGTTATGCTTTGTGGTGCCTAAGGCAGCACTTTGACCAAATTGCGGGCATAAAAAAACCGGCTTGAGCCGGCTTTTTCACGCTTGAAACCAAGTAGGCAATTAGGCTGCTGCCAATGCCTTGAGCTTGGCGTTCAAGCGGCTCTTGTGACGAGCTGCCTTGTTCTTATGGATCAGGCCCTTGTCAGCGATACGATCGATCACTGAAACAGCTGAAACATAAGCGGCTTGGGCTGCTGCCTTGTCACCAGTTTGGATAGCGGCAAGCACTTTCTTGAGGTAAGTACGCCCCATAGAGCGCATGCTTGCGTTGTGCTTGCGAGCTTTTTCATTTTGACGCGCGCGTTTTTTGGCTTGGGGTGAGTTTGCCACCTTAGTGCTCCTATAGATAAATTCTGGACAAAACTGTCGAAAAGGGGTCGGGATTCAAGGACGCGACATTATGCCGTGTTCGATTCGTTTGTCAACCGAAGAAACTGCGATCTTTTACTGGAGTTGGTACTTGGCGGGGCGCAGGCCTACTTTGTCCCGCTTGTTTATTCGTCTATGTTACCGCTTGGAGCAACATGCCGTAAAACCCGCGGCCGTGTTAGTATTCGTGGTTATAAATACGCCAAAAGCTCAGGGGATTTTTGCGTGGCCGACAACGAAGAATCGAATAAGACCAGCCTCAGGGCCTCGGTTGAGGAGGGGGAAACACGCGTTGCACTGGGGCGCCCGGAACCCTCGTTGCCGGTCGCCGATACAGCTTACGCCACTCAATTCACCCAATACAGTGCTCCACACAATCACTCGACCGGGTTTGCGCAAGCCCGCGAACTGGTTAAGCAATCCCAAAGTGGTAAAGGCAGGCTGCTGAAAAAGCGTTTCCTGTTAGAAGATGTGCTGGGGCACGGCGGTATGGGGACCGTCTACAAGACCAAAGATTTGCGCAAAGTCGAAGCAGAAGACCCCAATCCGTATATCGCCACCAAGATCCTCAACCAGGATTTCAAAGATCACCCCGACGCGTTTGTAACGCTGCAGCAGGAAACGGCTAAATCCCAGACGCTCGCACATCCAAATATAGTTACGGTGCACGATTTTGATCGCGAAGGCGACACGCTGTTCATGACCATGGAGCTGCTCGAAGGGCAACCGCTGGATCAACTCATTAAAGCGCAGCGCAGTAAGGGCTTGCCCAAAGAACAAGTGTGGCAAATAGCTAAAGACCTGTGTGCCGCCCTGGCTTATGCACACCAGCGCCAATTAATTCATGCGGATTTCAAACCCGGCAACGTGTTTGTGAACACCGACGGTAGCGCCAAGGTGTTGGATTTTGGCATCGCCCGCGCAGCCTCGAAGGAGGCGCAAAAACACAAGTTTGATGCTGGGCAATTGGGCGCGCTGACGCCTGCCTATGCCACTATCGAAATGGTAAAAGATGAGCCGCTCGGCTTTAGCGATGATGTCTACGCGCTCGCCTGTGTGATTTATGAGATGTTGGCTGGGCGCCATCCTTACAATAATCGTTCCGCACTAGAGGCATACCAGCAAAAACTGGTACCTAAACGTTTGGATAAACTCAGCGCGCGTGAGTGGAAAGCCTTGAGTCATGCGCTCGCGCTCACCAAAGCTGAGCGCACTGCGAGCATTACGCAATTTGTCGATGAGTTATTTCCCCGTCGCAACCCCTTGATGTTGACTGCCGCAGTGGGGATGGCGTTGGTGTCGCTTGCAGGTGCGGCTTGGTTTGGCTTTAGCCAGCATCAGGCGCAGCAAAAAGTGCAGGCAACCATCGCCGAAAAAATAACACAAGCGCAAAGCTGTTTTGCAACTCAGGATTTTGCCTGCGCAATTGAACAGAGTTTGGTGGCGACCAATCTTGCCCCCGATAATTCTGTGGCGCGCCAGTTATTGTTGGCCGCCCAGCAAGCGCAAGAGCAGCGTCTTCAAGACGATAAAATCGGCGAACTGATTGGTGAGGCGCAGCGGTGTTTACTACAACAGGATTTGGAGTGTGCGGCTGTGTATTTGCAAAAAGCCGAGGCAGTCGGTGTGCACAATTCGCAAGTGGTCAGTTTTCATGAGGCGTTAAGTGTGGCGCGCGCGCAGCAGGCGCAATCGGCGACACAAAAGCAGGCGGAGATAGATGATGCCTTGGCGCGGGCTAACAGTTGTTTCACCGCCAGGGATTATACGTGTACAGTTAATTCAGTTGACCGCATTTTGGCGTTGGACCCAGCACATGCCGAAGCCATCGCACTGAAGCAAAAAATCGCTTCGGCCAAGGAGCAGGAAGGTGCGTTAGCCGGAAAAGTCAGCCGCTTGATGGTCGATGCCGAAAACTGCATGGCTAAGAAAAATTATTCCTGCGCTATCGCCAAAGCAGAATCGGTGCTGGAATTGGATGCGGGCTACCAACCGGCGACAACTTTAAAAAGCCGCGCACAGGAAACCCAGCGCAAGCTAAAAGAAACAGGGTTTACCATTAAATAAGTATCCAATAATCAATAGGTCAAGGTGCGGCAATTATGAAAACCAAAGCGATAATCTTTATGTTGTTTTGTGTCTTGGTTAATCCGGCGCAGGCATTTAGTTTGGGCGATCTGAAAGACAATATCGACCGCTCGCATAAATGTAAAAGTGGTGACCAGGGCTGTAAAAATCGCGAGCATCTTAAAGCGGTTGCGCGTGTGGCGGCGGTTGCTGTTGCGGTGACAGTACTCACTAAAATGATTATCAAGCATCGCTCCGAGCGCATTGCTAAAGAAGAGCAAGTTGCCGAGGAATATAAAGCCCAAAATAATAACCTGCCGACCGAACCTACCGCGACTGAATACACCACCAAAACCCTTCCCGGTAACGTGGTTGAGCCTGGCAAAGAGGTAATTATCCAATCCGATATAGTGGTAGTCCCGGGCACTAAACAAAAAACAGCATTGATCGAAGAAAGCATTGTTATTTATGACAATGAAGACAACACCAAAGAGTTAAAAAACTTCACCAAACCGGTCAATGAAAAAACCAAAAAAGGTGGGCGCTACCAAAATGAATTTTCATTTACCTTGCCCGAAGGTTTGCCGCAGGGGGTGTATCCGATTAAAACGGAATTGCTGCTCAATGGTAAGGTGGTGGATACATCAAACAACGATATTCAATTGGTCTTACATGTCAATGAGCTGGGCGCAATGCAATTGTTGGCGATGAATTAGTTCTTCTTGAAGCAAATCAACATCGAATATAAAGAGGGCGCCGATAAGGGCGCCCTTGTTGTATCTGTCGCAAGAGTTTCTATTTGTTGGTATTAAAAAATGGCAAGGTGCCGTTGGGCAGCATGGTTTTTGGTAACTGTCCGTCCCATTTTTCTGCCTTGGTCAATTCGATCAAATTTTGGTTTTGCGCCAATGCTTCCGCGCGGCTTTTAATTGCTGAGGCTTCTGCGTCACCCTTTATCCGAATACTTTCTGCCTCGGCTTTGGAGCGTGCAAGTTGTGAATCTGCTTCGGCTTGTGCCTTGGTCACTGCAATTTGCGCACTCACACGCTCTTTTTCCAAGTTTTGTTTTTGCGTCTGTACTTCCACCTCTGCGCGCATGCGGTCTTCAACCGATTTTTCATAGGCCGCGCTGAAATCGATATTTTCAATCTGCACCGAATTGATCACGATTGGACCGTTAATAGATTTGGTGATGGCATCGGTGACATCGATACCGAATTTAATCCGCTCTTGCACAACTGAGATGGCGGTATATTTACCAAAAATATTTTCCACTTGGGTGGGTACCTGGCGATCGACAAGACGCGCGATCATTGAATCGATACTTTTGAAATTTTCATACACTTCTTCCACTCTATCTGCGGGGACACTGAAGGTGACCGAGGCGCGGATGGTGGCGGGTTGTTGGTCGCGGCTGTAGGCCTGTAATTCTTGATAGCTTGCCGTGTGTGTTTGGGTAGATATTTTTACTACTGAATCGATAAGGGGAATTTTAAAGCCCAAACCCGGTGCTGCAGTGCCGATGATTTTGCCGTTGCGCAAATGTACGCCGCGCTCGCCCTGGTCAACGGTGTACCAGCTGCCATAAAGCACGGTGATAAGAAAAAGTATAACAATCGCGGGAATAATTTTGCCCAAGCTGATTGGGTTGGGTGAACTGAAATCGGCTTTTAACATGATGCGTCCTTTTTGTGTTGTGGTGGTAGAGATTGATTATTTATGTTCAGTGTTGATTAATTTGGCTGAAAGATAATCTTCCAGTAGGTGTAATCGCACCGGGGTTCCAACATCACTCCAGTGTCCGCGATGGACTTGTCCTGTGATTTGCTCGTTGCTTATTGCGCGGCGTAACACTTCTACCAAGGGGAATTTTTTGCGTTTATCCGGGTAGGCGGCGATTAATTCCGGTTTGAGCAAGCTGATACCACCAAAAGTGAATCGCTGTGGGGCTATTTTTTTTGGGCCATCAGGTTTTTCGGGATCATTAAGTAATAGCCCGCTACTGGCAAGTGCAAAATCACCCTGCGGATGAAATTCCGGATTAGGTACCAGCAGCAAATGCCCCAGCTGGTTTTGCGACAATATATTTTCAGCAATAGGCTGGTGGATAAATTGTGCAAACTCCAGATCGCACCAGACATCGCCATTAATCAATAAAAAAGGTTCTTCACCGAGTAAATCCAACGCATGCAAAATAGCGCCGCCGGTTTCCAGTGGCTCGGGCTCGGTGGAATAGCTGATCTTTAATCCAAATTGTTGGCCATCACCCAAGTGCGAGCGAATTTTTTCGCCTAGATAGGCGAGGTTGATAATGACTTCGCGAATACCCGCGCGCTGCAGGTTTTCCAAATGGTATTCAATCAGCGGTTTGCCACCCGCACACAGCAGCGGTTTGGGGGTGTGATCGGTGAGTGGGCGCATGCGATTGCCGAGCCCGGCAGCGAGGATCATGGCTTTCATTGGTCGCCTGCTGATTGATAGTCCCGATACCAGGATTGTTGTTGCGCGAGTGGTAATAAAGTCTGTTTAAACCAAGTCACAAAGGCTTTTAGTTCCGGATATTGTTCGGCGACTTCCAGTGTATAGCGAATCACTAGCGGCAAATCATTCAGGTAGCCGGTTTTGCCATCACGCAGATTTAAACGTGCAAAAATACCGAGCACTTTTATATGGCGCTGTAAGCCGAGCCAGTCAAACCAGCGCAGGAATTCCGTTTCACTGACATCCGGAATAATGTTTGCGCTGATTGCCTGTTGACGATAATCCAAAGCCCAGCCTGTTACCTTTTCCGCTGGCCAGTGCAGATAGCAGTCGCGCAACAGCGAGACCAGATCGTAAGTCACGCCGCCCCAAAGCGCGCCTTGGAAATCAATTACACCGAGCGCGTTATCATCCAACAATAAAAGATTGCGCGAATGGTAGTCGCGATGCACAAAAGTTTGCGGTTGCGCGAGTGCATTGTCCTCCATCCGGATAAATAATTCATCGAGCAATTTTTTCTCTGCAGTAGCGAGTGGATGACCGAGCAGTTTACCGGCAAACCATTCGCTGAAAATTTCCAGCTCGCGGCGCAAAAGTGCGCGGTCGTAACGCGGGATAAGTGCGGCATCATCCTGAATGTGCTGAAGCTGCAGCAGGGTGCTGAGCGCCATTTGATAGAGGTCATCGACGTTACCGGTGTTCACTGCGCGGAAGAACAAGCGGTCGCCCATATCTTCTACCAGCAAAAAGCCCTGGTTTGCATCCGCGGTGGCAATACGTGGGCTGCGCACGCCTTGTTGCTCGATAAGGCGGGCGATAGCGAGAAACTGGTGGGTGTCTTCGCTGGCGGGCGGTGCATCGACTGCCAGCCATTGCGATGGGGTTTGATAGCGGAAGTAGCGGCGAAACCCCGCATCACTGCCCAGGCTAAACAGTTCTATCGGGTGTTCCGCGAAAGATGTTTGCTGTGTAACCCAGTTGGTGAGGGCTAACTTTCGGGTATCGATTGGCGCGCTGGGGCTGTCTCTGGTGTGATTGGTGGTCATGCGGGATCCGGCGTTATGTCAATTATTAGTTGGGCGTTGGGCGTTGGGTGTGGGTGCCTCAGTGGGCGGATTCTACCCCAGTCAGGTGATTTCCCCCAATTCATTCCCAGTACAGACGGTTTACAGTAGAATCGCCTCAATTTTTCGGCGGCATATGTATGGCGCGCCTATTTGAGACCGCGGTTAATGGCTCCAACCCAGAATCATTCCAAACAGAATCTGCGCAATAAATTCCTTCGCTCCCGCCTAGCCCTGTGTGTTGCAGCCCAGTGCGCGGGGATTTTGCTATTGTCTGTGCCTTTAACCTGGGCTGATGACACTGCATCGGCGCCTAAAAAAGACCCCAACGAGCAGCTGCGCGAATTGGATTGGGTGCCCATGGAAGAGCTTACCCCGGAGCAGAAAGCGCAGGTGCCCACCGCCTGTTGTGGTGCCTATGTGGCGCCGCCGCGCGACGATGTTGAGTCGGAGATGGATCCGGAAAAAGCCAATATCTTTGGTACCGCCGATTACTCGGAATCCGAAAAGCAAACCAAATTCATCATGCGCGACGATGTGCGCCTGACCCAAGGGCGCCGCTCGTTCCGCGCGGATACCTTCACCTTTGATAAAACTACGCGAGAAGCGGAGCTGGATGGTGACATCCAGGTGCGCGAGCCGGGAGTATTGTTGCGTGCTGACAAAGCTTATGTCGATACCAACACCGGCAACGCCCGTTTGGATAACGCCCGTTTTGTGCTCTATGAAACCCGTGTGCGCGGTCGCGCGGAGAGTTTGGAAAAATTTGGCGATGCTGTTATCAGCCTTGATCAGGGTACATTTACCAGCTGCGAGCCGGGCGATAATACCTGGCTGATCAAAGGCTCGAATATCACCCTGCACAACGATAAACATTACGGCACGGCTAAACATATGCGCTTGCATATCAAAGATGTGCCAGTTGTCTATGCGCCTTATTTTCGTTTTCCGGTAGGGCCAGACCGTCTGACAGGCTTTTTGTTTCCCTCGATCGGCTTTGATGAGAGCGATGGTATCGGCGAATTTTCTGCGCCCTTTTATTGGAATATCGCCCCTAATTACGATGCCACTATTACGCCGCGCTACCTCGCCGAACACGGTTATATGCTCGCGACTGAGCTGCGCCACAAATCCGAATTGTTTGATAGTGAGTTGAGCGGCAGCGCGCTGAATAACGATCGCAGCGGAGATACCGGCCGCGACGACGATGAGATCAACCCACAGTATCTCGGCAAAGATCGCTGGCAGTACAACCTGGTGCAAACCGGCGGGCGCAACCAGCCTTGGTCAACTGAAATTGATTACACCGATGTCAGTGATACCGACTACATCCGCGATGTAGACGGCAGTGCCGTGGATTTAAATCGCCAGGCTTACATCCGCCAGCGCGCAGCCGCTGGTTACAACAGCGAGCATTGGCAACTGGGCGCCAAAGCGGAAGAGTTTCGTTTGTTGACCAGCACGCAATTACCTTATCGCGAATTGCCGCGTCTGCATGCCGATGGTCAATACCGGGTGAATGACTGGCTGGTCGAGCTGGATAATGAATATACTCACTTTGGTATGAACCGCTACTTTGAGGGCGATGAGGCCAACCTTATCGTTGGCGAGCGTTTGCGCACCAATTACAAACTGAGTTGGGATAAAGAATACACCGCTGGTTATGTAAAACCGGGCGTGGGTTTGAAAACCCTTGGCTATGAATTAGAAGCCACTAACCTGCGCACTGATGCGGAAAGCAGCCAACAATTCACTGCCCCGCAAGGCTCGCTTGATATGGGGCTGTATTTTGAGCGCGACAAAGCCTTATTTGGTGATGCCTTTACCCAGACTCTGGAGCCGCGCGCGTTTTATCTCTACCGCGATTACGAAAATCAGGATTCGCTCTACGCTCTCACCTCTGATGCCAGCTATGTCAACTTTGACACATCGGATCTGATCTTCACCTACGAGCAGTTGTTTCGTGACTCGCGCTTCTCTGGTGGCGACCGTATCGATGACACCAATCATCTCGCATTGGGCCTTACCAGCCGCTTCGTGGAATCCGACACCGGCGTTGAGCGCTTGCGCCTGAGTATTGGTCAGATCACCTATTTTGAAGACCGTGAAGTCAGCATCCTCAATGACGATGACGCCTATGCCAATACCCGTACCAGCTCGGCAGTGGCAGGGCAGGCAAGTACTCTGATTGGCGATCACCTGCGCATCAGCAGCGATGTACTTTATGATCACCAGCAAGAGCAGGTGAACACCGTTAGCACCAGCTTGAATTATATGGATGAGCAGTACCGGATCCTGAACCTTGGCTATCGCTACAGCCGCGATCCGGTATCGCTCAGCCCACTGGAAACCACACCGAACATCGGTGAAACCCTGAACCAGATAGATGTCACCACACTCTGGCCAGTTTCCAGTCAATGGTCAGTAATTGCCCGCGCCAACTACGATTTTACGTACAATGCGGAACTCGACACCTTTGCCGGGCTCGAATACACCGATTGCTGCTACCGCATCCGCGTGCTAGCGCGGCAGTGGGTGGATTTCGATTTTAGTCCCGACTTTATGGAAAACCTCAGCAGCGACGATTATGACCGCGGTGTGTTTATCGAAGTGCAATTGCGCGGCTTCGGCAGCTTGAGTCAACGTATTAGTAACCTGCTCGACAAAGCTATGTTTGGCTACGGCGAGCGTGAAGCATCTCTACAATAAAACAGTGATTGAATTATGAGTAAGAACCAAAACAAGCCACATTCATTGCATATGGGCTGGACGCTATTGCTGGGCGGTTTGCTTCTGGCGACCAGCCAGCTCGGCCTGGCCCAAAGCAATGCGGTATCACTGGATCGCGTGGTGGCGATTGTCGATAAAGATGTGGTACTGCAAAGTGAGTTGGATGATCGCAAAGCATCTATCCTGGAGCGCTTGAAAGGCCAATACCAACAGCTGCCGCCGGAGGATGTGCTCAATAAACAAATCCTAGAACAATTGATTATCGAACGCATTGAGCTGGGCTTGGCCGAGCGTTACGAAATTAAAGTGGATGAGGCGGAAATCGACCAGGCGATTGGTCGTGTGCTGCAAAAAAATCAAATCACCTTGGCGCAGCTTGAAGCTGATCTAAAAACCCAGGGGTTAAATCTCGATGGTCTGCGCAAACAAATGCGCAACGAATTGACCATCAGCCATTTGCAGCAAGGTGTGGTGAATAGCCGCATCAAAGTGACCGATCAGGACATTAACAATTTCCTCGCTTCAAGCGATGGCAAATTTGCCACCTCACCGGATTTTCATATCGGCCATATTTTAATTGCAGTCTCCAGTAGCGCTGATGCTGACGCGATTGCCGCTGCTGAAAAGCAAGCTAACGATATTTATCAAAAACTGCAAAGTGGCAGCGATTTTTCGCAGATGGCGATTAGCTACTCCAACGACCAAGCCGCCCTGCAAGGTGGCGATATCGGCTGGCGTAAACTCGCGCAATTGCCGGAGCTGTTTGGCAACCAAATGGCGAATTTAGCGGTAGGGCAAGTCTCCAAACCTTTCCGCAGCGGTGCCGGTTTCCATATCCTTAAAAATATTGAACAGCGCGGCGGCGGCGAGCAATTGGTTGAGCAGACCCATGCGCGCCACATATTGGTAAAGACCTCGGAAATTATGGACGATGCCCAAGCGCGCCAGAAACTGTTGGATTTAAAAGCGCGGATCGAAAAAGGTGAAGATTTTGGCAGGCTGGCCCGCGAGCATTCAGAAGATACCGGCTCTATGTTGAGCGGCGGTGATTTGGGTTGGTCTACACCGGGCATGTTTGTACCGGAATTTGAAGAGGCGATGGGCAATACTTCCATAGGTGGCATCACCCGCCCATTCAAAAGTCAATTTGGCTGGCATATTTTGCAAGTGATCGAGCGTCGCAAAGAAGATATGAGCGATAAAATGAAGCGCAACCAAGCCGCCAACGTATTGCGTTCACGTCGCTTTGAGGAAGAATTCCAACTCTGGCTGACACAAATCCGCGAAGAGGCTTACGTCGAAATTAAACTCTAAGCCAGCGCTCTTTTTTACCGGCGGCTAAAAATAGATTGCACGAAAAAATGTGCAATTTGTTTTTAGCCGTTGTGCATTTTGAATCCTGTGTTTTTATCGTGACTTTTTCAGGCTCAGATGATTATGGTTCCCTGTTATCGAATTGCACTTACCCCCGGCGAACCGGCAGGTATAGGCCCGGATCTTATTATTGCGCTCGCACAACAGGCGCAGCAACATGAAATTGTCGCCATTGCTGATCCGCACTTACTGCAAACACGTGCACAGCAACTTGGGCTCAGCCTGACGTTGCGCGAAGTTAACCTGCAGGATGCGCCGCGTCCGAGTGCGGCGGGTGAGTTGGCAATACTGCCCGTTACACTCGCTGAACCTGCCGTGCCTGGCAAACTTAATGTGCACAACGCGTCCTACATTTTGCGCACCCTGGATGCGGCTATCGAAGGCTGCGTTGCCGGGCATTTTGCCGCGCTGGTTACCGGGCCAGTGCAAAAAAGTATTATCAATGATGCGGGTATCGCTTTTAGTGGCCATACCGAATATCTTGCTGAAAAAACCCATACCGAAAAAGTAGTGATGATGCTTGCCACGGAAGGTTTGCGAGTGGCACTCGCGACTACCCATTTGCCGCTGAAAGATGTCGCGGCTGCTATTACGGAAGATGAACTCACACAGGTGACGGAAATTTTGCACCGCGATATGCAAGTGCAATTTGGCATTGCACAGCCGCGCATTTTGGTGTGCGGATTAAATCCCCACGCTGGCGAAGGCGGGCATCTCGGGCGAGAAGAAATTGAAGTCATCGAACCGGTACTTAAACAATTGCGCGCGCGCGGCATGAATTTAATCGGCCCACTGCCAGCAGATACACTGTTTACACCAAAATATCTGGATCACGCTGACGCGGTACTTGCGATGTATCACGACCAGGGTTTGCCGGTATTAAAATACAAAGGTTTCGGCCAAGCGGTGAATATTACCCTCGGCTTGCCAATTATCCGCACCTCGGTAGACCACGGTACCGCATTGGATTTGGCGGCGACTGGCAAAGCCGATTTGGGCAGTTTACGCACCGCATTAAGTTATGCCCTTGCGATGGTGCAAGCAAAACACGCGCGCTAATTATTGGAACATGTGCATGAAAAAATTTCTTAATGACGAATCCCAGCACAAAGCGCGAAAACGTTTTGGCCAAAACTTTTTGATTGATCACGGCATCATTCGCGACATAGCGCGCTCTGTTCACCCGAAAAAAGACGATCTGATTGTCGAGATTGGGCCTGGCAAAGGTGCAATTACGCAATTGCTCGCTGACAGCTGTGAAAATTTAAGCGTGATTGAATTGGATCGCGATCTGGTGCCCTGGTTGAAAGTGAAATTTGAGCAGCATCCCAACTTCCAATTATTCCAGGCCGATGCGCTGCAATTTGATTTTGCACAATTAATAAAAAATGGCCAACCGCTACGTATCGTCGGCAACTTGCCTTACAACATATCTACGCCGCTGATTTTTCATCTGCTTACCTATGCGAACCGCGTGCAAGACATGCATTTTATGTTGCAGAAAGAAGTGGTCAAACGTATGGCGGCGCAACCGGGCGATAGCGCTTATGGCCGCTTGGGTATTATGGTGCAATATTATTGCGCCGTAGAAGATTTGTTTGATGTACCGCCGACATCATTTGATCCTGCTCCCAAAGTCGATTCAGCCATTGTGCGTCTGACTCCGCATGCACAATTGCCACATGTCGCCAATAATATAAAAAGTTTAGAGACGCTGGTAAATGTGGCGTTCCAGCAGCGGCGCAAAACCCTGCGCAATTCACTCAAACAATTGCTGACCGCCGAGCAAATGGAAAGCCTGCCGGTGAATTTACAATTGCGCCCGGAAGAAATCAGTTTGCCTGAGTATGTCGCAATGAGTAATTTGCTGGGCGAACTTTCATTGAATGGCCAACCATTGAAAGAGGTTGATTAACATGTCGAACATCCAGGTCCTGGTGCGCACCAATTATGTCGAAGCGCAATCCATCCCACTCGAACACCGCTATGTGTACACCTACACCATCACTATCGCGAACAAAAGTGATGTGCCTGCACAATTAATCAGTCGTCATTGGCGCATTACCGACGCCAATGAAAAATTACAGGAAGTGCAAGGCATGGGGGTGGTTGGCGAGCAGCCGCATCTCAAACCGGGTGAAAGTTACACTTATACCAGTGGTGTAATTCTTGAGACTGAAACAGGAATAATGGAGGGCACTTACCATATGCGCACTGACGAAGGCGCTATGTTTGATGCACCTATCCCCACTTTTGCTTTAGTGCCGCCGCACGCGGTACATTAGTTTCTCTCCAAACATTTTCGATAAAAAAGTTAGCAGGTATTGATATGGCAACCTATGCAATTGGGGATATCCAAGGCTGTCTTGAACCGCTGCAATGCCTGTTACAGGAAATCAAATTCAATCCATCCAAAGATAAGCTTTGGCTTGCAGGTGATTTAATTAATCGTGGGCCGGATACGCTAGAGACACTGCGCTTTTTATATCGGCTGCGCGATTCCATTACCATCGTATTGGGTAATCACGATCTGCATTTTATTGCCGTGTATTACGGCCAGCGCAAACGCGGTAAAAACGATACGCTGGATGAACTATTACGCGCGCCCGATTGCGCCGATCTGGTTTATTGGTTGCGCCAGCAAAAATTAGTGCATCATGACCCGCTCTTGAATTTCACTATGGTACATGCTGGCATCCCGCCCCAGTGGGATTTATCTGAAGCCCTGGCGCATGCGCGCGAAGTGGAAAATGTGTTGCAAACCGATAAGGTCGAAATCTTTCTCGCTGGTATGTACGGTAATTTACCCAATCGCTGGAATGATAATCTCGCCGGTGTCGACCGTTTGCGTTTAATCACCAATTACTTTACGCGCATGCGTTTTTGCAGCGCCGACGGTGAATTGGAATTGCAAACGAAAGAAAGTGTCGATGCAGCGCCTATTGGCTTTGCGCCCTGGTTTTCATTTGCCGAACGCAAAACCTGGGATCAACGAATCCTGTTTGGCCACTGGGCTGCCCTCGAAGGCCGTACGGATGTAGAAAATGTTTACGCACTCGATACCGGCTGCGTATGGGGTGGTTCGCTCACTGCATTGCGTTTGGAAGATGAACGTTGGTTTGCATGCGATTGCCTCGCGTAAATTTTTTCTGCTCTTAATGTACGCGTTCCGCACAGTAAATAACCTTCATTTGTAACACTCTGTAACGTTCAGGTTCAATTCAATTTTCTTCCTCTAGTATGACTCCAAGCATCACTACAGATGCTGTTGTTTATATCAGAGGATAGATTATGAAATTAAAATTATTGCCTGCCATTATTGCTGCTACCGGTTTTTTAGTTGCCCCTTTTGCACTTGCTGCAACCTATCAAAGTGAAATATCGGCGTCTTATGCGGATATTGATGTTAATGATGATTCCGAAGAAGGTTATTTTGTTGGCCTTGAAGGAAAATATTATTTTTCTCCTGTAGATACTGCAAGCCATCCACTCGCTGAAGCCGCTTTTATTGAAAAGGCGAGCAATGTCTATTTGGGAGTTGGTAATTACGAATACAAAGAAGAGGGTGATCGTCTCGATATTTATCTGCGCACATTGGGTGTGGATTTTTATATTCCCAATACCATGTTTTATGTGGGCGCTGGCGTTAATGAATACAAATCCAAATATTCCTGGCCAGCAGAGGGCAGTTTTGACGGGGGCAGTGAATCATCCAAATGGGACTCTAGCTGGTTTGTAAAAGCCGGTATAGCACCCGTCACCGGTTTGTTAGTCTGGTCTGAATTTACTGAAGATGTTGATGTGTCAGATGAGTGGAATATCAATGGTAAATACGTGATTCCTTTGTCTGGTGAACAGGCGTTGAATGTTGAGGCCAGCTATGAGAAGTCGGATATTAGTGATACCGATGACATTATTACAGGTGCAGTAGATTATTACCTAGACAGGCATTTGAGCTTGGGTGCTGGTTTTATCAATAGCTCTTATGATTCCGGTAGTGATAATGAAAGCACCACCGACTACTTTATCCGCGCTCGTAATTTCTTCACCGACAATATAAGTGCGGAGCTGAGTTATACCGATGGTGATTATGAAAGCAGTTTGATGTTGGGGGGGGCGATTCGTTTCTAAGTGCAACGTTTCTAAATTTAGCGTTTCTAGGTCTTGCACTTTCAAGTATTTGGTTTCTGTGTATCTTGCTAATTCATTAAATGCTTTAATGGAGCGCCAATGCTGTTAACGATTGGCGCTTACATCAACTACAGGATAGCGATCATCATGCGTATAAAGTCTGTGTGTGCAGCAATAATGGCGTTGGTTTTTGTAAGTGCAGGTAACAGTTATGCTGACCAAAAAATAAAAACGAAAAGCAATATTAAGAATGACCGTGTTGTACAGCCTGTTGCGAGTTCCGAATGCACAGAGACCTGTGCCGAAGGTGAACAATGTGTTAAATCTCCTGCAGCTGAGGCAGTCTCATCTGATGCAGTTAAAAGTTATTGTGTTGCCGTGAGTGAGGAAAAAAGCTCTGCTGCCAGTGCAGTAAGCCAATAAAGCTGAGCTTATTTTGTTATATAAAAAAATGTGTTTAGTGCTGATGTTTTGTTTAAGTGTTACTCCTTGCGTTTTAACTCGATGGGTTTATAGTTAATCCATCGGGTAGCTTTTTATTCTCAGTAGTTTTTAAGCTTAATCACTCGCTGTGGCTCAAGTTTCCCGATGATTGTTGGAATTGAGGTGTCCGGTTTTCTGGTACGTCCTGTGTTCTGGCTGTGTGTCTTTGTTTTCAAAGACTTGGGTATTTGAAAAGCGATTGATGAACGTGCTTTTCAGTAGCTATCCCCGCTTTTTGGCCAGTTGGCTATTTCTGTTGTCAGGTCGCACCTTGTTCTGGTTTGTTGACTGGATTTGTTCACCTGATTCCCGTTGCTGGATGATTTCCAGCGTCTGTGTGTTGCTACTTTTTTACTACAAAGTGGTTACTAAAAAAGCGGTGCAGTAACAATGGCCAATATTTAGGTCATTCTCTTTGGTTATTGCCGTTCGTTTTGTGCACATGATTTTTAATATACCGTTTTATGAATTGTTGTGAGTAGAACAATATTCCTTCATTGATTGTGGGATGGCTTCGCTCATCTGTTCGTTTACACGTTTCCACACTCATAAGATCAATGCCATAAGACCAAAGCCATAAGAAGGAGTCGTGCAGTGAAACGCTATTTATCCAGCTTGAGATGCGTGGCGAATTATCCGGTGCTGATGTGGATGTTATTCATCAGCACTCCGCTACAGGCGCAAACTGAAAAATACAATATGACACGCGGCGCGACCGATATCAGCCATCAGGTGTATGACCTGCATATGGCGATTTTTTATATCTGCTGTGTCATAGGTGCAATTGTATTTGCGTTGATGTTTTGGTCGATTATCTATCACCGAAAGTCCAAAGGTGCTAAAGCTGAACAGTTTCACGGTAGTTTAAAAATAGAATTGTTATGGACCGCTATACCGGTGGTAATTTTGGTGGTGATGGCAATTCCCGCAAGCAAAACCCTGATTGCGATGGAAGACGCTTCTAAAGCGGATCTCACGGTGTTAGTCACAGGCTCGCAATGGAAATGGCACTACAAATACATGGAATATCCAATTGAATACTATTCCATGCTCGCCACGCCGCGGGACCAGATCGATAACCTCGCGGAAAAAACCGAATTATATTTGCGCGATGTTGATAAGCCTCTCGTACTTCCCACTGGTAAAAAAATTCGTTTTCTGGTGACTGCTGACGATGTAATCCACGCCTGGTGGGTGCCTGCATTTGCGATAAAAAAAGATGCCAACCCCGGATTTATTAACGAGACCTGGACCAAGGTGGACAAACCCGGCATTTATCGTGGCCAATGCGCTGAGTTGTGCGGTAAGGACCATGGCTTTATGCCAGTGGTCGTCGATGTAAGGACACCGGAAGAATTTGATCGCTGGGCGGCAGAGCAAGTAGAGCTGCAAGCACAGGCAAAAGCCGAAGCTGAAAAAGCAGCGCAACAAACCCAAAGCATGGAAGAGCTGATGGCGCTCGGTGAAAAAACATACGAAAGCCATTGCGCTATGTGCCATCAAATTTCAGGTGAGGGTTTGCCGGGCGCTATTCCTGCACTTAAAGGCAGTGCCATGGTCACTCAGGATATTTCCGCGCACATTCACATTGTGGTTTATGGCAAACCGGCAACGGCCATGCAGGCATTTGCAAAACAATTAACGACCAGCGAGCTGGCGGCGGTGATTACCTATGAGCGCAATGCCTGGGGAAATAATACCGGCGACTTGGTGCAAGTGGCGGATGTTGCTGCCGCTATAGAAGCAGGGGAATAAGTAATGAGCACAGAAAATTCAAGCGCCCTCGATATTAATGATGGTCATCACGATGACCACGATCACAAACCCAAAGGTATTACGCGCTGGTTATATACCACCAACCACAAAGATATAGGCACGCTCTATTTATTATTTGCACTGCTGATGTTGTTTATCGGTGGTAGTTTGGCGATGGTCATTCGCGCAGAATTATTTCAACCGGGATTGCAATTTGTCGATCCACATTTTTTTAACCAGATGACTACAGTGCATGGGTTGGTGATGGTGTTCGGTGCGATTATGCCCGCATTTGTCGGCCTCGCCAATTGGATGGTGCCGATGATGATAGGCGCACCGGATATGGCACTGCCGCGCATGAATAACTGGAGTTTTTGGATTTTACCTTTCTCGTTTTTTATTCTGTTATCGACTTTGTTTATGGAGGGTGGTGGTCCTGCTGCGGGCTGGACTTTTTATGCGCCGCTCTCAACCACCTACAGTAATGACAGCACCGCATTTTTTGTATTCTCTGTGCACTTGCTCGGTATCTCGTCAATCATGGGCGCGATGAATGTCATAGTCACCATTTTTAATTTGCGTGCACCGGGTATGACCTGGATGAAAATGCCGCTGTTTGTGTGGACCTGGTTAATTACAGCATTTTTATTGATTGCGGTTATGCCAGTGCTTGCCGGTACTGTGACTATGGTGCTCACCGATAAATATTTTGGTACCAGCTTTTTTAACGCCGCGGGTGGTGGTGATCCGGTTTTATTTCAGCATATTTTTTGGTTCTTCGGACACCCTGAAGTGTACATTATGATTTTGCCTGCTTTTGGTATCGTCTCCAGCATCATTCCCACTTTTGCACGCAAACCTTTATTTGGTTATGAATCTATGGTGATCGCAACGGCGAGTATTGCGTTCCTGTCATTTATTGTGTGGGCGCACCATATGTTTACTACCGGTATGCCGGTAGCTGCTGAATTGTTTTTTATGTATACCACTATGTTGATCGCCGTGCCCACAGGAGTAAAAGTATTTAATTGGGTGGCGACTATGTGGCGTGGTTCCATGACTTTTGAAACGCCGATGATGTTTGCGGTGGCATTTATAGTGTTGTTTACCATCGGCGGACTGTCGGGATTAATGCTCGCCATTATTCCTGCAGATTTTCAATATCAGGATACCTATTTTGTCGTCGCGCATTTTCATTATGTGTTAGTGACTGGAGCGCTTTTTGGCATTATCTCGGGAGTTTATTTTTGGATTCCCAAATGGACGGGCGTGATGTATAGCGAGCGTTTGGGGCAATGGCATTTTTGGTGTTCATTAATATCAGTGAATATGTTGTTTTTCCCGATGCACTTTGTTGGCCTAGCAGGTATGCCGCGCCGTATTCCGGATTACGCATTGCAGTTTGCCGATATGAATGCCTTTATCAGTATTGGCGGTGCCCTGTTTGGTTTGTCGCAGTTAATTTTTGTATGGTGTGTGGTGCGCTGTATGCGGCGCAAAGGTGAAAAGGCAAGCACACAAGTATGGGAAGGCGCGCATGGGTTGGAGTGGGAAATTCCGTCCCCCGCGCCTTACCACACCTTTCAAACACCACCTAATGTGAAATGATCAATTAACAAATTGATGCACGTGTGGCGGAGAAAAAAATGGTGTCGCACAGGTTACTGGTACGCAAATTGGTATTGATTTGTATTGCAATGTTTGGTTTTGGTTTTGCATTGGTGCCTTTGTACGATGTGTTTTGTCGTTACACCGGCATTAATGGAAAAACGGAAAATACCGCTGCACCCGCATCGCGCCGCATCGATGAAAGTCGTGACATTTCGGTGGAGTTTTTAGCGAACCGCGACGCCGGTATTCCCTGGAGTTTTGCACCGGAACTTACCCGTATCAGTGTGCATCCCGGGCAGGTAAAGATCGTTAATTTTTTGGTGGAAAACCTGAGTGGCGCAGCGACGATTGGCAGAGCAGTGCCGTCAGTATCACCGGGCGAGGCTGCACGCTACTTTAAAAAAATAGAATGTTTTTGTTTTGTAGAGCAACCGCTGGATGCGCATCAGGCTAAAGCCATGCCCGTGCAATTTTATATAGACCCGGATTTGCCGAGTCATTTTACGACTATCACGTTGTCTTATCGTTTGTATAACAATACGCCGCAAACAGTTGGGCGATAGGCTTCGTTAGTAGACTGTTCATCTGTGCTAGTGGAGGAATTACCATGGGTACTGTTTATCAAAAATATTATGTCCCCCATCAAAGTAGTTGGCCAATTTTAGGGGCAATAGCCCTTTTTTTGCTCGGTTATGGTGCTGCAATCTGGATTAATGCGCTCGCCAAAGATCAGCATGGTTTTGGCTGGCTATTTATTATTGTTGGTTTTGCCTTGTTGTTTTATATGTTGTTCGGTTGGTTCAGCAATATTATTGATGAGTCTATGGATGGGCTGTACAGCCAGCAAATGGATCGCTCTTTTCGCCAGGGGATGAGTTGGTTTATTTTTTCCGAGATTATGTTTTTCATGGCGTTTTTTGGAGCGCTCTTTTATGCGCGGATGATTGCTGTGCCCTGGTTGGATGGGGCGAGCAATAATGTGATGACTGCTGAAGTACTCTGGCCGAATTTTGAAGCTATCTGGCCGCTGACTAAAACCCCGGGTGGCTTAGAAACCCAAGCTATGCCATGGGAAGGGATCCCACTTTATAACACCCTTATTTTGCTTGCCTCATCGGTCACCTTGCAATTTGCTCATGTTGGCATAGAGCAGCGCAAATATACCCAGTTAGGATTTTTCCTGTTGTTAACCATCATCCTCGGTGTGTGCTTTTTATATTTGCAAGGTCATGAATATGTTCACTCTTATCAAGAGTTAGGCCTGCGTCTTGACTCGGGGGTTTACGGTAATACTTTCTTTTTGCTTACTGGCTTTCACGGTTTACACGTCACGCTTGGGGCGATTTTTTTAACTGTGATTTTTTTGCGCATTGTTATTAAAGGCCACTTTACCCCTGAACGTCATTTTGGTTTTCAGGCAGCGGCCTGGTATTGGCATTTTGTCGATGTGGTTTGGTTAAACCTGTTTGTGTTTGTCTATGTGTTGTAAGGGTTGTTGTCAGTATCCGGAATCAATAGGGGCGTGGATGGGGCGTAATAACACCGGTTAGTAACAAGATGATTAAAAATAAAATGACGACGGCGGAGAAGATCAGGCGTCGCCCCAAAAATTTTGACATCTTGGGTGCGGCCTCATCATTTTTCAGCATCACAATCAATGCCTGAAATAAACTGAATACTACAATTGCTAATAGCGTTACCAGAATTATTTTGATCCACATGGAAACACCTCTGTAGGAGTGATGAGTGTATGACCATTATAGCGTTTAATCGCTATTGGGTAGTTCGCTGGCCATGGGTGTTGATTAATCTATTGGTGCTGGCGCTGTTGTTGGGCCTGTCGTTTTGGCAATGGCAGCGCGCCGCAGAAAAAACGCAGACCCTCGCACGCATTGCCAAATGGCAGCAGCAGGGTGCGGTAGACATTGCGCGCTTAACGACAATAAATGCAATTGGTCGCGATGGAGTACAAATGGATTTTATGGGCCGTTGGTTAGCGCCCATGGTGTGGTTAGTTGATAACAAAATGGTGAATGGCCGCATTGGTTACGATGTCATTATCGCCGTTGAAGATGTTTCAGCATCAGACCCTGTACATGGCGCTTCACAAGAGAAGCCTGCTGCACTACTGGTAAATTTGGGCTGGGTGGCTGCACCGCTGCAGCGCGATGTTTTACCGGCATTGGACATCCCCACTGAAATGCGCGTGCAAGGCATTTTCCGCTCGCGGATCACAGGAGTTTTATTGGGTACCAATATTGAAAATAAAGGTACGTGGCCAATGCGCATCCAACAGGTCGATATTGAATCCCTTTCCGTTCATCTCAATCGGCCATTAATTTATGGCCTTACTTATCAGGAAAAAAATTCTCCCTATCTGATTCATTATCGCCCGGTAATTTTGCCACCGGAGCGGCACAAGGCTTATGCTCTGCAATGGTTTTTATTGGCCATTGCCGTAGTCGTTATCGCATTGCTTGCAAGCGCCCGCAAACATCCGCAGGGAATTGAATTATGAGTAGCCGAAAATTTTTTATATTGTTCATTGCCTGTGCTGCGGTACCGCTGATTGCTGCCCAGCTCAGTTTATCTATGGGCTGGTTTAGCCAAGGCGGCAACAATAAAGGCCAATGGTTGCAACATGAAATTCAATTGTTGCCTGATCTAACTCATTCATCACAAGACAAATCATTACAAGATACGTTTGCCGATGCAAGTGTGCATTGGCATTTGGTTTATGTACAGGCTGCTGCGTGCGACCAGGAGTGCGAGCAGGCACTTTTTACATTGCAACAACTTTACGCGGGTATGGGGCGCAAACAATTAAAAATAAAACCGGTGGTAATGGCAGCACAAGAGCCCGCCCAATTAAAACAATTTCCGGCGCTGGGTTGGCAGCCCGAACAAAGTGCGGCGACTGAATTGCAGAACCAGATAGTGATTGTTAACCAGCGTGGTTTGGTATTACTACGTTATCCCGTTGATAGTAATCCTGAGCATATGCGCGATCTCGCACGCGATATTCGCACAGATTTATTGCGCTTGATCAATTACGACAGGAGTGGTGCATGAACCGTTTTGCTGCGCTGGTGAATGTCACGCTTGCGTTAACCCTGATGGTAATCGCTCTGGGCGCCTATACCCGCCTTACCGATGCCGGGCTTGGCTGCCCGGATTGGCCAGGCTGTTACGGAAAATTGACTGCTCCTCTTCACGACGGACATATCGCCGAAGCTCAAACAAAATTTCCCGATGCGCAAATAGAACCGCACAAAGCGCACAATGAAATGTTGCATCGTTATATCGCCGGATTATTAGGTTTGTGTGTATTGGCGATTGCGATTGTCAGTTTATGGCTTAAAAAATTCAGGTTGTTGAGTGGAATCATTTTACTGTTGGTAATTGTTCAAGCGGCTTTGGGTATGTGGACAGTCACATTGAATTTATTACCGCTGGTTGTTCTTGCCCATTTGCTGGGTGGTTTTGCACTCTTCACGCTGTTGGCCTTATTGCGGGTGGAGCTTGCGTGGAAAATAAAAGTAATGAATACCGATTCAATTGGGCTCGATATAAAAAAATATCGGGAACCAGGGTTGAATTCACTTTTGCCATTAGGCTATCTGACAGTCTTGGTGTTGGTGCTGCAAATTGCACTGGGGGGATGGACATCGAGTAATTACGCCGCCGCGGTCTGCTATCAATTACCCGTGTGTGAAGCTGGTTGGAACGACAGGTTTTCATTGCAGTCGGCCTTTAGCTTGCCGCTGGGGCACGACACTTACGAATATGGTGTGCTGCCCTACGAAGCGCGTATGAGCATCCATGTTTTGCACCGTATGGGCGCGGTGGTGACGTTGCTGTTGTTGGGAAGCTTTGCCTTTTTATGTTGGCGCAGGGCAGTGACTAAAACTATACGTGTCATAGCGGCCAGCATTGGTGGATTACTCTTGCTGCAATTAACACTGGGGTTGATCAATATTGTTGCGCAGCTTCCGCTGTTAAATGCGGTCGCACACAATTTGGTGGCGGCGAATTTGCTGATGCTGACGGTGGTTTTTGTGCGGCAGATTTATCTGCGGCGAATAGTGAGAGAGCCGTTATCGGAAATAAAAAGTGTGCAGAAAAATCATTTCGTTATTGATAGATAAACACGGTGTAGCGGCATTGAGTAACTGCATTAAATAGAAATTGGGAGATTGTGATGGCGACAATAAAAAATTCCCTGGTACCGGTATTGGTGCGCACTGATATTGCCGGTTACTGCCGCGCTTATTATCAACTCACCAAACCCAAGGTGGTGGCGCTATTGGTGCTCACGGCATGGGTAGGGATGATGCTGGCGACGCCCGCACCACCGGATATGTTATTAGTCATAATGGCAAGTTTGGGAATAGCTCTGGTGTCTGCCGCAGCGGCTGCATTTAATCATGTACTCGATCAAAAAATTGATGCGCAGATGGCGCGCACCTATATGCGTCCATTACCGAAAGGCAAGCTGAATACTGGGCAGGCAGTAGCCTTTGCTTGCACCTTGGCGATTACCGGTTTTTTAATTTTATTGCTGGCCGTCAATACCCTTACCGCTCTCTTGACCTTGGTTGGTTTGTTTGGATATGCGGTGGTGTATACACTTTTGCTAAAACGCGCTACTCCGCAAAATATTGTGATTGGTGGTGTTGCCGGTGCGCTGCCACCGGTATTGGGTTGGACTGCCATCACCGGTAGTTTGAGCGGTGAAGCGCTGCTGTTGATGATGATAGTTTTCACGTGGACACCACCCCATTTTTGGGCGCTCGCGATTCACCGCTGTAACGATTATGCAAAAGCCAATATACCCATGTTACCTGTCACTCATGGGATTGAATTTACCAAAACGGCTATTTTGCTCTATACATTCTTATTGTTTCTTGTGTGTTTGCTGCCCTATTTGGTGGGCATGACAGGCGTTATCTATTTATTTGCCAGTATTTATCTCAACGGTAAATTTATTTATCACGCCTGGATATTAAAATTTAATGCTCAGGCTGACACCGCAATGGCAACCTTTCGTTTTTCGATTGTGCATTTGATGGTGTTGTTTCTGGTGCTTTTAGTTGATCACTATGCGAAGTGGAGTTTCAGTGAATTATTACAATAATTTTTTCGCGTGTGTTTTGATGGCGCTGCTAGCTGGCCGTTGTGCGGCACAAATGCAGGTGGAAAATGCCTGGATACAATTGGCACCACCGACAACTACCGTAAATGCTGCTTATATGACGATATATAATCCGCAATTGCGTGCGCAAACCATTGTGGGAGTTAGTGCTGATTGCTGCGCCGGGGTGATGCTGCATAAGACTCGGCGTGAGGGCGACAAGGTAATGATGGATCACCTTGACCATCTGGTGATCCCCGCACAAGCTCGCGTGCAATTGGCACCCGGTGGCTTGCATCTCATGTTAACGGAGGCGCACGAAGAATTAACTCTCGACAGTAAAGTGAAAATAACCTTTAGCTTTGGCGATGGTAGCACCCAGGAATTTGGTCTTGATGTTAAACAAACCGGGCCATAAAAAACGCTGGCAGCTGTTATATGCCGTGGCGATTGTAGCCAGTTTGGGGCTGGGAGTGGTGTTGGGTGCACAGCAATTTTCTGCAGCATCACCACTGGCTGCTGCGCAGTTATTACCTGCTCCTAAAACCTTGCCTGAATTTACGTTGGAAAATCATCGTAGTGAAGCTGTTGGTGTGAATGTGTTTCGTCATCGCTGGAGTTTGGTTTTTTTTGGGTTTACTTCCTGCCCGGATTTTTGCCCGCTGGAATTGCAAAAGTTAGCCAAACTATTGAACTTGATGGGCGCTGGTGACGAGCTGCAAGTGGTATTTGTGAGTGTTGACCCGGAGCGCGATGGGCAGGAAAAACTCGCTAACTACGTAGGTTTTTTTCATCCACAAATTCTCGGCCTGCGCGGTAGTAATCTTGCGTTAGCAAATTTTGCCCAATTTTTTGGTGCGGCCTATGATCGCTCGGCGATTGTTGAGAGTAAATTAATAACAATTCCCGCTGGCATCAACTTGCCAACCAATGTGGGGGAGCAGTATCAGGTAAACCATTCTACCCGGGTATTTGTTGTAAATCCCCAAGGCGAATTTATTGGTAGCTTTACTTCCCCTTACGAGTTAGAAGAGATGTTATCTGATATGCAAAAACTGATGGGAAGGTAATTTTTTTTATGTGGTTACGATTCATCAAACAGTTAATAAATATAGATGTTGTAGTTATGGAGGTTTTTTTTTTGAAGTTGATTTAGTCTAACCACTCTCAGGAAGATAGCGGGTTGGCGCTATATACTCAGTAGACAAGACGATAGCAGTTCTTCGCCGTGCGATTATTTGTGTAGCCAAATTAATGGTCAATACCTAATAACAGTGTTGGAGAAAGAATATGATTTCCCATGTTGCCGGTCTTTTTACCCATCCCCACCAGGAGTGGGAGGAAATTCGCGATACGCCCGAAAGCGTTTCTCATTTGTATTTCGCCCACGTCCTGTTCCTCGCCCTGATACCGCCCGTCTCAATGTACATTGGCACAACCAAAGTGGGGTGGGTAATTGGTAAAGGTGATCCAGTGATGTTGACGGAATCCAGCGCGTTAATAATGAGCGTGCTGATGTATTTGGCAATGTTAGCTGGTGTTGCGGTTATAGGTGCATTTATTAATTGGATGTCGCGCACCTATGATTCGGCTCCCGGCTATGCCCGCTGCGTAGTGTTCGCCGCTTACACAGCAACTCCCTTGTTTGTGGCGGGGCTCTGCGCGCTCTATCCAAATGTCATTCTCACAATGCTAGTGGGTATAGCGGCGGTGTTTTATACCGTGTATCTGTTGTACATGGGCATCCCAATTTTTATGAAAATTCCTGAGGATGAGGGCTTTATTTATTCCAGCTCGATTCTCACTATTGGCTTGGTGATGTTTGTATCGATTATGGCTATTACCGTATTGATCTGGAGTTTTGGGTTTGGTCCTGCCTATACAGGCTGATCGATGGATTAATTGTGGGTAAATTTTTACATCATAAAAAAGCCGGTGCTGTTGTTGCGCCGGCTTTTTGTTTTCTGTACCCCTTCGAACTTATTTCAAGGTTGCAAAAACCTCGGCGGCAATCTTGAGTGTGTTGTTAATATCGTCTTCAGTATGTGCACCCGACATAAATCCTGCTTCGTAAGACGCCGGTGCTAAATAAACGCCGCGCTCTAACATGCCGTGGAAAAATTTATTAAAACGTGGAATATCACAGGCCATCACTTGCTTAAAGTTAGTGACTTTTTTCTCGCTGGTAAAAAAGAAACCGAACATGCTACCGATATGATTTGTGGTAAAGGGAATGCCTGCTTCATCCGCTAATTTTTGCAGGCCTTCTACTAATTGCGTGGTGCGTGCGCAGAGGTTGTTGTAAAAACCGTCTTGCTCCAATAACTCCAATGTTTTTAAACCTGCTGCCATAGCGACTGGATTGCCGGAGAGGGTTCCCGCTTGGTACACAGGGCCGGAGGGCGCAATCATTTGCATAATATCGCGACGGCCACCAAAGGCGCCTACTGGCATACCGCCGCCGATTACCTTGCCGAGAGTGATGATATCGGCATTTACGTTGTAATGCCCTTGCGCACCTTTGTGTGCGACGCGGAAGCCGGTCATCACTTCATCAAAAATTAATACGCTGCCATATTGGTCGCACACCTCGCGCAGGCATTCCAAAAATCCTGGTACGGGTGGAACACAGTTCATATTGCCCACTACAGGCTCAACAATAATGCAGGCGATTTGGTCGCCCAGTTTGGCAAAACATTCACGCACTTGTTCGGCGTTGTTGTAATCGAGCGTGAGTGTGTGATCGGCCAATACTGCAGGCACACCCGGTGAGCTGGGTACGCCGAGTGTCAGTGCACCGGAACCCGCTTTAATTAATAAAGAATCTGAATGGCCGTGATAGCAGCCTTCGAATTTAATAATTTTATCGCGCTTGGTGAACGCGCGCGCGAGTCTGATTGCGCTCATGGTTGCTTCGGTGCCGGAACTGACAAAACGCACCATATCCATATTGGGAATCAGGTTGCAGAGTTTTTCTGCGAGTGTAGTTTCGCGTTCAGTGGGTGCACCAAAACTCAAACCAAATTTTGCAGTTTCAATAACGGTGTTGATCACATCAGGGTGTGCGTGGCCGAGTACCATTGGTCCCCAGCTTTGTACGTAATCGATATATTGTTTGCCGTCTGCATCCCACACATAGGCGCCCAGCGCGCGCTCAAAAAATACGGGTGTGCCACCGACGGCTTTAAACGCGCGCACAGGCGAGTTGACGCCGCCGGGAATGGTTTTTTGGGCTTGTAAAAATAATTCTTCTGAGCGGCTCATAATTAATCCTGATCGGTAAAAGATAATGCAATAAATTTTTTGGCTTGTGCAGTAATGTCATCCGCAGAAAATAAACTGTGGCAGACAGCGAGCATATCGGCGCCCGCATCTAATAATTGCTTGCCGTTATCCAGAGTAATTCCTCCGATAACAACGATAGGTGTATCGCTAAATGCTTTGCGTGCATCGCTGATTAATGAAATCGGCGCAGGGCGTGCATCAGGTTTTGTATTCGAGGAAAAAAAACGCCCAAATGCAATGTAATTGGTACTGTCTTTTATAGCCTGCTGCGCAAGCGCCAGTGAGTCATGACAGGTGACGCCGATAATTGCGCGGCTGCCGAGAATAATCCGTGCAGCAACAGGATTGGTATCACCTTGGCCCAAATGTACGCCGTGTGCGCCGACTTCTTGCGCGAGACTCACATCATCATTGATTAATAACTGCGCCTGATGCTGATTGCAGAGATCGAGTAAACGTTTGGCTTCAAATAAGCGGCGTGCATGATCTGCTGATTTATCGCGGTACTGCACCAGCTTGCAACCGCCTTTGAGCGCAGCTGAAACACCGGTGAATAATGTATCGCCGGGCGGCAATTGTGAGTCGGTAATTGAGTAGAGGTTATTGTTCATCTTAAAAAGGTTTTACCACCACCAAAATAACAATACCGATTAATAGAAACACCGGTAATTCGTTAAACACGCGGAAAAACTTATGGCTCTTGGTGCATCGGTCATCGCGCAGTTGTTTGAAATAGGCGATGCAGGCGTGGTGATATCCGGTCAATAGCACTACCAGTGCAATTTTGCACCAGTACCAGATTTGTGTGGAGTAATACTCCCAACCGAGCCAGCTCATCCAGATGCCAAAGGTATAGGTCGCAATCATCGCGGGGTTGGCGATGCCGCGCAGTAATTTTCGCTCCATGATTTTAAAGCGTTCGCGGCTGATCTCGTCTTCGCTCGTGCTGTGGTACACAAACAGACGCGGCAAATAAAAGAGCGCGGCCATCCAGCTGACAACAGAAATAATATGGAAGGCTTTTATCCAGAGCATAGGAGCATCTCAAACGTTAAATACGGTAATAGTCATCGATTTTTGCGCGGCTGATTATACCCAGTGGCTGATGGGAATCGCTAAGTGATTCCACCCAGAGTGCATCGATTTGCTGGCGATTCATCAAATCGAGCGCTTCAAATAAATTAGCATCGGCAGTAATACGCGCAAGGTCGTAACGGCGCGCGGGAATATCCTGCAGGTTGATGATGCCATCTCCCGCGATGTCTTCTGCTTGTTGTAGATAGCTGTGCAGGTCGGCGGGTTGCAGTAGCTGATTGGTATCACGTAATAAAATCCAGTGTGGATGATGGGCAAGTAATTGCTGGGCACCGGTAATGCTGATCTGATTTTGTGCCACTACCAAATGTCGGTCCATTAATCCGCGCACGCCGGTACGGCTGAGCAGTTGTTCCATTGCCTCTGCACTACGGAACTTGCCCTGAATTCGCAATACATGCTGAAACAGCCCATCGCAGCGAAATACCCAGCGAGTTGTGAGGCAGGCGGCAATTACCACTAACATGCTAGGGAAAATAATATTGGGGTTATAGGTGAGTTCGAGGATTGCCATCATTGCTGCAAGTGGAGCGTTTAGCGTTGCACCCATCATCGCGCCCATTCCCAAAATCACATAGAAGCCGATAGCGCTTGCTGAGCCGGGCATAAGTATTTGCGCTGCACTACCGACTGCGCCGCCAACGCAGGCGCCGATAAACAGCAGCGGGCCCACCACGCCGCCGGGCATACCTACGCCGAGGCTAATCGATGTGGCAAAGAGTTTGGTCACTGCAATCGCTAACAACAACGCAAAACCTATATCGCCCGCCAAGGCGCTACTGATGGTGTCGTAACCCACACCCATAATCTGTGGAATCCACAGGGCGCAAATACCGGTGAATAATCCCGCCAAGGCAAGGCGCAAGGCGATAGGACGGTTTAGCGCCCAACGGCAACTGGCACCGTGCAGGCGAATATAAGCAGCGGCAAATACAGCAACTACTAGGCCGACCAATCCCATCAACGGCAGTTCGCGCAAGTCGCCCATGACCGATTGCGCGTTAATAAAAGCGATCTCCGGCCCAAAGGCGAGGCGAGTCATAGTTGCACCCGCGACTGCAGCAAGAATGACTGGGATAAATCCGGCGATGGTGTATTCCATTATCACTACTTCCATAGCGAAGATGACGCCAGCCATGGGTGTGTTAAAGCAAGCAGCGATTGCCGCTGCAACGCCACAGCCCGCAAGTGGCCGCAAGGTATTTGCAGGAAGTTTTAACCATTGGCCCAGCAGACTGCCACTAGCGGCGCCCATATGCACGGCAGGGCCTTCGCGCCCGACAGATTGCCCGGTTAATAGGCAGGCTGCTCCGCCAAAAAACTGGGTCACCATATTGCCGGGAGGCATACGCCCCTGATGGTTTTGCAGGCGGTCCATCACGTGGCCAATACTGGTTGCGTGATGACGTTTATCAACGCATTGCAGGATTAGTCCCAGCACTACTGCGCCGGTTAAAGGCAGGGCAACGTGCATGATTGAGCTTATCGCTTCAAAATTTTCAAAGCTTTCCGGCAAAAAATAGGCGAGTGGAATTTCTACTATCCAGCGAAACAGCACAATCACCGCGCCAGCGATTAGCCCCGTCAAGAGTCCGAGTAGGGTCAATAGTGGAAGCGAATCTGCGCCTGCAAGCTGGTCGCGCATGGACTCGACGTGCAGGCTCATGCGTTTGCTGGTCGTTGGGGATTGCGATGGCTCTGTTGGCACGCGGTTATACCTATTGAAGTGGCTGCTTTTTAGGCGGCACTGACCAGATCTTCTGATTTATCAAAGGGCTATTATCAACACCCGTTAGCTTTTGCTTTTGATTTATCGATAAGGCTCTTATGATAGCCGTCTTTATTTTTCGCCAGCATCGGTTGGCGGGTGCTCAGGATAACAGAGTCTCCGCAACTGGATTAACCGCGATAACATTGAACAAGATTGGAGGAGACTGAGGTGATTAAAGCAGCGATTGTCGGTGGGACTGGTTATACGGGCGTAGAACTGTTGCGCTTATTGGCCAAACATCCACAAGTAGAAGTGACTGTGATTACCTCGCGCGCGGAAGCGGGCACCAAAGTCGCCGATATGTACCCCAGCCTGCGCGGCCATATCGATCTGGCATTTACTGAGCCGGATGTGGCGGTATTGGGCGAGTGTGATGTAATCTTTTTTGCCACGCCCCACGGCGTTGCGCAGAACATGATGGGTGCGCTGATGAATACCAAAGCACGCATTATCGATTTGTCGGCTGACTTCCGTATCCGTGATGTGCCCCTGTGGGAGAAATGGTACAACCAAACCCATGGTGCTCCAGATCTTGTGGCTCAAGCTGTTTATGGTTTACCAGAGGTCAATCGTGCAGCGATCCGCACCGCCAAATTAGTGGCTTGTCCTGGTTGTTATCCCACCGCGACCCAACTGGGCTATTTGCCGCTGATTGAAAACAATCTCGTTGATCCGACTCGCCTCATCGCCAACGCCGCCAGCGGTGCCAGCGGTGCCGGGCGTCAGGCCAAAATTGATAATCTGTTGATGGAAATCAGCGACAGCTTTAAAGCCTACGGTGTTGCCGGTCATCGCCATTTGCCGGAAATCGAACAGGGCTTGCGCGATGTGCAGCCTGCCGGTGTTGCACCGGTTGCGCTGACGTTTGTACCTCATTTGCTGCCGATTATTCGCGGCATCCACGCCACGCTTTACGCGACACTGTTGGACGCGAATAAAGTGCCGGATTTGCAGTCCCTCTACGAGCAGCGCTATGCCAATGAGCCATTTGTGGATGTATTGCCTGCTGGCGAATTGCCACAAACGAGAAGTGTGAAGGGTTCGAATGTCTGCCGCATCTCGGTTTTGCGCCCGCAACAGCGCGATACTGTGGTCGTGTTGTCGGTTATCGACAATCTCACCAAAGGCGCTTCCGGCCAGGCTATCCAGAACATGAATATCATGTTTGGGTTCGATGAGAAAGCCGGCTTGGATGTTGTGGCTTTGATGCCCTAAGTTTTCCGGGCTGATCCTAACTGCGCGGGATGGTGTAATTCCATCCCGTGAATAATAAAAATGGTAGCTATGAATCCTGCTAAGACCAAAGTAAAAGGCTCCCCGGTTTACCGCATGAAAGTGGTACCCCATCGGCCGCTTAAAAATGCATTTATGACCCTTGCGTTGCTCGCGTTGATCGGAGCGGCGCTCATCGCCACCTATTTCTATGCCCTGAATCAGGCAAGCCGTGAACGTCTTTCGCCTCAAGAGGCGGAGGAGCTGCGTGCGCAGCTGGAAAAATTGACGCAAGAGGCAAGTGAGTCAAAGCGCGAGCTGGCCAAATTTCAGTTAAGTGCAGAGGTTGATCGCCAAGCGGGCGAGGAATTGCGCAAGCGTGTAATGGTTTTGCGCGATGAAAAAGCCGCTTTACAGCGCGATGTCGAGGTTTATCGCATCCTTACCTCGAAAAAAAGTACCAATCCTATGGGGATCAGTTTCGGTATTTTTTCCGTTTCAGCACTGGCGGACAGCAAAAAACAATTCAAATTGGTCGTGCAAAAACTGGCGGAAGGCGATGATGATTTCTCGGGTCAGTTGCGGGTATTTGTGGTCGGCCAAAAGGATGGTTCTGAGACCAAAATATCGCTTCATGAGCTGACCGTTAGTAAGATTGACGCCGAACCTATGGCTGAAGATATTCCACTCAATTTCAAGTTTTTCCAGAATATCGACACCGAAATTGTGCTGCCGGACGGTTTTGTTCCTGCGCGGGTTGAGTTAGCGGTGAAATCCAGTTCAAGGCGTAATCCAGTGACCGTTGAATCAGAACTTGAATGGCCAGAAATTAAATAGCATTTGCTAAGGAGTCTCCCTGATGGCTTTTTCCAATAATCACACTCTTATTTCACGCGCGACCAAGGTAATTGGTGACCTTCACTTTACCGGCGAGCTGCAATTGGAAGGTAAGGTAACCGGCAATATCATCGCTGAGGATGAAAAGGACGCAAAAGTGGTGATCGCCGATACCGGCGTGGTGGAAGGGGAGATTCGCGCGCCGGTGGTGATCGTCAACGGTAAGGTGCAAGGGAATATCTACTCCAGTAAACACCTGGAACTGGCGGCCAAAGGAAATGTGACCGGCACCGTGCATTATCATTCGATTGAGATGGTAAAGGGAGCGCAAGTGAACGGCAGCATGATCAATAAACAACAAGAGTCTGCCAGTGTGTTGGATATTGCAGTCGCCAAAGCTTAATAGTTGACTGTTTTACTAGGGTAAAGGGATAATAAAGATTGCCCCGTCGGGCTTGCTAGTTATCCGGAGTATGTATGTCTACCGCTGAAATCTATGTCCCGCAGGTTGTTACTGTCACCGAAAGTGCTATCGCCAAGGTCAGAAGCCTAATCGAGGAAGAGGATAATCCCGATCTTAAACTACGTGTTTATGTTACCGGTGGTGGTTGCTCAGGCTTTCAATACGGGTTTACGTTTGATGAGGCGGTCGCCGATGACGACTCAGTTGTCGAGCGCGATGGTGTGAAAGTGGTAGTAGATGCAATGAGTTATCCCTATCTAGTTGGTGCGGTAGTCAATTACGAAGAGGGATTGCAAGGCTCCAAGTTTGTGATCCAGAACCCCAACGCTTCCAGCACCTGCGGCTGCGGCTCCTCCTTTACTGTCTAATCTACTCGCTTAAAAATCCTGCGCGGTTGTTCTATCAAGCGTAGTAAACGCCGCCCAAAATAACTTCCCGCTTGGCTCCCGTCACTGCGCGCAGATTGCCAGCGCGATGATTTATGGTTTGCTGTGCCAGCCAAGCAAATGCCATAGCTTCTATCCATTGTGGATCTATCCCCAATACTGCTGTACTTGCCACTTTGTCGGTCGGCAGTAAATCCTGTAATCGCTGCATAAGCCTTGGGTTGTAAGCACCGCCGCCGCATACATAAATTTCTTTTGCTGTTTTGCCAAGGCAAGAAATGCTGTTTGCAATTGTTGCGGCGGTTAGTTCCAGCAAGGTCGCTTGCACATCTGCGGAGGAGGGTGCTGTTAGCAGTCTCGCGAGACTTTTATTGAGCCACGCGCGGTTAAAGCTTTCTCTGCCAGTGCTTTTTGGTGCGGGCAATGTGAAATACGCATCAGTCAATAAAGCTTCGAGGAGTTCCGCGTGCACCTGGCCGCTAGCTGCCCAGGCTCCATTCTTATCGTAGATATCTCCTGAGTGAGAATGTATCCAGCCATCCATCAATACGTTGCCAGGACCAGTATCAAAACCCGTTGTTTGGCCTTGCGCGGGCAGGTATGTGATGTTCGCCATGCCACCAATGTTAACAATGACGCGGTCATGATCTTGGGTATGAAAAATAGCGCGATGAAAAGAGGGAACTAAAGGCGCCCCCTGGCCCCCTGCCGCCATATCGCGTCGGCGAAAATCAGCCACTGTAGTAATTCCGGTCAATTCGGCAATCAGATTGGGGTCGCCAATTTGCAGGGTAAATGTGCCCTCGCTTGAGCCGGGTGGGCGATGGCGGATAGTTTGGCCATGGCTGCCGATAGCGCTGATTTGTGTGGCACTAACGCCAGCGTTGGCGAGTAATGCCAGAGTGGCTTGGGCGAAGAGCTTCCCTAAATCCGTATCCAGTGCCCCCATGCGATCGATTTCGTTATTGCCAGGGAGCGAAAGCGAATGGATTTGTTGGCGAGTCTTTGCTGGGAACGGTAGCGTATGTTGTGCAAGCAGTTGCGGAATGGATTGTAAATTGACGAGTGCTGCGTCAATAGCGTCTGCGCTGGTGCCCGACATCAAACCTATGTAGAGCTGGGGCTGCTTCATGAGCTATTTGACTTAGTTGCTATTGCTGCCGCCTTTGGCAACTGCCAGACGGCTGGAAGATTTGTATTGATCCAATTTGGCAATCAATGGCCGGGTGGTTTCGTTAAAGCGCGCCAGCTCGGTTTTTTCGATACCAATTGATTTGGGTAGTGGGACGGTCACAGGGTTGCGCACTTGGCCGTTGACATGGAATTCGTAGTGCAGATGCGGACCGGAGGCCAATCCTGTAGAACCAACATAACCAATCACATCGCCTTGGCTGACACGTGACCCTGAGCGAATGCCTTTGGCAAATCCGTTCATGTGCCCATACAGTGTTTCAATACCTTGGCCGTGCTGAATAACAACAGTATTTCCGAACCCATTTTTACGGCCGGCAAAAGCTACCTTGCCATTACCGGTAGAGCGTATTGGCGTTCCCCGCACGGCAGCGTAGTCAGTGCCTTTGTGTGCTCTGATGATGTGTAGAACTGGATGCTTGCGCCCCAAACTAAAATGAGAGCTGATTTTGGCAAATTCAATTGGGCTGCGTAGAAAGGCTTTGTGCATACCGCGACCATCAGGGGTGTAATAGTTGCTTGCACCTTGTTTGTCGGTATAGCGAACAGCTTTGAAAGTTTTTCCAGCATTGGTAAATTCTGCTGCCATTATCTTTCCTGTACCGATTCGTTTGCCCTCAAGAAATTGTTCTTCGTACATTACCTTAAAGCTATCGCCTTTCTGGATGTCAAGCGCAAAGTCGATATCCCAACCGAAAATGTTGGCTAATTCCATGGTCAGATTGCTGGGCATCCCTGCGCGTTTTCCTGCCATGTAGAGGGAGCTATCTATAGAGGCTTGGCGGAAGGCATATTTAACATCGGGCTTGAGTGCGATTTCTTTACCGGTGAAGCCCTTCGTGCCGCGGGTAAAGTTCAGGCTATTCAATTCGTCGATAATATAATTCAGGCCTTGCAGCTGCCCATTTTCCACCAAAAAAGCCATTTTTTGGCCTGGGCGGATATTGCGTAAATCTTTGGCATCCTTGGCGTCGCTGAATAATTCGTAGATAGTGCGATCATTCAGGCCTGCGCGTTTAAATAAGATCGATAGGTTATCGCCATTTTGTACTGTGAACTCTTTCCATTGTGGTACTGCTGGTTTTTGGTCCTGTACTTTTACTGCTTCAGGAATTGCCGCAACTGTTTGGATAATGGTTTCTACTGCGGGCACTGATATGGGGGTGGCAGGGGTTTCTACGCCTTGTATTTCCAAACCGGGGATGTTTTTGCTAGGGATACTTACGATTGCGGAGTTTTCTTGAGAGTTGCTGCCTAAAATGATTACCAAACCTGCCGATAGCACCACTGCGGCCGCGAGATGTCCGCGCGGCACGTATTGAAGCAGGGTCGATCGAATGATTTTGTAGTAATTTTTTATTTGGGGCATGGGTAAAAATTTCGCAATTTTTTATAGATAAGTGATCCAAGAAAGAGCATTTATAGCAGAAAAAAACACCATTAACACCCCAAAATTTCATCTTGCTGCAACAAGCGTCTGGTTTTGTCTTGTAATTGGAACAAGATGCGGTATCTTTGCCGCCTTTTTGTTCCTAATCGAAACACTTTTTACAAGCTTGGTTGGTGCGTTATGGCAGCTATTGACACTAATTTCCTGCAAGAGTTGCAGGATCGCGGGCTAATTGCCCAAATGACTGGCGGTGATGCTCTTGCGGAGCATCTCAATTCAGGTAGTCGCACGCTTTATTGCGGCTTTGATCCGACGGCAGACAGCTTGCACATTGGCAGTTTAGTGCCCCTACTAATGCTGAAGCGTTTCCAGCTTGCGGGTCATAAACCTATCGCTCTTGTGGGCGGTGCAACTGGCCTGATTGGTGATCCAAGCTTCAAGGCGCAGGAACGAAAACTCAATACTGCTGATGTGGTTGCCAATTGGGTGGATAAGTTAAAGACGCAGGTTAGCCAATTTATTGACTTTAACTGCGGTAGCCAATCGGCCGAAGTAGTTAATAACCTTGATTGGGTTGGCAAAATTGATGTGCTTAGTTTTTTGCGCGATGTTGGCAAGCATTTCTCTGTCAATAACATGATCAATAAGGAATCGGTAAAGCAACGAATTGAGCGCGAAGGCGAGGGGATTTCCTTCACTGAGTTTACCTACATGCTTCTCCAGTCGTACGACTTCGCCGAGTTGTATGTGCGCAACAATTGCACCCTGCAGATTGGTGGCAGTGATCAGTGGGGCAATATCACTGGCGGTATTGATTTGGCGCGCCGGATGCATGGAGCTCATGTGTTTGGCCTGACTATGCCGTTGGTGACCAAGTCGGATGGAACAAAATTCGGCAAAACTGAAACGGGCACTGTTTGGCTCGATGCCGCGAAAACGTCCCCCTATGCCTTTTATCAATTCTGGCTAAATACTGCGGATGCGGATGTCTACAAATTCCTGCGCTACTTTACCTTTTTATCGGTTGCTCAGATTGCATCTATAGAGTCTGATGATACGGCTCGCCAAGGCAAACCGGAGGCGCAGCGTATTCTGGCGGAAGAGGTGACCAGGCTTGTGCATGGTGACGCTGGTCTATTAGCTGCCCAGCGCATCACACAGGCCTTGTTTAGCGATGAGTTGTCTAACTTGAGTGAGTCAGACTTCCTTCAGTTGCAGCAGGATGGATTGCCTTCGTCAAAATTAATCCGCGCAGAAATTGCTGATTTACCGCTTACCCAGTTATTGGCTGATGCTGAATTGGCTGCTTCAGGAAAGCAAATTAAGGATGCGTTGGCTAGAAGTGCCGTATTCGTTAATGGTGTTGCCAAATCCATCGGCGACAACATGCAATCGGCCAATTGTTTTGC
This sequence comes from Cellvibrio fibrivorans, assembly GCF_031457055.1. NCBI lineage: Bacteria > Pseudomonadati > Pseudomonadota > Gammaproteobacteria > Cellvibrionales > Cellvibrionaceae > Cellvibrio > Cellvibrio fibrivorans. Next base: position 521 of record NZ_JAVDVX010000001.1, on the reverse strand, counting down.
GTTAGGCAGTGCTTTTTTTGATCGCTTTTATCTTGTAAGGGTGGGTAAAAAGAAGTATCACTTATTTGAAGTTGTGTAGTTTTTGTTGGTATTGGTTGTCGATTGATCGCATATGAAATTAAGTATGTTTGGCGCTTAAAAAGAGCTTGCGCAGGTGCGGTCGGATTCGTATAGTGCGCGCCCTTGCCGAGCCAGGGTTGAGCGCGAAAGCGCAGTGATGGAAAGTTTGGCAGTTTTGTAAAAAATTAAGAAAATTAAGGGTTTACAAAGAAAAAAAATAGCGTAATATGCGCGCCTCGCTTCACGGCGAGCGGTGAAAAAGCGGGAGCAAAATGCTTTGTGCGAATCACCGGCAAGCGAAATCTGAAAAAGAAAACGCTTGCGAAAAGAAAGAAGGTGCGTATAATGCGCCTCCCACGGTTGAGCCGAAGCGCTAACCGGTTTTTTAACAAGACAGATCAAGCAATGCGTGTGGGCACTTGCGGAGGGTGATTGGCGAAAACCAATTATCGGATGCAGTG